>NZ_JBICSZ010000008.1:0-444907 GCF_043197365.1 Kribbella sp. NPDC049174 | reverse complement strand
TCCTCGGAATAGTTCTTGCGGGCCATGGTCCTGATCATCTCGCTTCCCCAGCCGATGGCTGGAATCAGCGTGTCCAAGAACCAGGGTCAAGGCCCCAGCACGAACCCGGCGCGAAGAGGTGCCGACCTGCCGTGCGATCACTCATCCACCAACACGTTTCACCCGACTCAGCAGCGCCGCCGGAGACAGCCGAATGTCAGTTGCCGTCGGAGGCAGTGTCCTTGCCGACGTCCACATCCCAAGCGCCCGTCGCGTTGTTCCGCGTCCCCAGTCGGCGCCGGAGGCGGCGAAATGATCCGGCGTGGCCGTCGGCCGTGTGCATTGCCCGCGTTTCACATCCGACCGCGCCGATCACAGCGGCCCGTGAATCATCCGCAGCTGCCGCCGGAGGCGGCCGGGAGAGCAGCCGCCGCGGAGCGGTGTCCGCTTCGCGGGGATCACAACCGGAAACCTCACCAGCCGGAGGCGGCGGCCTGCCCTTGTGGTGTTTCCGGGGTGTGAATTTGTACGTACCTGCAGGTACACCGGATGGCCCGGGGTTGGACACGACCGATAGTCTCGGGCGCCATGAGCACCAGCGTCGCCATTGCGGTAATCACCTTCCGGCGACCTGCTCTGTTGCGCGCTCTGCTGACCAGCCTGCAGGCCCAGGAACTCCCCGCGGACGGGGATTACGTGATTCGGATCGTGGTGGTGGACAACGACGCGGACGGGTCGGCGGCGCGGGTGGTCGAGGAGTTCGGGAAAGGTACGCCGTACCCGATCGAATCCGTGGTCGAGCCGGAGCCGGGGATCCCGTTCGCCCGGGAGAAGTCGGTCGAGCTGTGCTGGAACGACGACGCGCTCGTTTTCGTGGACGACGACGAGGTGGCGCCGCCCAACTGGCTGGCGACGCTGCTGCACGCGTGGGAGACGTCAGGCGCCGACGTTGTCACCGGTCCGGTCAAGGGCAACCTGCCGCCCGGCGCGCCGCCCTGGAACCACTACAGCGACGTCCACGACTCGACCGGCAAGCACACCACCGGCGAGGAACTGCGCAAGGCGTACACGAACAACACCCTGGTCAGCCGACGGGTCTACCACGCGGTCACGCCCGGCTTTCATCCCGCGTTCCGCTACACCGGCTCCAGCGACCTGCACTTCTTCCTCCGGGTGCACCGGGCCGGGTTCCGGATCGTGTGGTGCGAGGAGGCGTGCATCGCCGAGGAGGTGCCGGCCGCGCGGACCACACTGCGCTGGCTGGTCCGGCGGGCGTTCCGGTCCGGCAGCGGCGACACCATCAGCCGGCTGCTGATCCGGCCCGGCGCGGTGAGCTATCTGCTCGTGCTGGCCTATGCTTCGGCCCGGGTGGTCTCGGCGATCGGGTTCGCCCTCGCCGGGCTGTTGCTCGGCCGGAAGACGCACCTGCTGAAGGCAGTCCGGCGGTTCTTCTCGGGCGTCGGCAGTCTCGCGGGGATAGTAGGGATCAACCATGACGAGTACCGGGAACGGCACGGAGCCGACGGTGGCGGGCCTGTGCCGGGCGATCTGGCAGGTGGAGCGGGAGCTGAGTCTGCTCGACTGGCGGATCGACGGCGTTAGCCCGTGGCCCGTCATCCGGATGCGCATCTTCCATGAGTTGACCCGGCGCACCGGCATCCACGGCGCCGCCCACCCGGTACGACGTACGCCGTACGACAAAGCGCGACTCGTGGCCCGGCACGTGACCGGACTGGTCACCCGCAACCCGTTCCTCGGCTCGTACGACGCTCTGGTCGTCCCGCACCCGCGGAAACCGGGCGGTGTCGAGATCTACACCGACGAGCTCCGGAAAGCGCTCGGTACCCAGGCGCTGATCCTGGACTCGGGTATCAACGGAACACCGCTCCCAGGCAGCCGGAACCTCGACTTCTTCACCTCAGCCGCTGGAGCGGTGCACAAACGCCAGGTGGACGACCGCGGCATCAGCACCGCGTTGAGGGAACTGACCGGCGTCTCGGTGCCGGTCGGCGCGCTGCTGGCGCGGGAGGTGCCCAAACACCAAAGGTTGCGGGCGCTCTATCGCAGGCTGCTGCGGAAGCACCGGATCGAGACGGTCTACGTCGTGGTCGGGTACTTCCACCAGCACATCGTCGGCGCGGCCCGCGACCTGGGCATTCGCGTGATCGAGCTCCAGCACGGTGCGATCAGCCAGTTCCACCTCGGCTACAGCTATCCGGGTCGTCCGGCGGTGGCCGACCAGCCGGACGAACTGTGGTGCTTCGGGTCGTACTGGACCGATGTCGCCGACCTTCCGGCTGGGATGAGCACGGCTGTGGTCGGCGCGTCGTACCTGCCAAAGGCCGAGAGGAAGGATCCGCGGCTGGCCGTCTTCCTGTCTCAGGGCACCATCGGCGCCGAGCTGCTGCACGTCGCGGAGTCGGTCGCCAAGGAGGACCCGACGCTGGACGTTGTCTTCCGGCTGCATCCGAGTGAGCGGGCGTCCGACTACACGATCCCTTCCGGCGTCCGGCTGTCCACCGAGGGCAGCACTCTCGAGCTCCTGGCCGCGGCGACGTACCAGGTCGGCGTGTCCACGACCGCGCTCTTCGAGGGGATGGCGCTCGGCTGCCGTACCGCCGTGGCCAACCTCCCGGGACACGAGTACCTCGAGCGGCCCATCACCAGCGGCCACGCTCTGCTGATGACCAAACCGACCCAGCTGACGAGCGCACCGCTGTGCTCGACGCCGGAGGCGTACTACGCGCCGAGCAATCTACGGCTGGCGGCCGATCAGGCCGAGTAGGCGGTCCTGGAGCGGAGCGTCCGGCGGGACCTTGACCTCGGCGCCAAAGACCTCGACACCTTCACCGAAAGCGCCCGGCGTGCGGTACTTCTCCATCACGTCCGCGGGGATGGCCGCCGTACTGGCCCACAGGCGCTCCACGTCGACCGGGTCCATCGTCTCGTCCTGACCGGTCGCGCGGGCCAGGTCCCAGCCGTGCAGCACCAGGTCGTCGGAGACCACCTGATCGATGTTCTGCTCGGCCGTCAGTTGGCCGGCCGGGGTGTCGGTCTCGGTCAGGGCGAGCACGGGGTCGTCGAGCACGTCCTCGACCGCCGCACGGGCCTCCTGGAACGCGGTCAGCGGGTCGTCGGCCGGCTCCAGCTTCCGGGCGACCGGCATCAGCATGTACCCGTGCATCATCACGATGTGGTCGACCACGTCCTTGGCCGTCCACTTCTCGCACGGCGACTGGTTGTCCCACTGCTCCGGCCGTACCGCGGCGACTTTCCGCTCGAACGCCTCGGCCCGCCGACGGTACCGCTCCGCGATCTCACCCATCTCCGCATAGTGCCGCTTCCGCACCTCGCGCGGAAGTGTCGGCGGCGACTTCTAGGGTCGGCCGCATGCGGAGTGTGGAGCTGGGCCGGACGGGGCTGCGGGTGAGCAGGCTGGGTCTCGGGCTCGCCTCGATCGGGGGCATGTTCGCCGCCGTGCCGGAGTCGCAGGCCATCGCGACCATCGACCGCGCCTGGGATCTCGGCATCCGGCTGTTCGACACCGCGCCGGTCTACGGCTACGGCCTGTCGGAGCAGCGGGCCGGGCTCGCGCTGCGCGGGCGGCCGCGGGACCGGTTCGTGCTCTGCAGCAAGGTCGGCCGGCTGATCGAGCCGGGCGGTCCGGACATCCAGCCGATCTGGGCCGAGCCGCCGGCCGGTCTGGGGCCGCGGCTCGACTACTCGTACGGCGCGGTGATGCGGTCGTTCGAGGAGAGCCTGGAGCGGATGGGCATCGACCGGATCGACATCCTGCACATCCACGACCCCGATCTCGACTACCTGACCGCGTCGACCGAGGCTCTGCGTGCTCTGACCGAGCTGCGCGGGCGCGGGACCATCCGGGCGATCTCGCTGGGGGTGAACCACGCGGACGTCGCTGCGCGTTTCCTCCGGGACACGGGGTCAGCCGGCCCGGACTGCATCTTGCTCGCCGGTCGTTACTCGTTGCTCGACCAGTCGGGCGCTGACGAGCTCCTGCCGCTCTGCGAGAAGCTCGGCGTGGCTGTGATCGCGGCCGGGGTGTTCCAGGGCGGCGTACTGGCGCAGAGTGCGCCGCAAGCAGCACCAGAGGTCGTACGACGAATTGATCGGCTGCGCGAGCTGTCTCGCCGGTACGACGTGCCGTTGCTGGCCGCCGCGGTCCAGTTCCCGCTCGCGCACCCCGCCGTACCGACCATGGTGGTCGGGGCGCGCAGCCCGCAGGAGATCACCGAGGTCGCGGCGTGGATGGACTATGAGATCCCGTCAGCGTTCTGGGACGCACTGGACCGGCGCTAGGGTCTGCCTATGCGGTACATGCTGCTTCACAAGACCAACGACAACCTGGAGGCGGGCAACCCGCCGGACCCGGACATGCTGGCCCGCGCGGACGCCGTCCTCGAGGAGATGCGGCAGGCCGGCGTACTGCTCGCCGCCGAGGGCCTGATGCCGAGCTCGCGCGGCGCCCGGATCACCTTCCCGACACCCGGTGAGGAGCCCCGCGTCGTCGACGGCCCGTTCGCTGAGACCAAGGAACTGATCGCCGGCGTCTCGATCATCCGCGTCGAGACCAAGGCCGAGGCCGTCCACTGGGCCCTCCGCTTCGCTGAAGCCGACCCCAACACCCCAATCGACATCCTCGAGCTGGCCGACTAACCCTCCGAGAAGCCGGGTGGCGCGTCCACATTGACTGTGGGGATTCCGCCGCCGGCGCGGGCGATGATGGCGATCGAGGGTTCGTCGGTCGGGTTGCTTTCGCGGTGCACGGTGAACGACGGGACGTGGACGAAGTCGCCTGCCACGGCGTCCAGGTAGTCGTCGTACCCCTCGAACTCCATTCGGAGCACACCCGAGACGATGTACAGGCTCGACTCGTTCCGGTCGTGATGGTGCCAGCCGGACACGGCGCCCGGGGCCGTCACGACCTGACCGGCCCACAGGATCGGCAACTCGAACGCCCGGGTGCGGAACATCCCCGGCGTCGGATCGGCAGCGACCAACTCCCCGGCCCGAATCACCCGAACAGGCTCGCTCATATCAGCAGTCTGCCACCAGCCGCTCAGTCTGCAAGGGTGCCCT
The DNA here is from genome assembly GCF_043197365.1 of Kribbella sp. NPDC049174. Taxonomy (NCBI): domain Bacteria; kingdom Bacillati; phylum Actinomycetota; class Actinomycetes; order Propionibacteriales; family Kribbellaceae; genus Kribbella; species Kribbella sp. NPDC049174. The sequence continues at coordinate 439,828 of NZ_JBICSZ010000008.1, read as the reverse complement.
CCTCGGCGGTGACGAGGGAGTCGATGGCTGCGAAGAAGCGGGCGATGCCGGGGTGGTTGGGGCCCTTCTCGCGGGAGACGGCGAAGTCCTCCGGGCCGGCCCACTCGACGATGTCGAGCCATTCATCGTTCGGCAGCCGGACCAGGCGGGCGCCGAGGAAGCCGGCGCGGTCGGCGGCGAAGTCCTTCAGCATGTCCGGGCGTGCGGCCAGTAGTTCCTCGACCTGCTCCGGTCGCACCCGGAAGCGTGTCAGCTCAACCGTTGTCATGTCGACCAGCAACAGCTCCGGCGGTCAGTTACTTCCCAGCACATTGGTGGCGGCCCAGCCGGTGATGTCTTCGTGGCGGATGGCGGCGGCCATCAGGTCCGGGAAGAGGTCGGGGGTGCAGGCGAAGGTGGGTACGCCGAGGTCGACGAGGGCGGCGGCGTTCTCGGCGTCGTACGACGGGGTGCCGGAGTCGGCCAGCGCCAGCAGGGCGATGAGCTGGACGCCGGATTCGACCAGCGAGCGGGCCCGGCGCAGCATGTCCTCGCGGACGCCACCCTCGTAGAGATCGGAGATCAGCACCATCACGGTCTCGGCGGGCTTGGTGACAAGCTCCTCGCAGTACGCGAGCGCGCGGTTGATGTCCGTGCCGCCGCCGAGTTGCGTCCCGAACAGTACGTCGACCGGATCCTCCAGCTGATCGGTCAGGTCGACCACAGCGGTGTCGAACACGACCAGGCTGGTCCGCAGCGTCCGGATCGACCCGAGCACCGCACCGAACAGCGACGCGTACACGACCGACTCGGCCATCGAGCCGGACTGGTCGATGGCCAGCACGATGTCCCGCTGGACGCTGTGATTCCGCCGCGCGTACCCGACCAGCCGGTCCGGGACGATGGTGCCGAGGGCCGGCGAGAAGTGTTTGAGGTTGGCCCGGATGGTCCGGTCCCAGTCGATGTCAGAGTGCCGCGGACGACCGGTCCGCCCAGCCCGGTCGAGGGCGCCGGTGACCGCGGCCCGGGTGCGCTCGGCCAGGCGGGCCTCCAGTTCGGCGACGACCCGGCCGACCACCTCTCGCGCGGTCTGCTTGGTCTCCTCCGGCATCACCTCATTCAAAGCAAGCAGTGTGCTCACGAGATGTACGTCGGGCTCGACCGCGCCGAGCAGCTCCGGCTCCATCAGCATCCGGGTGATGCCGAGCCGCTCGACCGCGTCCCGCTGCATCACCTGCACGACCGTGCTCGGGAAGTACTGCCGGATGTCGCCAAGCCACCGCGCCACCCGCGGCGCCGACGACCCCAATCCGGCCGACCGCTGCGTCCCCGACTCACCAGGTGTCCCGTCGTACAGCGCAGCCAACGCCGCGTCGACCGACCGATCCTCGGCGGACAGCGTCGTACCAGTCTCCGCATCGGCTTCACTGCCGAGGACGAGCCGCCAGCGGCGCATCCGTTCGTCGTTCATGACACCCCCAACAGCTGCGCGACGACAGGCAGCACGGACGCGGCCAGCTCGGCGTCGAGGTCGTCGTCATCAGCAACCACCACCGCCGACGGATCACCCAGCGCACGGGCGCGCGTGCCGATCGACCGCCGCTCCGGCGAGGCGAACGTCCCGAACGTACGGCGAAGCAGCGGCAGCACCTCCACGAACGCGTCGTCCGGGATCGCCGCCAGCCACGCATCCACCAACGCCAGCAGCCGTTCGTCGTGCACGAGCAACAACCCACCGCCGGCCAGGAAGCCCTCGACGTACCCAGCCGCATCGGCGGTCGCCGTACCAGGCGACAACGCGCGCCCTAGCCGCAACGCGACCTCATGATCCGGCAGCCGCGACGTGTCGAGCATCAACCGGGTCAACCGTCCACGGATCAACGGTGGAACCGACGTCCGGTCGCTCAACCCCTCCAGCGTTGCCAGCCACTCCGCCCGCACCGCCTCGTCCAGCAAGGCGGTCGCGTCCTGCACCCCGTCGATCAGTTCCAGTACGGCGGCCGCCGCATCCGGGTCGAGTCCGTGCACAGTCCGGCCGAGACCGGCGCACACCCGGGACACCATCCGCCCGGCAACCGAGGCCAGCCCGGCCGTGTCGGTACTCCGCACATCGCCGTACCGCGAGGATCGCGCCAGGGCCGGTAACGCCGCCATCAGGTGACCGACATCGGCATCCGCCGCCGCGCGGGTGTCGACGCCACGCAGCAACTCGGGCAACGCGTCCGCGAGGTCGGCCAGCAGCGATTTCTCCAACGCCGCGGTCACATCGGCCAAGGTCGACGACTCGTCCGCGACGCGCAGCATCACGGTCGTCGCTGCGCCGAGCACCGTCGTACCGTGGGCACCGGCGGCGACCAGTTCGACCTCGAGCCCCGGATCCCAGGCGAGCCGCCACATCTCGCGGAACGTGCCCTGCGCCCGTCGCTCGTCGGCGGCCGGCACACCCCAGTGCACACCGAGAATCCGCAACCGGTGCAGCAGTCGCGACTTCTCCAGGTCGTTCGGCTTGCGCAGGTCGAGCTCGATCACCCGCTCGGTCGCGTCCCGCCGCATCCGGAGCCGCCGCGCCTGCGCCGCCAGGTCCGCCGCGACCGGCGCCTGTGGCGTCTCACCGGGCACCGACCCGAGGAGCTCACCGACCACAGCTTCCCGGGTGACAAGATCAAGGAGTACGTCGTTCCCGTTGCAGAGCACCGCCCGGGTCGCCTCGGTGACCTCGCTCAGGCCGGCCAGCGGACGTTCCCGCAGCGCAGCCAGGGTGTCCGCGAGCCGGACCGCTTCGATCACGTGCGCGCTGGAGACGGGCAGATCTTCCTCCCGCAGGACCCGTGCCACCTTCGACAACCATCGCGCGGTGATCTGGTCCGGCGCGGTGAACAGGTGGTGATACCAACCAGGTGAGGTGATCCCGGCGCCGTACCCGCTCGTCGCCGCCAGCCGGCCGTGCGTCCACGGGACCCACGTGCAGGCGACCTTGCGCTTCGGCAGGCCCTTCAGGATCCGTTGGTCGTGTGTTGCCGGGGGCAACGGTGCCTCCAGCGCCGGGACATGCCACGCACCGCAGATCACCGCGATCCGCTCGAACCCCTCGCGGAGGGCCTTCCGCAGGACCGTCCTCATGTACGCCTCGCGCTGCGCCTCGCGGCCAGCCGCCTCCTCGCCGTGCCGGAGCTCCCGCATCGCGTCAGCGATCACCGTGAACGGCTCGGCCCCCTCGCGCCGGGACTCGATCACGTCGTCCCACCAGCGCTCGGGATCGTCGTACCCACCCGCGTTCGCCAACGTGGCCAGCGGATCGATCGACAACCCGCGCCGGCCGTCGCCACCGGAGGAGGCGAACTGATGCGCGGCCGGAAGATCGCAGAACCGCACCGGTACGCCGGCCGACAAGGCGTACTCGATCGCCTGCCACTCGGGGCTGAACACCGCGAACGGCCAGAACGCGGCCCGGGTCGAGTCGTCCACCGCATAGGCGAGCAACGCGACCGGCGGCGCCATCTCCTCCGACCCGGCCAGCTCAACCACCTTGTCGGCCTCCGGCGGCCCCTCGATCAGCACCACATCCGGCTGAACCTCGGCAAGCGCAGCCGCCACCGCCCGAGCCGACCCCGGCCCGTGGTGCCGAATCCCCAGCAGGTGAACGGTCATCCGCTGATTTCTCGGCAGGCTCGGTAGAAGGGGGCCCAGTCGTCTCGTTCGCGGACGACGGTTTCCAGGTATTCCGACCACACCACGCGGTCGGCGGACGGGTCTTTGACGACGGCGCCGAGGATGCCGCCGGCCACATCGGTGGGGCGCAGGACGCCGTCGCCGAAGTGGGCGGCGAGTGCGATGCCGCCGGTGACGACGCTGATCGCCTCGGCGGTGGAGAGGGTGGCGGACGGCGACTTCACCGCGGTACGGCCGTCCTCGGTCCGGCCGGAGCGCAGTTCGCGGAAGATCGTCACCACCCGGCGGATCTCGTCCAGCGCGTCGTCCGGTTGCGGCAACTCGAGCGCGGAGCCGAGTTGCGCCACCCGGCGGGAGACGATCTCCACCTCGTCGTCGGCCGAGTCGGGCAGCGGCAGGACGACGGTGTTGAACCGTCGCCTCAGGGCGCTGGACAGTTCGTTGACGCCCTTGTCGCGATCGTTGGCCGTGGCGATGACGTTGAAACCCTTGCGGGCCTGGACTTCCGTGCCCAGCTCGGAGATCGGCAGCGTCTTCTCGGACAGGATCGTGATGAGCGCGTCCTGCACGTCGGACGGCATCCGGGTCAGCTCCTCGATCCGGGCGATCTTCGCCTCCGTCATCGCCCGCTGCACCGGACTCGGCACCAGCGCCGCCTCACTGGGGCCTTGGGCAATCAACTGCGCGTAGTTCCAGCCGTAGCGGATCGACTCCTCGGCCGTGCCCGCCGTACCTTGCACGAGCAGGGTCGAGTCACCACTGATCGCGGCCGCGAGATGCTCACTGACCCACGTCTTCGCCGTACCGGGCACGCCGAGGAGCAGCAGCGCCCGGTCCGTCGCGAGCGTGGCGACCGCGACCTCGACCAGCCGGCGCGGACCGACGTACTTGGGTGAGATCTCCATGTCACCGGCCCGCCCGCCCAGGAGGTAGGTGACGACCGCGGCCGGCGAGAGCTGCCACGCAGGCGGTCGCGGGCGGTCGTCCGTCGCGGCCAGCGCCTCGAGTTCGCCGGCGTACTCGGTCTCGGCGTGCGGCCGCAGTACCTCAGTGGTCATGAGAGCTCCTCGTACATTTCACGGCGGAAGATCAGGGTCTCCACCAGCCGGCGGCGCCAGGTGTCTTCCTCGCCGGTCGGCTCGCGGGTGATCGGATGGTTCAGTACGTCGGCCGGCACCGCGCGCGCCGCGATACTGGCCAACCGGGCCCAGCCTCGCGCGGTCCCGGCCACGGCCAACTGGTCCAGGATCATCGAACCGAGCGAGGCCGGCCACGGCACGGGCAGGCCGCCGACCAACTCGGTCAGGTCAATGGTGTCCTTCAACGCGGTCACTGCCCGGACCCATTCGTCAGCAGGCAGCACCCGCAGCAATTCGGCCGCACTCCGGCTGCCGGTCGAAGCATGTGCCTTCAGCAACTCTCGTGCCCAGGGCTCCGACTTCTCTCGTACGGCGGCCTCCGCCCAGGCGGACTGCAGGATCTCCGGCGCGCAACCCTCCACCGGCATGGCCAGCCAGGCCGGGTCCAGCTCGCCGATCGGGGTGTTCGCGATGATCTGGATGAACCACCAGGCGCGTTTGCCGATCCCCTCCGGGTTCTGGGAGTCGATGCCGTCCCGTTCCATCGACGCACTGAGACGCTTCGGCAGGTCGACCGCCAGCACGCCTTGGCTGACGACCAGATGCGACCACATCCGTTCAGCCATCCGGTCGCCGTACCGCGATCCCGGGATCCGGGCGAGCAACTGGGCGGCACCCCGGCGGACGTCCTTGGCACGGTCGTCGAGCGCCGCCTCGAGGAACTCCTCGTCGTCCAAGGACAATCCATCGGCCAGCAAGCCGAGGAACTCGGTCCGGGTCGCTGCCGACTCGGTCGGCCAGACCTCCCGCAGTGCCTCGAGTGCGGCGGCGGGATCCTGCTGTCGCGTCGTCTGCAGCCAGGTGCGTCGCTGGAGCGAGTTGCCATGTGTCCACAGTTCGGGGTCATTGCTGAGAGCAACCGCTGCGTGCAGGAACTTCCACTCAGGATTGAGATCGGCCAGCCAGGTCGCGCGCCGGCCGGCCGCGGTGACGACAAGCGGCCGGTACTCCGCGCGATTGCGCGCATAGTCGGCCAACGCCGGCAGGTGCTCCGGCGGCACTCCCCAACCCTTGGCATCGGCGGCACGCAACCACTCACCAAGCGCCGGCGTCTGGAATCCGCCGAGCATCGCGGCCAACCGACGGATGGCGACCGGCCGGGGCAACGGACGATCCTCACCAGGAGCCGCGGGCAACGGTTCGAGCTCGCGCAACGGCGTGCGGCCCGCCCGTTTGTAGACGGTCGCCAGCGCGGCCGCGTCCAGCAGACCGCCCTCACCCAGCCGCTCCTGGATGTGCTCAGGCAACTCCTCGAAATGCACCGGCCGTCGTTCGGTCCCGAGTAGCGCCGAACTGACCAGCCCGTCCCAGCCCTTCACAGGATCACCGGCCTGTCCCCGTGCCAGCACGTCATCGGGCGGAACCCGGCCCGGTTCCACTCACCGGCGACCGTGACCGGATCACCGGCCGACACCGCGAGCAGCTTCAACGGATCCACGCCGGGCAGGATTTCGAGTCCATCGCCTGATGCGTCCACCAGCGCCCAGCCCTCGCCGTACGCGGCTGGGCGGACGTCCTGCAGGACCAGCGGCCAGCGTTCGTTCCACGGGTCCGCGGCGACGGATTCGACGTACGACGCCAAGGCCTGTCGCGCCGTGAATCCGGTGGGCCGGGGTGCGGGCAGGCGTGGGGCGGTCTGGGTGAGGAAGGCGCGCATCGGGAGAGCGCCGGGGTAGAAGGAGAGCGCGGCAGGGACGTACTCGCCCGGCCGGGCCGGCAGTGGATCGAGCGGACGTCCGGCGGCGGCGAAGTTGAGGATCAGGCCGAGCCGGCCGGTTGTTGCCCCGCGCAACCACACGCGCCGGACGGTCAGCCGGTCGTCGGGTTCGATCACCCGACCGAGCACCAGCCAGTCGTCCTCCACCTTCTCTCCCTCGGCCAGCACCCGCGCGGTCTCGACGGTCCAGCCGATCCTCGACTGCACAGTGTCGGCGAGTGACGGTGGCAGCTCGGCCAGCCGGGAATGGGCGGAGACGATCAAGTGGATGAGTGAAAGTTCCTCCAGCAGTTCGCCGGGCCAGCCGTGTCCACGTCCGACGACACCGGCTGCACGCCGTACCGCTCCGGCAACGCCTGGCGCCTGGGCATCCACCATGCGCGCAGCCAGCCGACTCAGCTCGCTGTACGCCCGCTGGTCGAACCCGCCGAGCCCCTGCCGGACCTGGTCGTCGAGCCAACTCGCCAGCTCGGCCAGACCGGCGGACACTCGATCGGCTCGCCTCGACGCGCGCTGCTGAGCCGCCAACGGGTCGGCGACTTCACCCGGCTTGCGTTCCGGACGTTCGGCGCGGGCCGCACGCTGATCCACCCAGGACTTCGCCCACTCCGGCTCATCGCCGGGCCGGACCTCGCCCGTCGCCCAGAGCAACAACAGCCCGAGCGCGTGCTTGCACGGGAACTTCCGGCTCGGACAGGAGCACTTGTACGCCGGACCGCTCAGATCGACCGTGGTCTGATACGGCTGTTTGCCGCTCCCCTGACACAGCCCCCACACCGCCCGCTCCGAGCTACCGGTCTCCGGCCACTTCGTCGTACGGGCCTGGGCCTGGGCTGACTTGGCAGACGCAGGATCCGGCGCCAACGCCAGCACCTGATCCACGTCCCACGGCCCCACGGCACTCCTCGCTCGATCGGTGTCCCTTGAGTCGAGAGCATGCCATCCACTGCCGACACCGTCAGCCGAAGGGTTGGCGTTCGGGCTCGGGGTAGCCGTTGGCAGCCCGGTGGGGCACCGGGGTGGCGGACAGGCCGTCGCGGATGGTTCCGAGAAGGCGTTGCTCGACGGCCTCCAGTTCAGCGATGCGGTGGCGGATCTCCCGCTCCTCGGCACTCGCCTCGGCCCCGGGGCGGAAACGGCCGGCGCGTCCTCACCCAGCCCTATGTGGTTGCAAGAGCCAACAATAGTCCCGCACTGTCAGCATCCGATCACCACCCGCAGTCTTTTTCTGAGACGAGCCCTCCTCAGGACAGGGCTCACCGCGTACGATCCGGTGGCTGTTGAGAGAGCAACAGCCACCCCGGCGGAGCTGTCAGGGCCCGCCGGGGTCTCTCACGTCATCCGGGACGCGCCGCTAGTCAGGGAGCTTGCGGGTGTCGATCAGGCGTTGGGCCACGTCGCGGAGCTTGATGTTGTGGTCCTGGGAGTAGCGGCGGAGGATGGCGAAGGCCTGGTCGCTGTCGATGTCGAAGCGTTCCATCAGGATGCCCTGGGCCTGGCCGACCAGCTTGCGGGCGTCGATCGCCTGCCAGAGCGAGGCTTCCTGGCGGGCGTTGGCCAACGCGACGGAGGCGTGCCGGGCGAGGATGTGGGCGACCGCGTCGTCGTCCGGCTCGAAGGCGTAGGGCTCGGTGTTGAAGAGTTGCAGGACACCGATCGTGCTCCCGCTGGTTGCCAGCCGGACGCTGAGCACACTGCGCAACCCGAGGGCGGCGACCTTCGGCGCCCAGAGTGGCCAGCGTGGGTCGGTCGCGGTGTCAGGGATGAGGATGGTGTCGCGCTCGGCGACCACGTCGGTGGAGGGCCCCTCACCCAGCTCCGCCTGCAGCCGGTCGGACTCCTCGACCAACGGATCCGTCGCGGTGATGGTCTCCCATTGCCCGCCGCGCTGAGTCAGCTGCACACCGGCGTGCGTACAGCTCACCGCGTGCAGGGCGAACTGCACCACCGCATCGACCGTCTCACCGACACCGACCTCCTCGTGCAGCTCGAGGGCGAGCTTTGCGAAGATATCGGCGACATTCGCGCCGTCATCGCTCACATCGCAACTTTACGACGCGATTTGGCCCCGGCGAGACGCTCGGCGTTCGCCCGAACACGCTCCCGCCAGTCGCCGGAACGGGCATCCAGCGCGGCGAACTGCCGCCCGACCGCGTCAGCCGGCGTGAAGCAGTAGTCACTCCCGTACAGCACCCGATCCCCCATGACGGCGTCCGGCGTACCGGCGACGTCGTACCAGAGGTTGTCCAGCTGCGGCGTGACGCTGGGCAGGCTGTCCGGGGCGAAGGTACGACGGAAGTGGTCGAGCCGATCGCCGAGCAGGGGCAGTACGCCGCCATGCGCGACGACGAACTGGATGTCCGGGTACCGCGTGAAGATCCCGGTCAACGCCAGATCGGTGACCGCCCGAGCGCTGTCGAACAGGAACTCGATCATCGGCCGCGGCCGGTCCAGCGCCACCTGACGCCACTGCGGTGGCGACGTCGGATGCAACAGCACCACGGCCGACCTGTCGTTCAGTGCCCGCCACAGTGGCTCCCACGACGGCTCACCCGGATACAGTCCACCCGCATTGCTCATCAGTACGACGCCATCCGCGTGCAACACGTCGTACGCGTACTCCAACTCCACCAACGCGCCCTGGACATCCGGCAACGGCAGACTGGCGAAGAACCCGAACCGGCCGGGGTGGTCCCGGCCCAGCTCGGCCGCACTCTCGTTGACTCGCCGCGCAAGTACCTGCGCCCGGAAGTCGTCGCCGAAATGCACACCGGGCGACGAGACCGACAACAAGGCAGTGGCGATCTCGTTCCGATCCATCAGGTCCAGGTGCTTCTGGACGGTCCACCCGGGCCAGCCGGGCATCCCGTCTGGACGGAGATGCCCGGCCCGTTCCGCTGCGGCGACGTACTCCGGCAGCAGGAAGTGCGAGTGGACGTCGATCAAGCCGGTCATGGGGCCTCCCGGCCTGGACGGAGGAGCGGAGGGAGCGGAGCGACTGGAGTGACGAGGGAAGGCCGGGAGTCAAAGCCCCATGACCCGCCGCGCCGGAGGCGTGGCATCAGTACTGCTCATGCCGCCGGGTGGAGCAGGTCCTCGAGGCCGATCCGGCGGAGGAGTTCGGTGCGGACCCGGTCGGCGACCGCGTTCACCACGGCCGCGCCGTCGTCGGACGGATCGATGTGCACCCGGAACGGCCGCCGGCCCTTCGCGGTGTCGACCACGGTCACGATCGCCTTGGCCACCTCGGCCACGTCGGCCCACTCCGGCTCGAGCTCGGCAAGCTTCTGGCTGACCTGTTCCATCAGTCCGGCGTACTTCGTCTCGTACGCCGCGACCACGTCCGCGTCGGCCGGCGAGCCGCTGTGCGCGAAGTGGTTGGTCCCGTGGGTGAACGCACCCGGTACGACGATCGTGCTCTCGATCCCGAACCGCGCCACCTCCAGCGCGTAGCTCTGCGCGAGCGCGTCCATCGCCGCCTTCGCCGCGAAGTACGGAGCCAGGTACGGCGGGGTGCCACCGCGCGTGCTCGAGCTGCCGACCCACAGCAGCAGTCCGTCCTGCTGCGCGCGAAGCTTCGGCAACGCGGCCCGGTTCAGCCGCTGCGTGCCGAGCACGTTGGTGTCGTACAGCTCGGCGAGCTGCTCGGGCGTGAACGCCTCGGCCGGTCCGGTAACCATGTGCCCGGCGTTGTGAATCAGTACGTCGAGGTGCCCCTGCTCACTGATCACGGTGTCGACGGCCTGCTGGGCGGAGGCGTCCGAGCTGATGTCGAGCTCGACCGGGCGGAGGTCCACCTTGTGCTCGCTCGCGTACTGCTTGGCGTCGGCCGCGGCGGTCGCGTTCCGGCCGGAGAGGTCGCGCATCCCGGCGTACACGATGTGACCGGCGTCGGCGAGGGCTCGGGCGGTGAGGGCGCCGAAACCGCTGGACGAGCCGCTGATCAACACTGTCTTGCTCATGATGGTTTTCCTTTCAGCTCAAGGGGTTGTCAGGCGGCCGAGCCGCCGTTGGCGTAGATGACCTGGCCGTTGATCCAGCGGGCCGGACCGGCCAGGAAGGCGATGATCTCGGCGATGTCGGACGGCTGCCCGAGGCGCTCCAGCGGCGGCTCGGCGGTGATCCGGTCGATCAGCTCCTGCGACTTGCCCTCGAAGAACAGGGCGGTCGCGGTCGGGCCGGGGGCGACGGTGTTGACAGTGACGTCGCGGCCGCGCAGCTCGCGGGCCAGGATCAGCGTGATCGCCTCGACGCCGCCCTTGGTGGCGGAGTAGGCGGAGTAGTTCGGCCGGGCCAGCTTGGTGAGGGAGCTGGAGACGTTCACGATCGCGCCGCCGCTGCGCACCCGGCGTACTGCCTGCTGGTCGACCACGAAGGTGCCGCGCAGGTTGGTCCGGACGACGCGGTCGAACACCTCGAGGTCGAGGTCGGCCAGCGGCGCCAGCGGCATGATGCCGGCCGCGTTCACGACCACATCGATGCCGCCGAACTCCTGCTCGGCCCGGTCGAACAGGGCCGCCACCGCGGTCTCGTCGGCGACGTCGGCCTGGACCGCGATCGCCCGGCCGCCGGCCTGCTCGACCTCCTTGACGGCTTCCTCGGCTGCGGCCTGGTTCCCGGCGTACCCGATCACCACCGCGTAGCCGTCCTGGCCCAGCCGGGTCGCGGCCTCGCGGCCGATTCCGCTCGAACCGCCGGTGACGATCGCGACCCGGCCGGTGGTGTTGTTCTCGGTCATCGCCCTGCTCCTTCAGATCTTGGTGCTTCGTGCTGACACCAAAATCTTGCTGCGGGCGATGGATCAAGTCCAACGACTCAAGTCGATAGGTAAATCAATTCTGTTGATCCAAGTCCTGTCCGAGTTCGGTCCCGGGAGGCTGCCGGAGATGGGTGCTGACCAGGCCGAGCAGCGCCCGGAGCGCGGCGGTCGGTTTCCGCTTCTTCAGCGTGGCCATGTAGAGCGACCACTGGAAGGACTCGTCGGCGATCCGGACCACCCGGATCGCGTCGATGCCCTGGACGGCGTACGCGGGCAGGACGCCGAGACCGACGCCGTGGGTGACGAACTGGACGCCGTTCTCGATCCCGAGCGCCTCGACCACGACCTGCCGTTCGAGACCGGCCGCCTCGAACTTCTGGTCGATCAGGGTCCGGGTGCCGAAGCCGGGCGGGAAGTCCACGAACGCTTCGTCGGCCAGGTCGGCGAGCGTCACCGACCGCCGCCGGGCCAATCGATGCCCGACCGGGACGGCCAGCACCTGCGGGACTCGGAGCAACTCCCAGGTGGTCAGCTCGCGCGGCGCACTGCCGGCCGCGATGCCGAGGAAGCCGATGTCGATGTCGCCGTTGCGCAGACCGACGATGACACCGGCCGAGCCTTCGGGTTCGACCCGCAGCTGCAGCTCGACGTTCGGGTACCGCCGCCGGAACTCACCGGCCGCCGCCGGCAGGTCGACCAGCCCGAGGCCGGGCAGCAGTCCGACCCGGACGGAACCGCGCATCCCCGCACCGAGTTCGTCGACGACGTCACGAGCACCCTGGACGGCGTCCATCACGGCCAGCGCCTCCGGCAGCAACGCCGTACCGGCCTCCGTCAACACCACCCGCTGCGCACTGCGCTCGAACAGCGTGACCTTGAGATCCCGTTCGAGCGCGGCGATCGCGGCACTCACCGCACTCTGCACCACATGCAGCCGCCGAGCCGCCAGCGTGAAGCTACGCTCATGCGCCACCGCCACGAAGTACTCCAACTGCCGCAGTTCCACGGCACGAGACTACGGAACGAAGCCGTGTCAAAGCCTCAGGCTGAGCTCCGACCTGTTCGTGAAGGTCCACTCACAGAGACAGGATGACCAACGTGACGAACCTCCAGGATCAGGTGCAGCAGCGACTCGACGAGCTGGCCGCCACCGAGCTCGGCCTGCAAGTGGCCGTCTACCAGCACGGCGAACTGGTCGTCGACGCCGTCGCCGGCACCGGGGTCACCTCGGACACACTCTTCTACAGCGCATCGACCGGCAAAGGCGCGACGGCGACGGTGGCGAACGCCCTGGTCGACCGCGGCATCCTCGAGTACGACGCTCCGATCGCGGACAGTTGGCCCGAGTTCGCCACGCATGGCAAGGACAAGGCGACCCTGCGGCATGTCCTGACGCACTCGATCGGACTGCCGGCGCTGGCGCCCGACACCACGGTCGAGGATCTGCACGACTGGGCGAAGATCACGTCATACCTCGCGGCGGCCGAGCCGTGGTGGGAGCCCGGTACGAAAACGACGTACCACGCCGAGACGTTCGGCTACCTGGTCGGCGAGATCGTCCGACGCGCGACCGGCCGGACGATCTCCGACGTACTGCGGGACATCGCGGAGCCCCTCGGGATCGCGGACGAGGTCTACTGCAGCGTGCCAAAGGAACAGCAGCACCGGGTTGCCACCCTGGTCGAGCCGGAGGGGGTCGAGGACACGGTCGCGATGCTGGCCGGAATGTTCGCCAAGGTCACTCCGCCCGCGATCATGCCCCGGGCCGCAATGTGCAACAGCACTGAGCACCTCGCCGCCGAGACCCCGTCCGCCGGCGTCCTGAGCGCGCGCGGCATCGCGAAGCTGTACGCCGCTTTGATCGGTGAGGTGGACGGCGTCCGACTGATCCGGCCGGAGCGCGTCGCGGAGGTCACCGGCCCTGTCTTCACCGGGAAAGACGAACTGCTGGGCAACGACGCCTCGTGGGCGATGGGCTACGCGATCGGGCGGCTCGGGTCGACGGGCGAGGAGAGTCCGACGACGTTCGGCCTGCCGGGCATGGGTGGGAGTGCCGCCTGGGCCGATACGCGGTCAGGCGTCGCGTTCGCCCTCACCAGGACGTTGTTCGACCCGGCTCAGTCGGACTCGGCGGTTGAGATCGGCAACCTGGTTGCGAAAGCTCTTTGCTGAAAGGCCTTGTGTGTAAGGGCTTTCCAGGGCTCAGGCGCTGCGGACGGACTGGTGGTCGACCCAGACCAGGTGGCCGTGGTGGCTGACGAGGATCTCGTCGGCGCCGGCCGCGCCGGTACGGCGACCGACTTCCTGACCGGCGATCCAGCGGCCGCCGATGCGGACTTGAACGGCAACGGGCCGGACCGGAGAAGTGGCTACAGACATGGCATCTGACTTCCGGACAGGGGCGGTCACGGGATGGCGGCGTACTGCGCTGGGGTGGTGCTGAAGATCGGTCATCGTCGCCCTCGCAGGGACACGGCAGCCAACATCTGGGGGCTGGCTACTCAACCAAAGGCCACCCTACAACCGCCGGATGACACAGCGTTAGCGATAACTCGAATTGACCGAGAACCTCGCACCGCGTGCCGTTGTCGCGGCCTGGGTACCGGAAAGAATCTCACTTAGGAGGTGGATCTTGAGTACCAATCCGATCCCACCCGTGCCGGTCGGGCCCGGCGACTCCCAGAACCCGGACAACCCGGATCCGGACATGCCGGACCTGGTCGACCCCACCGTTGAAGAAGAAACCACCGTCGGCACCCGCCCCGACGACGATTCACCGCTGTCGCAACCGGCCTCCAACCCGGACCAGCCGGAGGAGAACCCGGACGACCAGCTTCCCCGCTTCGACAGCTAGTCGCGCGGGGGCAGCTGTTGCAGGGCCCAGGTGTTCCCGTCGGGGTCGCTGAAGAAGGCGAAGATTCCCCACGGGAACTCCTGCAGGTCCGACACCTCGACCCCGCGGCCGGCCAGCTCGGCGCGGGCGGCGGCGACATCGGGTACGACGATCTGCAGCCCCCGGACCGACCCGGGCTCCCCCTGCGGCATCCCCGAACCGATCGCGATCGAGCACGCCGACCCCGGCGGCGTCAGCTGAACGAATCTCAGTTCCTCGGTGACCCGGTGGTCGTGATCGGCGTTGAAACCGACCTTCTCGGTGTAGAACGCCTTCGCCCGGTCCACGTCCGCGACCGGTACCGACACAAGCTCCAGCTTCCAGTCCATGGGAGCAAGCTACTGCGCCCGAGGGGGCGACATGCTTAAGCCGCGATCCGTTGGGTAGGTTTGTCTGCAAGAAGCTCTGACCGCGGTCCAGACATGTGCCGCGCCGTGACTCAAAGTCGCGAGGTCAGCAAAAATGGTCACCGTACTTACCCGTACTACCGTCGACGAACAGCGCGGCGCCGATCCGAAGCAGCGCAGAGACACGACGACCCGAACCCTTCTGAGCCGGCGGGCCGCCACGACGGACGAAGATCTCCGGCAGTCCCTCCTGGACGAGGCGATCGAACTCAATCTGAGCATCGCTCACAGCATCGCCACCCGGTTCCGCGGCCGCGGCGTCGAGGCCGACGATCTGGACCAGGTCGCGTACCTGGGTCTGGTCAAGGCCGCCCGCAGTTACGACCCGACCACGGACACACCGTTCCTGGCGTACGCCGTACCGACGATCAGGGGTGAGGTGAAACGGTACTTCCGCGACTGCTCGTGGACGGTCCGGATCCCCCGTCGCCTGCAGGAACTGCAGGGATCGATCGCCGCGGTACGCCCCCAGCTGGTCCAGGACCTGCAACGCGATCCCACCCTGGAGGAGCTCGCCGCCGAAATAGGTGCCGAGGTCAACGAAGTGGAGGCCGCGCTGGCCGCGGACGGCTGCTTCTCCGTGCTATCGCTGGACCGCCCGGTCGACGAGGACTCGACCGCCAACCTGGCCGACACCATCGCGGACATCGACGACACCGCGTTCGAGCGGACCGAGGCCGTCGCGGTACTGGAGCCGGTGCTCAGTGAACTGGCGCCGCGCGAGCGTAGGATCCTGGAACTACGCTTCATCGAAGGACACACCCAGGCCGATATCGGCGCCGAGATCGGAGTCAGCCAGATGCAGGTCTCCCGGCTGCTCCGCGGCATCCTCGACCGGCTGCGCGATCGCATCGAACCACCCACGGCAGCAGCCGCTTGACGTCCAAGCCGATCTTCGTGGTGCAGCTGCATGATGCCCGGCGGCTGCACTACGACGTTCGGCTGGAGGTCGACGGCGTCCTGAAGTCCTGGGCGGTCCCGCGTGGACCGTCCCTGGACCCGACCGTGAAGCGGCTCGCGGTCTTCACCACGGATCACGACCTCGAGTACGCCTCCTACGAAGGCGTGATCGCGGACAGTCAGTACGGCAGCGGCGCCGTGATCGTGTGGGATGCCGGCATCTACACCAATCTCACCCGTGACGATCGCCACCAGCCGGTGGACCCGGCGGTGGCGATCGAGCGCGGGCATTTCAAGGTGCAATTGCACGGTGTGAAGCTGAACGGTGCGTGGGCCTTCACCAGAACAGGTGAGGACTGGTTGCTCGTGAAGGTCCGCGACGCCGCCGCCGATCCGGACCTCGACCTGACCGTCACCGAGCCACGGTCGGTGCTCAGCGGTCTGACCATCGAGGAGATGGCCGTCTCCTGAGCCCCGCTACCAGGAGTCGAGGTGCAGGACCTCGTCCAGCGGCTGACGAGGAGCGGACTTGAAGTCTGTCCCGATCGTGTACGCGGTCGGGATCAGCACCGTCTGCCGCACCTCCTCGGGCAGCCCGAGCACCTCGCCGACCTCCTGCTCGTAGTTCAGGTGCAGGGTCGTCCACGCCGTCCCCAGTCCGCGGGCGCGCGCGGCCAGCATGTAGCTCCAGGCGGACGGCAGGATCGAGCCCCACAACCCGGCCTGGTTCCCCGCCGGCAGCGACCGCGCTTCGAGGCACGGGATCACGAGCACGGGGACCTGACCCATCCGCTCACCCAGGTAGGCCACGCTGTCGCCGACCCGGCGCTGCACCGGGCCGCGGACGGGGTCGTCGGCGAACAGTTTCCCAGCCGCGCCGGCACCGGCCAGGTACCTCTCCACCGCGAGCCGGTAGAACTCCCCGATCGCCGCACGCTTGTCCGCGTCCGTGATCACCAGCCAGTGCCACGTCTGCCGGTTGCTCCCGGACGGCGCCTGCAGGGCGATCTCGATGCACTCGCGGATCAGCTCGAGCGGGACCGGCTTCTCCAGGTCCAGCCGCTTGCGGACCGTGCGAGTGGTGGTGAGCAGTTCGTCAGGCGACAGGTCCAGTGTGGTCACCGGTCCACTATGTCAGCAGGTGTAGAGGGAATTGGGGTGCACCTTCTCGCAGAACCGGACGTGAAGGTGGTTGTCATGCGCGGGCCATTCGGAGGTCAGGCCCTCGTTGATCAGCACCGGGTCGTTGAAGAAGACGATCCGGACGTGACCCGGCGCGGCGGCCCGGATCGCCTGTACCAGTTGACGAGTCGCGGCTCGGTCGTACGTCGACGACTCCCAGGTGATCCGGCCCGCGGTGCACTGCGCGCTGTCGGTCCGGATCGGCCAGATGTCGATGTCGAGCCCGACCTCGTGGCTGCCGTGACCGGGGATGTCACCACCGTGCTCGAAGCCGGCATCGCCGAACGGGACCTTTCCTTGCGACGTACTCGCGAACGACCGGGCCGCCTGCTCCAGTTGGGCGGCGGCGGCCGACGTTGCCCAGTTGGCCGCCGTACCGTTGCCGTCGGGGTCCTGGTCGCACAGGTTGGCCGCGAAGTCCGGGTAGTCGTAGTGCCAGGCGAGATTGCGCCAGGTGACCGGCCCGACGATGCCGTCCGCGCCGATCCCCGCGTGCGACTGGAACGCCACGACCGCGTCGCGGACCGCCGTACTGAACACTCCGTCGACCGGCAGGTTGAGCCGCCGCTTGGCGTTCAACTCGACCTGCAACGCCTTCACTGCCGCGTTGTTGTCACCCGACCGGATCGTCGGCACCAACGCACCCCAGGTCTGCGGCCCCACGATCCCATCGGCGCCGAGACCCTTGGCGGTCTGGAACGCCTTGGCCGCGGCCGTCGTCGTCGTACCGAACACTCCATCGGCACCCACCGACTGCCCGTTGTGCTGCAGCAAGTATTGAATCGCGAGCACATCGGCGCCACGATTCCCAGCACTCTGCGTCGGAAAGAACGCATTCGCATACGCCTGCGCCGGCGTAGCCACTCCCACCATCAGTACGACGGCCAGCAAGGCCGACACAACGCGCTTCATGGGCTCCTCCGGGGCGGGGTGAGGTGCACTCGGTTACTAACTAACCTTCACCCAGCCACGATCGGCCACAATCTTGCTGATCGCAAGAGGTCATTGGAAAGGCGTGGGATCGCCGGCGCCGACGCGAACGACCTCGGGGACGTCGTCGGAGAAGTCGACGACCGTGGTGGGTTCGGTGCCGCAGTCGCCGGAGTCGACGACCGCGTCGAGTTGGTGGTCGAGGAGCTCCTTGATCTCCCAGCCCTGGGTCATGGGCTCTTCCTCGTCGGGCATCAGGAGGGTGCTGGACAGCATTGGCTCACCCAGCTCCTCGAGGAGCGCTTGCGTGACGATGTGGTCGGGGATGCGAACGCCGACCGTCTTCTTCTTCGGGTGGAGCAGGCGGCGCGGGACTTCCTTCGTGGCCGGCAGGATGAAGGTGTAGCTGCCCGGCGTGGCCGCCTTGATCGACCGGAACACCGCGTTGCTGATGTGCACGAACTGCCCGAGCTGCGCGAAGTCCTGGCACACCAGCGTGAAGTGGTGCCGATCGTCCAGGTGCCGGATGGCGCGGATCCGGTCGATCCCCTCCCGGTTTCCGAGCTGACAGCCGAGCGCGAAGCAGGAGTCGGTCGGGTACGCGATCAGCCCGCCCTCGCGGACCAGCTCCACCACCTGGCCGACCGCCCGCCGCTGCGGATTCTCCGGATGCACGTCGAAATACCTCGCCATAACCGCCGAGCCTAGTGCCCGGCGGACGGCTCAACGCGCCGGGCCGACCGCGGTCGCTGTCACGACCAGATTGTCCTCGTAGCCGCCGCGCGATGCGTCGTACGCGCCGGTGCAAGTGATGAGGACCAGGCGATGGTCGACTTTCTGATCGAAGGCGCCACTACGGGTAGCGAGAGCGTTCTTCGGCACCGAGACGACCGAGCTCACCCGGTACGTCGCGGTGTGGCCGGAGCCATGTAGTACGACGAGCTCACCCGGCTTGATGCGGAGCAGACGAGCAAAGTAGCCGATCCCATCGGTCTTGGTGTCGACATGGCCGGCCAGCACCACGGACCCGAACGGGTCACCGGCCTGAGCCCCACCGTCCCACCAACCGACGCGGTCACCTTGCTCAGGGACCTTCAGCTCGGAGTTGACCGTGCTGGCGGGCACCACCGGAGCCTTCGCCCCACCCGGTAGCACCACCTGGGATGGCACGAACCAGATCCGCTGACTCGGCGCCGGCGTACCGATTCTGGCCGGCGGTGCGGACGTCGGATCGGTCTCCACCGGAGACGGCGTGCCCCCGGGATCGATCTGCGGAGCGAACCCGGGGACGTCACCAGGAGTAGCCGGAACGGACGACGACGTTGGGGTGCCGCCGTCCGTCCCGGGGTCTGGCACGGAACCAGCTGTCTGCGCAGCGCACCCCTCCAGGCCCGCGCAGCACAGCATCAGTACGAGCAGGAGCTTCCTCAGCGACGGACCACCTTCCGGACCGTCACCACTGCGGCCATCAGACCGGCCAGGACGACCACGACCCAGAGGCCGTTGGTGGTGGAGCTGTGCGCCTGGTTCAGCTCCGCCGCCTCACCGCCGGTCCCGGTGTCCACCAGCCCGGGTGTCCCCGAACCCGTGGCCGGCAGCTTGATCGTGCCGAGTGCGACATTCATCGTCTTCGCATTCGGATTACCGACTGCGAACACCCGGGTCAGATATCCGGCCTGGGCCGGCAGATCCAACGGACCGAGAACAACAGGTGAAGTCGCGCCGGCCGGCACGATGTCCACCTTGTAGGTAGCCGCCGGCACCACCGCCTCGAGCGATTCTCCGTTCGCCACATTCGCGAACGCGACCTTTCCGTTCACCCGGATGTCGGCCGGTCCGACCGCCGCGTCGTGCGCGACCCGCAGGGCGGCCTTGTCCTTCGGGATGGCGCTCAGCTTGTTCACGTACGACGTCAGCACCGGCGCACCCGTGGGCGAGACCGGCAGGTGGACGACGGCGTCGACACTGGCCCCGGACCCGACCGAGACCTCGCGCTGAATCACTACTTTTCCGCCCTGTCGGGCAGTGAGCATTCGCTTGCCCGCAGCAACCCCGAAAGGCCCGACGATCTTCGTCGTCGCCACCCCGGTGGCCACCGTGCGGCCGTCGATGCTGATGTCGAGCGACCGCCCGGGCAGGCCCTGGACGACGTACAGGTTCCCGCCCGCGGCGCCGTCGGCCGGCACCGCCAGCATCACCGGTGCCGCCGCAACTGTCACTGCCAGCGTCAACGGAACCACTCTTCGAATTACCGGACCAGGAATTCTCGAAATCCCCCCCAATACTGCTTGGAATGATCCGGACACGCTGCGTCTCACCATTTTGTGCCCCCTCGGAGTCCCCATGAAAAAATCGGCAGTAATTGCCGCACCCCACTAATTGCGGCGTATCGTATGCGCAAGTCCGATCCGACCGCCAGAGGAGCGGCCGGATCCGTTGGGGGGCGATGACTCATGTCGGAACGCGGTTCTCCGAACAGAGCACCGGCGGTGAGCCAGGAGTTCCTCCCGATCGAGCTATCGGGGGTGGAGGACCTCAGACGGCGGCGGGCTTCGGGGGTGCGGTGGCTGGCTACGGCCGCGCTGACTCTGGGGCTCAGCGCGACCGCGGCCTGCTCACCCGATGTCGCCGGTCCGGTCGCTCCCAGTCCTGGGCCGGCCGGGAGCCCCACCACCCAGGCCACCCAACCGGGTCAGACCCCGTCCACCAGCCCCGGCCCGGGGGCGACCAGGCCAGGGATCCGGATGAACGTGGTCGCGCGCCCGGACGGATCGTTCGACGTCACCGAGGACGTGATGTTGCCGAGGGCGACGAACATCCTGCAGGTCCAGCTCCCAGCGTCCGGTGCGGAGCTGCCCGGGATGATGACCAAGACGTCGCCGATCGCGACCAACCTCCGGATGCAGGCGAACGGGATCCCCATCCCGTTGGCCAGCTCCAGCGTCACCACGACGACGGACGTGCCGCTGACCACCGCCGCCACGAACATCCGCCTGACCTACCGCCTGTCCGGCTCGACGGTCCGGCGTACCGAGTCGAAGCCGGAGCGGGCCTCGTCGGCCATCCGGCCGCTCACCGCGATCTCCGACGGCGGGCTGCCGACCAACCTGACCGTCACCGGCGGCGACCTGCTCAACGCGGTCTGCCCACTGCTGACCGAGACCCGGTGCGCGGTCGGCGATCCGCCGAAACTCACGGTCCTGCAGGGCATCCCCGCCGACAAGGCCCTCGTCGTTCTTCAACTGGACCTTCCGCAGCTGCAGTAACCGCCTACTGTGAGTCCATGACGGACGAGCGGATCACGTTCGGGACCAGCCGGGCCAGGTGGGTACTCGCGGCCACGGCCCTCGGATCGGGGATGGCCTTCCTCGACGGCACGGTGGTGAACGTCGCGCTCCCGGCGATGGGCGACGACCTCGACGCCGATGTGGCCGGCCTGCAGTGGATCATCAACGCGTACATGTTGCCGCTCTCGGCCCTGATCCTGCTCAGCGGTTCACTCGGCGACCGGCTCGGCCGGCGGCGGGTGTTCGTCGTCGGGGTGATCTGGTTCGCGATCGCGTCGGTGATCTGCACGGTGGCACCGAATCTCGAGGTGATGATCGCGGGCCGGGTCCTGCAGGGCGTCGGCGGCGCGCTGCTCACCCCGGGCAGCCTGGCCATCCTGCAGACGTCGTTCGCGCCGGGGGATCGTGGCCGGGCGGTCGGCGCCTGGTCCGGCCTCACCTCGGTCGCCGCGGCGGTCGGGCCGTTCGTCGGCGGCAGCCTGGTCGACAGCGGTTCCTGGCGGCTGATCTTCCTGCTCAACATCCCGATCGCGCTGGTGACCGTCCTCATCACGCTGCGGCATGTGCCGGAGACCCGCGACGAGACCGCGACCGGCAAGCTCGACATCGCCGGCGCCGTCCTCGCGACCACCGGACTCGCCGGCCTCACCTTGGGCCTGATCAGGGCCGGCGACCACAGCTTCGGCGATGCCCTGGTGCTGGTCTCGCTGGCGGTCGGGGTGGTCGCCCTCGCGGTGTTCGTCGAGGTCGAGCGCCGTAGTTCGCACCCGATGCTGCCGCCCGGCATCTTCGCCAACATCCGCTTCACCGGCGCGAACCTGGTCACGGTCGTCGTGTACGGCGGCCTCGGTACCGCCACCTTCCTCCTGGTCGTGTACCTCCAGACCGTGCTCGGGTACTCCGCCCTCTGGGCCGGCGCCTCCTTACTGCCGATGACTGTGCTGATGCTCGCGCTGTCCGGGTACGCCGGCGGACTCGCGGACCGGATCGGCCCGCGGATCCCGATGACGGTCGGGCCGTCGCTGATGTCCGTGGGCTTCCTGTTGATGCTGCGGATCGAGCCGGGTGTGAGCTACGTCAACGCGGTGCTGCCGGCGGTCACCGTCCTCGGCCTGGGGCTGGTCGCGACCGTCGCACCGTTGACCGCCACCGTGCTGTCCTCGGTCGACGATCACCACGCCGGGATGGCGTCGGGTGTGAACAACGCTGTCGCCCGCTCGGCGCAACTGATGGCGGTCGCCGCGATCCCGATCGCGGCCGGGATCACCGGGGACTCGTACCGCGATCCGGTTGCCTTCAGCAATGGATTCGCCAACGCCCTGTGGATCTCGGCCGCCATGACCGCGGCGGGCGCAGTGCTGGCCTGGGTCACCTTGGCCGACCGCGCAGTGCGGCCGGTGGACGTCCATCACCACCCGCACTGCGCTCTGACGGCACCGCCGTACGCCCAAAGCCGCGAATCCTGACCCCGGCCGCCACAGCGACATGTCGACAAATCCGTGGGGTTTCGCTCAGGTGCAGTTCGGCAGGTCGACGCCGTTGTTGTCCTTGGCCTCGTCGTTGCCCCAGCGGGAGAGGTAGTACGCCGACACCCACTGGTTCGCCGGACCCACATCGAGGTCCGTCTTCATCCACCAGTGGTTGTACGCCGAACCGACCCGGACCTCGGGTCCCCAGACCTTGCAGAAGACGTAGTTGGTGCCCTGGTAGAGCGTGCCGGTCTGCGTTCCGCCAGGAGTGCTGTGACCAGGTGCGTTGGCGAAGGTGTCGACCCAGTACTTCCCGCCGCCGGCACCGCAGTTGGCGCTGGTCTCGAAGTGCTGGTTGTACGACCAGGTCAGCGGCACCGCGTGCCCGTTGAACCACGACTGCTGGACGACGCCGTTGAGTTTCTGTTCGAAGTGCAGATGCGGCCCGGTGCTGTCGCCGGTGTTGCCGACGATGCCGATCTGCCTGCCCTGGGCCACCACGTTGCCGACGGCAACATCTCGGCGGTCCATGTGCAGGTACCGGGTCTGCCAGCCGCCACCGTGGTCGATGACGACCATGTGACCACCGCTGGACGACAGCAGCGAGGCACTGACGGTCCCGCCGGCCGATGCGAGGACCGGCGTACCGCGGGTGGCTCCGCTCGGCGAGACCATGTCAAGCATCCACTGGCTGGCGTGACCGCTGTGGGTCGCGGTGGTCCAGCGAAGACCGCACGGGATCGGCATCTGGAAGCCGGGTGCGGCCATGGCCGGGGTTTGCACGCCGATCAGACCGGCGGCGACGAGTGTTGCGATCAGCAACAGATGAATGATGCGCTTCAGGTTCATGGGGGCGGCCCTTTCGCGATCTGTTGCGCTCAGGGTAGCGCCGGGCTGCCGGATGCCGAGGCCTTTCGACGTCCGCCGAAACCTCAGCGCATCGCCAGGTAGGCCGTTCGCACGTCCGGCGCCAACCGTTCGATCGCGTAGCGGAGCATCGTCCGCGGCATCACCGTCGCGTGCCGGTCGAGGAACGCGAGCAACTCGTCCTCCGAGACCCGCTTGCCGGCCTCGCGCAACATCCAGCCGGACGCCTTGTGGATCAGGTCTTCCCGGTCGTCGAGCACCAGTGCGGACAGCGCGTACGTGTCCGCGCTCTCACCCCGCATGATGAACAGATGGGTCGCGACCAGCGCGATCCGCCGCTCCCACAGCGACGACGAGCGGACCAGTGTGTAGAGAACGTCCCGCGGCTTGTCGAGCAGATACCCGCCGACGATCCCCGAGGTACTGCAGTCGACCAGGTCCCAGTTGTTGATGTACGCCGTACTGCGCAGATATAGCTCGTAGATCGCGGTGACCTCTGCCGGGTTCGCCGTACGCGGCATGAGACTGCGAGCCGCGCGATCGGCGAGCAGACAGAGGACGGCCATCCGGTGCTCGTGGATCGGGCTCTTCAGCGCCTGCTCGAGCTCGGCCAGCGGCAGATCCGCACGCAGGTAGGGCTTGATCAGGCCGCGGATGGTGGACAGCTTCACGCCGATCATCTGGTCGCCGTGACCGTAGCCGCCGGGGCCCAGCTTGAAGTAGCCCGCGAGGATCTTCGCCACCGCGGGGTCCGCGGCGGCGTCGATGTCGGCGATGAGGTCGGCAGTCCTCAGATCAGCAGCCCTCCGGTGGCGCGCAAGTTCTGACCGGTCAGCCAGCGGCTGTCAGGGCGCCGGGCACGACCGTGTTCAGGGTCGAGAGCGCGATGATCCGGCCACCGTCCGGGAGGACCCGGGCGGCCTGCTGGATGGCGAAGTACGGGCCCTTCACGTTGGTCGCGAACAGGTCGTCGTAGTCGTCCTCGGTGACGCGGTCGATCGGCTTCACCACGACCTCGGCGGCGTTGCAGACGAAGATGTCGAGGGCGCCGGTCGGCTCGGAGGCCTGCTCGAACAGCTCGGGGATGCCGGCCAGGTCCGCCTGGTCCGACTGCACCGCGATCGCCTCGCCGCCGGCCGCCTTCACCTCGTTGACCACTTCCGCGGCCGCGGCCTCGCTGGACACGTAAGTGAAGGTGACCACGGCACCGTCGGCGGCCAAGCGCCGTACGATCGCCGCGCCGATCCCGCGCGAACCGCCCGTGACGAGGGCCGCCTTGCCGTCGAGTACGCCCATCACAGCCCCTTCTGCAGTTGCCGCATCGTCGCGATCTCCTTCGTCTGGGTGACGCCGACCTCCTGGGCCAGCTCCCCGATCTGAGGGTCTGTCCCCTTGTCTATCACCGTGCCGCTCATCGTGACCGCACCTTGGTGGTGCTTGATCATCAGGCTCAGGAAGAGCTGGTCGAACGCCTTGCCGCGCGTCTTCTCCAGGGTGGTCAGCTCGTCATGGGTGGCCATGCCGGGCATGTCGCTGTGGTCCATGTGGTCGACGTGGGTCAGGTCAGGCGGTGTCTGAGCGCGGGCGACGAGCATCTGCCGCATCGCCTCGATCTCCGGCTGCTGGCCGACCCGGATCCGCTCGGCGAGCGCCTTGACCTTCGCGTTCTCCGCCGAGGTCGCGGCGTAGCCGGCCATCCGGAGTGCCTGGGTGTGGTGGACCATCATGTCGGCCAGGAACGCGACATCGTCGGGGTCGACGCCGCTGGTCCGGCTGGGCGGCGCCGACAAGGTCTGGTTCGGGCCGCCCGGCGTACCGGGGACGATCACCGGTGCCTGCGTGGCGGGCGGTTCGGCCGCGCGTTCCGTCGTACTGCAGCCTGCCAGTACTGCGACGAGCGCAGCCGCAACCACTGAGCGGCGGATCCCCACGGCCTCACTCCTTGTGTCAGATCGCTTCCATAACGTGTCTATCACGCCTAGGCTGGGGGACCGAAGAAGACCGGAGAAGGGACCCAGGCATGCGCCGCCCCCGCACGCTCGTCCGTCTTGCCCTGACTGTTGCTCTGCTCACCGGTCTGGCCGGCACAGCCTCGGCCGACCCACCCGACACGGGCGCCTCGAAGAGCGACAACATCACGCATCTGGCCAGTGTGCCGATGACCGGTGCGCTGACCGGTGGTCTGAACACCGACATCGCGTTCGCCGGCAAGAAGGCGTACGTCGGCAACTTCGCCGGCTTCGCGATCTACGACGTCGGCGACCCCGCCAACCCGCGGATGATCAGCCAAGTGGCCTGTCCGGGCAGCCAGAACGACATCAGCGTGTACGGCGGCCTGCTGTTCCTGAGCACCGACCAGTCCCGCAGCAACAACTCGTGCCAGAGTGTGCCGCAGTCGCCGACAATCAAGGAGTCGTGGGAGGGCATCAAGATCTTCGACGTCCGCGACCCGGCCAACCCCCGGTACGTCGCCGCCGTCGAGACCAAGTGCGGTTCGCACACGCACACCCTGATCCCGGAGCCGTCGAACCGCTCGGTGTACATCTACAACTCGTCGTTCTTCCCGAACGCGACCTACCCGGACTGTCAGCCGCCGAACGACCGGATCGACATCATCAAGGTGCCGCTACGGGACCCGGCCAAGGCCGCCGTGGTGGCGTCGCCGGTGCTGTTCCCGGACGGCGGGTTCCCGGGCAGCGAGACCGGTGACGCGACGAGCGGCTGCCACGACATCACCGCCTTCCCGGCCCGCCGGATCGCGGCCGCCGCGTGCATGGGTGACGGCGTCCTGCTGGACATCTCCCGCCCGGCCGCACCGCGGGTCATCGACCGGGTCCAGGACGCGGAGAACTTCTCCTTCTGGCACGGCGCGACGTTCAACGGCGACGGCACCAAGGTCGTCTTCATGGACGAGCTCGGCGGCGGTGGCGGTGCCGAGTGCAACGAAGCGGTCGGTCCGGACAAGGGTGCGACCGCGGTCTTCGACATCTTGCACCGCAAGCTGAAGTTCCGCAGCTACTACAAGATCCCGCGGCATCAGGCCGAGGGCGAGAACTGTGTCTCGCACAACGGGTCGCTGATCCCGGTCCGCGGCCGCGACATCATGGTGCAGGCGTGGTACCAGGGTGGCTTCTCGGTCTGGGATTTCACCGACTCGGCGAACCCCCACGAGATCGGGTACTTCGACCGGCCACCGCGCCGGCCTGCTTCGTTCGGCGGGTACTGGTCCGCGTACTACTACAACGGCACGATCTACGGCACCGAGTCGGTGACCGCGTTCGACACCTTCAAGATCTCCGACGCACGGACCGACTCGGCCGGCCGGGTCAAGCTGTCCGAGCTCAACGTCCAGACCCAACCGGCCTTCTGGGGGTGATGTGTTTGTTCGATGCGTTGCACAGGTAGATGACCGAGGCATCTGCACAGGCAGATGCAATAGCTGGTAGCGCTTACATCCCTGGTTAGATCACGCTCCGAGGTCATCCCGCTCAGACCCGTTGTGACGCCTGCGCGTTGGGGCATACGGTGAGAGCAGGGCAGTTCCACTCCGCCAGGACCGACCGGCGTTTCGCGGAACGACCCGGGGGAGAGACCGGCGTGACAAGCCAGCCTGAGCCGCGGGACGGCGAGATGATCAAGACAACGTTCGACGCTGTGACCGAGGAGCTGGAACCCGGCGTACTGCTGGTCCGGCTGTCCGGTGAGATCGATATCGCGACCACCGAGTTCGCCGCCGAGTCGATCCGTGCCGCGGTGGCACCGCCGGCCCGGCTGGTTCTGATCGACGTCTCGGCTGTCACCTTCTGCAGCTCAGCCGGTCTCGGCAATCTGGTCGAGGCCCGCAACCTGGCCGGCCAGCACAACATCACCCTGGCCCTGGTCGGCGTCGGCCGCCCCGTGGACCGCCCCCTGGCCGTCACCGGCCTGGGCGGCCAGTTCCGGATCTACTCTGACGTCACCGAGGCCCTCGCCTCGCTCTGAACTTCGCCCCGGCGGACAGCTCCTTCGACGCTTGGCCAGATCACCTTTCGGTTCTCGGCCGGTGGATGCGATAGCGTCCGGTGGTCCCCGAAGAAGGAAAGTCATGGGTGAGCTGAGCAAGATCGTCGTCGTCGTACCGACCTACAACGAGCGGGAGAACCTCCCCGTGCTGGCCGGGCTGCTGTCCGACCTGAACCTGCCGGGCCTGCAGATGCTCGTGGTCGACGACAACTCCCCCGACGGCACCGGCGATGTGGCCGACGAGCTGGCGAAGGCGTCGCCGGAGCAGGTCGGCGTACTGCACCGGACCGAGAAGAACGGCCTCGGCCGCGCGTACATCGCCGGCATCAGCCGAGCGCTGGACGAGGGCGCGGACATCGTGATCCAGATGGACGCGGACCTGTCCCACCCCGCCTCGGTGGTCCCGATCATGGTCGAGACGCTGCGGACCACGGACGCCGGCGTCGTGATCGGGTCGCGGTACGTCGAGGGCGGTTCCGCGGCCGCGGAGTGGGGCTGGCACCGCCGGGCGCTGTCCGCCTGGGCCAACTTCTACGTGAACGCGATCCTGCGCCTGCACGTGAAGGACGCCACCGCCGGGTTCAAGGCCTGGAAGGCCGACACGCTGCGGTGGATCGACGTCACCACGATCGAGAGCAACGGGTACTCGTTCCAGGTCGAGATGAACCACCGCACGGTCCGCCGCGGGCTGCGGATCGCGGAGGTCCCGATCCGGTTCGAGGAGCGTACGGCGGGTGCCTCGAAGATGAGCCTGAAGGTTCAGCTGGAGTCGGCGCTGATGCCTTGGAAGCTGCTGTTCCGGCGCTCCTGAGGTCTCAGCCCGCTTGAGGTCTCAGCCCGCTTGAGGTCTCAGCCCGCTTGAGGTCTCAGCCGTAGCCGAGCTCGTGCAGCCGGGCGTCGTCGATGCCGAAGTGGTGGGCGATCTCGTGCACGACCGTGATGTTCACCTCATCGACGACGTCCTCGACGGTGTCGCAGATCGCCAGGGTCGGATTGCGGTAGATCGTGATCCGGTCCGGCAGGACGCCGCCGTAGTAGTGCCCCCGCTCGGTCAGCGGGATGCCCTCGTAGATCCCGAGCAACTGCGGATCACCGGCCGGCGGCTCGTCCTCGACGAAGATCGCGACGTTGTCGATCAGTGCCGCCAGCTCCGGCGGCACCTCGTCCAGCGCCTCGGACACCAGCACCTCGAAGTCCGCCCGGCTCATCTCGATCACGCAGCCAGCCTAGTAACTCAAAGCCAACCCTGCCGGGACGCCTGGACGCCGAGCTGGAACCTGGTCTGCGCGCCGAGGGCCTCCTGCAACCGGCCGATCCGGCGCGCGATGGTGCGTTCGCTGACACCGAACTCCCGGGCGATCGATTCGTCCGTCAGACCGGCACTCAGGTACGTCAGCAGCCGCTTCGCGTCGAGGCTCGGCCCGGCGGTCACGTCGTTCAGCTCGGTGCCGCCGGTGATCGGTACGGCGATCCGCCACAGCGCCTCGAAGATCCTGGCCAGTCCGGCGAGCAGCGGGGAGTCGTGGACCACGACCGCGGTGAACTCGGGCCCCCGCCGTACCTCGGATCGTGCCCCGACCAAGGCCCAGCGATTGTCGACAATCGTGATGTTGAGCGGTACGTGCGGGAAGACCCGGGCCGTCTCGCCGGCGTCGATACAGGCCTGCACCAGGTGCAGCGCGTTGGCGTCCTGGAGGACGTGCGCTCCGTAGATCACGTCGTACCTGACGCCTCGCTCGAGCGCCTCGAACATCCCGTCGACGATCCGCAGCTCCCGGGCCGCGAGGTTGCCCATCGTCATCGCCCGGACCTGCTCCTGGGCGTCGGTCTGGACCGAGTTCAGGACGGCCTGTGAGGCGGCATACGTGGGCAGGACCTCCAGATAGTCCTGCTTGCCGGCGGCCGCCTTCCAGAGCTCGCTGAGCGTCTCCGCACTGTCGCGGGCGAGCGAGGCCTGTTGGGTGTGGCGCTCCGCCAGCGCCTCCATCGCCAGCCGCGGTGGGCGGATCGTCAGGGCGCCATCGGTGCGCTCGACCAGACCCAGGGCGCTCAACTCCTCGAGGCTCGCGTCCACGCGGTCGTGCTGCGCGGCCAGCTCTGCCGGCGTGGCATCGGGGTGCTGCAGCAGGTCGAGCAGAAGGGCCTCGGCCGGTGCCGAGAGACCCAGCGCCCGGAGCGGTTCCATGTCTTTGTGTACCACCGGCGGCGACAGGTTGTCGCCATGCCGGTTTCTGACACCGCGGACTCTCGTAGCGGGTGCTACCGGCTGCCAATACTGATGCCGCATACCCGTCCCCAAGGAGTCCCTGATGAGAAAGCGTCTGGCCTGGCCGGCTCTCGCCGCCGTTGCCCTGGCCTTCGGTCTAGCAGCACCACCTGCGGCCAGTGCGGCCCCGGTTGCTCCGAGTCAGAGCGCCGTACCGCAGCAACTGTCACCCGAGATCCAGCAGATCGTCGACAATCTGCCGGCCATGCGGGAGCGCGCGGCCGCGGTCAAGGCGCAGCTCGGGCTGCCGGACAACCCCGCGCAGGACGCCGTACTGGAGGCCATCGACCCGACGCAGTACGAGTGCTCCGCGGCCACTCCGCCGGTGGCAGCTGCGGTCACACCGGACGTGTCCAGTTGGACGTTCGAGCAGCGATTGGCGGTCCTCCATGTGCTGCTGTTCCAGATGGCGCTGGTCGACGCGGCGTACCTGCCCCAGCCCGCTCCGTACACGTACGGCATCCGGGGCGAGTTCACCAATGTGGTCAATCGCACGATCCGCGACCTGCGGCAGTTCTGGGACATCCCGTCCGGCGACATCGAACTCGTGCCCGCCCACGGCCGGTCGATGCTCGACCCGGATGTGAACTACCGCGTCTTCACCGCCGTCTACGGCTTCGACCCGGTCGCGTCGCGGGTATCCGCCGACCTGGTCGCCCGCGAGCTCAACAGCCCGGTGCTCGAGTACGGCGACCTGCCGATCTTCACCTTCAACGCGTACGCCGCACCGGGTGGCGAGGTCATCCCGGGGTACGGCGTCTCGCCGAAGCGGATCGCGTTCGGCGACGGCGTACTGGAGGGCTTCGCCCGGGTCGGACTCGGCGACGTGGCACCGCAGGCGATCCTCGCGCATGAGTTCGGTCACCAGGTGCAGTACGCCGACGACCTGATGCGCAACGACCTGCCCGCGCCCGAGGCGTCGCGCTGGGCCGAGCTGATGGCCGACGCGTACAGCTCGTACTTCCTCACCCACGCCCGCGGCGCGGCGATGCAGTGGAAGCGGGTCGCATCGTTCGGCCAACTGTTCTTCCAGCTGGGCGACTGCGGCTTCACCGCCGACGGCCACCACGGCACGCCGAACCAGCGGATGCGGTCCGCGCTGTGGGCCTACGACGTCGCGAACAGTGCCCGCCCACAGGGATACATCCTGCCGGCGCTTAGCTTCTACGAGCTGTTCGTCGCGCAGTACCCGCAGCTGATCGCCCCTGACGCCACCAGCTAGCCCTCCCCCCAGGGCGCCGTACGCCGAATGTCCCCCGGCGTACGGCGCCCGTCCCGTCTGCGGTCTCGATCGAGCTCATCAGCCGTTCAGGAACTCGTTTTGGCGTCGGCGCCCAACTCCTCTATGCTTACGGCTGTCCCTGGAGCTTCGGCTCCCGCGGGTCCGAGTCCCCATCGTCTAGTGGCCTAGGACGCTGCCCTTTCAAGGCGGTAACGCGGGTTCGAATCCCGTTGGGGATACGGTCGAAAGACCGGTGTCAGAACCACCTCGAAGATACTGTAGGATCATCGAGAAATCTGGCCCAGTGGCGCAGTTGGTTAGCGTGCCGCCCTGTCACGGCGGAGGTCGCGGGTTCGAGTCCCGTCTGGGTCGCCAGGAGAAGGCGGCGGTGTCAAACACCGCCGCCATATTTTCTCCTCCGGTCAGGTAGCTCAGCTGGTAGAGCGTCCGCCTGAAAAGCGGAAGGTCGGCGGTTCGAGACCGCCCCTGACCACCCTTTCTTGAGCGTGGATCTCGGTCCGAGATCCGCCGAACCTCCCGCGAGTACCGCAACCAGTACCGCAACGCCTACCCGGCAACCAGCTCCGCGAGCTGATCAAGCGCCTTCCGCTGGTCGTCCAGCGATGCGTGCGCGTAGATCGTCATCGTCACGTGAATGTCTGCGTGCCCCACGATCGCCTGAACGATGTGCGGCGGCACCTTCAGCCGTAGGAGCAAGGTCACACAGCTATGCCGGAGGTCGTGGAGGCGCATCTCCCCCAGCCCGGCCGCCTCCCGCAGCGGATACCAGACCCGCCGCAGGTTGTCCGGCTCGATCGCCGTACCGATCTCAGTTGTGAAGACGTAGCCGGTGTCCACCCACTTCTCACCGGCCAGCAACCGTTCCATCGCTTGCCGGCGCTTGTGGCTCCGGAGGGCTTCCGCACAGACCGCGATCAGCGGCACCGTGCGGCGCGAGCGATTGGTCTTCGGTGTCACGGCTTGCAGGGCTCCGTCGACACGTTGCAGCGTGCGGCGGATCTGCACGGTGTTCTCTGCCCAGTCGATGTCCTCCCACTTCAGCCCGAGCAGCTCGCCGCGACGCAGGCCCAGGAAGAGCGCGAGCACGAACAGGGCGTGAAGCCGGGTCGCCCTGGCTGCCTCGAGCAGGAGCCGAGCCTGTTCCTCCGTTGCGCCCCTGTTGATGTCGTACTGCGCGCCCTTCACCTGGACCAGCTTTGCCACATTGCGTTGAAGTACTTCCTCCCGCACGGCGGCTTGAAGTGCATTGCGCAATACGGCGTGTACCTGCTCCACCAGTCGGTCTGACGGACGCCGTTCGCAGCAACGACCAACCGCACAGCAGCTCGCCTTATCACCGCGTCGTTCGTCGTACCCGTGCAGACAGCAAAGGCAGCTGTTCCGCAGGCGCTTCATGAACAAGCGGACATCGGCACCGGTCAGCTTGTGCAGCTTCTTCTTGCCCAGTTGGGGAATGAGATGCACCCGCGCCACCAGCTCATACCCCTGATAGGTCTTCGGCTTCTTCGACGGCTTCACGATGTGCTCTAGCCAGTACTTCAGGAATGCCTCGACCTGCCAGTTGGTCGCCTCAGCCGGAATGCCTTGGTCGGAACGTGTCTGCATGTTCCTGAGCTTTTGCACGACCTGGTCCCGGTCCTTGTGTGACACCTCTCTCCGGGCGTACGTACCGTCAGGCTGCAGGAGATACGCCGCGCCGAACCACCGATCCTTGCTGGCGCGGTAGAAGATCGAGCCGTCACCGTTAGCGGCCTTCATGCTGCGGTTTCCTCCTCCAGGAGTTGAATGGCTTCCTCCAGAGCTGAGACCCGAACCAACCGGCGAGCACCGATCTTCACGGTCTTCAGCTTCCGGCTTCGGATCAGGTCGTAGAGCGTCGAGCGATGGATACCGAGTCGGGCAGCAGCGTCATCGGTGGTGATCAGCAGGCGGTCGGCGTCGGCAATCTGGATCGTGCTCATCTGAGGCGTGACTCCGTTCTGTCCAGGCATGGTCAGGCGCTGACCGAGGTCGGGTGAGTGGAGATGCCGGCATCGTCATTCGGCATGGGGACAGCTCTGGGGACCCAAGCCGTACCAGCCGTACCAGCCTCGTTTTGGCTGGTCAGGTCCAAGGAGGCTTGGGTGGTTGGTACGGCTTGAGCCGTACCAGTGGCGGAAGCCTCATCGACTCTGACCTGCGATGTTGAGGCTGGTACGGCTGGTACGGCTTCTCCACCGGCCGGTTTCGGCTCGGGGCAGTAGCGGTTCCAGGCGTCGGTGAAATCGCTGCGGTAGTAGCCCTTGGCCTGTCCGGTGGGGAACCTGATGGTGTCGCTGTGGATCTCGAAGTCCCGCAGCAGGTTGCCCATCCGCATCGCCGTGAGCCCGGCCTTTCCGATCGTTGCCCAGGGCGCCTCCGGGTCACTGCGGAGCCGCTCTAGCAGGATCTGTGTCGGCAGCGCGTCAGCGTCTTGGAACGCAGTGCGGCAGTCGGACAGGAGCCGGGTCGGGGTCGATCCTTCGTCGCCCGCATCGCGGTCGCTGGTGAGCGCTACAGCGGCCTTTCTGGCAGCCCGTGGCCACTGCCCGCCTGCCAGGTCGGCAACGGCGATCATCGGCTCCCAGGTGTCGGCAGCGCGGTCTTCCAGCGGCATGTCCGGCGCGGCCTTGGTCAGCTCGATCACCTGTGGGGCAAGCCACTGGTTAAGCAGCTGGCGCAGCTCGCCCAGCTCCGGGCCATCCCGACGGACCCGGTACGGCGCGACCTGCTCACCGGGCGCGCGGCGACGCATCCGGATCACGGCAGCGCGGTCCTCGATCGTGTCCGGCATCGCACCGATACCTGCGAGCGCCGCCATGGCGAAGGTCTGGATCTTCTCCACCGACCGTGATCCGGCGTCGTACCGCAGGGCGGGGCGGCCGCGCTGGTGACCGGCGTTCAGCAGCCCGCGCAGATCCTCGTTTTCGCCTGCCTTGGGGCCAAAGATGGTGTCGGCCTCATCGATCAGCAGCGTCGGCGGGTCGGACGGCGCCATGCCAATGGACCGGTAGACCGCTGACGGGGATGCGTTGACGGTCATCAGCGGCCGGTGGCACATCGCCTCGACCATGTCGAGCAGCCGAGACTTTCCGCACCGCCGTTCGGGTGCCCGGATCACCAGCCGCGGAGCACAGTTCCACGCCTTCACGGCATGGGTGGCGGCGATCCACAGCACGACCGCGACGGCTGCCGAGGTGCTGGGCAGGATGACGTACCGGGCGATGGTTGCGGCCACGTCGTCCAGCAGTCTCGCGCCGTCGATCGGCTGTGTTCTGTCGGTGCTGGGGGTGGTCATGCGGCGATCCCTTCGTCACGGAAGCCACCAGTGATGGCGGCTCTGATGTCGCGGGCGGTCTGCTCGGCTTGCTGCCCCACATCGGTCAGTGCGGCAACGGCGTCGGTGTGGCTGATCGCTCCGGCCGCGACCATCCGCGCAATGCCTCGCGCGGCGCCGTAGAGCGTGGTTCGGCGGCGTCCCTCGGGTGCGTTGCGGACGGCGTCCAGGTGCGCGGTCAGCAGTCGCTCGGGGTGGGAGATGCCCCCCGCTTCGGTGGTGGTATTTTGGCCGGCGCTCGGCGTCAGGTCTGCCGGTGGTGGCAGGCAGGCAGTGACGAGCGCGGGGGGCATCTCGACCGGTTCGGCGGGTCCGTTGCCCCATTGGTAGGGGCGGCGTGTGCGGTGGTGGGTCGACGGTGGGAGGACGACGTACCCGCCGTCTGCCTTGACGTCGATCCCGGCCCGGTGCGGCATCGGCCGCGACTGCATCTCTTGTCCGGGGTGCCGGTAGTACAGGTGCACTCCCCCGGATCCGGTGAGGACCCACAACGTGCGCGGCACCAGCCGGTGCGCCATCAGGTCGGACAGGCTGTAGTCGCCGCCGTGTGCGGGGTCGACGTCGACGACCAGCAGCCCGGATACGGCGCCGGTACGGACCGCGAGCTGTCCGCGCGGGACGGCGTCCACGATGGCGGCGACGCGGGCCGGGTCGGTGGTGGCGGCGTAGAACCCGTGGCAGGTCAGGTGCCCGCAGCTCGCGGGGTCGTGGGCGTCCTTGGGGCAGTCGTCGCAGTTGGCGACCGGCCGCTTGGAGCGACCGAGCATGAAGACCGGCCAGCCACGTCCAGCGGCAGCGAGGGCGGCGGTCAGCATGTCATTCATCGGGTTGTCCTCCTCGAGGGGCGATCGGGCTGGTTGGTGGGGTCAGGGTCGGGTACCTGTGCGGTAGGCGAACGCGGGTGCGGCCGTACCCACGACTCGCCAGGTTCCGGCGTTGAAACACACAGCGCCGGAGCCGTGTGGTCAGGCCGCCGCATGGCTCGTCATGCAGTCGTTGCAGCGGCCGTCTGAGGTCGGGATGCAGTAGTCGGTGACGGCCTTACAGAGCTGGCATGTCCGGCGGGCTTGCATGGCCTTGTCCAGGGCGTTGAGCTGGGCCGGTGACGGCACCCGGGACGGGCGGGCGAGGTCGAGCCGGTAGAGCCAGGCCCAGCGCTTGCCGTTGCGCCAGGCAAGCAACGCGTACGGTTCCTGTCCGCCCGGGCACAGGCGCATGGCGCGGAGCTGGCGGCGGGTGGCCAGGCCTGCGGGTGCCCACCGGAACCGGAATACCGGTGTCCCGCAGTGGTCCCAGCCGAGGGCCTGTTGGCCGTTCCACAGCTCGATCCAGCGCGACGCGGCCGGGTGCAGGCTGGCGCGGTCGATAGGGGCGGCCATCAGCGCTTGCCCTTGCTGGTCGAGTTGTCTCCGGCACCGTGGACCGCGCGGATGTGGTTGATGACGTGGCGTCCGAGCCGGACCCGCAGCCCGGATCCGTCGCACTTGCCGCAGTGTCGGTAGGCGCGGCCGAACGGGGACTTGAACTTGCCGACGCCCTTGCAGCGGCGGCACTTGCCGAACGGCCAGATCAGGCAGCCCAGCAGGTAGAGCGACACGGCGATGGTCACGATGAGTGCCACCGTGGCGACCTGCCCGGCTGTCTGGGCCGTGGCGGCGAGGTCGCTACCGTGGGTAGCGGCGGTGGAGATAGCGGTAGCGGGGTGGATGGACACGGGAAGCCTCCAACGGGCTGTTTTTGGGCGTGAGGAGCCGAGGCCGCTACTCGCTACGCCTGAGCGAATGGCCTGGTCAGCTATGGGTTGCGGGGTAGCGGGACGGGTAGCGCAGCCGCTACCGGTAGCGTTCCGGCCGCTACTTCGACCGTCCCGCACCCTCAGTTGTGCTGGTTACTCTCTGTCGCCTGCGGTTTAGGCGGTGGTGCCGTCGCGGCGGGCCATCGCGGCCCGGACGTCGTCGGTGCGGCAGCCCTTGCGGGTCACGCCGTCGCGCTTCACGTTCACCGACGCGACGCCCAGCGCGCGGGCCTGCGCGGAGATCGCGTCCGGGGTGGTGCCGTCGTACTGCTCCGGCATCTGGTTGGCCAGCCGCCCGGCGATGGTGTCCCAGTGACCGGCGTTGTCTGGCCCCATCACCGTGAGGACGTCGGCCAGGACGTCGCGGGTGGCGCGCTCCAGGTCTTCCCCGGCGGCCTCGCCGGTGAGGGTGCCGAGCTGTTCGCGGTGCTTGCGGGCGGCGGTGAGGATCTTGTCTGCGTCGGCTGCGTCGGCCAGGAACGTGCGCACGGTGGGAGTGGAGTCGGTGACCCCGTACAGGTAGCCGACGCCCCGGTACTCGTCGCCCACGGGCAGCGAGGACGCGTCGAACCCTTCGGCGTAGGCGTCGCCGCCGAGCACGGCTTCGGACACGATCCGGTTGCCGCACTTGAGCGCGAACCGGTTGGAGTGGTTGTCGCGGAACCGGTTGAACAACCGGCCGACGTCGCCCGCGCCGACACCGGACGGCTTCTGCGAGCTGGAGATCAGCACGACGCCGGCCGATGGCCCGACCGCCTGGATACGGGAGAGCTTGGCGGCGATCTCCTTGTTCACCGCCTGGTCCTCGGTCTCGAAGTAGACCTGGAACTCCTCCATCACCATCACCAGCACCCGCAGATCCGGGTAGCGGTGGTCGCGGGCGAGTTCCTCGGTGAGCTTGCCGTCTGGGCAGGCGCTGACCGGCAGTGACGTGAGCACGCTGTTGACGCGGTCGATGTGGGCCAGGACTTCGTCCAGGATGGCTTGCAGGTGCTCGATCGGGTTGTCGTCGTTGGGGTTCGGGTGAGTCCCGAACACGGTCCGGTGGGCGATCTTCTTGAAGCCCAGCCAGTCCGGGGAGTTCTTGCCGTCAGCAACGATCAGTTTCGTCCACGGGTCTAGTGCGGCGTGCAGCGCGACCAGGCGCGCGGCGAACGTCTTGCCCTTGCGCGGCTGGGCGCCGACCAGCAGCGACGACCACAGCAGAGGCAGCCTCACCAGCGCGTCCCGCTCGTCCTTGCCGAACCGGACCGGCCGCCACACACTGCGTGGCTTGCAGTCCAGCATGTCCGTGCGGCCCACCGGCACGGCGAGCGGGTCGCGGTCGGCGACGAACAGCATGTGACGGCGCGAGCTGGTCTTGTCCGGGGTCAGGAACACCTGGTTGGCGTGGACATCCAGACCCGACGCGATCTTCTCGCGGGCACCGGCCACGTCCGACCAGCCCTTGCCGTACGGGAGATCCACAACCACCTGAGACCCGGTGTTGCGGGCGTCCCTGGACATCGCAGACCCGAAGCG
Organism: Kribbella sp. NPDC049174; assembly: GCF_043197365.1. Classification (NCBI taxonomy): domain Bacteria; kingdom Bacillati; phylum Actinomycetota; class Actinomycetes; order Propionibacteriales; family Kribbellaceae; genus Kribbella; species Kribbella sp. NPDC049174. Next base: position 402,448 of record NZ_JBICSZ010000008.1, on the reverse strand, counting down.
GACCTCCTGGTCCGTGCGGTCCGGGCGACCCAGACCGGCGGCGTAGTAGGCGCGCAGCACGATGTCGGAGTTGAGCTTGCGGAACCTCGGCGCGACCACCGCCGTACCCACCAGCGTCTGCCCCGCCGGGCGGCCGAAGTGCGCCAGACCCGCCACTAAAGCCGCACCCGCGACCGCCAGACCGGCGGCCGGGGCGGCGTTCCAGGCGATCGGGGCACCGATCAGGAGACCCAGGTTCTGCAGCGCCAGCACGCCACCGCGCCATAGACGGGTGGCCTTGAGCTGGCGGTGGATCTTCTCCCACTCCTTCAACTCGCCTGCGTCGGCGGCCTTCTGCTCGAGTGCGACCGAGTTCGGCACCCACCACCACCGCAGTTGCTGGCTGATCAGTCGCGACAGGCCGCGACTCGCGAACCAGCCCAGCTTGGTCGCGTACCAGGGCGACCGCACCGCGTGATATGCGCCGACGTGACCGGCCCGCGCGAGGGCGCGGGTGATGGTCGCGCGCAGGTTCTCCGGGCGCAGGTGGGTCGGGATGATCGGCAGCCGAGTACCGTCCGCGATCGGTACCGCCAGACGCGCGGTGTCCACCGGCACCAGCACCTTGCCGTTGTCGGTTTCCTCGTCCAGGGCGATCTCGTAGGCGGTGTCCATCCGCTCGACCTCAGCGGCGTCGACCGGCACCGGCACCAGCGCGCCGGCCGATTCCTCAGGGGTGTCGTCGCGGCGGGCGCGGCGCGAGTCCAGGTTGATCGGTTCGGGCAGTTCGTTGTTCAGCGGCTCGGTCATGTCAGCTCTCCCCGTTCGTGGTGGGGCGGGTGTGGATCAGGTGAGCCAGCGCGGCACCCATGCCAAGCACGGCAACGGGCAGGCAGGCGACGACGGTGGTGATCTGCCAGGGCGCGCGGGTGACGCCAGCGGCCTCCAGCAGGTGGTAGGCGACCTGCCCGAGCGCGCCCAGACCGAGCGCGGACAGCGCGGACCACTTCGCGAACCGGCGGGCATGGGCGGGGACTCGGTCGGACAGCCACACCCGCAGCGCGAACGCGGCGTAGGTCTCCAGGCCGATCGGCAGTGTGATAGCAGAGTTGATGGTGAAGCCGTCCGCGATCCCGGGCAGCGGGTGGACCACGCCGAAGCCGGTCAGCTCACCCAGTCCGACCCAGCCGGACCAGACCGCGACGAACGCGGGCAGCGCCAGCAGCAGCACCGGCCACGACCGCACCGGCTTGCCGTCATCAACCGAAGCCGCGGGAACCACCTCGACCGTGGCTGACTCCGGCGTCGGAACCGGGTCTGTGTGCGCCGTGACCTGCGGAGATGCCCCCTTCTCCGACGCGGGGGGCATCTCATCCGTGTCGCCATCGTGCCCGGTCTCGTCCGGGTCGGGCACGGAGTGAAGCGGGCGCTCAACCGATTCCGGCGTGGGCTTGACGTCCGGTACGGCGAGAGCGTCCCGGATCGAACGGGCCTTGTCGGCGCCGATCCGGAACTCCTTCATGATCCGGTTCCGCGACGGGACCGAACCCAGGTCTTCAGCAAGCTTGCGGGCGGCCGGGATCAGTTCCTCGACCGACACCGGGTACGACGTACGAAGCGGGGTGCTCACCACTCCACCCCCGGACCAGTCATCGCGCGGCGGACATCGGCCAGGAACCCCGCAAGGACCCACAGCTCCCCGTACGCCGTCGCAGCCTCAGCCGACACCGGCTTACCGGCCGGGGACATCTCACCGCCCAGCACGAACCGCGACAGATGCTCGAACCGCGCGGCCAGCTCGTCGCCCACGGCCGCGGAGCTGTCGATACCGAGCCGATCGGCCCAGGTCTGCTCCAAGGTCATCACGCGGCGGCTCATGCGGCACCGTCCTCGACGGCTTCACAGTCGGCCAGCTCGCGCCTCACGACCAGGACCCGGCGCTCGGCACGGCGTACCCGACGACGGTCCAGGACCGATGCGTACGGCCCTGCGTTGACGCAGGCGATCTGTGCGTCCAGCAGGTCCAGCTCAGCCGCGATCAGCGGCCATTCGCTCTCGATTCCGGCAAGATCCGCAGCCGATGGTTCCTGGCCGCCTACTGCTGACAGGTGGATGATGCTCATTGGGTTGTGCTCCTCTTCCATGGACTAGCGCGACCCGGACGCCTCGGCGGCTGCAACCGCCGGGGCGTCACTCTGATATTTGCGATCCCTGTTTCGGATCTCTGTTTCGGATCACGGTAGCGCGATAGATCTGAGTTTCGCAAGTGTGGTCCGATACCATGTCGGTGTGGCTGACATACGCGAAGAGCTGGCCGACAAGACCCGCCGCTACCGGGACACCGAGAGCGCCCACGAGGCCGCCCGCCAGGCGGTCATTGCGGCCGCCTTGGCAGCTCTCCGGGATGGCGTGACCCCCAACGAGGTCGAGGAACTGTCCCCCTTCACGGCGGCGTACGTGCGCAGGCTCGCCCGCGCCGAAGGCATCCCGCCGGCACCGCCAGGACCGAAGCCGCGCAAGGTCGGCTCGGAGTCGCGATGACGTTGCGTCGTTGCTGTTCATGCCAACAACCATGTCGTGGCACGCGCACTGTCAGTAGTCGACAGCGCAGGACGGATCTAGACATGTCGCATGTCCCTGGACACGGGAGGACGTGACCGATGTCCACCACCGCCCCACGGCCGATCTCCGCCCAAAACGGCGTTCTCCTCGAGCAGCGCCAGGCGAAGGGATGGGGACGAGGCAGGCTTGCAGCCGAGTTCGAGCGCATCGGTCGTGAGCTGGGCCTCAGCGTCCCGTCCCGGGCCGCGATGGAAAAGGCGATCTACCGCCACGAGACCGGTGCAAGTCACGTCACCGATGAGATCTACGTTCGCCTCTATTGCGGAGCGTTTGAATGCTCGCCACACGAACTGTTCGGAGGGCTGACCGACTCTCGCGAACCGGGCGAAGCCGAGTTCCATCTCAGCAGCAACAAGTTCTCGCCGGTGTACGTCGGTCCCGACGTGGTAGCCCAACTCGCCACAACGCTGCCAGTCCAGCAAACGGTGGTCGAGCAGGTCGAATGCTGGGCGATCAAAGTCGACCACCCGCGCGGAGAATGCACGCCGTACGGCTTCCCTTGGGGCTGCCTCGTCTATCACATCCAAGAACCGCTCAGCAAAGAATCTGTTGCCGACGTTGCGGTGTGGCGGCACGGATCGTACCCACGCGAGCTCGACTGGGCTGAGCAGCACGCGAGATCTCTGCTCGGGCCGTCTCAGTCGGGCCCGGAGTACATCTTTAGCGCCTTCTGGGTGGACACCTTGAAGTGGAAGGGCGACCAGCTCGTCACCGCGATGCGGCTGCTGTGCGCACAAAAGACCCTGCTCGACCACGGCGAGGAAGAACCGTCCCGCTCACACGCGGAGCTGGTCGAACAGGCATTCATGCGAGATGGATTCTCGGACCCACGAATCTACGAATTCGGCGTCAGCGGCATCTCGTACGGGTACGCGAGTTGGTCGTCGGTTTCCTACCATCCGCTTGAGGGACGCCGCGGACTACCGCAGCAAGCAATCGTAGACTTCGAAATCATCGTGCAATCTCTCTGGTGCTTCTGCCACCACATCCGATCACAGATCGAAGATGGACGCGACCCGGAAGTCGCGCCAGGATTCGATTGGCGCTGGCTCCGCGGAATGACATCGCGACTAACAAACTCGCGACCACGCGAATCGGCCCAGCATGTGGCGATGAGGATCACCATCCTTGAATCAAGTGGATTGCAGAACCATCTCAACGACACGATCGAAATCTTGAAGGACTCCGCAGAAAGGCAACAACGTGATCCCCGCTGACGACAGCGTTCTCGTCCTGGTCGACGTACAGAACGGCTTCGTATCACCGCGCTCGGCACACGTCGTACCGCGAATCGCAGAGTTCACCCGCCAATGGGCCGCAGCCGGGCGGCCGTACGTCATGTCGCGATTCATCAACTACCCGGACTCGCTCTTTGAGCAACTAATCCGATGGAGCGCGATGATGCCGGGCACACCAGAGATCGAGCTCGTTGACGAGCTTGCAGACTTGGTTCCTGGCGCGGCCGCAGTCATGGACAAACCGACCTACTCACTCTTCAACAAAGAGGGCACCGAGCTGGTGACTCGCAACGGCTGGAGGAACATCATCGTTGTCGGACTCGACACCGAGTCCTGCGTCCTCAAGACAGCCGTAGACGCTTTCGAGCTAGGTCTAGTCCCGTGGGTAGTCCAAGACCTGGTCTACAGCCACGCCGGCCAGGTCGAGCACGAGGCCGGGTTGCTGGTGACAGGGCGGTTCATTGGTCGGGGTCAGCTTGTTCAAGCAGCGGAGATCCTGCCTACTGGGGCTACTGCTGCGTCAGCCTGAGATGTTCTGTGGTTGAGAGGTGGGGCAGCGATGGCCTTTCGGTTCAGACTCCGGTTCCACCTGCCCGCGCGATGCCGCCTTGGTATCGAAGTCCCGGAGATTGCTCTGACTGATCCCGAGGAGAACTTCAGTGTTGTGCTGAAGTCCCCCGGGGACAAGCGTGCGATTGCGGAGTCGGACGAGTTGCTCCTGGTCGGAGCGAGTTGGCAGTCCGCAGACGCAGCGAGCCATGCGGCGACGCTGTGGCGTGGCTATCTTCAGGTCGCGCTCGCCCGCATTGGGGTCGCCGCGGATTTCGGTGATCGCGCGCCTGGCGGTGGCCGGATCTCGGTCGACGGATCCAGGATTTTCACCGAGAGCACCGGCGTTAGATACTTCGAAGACGTCCACGGCATCCTGGTTTACGACGATGTCGAAAAGGCCGTGTTTGGTCGAGCTAATTCCCTGCAGCTTCAAGTTGTTAAGCCGAAGCAATGGCTGCAAGCTGCAGTAAGTGAGGCTCGCGCGCGGGCCGTAACTCAAGGCCCTGCCGAGCAGCTTGCGTACGACCTATACAGCGGATCATTCTTCCAACCGTCAGCTGACGCGCGCTTCATGATGCTCATGATGGCATTCGAGACTCTCGCGGAACAGAATCCTCGCCCGAAAGAGATTGGCGATCTCGTCGATGGACTGATTCAAAGTCTGGGCGAGGCAGATCTGACGGAGTCCGACAAGCAGTCATTGAAGGGCGGACTCCGAGATCTCAAGCGCGAGAGTGTTGGGCAGGCCGGGCGGAGATTGGCTAAGACGCTTGGCGATCGGACCTATATAGAGATGTCGCCTACAGAGTTCTTCAATCGCTGCTACAAGGTGCGCAGTAACCTCGTTCACGGCGCTGTTCCCCGTCCTAGCCGAGACGAGGTGGACAACCTGGCCGCGACCCTGGAACTGTTCGTTGGTGACCTGATAGCGGTTCAACTTCTTGCCAACACGACAATAGAAAGCTCGCACCTGGAAGCGGGCCACTCGGACCCCGCTGGCCGATGAAGTCTTGGGCGATCCACGCCACACCGAGCCGTAAGAACGGTGTCTGGCCCGTAGAAGGGTGGACTTGGCGCGGCCAGGATGGATCCGCCCTTACACCCGCACGACGTACTCCGACCCGCTACCGAGATCGACTCCGAGTCATTGCCGGCCATCCGGGCTGGGCTGGCTTCCCTGGCTGTGCTCCGCTATGCAGGTGTTCACATCTCCGATCCCCACGACGGCTCGATCAACTCGCTCTCACCCGTCGAGTCGGGATCCGGAGAGCAGGTGACCGACAACTTCCGCTGGGAATGGGTTCTCGAGCTGCTCTAGATCGGCACACGAGCGTCATCGGATTTAGGTCACGCCGCATCCGTGCGGATCTGCGACATCTCGGGCAGGATGAGCGGAGCACTGTTTTCACGTCGCTTAAGCATGGCCGAGAGTGGTGATCGATGGTGGAGCCGCAAGACGGCGGGATGTGGCAGAAGGTTCAAGCGGCACTATCCGAGACTCGGCAGGTCGCCGCAGCAATTGGTCACGCCAATTTGCCAACGAGGCGAATCCCGTCAATTGACTACTTTACATCCGGCTGGCCGAACTTCGAGTCAGATAGCTTAATTTCCGGTCCACAGGATCCACCTACGTTCAGCGAAGTTCCTGGGGGGTGCTCAACATCGGACCCCGGACAAAAGTTCTCGGAGTTAATTGGCTACATCGATCAGGAGCGTCCAGAAATCAAGGCTCGCCTGCTGCCTCACGGCATGGGCGTCAACCTATCCGGCGGACGCGAGAAACTCTGGCTCACACTAGAACTCTCACGACTGCTGAGCTCGATATTGGACCGGGCCAACGCACTCGAATGCCTCGATGACGACTCGCAACTGCGAGCCCTCTACTGTTTGCGTGAGAACGCGATCCTCAAAGAGGCACTAGCCGTTGATCTTGTCGTGCCTTTGACACTCATCACATTTGACCTACAATCCACTTTTGCTGTGGCTGACAACATCAGCATCGAGACAATGGACGAAAAGTTCCAAGCGGCTCGGACGGAATCAGCTTCAAGCATCGGCACTGTCCCGACGCCCGTTGCGTCAGCAGCCACGCACGCGGTTGTTCTACACAACATCAACATCCCTAATGACGACCCCTGGGATCGGCTTTGGCGACTAGGACCAACCGGCCTCCCCTTGGACATAATTGACACGGTCTGCCAGCTACTTCGAATCGTCACGCCTCTGCCACTTGGATACTCACAGGTCTTAGTAAGGCCACTAGGATGGTCGGATGGCTGGACAGGAGCTCTCCCAGATATACAGCGCGTAGCTGTACTGAGACGGTACCCAGAGTCATTTGACAGATATAAGTGGCTCAAGTCAATGAGCGAAGCGACTGTCGGATCGGATCAGATCCAGAAAGTTCCGGCATTGTACAAAGAACTTATGGGCGCCAAAGGGAACGTCAGGCTCGCAGCCCGCCGCCTCTCGCTCACGAGCTTGCGAGGGGACGATAGAGACGACCGACTGATTGACGCATGTATTGGCCTAGAGGCGTTATTGGGCGAAGAGCATGATGAACTGAACTTTCGGTATTCGCTACGAGCGAGCGCTATCCTCGCTCGAACTGCCGGAATCCCGGCCGAAACTACATTTAGGGCAATGAAGGCCATCTATGGGCGTCGATCATCCATTGCGCATGGCACAGACTCGAAGAAGAACCTCAAGGTGCAATTTGGCCGGGCCGGTAAGGAATTCGAGACCGGGTCTGTTGCATGCTACTTACTACGCGAACTACTAATGGCTCGTTTGAACGACGCAACATCTTGGACGGGGGACGGCTTGGATTCTTACATTCTCGGTCGACTTAATCAGACACAGGAGCCGTAGCGGGTCCCGGCGCTACGGACTGCGCACCGAGCGCCTCACCCGTCAACGAGCCGATTGGGGGACAGCCTGTCCAGTTGTTGACACACTCGGCGAACTTCAAGTGCATCATCCGGATGGCAGGCGACTTCATTCAGGGCCGCTCGCGCGAACACCGCATTGATTTCCTGCATCCGTCTCTTAACGGTCAACTTGATCGGCTTCCGCGGACGCACAGACAATGCGGCTGCGGTTGTGCGGGTGAGCGGACCGACGATTAGATCCGCATCTCCGATGGCGAGATTGTCGCGAAATCCATATCGAGCTGTTTTGATGTTGGCGTGAACTACCGGCACATCGCCAAGCGCAAAGCCCATTTCCAACTGATCGGACGTGATCACTTGCACATGGAACTTCGCGAGCTGATTGGCGATCTTGTTGTGCATACGCACCATACCGCCAACGTGCAGTCGATTGGTGCGCACATTCTCGATCAGGATCCGTTCACCAATGTCGATGATATCTTGGTCAGTTGGACGCGTGCCGAAGTCAGCCGCGTATCGCTCGCGTAACTCAGGCTTGGAAGCGAGATCCGGCAGCCACTCACGCCGGAGGTCATCGACAATCCGGTTATGCTTGGCCTCGAAAGCCTCGCTGCGCACGAGATGCAGAGCGAAGAGATTTACTACAGCCGCACTCAGTTCGGGGCCGCAGTTTTCAGGCGTAATCTGCCGGATTTGATGGAGAATTGGGGTCTCGATCTTGGAGAATTCCAGCTCAAGCCGCGAGTCCGCTACACCAGCGCGATCAATCTGAGCACTATATCCTGCACGTACGAAATTGTTCTTTATCGCCCTCGCGCGATCAACAACCTCACCCGAGCGCGCAGCGATGACAGTGACACGACGAACGTCGTTCGCGAAGTTCCGCTGATAAGCCTTAGATACAAGATGATGCATCTCAGAGAATGGATCAAGCACGTACGGATCGTACTACTACGTCCGTCGATTCTCTGGAGTATTTGCGCACTCTGCCCTGCTCGATGCGACCGGGCCTCTGCCCCCAACGATCTCTTAACTGGCGGCGACGAGTGACCGCAACGACGACCGCAACAGCCTGCACCAACGACCGCTTCGCGCCGCCAAGAAGGCCCAGACGGCTACGCTGTTGCTGCGCCGACGGTAGGCCGCAGTCGAACTGAAAAGCGGAAGGTCGGCGGTTCGAGACCGCCCCTGACCACCAGAACCCTCTCCGACGCCGGGGAGGGATTTTTCTTTCCCACGCGTGCTACGCAGCCGCTCCCTCGTCGCTCCGCTCCTCATCGCGCCGGCTCCGCGCGCTCCCACCCACCCGAAGTTTCCTTGTGGGCTACCGCCCACGGTCTTGCGGGCTGTCGCCCGCACCTGCGCGCTGCCGCGCGCAATCGACCCCGACGCCGGCCACATTCGGCAAGGTGACCGTGATCACGCCGTCCGAGCACATCGACGTCATGGCAGGCTCGCTCGTACGGCCAGCCATGCTCGGGCGATATCTCGGTCGGATCCGGCGGGTGCCTGGTCAATCACCATTGTCAGTGGTGCGAGCAGGTTCTTGTGGCGCCGGAGCAGCAGCGTCTCCTCGCGAGGTAGCGCTCTCCATCGACGAGCCATCTCACTGGCGGCTTGTGGATGCAGAGTCGTAGTTGCGAGAACGCTCCGGACCAGTGCCGCCGGATCCCAGGTCTCGTCACCAGGCAGCGGCCCAAGCTCGTTGATCAGCAGCGCTCGCATGTTGGCGGCGTCCGTGGCCGCCTCCCATCGGTCAAGGTCGGCGAACCTCTCACTGCCCTCGACAAGCAACAAGAACACCATCGCCCACTCGCGGCGAACATCGGCCGGCAACGTGCGGTTATAGACACGGCTCTGAGGCATGATCCGCACTCGCAACCACCAGTTGATCTCGGTTGGTGCGGAAGCCTCGGTCAGCGTCGTGATCCACAGCCTGAATTGACTGCTGGACCACTCCTTCATCTCCGCGGCGAGAACCTGCTCCGACATCCATCCAGTCTGTAGCAGCGCCACCGTCAGACGACGCGCTGCGGGATCCCGCGCACCGGTCCAGCGAACTGAAAGGCGAAGGCCAGCGGTTCGAGACCGGCCTTGGGCTCTGCCGCGCAACTCATGAAGCACCTAAGGTGTGGGTCCGTGGACGGAATGCCTACGTGCCGGTCGCACTCGTGCTGGGCGTGGCTGGCATAGTCGGAGCGCTCGCCGTCCTGGTGCCGCGGATCTGGGTCTCCCCGAGCCGCCGGCTGACATTACTGATGCTCGCGCCTGCGCAGGCAGTAACGTCGAGCTCGCAGAGGCGGCCGAGCACTTCGCCGTCAAGCTGCCCGACGATGCAGCCGGGCTTCGCTTCACCTCAGGGTTCAATCCGTTCTTCGGCGAGTACAACTTCACTGTCATGTTCAGGACCACACCAGAGGGTCTGCGCACGCTTGTCGCCGATAGCGGGTTCGTCCAGCCGAAGGCTGTTGACCCAATCACAGTGCTGACGAGAAACGCCTGCCCCGGGCCGTTGACGTTCCGGGGCGGACTGGCCACTGACATGGGCGCAAGGAGGCTGGTCGTCGAGACGTCCGACCCCACACACCCGCTCGTGTACATAGAGGCATATGACCTCTAGGGCTCACACTCATGAACCAGTGCCATACGACGAGTGCGGCGAGGACCGACCGCCGGCCGCCCGCAGGAGACGTTGAGCGGACCCAGCGACAGACGGCGGTTCGAGACCGCGCCTGACCACCTTCTGACCCGCAGTTTCGTGTCAGGTCGTCTGTCTGATGGTCCAGCAACCCGAGCATCCGCGGAGCGGACGGTCATCGCGCTGCGTGTAACTGCTATGCGATCACATGTCGGCAGCCTTCGCCTCACGTTCTGCGAGGAACTCGTCCAGTAGTTCGAAGAGCACCTTGATGACATGCTCCTCCTGATCTGCGGACAGCTCCCAGTGCTCCCACCCATCGGGGAGTGCGACGTGGCGGACCTGACCACTCCATCCGTGATTACAGTCGCGGCCTCGTCTGGCCACCAGCGATTCCAGCCAGCCACTCAGGCCTGGACCGCCATGGCGCATGGAATGCTGGTCATACCCCTCTAAGAACGCCTCCAGACCACTGAGGTTGCTTCGACCAATGAACATCCCGGGACGCTTGGCCACGAATGCCCAGTACTCGCGCTCACTCATGTCGATGAGGTCCATCCGCTCATCATCTCCCGCCTAAGTCCAGCGACAGGTCCAGCAACACCCGCCATCCATGACAACCGCGGGGTGGGCTCGTGTTCGTTGCTGCCTCTGGCGCGGGTGGGTGGCGGGGTGGTGTGCTGCCCTCTGTTGTGGGCTTGTGTTTGTCGTTGCGGGTGGCTGGCTTGGGCTCGCGGGTTGCTGGTGGCCGGTGGTGGGTGGGTGTTGGTTGGCGTGCTGCGGGCGGTGTGGTGGGCGCGGGTGTGGAGCCGAACTGGTGACCACTGGTGGACCGCCTTCGGCGCGGAGTGGCTTGACTCTCGGGTTGGGTGAGACTTGATGATGTTTTCGTGGCGGACGGACTGGTGACGATAGGGACCTTTTCGATGTTGACGGGGTTGTCGATTCCGACGCTTCGTCATTACGACGACATCGGTTTGTTGCGGCCGGCCACGGTTGACTCGCAGACGGGCTACAGGCGCTACAGCTCCGTGCAGGTCGACACCGCACGGCGGATCCGGCTGCTGCGGGAGGCGGAGTTGTCGACGGAGGACATCGGCAGGATGCTCGACGGGGACACGTCCGAGGCTTGGGCTGTTCTTGCGCGGCAGCGGTCTGTGCTGCGTGAACGGACTGGGCGAGTTGAGGCGTTGCTGAATCAGGTGGCACGGGACTTGGAAGGGAGTCCGACGCAGATGAAATCGGCTGTTGATTTCGGGCTGGCCGCGGTGAACATCGGAGTCGACTCTGATGCCGCGCTGGAGGTCGCGTGCGCCTTCTGGGGTGAGCTGCTCGGCGTTCAGTTGGAGGACTGGGGAAGTGGAAGTCGGCAGGTGGTTCTTGGCGAGGGTGACGCCATCAGCTTCCTCAATATCAGGGTGCGGTCGACGGATGAGCCCCAGTACGGACACAGGGCCGCGTTCGGGCTCGGTGTCGTCGGACTCGAGGACGCCCATCAGCGCGCGCTCGCCGCAGGTGCGACGGAGCATTTCCCGCCGACGGATGGTGAGAACATGCCCCGCCACTCGCGATTCGCCGACCCAGTAGGAAACCGAGTCGTCCTGTGGGAGAGCGCAAGGTGAACCCCCTCGGCCCTGCGACCAAGGATCGACGGCTTCTGAAGAATGGGCCTAGCTGGGACGTCGGCGCCAGGTCTCTCCGAGCGCACGTGACGTGTCGGGCAGCTCCTCGACGAACGGGATCTTGCTGACGGAGTGGTGGTATTGCTCGACGGCGTCCTTCACTGAGAGGCGTCCGAACTGGAGCGAGGTCAGCACACCTTCGAGTTCTGTGCTGCAGACCTCCGCGGCGGTGACGCGGGCTGCCAGGTCCTGGGACTTGCTCAGGTTGCTGGAAATGACCGACACCAACGAGACGATCAACGCGGCCAGACAGAGCGGCCTCCAGACATCCGCGCCGCTGGCCAGGGAAAGTTCGCGCTTGACGCTGTCGGTGAATGGCTGGCCGGCCAAGGCTGGACCTGCCACGAAAACGGCCGCCAACGCGCTGCTGACGATGCTGATATTGGTGAGTCGATTGCGGCGAGGCCGGACTTCGTGCAGAAATGCAGCGATACCCGCCCGCCGAGTTTCGATTTGCGCCCGTAACTCCGCACGGACCTTAGGATCATCGGACATCTCGGTCCCCCTGCCTACCCCCGACCTGCCGGACCCGCGATCAACGGCGGCCGGCGCGTGTGGGGTGCCAGGTCGTGCATACAGTCGCAGAGCCGACAATGAGGCTCAGTCGTTGCTTCGAGTTTTACACCTCCACTTCGCTTTCCACCAGCCCATACGCTGCCCAGAGGACTCGCCAAGTAATACCGAGCAGAAACGCTTTCCCCGGCCACAATCAAATGCTTGTTGTGAGGCCGGGGGCTATTAGGGTGCGGGGATGAGTTTTCGGTTGGCGGCGTACGCGGTGTGTGTTGAGGATGGGCGGGTGCTGGTTGCGCGTCATGTGTCGGCGAAGGGCGAGAGTACTTGGACTTTTCCGGGTGGGCGGGTTGAGCACGAGGAGGATCCGTTTGACGCGGTGATTCGGGAGGTTGCTGAGGAGACTGGGTGCGACGCGGTGGTTGAGCGTCTGCTGGGGGTGGATTCGAGGCTGATTCCCTCGGCCGGTCGCACAGTTGCGCCGGTCATCGCTGGTCGACATCGGTCTCGCGCTGGCTCGGACGACTCCCCCTACCGGCCACGTCCCTCCCGTCCCGGTCGGCGGTCTGATCCAGCACTGAGATGTTTGCCTCAGGCAATCGACTGAGGTCAGTTCAGGCGGGACGAGGCGAGCCACAGATGGCCCTGTTCAAGAAGGCATCGATGACGTCGTCGGCGTCGCCGGTGAAGTTGGGGGTCAGGGCAACGGTGACCTGGTGGTCGCCGGCTGGGCTGGAGAAGGACCAGGTCTGGTAGGTGAGCGAATCGCCGTCATTGCCGTAGACGGTGATCCCGCAGGGGGTGTCTCGCCAGGCCAGGCCGAGTCCGTACGCACGACCCTCGACGGCCGGCTTCTTCATCTCGTCGAGGAGATGGGCCGGCAGGAGGTCGCCACCGAGCAGAGCGGCGAAGAAGCGGTTGAGGTCCGCGGTGGTGGAGATCAGCTCGCCGCCGGCGCCGAAGATCGACGGGTTCATCTCGGTGAAGTCGAGCAGGCCATCGTCGGTCGGCACGTAGCCGTGCGGGTGCGGACCGCGGATCCTGGGCGAAGTCCCTGGCAGCTCGGTGCCCTTCAATCGCAGCGGTTTGATCAGCCGGCGCTCGATCTCGTCGCCGTACGACTCACCTGTTGCCGCCTCGATGATCTGACCGAGGAGGGTGTAGTTGGTGTTCGAGTAGTCGAAGAACCGACCCGGCGGTTCGACCGTCGGCGGTTCGGCCAGCGCGCGTTGGATCATCTCGGTCGCGGTCCAGGTTCGCCAGCGGCTGGCCAGGATCTCCGGCGGGGTCAAGGTGTCCTTGAAGTCGTACAGGCCGCTGGTGTGGTTGAGCAGATGGCGCACGGTGATGTGGTCACCGTTCGGAACCACTCCGGGCAACCACTTCTCCACCGTGTCATCCAGCCGCAGTTCGCCTTCGTCGACGAGTTGCAGTACGACGGTCGCGACGAACGTCTTCGTGATACTGCCGGCCCGGAACCGCCCGTTGACCGGGACGTCTCGCGTGGTACCGACCTCGGCGACTCCACTGGTGCCGCGCCACACGCGATGCCCGTCACGCACCTCCGCGAGCGCACCCACCGCACTCGCGGACACGACGTTGTCCAGTTCTCTCTGCAGGCCGGAGCGATCCGGTCCGGCAGCAGCAGCGGCCGGCGCCGCGATCACCGCCGACACAGTCGTCGCAGCCACCAGCACCTGTAGCACTCGCTTCATCCCCAGCCTCCCTGTCAGAACCTCATCCAGAGCAAGCCTCGCGGACTCAGGGCGATGACAGATCCGGGAACGCCCTCCCTTCTCCCCGAAAGCCACGTGGGGGATAAACAAGCCATCGCCCAGTCGAGTGGAGGTGGCGAGTGTCAGATCGGCTTTCGCGCCGTCACCAGCCAGGTCTGCAGCGGGTAGACCACACCGTCATCGTCCACATAGGACTCAAGCGCGGTGTCGACCTCCCGGATCAGCGCGTCAGTGCGATCGCGGTCCAAGGCACCGATCGGTCCAGCCAACGGTGAGCTCTCGACCTGTGCGCGCAGGAACTCGAAAGTCGATGCGAACCGCACCGCGATGATGCCGATCCGGAGGGAGACGTCCTCGAACCCCGCGCCGGCCATCAGTGCTCGGAGGTCCTCGGCACCTGGCCCGCTGAACGGCCGGCGCATGATGCCGGCGGCCTCGGCACCGGCCACCCGCTCGAGCGAGTCGATCAACGACAGGAAGGCCGGGTTCTGCTCCGGGCGCCGCCACACGGCCAGAGCTACCCGCCCGCCCGGAACGAGGACGCGGTACATCTCCAGCAGCGCGGCCGGCCTGTCGGGGACGAACTGCAACGCCTGTTGGCAACAGACAACGCCGTACGACGAGTCCGGTCGCGGCAGCGCATCTGCCCAGGCGGCGTGCCACGCGATCTCCGGGGCCGCCTGCCGCGCGACCGCGAGCATGCCCTCGTTGGGCTCGACACCGGCTGCCTTGGCACCTCTTCCGGCGGCCTTGCGAGCGACGATTCCCGTCCCACAGCCGACGTCGAGGAATCGTTCGCCGCCGACCACCTCAGCCAGGTCGAGCAGCAGTTCCGCGCAGGGTGCGAAGAACTTCGGGACCAGATTCCGTTCGTAGGCAGCAGGACCGTCGGTAGCTAGTTGCCATGTCGTCGTCACTTTGCTTCGTCCTCCTCGCCACTGACGGGCTCGAGCATGATCACCGGGATGACGCGATGGGACGCGCGGCTGCGGTAGTGCGCCCAGCCCGGATTGACGTCGATGCCGTACTGGAAGTAGCGCTCCCGTTCGGCACCCGCCAACTCGCGTGCCGTCATCGCGACGCTCCGGCTGCCGATTCGTACGTCGGCATGTCCGTACGCACGCAAGTTGTAGTACCAGGCCGGGTTGTGCCGCTGACCGAAGTTGGAGGCGATCACGACCATCCGCTCACCGTCGGGGAGGGCGAGCACCGGCATGGTGCGTGGCCGGCCGGTCCGCGCTCCGGTAGTCGTCAGCATCACCACCGGGAACCCGGAGGCGATGGCTGAGAACGTCGTCCGACCGCCACTGGCGCGGAACACGACATGGTCGATGCGATGCAGCAATCGTGCACAGACCCAGGCTCCCGCGCGGGTTGCCGCCACCTGCCGGACCATCCGCCGCGGCAGGCCCGCATCACGGGTGCTGTCCATTACGGCCTCGACTCGATGATGCGGAACTTGCCGGCGGCGTCGCGACCGTCCTCGATGCGCGGTACCAACCGGACATCGAGCTGGATGCCTTCGACGCCGAGCCCGTCGAGCTTCGCACGGAGCCGGTCGGTGATGTCCGCGACGGCGAGCTCGGGCGCGGCGTCCGCGCGCAGCGTCGCCGAGACGGTCAGCCTGGTCCGCTCGTGGAGGATCCGGTACTGCGCCAGGTCGGCGACCGTGGCCATCGCGCTGCGCAGCGCGAGCGGGTGAACGGCGACATCGCCACCGCCGGCGGTCGGGAGGTGGAGAACATCATCGCTGCGCCCGTCGAGCGCACTCAGCACGGCGAACGGCCGCCCACAGGGGCAGGGCTGCGCCGCCGCGGTCGCGAGGTCGGTGACGACGTACCGGATCAGCGGCTGGGTCCGATTGACGAGGTTGGTGACGAGCAGTCGCTGGCCGCGTTGTCCGGCCGGCACCGGGCGGTTGTTGCCGTCGACAACCTCAACGATGGCCAGGTCCTCGAACAGGTGCACGCCCGTGTGCTCGGAGCAGTGCGCACCGAGCATCGGCACCTCCGTGGTGCCGTAGATCTGGTACCACGGCACGTCCCACACGGCGTGGACCGCACGGACCGTCTCCTCCGTGTGCGTCTCACCCGAGGAGACGATCGTCGTCGGATCGATCCTCAGGCGACCGGCGGCACGTTCCGTCGCCAGCGACCCGAGCACGGACGGATAGCTGTAGAGGAACTCAGGCCGGAATGCGTTGAGTCGCTGCACCAGAACGTCGATCGGCGCTGTCGCGTCGAGTCGGAGAACGCGGTGCGCACCGAAGTCGAGACTGCGCGACATGCGGTACGTCACGTGCACCGAGCTCGCCGCGGCGACCGTGGCCACGCGCCTTCGCGGGAGGTGCGGGCGCAACCCCAGGTACTCGTTGACGCGGAGCAGCCCGGCGAGGAACGTACGCCACTCATCGCGATCGGCGACGAAGACGCCCCGGCGGCCGGTGCTGCCGGCGGTCGCGACGACCCGGTAAGTCCCGAGATACAAGGCGTCTGTGGTGAGTCCGGCCAGGTGGGTCTCGAGGTCGGCCAGTCGCAGGCGCTGGTCGGTGACGAGGTCATCGAAGTGATCCATCAGCGTTGCCTTGTCGATGACCGGCAACTGGTCCAACGAGATGTCGTCGTCGAGGTCGGCGTACAGCTTGCTGTAGAACGGCGAGTGCGCCTTCGCATGACGGATGAGCTCGGCCAGCCGGGCGCGCTGGTGCTCCTGTAGCTGCTCCCGGCTCCAGCCGTCGTGGCTGAGGAGCTTGCGGGAGCGGGGAATGGCGACGGCCACGTCGGCCAACTGCCTCAGGGTGCTCATCGGGACAGACCCTTCATGATGAATGCGGCCAGCTCGGCGAAGCGCTCGTCGGGCCCCCCGTCGGGATGCGCGAGACGCTCGAGCGTCAAGCCGTTGGCGAGCGCGGCGGCGGCCATGGCGACCTCGTCGGTGCCCAGCACCAGACGCTCCCCGGTGCGCGCGAGCATCTCGTCGAGCATCCGGGCGATGGCCTGCTTCAGCGAATCGTGGCGCTCGGCGAACTGTTGACGGAGCTCCGGGTCGCGGGCTGCATGCGCCCAGAACTCGATGACCAGCGGCGACCAGCCGCGGTCGTTGGCACTGACCGTCGCGAACTGCCGGGCGAGTTGCTCGGCCTGCTCGGCCGCGGTCGTCGCGGCGGCAGCCACGGCCTCCATCCGGCGGATCCGCTCGGCCAGGTGTGCGTCGAGTACGGCGAGGAAGAGGTCGGCCTTGCCTCGAAACGCCGAGTAGACCGCCCCCGTGGAGAAGCCGGCCTCCGCGGCGACGTCGGCGACCGAGGCCGCGTGATAGCCACGCTCGAGGAACACCCGCCGGGCCGCGTCGACCAGCTCGACACGCGTCCGAGCCTTGCTCTCCGCCCGGGTCAGACGTGCCTTCATATAACGACGTTATTCAGAGAACGCCGTTATGTCAACGCAACGCGGTGACCCAGATGTCGTGGTGTTGGGCCAGGTAGTCGGCGGTTGGACCCCAGTGGTCGGCGTGGCCTTCGGCGTACAGGCGGGACCAGGGTTGCCGGCCGGTTTGGTGGCCCCGGACCAGGAGGTCGTACATGCCTCGGGTGTGGGCGGCTATCTGCGCGGGGAGGGTACGGCGATCGTCCGCCGAGAGGCCGTATCCGTCGACCAGGGCACGCAACCTCACGGCGTCTACCGAGGGATCGCCGTCGGCAGTGAATTGGACGAAGCCGTGGGCGGCGTAAGCGAGGTCCCAGAGGCGGGAGGAAGGGCCGGCGTTGTCCCAGTCGATGAAGACCCACCGGTCGCCGTCACGGACGAGGTTCCAGGGCGCCAGGTCGTTGTGGCAGATCAGCGAACCGCCGGACGGATCGGGGACGGCCACATCCCAGAGAGCGTCGGCCGGTGGATCGAAGTCCTCCATCGCATCGTGAAGTTCGCGGATCAGCAGGCCGAGGCGCTGTAGCTCGTCCAAGGTCATCAGCGGAAGGGTGTCGGCCAGGGCACCCGGGATGTACTCGACAACGTGCCGATGCTGGGAGTCGATGCCCATCGTCGACGGAGCACCCTTGAAACCCTTGTCTGCAAGGTGTTTGAGCACAGCCTCGACACCAGGGGTCTGTGGCAGCGCAGGTTTTCGGACGGTCGATCCGATCCGCACGACCTGCGCTGCCACGTTTCCACCAGTCAGGATCTCCTCTTCGTGCACACGGAGAAACCTACGCCGCGGCAGCGGCCTCGGTGAGCTGCGAGGAGGTGGGCTGGAGCTGGGGTGAGGCCAGAGTGAGAAGGACGTTGGCCACGGCGAACAGGGATGCGACGAGGAGGCCGCGTTCGAAGCCCGACTCCAGCGCGTGCTGCTGCGTGGCGCCACGAGCCAGCTCATGCGTTGTGTGAGTGATGGAGAGCGTGGTGACGATCGCCAGACCGAGTGCACCACCCACCTGGTACATCGCGTTGACCACACCGGACGCAGCACCGGCCTCCTGCGGCCGGACCTCGGAGACGGCAGTGATCTGACCAGGTACGCCGACACCGAGGATTCCGAAGCCGAACACGATCAACCCAGGCAGCAACTCAGACACATAGCTGCCGGTCGCGTCAGCCTGCGAGAGAAGCAGTAGGCCGATCACACTCAACACAGCACCCGCGAGCTGCACAGTCCGAGTGCCAACGCGCTGCACGAGCTGCGACGCCAACGCCGCACCCACGATCGCCGCACCACCCATGGGCAGGAAGTGCACGCCCGCCTCGAGCGCACTATCCCCACGCACCTGCTGCAAGTAGATAGCGGTCAGGAAGAACATGGACAGGAACGCAGCACCGTTCAACGCAAGCGCTCCACCCGACACACTCAGCGCCCGCGACCGGAACAGCCGCAGCGGCACCAGAGGCGCAGCAGACCGTCGCTCCACCACGACGAACCCGACCAGCAACACCACTCCGGCCGTGAGTACGCCGGATACCTCGAACGAACCCCACCCGGAGGGCTCCGACCGCACCACGCCGTACACGATTGCCATCAGCCCTGCCGTACCCAGAACAGCGCCCAGAGTGTCGAACGTACGACGACCAGACGCGTGCCGTACGTCGCGAACGAACACGGGGATCACCGCGACCAGAGCGATCACGATCGGCACGTTGACGAAGAAGATCCACTGCCAGCTGAGTGAATCGACCAGTACGCCGCCCGCCACCACACCGAGCGTGCCGCCGAGACCCGCAAGACCACCCCAGACACCCATGGCGATGTTGCGCTCCCGCCCATGCGCGAACGTCATGGTGAGAATCGCCAGAGCCGCCGGCGAGAGCAGCGCCCCACCAAGGCCCTGTACGGCGCGCGCAGCGATGAGGAACTCGGGTGAGTTCGACAATCCCGCCACCAGCGACGTGACGCCGAAGAGGAGCAGCTCGGCCACGAACACCCGGCGCGGCCCGAGCAGGTCGGCCATCCGGCCGCCGAGGAGCAGGAACCCGCCGAAGAGCAGCGTGTAGGCGTTGATCACCCACTGCAGGGAATCGGCGGAGAAGTTCAGGTCCGCCTGGATGTGCGGCAGCGCGACGTTCACGATCGTCACGTCGAGCACCACGATGAACTGCGCTAGAGCCAGCACCGCCAGGGTGGCCCAGGGACTACGTCGCATGCCTACCTCACTACGAAGAGAGTCTACGCTGTATGTATACGCTGTATGCGTACGCAGTACACGCTAGGTCTACGGTGTAAACTTGTCAACGTGATCAGCAAAGAACCCGCCCGCAGGCTGGACCCGGACAAGGTCGTGGACAGCGCGCTCGCGATCGCGGACGACGAGGGACCGGCCGCCGTCACACTCCGCCGGCTGGCCGGTCAGCACGAGGTCACGCCGATGGCCCTGTACCGGCACTTCAAGGACAAGGACGACCTGCTCGCCGCTCTCGGCGACCGGCTGCTCGCCGACGTCGTACTGCCGGAGCCGACCGACGAGCCGTGGGATCGCCAGCTGGACAAGGTGCTGACGGCGTTCGTGACCGCGCTCCGGGGACATCCGCGGCTGGCGGATCTCACGTTGAGCCGGATCCTGGTGGCCGAGCCGGGCCTGGCGATGGCCGAGCGGACGATGGAGCTGCTCACCCAGGGTGGGTTCTCGGTCGACGACGCGGCCGAGGTCGGACGGCAGTCGATCTGCTCGCTGATCACCCTGGTCACCAACGACCCGATCGCCCGGGAGGTGAGCGACCCGATCGCGCGCGAGGATTCACTGCGCAGGAAGCGCGCGTCCCTGGCTGCCCTGTCGCCGCGGAAGTACCCGCTGGTCACGGCTGCCGCGGACACACTGGTCTGCCCGACGTCCACAGACCGCTACTACTCATTGGGCGTCGACCTGGTGGTCGCCGGCATCCGCGGCGTACTCGAAGAGGAGAGATAGCTTGGCACTCAGCGTCCTGACCTACCTCGAGCAGCACAGCCCCGACGAGATCCTGCCGGCCCGGGAGCAGCCGGTGGAGATCAGACGGGTCGAGGAGGTCTCACCGGAGTTCGCCCGCTACCTCTACACCGCGGTCGGCGGTCACTGGCACTGGATCGGCAAGCTCGGGTGGAACTGGGACCAGTGGGTCGACTGGCTGAGCCGGCCCGGGTTCGAGACGTACGTGCCGTGGGTCGGCGGTGTTCCGGCTGGGTACGTCGCCCTGCGCGGCGTCGGCAGTGAGGTCGAGATCGAGAACTTCGGCCTGCTCAAGGGCTTCATCGGCCGCGGCATCGGCGGGCACCTGCTCACGGTCGGCCTACGCAACGCGTGGACCCTGGACGAGCGCCACGACGGCGTCGACCCGATCACCCGGGTCTGGGTGAACACGAACACCCTCGACGGGCCGGCCGCGCTGGTGAACTACCAGGCGCGCGGCCTGAAGCCGTACAAGACAGTGGAAGAGGAACGCTCCGACGCCGACGGCGAGGCGCCCGGTCCGTGGCCGGGCTGGTCCGGCCCGCCCGGCGTGGTGCGCGAGGTCCCGGCGGGCTGATCCGGTTACGCTCCGAAACGGAGTGATGACAATCCAGCTGGAGGTATGGCGATGGCGGGGAAGTTCGAGCTGTACAAGGACAAGTCGGGCGAGTTCCGGTTCCGCTTGAAGGCCGGCAACGGCGAGGTGATCGCGACCAGCAGCGAGAGCTACGGGACCAAAGCCGGCGCGCTGAACGGGATCGAGTCGATCAAGAAGAACGCCGCCGACGCGAACGTCGACGACCAGACGGACTGAAAGCCCAAGAGAACAAGGGGTCTCGCCGCAGCCGGCGAGACCCCCTGAACTCACAGACCGTCTTCGAACACCACCGGACGGATCTCGACGCCGAGGCCCTCGATGGCCGCGTCCGGAATCATCGCGGCCAGCTCCTGCGCCCGCTCCGCCGACGCCACGTCGATCAGGTAGTAGCCGCCGAGGAACTCCTTCGACTCCACGAACGGCCCGTCCGTCACCGCCGGTACGCCGTTGCGGACCTTGACCACCGTGGACTTGGCCGGCTCGGCCAGCGCGACGGTGCTGTGGAACTCCCCCGACTCCTTCGTGGTCGCCAGGAACTTCTGGTGACCGGCGCCGATCGCCTGCTGCTCGTCCTCGGTCAGCGCGTCGAGCACGTCGGGGTTGATGCTCAGAACCACTAGGTACTTCACGGTGTCTCCTTCACCCGCGGCTCCCCGGCCGGGAGCCTCTCGCGATCAGTACGGAGCCGATGCCGCCATCTTGACATCGCACCTGAGCAGATAGCGTCGGCCGCATGCCTGAGCTGAGTCTCACAGACGTCCGGTCCGCCGCCGACCGGATCGCCGGGGTCGCCCACCGTACGCCGGTCCTGACCTCGCGGACCCTGGACGAGCGGGTCGGGGCGCACGTGTTCCTCAAGGCGGAGAACCTGCAGCGGATCGGCGCGTTCAAGTTCCGCGGCGCGTACAACGCGGTCAGCCGGCTGTCCCCCGAGCAGCTCCGGTACGGCGTTGCGGCGTACTCATCGGGGAATCACGCGCAGGCCGTCGCGCTCGCGGCACGGATCGCCGGGACGAAGGCGGTCATCCTGATGCCGGAGGACGCACCGCCGACGAAGCTCGCCGCCACTCGTGGGTACGGCGCTGAAGTCGTGACATACGACCGTTATGCCCAGGACCGGGCCGGGCTGGCCAAGGAGCTGGCGTCCGAGCGTGGACTCACCCTCATTCCGCCGTACGACCACTACGACGTGATGGCCGGGCAGGGGACGGTCGCGCTGGAGCTGATCGAGGAGACCGGACCGCTGGACGCGCTGCTCGTCCCGGTCGGGGGTGGCGGGTTGATGGCCGGCTGCGCGACGGCGGCGACCGCGCTGGCGCCGGGGATCCGGATGATCGGGGTCGAGCCGGCAGCGGGCGACGACCATGCCCGGTCGCTGGCGGCGGGTGAGCGGGTGGAGATCGACGTACCGCGGACGATCGCCGACGGGCAGGCGATCTCGACGCCGGGCGAGCTGACCTTCGCGGTGAACCGGCGACTGGTGGACAGCTTCGAGCTGGTCGCGGACGACGAGATCGTGGCCGCGATGGCGTTCGCGTTCGAGCGACTGAAGATCGTCCTCGAGCCGAGTGGCGCCAGCGCGCTGGCGGCGTTGCTGGCCGGGCGGATCCAGCCGCTGCCGGAGCGCGTCGGAGTCGTACTGTCAGGCGGGAACGTCGGCCTGGACCGGTTCCTCGAGCTCCTCGGGAAATAGCTGAATTCGCAAGGAACTGAGGGTGCCCTGAGCACGCACTGTGCCCGTTGTCGCAGACAGCAATCATCGAATGTGACCGGGGTCACATCGAGCTGCGGATTTGCCCTCTGAGCCCCGCTCAGATGCGCTCAGGACACCTGATGTTCACCACTGGTCCCTGATCCGTCAGAGAGCCCTTGAGGGCCTTATCGGAGCCTCCCTGTGGATCCAAGGGTTTGCGTCGTGATCGTTCTGTTATACAGTCGTCGGCGGTTCGGTAAATACGACGAACCGCACAGGTGTCAACGCCGAGCCCTGCCAGGCACCCGTGCTCCCCTCGAAAACCAAGGCAGGGGTGGGGGACCCAGGAGGTTGGGTCTCGACCGTGAGTGGTCGGAACCCTGGGGTGAAGTCCGCGGGAGCGGACCGGGCTATGAATCCCAGCCCGAACCCGACAGCTAACTCCGTAGGCGTCGGGAGACCAACCATGCCCGTCACTGCCCGACGGACGTCGCTTTCGCGCGCCGTCAGCCAGACCAGCGACATCAGTACCCGGCCCACCGGCCGGACTGTCGCGAAGCACCGCAAGCCCACCAAGCCCGCAACCCCTCGGGCCGCAGCTGCCGTCCTCACGGTGGGCCTCACGGTCGGCGGTGGAGCCGCTATCACGCTCGCCGCCCCTCCGGCCACCGCTTCGGCGGCCTCCACCTCCGCCACTGCCACCGCCACCCCGCGTGGGTACTGGAGCATCCCGAGTCGGCCGCTGCTCCGGTTCCGCGACAAGGGCCCGACCGTCAAGTACGTGCAGAGGGCCCTGCACCTCGGCCCCGACGGCTACTACGGTGCCAGCACCATCCGGGTCCTGAAGAAGTACCAGGCATCCTGGGGTCTCAAGGTCACCGGCACGACGACCCGGGCGACCTGGAGCCGGCTGACCTGGACCGCCAAGCGCGGACTGCTCTACGGTCCCTACGGCAAGTCCAGCGGTACCACGACGTTCCGCGCCAAGGTGCTGCGCGAGGCGGCGAAGCTGAAGGGCACCCCGTACCGCTACGGCGGCACGACCCCGCGTGGCTTCGACTGCTCGGGCTACACCGGCTACGTGTACAAGAAGGCCGGCAAGAAGCTGCCCCGTACGTCGCGCGCGCAGTACAGCGCGACCAAGCACATCAGCCGCGCGGCCGCGAAGCCGGGTGACCTCGTCTTCTTCAAGAGCGGTGGCGGCGGCGTGTACCACGTCGGCATCTACGCCGGCAGCAACATGCTGTGGCACTCCTCGAAGCCGGGCGTTCCGGTGCGTAAGGCAAAGATCTGGACCAAGAGCGTGGCCTTCGGCCGCGCCTGAGTCCAACTGTCAGCATCCTCTCCCCCTGGGATCGCTGACCTGAAACCGGTCGCGGGCCGTCGTCCCCCCACCCCTCCGACGGTCCCGACCGGTTTCCTATCTCTCCCCGTCCAGCAGCCCGGCGTCGTGCGCCAGGATCGCGACCTGGACCCGGTTGGTGGCGTCCAGTTTCACCAGCACCCGTGAGACGTGCGCCTTCACTGTCGCCTCGCTCATGAACAGCGTCTTGCCGATGTCGGCGTTCGACAGGCCGCGGCCGACCGCGGCCAGCACCTCGCGCTCCCGATCGGTGAGCGCAGTGATCCGCTCCCGCGCCTGCCGCTGCCGGTCCGAGCGCGAGTCCGCGGCGAAGTGCCCGATCAGCCGCCGGGTCACCGCCGGCGACAACATCGCGTCCCCGGCCGCGACCACCTTGACGGCCTGCACCAACTCCCGCGGCGGCGTGTCCTTCAACAGGAACCCACTCGCTCCGGCCTGCAGCGCCCGGAAGACATAGTCGTCCAGGTCGAACGTCGTCAGTACGACGACCTTGGGCGGATCCGGCAGCGCCTGCACCTCACGGGTCGCCGCCAGCCCGTCCAGCCGCGGCATCCGGATGTCCATCAGGACGACGTCCGGCCGGTGCTTCACCACCATCGCCGCGGCGTCGGCGCCGTCGTCGGCCTCGGCGACCACCTCGAGGTCGTCGTCCGACTCCAGGATCATCTTCAGCCCGGCCCGGACCAGCGCCTCGTCGTCCACGATCAGCAGCCGCGTCATCGTTCCCCTTCGTCCACAGTCAAAGCCGCTTCGGCGCCCTCGCGGCCGTCCGACCAGGGCAGCCAGGCCTCGACCCGCCAGCCGCCTTCTGTCGTCGGGCCGGTCGTCAGCCTGCCACCCGCCAGCTCGACCCGCTCGCGCAGTCCGACCAGGCCCGCACCGGAGCCTGGGAGCAGTGAACCAGCAGCAACCGGCCGCACGTTCGTCACCCTGACCGTCACGCCAACTCCCCTGGCTCCGTGGACAACCACGTCGGTCGAGGCTCCCCGGGCGTGCTTGTGCACGTTGGTCAGCGACTCCTGCACCACGCGATAGACAGTGCGCCCGACAGACACCGGTACGTCGTCCGGCAGCGCGAACTCGCCCGTCACACTCACCCCGGCGTCCCGGGAATCCTCCACCAGCCGTTCGAGGTCCGCCGCTCGCGGCACCGGCGCCAGGTCGGCCCCGTCGACGCTCACGTCGGAACGCAGTACGCCGAGAACCTCACGCAGGTCCTCCATCGCCTGTCGCGCGGTCTCGCGGATCAGCCGGGCCGAGCCCTCCACCTTCTCCGGGCCGACCGCCGGGTTCACCTCCAGCCCGCCCGCATGCAGGGCGATCAGCGACACCTTGTGCGCGAGTACGTCGTGCATCTCCTGGGCGATCCTGGCCCGCTCACCCAGCCGGGCCTGCTCGCCGCGCAACTCGCGCTCGGCCTCGGCCCGCTCGGCGCGGTCCCGGAGCGAGACCATCAGGTCCCGGCGGGCACCGATGTACGCACCGACCGCGATCCACGTCCCGATCAGGAACGGTGCGGTGAAGACGGAGACCCAGAAGTCACCGTCGCCGTACCAGGAGTTGAGGACGTAGGCGACGTACGCGCAGACGCCGAGGATGTGCAGGACCAGGTCGCGGCGGCGGATCGCCAGCGTCAGCAGGGCGAGGCCCATCGGGACGAAGACGCCGGCCGTGAGCATCGCGGCGATGGTGATCGCGGTGACGGTCGCCGGGAAGCGCCGGCGCCAGAAGAGCGCGACCGACGCCACCGCGCCCGCGCCCAGGACGTACCAGTCCTTGATCCCCCAGCCCCCGCCGCCGGAGGCGGCCTGGGCGACGATGGTGAGCAAGCTGAAGCCGACGTACAGGACGTCGCGCAGGCGCGCGGCATGCCTGACCCACCAGGCGTACCACCGGCGCAACCGTCGCATTCTGTCAGCGTAGTTGCGCGGCCCCGGTGTTCTCGTCACCCGTTCGGGTGGGTTCAGGGGTCGTCCCCGACGACTTTCGTAGGGGGTGATCGCAGCCGCTCGTCCGATGTGGGAGAAGGGTCCCGAACGGTTGACTCGATGTCATGATCATCGTCGAGAACCTGACCAAGCGGTACGGCAGCACCACGGCTGTCCACGATGTCTCCTTCACCGTCCAGCCGGGCAGCATCACCGGCTTCCTCGGCCCGAACGGGGCCGGTAAGTCCACCACGCTGCGGATGCTCACCGGGCTCACCCCGCCGACGTCGGGCAACGCCACCATCACCGGCAAGCGGTACGTCGACCTGCCGAATCCGGGCCGGGTGGTCGGGGTCATGCTCGACGCCGCGGCCCAGCACCCGGGCCGGACCGGACGGGAGACGCTGCTGCTCAACGCGAGCCTGCTCGGCGTCCCCAAGAGCCGGGTCGAGGAGATGCTCGAGGCCGTCGGCCTGAGCCACGCGGCCAAGCGCCGGGTCGGGCAGTACTCGCTGGGGATGCGCCAGCGGCTCGGTATCGCCAGCGCGCTGCTGGGCGATCCCGCCGTACTGATCCTGGACGAGCCGGCCAACGGCATGGACCCCGAGGGCATCCGGTGGATGCGCGGCCTGCTGCAGGACTTCGCCTCGCGCGGCGGCACCGTGATCCTGTCCAGCCACCTGCTGGGTGAGGTACAGGCGACGGTGGACCGGCTGGTCGTCATCGGCGGCGGCCGGATCGTTGCCAACGGCTCCCTGGAGGAGTTGCTGGCCGGGAGCGGCACGCTCGTCCGCGGTCTCGACCCGATCGGCCTGAACCAGGCGCTGACCGCCGCCGGCCTGCGGCCCGAGCCGCTGCAGGACGGCGCGCTCCGCGTCGACGCCACCGCCGAGCAGGTCGGCCGGGCTGCCGCGGCCGCCGACCAGATCCTGCTCGAACTCCGCCAGAGCGACGGCGCCGGCCTGGAGGAGCTGTTCTTCCAGCTCACCACCCCGGTCGCCGAAGCCGCCTGATCAAACCTACCTTCTGGAGCTCATCACTATGACCACCGTTACCGACATCGCACCGTCGGCCCCGGCCAAGCACCGGGCCGAGGTAGCGTCCGCACTGCCGCCCGCACGCGGCCAGTCCTTCCTCAAGCTCGTCACTCTCGAACTCCGCAAGTCCGTGAACACCCGGAGCGGCCGGGTCCTGCTCGCGGCGATCCTGCTGCTCGCGGCGATCGCGATCGGCTGGCAGCTCACCCACCTGCCGCAGGGGCCGGCCGGTTTCGACGGCTTCCTCGGTGCCGCCTCGACCAGCGTCATGCTTCTGCTGCCGGTGATCGGCGTGATGGCGATGACGAGCGAGTGGACCCAGCGGACCGCGCTGACCACGTTCACGCTGTCGCCGCGCCGGGTCCGGGTCCAGCTGGCCAAGTTCGTCTCCGCGATCGTGCTGAGCGTCGTGGCGATGTCAGCGGTCGTCGTCCTCGCGTTCGCCGGAACTGCCCTCGCCGGTGCGGTCACCGACCACACGACGTCATACGCCGACGTGGGCGGGCAGTTGGCCGGGGCCTACCTGACCGTCGCGCTCAACGTGGTGATGGGTGCCGCCTTCGGTGCGGTGATCGCCCAGACCGCGGTCGCGATCCTGGTGTACTTCATCGCCCCGACCGCGTGGTCGCTGGCCGGCCCGGCGCTGTTCAAGGACAACGCGAACTGGCTGGACGTGTTCGGCGCCTTCGGCCGGATCGCGGAGCGTGACCTGCACGGGATGCTGCCCGAGACGCTCACCGCGATCGGGGTCTGGATCGTGGTGCCGACCATCGTCGGACTGTGGGCAAGCTCACGTCGCGAGGTCAAGTAACGGGGGTCCGACGCGGTGGGGCGGGCCGGTTTGAGGGGACCGGACCCGCCCCACCAGCGGTGTGATCGGACCTCTCGGGGTCCAGCCAGGGGGCCGGTGCGTGTGTCGATCCCGCGCTCCGGGTATCCTAGAAACACGATTACTGACGACTGATCCGTGGGCGCCACGCTGCGTACCCGGTTGACTTGTGCGAGGGGGTCGACGCTATGGGGCGCGGCCGTGCAAAGGCCAAGCAGACGAAGGTCGCTCGCGACCTGAAGTACCGCACCTGGGACACCGACTTGGATCAGCTCAAGCGCGAGCTGTCCGGTGACCAAGGTGGCGACCGTTCTGCGAACGGCGAGAACGACGGCGACGACTACGACGCCGACGACTACCACCCCCGTCGGTAAGCAACAGCTCGACTGACCTGCTCAGTCCCCTCACGGGTGACTGAGCAGTAGTCGCGCGCCGACGAGCTCCACCACACCAGCAGTAGCCGTGGCGGTTCCGCCTGCCCTCAACCAGCAGGCGGGCCGCTGGGGACCTACTGGCACTGATCAGCGATGCCGGTAAACGCCCGGCCGGTGCGGCTGGCAGTGACCCGCGGCGGCCTACTTGGCGTACGTGCCCTCGAGGGTGACGGTGCCGCCGGCAGTCTGGCTGACCTCACCGCAGATCCAGGCCGGGATGTCCCGCGCGGCCAGCGCCGCGACGGCCGCGTCGGCCGCCGACGGATCCAGTACGGCGACCATGCCGGCGCCCATGTTCAGCGTCTTCTCCAGCTCGGGGAGCGCGACGTCGCCGAGCAGCCCGACCAGGCCGAAGATCGGCGCCGGCGTCCAGGTGGAGCGGTCGATCCGGACCGACAGCTCGGCGGGGATGACGCGGGCCAGGTTGGCCGCGAACCCACCGCCGGTGATGTGCGACATCGCGTGCAGCGGCTTCGCGTCACCCTCGAACTCGCCGTTCAGCTCCTGGATCAGCTCCAGGCAGTGCTTGGCGTACACCCGGGTCGGCGTCAGCAGCACCTCGCCGAGGGTGGCGCCCAGCTCCGGCACCTCGCGGTCCAGGGACCACTTCGCCCGGTCGAAGAACACGTGACGGACCAGTGAGTACCCGTTCGAGTGCAGGCCCGACGAGCCCATCGCCACGACCACGTCGCCCGCGCGCACCCGCTCCGCGCCGAGCACCTCGTCAGCCTCGACCACACCGGTCGACGCACCGGCCACGTCGTACTCGTCCGGCTCCAGCAGGCCCGGGTGCTCGGCGGTCTCGCCGCCGACGAGCGCCGTACCGGCCTCCACGCAAGCCTCGGCGATCCCCTTCACGATCTGCGCGATCGTCTCCGGGACCACCTTGCCGGTGCAGATGTAGTCGGTCATGAACAGCGGTTCGGCACCGCACACGACCAGGTCGTCGACGACCATCCCGACCAGGTCGAACCCGATCGTGTCGTGCTTGCCGAGCTTCTGCGCGATCGCGACCTTGGTGCCGATGCCGTCGGTCGAGGTCGCCAGCAGCGGCCGCCGGTACGACGTCAGCGCGGTCGCGTCGAACAGCCCGGCGAACCCGCCGAGGCCGCCGACCACCTCGGGGCGGGTCGCCTTCGCCACCCACTCCTTCATCAGCTCGACGGCCCGGTCACCGGCCTCGATGTCGACTCCGGCGGCGGCGTAGCTCGCCCCTTCACTCACGTTCTTCTCCTCGGTACGGCGTCCGCCGGTCAGATCGAATGACTACGGACGGCTCAGGGCGTCGGCCGCGCCGGCACCGCCGGAGACCGTCGCCAGGCCGTCGACATCGGTGGCCACCGGCAGCTCCAGCAGGTGCTTGCCGAGCTGCTCCGGATCCGGCAGCGCGACCGGGTAGACCCCGTCGAAGCACGCACGGCAGAGTCGCTCCTTCGGCACCGTGGTGGACTCGACCAGGGCGTCCAGGCTGATGTAGCCGAGCGAGTCGGCGCCGAGCGAGCGGCAGATCTCCTCGGTGTTCAGGCCGTTCGCGATCAGCTCCGCGCGACTGGCGAAGTCGATGCCGTAGAAGCACGGCCACTTCACCGGCGGCGCCGTGATCCGGACGTGGATCTCCTTCGCGCCGGCCTCGCGAAGCATCCGGATCACCGCGCGCTGGGTGTTACCGCGGACGATCGTGTCGTCGACCACCACCAGCCGCTTGCCCTCGATCACCTCGCGCAGCGGGTTCAGCTTGAGCCGGATCCCGAGCTGGCGGATGGTCTGGCTGGGCTGGATGAAGGTCCGGCCGACGTACGCGTTCTTGACCAGGCCCGATCCGTACGGGATGCCGGACTCCTCGGCGTACCCGATCGCGCCCGGTACGCCGGACTCCGGGGTGGCGATGACAAGGTCGGCCTCGGCCGGGTGCTCGCGGGCCAGCCGGCGGCCGATCTCCACCCGGGTGGAATGGATCCGCTGGCCGGAGATCTGGGTGTCCGGGCGGGCCAGGTAGACGAACTCGAACAGGCAGCCCTTCGGGTCCGCCTCGGCGAACCGGGTCGAGCGCAGCCCCTCGGCGTCGATCGCGACGATCTCGCCGGGCTCGATCTCCCGGATGAACGAGGCGCCGACGATGTCGAGCGCGGCGGTCTCGCTGGCGACCACCCAGCCACGCTCGAGCCGGCCCAGCACCAGCGGGCGGATGCCCTGCGGGTCGCGGGCGGCGTACAGGGTGTTCTCGTCCATGAAGATCAGGCTGTAGGCGCCCTTGACCTTCGGCAGGATCTTCGCCGCTGCTTCCTCGATGGTGAGGTCCGGGTAGCCGGCCAGCATCGAGGTGAGGATGTCGGTGTCGGAGGAGGCGCTGTGCTTGGCGTTCGCCTTCGCGTGCTCGACCTCGACGTCCAGCCCGAGATCGAGGTCGCCGCCGCCGTTCAGGCTGGCGGCCAGTTCGCCGGTGTTGGTCAGGTTGCCGTTGTGACCGAGCGCGATCGACCCGGTCGCGGTGGACCGGAAGGTCGGCTGCGCGTTGGCCCACACACTCGACCCGGTGGTCGAGTAGCGGCAGTGCCCGATCGCGATATGTCCGCGCAGCGACGCCAGGGTCGCCTCGTCGAACGCCTGGCTGACCAGCCCCATGTCCTTGTAGACGAGGATCTGGCTGCCGTTGCTGACCGCGATGCCAGCCGACTCCTGCCCGCGGTGCTGCAGAGCGTAGAGCCCGAAATAGGTGAGTTTGGCGACCTCTTCCCCCGGTGCCCAGACCCCGAAGACGCCACAAGCGTCCTGCGGTCCGAGATCCTGCGGGTCAAGATCATGGGTGAGCCGACCATCGCCACGAGCCACGGCAGCAGTCTACGGGACGCGGACCGGCCCTCCCGCCACCACCGATCCCGGTGGACTACCAGCAGGCCACGCAGGGGTGGTCGCTGCCACCGGCGGACGCCGTCGTCGGGGCAGCCAGGACGAGAAGTAGGGCAACGCCGACCACGGTCAGCAACTTCTTGATCACCGGTAGTCCTTTCAGAAATAATCCGAAACCACCAATTGAGTGCTCATTGTCGACGCACTCTGTATATGGTCGGTTCCGACAAGTTTCTGGAGGAGAGGGATCGTGCTCGAGCCGCTGGGGGTGGACGAAGCCACCTTTGCGGTCTATCACGCCCTGCTCAGCCACCCAGACAGTACGCCGGAGCAGATTGCCGCGCTACTAAATCGTTCGGTCCCCGAAGTCCACGAGGTGCTGAACCGGCTCCGGAGGCTCGAACTGCTGGTCCCCACCTGGACCAACCCGGAGTCGGAGCACGCGGTCCACCCGCGGGTGGGACTGACCGGCCTGGCCGAGCGGCGCCGGACCGAGCTGAACAAGATGCTCGGCGAGCTCAAGGAGGCCGAGGCCTCCGCCGAGGTGGTCGCCGAGCAGTACAACGAACTCCTCACCGCACGTAGCAGTGGTGACGTGGAGTTGCTCAAGGGCCGGGCGAACGCGTCACGCCGGATCGAGGAGCTCGCGCTGAAGGCCCGGGAGACGTTCTGGGGCCTGGTGCCGGCCCACATCGACGACACGATCCACCAAGTGGACCGGTCACCGGACTTCACTTTGCTGGAACGCGGCCTGAAGATGCGGACCGTCTACCTGCAGAGCATGACCTCGTCGAAGCAGGCAGTGGAGTACGCGGCGACGATGCACCGGCTCGGCGGCGAGGTGCGCGCCACCCCGACCCTGCCGATGCGGCTGCTGATCTTCGACCAGGAGATCGCCATCATGCCGATGGACCCGGAGAACCCGACCGCCGGCGCGGTGATCCACCGCACCCCGGCCGTCGTCTCGGTCGCCCTGGCCCTGTTCGACGCCTACTGGTCCCGCGCCACCGAGATGTTCGCCCCCGAGGACCGGGACGAGAACACCCCGCTCACCCCGCACGAGGCCGAGGTATTACGTTTGCTCGCCGGCGGCGCGAAAGACGAACAGGTCGCCCGTTTACTCGGTATTTCCCTGCGCACCGCCCGCCGAATTACCGCAAATCTTTCCGAGCGCCTCGACGCGGCCAGCCGATTCGAATTGGGTGTGGCCGCCGCCAAACGCGGCTGGGTCTGATCCAAAATTCCCTGGCGACGGAAATCCGGGGAATTCTCCGGTACGTCGCCCGGGGCCGGAACGCCTGCCCCGGCAGGGGTTCCGGCGACCACATCCGGTCTGTACCGCTGGGCCGTCGTACCGGCAGGATGGTGCCAATCGCTTGCCAACGGGTGCTGGGCGTGCTTTAGTTCGCGCCCTTTAGCAATGACACCCGCGCCATTGACATCGTAATCAGTGGTCAGACCGTCTTGAGGGCGGCGAGGAGTTTGGTCAGGGAGTCCCTTGCGTCGCCGAACAGCAGGGTGGTTCGCGGGTCGTAGAGGAGTTCGTTCTCGATACCGGCGAAACCGGGGCGCATCGAACGTTTGAGGAAGATGACCCGCTGCGCCTCGTCGGCGTTCAGGATCGGCATCCCGTAGATCGGGGCGCTCGGCGTGTTGCGGGCGGCCGGGTTCACCACGTCGTTGGCGCCGACCACGAGCACGACATCGGTGGACTTGAAGTCGCCGTTGATGTCGTCCATCTCACGCAGCTGCTCGTACGGGACCTGGGCCTCGGCCAGCAGCACGTTCATGTGGCCCGGCATCCGGCCGGCGACCGGGTGGATCGCGTAGTCGACCTTCACACCCCGGCCCTGCAGCTCCTCGACCAGGTCCCGCAGGGTGTGCTGCGCCTGGGCGACCGCGAGGCCGTACCCGGGCACGATGATGACCTTGTTCGCGTACCCGAGCAGGATGGCCACGTCCTCCGCGCCACCGGAGATGACCGGCCGCTCGGACGCCGTACCGCCGCCCAGGGTCGAACCGCCCCGGACCGCGCCGAAGAGGATGTTGAAGACCGAGCGGCCCATCGCGTCGGCCATCAGCTTGGTCAGCAACGTACCGGCCGCGCCGACCAGCGTGCCGGCCACCAGCAGCAGCGTGTTGCCGAGCACGTAACCACCGGCCGCGACGGTCAGACCGGTGAACGCGTTCAGCAGCGAGATCACGATCGGTACGTCGGCGCCGCCCACCGGCAGCACCAGCATCACGCCGACCGCGAGACCGACCAGGCAGAGCAGTACGCCGACCCACACGCGCGGGTCGGAGACCAGCCAGCCGGCCAGGGCGATACCGCCGATGACCGAGGCAATGAAGAGGACCGGCAGACCGGGGAAGGTCACCGGCCGGGTCGTCATCAGCTCCTGCAGCTTGGCGAACGTCACGATCGAGCCGGAGAAGCTGATCGCGCCGACCAGGACGGTGAACGCGGTCGCGATCGCGGCGACGGTCTGACCCTCGTGCACCTCGCCGAGCTCCATCAGCGCGACCAGGGCGGCCGCGCCACCGCCGACACCGTTGAACAGGGCAACGAGCTGCGGCATGTGGGTCATCTGCACCCGGCGCGACCCGACCACACCGCCGACGGTGCCGACGGCCAGTGCGATCAGGATCGGCACCAGGTGGTCGGGCTTGTAGGCGATGAAGGTGATGATCACCGCGAGCACCGCGCCGGCCGCGCCGAGCGCGTTACCGGCCCGGGCGGACCGCGGCGAGGACAGCGCCTTCAGCGCGACGATGAAACAGACCGCGGCGACCAGATACCCGATCTGGGCCCAGGTGGGGATCACTTCTGCAGCTCCTTCTTGCGTGCCCCCGGGCCTTTGAACATCTCCAGCATCCGGTCGGTGACCACGAACCCGCCGACCATGTTCACGGTCGCCAGGACGACGGCCAGCAGCCCGACGACCACCACGATCGCGGACTCCGCCTGACCGGTGACGATGATGGCGCCCACCAGGATGACGCCGTGGATCGCGTTCGCCCCGGACATCAGCGGAGTGTGCAGGGTCGAGGAGACCTTGCTGATCACCTCGACGCCGACGAACGCGGCCAGCACGAAGATCGTCAGCAACGCGATGGACTCGGTCATGCCATGCCTTCCAGGAGCTCGCGGGTGGGCTCGTGCAGCACGCTGCCGTCGTGGGTGACGCAGCAGCCACGGACGATCTCGTCGTCGAAGTCAGGATCGAACGCCGCGTTGCGGGTCATCAACCGGATCAGGTTGGTGATGTTCTGACCGTAGAGCCGACTGGCCGGTCCCGCCATCTGGCTCGGTACGTTCGCACCGCCCCAGACCAGGGCGTCGCCGATGGTCAGCTCGGTCCCGGCGACCGAGCCCTCGACGTTGCCGCCCTGCTCGGAGGCCAGGTCGACGACGACCGAGCCGGGTTTCATCTGCTCGACCATCGACCGCGACACCAGCATCGGCGCGGTTCGGCCGGGTACGGCGGCTGTCGTGATCAGGGCGTCCGCGGCGGCGACGTACGGGGTGAGCAGTTCACGCTGCAACTGGGCCCGTTCCGGCGTCATCTCGCGGGCGTACCCGCCAGGCCCGTCGAGGGTGCCGAGTTCCAGTTCGATCGGTACGGCGCCCATCGACGCGATCTCCTCGGCGGCGGCGGTGCGGACGTCGTACGCCTTGACCACGGCGCCGAGGCGCTTGCAGGTAGCGATCGCCTGCAGTCCGGCGACTCCGGCGCCGAGGACGAGGACCTGGGCCGGCGGGACCGTACCGGCCGCGGTCATGTTCAGCGGGAAGAACCGCGGCAGCCGTTCGGCCGCGACGATCGCCGCGCGGTACCCGGCGACCAGAGCCTGCGAGGACAGCGCGTCCATCGACTGGGCCCGGGAGATCCGCGGGATCAGCTCCATCGCGAACAGGGTCAGCTTGGCCCGGGTAGCGGACCGGACCACATCCGGCGGATTCGTCGGCAGGAACGACATCAGCGCCGTACCGGCGTGCAGCCGTTGCAGACGCTCGCGTTCCAAGGGCTGCACCGACGCCACGATCGTGGCCGCGTGGTCCGCACCCCAGGCGACCTCGGCCCCGGCGTCGCGGTACTGATCGTCGGAATACAGCGCCCGCTCGCCGGCGGCCGGCTCGACCGCCACCTCGTAGCCGAGCTCGATGAGTTTCGCGACTTGTTCCGGCACCAGCGCGACCCGGCGCTCGGCCGGTCTGGTCTCCCGTACGACTGCGATCTTCACTCGCCGAAACCTATGCCAAACACTGGGTCGCCGGAAAGCCCGGTCAAGAGTCCTTGGCCAGGTTCTGGAGCAGGAGAGCCTCGGCGAGGCAGACCTTGGTGAACTCGGCCAGGTGCAGACCCTCGTCGATCCCGTGGGCGCGGGTGTCCGGATCCTCCACCCCGGTGACCAGGATCGAGGCTTGCGGGAAGGTCTGCTGGAACTCCGCGATGAACGGGATCGAACCGCCCATTCCCATGTCGATCGGCGCGACACCCCATGCGGCCTGGAAGGCCGACCGGGCCGCTTCGTATCCGGCGCCGCGCGCGTTCACGCTGCACGGCTGACCGGTCTGGCCCTCGGTCACGGTCACCTGCGCACCCCAGGGAGCGTTCTGCTCCAGGTGATCGCGCAGCGCCACGCTGGCCTTGATCGCATCATCGCCGGGCGCGACCCGCAGGCTCACCTTGGCCCGCGCGACCGGCACCAGCGTGTTGCTGGCCTCCGCCACCGACGGTGCGTCGATGCCCAGTACGGCGATCGACGGGCGAGTCCACAGACGGTCGACGAGCGAACCCGAGCCGGTCAACCGGACCGAGTCCAGCACACTCGACTCTGCGCGCAGCCGGTCTTCCGGATACTCCACGTCCGCCGCCCGGGAAGCGTGCAGGCCGTCCACGGCGACGTCACCCTTGTCGTCGTGCAGGGTGGCGAGCAGCCGGCACAACGCGGTCAGCGCGTCCGGGACCGGGCCGCCGAACAGACCGGAGTGGACCGCGTGGTCGAGCGTGCGCACCTCGACGTACGCCTCGACCAGACCGCGCAGCGACACCGTCAGCGCCGGCTGGCCGATGTCCCAGTTGCCGGAGTCCGCGATCACGATCGCGTCGGCGGCCAGCTCGTCGGAGTACTCGTCCAGGAGTTGCAGCAGGGTCGGCGAACCGATCTCCTCCTCACCCTCGACGAACACCGTCACACCCACCGGCAGATCGTTGCCGAAGGCCCGTACGGCGGCCAGGTGGGCGGCGATCCCGGCCTTGTCGTCGGCCGCGCCCCGGCCGTACAACCGGTCGCCGCGCTCGGTCGGCTCGAACGGGTCCGACGTCCACTGCTCGACCGGACCGGTCGGCTGGACGTCGTGGTGGGCGTACAGCAGCACCGTCGGCTGCCCGGGCGGTGCGGCCTTCTTCGCGATCACTGCCGGCGCACCGTCGCCGGCCCGGACGATCTTCACCGTGAATCCCTCGGCCTCGAACAGCGCCGCGGTCGCCTCGGCGGAGCGCTGGACGTCGGCCGCACGGGCCGGTTCGTAGCTGACCGAAGGGATCCGGATGAGGTCCTCGAGGTCGGCACGGACGCTGGGCAGAACGCGGTCGATCGCCGCGGACAGATCGGTCATGCGCCTACCGTACGGCGTCCGTTCGCGGAGCCGACGCCCAGTTCGCCCTCGCGCGTTACTCATTGACGATCTACTCTGGAGTTCTCGTAGGTTTCCGCCCAACCTCAGAGGATCCTCATCATGGCCAGACGCCCACTCGCCATTTTCACCGCCCTCATCACGACCGCCACCGCGCTCACCGCCGGCCTCACCACAGCACTGCCGGCCAGTGCCGCGATCAGCTGTGACACCGCCACCAGCGGCGGCTCGACCTTCTACGACGGACCGTCCGCCTCCTACAAGTACGACGCCCGCTTCAGCAACAGCGCGAGCATCCCCAACCTGAGCACCCACACCCCGCAGGGTGCCGGCACTTGGTACAACTGGGACGGCTCCGGCAAGAACCTGCTGCTGGTCGCGTCCTACCGCACCGGCGCCGACTCACAGATCTACGGCATCGACCCGTCCACCGGCTCGACCGTCGGTGTGGTCGCTATCGCCGAGTCCCATGTCGGCGGCATCACCGTGAGCAAAGGCTGGGCATTCGTGTCCGGTCAGGGCAGCAGCATTCGCAAGTACAGCCTGACCGCGTTGCGGGATGCGATGAAAGCCGCTGGTACGCCGTACCTCACGCAGGTCGGGACTGCGCGCGACGTGGCCGCGTCGTCGTTCATCGGCAGCTATGGCGACTCGTTGTTCTCCGGCTCGTTCAATGAGACGGGTCGCGGAATCATGTACGAGTACAAGATCGCCGCCGACGGGACACTGACCACTGTCGCCGGTGCGTGGGAGGTGCCGACCAAGACGCAGGGTCTGACGGTGACCGCCAACCACTTCATCTACAGCACGTCGTACGGGCGTACCAACCGCAGCAACATCTACGTGGTCAAACGCGGCCAGAAGGACCTGGACGCGGCCGCGCTGAGCTGCTTCCGCGCCCCGAGCATGACCGAGGGCATCACGGAGTACAACGGCACCGCGTACCTGGTCTACGAGTCCGCCTCACACCTCTACGGCTCAGACCCCAACACCCTCAACGTCATCCCCCGGATGCACAAAGCATCCATCTCATCCCTGACGTCGCTTGTGCCTTAGCCGCCTGAGGGGACGTAAGACGCCGAGTCCAGCACGTCCTGCCGGTGGCGGGCGTTGTCATCACGCACCTGAACCTGCAGCAGCTTGCCATCGGGGTACTGGATGAACCGCTCGAAAACGAAGTGCCCTCGCGGGCAGGGGTAACGGAACAGGATCGCCTTCCGACCATCAACTTCCTGCGGCTCGCCTTGGACCGTGTCACAGCCGGGCGGCGGCGTGGTGGTGGTCGGCAAGGTGGTTCCACTCACGAGGCCCATGTACACGCCATCGACGTCCGTGGACTTGCCCCAATCCGCTGTGTTGGTGCTGACCAGCAGCGCCGGCCCTTCAGTCCGTTCGGCCTTCTGTGACCAGTCCCGTGGCACCTCGACGGACAGCTGCTCGTACTCCACCTTCACCGGTCGGGTGAGCACGAACTGGTAGCCGCCGTAGCCGCCGCCGGCAGCGAGTAGGACGGCGGCGAGCGCGGCGATCACGCGGGAGCGCCCACGCCGCCGCGGGGGTGTGGCGACGGTCAACTGGTTGTCGCTGGCAAGGGCTGTGGCCTGGTCTACGCGGCCTGTCGGTGCGGTGGGGGTAGGCATTTCTTCGGCGGGCACCAGACCAGGCGGGATCTTGCCGGTCGCGTGGGCCTCTCGCAGCGCGTTGAGGAAGCTGTCCAGGTCCGGCCACCGCTTGTCCCGGTCCGGCTCGAGTGCGCGTCGTACGACGACGTCGATCGCGTCCGGGACGTCCGCGCGGAGAGTCGTCATGGACGGCGGCGGTGAGTCGATCTGCATCACCGCACCGAGGCTGGCCACGCCGTGCGGTGCCTGTCCGGTGAAAGCGGCGTACGCGACCGCTCCGAGCGAGTACAGGTCTGCCCGGTGGTCCAGGCGTTCACCCCTGACCTGCTCCGGCGCGACGTACGACGGGGTGCCGCCGGGCATCGTGATCCTCGAGACCTCGGCCAAGGACTTGCCAAGCCCCAGGTCGGACAGCATCGCGCGGTCGCCCGGCGGCTCGGACCGGAAGAGCACGTTGGCCGGCTTCACGTCCCGGTGCAGGACGCCACGCGCGTGCAGGTGCTTGAGGCCCTTGCCGACCTCGGTGATGATGCGGACCGCGTCGCCGAGCTCCAGCGGACCGGCCTTGATCCGCTCCGCCAGCGTGCCGCCGTCGGCATAGGTGAGGACCATGTACGGGCGTCCGTCCTCGGTCTCCCCGATGTCGTGGACCCCCACGACGTACAGCGAGTCGACCTTGCGGAGGAACCGTCCTTCGGCCAGGAACCGGCGCCGGACGTCGTCGTCCTCGATCCAGTTGTCGGACAGGATCTTGACCGCGACCTCGGCGTCCAGTTGCTCGTCCCGGGCCAGCCACACGGTCGCGAAACCCCCGGCACCGACCCGGCGGACCAGGGCGTACCGGCCGATCCGCTCTGGCTGGTCCATGGCGCAATTATGCTCGATGCGTCCTGCGACTCGTTCGCCGGAGCGAACAGTACGGCGTTTCGGAGCGAACAAACCGGGTCTTCGGAGCGTCTCAACGGGGATGGACGAGGCACGGGTGACGACCAGAAAACGGCCGTTGGCGGCGGTGGTGGCCGCGGTTGCGGTCGCTTACGTCCGCGGGCGCACAGTGCTCGGTGGAGTCGGCACTCCGGTCAAGGTGCCCGGCACTGTGGCGATCGAGGCCGCTGCACATCTCTGGGACACCACACTGACTGTGCAGGTCGCTAGTGCAACCAGCAGCTCGCTGGTGATCCAGGACTACACCGGCAAAGTGGTCGACCGGTTCAAGGGCGTCGACTCCCTCGCGACGAGTGCCGACGGCAAGTACGCCGCCTACGCGTCCGGCGGGCGGTACTCCCTGGGCGAGGCCGGCGGCAAGGTGTACTTCCAGGAGCCCGGCACGCGGCCTACCGCCGTACTGGCCCGTCCTAAGGCCTACGACCTGCGGGTGATCGCGGTGATCGACCGGTTCGTGTACTTCCGCAGTGCGAGGAGCGCCGGTCCGGCACCCAACGGCGGGGAGCCGTACGGCGAACCGCGGACGGCGGCCCTCGACACCAAGACCGGCAAGCTGCTCCGCGAGTGGACCGCGAAGTCCTTACGCGGCGCGGTCGCCGAGGACGACGACCACCTCCTGCTGCTGTGGCCCGACCGCCAAGAGCCTCAGTCCCGCTCGGCCGTGGTGCGCTGCACGGTCAGCACCGGCCAGTGCGAACTGGCCACGCCTTTGTCCCCCGAGCCCCTGCTGCTCGGATCGTGAGTTAGGAGTCCGCTGATGCGGAACAACAACAGGCGCCTGGTCATCCTGGTCGCATCAGTAGCAGTAGCCGCAGTAGCCATCGGCGCCGCCTTCGCCTACCGGCAAGGCCCCCAGAACGCCACCGCCGACGCCGCCCCCTTGACCGGCTCCCCCTCGCCCACCCCCAAACCGTCGCCGACACCGTCGAAGACACCGACGCCCGTCAAGCCGACCCCGACCGCGAAGCCGACCAGTGCCCCACCGACGTCCACCGGCCCGGCCAAGGTCACGGTGGACATCCACAAGCTCAGCAAGGGCCGTGAACCCGCGATCCCGTACCTGTTCGGGCGCGAGGTCCGCGGCGGATCCGGCGACGCGATCAAGATCCCCGGCACCGGCGGTGTCATCGCGATCGGCCGGCTGGACACCGGGGTGTTGGCTGTCGTCACGAAGGGCGACTCGGGCACCGAACTGCTGAAGATCCACAACTCGGAGGTCCGGCGAACACCCGACGTGTCGTCGCTGGTGACGACCCGCGATCAGTCGGCGGCGGCGTACGCGGCCGGCCGGATCAGCTCGCTCGGTGCGGAGGAGAAGGGCGGCATCCTGTACGCCGAGACGGTCGGCGAGGGCGGCTCGGTGCAGTCGCTGAAGCTGCCGGACGCCTGGAATCTCCGAGTGCTCGCCTACGTCGACGGCAAGGTCTACTACCGCGCGGACAACGACGACACCGGCGCGTGGAAGCTGTACAGCTGGGTGCCCGGCGCGTCGAAAGGCACCCTCGTCAACACCGTGTCCTCGCCGTCAGCCGTCTCGGCCGACGGCCGCGTCGCTGCGTCGGTGAGCCTGATCAACGACCGCGGCAGTTGCTCCTCGGTGGTCGAGGTCGACACCGGCAAGCAGTTCTCCCGAGGCTGTGACTACATGCTGACCGGCTTCGCTCCGGACACGCTGACCGCGGTCGGCGGACCGGCGTACGGCGACGGCTACTGCAACGGAGTCCAGGCCGCCGTGGACAGCCGGACCGGCAAGCTGATCCGCGAGTGGAACGGCTGCTTCCACCAGATCGTTGCCGAGGACGACCAGCACGTCCTGATCGTCGCCGTCGGCAAGGGCCAGGGCGAGGAAACCGGGGTCGAGCGCGCGATCATCCGCTGTAACCTCGCCACGCCCGACTGTGAACTCGCGACCCCGATCGCCGTCGACAAGGCGACGGAGATCGGCACCTGATCTGCCGGTAGCAGACAGGTCGGCTGGGTTGGAGGTTTTGGAGCAGACTGGCGGCATGGCGACGGTTGCTGTGCTGGCGGATGTTCATGGGGTCTTGCCTGCGCTGGAGGTGGTGTTGGCGGAGGGCGACGTCCAGTCGGCCGACAGGGTGGTGTTGGCGGGGGATATCGCCAGTGGGCCGTTGCCGGTGGAGACGCTGGATCGGTTGAGCTCGCTCGGGGAGCGGGTGGTGTGGGTTCGGGGGAACGCGGATCGGGAGCTGGTGGAGATGGCTCGGGGGGAGTTCGACCAGGAGCCGCCCGATGCGGTGAGTCCGTGGGCGGCGCGGGAGTTGCGAGCGGATCAGGTCGAGTTGCTGGCTTCGTTGCCCACCACTGTGACCATCGGCGATGCGTTGTACTGCCACGCGACGCCGCGGGATGACGAAGAGATGGTCTTGGTGGACAGTCCGATCTCACGGTGGGCTCAGGTGTTCAGCACGCTGCCGGACGAGGTCCGCACGGTTGTCTGCGGGCACACGCACATGCCGTTCGCGCGGCAGGTCGATCGACGGTTGGTGGTCAACGCGGGCAGCGTCGGGATGCCGTACGGCGCTCCTGGCCCGAGCTGGGCTCTGGTCACGCCAGACGGGGTCCAGCTCCGGCGGTCGGCCCTGGACAGTACGAAGGCCGCCGAGCGGATCGTCGCGGAGTCGTCGTACCCCGGTCGGGAGGCCTGGGTGGCCGAGTACCTCCTCTCCAACTACTCCGACACAGAGGCGTTGGAGGCGTTCAGGCCACGCGCGGAGGGCTGACCGGTTACCGTCGACACGTGTTCGCACGACGGCGGAAGCATTTCGGGACTCTGGCTGACAAGGCGACGTACGCGACTCTGCATACCGCCTCGCTGGCCACTCCGCACCTGCGCGAGGGCCTGACCCCCGCCGCGGCCGGCAAAGCCAGCCGCCACCTCAGGGACCTCCTTGGTACGGCGGCCATCGCCATCTGCGACTCGTCCGGCGTACTGGCCTGGGACGGGGTCGGCGGACCCTACGAGAGCAACCACCGGGGCGACGCGAAGGCTCTCGCCGCTCCCACTCTCCGCACCGGGCGTACGGCGGTGCTGGGAGCCCACGACGTGGCCTGTGGCGATCCGCAGTGTCCGATCCGTACGGCGGTCGTCGCCCCGATCGTGACCGAGGAGCGGGTGGTCGCCGTACTGCTCGCCTACAGCATCAAGTCGTCCGCCGCACTGGTCAGAGCGACCGAGGAGGTCGCCCGTTGGGTGTCGGGCCAGGTGGAACTGGCGGAGCTCAACCGGGAGCGCACCCGGGCGATGGAGGCCGAGCTGCGGGCGCTGCGGGCGCAGATCAGCCCGCACTTCATCTACAACGCGCTGGCCGCGATCGCGTCGTTCGTGCGGACCGACCCCGAGCGGGCGCGTGAGCTGCTGCTGGAGTTCGCCGACTTCTCCCGCTATGCGCTCCGCCGTGGTGGCGAGTTCACCACGCTGGCCGACGAACTGCGCAACGTCGAGCGGTACCTGGTGCTGGAGCAGGCCCGGTTCGGGGACCGGTTGAAGGTGTCGCTGCTGATCGCCCCCGAGGTACTGCCGGTGGTCATCCCGTTCCTCGTCGTACAGCCGCTGGTGGAGAACGCCGTACGGCACGGACTGGAAGGCACCACCGGGGTCGGCCGAATCACCATCCGGGCCCAGGACCGGATCAACGAGGCCGAGATCAGCGTGGAGGACGACGGCGCCGGCAGCGACCCCGAGGTGATCCGGGCCGCGCTGTCCGGTGAGTCGGGCAGCGACTCGGTCGGCCTCGGCAACGTGGACGCCCGGCTCCGGCAGGTGTACGGCGACGCGTACGGCCTGGTCGTGGAGACCGCCGTCGACGCGGGCACGAAGGTGACTTTCCGCGTGCCCAAATACTCCTCAGGAGTGCACGCCGTCTCGCGTTGACGGTGGTAGTGGGGCGGACTAGCGTCGAAAGCAATCCCCTGATGGCGTTGGCCTTGCACCTCCGCGGGAGCATCGCTGTTGGTACGGGATTCACCTGGGCGGGGCAGGCGACGACTGGATCGCCTTCTCAGGGGCGATCGCAGCCCGCGAAGCGGTTTCGCACGGCTCCATGGCGTTCTGCGGTGGAGCCTCCTGGAGAGGAGCGCTTGCTCGTGCCAGGTAACAGGGCAGTGATCTACAAGGGTCCAGGCGACGTGGCGGTCGAGACGATCGACTACCCGAGTCTGGAGCTCAAGGACGGTCCAGGGGTCAACCCCGCGAACGTGGGCCGGCAGATTCCGCACGGCGCGATCCTCAAGGTGGTGGCCAGCAACATCTGTGGCAGCGACCAGCACATGGTCCGCGGCCGGACGACGGCACCGTCCGGGCTCGCGCTCGGCCACGAGATCACCGGTGAGGTGGCGGAGGTCGGCCCCGACGTCGAGTTCATCAAGGTCGGGGACCTGGTGTCGGTCCCGTTCAACATCGCCTGCGGGCGGTGTATCAACTGCAAGGAGGGCAAGACCGGCGTCTGCCTGAACGTGAACCCGGACCGGCCGGGGTCGGCGTACGGGTATGTCGACATGGGCGGCTGGGTCGGCGGCCAGGCGGAGTA
This sequence comes from Kribbella sp. NPDC049174, assembly GCF_043197365.1. Lineage (NCBI taxonomy): Bacteria > Bacillati > Actinomycetota > Actinomycetes > Propionibacteriales > Kribbellaceae > Kribbella > Kribbella sp. NPDC049174. The sequence continues at coordinate 358,701 of NZ_JBICSZ010000008.1, read as the reverse complement.
CGCGCTGGTGCCGTACGCCGACTGGAACCTGCTGAAGTTCCCCGACAAGGACCAGGCGCTGGAGAAGATCCGCGACCTGGCGATGCTGTCGGACATCTTCCCGACCGGGTACCACGGTGCCGTCACGGCCGGCGTCGGGACCGGTTCGACCGTCTACATCGCGGGCGCCGGGCCGGTCGGCCTGGCCGCGGCCACGTCGGCCTTCCTACTCGGCGCGGCAGTGGTGATCGTCGCCGACCTGCAGAAGGAACGGCTGGAGCAGGCCCGCAGTTTCGGCTGCGAGACGATCGATGTCTCCGAGGGTGATCCGAAGGACCAGATCGAGCGGATCCTCGGGGTGCCGGAGGTCGACAGCGCGATCGACGCGGTCGGGTTCGAGGCACACGGCCATGGCACCGACGCCCGGACCGAGCGTCCCGCGACCGTGCTGAACACGGTCATGGACGTCACCCGCGCCGGCGGCGCGGTCGGTATCCCCGGCCTCTACGTCACCGGCGATCCCGGTGCGACCGACGAGGCCGCGAAGACCGGCTCGCTGTCGATCCGGCTGGGACTCGGCTGGGCCAAGTCGCTGTCGTTCATGACCGGGCAGTGCCCGGTGATGAAGTACAACCGCCAGTTGATGCAGGCGATCCTGCACGACCGGACGCAGATCGCGAAGAACGTGAACGCCACGGTCATTCCACTGGACGAGGCACCGCAGGGGTACAGCCAGTTCGACCAGGGCGCGGCGCGCAAGTACGTGCTCAACCCGCACGGATTGATCAAGTAACCGGCAGGCCGACGGGGGCGGGGTCACGGCCCGGCTCCCGTCGCCGTCCGCGGGCGCAGAGTCGTGACCGCGGCGAAACGTGCCGGTAACAACTCGCTGGTCATACTGCTGGGAAGGCAATCCGTGACGAGAGCGACCTTTCATGAGCAGTGACAACCGACTCGACCTCGAGTTCGCCTACACGACGTACCAGGACTCCTGCCGAGACCTCTACTCGCCGCACTACTACTGTCGGCGCCCGCTCGGCCACGAAGGCGTCCACGCTGCGGGCTTCGGCGCGAGCCGCGTCCGCTGGGAGCACCAGCCCGACCACGCTCCGCACCTGCTGTCCTGAACCAGCGTGGAAGCGTGCCCGGCGGCACCTTCACCCGCTGGCCCGGCTGAGCGCCTCGACTTCCGCTTCGTCCAGCGTGAAGGTGAGCGCTCCGGCGTTCTGCGCCGCCTGGGCCGGGTTCTTGGCGCCAGGGATGGGCAGCACCCCGTCCTGCTGGATCAACCACCGCAAGGCCACCTGACTGGGGCTCCGGTCGTGGCGGCCACCGATCTCGCCCAGCAGGCCGACCAGGTTCGCCAGGTTCTCGTTGCGGAAGGAGCTGCTGCGGCGCCGCCATCCGGCCGGTTGGCTGTCGGCCGAGTACTTGCCGGTGAGCGCTCCCGAGGCCAGCGGCATGTAGGCGATGAGGGTCACCCCCAGCTCCCGGCAGGCATCGATGACGCCGTCGGTCTCCGGGCCGCGGTGGAGCAGCAAGTACTGGACCTGATTGGAGGCGAGCACCCGGCCTCTCCGGGCCAGCGCGGCGTGGGCGGCGCGCATCTGTTCGGCGTTGTAGTTGCTCACGCCCACCGCCCTGATCTTCCCCGCCTCGACGGCGTCTGCCATCAGGTCCATCAGCGTGGGGATCGACATCCACCGGAACGGGTAGTGAACCTGATACAGGTCGATCGTCGTACGCCGTAGCCGGGCGAGGCTGTTGTCCAGCGTGGCGGGCAGACTGCTTGTCCGGGAGAAGAAGCCGAACGGGAACTTGGTCGCCACCACGACGTCCCGGCCCGCCGTCAGCTCACCGACCCTGCGCTCGGACGCACCCTTGCCGTACATCGCCGCGGTGTCGATGAGGTTCACACCGGCCGCCAGGCTCACCTCCAGCGCCGCTCGCTGCTCCTCGGCAGTGCTCGTCGGGCCGTAGACGTTCCGCGCGGGATTCCACCGCGGTGCGGCCGACATGTCACCCCAGACCATCGCCCCGATGCCGAGCCGGGAGACGGACAGGTCCGTCCGCCCCAGTGGCATCGAAAGCCCGTTCGGCTCAGCCATCCTGGCCACCTCAGCTCATCGATCCCCCCGGACGACAGTAACTCCATTTGCCGTTCTCGATCTCGGCTGCCCGATTCCTTGGCATTAGTGTGTGGCCATGGCCGACACTCCCCTGCGCGCGCTGGTCGCGGACGACGAGGAGCCTGCCCTGGCCGAGCTCGTGTACCTGCTGTCACAGGACGACCGGATCGGGGAGATCAGGACGGCCTCGAACGGTCCGGACGCGCTGAAGATCCTGCAGGCCGCCGACCTGGACGTGGTGTTCTGCGACATCAAGATGCCCGGCCTGGACGGGATCGACCTGGCCCGGGTGCTGTCCAAGTTCCGCCAGCCGCGCCCGCAGATCGTCTTCGTCACCGCGTACGACGAACACGCGGTGGATGCGTTCGACCTCGAAGCCATCGACTACGTGATGAAGCCGGTCCGGGCCGACCGGCTGTCCGAGGCGGTCCGCCGGGTGGTGACCGCGGGCGCGCCGGCCGCGCTGCAGTCGCCCGACGAGACCGACGACGAGGTGATCCCGGTCGAGCTGGCCGGCGTCACCCGGTTCGTCCAACGCTCGACAGTGCGTTATGTCGAGGCGCAGGGCGACTACGCCCGCCTGCACACCGGGCAGAACTCGCACCTGGTCCGCATCCCGCTCAGCACGTTGGAGGAACGCTGGGGCGACGCCGGGTTCACCCGGATCCACCGCAGTACGTTGGTCGCCCTCGCGCACGTGGACGAGATGCGCGTCGACGGCGGCCGGTGTGCGGTCCGCGTCGGCGGCGACTGGCTGCCGGTCAGCCGTCGCCACACCCGTGAGCTCCGCGACCTCCTGGTCCGGTCGACGTCACTGCGCGGATGAGATGAGTACGCCGGAGGGCCCCGAGGAGACCCGCGTACCTCGACGCGTGCGGGTGACCAGCCCGCGAACCAGCGCGGCCCGCCGCCCGATCATCCCGACCGGGACCCGCGAGATCGACGAGCAGACCAGGCTGGGCGAGGTCTACATGCATTCGCTGATCCAGTCCCAGCTCCGTCTCGCCCTCGCCGTCATCGGCGGTGCCGCCGTCATCCTGGGCGGTATCCCGCTGCTGTTCGCACTCGTCCCGGCCACCCGCACGTTCGATGTCTTCGGCCTGCCGCTGCCCTGGGTGATCCTCGGCATCGTGGTCTACCCGGTCGTGTACGTCGCCGCCCGCCTCTACGTCCGCAACGCCGAACGGATCGAGGCCGAGTTCACCGAGTTCGTGGGGCGGCAACAGTAGTGCCGGCCGGTGGGGAGGGTTTGAGTGATTGCGGTGTTCAGGTGCGTGCATCGGGGCGCTTGAGGGGCGTCCTCGATGCGGTGTTTCATCGTGGATGCCCCTCAAGTGCCGCGAGGTGCGTGCCTGGGCGCCGCAAGCGCCAAACCATCCCCACCGGGCGGCACTAAATGTCACCGGCAACGAGTCTGATCGGGATCGGGCTGGTGATCGTCGCGACGATCGGGATCGGCCTGTTCGGGCTGCGGATCTCCCGCACCACCAGCGACTTCTACGTCGCCAGCCGGGTGGTCACGCCGCGCTGGAACGCGTCCGCGATCAGCGGCGAATACTTGTCGGCGGCATCGTTCCTCGGGGTTGCCGGGCTGGTGCTGGTGAACGGCGCCGACATGCTCTGGTTCTCCGTCGGGTACACGGTCGGCTACCTGATGCTGCTCGTGCTCGTCGCCGCACCGCTGCGCCGATCGGGTGCGTACACGTTGCCCGACTTCGCCGAGACCCGCTTCGAGTCGGCCGTCGTACGACGGATCTGCGCCGGGCTGGTGGTCGGCATCGGCACGCTCTACCTGCTGCCCCAGCTCCACGGCGCGGGCCTCACCGTGCAAACGGTCACCGGCGCACCACCCAATGTCGGCGCTGCCGTCGTTGCGGTGATCGTGGTGATCAACGTCGCGGCCGGCGGCATGCGCTCGATCACCTTCGTCCAGGCCTTCCAGTACTGGCTGAAGCTCACTGCCCTGGCCCTGCCGGTCTTCGTCATCCTGATCGCCTGGCGGTCCGCCGAGCATCCGGTCGGCGTACTCGAGTCGCTGCAGGGCGCCGGGGCGGCCTGGGCCGAGCCGCTGTCCACCGCGGACGGGCGCGACCATCCGCTGTACGCGACCTATTCGTTGCTCTTGGCCCTTTGTTTCGGAACGATGGGGCTGCCGCACGTGCTCGTCCGCTTCTACACGAACCCGGACGGCCGGGCGGCCCGTCGTACGACGGTCGTCGTACTGGCGTTGCTGGGGACGTTTTATCTGTTCCCGCCGATGTACGCCATTCTCGGAAGGACGTTCGCCGCGGACCTGGTCGGGAGTGGCGCGGATACCGTCGTACTGGAGCTGCCGGGGCGGATTTTCCCTGGTACAGCAGGGGATCTGCTCGGTGCACTGGTCGCTGCGGGTGCGTTCGCAGCATTCCTGTCGACGTCGTCGGGGTTGACCGTCGCGATCGCGGGAGTGATCGACCAGGACCTGTTGCGGAGCAGGTTGCACCGGTGGACCGGTGGTGACTATGTCGCGGTGAACAGCTTCCGGATCGCGGCGCTGCTGTCGATGTGCGTGCCGTACCTCGCGTTCCTGCTGACTGGGTCGCTGAGTCTCGCGGACACGGTCGGGCTCGCGTTCGCCGTGGCCGCGTCGACCTTCTGTCCCCTGCTGGTGCTGGGGATCTGGTGGCGGCGGATGTCCACGACCGGCGCCGCTGCCGGGCTCGTCGTCGGCGGGGTCGCGGCGAGTGCGGCGGCGCTGAGCAACGTGATCGGCGGCCCGGAGAGCGGTTGGCCGCAAGCACTCGTCGGTCAGCCGGCCGCGTGGACGATGCCACTCGCCTTCATCACCGTGATCGTGGTGTCCAAGCTGACCCCCGACAAGATCCCGGCCGGCACCGCCCGCAGCATGGTCCGCCTCCACACCCCCGAGGCCGTGGACGTCGACAGAGGGTTACCGCAGTCGCCGTACCGCTCGTCGTGAGGATTCGACCGCTCGTCGCAGCCGAGTGATCCACCGGTCGACTGGTGTGGTCCGCTGAGCGCTCGGTGCGTGTGGATGCTGTTTGTGCAGCGTGAGCCGGACCACAGTACGGACCAGCAACCCCTGCCGGTCTCCGCCCGGCCTGATCCGTCTGGAGGTCCCGCGAATGAGCGACACAACGCGATCCGCGGGCGATCCGGAAGTGTCGACGTACCGAGACGTCCAGGTGTCCCCGGACTTCTCCGAGTTGCGTCGCCGGTTCCGGCGCTTCGTGTTCCCGATGACCGGGCTGTTCCTGGTCTGGTACTTCCTCTACGTCCTGCTCGCCGCCTACGCGCCCGGCTTCATGTCGACGAAGGTCGCCGGCAACATCAACGTCGCGCTGCTGTTCGGGCTCGGCCAGTTCGTCTCGACCTTCGCCATCACGATGATCTACGTCCGCTGGGCCGACAAGCGGGTCGACCCCGATGCCGAGCGGCTTCGCCACCAGATCGAGGGAGTTGACCAGTGAGCGCCCCCCTGTTGTTGCCGCTGGCAACCGACATCGGCAACCCGACCGTCAACATCGCGATCTTCGCGCTGTTCGTGATCGCGACGCTGGCGATCGTGATCAAGGCGTCCCGGAACAACCGGACCGCGGCCGACTTCTACGCCGGCGGCCGGTCCTTCACCGGGCCGCAGAACGGTATCGCGATCGCCGGTGACTACCTGTCCGCCGCATCCTTCCTGGGGATCGCGGGTGCGATCGCCCTGAACGGGTACGACGGCTTCCTCTACTCGATCGGCTTCCTGGTGGCATGGCTGGTGGCCCTGCTGCTGGTCGCCGAGCTGCTCCGGAACACCGGCCGCTTCACGATGGCCGACGTACTGTCGTTCCGGCTCAAGCAGCGGCCGGTCCGGATGGCGGCCGCGATCTCGACCCTCGGCGTCTGCTTCTTCTACCTGCTGGCGCAGATGGCCGGCGCCGGGGGTCTGGTCGCACTGCTGCTGGGCATCGACGGCCGGGCCGGGCAGAGCCTGGTGATCGCGGTGGTCGGCCTGATCATGATCACCTACGTGCTGGTCGGCGGGATGAAGGGCACCACCTGGGTGCAGATCATCAAGGCCGTCCTGCTGGTGGTGGGTGCCGGCATCATGACGCTGTGGGTGCTGGCGAAGTACGCCTTCAACCTGTCCGGTCTGCTCGGCGCCGCTGTCGACAACAGCCCGGCGGCCGGCGAGAAGCTGCTCAACCCGGGTCTGCAGTACGGCGCGACCGGCATCAGCAAGCTGGACTTCATCTCGCTGGCGCTGGCCCTCGTGCTCGGTACGGCGGGCCTGCCGCACGTCCTGATGCGCTTCTACACGGTGCCGAACTCCAAGGAAGCCCGCCGCAGCGTCAGCTGGGCGATCTGGATCATCGGCATCTTCTACCTGTTCACCCTGGTCCTCGGGTACGGCGCCGCCGCCCTCGTCGGACCGGACGCGATCAGGGCCGCTCCCGGTAAGGCGAACTCGGCGGCACCGCTGCTGGCCTTCGAACTCGGCGGCGAGCTCCTGCTGGGCGTCATCTCCGCGGTCGCCTTCGCCACCATCCTGGCCGTGGTGGCCGGCCTGACCATCACCGCGAGTACGTCGTTCGCGCACGACGTCTACGGCCAGGTGATCAAGAAGGGCCAGGTCAACGCCGACGGCGAGGTCCGGGTCGCCCGGATCACCGCGCTGGTGATCGGTGCGGTCGCGATCATCGGCGGCATCTTCGCCAACGGGCAGAACATCGCGTTCCTGGTGGCCCTGGCGTTCGCGGTCGCGGCCAGCGCGAACCTGCCGACCATCCTGTACTCGCTGTTCTGGCGGCGGTTCAACACCCGCGGCGCGCTGTGGAGCATCTACGGCGGTCTGGGCTCGGCGATCATCCTGATCGCGTTCAGCCCGGTCGTCTCCGGCAAGGTGGACGCCAAGACCGGCGCGAGCCTGTCGATGATCACCGACACCGGGATCGACTTCCACTGGTTCCCGCTGGACAACCCGGGCATCGTCTCGATCCCGCTGGCGTTCGCGCTCGGCTGGCTCGGCACGGTCACCAGCAAGGAGCAGACCAACGTGGACAAGTTCGCCGAGATGGAGGTCCGCTCCCTCACCGGTGCCGGCGCCGAGAAGGCGGTGCAGCACTAGAGACCTGTCAGGCAGGCCCTGCTGATTTCCACGCGAACCTGCCTGGCAGCCCCACCCCCGCCCCTGAAGACGGACCCGGCACCCTCCCGCCCGGGTCCGTCTTCCACGTTCAGAGCACAGCAACGAACACACGAAAAACAAAAGAAGAAAGAGGATTTTGATTGGGTGTGCAGGGCGACCGGCTGGCACGTGTCTGACCGCACGATTCGAGCTAATACGTACTTCATGCACGAACACGGAGCTGCGCCGATGGTGCTCCAGACCGCCGAGGGTTCCGACGGTCTGGTTGACGCCTTGCTCGCCTGCTCTGGTGCCTGGGTCCGCTCGGCGAATGCGCGCGGGCGCGTCCACGGGGTGGTCGATCCGCGCGGTAGCGCGTGAGTGAAGCGCGATGAGCGCGCCGTGGGGTGGGTGGGAGCGGCGCGTAGCACGGCGACGAAGGAGCCGCGCGGAGCGTCGCGTGGGTATGAGTTCTTCAGGCGAGTTTGAGCTTGGGCCAGAGTTCGTAGAAGGCGTCTCGGGAGTCTGTGCCTCGTTGTTCTTCGGCGGCGTGGAGGCGGCCGAAGGTGAAGGCGTTGCCGCCGTCGAGGTGGACCTGGACGGCCAACTGGCGGAGGAGGTCCCGGGAGACGACGGAGTCCTGGTGGGCGCCGAGGACTTCCTGGACTTCTTCGGCGCGGGCGGCGAGGTCGGCGGCGTCGTCGCCGAGGGCCGGTACGGCGGACTCCGCGGCGTACCGGAGTCGCTTGGCGGCCTTGCGGACCTCGTGGAGTTCGTGGTCCTGCTCCCCGGTGGTCTCGGCGACCTCGGAGCGGCGGACCGCCTTCCGCATCCGCTTCCAGTCGTGGTCGAGGAGCTTGTGGATCTGCTTGGCCGCCTTGCGATCGTGGCCGGCCAGCGGCGGCTGCGCGATCAGCTCGTCGAGCGTGTCCAGCAGCCGGAAGTAGCGTTCGCTCTCCAACGCGGCCAGCGCACCCGCCCGGCCCTCCTTGTACACACCTCGCAGGTGGTCGTCGATCCGGCCCGCGACCCGGCCCATCACCAGCTCGACCGGCTGCTCCGCGACCTCGGCGGCGAAGTGTTCACGCTGGACCTCGGCATCCCGCGCGACGCCGAGCTCACCGGCCAGCCACTTCAGCTCGGTCCGGATCTGGTCGCCCGCCTCGCGGTCCAGCACCGGCCGGTACGTCGCCAGCGCCGACCGCAGCCGGCGCGTCGCCACCCGGAACTTGTGGATCGAGTCCGGGACGTCACGCCGTACCTCCGGATCCCGGTCGCGGATCGCCTGCACCTGGGCACTGGCGTACGCCCGGAACAGGTCCGAGGTCCGGGGCTTGTCGGGCAGCTCCCACTCGGCACGCGCCGGCACCCGGTCGCCGAGGGCCCGGGCCAGCTTGCTCGGCCCCACCGCAGGTGTCGCGCCCGCGGACCCCAGCAACGCGCCGGCGGCTGCGAGCAGCTCCTCGTCACCGCTGACGAGCTCGAACTCCCACTCGCGCCAGGTCTCGGGCTCGGCTCCGTCGAGCTCGGGTGCGACGGTCGCGGTGACACGGTCGTCGGCGAGCTCGGCGAGGACATTCCCGCTCTCGTCGAACAGCCGCCGGACGACGCGCTTGGTGCTCAGCGTCACGACCGGGACGAGCTCGTTGTCGCGGGCATGGACCCGCACCGTCCGCACCACCGCGATCGGCACCTTGCGGAACGAGCGGCCGAGTGGGTGATGGACCTCCAGCCGCTCACCCGAGGACTTCGGGAACTTCACGTGCCAGCCGTCGTCCTCACCACCGGACCGCCGGCGCAGGGTCACCTGGTTGGCCGCAAGGCCCAGCGTGTCGGTGTCGTAGTACACCGCTTCCAGCTCCAACGTGACCGGCCGGGAAACCCGTACGACGCCGGGAAGTCCATGCAACGCGGGCACGCTGACCCGCTCGTCCACGTCGTATTTGGTCTCGATCTCCACCTGCTCGGTCGCCGCCATACCCCCTGTTTACCAGGAGTTCATGAACTGGTCGCGTGCACGCACGTCGGCGACCACCCGCTCCAGATCCCGATCGGGTACGGCGTTGCGCGCGATACCCGGTGTGGACGGCCAGATCTGCTTGCGGTGGTTGCGTTCGAGTACCCAGCCGATGAGTCCGGCCAGGATCAAAAGAGTGATCATCTGAGGCCTACCGATTTGAAGAAGGTGTAGTGGAAGGTGCCGCCGGGTTCCGCGGCCTTCTCCAGGTCGCGGATGCCCTGCGCCCATTGGGCCGGCGTTCGCATCCCGGCGGCGATGGCCCGCTCCCGGACCGACTCGACCATCGCGATGAAGGTCTTCCGGGTGAACCCGTCGACCAGGTGCGGCAGCGTCTCGTCGGCGTAGACGGTGCACGGCCAGGCCCGCACGTCGTCGTACCCGGCGTCTTTGAGCAGCGGCTGTAGCCGTCGGCCGATCAGGGCATCGCCGCCCGATGCGGCCTGGAGGTCGACGAGGCAGTCGATGACGGCTTGCGCCGCCGTGCTCCGAGGGTGGAAGAAGGCCGACTCGTGATCGCCTTCGATGACGGTGATCGTGCCGCCGGGTTTGAGGAGCCCACGCAGCCGGAGCAATGCCTCGTGCGGGTTCGGCAGGTGCTCGAGGACGAAGCAGAGGAAGACGTGGTCGAAGGATGCGTCGGAGAAGGGCAGGTCGAACAGGTCACCGTGATGCCAGTCGACCTCCGCACCGATCGCCGCGACCCGGGCCTTGGCCTGGGCGAGTGATTCCTCGGAGATGTCGACCGAGACGAGGTCGATGCCGGGGCTGCGGGTCACCAGCTGGACGGTCTGCGCGCCGACGCCGCAGCCCGCTTCGAGTACGCGGCTCCCGGCCGGGTAGCTGGTCCCGGCGTGCAGCAGGTCGGCGAGCGTCTGCGCCTGGTCGGTCAGCCGACGGGTCTCGGCGGGGGTGTAACCGTGCACGTAGTCAGTTCCCATATCTCCACGCTGCCGCCACTATGGACTAGTGAACAGGTCCAATCAGGGCGAAATTGGCCGGTCCAAAGCGGGAGCCGACTTCCTGCAGCTGGATCCGGCGGAGGCACCGGCGGGTGGGTTGTCGGACTGGCTGACCGAGCGGCTCCGGGCCGCGATCTCGGACGGCCGGCTCCCGATCGGCAGCCGGCTGCCTGCCACCCGCGTCCTCGCGGCCGAGCTGCAGATCTCCCGCGGCGTCGTCACCGAGGCCTACCAGCGCCTCACCGAAGACGGCCACGTAGCCGGCCAAGGTCGCGCCGGCACAGTCGTCGTCGCCGTCCCGATCGGCGCCACACCTGATCACTCGGCATCCACGGCGAAGACCTCGGCAGTCGCGCCCCAGCCCGGTCTCGACGTCTTCGACACGTTGCGGGCGGCGCCGGCTCGGATCGATCTGACACCCGGCGTGCCGGATCTCGCCGCCTTCCCGCGGACGGCCTGGCTCCGGGCCGAGCGAGCCGTCCTGAACGATCTCGAGTCGGCGGAGTTCGGGTACGGCGACCCGTCCGGTACGCCGGCCTTACGTCGCGCGGTCGCCAACTGGCTGGCCCGCAACCGCGGCGTCACCGCCCATCCCGACGACCTCATCATCGTCGCCGGGGTCTCCCAGGCGATCGGCCTCGTCGCCCAGGTCCTCAAGTCCCGCGGTATCACCGAGATGGCCGTCGAGGATCCCGGCTCGCTCGGATCCCGCCAGCACCTGCAGAACTGGGGTCTCGACACACCCCCGATCCCGGTCGACGACGGCGGTCTCCGGGTCGACCTCCTCCGCGAATCCGGTGCCCGGGTGGTGATGGTGACTCCGGCACACCATTTCCCGACTGGCGTCGTACTGGACGGGGAGCGGCGGCGGGAGTTGATCCAGTGGGCTGCCGAGGGCGGGCTGATCATGGAGGACGATTACGACGCGGAGCACCGGTACGACCGGCCGCCGGTTCCCGCGCTGCGGGCGATGCTGACCGACCAGGTCATCTACGCGGGCAGCGTGTCGAAGCTGCTCGCACCGTCGCTGCGGATCGGGTGGATGTTGCCGCCGCCGGCGTACAAGCACGACCTGATCGGGATGAAGCGCCTGGCCGATCTCGGCAACGCGGCGCTCCCACAGCTCACCCTGGCGCACCTGATGGAGTCCGGCGAGCTCGAACGCCAACTCCGCTTCCTCCGCCGCCGGCACCGCACCCGCCGCGACGCCATGGTCCGCGCCGTCACCAACTACTTGCCCTCAGCAACAGTTCACGGCGCCGCGGCCGGCCTTCACCTCACCATCACCTTCGACGCACCGGTCAACGACGTCGACCTGGCCGCGGCCGCGTTGCTGAAAGGCGTGAAGACCCACCCACTCTCCTGGCACTGCCAACTCCCGCACGCCCCAGGCCTCGTCCTCGGGTACGCCGCCCGCACCCCCACCGAACTCACCGAAGCAATAGCCACGATCGCCGAAGTGATGTGACCGGATCCCACCAGTTCGCCCGACCGGCGAGTTTCATGAACGCGGGCAGCAGCACGCCCCTGATCGCGGTCGCATCCACGAGCACCGCCACCGCCATACCGATCCCGATCATCTTCAGATAGACGACTCCACCGGTCGCATAGACCGCGAACGACAACGCCAGTACGGCGGCCGCAGTCGTCACCAACGGAGCCGACTGCTGCAACCCGGTCGCCACCGCCGAGACCGTGTCGCCGGTCCGCAGGTACTCCTCCCGGATCCGCGACACGATGAACACCTCGTAGTCCATCGACAGCCCGTAGACGATGCAGAACATCAGCGTCGGCATACTCGCCTCCAGCACCCCGGTGGCGGTGAACCCGAGCGGCCCGGACAGGTTCCCGCGCTGGAACACCCACACCATCACGCCGAACATCACGGCCAGACTGAGCAAGTTCAGCACGGTCGCCTTCAACGGCAGCAGCACACTGCCCGTCGCGAGATAGAGCACCCCGAAGCTCAGGAGCAGGATCAGCCCCAGTACCAACGGGATCCGCTCGGTCAACGCCGACCGCCAGTCCACCATCTCGGCCGGAGTCCCGCCGATGACCGCGTCGTACGGCGACTCGACCGCTCGCACCCGCTCGACCCATCCGGCGATGTCACCTTCGAGCGCAGCCTGGGTCGGCGTGACCGTCAGGTAGGAGCCGCCGTTCCGCGTGTACGTGTCCACCTGTGCGACACCGTCCAGCCTCGACAGCGTCTCGGCGTACGGCGGAAGCGCGGTGACCTCAGGTGTCGTCGGCATCACGACGTACAACGCATCGGACTCCTCCTGCCCGAAGTTGGCCCGGACCTGGTCGGCCATGATCCGGCTGCTCGCGTCGGCCGGCAGGATCCGCGCGTCGGGCAGCCCGAGACGGAGCCCGAGAGCCGGTGCCGAGAGCAGCAAGATCACCGCCAGCATGGCGCCACCGCTGAGCGCTGGACGCCGCATCACCTGCTGGGCAAGACGAAACCATCGCCCCTCGGTCCGTTGGGCAACAGTTCCGGCCGCGCGACGACCGAGGAGGGCGAGTACGGCGGGGAGGATCACGAGCGCACCGACGAGGGCCGCGGCGACGACGAGGACACCGGCGTACCCGAACGAGCGCAGAAAGGACAACGGGAACAGGAGCAGAGCGAGCAACGACATGGCGACGGTCAGACCACTGAAGAAGACCGTCCGGCCGGCCGTGCGAACAGCCCCGACCACAGCGTCGGCCACGTCCGCGCCTCCGGCCAACTCCTCGCGGAACCGCGCGATCACGAACAGGCAGTAGTCGACGCCGAGGGCAAGACCCATGACGAGGGCAAGGTTCGCGGCAAAGGTGGAGACCTCGGTGAACGCGGCGATCGCCCTCAGCCCGGCGAGCGCCCCGGCGACCGCGAAGACGCCGACTCCCAACGTCACCAGGGCCAACGCGACCTTGCGATAGATCAGGATCAACAGCATCAGGACCATCGGCAGAACGATCAGTTCCGCCCGCAGGAAGTCTTCACGGGCCTGCGCGCCGATCTCCCGGAACACCTCGTCCTGGCCGCCGGACTGCACGGTCAGGCCATCACGTTGCCCGGCGAACTCCTTCGCCAGCTCGCCGACGCGAGCACGGGCCTCGTTGACATCTCCGGGCACCCGAACGAGCACGAGCGCTTGACGCGAGTCCTTGCTGCGCAGGGCTGGACTGTCCCCGCGCGACCAGTACGACGCCGCTTCGGCGACGCCGGCGCCGTCGGCGATCTCCGCGGTGAGTTCGAGGCCCGCCGCGCGGACGGCGGGGTCGTCGACGGTGCCGTTGTCAGCGGTGACCAGGAACGCGAGGTTCGGTGGGCCGGTCTCGAACTGACTCGCGAGGATCCGCCGGGCGCGGTCCGACTCCGAGGCCGGATCCGCGATCCGGGAGAGCGACAACGCGTTCAGCGCGCCGGCGGCCACGGCGAGCAGCAGCGCGGTGAGCACGATCGCGAGAACGGCGATGAGCCGACGGCGCCGAACCAGAAGCCGGCCGAGCCGATCGAGCACCGGCGGACGGGGCGCGGCGGACGGTCTGAGTCGCGGACGAGTCGTGGTGAGACGGTCGGGCACGGACAGACCTCCGGAGCCGGCGGCGGTAGGATGACGAAACACGAGCAGTTGCTCGCATACGGAAAAATACGAGCATTTGCTCGTGTTTGTCAACGAAAGGGTGCGGCATGCCCGAGGAACCGCGGCGGCAGGCGCGTGGGCAGCGGCGGATGGAGCAGCTGACCGACGCGGCCGCGGTGGTGTTCGCCGAGGCCGGGTACGCGAAAGCGACCACCAACGCGATCGCCAAACAGGCCGGCGTCTCACCCGGCACGCTGTACCAGTTCTTCGCCAACAAAGAGGCGCTCGCCGAGGCGCTGGCCGAGCGCTACCGGGCCGAGCTGAAGGCCGCCCACGAGAAGGCGTTCGACCTGAGCATGGTGGAACTGCCGCTGCCGGAGATGGTCGACCGGATGATCCGCCCGATGGTCGAGGTCAACCTCGCCAACCCCGGCTTCAAGGCGCTGTTCAGCAGCGGCGACCTCCCCGACCGCCTGACCGCACCCACCCGAGCACTCCAGCAGGCCGTCACCGGTCGCGTCGCGGAGATCATCGCGGCCCGCGTCCCCGGCCTGCCCGCCGAGCAACGCGACACCGCCGCAGCCGTCGCCACCCAGATCTTCGCCGCCCTCCTCGGCACGATCGTCACCGCCCCACCCTCCGACCGCGAACGCTGGATCACCGAGCTCAACCGAGCCCTGGTCGGCTACCTCAGTCCGCTCGAGACTTCCTAGGGCGCGGTAGGACGAGGGGGCATCCCCAGCACCACGGGCGCCGCAACCTGCGACGAGGTCGCACCTAGCGTGTGTAGAGCGGTGACATCGCCAGCGCGAAGGCGGTCATTGTGTCCGGGTCGATCGCGCGGGCCGGGAGCGGGACCAGGTCGACGAGTTTGTCGGCGCCGACCCGGATCGTGGTGCGGCCGGTGACCGTGTCCACGTAGGCCTCGTCGCCGAGCGGGATCGACTGTGACGTCGGGGCCTTGCGGATCGGCTGCATCAACGCCTCCGCGTTCGGCGTACGCCGTACCGACGTCGAGAGCACGCTGGTGGGGTTGACCCAGCCGCAGACCAGGTCACCCAGCGCGGTCTGGCCGTCGCGGCGGACCATCGCCGGCGCACCCAGCACCTTCTCCGCCGCCGAGGACCCACGTTCGCAGTCCGGCCGGGCGATCAGCGGCTGCGGCTCGGGCAGCCCGGGCGCCTGCCGGACGACCTCCTGCCCGAGCACGACGTACTTCGCCAGCGTGGCCGGCGGACCACTGACCTTGTAGAGCCGGCCGTCCAGCAGGAACACCACGAAGGTGCTGGTCCCGAAGCCGCCCTCGCCCACGACCGCGGGCTTAGCCGGCTCACCCTTCGTCGCCGCATAGGCCTTCTGCGCACCCGCCAGCGTCGCCTTTGTTGCCGGAAGCACCGAAACTCCGACCCGCAGCACCGGACCGTTCGGGCTGGTGCTCAGTCCGAACTGACACACGTCGTACGTCGGCAGACCGAACTCGGCCGGCGCCGCCTTCGTCTGGAGCGTCACCACGGGCACCCCGAGCGTCGACTGCACGAGCGGCTGGTCCATCCGCACGCACAGGGTCTCCGCGACCTTCGCCGTCGGCGGAGTGCTGGGTGACGGGGTCTCCGACGGCGTCTCGGTGGGCGTCGTGCTCACCGACACGAGCGGCGGCACGTTCGGTGCGGTCTCGTTGCCAGGACCCCCGCAGCCCGCCACGGCGAGCAGTGCGACAACCAGGACTACAGGACGGATACGCATGGTGAGTCGACTCTAACTGGCCGCGCGCAACTCCCGTTCCCTGACCGCATGTTCGTCGGTGCGGGCGTCGTACCCCCAGAAGTCCCGCAACCAGACGGCGGTCGCGACCACTCCGGCGACGCAGAGCACGCCACCGCTGACGATCGACGTACGGACGCTGGTCAGGTCGGCGACCAGACCCGAGCGGGACTGACCGCCGAGCGGGCCGAGTGAGTACGACAGCATCTCGATCCCGGCCAGCCGACCGCGCATCTCGTCGGGGATCGTCTGGTTCCAGATCACCGCGCGGAACAACCCGGAGATCATGTCCGCGCCGCCGGCGACGGCGAAGAACGCGATCGCGAACCAGATGTTCGGCGCCAGCCCGGCGATGCCGACCGATGCTCCCCAGGTGATCGTCGCCAGCACGACGGCCCGGCCGTGGTGATGCACCCGGCGGGCCCAGCCGCTGGTCAGCGTCGCGACCATCGCGCCGATCGCCTCCGCGCTGTAGAGGAGACCGAGCAATGTCGGCTCCTTCAGCACCTCGGTCGCGAAGGCCGGGAACAGCACGATCGGCATCGCCAGGAACATCCCGACCATGTCGACGGCGTACGTACCGAGCAGATCCCGGCGGCGGAAGGCGTAGGTGATCCCTGCCCCGATCGCACGGAGGCTGGGCGGCGTACTGTGCTCGCTCGTCTTGTACGGACGCAGCCGCAGGAACAGCAGGGTCGCGACGACGAGGCCGGCGAGCTCGACCGAGAACGCCCAGGCGACACCGGCCGTCGCGACCAGGACGCCGCCGAGCGCGGGGCCGGCGAGTTGGCCGACCTGGAGGGTCAGCGCGTTCAGTGTGACCGCCGCGGGCATCTCCTCGTGTTTCACCACCCGCGGGAAGAGTGCGTCCCGGCTCGGGCGTTGCAGCGAGGAGGCGATCGCGTTGAGACCACCGCAGAGATAGATGAGCCAGACCTGCGGATTGGTGAGCAGGGTATTGGCGAGCAGCAGGGCACAAATGACGGCCTGGGCGATACCGGTGCCGATCAGCATCTTCCGCCGGTCGACGTGGTCCGCGAGCGCTCCGCCGTACAGGCCGAACACGACCAGTGGCGCGATCGTCACCAAGCCCATCGCGCCGACGGCGAAGTTCGAATGCGTCAATTGGTACAGCTGATACGGCAGGGCGACGTACCCGACCATGCCGCCGAGATAGAAGACCGAGCCCGAGATCACCAGGATGCGGAAGTCGCGGGAACCGCGCCAGGGAGTCAGATCGACGCGCAGCCGGGAAAGGCGTTCGCGGACACGTGATGCCACCGGCACATAGTGACATGCGCAGTCGCCCCGGAAGGAACCCTTTTACTTCCTCCCGGACCTATTGGTTGCCCACGGCGTCGATCTTCCCCGGTCCGGTGCTGCTGTCAGGCGAGCGGCAGGAGTTCGCTCAGGTCGGTGCGTTCACCGCTGGCACGGAGTTTGCCGCTGGCGCGGGCGTCCGGCCAGGTGGTGCGGCCGAGGGCCAGGTCGATCCACAGCTCCGGCGGGAGTTCGACCACGGCTCCCGGGGTACCGCGGGTGTGCCGGGGTCCCTCGATGCACTGCACCGCGCCGTACGGCGGGACCCGGACCTCGACCGCGTGGCCGGGGGCCTTCGCGACCAGGAGCTTCAGCAGGTGCTTGGTGAGCAGCTTGAGATCGGCGCGTTCCGCCGTACCGGCGTCGTACCGCTGCAGTGCCTGGTCGAAAGCGGGATCCACGACGTGCCAGCGTACGCGGGAATTGTGAGGTCGCCCCCTTCGTGGTCGATAATCAGGCGGGAGAGATGGGAAGCGAGGTCGGGATGCTCACGCCCAGGCACCAGGCGCTGCTGATGACGCTGGCGGGAATGACCGTCGGCGTAGCTGTGTTCGGCACCGTGCTGGCGATCAACGGGGATCTGATCGGGAACGACACCCCCGCCGGGATCGTGAACAACCAGTCCACACCCAGCACACCGGCGTGCACCGACTGCCTGCAGGCAGGCTCGCTGCAGTACACGCTGCAGACCTTCGGCACCTCGAGTGATCCGGTGTCCGCCGAGGTCCCGACCGGCTGGAAGAGCACCCAGGAAGGCACCCGGCCGCGGTTCGTGGACTCGACCGGGGTCTGGCAGATCCGGTTCGACACCCGGGGCAGCTCGCGGTCCCCCGCCGAGCAGGTGGAGAGCCGCGCCCGCAGCATCGACGAGCGGGACCTGAAGGTGCTCAGCCGCGACAACGGCACCCTGGTCTACACGTACGTCGACCAGACCCGCGGGCCGCGGATGGGCCTGTCCCGCTGGATCTCCACCGACGGCGGCAAGAACTCTGCCGTCGAGATCACCGTCGGCGGCCGCCCGAAGGACGAAGCCGCGCTGCGCGCCGTCCTCGAGCAGGCGACCAAGACGCTTCAGCTGCCGACGGCGCCCAACGACACTCGCCCGGGCTGACCCGCCGTCAGCACTTGATGTCGGCGGTCGGGGCGGTGCCCTGCAGCAGGTAGCTCTCCACGACGTTGTCGACACAGGCGTTGCCGGCCTTGTAGCCGGTGTGGCCGTCGCCGTCCCGGGTGACCAGGACACCGCTTTCCAGCTGGCCCGCCAGGCCGACGGCCCCTTCGTACGGCGTCGCCGGGTCGCGCGTGGTGCCGACGACCACGATCGGCTTCGCCCCGGCCGCCTTGATCGGGTGCGGCTTGTCCTGGGGCTTCACCGGCCAGTTCGCGCAGGCCAGCGATCCCCAGAGCAGGAACTGCCCGAACCGCGGTGACGCCGCCTTGTACTCCGCCTCCTCCGACTTCGCCTGCGCGATCGAGGTGAGGTCCGGGCGATCCAGGCAGTTCACCGCGTAGATCGCCTCGTTGTTGTTGCTGGCGTAGCCGCTCGGCTCGCGGTTGGTGTACTGGTCGGCGAGCGCCAGCAGCCGGGCGCCGTTGCCGGCCAGCCCGTCCAGCACCGCGTCCTCGAGCCGCGGCCAGAAGTCCTTCACGTACAGCGGGAAGATGATCCCGAGCACCACCAGGGCCTGGGTGACCTGGCGTTTCCCGTCACCCGGCAGCGGAGTCGCGTCGCTGTCGTTGATCAGCTTGTCGACCTTGGCGAGCACCTCTTGCTTGGTGCTGCCGAGCCGGCACGACCGCTGCGCACAGTCCTCCGCGAACGCGTCCAGCGCGGTGTCGAAGCCCTTCGCCTGGGCCATGTGGTCCTGCTTCGACGTGTTCGACGGATCCACCGCGCCGTCCAGCACCAGCCGGCCGACGTTCTTGGGGAACAGCTCGGCGTACGTCGCGCCGAGGTAGGTGCCGTACGACATGCCCAGGTAGTACAACTCCGAGTCGCCGACGATTCCCCGCAGTACGTCGATATCGCGGGCCGCGTCCTTGGTCGACACATGCGGCAGCAACTCACCGGAGCGCTGCTGGCACCCGTTCGCGAGGATCTTCGCCTCGTCGTTCAGCTCGGTGATCTCGGCCTCGTTGTCCGGGCTGCCGTCGGCCGCGATGAACTTGTCCATCTGCGCCGTGTCCAGGCAGCGCACCGGCGTGGACCGCGCCACCCCGCGCGGATCCCAGCCGATCACGTCGAACTTCCGCAGCAACTGCGCACCGAGCGCGAACCCGGCCGACGCGGCGTACTCCTCCCCCGAGGCGCCCGGCCCACCCGGGTTGATGAACAGCGTGCCGATCTTGCCGGTCCGGTCCCGGGCAAGCACCTTGCGCGCCCGCAGCTCGATCGTCTGGCCGGTCGGCTTCGAGTAGTCCAGCGGCACGGTGATGGTCGCGCACTGCTGGTTGGAGCCGCAGCGCTCCCAGTCCGGCTGCTGCTCGTAGAACTTCTCCAGCCCGGCCGGGACCGGGCCCGCCGGTCCCTTGGTCGGGTTGCCGCCGGTCGACCCGCCGGTCGTGCCGTCGCCCGAGTCCTGGGCCCGGCTCGCCACGCCACATCCGCTCGCCAGCACCGCCAGGAGCGCAAACAGAGCAACCCCTCGCTTCGCGAGGGGGCTCTTGTGTTGCGGAGTGGGGAGCGCGGTTGTCCTGCGGTAACTCACTGCGGGGTGTCTCCCTCGTCGTCGTGGTGCAAGCGCCGGCGCCGCCGTGGTTTCCGCCGGCGACGCTCCTCCGGCGACTCCTTCTCCGGTGACGCTGCCTCCGGTGACGCTGCCTCCGGTGTCGCTGTCTCCAGTGACTCCGCCGGTACGACGTCCATCGGCGGCTCGATCGGCGGTGCGTCCGGGGTCGTCGTACTGGAGGCCTCGTACTGCTGGCGCGGCGAGCAGACGTCCGCACGACTGCACGCACAGCGCCGGCCCGACGCCGCCAACCGCACCACCACGGTGTCGCTCGGCACGTTGTGTCCGACCACCACTCCATCACCCGCGGGGGTCTCCACCTGGGTCCCGGTCGCCGGCGCCTTCGCGTTGAACTCCTGGTAGAGCGGGTGCTCGTACTTCAGGCAGCACATCAGCCGGCCGCACGCCCCAGAGATCTTCAGCGGGTTGAGCGGCAGATCCTGGTCCTTGGCCATCCGCACACTGACCGGCTCGAAGTCCTTCAGGAAGGTGGCACAGCACAGATCCCGTCCACACGGCCCGATCCCGCCCTGCAGCCGGGCCTCGTCGCGGGCACCGACCTGGCGCAGCTCGATCCGGGCGCGCAGCCCGCGAGCCAGGTCGCGCACCAGCTCGCGGAAGTCGACCCGGTGCGGCGCGGAGAAGTACACGATGACCAGCTGGTCCACGTCCGCCCGGCGGTCGACGAAGTCGATCCCGACCACCTTCATCGGCAACCCGTGCTGCCGGATCAGCCGCTTCGCGATCACCCGCGCGTCAGCCCGCCGCTGCCGGTTCTGCTCGTCCCGGTCCAGGTCCGCGGCCGTGGCGACACCCTCACACAGCGGCAGCCCGCCGATCTCCTCCGTGACGTACTGCGGCGCCCAGACGCACTCCGCCACCTCCGGACCGTCATCGGTCGGAACCAGCACTTTGTCCCCGACGCGCGGACGATGCGGGCCGGGGTCCAGGTAGTAGAGCCGCCCGTACCGCTCGAACGACACCGCCATCACCATGCCCACGCGGCCAGCGTACTTGCACCAGCTAAGGATTCAGCCCAGCACTCCTACCGCCGGGTGCCTTTTACGCTGCCGGTTAATGAGTCCCAGTCGGGGCCGTACGCAGCGCACACGACCAACCGGTCGTTGTCGTTCCAGAGTTGCTTGGTAGGGGTCCAGTAGTCCCACTCGAGCTCGGTGTCCTTCACCGTCGAGCCGACGTACTCGCCGAACTCGGTGGCGCAGACCGCCTCGCCGGCCTTGTCGACCTCCTTGTCGCCCGGGTACGGGCCGTCCGGGAGCGTGACACCGGCGATGATCTCGCCGTCGTGGGGCTGGGCGCAGGGGCGGCGGACGACCTCGTCCTCCTCGTCGCTGTCGTCGAAGCACTCACCCACGGCGAGGTCGTCGATGTACGTGGTCGACGTCGAGTACGACGACGAGGGCTCGGGCGCGCCGTAGTAGTCGTCGTCGCTGGTCACGCCGAGCACGACGATCAGCACGAGGTAGAGCAGCCAGCCGATGGTGCCCAGGCCGCCGAGCACCACGCCGGCGATCGCCATGCCCTT
Organism: Kribbella sp. NPDC049174; assembly: GCF_043197365.1. Lineage (NCBI taxonomy): Bacteria > Bacillati > Actinomycetota > Actinomycetes > Propionibacteriales > Kribbellaceae > Kribbella > Kribbella sp. NPDC049174. The sequence goes on along the minus strand of NZ_JBICSZ010000008.1, from coordinate 337,573 downwards.
GCCGTTGTCCTGGCGCTTCTTGATCTGCACCAGCGAGGCGATGCCGAGGCCCAGCGCCACCGGCGAGGCGAAAGGGACGCAGAAACCGCCGATCCCGGTCGCCAGCGAGGCGATCGCCAGCCCGTTGTTGCCACCGCCACCGCCACCCGGATACCCGTAGCCGTACGGCTGCGGCCACGTCCCCGGATACTGCGGCTGGCCGTACCCGGCGCCGTACGGCTGACCCGCCGGCTGTCCATACGGAGCCTGCCCGTACGGCGCCTGTTGCCCGTACGGCGACGGCTGCCCGTACGGCGACTGCCCAACAGGCTGCGGCTGCTGAGGTTGCCCCGGCGCCGCCCACTGCGTCGGCCCAGGCGACCCCGGCTGCTCCCCGTATGACGACGGCCCCGACTGCCCGTACGGCTGCCCCGCCTGACCGTGCGACGGCTGCCCCGGCTGCTGACCGTACGGCGCCTGCCCCCCAGGCGGCTGGTCCTGCGGCCGATCAGAACGGCCGTAGGTCGGGAACGACCTGGGCACGTCCTGGGGCCGTTCCGGCTCCGGTCCGTACGGTGGTTGACTCACGTTCTCCCCCAGTGCTTCCCCCGCAAGGCGCTACCGCTGCGACCCGCGCATGGTACCCGTCAGGCGGGTCCCCGGCATTCCGACCAGGCACAGGACGTTGCCGTCAGCAACAGCACGATCCTCCAGGACGACGTAGTACATGTCCAGCTCCGACTGCTCGTACGGCTTGCCGACGAAGGTGCCGAACGCGGCCGCGCACTGCTGCGTGGCGACCGTCCCCTTGTCCTCGGCCGACAACCCGGCCAGGTTGGCCCGGACCTTCGCGTACGCCTCGCCGGTGTGCCCGGCCGCACAGTCGGCGATCCGCACCACCCGCAGCGTCTCCGCCTCCAGATCGGCGTCGAAACACTGCTGTACGGCGACCTCCGAGATCGCAACCGTACGGCCGATTCCGGCCCGGCGTTCGCCGTACAGGCCGAGGGCGACCGCGACACCGATCGCGATCGTCCAGCACAGGCTGATCGCCAGAGCGCCGTACGCCAGCCGCTTGCCGCGGCTTCCGGTCCGTTTGATCCGGCGCAGCGCGATCCCGGCCAGCACCACGGCAACCGGCACCAACCCGGGCAGGCTCGTCACGAACGCGGCCACGGCGTAGCGGTCCTGGCGCTGCTGCGCGGGTGTCGGAACGCCCGCGAGCCAGGACTCGGCCGGCGGCAAAGAAGGCCGGGCAGGCTGGATCGGGGGCGGTTGCGTCATTCAGTTCCGTTCGGGCATGTACGACCGAGCGTTCTGCCCGGACACCCAGACATCGGACCCGCCGGTCTCGGTGTTACAGCGCTGCCCGCTAACCGGACGCGAGTCTCAGCTGGTGACTATCCCTCGAACAGCCCGATCGTCATCGCTTCCAGGGCCAGCAACGGTGCGACGTTGGTCTCGATCGCCTCTCGGCAGGCAGCGATCGCGTCGATCCTTCGAATCGTCTGCTCAGGCGTGGTTCGGCCCGCCAATTGCTCGATGTTCGAGCGGAGCTCGGCGTTGATCAACTCGGCACCGGCGCGGGTCTGGATCATCAGGATGTCGCGGTACAACGCCATCAGGTCAACCAGTGACCGGTCGAGCACATCGCGTTCCCAACGCTTCGCCCGGGTCTTCTGCTGATCCTCGAGTTCCTTCAGCGCCGCGTTCGCTTCGCGCGGCTTGGCGCCCTTGGTGCCGACACCGAGTGCCTGCTCGAGTGCGGCGCGTTCCTTCTCGTCGACCTTCTCGGCGCTGGCCTTGGCCTCGACCTTGGCCGCTTCGACCAGTTGCTGTGCGGCTTTCAGACAAGCACCGAGATCACGGAGCGCGAACGGGACCTCGAGCACCTTGGTCCGGCGGTCCCGCACCTCCTCGTCCCGCGCCAGCGCCCGGGCCCGGCCGATGTGGCCCTGGGCCGCCCGGGCCGCGAACCCGGCCAGCTCCGGATCCACGCCCAGCTTGCCGGTCAGCATGTCCGCCACCGCTTCGACCGGCGGCGTGCGCAGCACCAGCAGCCGGCAGCGCGACCGGATCGTCGGTACGACGTCCTCGACGGTCGGCGCGCAGAGCACCCAGACCGTCCGTGGCGCGGGCTCCTCGATGCTCTTCAGCAACGCGTCGGCGGCCTGCTCGGTCAGCCGGTCCGCGTCCTCGACGACCATCACCTGCCAGCGTCCCTGGGTCGGGCTCATCGCCGCTCGGCGGACCAGTTCGCGGATCTCACTGACCCGGATCGACAGCAGTTCGGTGCGGATCAGCGACACATCCGGGTGCGCACCGCTGAGCGCCGTACGGCACTCGTTGCACTCACCGCAGCCCTGGTTGTTCTTGCACTGCAGGGCGGCCGCGAACGCACGGCCCGCGTTCGACCGCCCCGACCCGGGCGGCCCGGTGATCAGCCAGGCATGCGTCATCCCGGCCACCGCGGCACCGGACTCACCCCGCATCCCGGCTTCCGCACCGGCCACAGCCTTCGTGAGTACGGCGACCGCCGGCTCCTGCCCGACCAGGTCGTCCCAAACCTTCATAGGTCCACCTTCGGGAGCATTGGCTGGAGTCGGGCGCGGATCTGGGTGGCGATGACGTCGCGGTCCTGGGTGGCGTCGACGACCAGGTAGTGCTGCGGTTCGGCGGCGGCGAGCTCGAGGAACGCGGTCCGGACCCGGACGTGGAAGTCGTGCGACTGGGCCTCGATCCGGTCCCGCTCGGTGAACCGGTCGAGCCCGCTCTTCGGCGGCAGGTCGAGCAGGATGGTCAGGTTCGGCCGGAGATCTTCGGTGGCCCAGCGGTTGACGCGTTCCACGTCGGAGAGGTCCAGGTCCCGCCCGGATCCCTGGTAGGCCAGCGCGGAGTCGACGTACCGGTCGGTGATGACGACCGCGCCGGCCTTGAGCGCGGGCTTGATCACCGAGTCCACGTGCTCGGCCTTGTCGGCCGCGTACAGCAGCGCCTCGGCGCGGTGCGAGATGTCACCGGTCGCCGGGTCGAGGACGATCTGCCGCAGCGTCTTGCCGAGATCGGTCGCACCCGGCTCGCGGGTGAGCAGAACCTGCTGTCCCTGCTCCTTCAACCACTCGACCAGCAAGGCGGACTGGGTCGACTTCCCGGCACCCTCGCCGCCTTCCATCGCGATGAACAGGCCTGTGGTCGGGTACACACCGGGAGTCTTGCCGAAGCTCCGCCGCAGGTCACGCCAGAACGGGACACCCGGCCGGTCGTCCATCTGCCGCCAGGCGATCAGACCGATCACGCCGGCCAGGACGGCGGCGATCAACATGGTCATCGAGGCGCCGTTGTAGGTGACCGACCGGCCGCCGATGGTCCACGTGTTCCGTCCGAACGCACCGGCGGCGAAGGGCGCGATCGCGAGCGTGACGGCGAGCACGGTCCGTACGGCGGACTGGACGAAGGCGAAGGTCCGCCCGCGCACCGCGTCCGGAACCTCGAGCCCGAGCAGGGTGTAGCCGGAGACCCAGGAGGCGCCGGCGCAGAAGCCGAGCAGGATCGCGATCATGGTGGCGATCTCGATCTGCTGGATCAGCGCCAACCCGGCCAGGCAGATCCCGGAACCGACCAGGCCGGCCGCGAACAACCGCCGCCGGGACAGCCCGGAGAACAGCCGCGGCGCGAATCCCATGCCGAGGGCGAGACCGCCGAAGACGGCACCGAACAGCACGCCGTAGCCGGGATCGCCTGCTCCCAGGTCCTCGACGTACGTGCGGCCGAGGCCGATCACGACCGCGCCGGCCGCGAAGGCTCCGGAGATCCCGACCACGAGACCGCGGACGACCGGCGTACCGGTGACGTAGGACCAGCCCTCGACCATCGTCCGCCAGAGCGTCGGATGCTGCTCGTGCTCGTGCACGGCCCGGCCGATCTCGGCCACCGACACGATCGCCAGCGCGGACACGACGAAGGTGGCGGCGTTGACGTAGACGGCCAGGTCGATCGAGAGCTCGCCGAGCCCGCGGGTGATCAGGGTGATCGCGGTGAAGATGACGGCGGCCGGCAGGGCCGTGCCGTAGGTGGTGATCAGGCTGATCTGGTTGGCCGCCTCGAGCCGGTGCCGGGGCACCAGGTTCGGCACGCTGGCGTCCTTGGCCGGGCCCCAGACCAGGCTGACGATCTCGATCAGCACGGTCGCGACCAGCAGCCAGGTCAGCGTCCCGACGATCGGGATGGTGACGAAGAACGCGGCCCGGATCAGGTCGCCGATGATCATCGTCCAGCGCCGGTCCAGCCGGTCCGCGACCCAGCCGGCCACGGGGCCCATCACCAGCGCGGGCAGCACCCGGAGGAACAGCACACCGCCGATGGCGAAGTTCGCCGCCTGGTAGTCGTCCCCGGCGAAGGACTTCGCCATCGCGGTCAGTGCCAGCAGGCCGATCCAGTCGCCCAGGCTGGACAGCCCGAACGCGATCCAGAGCCGCCGGAACGCCCGGATCCGCAACACCGCGCGCACGTCATGCGCCGGTGCAGGATCAGTCAACGGGTCATAAACCTCCGGCACACCCAAAGACTAGTCGGCAGCGTGGACAGCCTGACGCAGTGCCGCCGCCAGGGCGTCCAGGGCGGCCTTCAGCTCGACCGGCGGCGGGAACCCGAACCCGAGCCGGAAGACCCGCGGCTCGTCACCGAACCAGTCGCCGTCGGCCACCCGGACGCTCAGCTCCGCGGCCGCCCGGCGGAACCGCTCGACCGAGACCTCCGGCTTGAGTCGGACACAACACAGCGCGCCGGCGTCGGGCCGGATCCACTCGACCAGCTCGTCGTTCGCCCGTACCCACTCCTCGGTCGCGGCCAAAGAGTCGGCCAGCCAGTGGCGCCGTAAACCGAGGATCTCGTCCTCCCGTTCGAAGACCTGGACGGCCAGCGCCTCGGTCAGCGGCGCGGCGGAGACGACCGTGTTGAACTTGGCGGTCACCACCCGGTCGACGAGCTCGGCGTCGGTGCTGATGAGCCAACCGATCCGCAGTCCGGCGGCGCCATGGCACTTCGACAGCGAGGCGACCGACACCACCTTGGGTCCTAGGGGTACGGCGGTCTCCGCGATCGGATCGTCGCCGTACGCCGCGGTCCGGTAGGTCTCGTCGACCATCAGGTACGCGTCCGGGCAGCTCTCGGCCATGGAGGCGGCGATCTCTTGCAGCACAGACTGTTTGACCGCGACACCGGAAGGGTTCTGCGGTGTCGCGAGGCTGACGAGCTTGGTGTCAGGGGTGAGGTACGCGCGGACGTCGTCGGCGCTGAGCTGGTAGCCGTCGTCGAAGGTCAGCGGGATCACCCGGACGTCGGCGCCCACGGACTCGTAGCAGTTGCGGGCCAGCGGGAACAGCGGTGCGGTCGTGACGACCTGGCCGCCGCGGTCCGCGACCAGATAGGCGAGCAGGAAGATCGCGTGCATCCCGCCCACGGTGATGACGACCTGGTCGGGCCGTACGCCGTGGCGGTCGGCGATCGCGGTCCGCAGCTGCAGATCGCCGTACGCGGTGCCGTAGCCGAGTTCGAGGTCGGCCAGCTCCGGGGTCAGCAGGTCCGCCAGCCGCAGGTCCGGTCCGTAGCTCTCGCCCAGGTCGTGGGTGGGCTGCACTTCGGTCAGGGACACGATGTCGTTGCGAGGAAAGGTGGCCATACCGCCATCGTCCGAGCCTGGGTCTGGTCACCCCAGAGCCAATCCGGCACAATTGGTTCGCGAATGAGACCAATCGAGTTGAGCGACCGTCTGGGCCGCTGGTCATCCGGCCGCGGCCCGCTGTACGTGCTGCTCGCAGCCCGGATGCGCCGGCTGATCGACGACGGTGAACTGCCACCGGGCGCGCTGCTGCCACCGGACCGGGTGCTGGCGGCTGCTCTCGCGGTCGGCCGGACGACTGTGGTCGCCGCCTACGAGCTGTTGCGGTCTGAAGGCCGGATCACCCGCCGCCAGGGCAGTGGGACGCGTGTGGCCGGTGCCTCGTCGTCGGGGATCGTGGAGGACGCACCGGTCGACCCGATCTTCCTGGACTCGCTGGAGTCGCGGGACGACGACGTACTGCTGGCGATCTGTGCGGCTCCGGGCGATCCGCCGCCGCAACTCGCGGAGGCGTATGCGCGGATCCTGCCGTCGCTGCAGGAGATCCGCGGCGACATCGGGTACTACCCGTACGGTCACCCGACGCTGCGGCAGGCCATTGCCACCCGGTACGCCGACCACGGCGTGCTGACCACGCCGGACCAGATCCTGGTGACGAACGGCGGCCAGCAAGCCCTGTCGCTGCTGGCGCATGCGCTGCTCTCACCCGGGGACCAGGTCCTGGTCGAGGCACCGACCTATCCGGGTGCGTTGGAGGCGTTCCGCGAGGAGGCCGCCGTACTGCGTGGTCTGCCGATCGGTCTGGAGGGCTTCGAGGCGGCGGTGCGTGAACGGCGTCCAGGGCTCGCTTACGTGATCCCGACGTACCAGAACCCGACCGGGGCGGTGCTGTCGTCGCTGGTGCGGCAGCGGCTGGCCCGGGCTGCGGCGGCGGCCGACGTACCGCTGATCGAGGACGAGGTGCCTGCGGATCTGGGCTTCCCCGGTACGACGCGGCCCCTGCCGATGGCGGCCTACAGCGATGCGGTGATCTCGATCGGGTCGCTGAGCAAGAGCGTCTGGGGTGGCCTGCGGATCGGCTGGATCCGCGCAGCCGCCCCACTCGTCAACCGCCTGGCCCGCCTCCGTGCCGTCCACGACCTCGGCGGCAACGTCCCCGCCCAGCTCGCCGCAGCCCATCTGGTGGCCGAGTTGGACGACCTGGACCTGGCCACCGAGCTCCAGGACCGCCACGACCACCTGCGCACGTTGCTCACCCGGCACCTGCCGACCTGGGACGTGCCACAGATCAGCGGCGGGCAGTGCCTCTGGGTCCGGCTGCCACACGGCGACGGCAACTCTTTCGCCCAAACCGCCCTCCGCCACGGCCTGGCCATCCTCCCCGGCTCAGGCCTCGACGTAACCGGCAACAGCGACCCCTACGTCCGCCTCCACTTCCGCGCCCACCCAGACGAGCTCACCGAGGCAGTAACCCGCCTCACCACCGCCTGGCAGACCTACCACCCCCCAGCCGACCGAGTATCCCCCCGGCCGGCCATCGCGATCTGATCCGCTGGTGGTGTAGAACATCGCGTTCTACACTGGTGTCATGGACAGCATCCCAGTGCGTGAGCTCAATCAGCACACCAGCGCAGTGCTGGCGCGTGTGGCCGGCGGTGAGTCCCTCGAGATCACCGTCAGCGGGCGGCCGGCGGCTCTGCTGATCCCGATCGACGACACCACCCGTGGCCTCAGCGATCTCGTCCGTCGTGGTCGGCTGATCCCCGCCAGCGATCCGGCGCCACCGGCGCTCCCGCCGGGTGACCCGGACCTGTCGATCGACTCCACCGAGATCATCTCGGACCTCCGCGAGGAACGCCTGTGATCTATCTGGACTCAGCCGCGATCGTGAAGCTGATCCGGCGCGAGAAGGAGAGTCAGGCACTCCACGAGTGGCTCACGGCCGAGCAGGACAAGACCCTCGTCGCCTCGGCGCTGGTCCTCACCGAGGTTCCCCGCGCTTTGCGGCGAACCGACCCCGGCCGGCTGGTCGCCGTGCCGACAGTGCTCGCCAAACTCAACCGCGTGCCGATGGACGACACAGTTCTCGCGACGGCCGCGGCGTACCAGGACCCGATGCTCCGGACCCTCGACGCCATCCATCTGGCGAGCGCTCAGACCCTGGTACTGGAAGGCCTGCCGCTCACCGCACTGGTGACCTACGACAAGCGCCTGCTGGCTGCGGCTGCTGACGCAGGCCTCGCCACGGCCGCGCCTGGCGCCGAGTAGAACAGCACCGCCTTGCCCATCAAAGTGAATGGGCAAGGCGGTGTGATGAAGCTGTACGTCAGGCCGTGGTGAAGCTGACTGACAGGGTCGCGGGGGCGGTTTTCAGTTTGTCGCGGTCTGGGAGTTTCGGGCCGCAGGCTGCTGTGCCTACGCCGGTTTGGGCGATGTCGAGGGTGACGTAGGTGGTGTCGCCCGGGGTGAGGTCGGCGGTGTGGCTGGCGGTCTCCAGGTCGTGGGTGGTCCAGTCGCGGACCGTGAGGCCGAAGAGGGTGCCGACGGCTTCCACCCGGAGCGTGCCGGTGGAGGTGGTGAGAGCGGCCCAGCGGGTGTCGATGCGGTGACCGTTCTCCTGCGGGCGGACGTACGGCGTCTGCAGCTCGGCGACCGTGGCCGAGTACTTGCCGACCGCCGCAGCCTCACGCGTGTCGACGTACGCCTCGTTCGGACCGGTGCCGAACCACTCCACCTGCTCCAACTTCGGCAGTTCGAAGGTGATGCCGAGCCGTGGGAGCACCTCGGGGAAGAGCCCATCCGGTACGACGCTCAGGTCCAGGACGACCCCGCCGTCAACAGCGGTCCAGCGCCAGGTGCTGACCAGGCCCCACTGGAGCTGCGGAGGCGCCGTACGCGTGACGACCTCCCAGGCGCCGTCGCGCTCGCCCTGCGAGACGATCCGGTGCTGCACGCGGTGCAGACCCTCCTCACGCCAAGCGTCCGCCACCCCGGGGTTGGCGTCGTTGTCGATCGGCGCCCGCCAGACATCCAGCTTGGCGTTCTTCACACCCGCCACCGTGATGCCGTCCACACCGGCAACACCGTCAGCCGGCGCTCCTGCACCCACCCCGGCTGGAGGAGCTGGCTGGCTAGCCAGCTCATCCAGCCGGACCTGTCCCCAGGCAATGCGGTGCCCCGCCTCGGCCCACGACGTCGCCGACGTGAGCGCCGCCGCAACCGTCACCCAAGTCTCGGGCTGAGAAGCATCGGCAGCCGGCAGCTCCACCGTGACCGTCTCGCCCGGCCCGATCACCGGCACCGACAGCTCTCCACCGCCAACCCGCACACCTTCGACCTCGACGGCGTACGTGAAGCTCAGGTGGCTCGTGTCCAGCACCTCGTACCGGTTGGTGATCGACACCCCACCATTGCCATCAGCAACGATCCGCAGCGGCTCGATCACCTTGATGTACTCGAGCATGCCCGGTGACGGCGTCCGATCCGGGAACAGCAGTCCGTCGCAGACGAAGTTGCCGTCGTGGATCGTCTCACCGAAGTCACCGCCGTACGCGTAGACCTCGCGGCCGTCGATGGTGGTGCGGAGGCCGTGGTCGATCCACTCCCAGATGAAACCGCCCTGGCAGCGCGGGTACTTGTCGAACACCTCGCGGTAGTCGAGCAGGCCGCCCGGCCCGTTGCCCATCGCGTGGCCGTACTCGCACAGGATGAACGGCAGGTTCCGGTACAGCTCCGGGTCCGCGCCGATCTCCGCGCAGCCGGCCGGATCGGTGTACATCCGCGAGTAGATGTCGACGAACTCGGCCTCGGTGTCGCGCTCGTAGTGCACCGGCCGGGACGGGTCGATCTCCTTGGCCAGGTCGTACATCGCCTTCAGGTTCTCGCCCATCCCGCACTCGTTGCCGAGCGACCAGATGATGATCGAGGGGTGGTTCTTGTCCCGGTGGACGGTCCGGCGGATCCGCTCGACCAGGTCGTCGCGGAACCGCGGGTCCATCACCGGGTTCGGCAGCTTCGGCGGCTCGGGCTCGTACCCGAACCCGTGCGTCTCCAGGTCACACTCGTCGATCACGTACAGGCCGTACTCGTCGCACAGCGACAGGAAGTGCGGGTGCGGCGGGTAGTGGCTGGTGCGGACCGCGTTGATCCCGGCCTGCTTCATCAGCAGTACGTCGTCCAGCATGTCCTGCTCGGTCAGCGCGCGACCGCGGTCGGGGTGGAACTCGTGCCGGTTGACCCCGTTGAACAGCACCCGGTTCCCGTTCACGGTGAGCACGCCGTCGGCGATCGCGACCGTGCGGAAGCCGATCCGCAGCCGGACGTCACCACCCTCGGTCCGGACCACACCGTCGTACAGGCGCGGGCTCTCGGCCGACCATGGCTCGACGGCCGCGGTGACCTCGTCACCGGTGGCGAACTCCAGGCCCAGCTCCGGTACGACGACCGTGCCCGCGACGTCCGAGTCCACCGACAGCGTGCCGGTGCCGTCGGCGTACGACGCGTGCACGAAAACGTCCGTCGGGGCGGACGGCTTGAGCGCCAGCAGGTTGACCTCGCGGAAGATCCCGGACAGCCACCACATGTCCTGGTCCTCGACGTAGCTGCCGGCCGACCACTGGTGCACCCGGACCGCGATCCGGGCCTCCTTGCCAGGGGCAACCAAGTCGGTGAGGTCGAACTCGGACGGCAGCCGGGAGCCGGACGACCAGCCGACCAGCTCGCCGTTCACGTGCACCGCGAACCGGGAGTCGACCCCCTCGAACCGCAGCACCACCCGGGCGCCGGCCCAGTCCGCCGGGATCGTCACGGTCCGGACGTAGTCACCGGTCGGGTTGTCGGTCGGCACGAACGGCGGCTCGAGCGGGAACGGGTAGACGACGTTCGTGTACGCCGGAGCTCCGTACCCACTGAGCTGCCAGTGACCCGGGACCGCGATGGTGTCCCACCCGGAGGTGTCCGGGTCCTTCAGGTCGTCGGGGGCGTCGGCCACACTCGCGGAGAGCCGGAAGTTCCAGTCGCCGGTCAGCGGGAGCTTGGCCGAGTCGTCGTCCAGCCAGGCACGCGGGGGAAGCACGTTGGCGCCGGGAGCAAAGTCCTCGACGTAGCTGTGGTCATGGGTCACAGGGATCGAGCCTAAGCCCAACCCGTTCACGAATCCACACCGATCAACAGATATGGACAGGAGGGTGATCGATTCAGGTCATGGGGCCTCCCGGCCTGGACTGAGGAGCGGAGGGAGCGAAGCGACTGGAGTGACGAGGGAAGGCCGGGAGTCAAAGCCCCATGACCCGCCGCGCCGGAGGCGTGGCATCAGTACGGTCAGCTCTGGCACTCCTTGCATACGCCGATCAGGGCGACTTGTTCCGGGGCGAGCTGGAAGCCGAGCTCGCGCTGGACCTTCTTCCTCGCGGTCTCGAGGATGTCACCCGGGGCGTCGTACACAGTCCCGCACTCGGAGCAGCGCAGGTGCAGGTGGCGAGGGGCGAGATCACCGGCCAGGTGGTACGTCGTCCCGGCCCGGCCGAGGTGGACGTGGGTGACCAGGCCGAACTCACCGAGCGCGTCCAGGGCCCGGTAGACGGTGGCGCGGTGGATCCCGGGACGCAACTGCTCGGCCCGCTCGCCGATCTGCTCGGCGCTCAGGTGCTCCTCGGTGCCCGCGAGCACCTCGACCACGGCGAGACGGGCCGGCGTGACCCTCTCGCCCCGATCCCTTAGCCGCTGCGCGGTGACCTCGACCGCACTCGTCACGCGCGCCTCCTCAGGACTTCTTCGCCGCTGCCTTCTTCGCCGCCGTGGTCTTCTTGGCGGCTGCCTTCTTCGTGGTGGTCTTCTTGGCCGCCGTCTTCTTGGCCGCGGTCTTCTTCGTGGCGGACTTCTTGGCGGTCTTCTTCACCGGCCCGCGGGCCCGCTTGTCCGCCAGCAGCTCGGCCGCCCGCAGCAGCGAGATGGTCTCGACCGAGTCGTCCTTGCGCAGGGTCGCGTTCGTCTCCCCGTCGGTGACGTACGGGCCGAAGCGGCCCTCCTTCACCACCACCGGCTTGCCGGACTCCGGGTCCTCGCCCAGCTCCTTCAGCGGCGGTGCCGCGGCCCGCCGGCCGCGCTGCTTCGGCTCGGCGTAGATCTTCAGCGCGTCCTCGAGGGTGATGTCGAACATCTGCTCCTCGGACGACAGCGACCGCGAGTCCGACCCCTTCTTCAGGTACGGCCCGTAGCGCCCGTTCTGCGCGGTGATCTCGTCACCGCTCTCCGGGTCCTTGCCGACCACCCGCGGCAGCGACAGCAGCTTCATCGCGTCCTCGAGGCTGACACTGTCCAGTGTCATCGACTTGAGCAGCGATCCGGTCCGCGGCTTGGCGCTCTTCGGCGCGTCCTCGGGCAGCACCTCGGTCACGTACGGACCGAAGCGCCCGGCCTTCGCGACCACCTTGTGCCCGGTGTCGGGCGCCGTACCGAGCTCGTGCTCGACACCCGACGGCTGGCTGAGCAGCTCCTGGGCCTTCTCGACCGTCAGCTCGTCCGGCGGCAGGTCCTCCGGCACGTTCGAGCGCCGCTCGTCCTTGTCCTCGACGTACGGCCCGTAGCGGCCGACCCGGACCACGATGCCGGTGTCGTCACCGCCGACCGGGAAGGTGGACATCTCCCGGGCGTCGATGTCGCCGAGGTCGTTCACCATCGAGTGCAGGCCCTCGAGGTCGTCGTCACCGAAGTAGAACCGGGACAGGACGCCCTCGCGCTGCAGGTCACCGGCGGCGACCTCGTCGAGCACGTCCTCCATCGTCGCGGTGAACGCGTAGTCGACCAGCCGGGTGAAGTGCTCCTCCAGCAGGCGGACCACGGCGAACGCCAGCCAGGCCGGCACCAGCGCGGTGCCCTTCTTGTAGACGTACCCGCGGGCCTGGATCGTCCCGATGATGGAGGCGTACGTCGACGGGCGGCCGATCTCACGCTCTTCCAGCTCGCGGATCAGCGTCGCCTCGGTGTAGCGGGCCGGCGGCTTCGTCTCGTGTCCGGAGGCCAGCACCTCGACCGCGGGCAGGACGTCGCCCTCGGCCACGTCGGGCAGCCGGGTCTCCTGGTCGTCGGTGCCGGCGGACGGGTCGTCCGCGCCCTCGACGTACGCCTTGAGGAAGCCGTGGAAGGTGATCACCCGGCCGGACGAGGTGAACTCGCAGTTCTCCCCGGTGGAAGCCTTGGCGTCGATCTTGATCGAGACGCTGCGACCCTCGGCGTCCTTCATCTGGGACGCGATGGTCCGCATCCAGATCAGCTCGTAGAGCCGGTACTCGGCACCGCTCAGCCCGGTCTGCGCCGGGGTCTGGAAGACCTCGCCGGCCGGCCGGATTGCCTCGTGCGCCTCCTGCGCGTTCTTCACCTTGGAGGTGTAGACCCGCGGCTTGTCCGGCAGGTACGACGCGCCGTACAGCTCCCGGACCTGGGCCCGGGCCGCGGTGATCGCGGTGTCGGACAGCGTCACGCTGTCCGTACGCATATAGGTGATGTTGCCGTTCTCGTACAGTCGCTGGGCGATCTGCATCGTCTGCGAGGCGGACATGCCGAGCTTGCGGCCGGCCTCCTGCTGCAGCGTGGTGGTCCGGAACGGCGCGTACGGCTTGCGGGTGTACGGCTTGGACTCGATCGACCGGACGGTGAACTGCGAGTCGCGCAGCGCGGCGGCCAGCGCGGTCGCGGTCTCCTCGTTCAGGTGGACCGTGTTCTGGCCCTTGAGCTCACCGACGGAGCTGAAGTCGCGGCCCTGGGCGACCCGCCGGCTGTCCACCGAGACAAGCCGGGAGGGGAACTGCCGGGGCGACCGGCCCTCACCGGCGTCGAGGGTGGCGTCCAGATCCCAGTACGACGCACTGCGGAAGGCGATCCGCTCGCGCTCCCGGTCGACCACCATCCGGATCGCGACCGACTGAACCCGGCCCGCCGACAGCTTCGGCATGACCTTCTTCCACAGCACCGGCGAGACCTCGTAGCCGTACAGCCGGTCCAGGATCCGCCGGGCCTCCTGGGCGTCGACCAGCGCGTCGTTGATGTCCCGCGCGCTGCCGACCGCGTCCTGGATGGCCTTCGGGGTGATCTCGTGGAAGACCATCCGCTTGACCGGGATCTTCGGCTTCAGCTCGTCCAGCAGGTGCCAGGCGATCGCCTCGCCCTCGCGGTCCTCATCGGTGGCCAGGTAGAGCTCGTCGGCGGACTTGAGCAGCTCTTTCAGCTTGCGGATCTGGGCCTTCTTGTCGGCCGGGACGACGTACAGGGGGTCGAAGTGGTCCTCGATGTTGACGCCGAGCCGGGCCCATGGGAGTCCCTTGTACTTCGCCGGGATCTCGTCCGCACCCTTCGGCAGGTCCCGGATGTGGCCGAAGCTGGACTCCACCACGTACCCGGACCCCAGGAAACCGGCGATCATCCGCGCCTTCTTCGGCGACTCGACGATCACCAGACGGCGTGCAGCCGCTGTTGCTGTCTTCGTCCCTGATGCCCCTGCCACTGCGCTCCTTGCCCTAGCACTCTCATCGTCCTGCCGACAACGCCCGTGATCGGACGTCTGTTCCCCCGAGCACAGACCGACCCCGTCCGAGGACAGGGTACGGCCGACGGCAACGCATTTCTCAACGCACGGTAACCGTTCCCGCCGCGATCACACCTCACAGGGTTTCAGAAAGTGTCCGACAACCCTGTGCACCGCGCGTCGCGCCGTGGCCACCGAGCGCGCCGGAACCCCGTCCCCATCCCGCCCTCTCGACCCCGAGGGTACGCCGTCCGCCGACCGACAGGGGTGGCAAGCATCACAAGCCGGGATCAGCGGGCGAACTGCACCTCCGGGAATTTCGGCGACTCAGCGCGGAGCAGCAGCTCGGGCCGGCGGCGCAGTGTCTGGTCGAAAAAGGCGCTCAGGTACCTGCGCTGGGCGAGCACGCTACGGGCCGGGTCGACCGAGCCGACCAGCGCTGTCATCACCGAGGTGATGATCTCGTCCTGGCCGTAGATCTCGCGGAACAACTGGTCGAAGACGAACTGGTAGTCGGTGAACGCCTTCTGCTTGGCACCGGCCAGCCCGAGGTTCAGCTTCCAGCCGCGCTGCGCGTCCCAGAACTCGGCCCACGACTTGTCGTAGTACTCCTTCCCCGCGTCGGTCCGCTGGCTGGCGTCCGAGCCGAACAGCAGGAACGGCTGGTCGAGTCCCTTCCGGGCGACCTCCCCGAGCGGGCCCTTCGCCGGGTCGTCCTGGAGCGTGCCGTCCAGGTCGACACCGGCGGCGAACCGCTTGTCCTCGAGCAGCGTGTTCGCGGTCGCGTAGCCGCCGAGCGAGAAGCCGAACATGCCGACCTTCTGCAGGTCGAGGCCGGCGGCGAGGCCGGGTGGCAACTCCTTGCCGTCCAGGTCCGGGTTCTCGCCGGCGGCGATCCCCTCGAGCTGATCCAGCACGAACCGGGCGTCGGCCGTCCGGGTCTCGACGGCCTGGCGGGTGAACACCGGATCGAGCAGCTGATCGGCCGGTACGCCGGGCAGGAACCGCCCGCCCGGGAACTCGGTCGGTGTCTCGTGGGTGTGGTCCATGGTGACGACGACGTACCCGCGACTGGCCAGGTCCTCGACCTGGGCGGTGTTCACAAACCGGCTGTACTGATAGCCGGGAGAGAACAGTACGACGGGGTGCGGGATCGGCTGCATCGGCGCGTCGACCCGGGAGTGCGTCTCGGTGTTGGCGAAGTCGAACGAGCCGGTCGGCAGCGCCAGCCCGTACTCCCCGGTCCAGGCCTCGTCGACCTCGACCGCGGTCCGTTGCGGCATGTACTTCGCGAGCGGGGCGTCGCCCATCATCGAGCCGGGGTACCAGAGGCTGATCATCAGCTCGCGCCGGCCACTCGGCATGGTCGGGTCCGGACGGGACTGGTCGATCAGGTGCAGTGCGGTCGTCCCGAGCGCCTTCCGCCCGGTCGGGGCCGGCAGCCGGAAGGTCACCGGGTGGAAGTCGGGGTCGTCCCGCACGCGGTAGCGGTCGGGGTCGACGGGGACGGCCTGGGCGAGGGCCGGGGTGGTCAGCGCGACGCCCAGGGTGAGGCCGCCGGTCAGCAGCCGGCGCCGGCTGAAGGTTCCACTGTTCGCCATGCGAATCATCGTCACGGCCCGGCTTCTCCCCGTGATGGCGGCCGCGTCTCAACTTCATGACGGCCAACCTGATGACAAGCCGCCCGGCGTGCGCTTCAATGACCGCATCTTGTTCATAGATGCGTGAAGTGAGGCACTCGTGAGCATCTTTGTCCGCATGAAACGTTCAGTAACGGCCCTTGCCTTGATAGCAGGTGCCCTGGTGGCTGTGGGCGCTCAGGCGCAGGCCCAACCCAGCGCCGACACCACGCTGGGTGACGTCACCGGGTTCTCCGCCGACAAGGCGACGTACACCCTCAGCGCCGGTCCCGCGAAGGTGCGCGTCGCCTTCCTGAAGGACGACGTGTTCCGGCTCTGGCTGGCGCCGGACGGGAACTTCACCGACCCGGCCAGTACGCCGCCGGCCGATCCGAACGAGCCGGCGTCGACGATCGTCACCAAGACCGACTACGGCACTCCGAAGACATCGTGGCGGGATCGCGGCAGCTACTACTCGCTCACGACCGGCAAGATCGAGGTGCGAGCACAGAAGCAGCCGCTGAGGTTCAGCGTCTATCGAAGCAGCGGTCAGCTCGTGTGGGCAGAGAGCACACCGCTGTCGTGGAACGACACCTCCACCACCCAGTCGCTGGGTCGTGGCCCGAGTGAGCAGTTCTTCGGCGGCGGGATGCAGAACGGCCGGTTCTCGCACCGCGACCAGACCATCAGGATCACCCGCGACTTCAACTGGGAGGACGGCGGCAACCCGAACGCCTCTCCCTACTACATGAGCACCGCGGGGTACGGCGTACTGCGGAACACGTTCAGCCCGGGGAGCTACAGCTTCACCGACCCCGTCGTCACCAAGCACGACGAGAAGCGGTTCGACGCGTACTACTTCGTCGGCGACCTCAAGACCGCGCTGGACCGCTACACCGAGCTCAGCGGCCGTCCGTTCATGCCACCGATCTACGGACTCGAGTACGGCGACTCCGACTGCTACAACCGCGGTCACTACGCGAAGGACCCGGACTCCAGCAACGACTGGAAGGTCCACGCGGACAAGGTGACCACGCTCGACGCGGTGAAGGTCGCGCAGCGGTTCAAGGACGAGGACATGCCCGGCGGCTGGATGCTGGTCAACGACGACTACGGCTGCGGCTACTCCGACAACACCGACTTCGAGCAGGTCGAGGGCACCTGGTGGGGCAAGCGGGAGATCCCGCCGCTCAAGCAGACCGGTGACGAGCTCCGGCAGCGCAACATCCAGATGGGTCTGTGGACGCAGTCCTCGCTGGACCGGCAGCCGGCCGAGGTCGGCGAGGCAGGGGTCCGGATACGCAAGCTGGACGTCGCCTGGGTCGGACCGGGCTACCGGCACGCTCTCAGCGCCTGCGACACCGCGCACGACGGTATAGAGCAGTACAGCAACGCCCGCGGCTTCGCCTGGATGGTCGAGGGCTGGGCCGGTGCGCAGCGGTGTGCGGTGCAGTGGACCGGCGACCACAGCGGCTCGCTGGACGCGATCAAGTGGCAGATCCCGGCCATCACCGGGTCCGGCAACTCCGGTATCGCCTACAGCGCCGGCGACGTCGACGGCATCTTCGGCGGCTCGGCCACGTCGTACGTCCGGGACATGCAGTGGAAGGTCTTCAACCCGGCCTTCATGACGATGTCCGGCTGGGCCACCCCGGCGTACAAGCAGCCGTGGGCGTACGGCGACCCGTACACCTCGATCAACCGCAAGTACCTCAAGCTGCGTGAGCGCCTGCTGCCGTACTTCTACTCGTACGCCGCCGAGGCGCACCGGACCGGTGCACCGCTGAACCGGTCGCTGGTCCTGGAGTACCCGAACGACCCGAAGACCTGGGACGACACCACGAAGTACGAGTTCCTGGCCGGCAAGGAGTTCCTGGTCGCACCGATGTGGGGTGCCGACGAGGTGAAGGGCGGTATCTACCTGCCCAAGGGCAACTGGGTCGACTACTGGACCGGCCGCGTGTACCAGGGCCCGACCACGGTGAACGGCTACCACGCTCCGCTCGACACGCTCCCGCTGTTCGTGAAGGCCGGCGCCGTCGTACCGATGTGGAAGGCGGGAATCAACACCGCGGCCGAGCAGGGCTTCGGCGACCCGATCACGGTCGACATCTACCCGCAGGGCAAGTCGTCGTTCAGCCTGTACGAGGACGACCGGGTCACCCGCTCGCCGAAGTCGGCCACCCAGGTGTTCGCCGTGGACGCACCGACGCAGGGCCGTGGTGACGTGACCGTGAAGATCGGCGCCAGCGTCGGCACCTACACCGGAAAGCCGGCGTCTCGCCCGTACGAGCTCATCGTCCACACCGGCACCGCACCGCGCGAGGTCACCGTGGACGGCCGCAAGCTGAGTGGCTGGGAGTACGAGAACGGGGTCGTCCGGGTGAAGACGGCAGCGATCTCCACCGCACGCTCTGCTGTCGTCCAGCTCGTTGGCACCTCCTCGGTCGGCGGACCCGACGTGGCGAACACCTTCGGCACCCCGCAGCTCACCACGCCGTCGCTGTGGAACGCTCCCGGCCAGGCCACCGAGGTGACCGCCACCTTCGACAACGGCAGCAAGGCGACGATGCGCAACGTGCGCCTCGACGTGCAGGCACCGACCGGCTGGACCGTCACCGGGCAGAACACCTTTCCGACCGTCCGCCCCGGAGAGACCGTGACCACGAAGCTGCAGGTCACTCCGAGTGCAGACGTGAAGCCGGCTTCGTTCACTCTGGAGCTGAAGGCCAGTTATGTTGCCGATGGCAAGAGCTACGCCAACAGCGCGTCGGCCACGGCACAGTTGCCGTACGCCTCGTTGTCCCAGGCGGCCAACGTGGTCGGTGTGAGCGACGCGTCGACCTATGCCCAGGGCAACTTCGACGGGTCGGGGAACAGCTTCAACGGTGAGGCTCTCGCGGCGGCCGGCTACACGCCCGGCGCGACGGTGACTGTGCAGGACGCGCAGTTCACCTGGCCCTCCGGCGCACCGGGAACGCCCAACCTGGTGAAGAACCAGCCGGCGCCGATCCTGGTCTCGGGCACCGGTTCGCACCTAGCGCTGCTGGGTGCGGGCGCCAGCCTGAACGCGCGCGGAGCGGTGACGATCATCTACACCGACGGCACCGAGTCCCAAGGGACGTTCCAGTTGCCGAACTGGTGTTGTCAGGACCCGACCACCGGCGGCGCGAAGCTGGCGGTGTCGGTGAAGGGCCGCTACACGCAAGCCGGCTTGAGCAACACCACGACCGACTACCGGGTCTTCTACACCGCCGTACCACTGGATCCCGGGAAGACGGTCAAGGCGATCAAGCTGCCCGGCGGCGGACTCGGCTTCTTCGCCGCCACCATCGCCGACAAGCCGTTGCCACCGGCACCTACCGGCGAGAGGTGGGTGAGCGATCTGGAGTTCATCGACTCGACCAACGGCTGGGGTCCGGTCGAACGGGATCGCAGCAACGGCGAGGACGGCGCCGCCGACGGCGGTCCGATCACCCTCGCCGGTGTGCAGTACGCGAAGGGCATCGGCACGCACGCACCGTCGGCGATCAGCGTCCGGCTCGGCGGGAACTGCAACACCTTCACCGCGAAGGTCGGTGTGGACGACGAGATGGAGGACCGCGGCAAGGTCAGCTTCAAGGTCCTGGTCGACGGGGTCGCCAAGTACACGTCGGACCTGCTCACCGGGACCTCACCGACGGCTGACGTCTCGGTGGATGTGAGCGGTGGCCAGACGCTGACGCTGCAGGTCACCGACGGCGGCGACGGCATCACCAGCGATCACGCGGACTGGGCGGAGGCGAAGGTGAGCTGCAACCCATAATGGCTCCATGAGTGAGCTGACGGGGACCGACGTGGATGCGCTGCGGCAGGCGTTCACAGCAGCCGGGTACACGGTCGAAGGGGTGGCCGACCGGCTGGGCGCCCAGGCCAATGGTGCGCTGGCCCGCAACGAGACGACTCTTGCGGGCCGGCGTACCGGCTCCGGTGATGCGCTCGACACGATGATCCGGTTGTTCCTGCTGCAACGCGCCGTACCGGAATCCCTTGTTTTACAGGCTTTTCCTGGCGTCGACTTGGTTGCGCTGGGCATCATAGTCGTCCACGACAGCGAGGCGCGGGCGGTGCTCGACATCCGGCCGTACGCCGAGGACGGCCGGGAGTGGTGGGTGGTCGCGGACCTCACCCCAGGTCTGGACGGGCGGCGCGAGCCGATGCGGTCCGACTATGTGCTGGGGATCGCGCCGGCCAGCCTGAGCCTCATCCACCTGACGGTGCCGATCAAGGCCGAGCGTGCCCTCGACATCGGCACCGGCTGCGGGATCCAGTCGCTGCATCTGGCCGACCGGGTCAACCAGATCGTCGGCACCGATGTGAATCCGCGGGCTCTCCAGTTGGCCCGGTGGACGGCAGCGCTGAACCGGGTCGACCTCGACGTCCGCTCCGGGAGTCTGTTCGAGCCGGTGCGTGACGAGCGGTTCGACCTGATCGTGAGCAATCCGCCGTACGTGATCTCTCCGGGCGACGGGCGGCTGACGTACCGCGAGACCGGGTTCGCCGGTGACTCCGTGGTCGAGCAGTTGGTGCGACAGGCGCCGTACCACTTGACCGAGGGTGGCTGGTGTCAGCTGCTGGCGAACTGGACGTGCGTCCGTGGCGAGGACTGGCGTGACCGGATCGCCGGGTGGACGGGCGACCGGTCGGCGTGGGCCGTGCAGCGCGAGCAACTCGACCCATCCGAGTACGTCGAGCTGTGGCTGCGAGACGCCGGTCTGCACGGGTCCTCGGAGTACACGGCCCGGTACGACGCTTGGCTGCGCTGGCTGGACGAGCAAGGTGTCGAGGCGATCGGCATGGGCTGGATCACCTTGCACAACGTGGAAGGGACGCTCGAGGCCGAGGGGTGGCCGTATGAGATCGAGCGTCCGATCGGTCCGCATGTACTGCAACGGTTCGAGCGGTTGGAGGGGCTGCCGGACGACCTGACCGGGCTGAACCTGGTAGTGGCGGATGACGTGATCCAGGAGACCAGTGGGCAGCCTGGCGCGGAGGACCCGGCCTCGATCGTGTTGCGGCGGCAGCGCGGGATGCGGCGGGCCGAGCAGGCGGACACTGTGCTGGCAGGCTTCGTCGGT
This sequence comes from Kribbella sp. NPDC049174, assembly GCF_043197365.1. Taxonomy (NCBI): domain Bacteria; kingdom Bacillati; phylum Actinomycetota; class Actinomycetes; order Propionibacteriales; family Kribbellaceae; genus Kribbella; species Kribbella sp. NPDC049174. Next base: position 316,723 of record NZ_JBICSZ010000008.1, on the reverse strand, counting down.
GCGTGTGACGGGGACCTGAGCGTCGGGCAAATCCTTGCCGCGCTGGCAGATCTCCTCGACCGCCCGCTGGAGGACGTACTGCGGGACTACCTCCCCCAGGTCAGACGCCTTGTTGTCGAGGGATTCCTGAACTACTAGGTCGTGTTTGACGACCTAGGTCCGGCGGCGGCGTTTGTCGGCGTACATCTGCCGGTCTGCCTCGGCCAGCAGCTCGCTGACCGCCGTACCGTCGGTGCTGCTGGCCTGCCCGATGCTGAGCCTCAGCATCGCGAACCACGGCTCGTCCGCCCTGGCGGCGACCCGGTCCGCCGCCAGCTTGATCCGCTCCACCAGCTCACGCGCACCACGCTCGTCCGGCTTGTCCAGTACGACGACGAACTCGTCACCACCGGCTCGCGCCACCACGTCCTCGGCCCGGCACTGCTCGGTCAACAGATGCCCGACCCGTCGCAGTACCTCGTCACCGCAGGCATGCCCGTAACTGTCGTTGATCACCTTGAGGTTGTCCACGTCGATAGCGATCACCGCCACCGACCGGCTCGCGTCGTGCGCGACGGACATCCGCTCGTCCAGCGCCCGACGGTTGCCAACGCCCGTGAGCGGGTCCTCGCGGGCAGCCCGCCACTCCGCGTCGTGCCTGATCGAGAGCTCGTGATTGGCCAGTGCGCTGCGTACGGCGTACAGGCCGCGGAGCCGCTCGGCCCACCAGCCTCTGGTGATCGCACGCGCGTACTGCAGCCCAGTGACCGCTCCAGCGTCTCCTGACTCCGCCACGATCTGCACAGCCGTGTGGCGGACCAGCGCCTCGACCGGCGGATCGGATGTCGGCGGTAGGTCGCTCCCAGCCCGGTGTGCGGCCTCTGTGGCGTCCTCGAGCCGGCCCAGAACGGCGTGCGCCTTGGCCAGATAGGCGCCCGCGATCGCGGCCAGCTCCAGGTCGCCCAGCTTGGCCAGCTGATCCCTGCAGTCCTTGAGGATCACCACGGCCTCGGCGGCCTCGCTCTCGTCGTTACTGGCCGCCAGCCACATCCGCCCGGCGATCGGCCAGTACCCGAGCAGGTCATCGCGGACGATCACCTGGATCGCCTCGCCCGCCCACCGGTGTGCATCCCGCCGGCGCTCGCGGATCTCCCCGTCGTACGACGTATCGCCAAGGCGCTCGAGTTCGTGGGCCCAGCGCAGGTTCGACTCGGCCAGGTTGAGCCGGTTGATCGCCGGCGCCTCGGGCAGCCCGAGCGGGTCGTGATCACCCTCGGCCGCGAGCTCGAAGTGCGGGATGCAGAGCTCGTACAGCCTGAGCAGGTCGTAGGCGTACCCGAGGCCGGTGTGCGCCCAGCCGGCCAGGCCGAGATCGCGGGTGCGGGACAGCGCGTTCTCCGCGGCCACCAGGTCGGCGACCGAGTCACCGCCCTCGCCGGTGCGGATCAGGGTGACGATCCGGATCGCGATCGCGTTCGCCTCCCAGCCCGGCTCGTCGATCGCGCGGGCGACCCGAATACAGGCGTCGACCGCGTCCAGCGCCTCGACCGCGTCGGTGGCGTGGTGGGCCGCGACGGCGCGCACGTACTCCGCGGCGGCACGCTCGGGACTCGCCTCGGCGCCGAGCTCGGTCAGCAACCGGTTGAGCTCGATCGCGGCCTCGGCCGGATTGCCCGACTGGGCCCGCGTCATCGCCGCCGCGATCCGCGCGGTCACCCCCGACGTGTCGCGCACCTCACAACCCCCTGTCGCCTCACCGCCTGCGGCGCTTGTCGTCGTACAAGCGACGGTCCGCCGTGGCGATCAGCTGGTCCACTTCGACACCTTCGGCTGTTGCTGCGTACCCGATGCTCAGTCCGAGCCGCCCGAGCCACGGCTTGGCTGTCGCCGCCGCGATGGCCGCGACCGCGGTCCGGATCCGCAACGCCAGTTGCGCACCACCCTTCGCGTCCGGCTGGTCGAGCACCACGATGAACTCGTCGCCACCCGATCGAATCACGGCATCGGTCGATCGCGCCTGTTCTACCAGGAGATTTGCCACAACCTGCAGCAATTCGTCCCCGCAGGCGTGCCCATAGGTGTCGTTCACCACCTTCAGATCGTCTACATCGATGACGAGCACCGTCACCGCCCGGGCGGAGTCGCGGGCCGCGGTCAGCCGCTCGTCCAGCGCCCGCCGGTTGCCGATCCCGGTCAGCGGATCCTGCCGCGCCGCATGCCACTCGGCATCGTGCCGGGCTGAGAGGTCGTGCGTGGCAAGCGCATGCCGTACGGCGTTCAGCGCCCGCTGCCGCTCCTTCCACCAGCCGCGCGCCACCGAACGCGCATACTCCAACCCTGCAAGGGCTCCCGGCCCACCATCGGCCGCGGCGATCTCCGACCGGGTCTGCAGCACCAGCACGCGCGTCGCCGGATCCGCCAACGGAATCAGGTCATCCGCGGCCCGATCGGCCGCTGCCTTGGCCTCGTCGGACTTGCCCTTGGCCTGCAGAGCCCTGGCCAGGTAGGAGCCTGCGATCGCGAGTCGCTCGGTCTCACCCAGCTTGGAGATCTCGTCCCGGCACTCGGTCAGCTCGGCCACCGCCGACTCCGGATCATCGGTCGTTGCCGCGGCAGCGACCCACAACCGAGCACTCAACCGCCAGAACTCCTGGCTCTCGTCGTCGACGACCACCCGCTCCGCCTCACGCGCCCAGTACGCCGCCGACGCGAGCCGCTCCTGAATCTCCTGCTGGTACGACGGATCGCCCAGCCGCTCGAGTTCGTGCGCCCAGCGCAGATACGTCTCGGCCAGATTCAGTCGGTCGATCGCTTCTGACTCAGCCAACTCGAAGACATCGTCTTCCAATTGAGTGGCGCGCTCGTAATGCGGAATGCACAGTTCGTAAAGGCGTAGGACGTCGTACGCGTAACCGAGCCCGGTGTGCGCCCAGGCGGTCAGCCCGGCGTCCTTGGTCCGGCTCAGCGCGTGCTCGGCGGTGACGAGATCCTTCACTGTGTCCCCGCCGCGGCCGCTGCGGGCCAGGTTGATGATCCGGATCGGCAACGCGTTCGCTTCCCAGCCCGGCTCGTCGATCGCCTTCGCGACGGCCACACACGCATCCACAGCCTTCAGGGCTTCGTCCGCGTCGCTCGCGTGGTGAGCCGTGACACCACGGACGTACTCGGCCGCGGCCAGCTGATAACTCGGCACCCCACCGAGCTCCGCCCTGATCGCCTCGATCTCCGCCGCCGCGGTCGCATGCCCACCCGACTGGGCCGATGTCATCGCGGTGGCGATCCGGACGGTCAGCGCGTCACCCGTCGCCATCTCGCCACTTCCCATAACCCGCCGGCGGCCTTCCCTGATCCTCACCCGCACTTCGGGCCGGACCGCCCATTGTGACCACCCACCCCCACTTCTGTCACGACCCGAACCCGCCACCGACCACCTAGTGCCACACTTCATACGCAGAAAGCACGAATTTTCCCCACGCGGAGCTACGCCCGCTCCTCCGTCACGTGCTCGCCACCGCTCCCACCCACCCGATCTCGACCTGCGAGCTACCGCCCGCGGTTGCGAGCTGCCGCTCGCGACCCGTGCTGTCGCCCGCAGTCGCGGCTACCGCCGCCGGACGCGCTGCTATCGCCCGCTTCGACTGAAAGCACGCGGTGTCGCCCGACCATGATTCGTCGAGCAGCCGTGGTCAGCGGAGTACACCAGCCCCCTCCACCAACGGCGAAGTACCCAAGCAAGTAGCCCTCGTAGCCAAGCGCGTGGAGTGCCTCCGCCGGCCCGTCGCCGATCTTCACCCTGGCTACGACCGAACCAGCCCCCATCCGACTGGTTCCCGAAACACCTTGAAGCCGAAGGTCAACCGACCCAGGTGACATCGAAGATTCTGATCAGCTCGCGACCGTCGTCGACATGGAACGACAGCAGACCGACGCCACCGAAGATGCATTGGCGGAAGGCCGGCTCGTCCCGATCGAGAGTCTGGCTGTCCCACGGAGCGCCGACCAGCTTGCCGACACGCTCAACCAAGGCGTCGAACGCCGATGAAGGCAGACCGTGCAGCTGAGCCAGTGCGGACGCGTGAAACTCCACGCGGTAGCTCATTCCCTGTCTGACCAGCCCGGGATCACTTGCTCGGCCGGCACGAAGTCTTCAGCCCGCCCGTCGCGGGTGGCCTGGAGTGCGTCCTCGTAGCCCGGATCGGAGTACGCGACTGCACGCAGCCGCCAGAGCTGCAGGACGTCACGCAGTTGCTGGAAGCGCCAGACCTCGTGGGCCGCATCGAGGGCGCCGTGGTACTCACCCAGGAACTGCTCATGCCACTTCGCCGGCAGCAGGCGAAGGATCTCACCCGGATCATCCGGAGAGCCCTGCATCGGCTGAGCAGTCATGTCGCCAGATTACCTGAGCGGCGGCCCGGGCAGCGGGGTTATCCACACCTCAGCGGTGACGAGCGCAGTCCGAGTTCGTCGCCCGACCTGAGTCGCTACGTTCGGGGCCCGAACACGACACCGCCGCCATGGTCGCTCCTGCGTCGCGCCCTCGTCGGCTGCTGCACCCACCACGCGCTCGGCCGAACGACGCGATCAGCCCCAGCGGACGAAGCTCTAAGATGCGTCGGATGTTGGCGCGCACCGTGAACCTCGGCGGGACCGGGCTCAGCCGGGTGGATCCTGCGCTCCGTGAGCACACCAGCCTCCGGGAGCTCTACCTGCATGACAACGCGCTCACCACGCTCCCGGAGTGGCTAGGAGACTTCACCGGACTGCGGATTCTTGATCTCAGTCATCAGCCGCTGAAGAGCCTCCCCGATTCGCTGGGTCGGCTGGAGCGGCTCGAGTTCCTCTACGTGAGCGACCTCGACATCACCGACCTGCCTGAGGCACTCGGCGAGCTGCACGAACTCAGGTATCTCGGCGCCACAGACAACGGCCTGGCGTCAGTGCCCGCCTCGCTCGGCCGGCTCACTCAACTCATCGAGCTCCGCCTCTATGGCAACCGCCTCACCGAGCTCCCCGACGCGTACGGCGACCTGCGCGCGCTGCGGGAGCTTCACCTCGACCGCAACGCGATCGAGCGGCTGCCCGCGACGTTCGACCAGCTCACCGAACTCCGCGTGCTCAGCCTGCGAGCCAACGCCCTCACCGAGTTCCCGGTCCAGCTGAGCCGCCTCCCACTCCTGCGACACCTGGACCTGCGAGCCAACCGCCTCACCCGCCTCCCCGACCTACCCCAGAACGCCTTCCCTGCCCTGGAGAAGCTCGACCTCCGCTGGCTCGACCTCCCCGTCGTCCCCGAATGGGTCCACGCCCTGACCACCCGAGGCTGCGCCGTCTACCGCACCGCCGCCTAGCCGATCCCCCGGACCTCAGCGTCAACTCGCGTAGTGCGCCGGCCCGGGACGGCGGTTCGCGCATGCCGCCGGAGGCGGCCAAAGGGACAGCCGCCGCGGAGCGGTGTCCCTTGGCCGGACGGCGACAGCGTCTCAGCCGGCGGCTTGGGTGGCGGCGGTGGCGTGGAGTTGGACGGGGAGGGTTTCGACGCCGTACACGATGGAGAAGTCGCGGAAGCGGAGCTGCTCCTCCGGGACTGCCAGCGCGAGGTCCGGGAAGCGGTGTGCGAGGGCGGTGAACGCCGCGCGGAGCTCCATCCGGGCGAGTTCGGCGCCGACGCAGCGGTGCATGCCGTGGCCGAAGGCGAGGTGAGCGGCGGGCGCGCGCTGCGGGTAGAAGTCCTCGGCGTCGAGGCCGAACACCTGCTTGTCCCGATCGGCCCCGGACAGCGACACCGCGACCAGGTCACCCTTCTTCACCTGCTGGCCGAACAGCTCCAGGTCGTGCCGCGCGAACCGCGGGAACGCGACCTGTACGACGGTCAGATACCGCAGCAACTCCTCGACGATCGTGTCGACCGCACCCGGCTCGTTCCGGATCCGCTCGAAGTTCTCCGGGTCGCGCAGCAGCACCAGCGTGCCGAGCGCGAGCATGCTCGCCGACGTCTCGTAGCCGCCGAGGAACACCCCGTCGGCCAGCCCGCCCAGCTCGATGTCGTCGATGTCGTCACCCTGCTCACGGATGATCGACCCGATCAGCCCGTCCCCGGGCTGCGTGCGCTGCTTGCGGACGATCTCGAACAGGAAGTCGCGCGACTCGCTCGCCGACCCGAACACCCCGATCCCGCCGCCGGACAGGTCGAACCGGGCCGGTCCGAGCGCCCGGAACCGGTCGCGGTCGGACTCCTCGACGCCGAGCAGGTCGGCGATCAGCAGGAACGGAACGTTGAAGGCGAAGTCCGAGACGATGTCGACGACCGGCCCCTTGGTCTCCATCAGGTCCAGCTGGTCGTTGACGATCTTCTCGATCATCGGCTCCAGCCGGGCCAGCCGGCGCTTGGTGAACTCCGGCGTCAGCAGCTTGCGCAGCCGGGTGTGGTCCGGCGGATCGGTGAACCCCAGGCCGCCGATTCCCTCCGACGGCTTCTTCGGGTCCGAGCCGACCAGCGGCCGGATGTCGTTGCTGAAGTTCGCCGTGTCGGCGAGCACGGCCTTCGCCTCCGCGTGCCCGCTCACCACCCACACGTTCAGCCCGAACAGATGAGCCAGTTTGTGCACCGGCTCGGCCTCGCGCACCTGCCCGAGTTCCGGGACCGGGTTCACGCCCTCGCGGCGGAGCGGCATCGAGACCTGACGTGGGACGATCCGCATCTTCGACAGGTCAAGACCACCCTTGCGGGTGGTCCTGTTCAAGATCCGGCTGCCGACCCATTTCTTCAGGTATGTCGCAACCATGACTTCCACGCGCCCTCTCTGAAACTGCTGCCCCCGACGGCTTTCGTCAGCAAAAAACTAACGTCGCCAGGGACCAGGTCCGATGGTGTTGGCACTACTGCGGTAGTGGCGTTGGCACCACCATGGGAGGGGGCCACGGCATTGCCACCCAGACGATCCCACGACAAAGGTTCGGCTTCCACCGGAACCCACCTGTACCGTGCCCTGGACCGCGGCACATCGTCCCTCGGGGACAGTTCAGGGAAACCCCAGCCGAAAGTCGGATGCGCCGGCCGACGATCGTCGGTTGTCCTGGATCCATGACCAGGGCAACCATCTCGGCGGCTCATGGGGCCAAGGTTAGCCTCACCAAATGGCGAGCCCTCAGAGGTAGTGCGGCGTGACGATGCGGACGACCTCGGTGATCTTCGCCTTCACCTGATCCTGATGCGGGATCCGGGTCGGCAGGTTGGCACCGGGCAGCCGGGTGCCGTGGTCGACGAGGAGGTAGAGGGCCCGCAGGGTGCGGATGGTGTTCGTGACCTCGGGGGTGATGCCTTCGGCGGGTGGGTTCGCCAGCGCGCGGAGGACGGGGTCGAGCCAGTCGACGGCGTCGGTCTCGGCGAGGTCGGCGCGGGTCAGGGTGACGGCCAGGGCGTAGCCGAGGCGGTCGTCCTCCATGTCGCGCAGGACGTACTGCGTCGGCGTCAGCAGGCGGCCGACGCCGAGGCGGAGCATCTGTACCGGCTCGACCGCGGAATGCAGGCCGAGGGTGCCGAGCAGGTCGGCGCCGTGGGCGACCGCGTGCAGCCAGCCGAGTTTGGCGTCGTGCCCGCGCAGGTCCTCCTCGGCGACGTACCAGCGCTCGAACGGCGGCACCCAGCTCGGCTCGAAAACGCCGGCCGAGACGATCGCGTTGAGGATCAGCGGCGCGAACGTACGGGCCTGGATCTCCGGGTCGGCGAACCGGGTGACCATCTCGTCGCCGAGCTCGCGGAGCTGGTCGGCGGACAGGACACCACGGCCGATCCAGCTCGCGAGTACGGCGTACGCGTGGGTGTCACGCGCCACCGGATCCGGTGCGCGCAGCAGGCCGGACAATTCGGCGACGAGATCGGTGAGCGGACGATCGGTCGGGACGGCGTAGCCGTCGGCGCGCACCCGCGCCCAGTCGGTCATGCGCGGCAGGCTAAACGCTTTCCCACCCAACCCGCCAGCCCCACCCACCAGTTCCGGAACAGCGAGCCGTGGGTACGACGACCAGCCGCAGCCGGGCCTGGAACGGGTAACGGCCCGTGGTACACCCGGTCTCCCGGATGTTCCACGGGCCGTAGCGGCCAGGACCCCTCAGCCCGGCCGGGCCTCGCGTCCCCGGCCAGGGCCCCTCAACCTCGGCCGGGGTCGTCTCTCAGGCGTCGCGCTTGCTTGCGGTCACCAGGGCAATGATCAGCAGGCCGATAGCCCAGGCGGCGAAGTAGACCAGCGCCCACCACGGCGACAGCGCGGTGGAGGCTCCCGCCGCGTCCGCACCGGCCAGACCCATGTCCTGCTCACCGTTGAGGAACTGGTTCGCGTTGGTGAACGGCGTCCACTTCTGCAGGTCGTCGCCGATCTTCGGGATCAGCGGCAGCAGGCTCTCCACCAGCAGCGGCCAGAGGATCAGGATCGCGATCGCACCGGCGCTCTGCCGGATCAGGATGCCGATCGCGATCGCGAAGATCGCGGAGAGCGCGTAGACGAACGCCTGACCGAACATCAGCCGCCACTCGGCGGAGGTGTTGATCGCCATGTCCGCGCTCGGGGCGAGCAGGTTGCCGATCGCCCACGAACCCCACGAGGCGGCCAGGCCGACGACGGCCGCGAGCGTGGCGACCACGATCGTCTTGTTGAGCAGCAGCGCCGCCCGCTGCGGGACCGCCTGGAAGCTGGTCCGGATGGTGCCGAACCGGTACTCGGTGGTGACCGCCAGGGCGGCCATCACCATGATGACCATCTGCCCGAGGCCGACGCCGAACTGCGTCATCGCGGGCGTCACCTCGGCCTCCTGCGGACCGGTGGCGAAACCGGTCGCGAGCGCGGCCAGACCGATGGACAGCACGGCCGCGATGATCATGCACCACCACGGCGACCGGGTGGAGAAGAGCTTGATCCGCTCGACTTGGATCAGCGACATGTCAGTTGTCCTCCTTCGGACCCGAGACCACCTCGACGCCGGTCGGCGGCGCCAGGTTCACGTCGCCGACGTGGGCGAGCTCGTCGTGTGCGTGGTACTGGACCGAGTCGCCGGTCATCTGCATGAACGCCTGCTCCAGCGAACCGCGCTGCAGCGACAGCTCGTGCAGCACGATGCCGTGCGCGGCGGCCGCCTCACCGACCTGGTCGGTGGTCAGGTCGCCCTCGACGAACAGGACCTTGCCCTCGTTCTCGATCTCTTCGATCCGGGTGACCAGCTGCTGCTGGTTCAGGACGCCGGCCAGCTGGTCCAGCTGCGGGGTCCGCACCTTGACCGTGGTGCCGCTGGCGCGGTCGACGAACTCCGTGGTGGAACTCTGCGCGATCAGCCGGCCGCGGCCGATGACGATCAGTTCCTCGGCGGTCAGCGCCATCTCGGACAGCAGGTGGCTGGAGACCAGCACGGTCCGGCCCTCGCCGGCCAGCCGGTGCATGAACGTCCGGATCCAGACGATGCCCTCCGGGTCGAGGCCGTTGACCGGCTCGTCGAAGAGCAGGATCTCCGGGTCGCCGAGCAGCGCGCCGGCGATACCGAGCCGCTGCGACATACCCAGCGAGTAGGCACCGGCCCGCTTGTTCGCGACCGAGGTCAGGCCGACCATCTCGAGCGCCTTGTCGACACTCGACTTCGGCAGCTTGTTGGACGCGGCCATCCAGGCCAGGTGGGACCGCGCGGAGCGGTTCGGGTGCACCCACTTGGCGTCCAGCAGCGCACCGATCTTGGTCAGCGGCTGCCGCAGGTCGCGGTAGTGCTGACCGTCGATCCGGACGTCGCCGGAGGTCGGAGTGTCCAGACCCAGGATCATCCGCATGGTGGTGGACTTGCCGGCCCCGTTCGGGCCGAGGAAGCCGGTCACCTTGCCGGGTTTCACCTCGAAAGACAGGTTGTCAACGGCAACGGTTGCGCCGTATCGCTTGGTGAGGCCTTGTGCCTCGATCATCGCCGTACTCCTCGTTCGGTGGCGCGCCATTGGTCGTGGGCGGGCTGTGTCGCATTCAGTATCGAGGGCTGACCGGTCCAGAGCATCGGACCCGGGGCGGATCCGGTGTGTCCACCCGTGGGTTGATTCTGCCGCCCGGGCCGATCGCAGTGCCATCGGTTAAAGCCCTGACCACGACCCCGACGATCCCCTATCCGGGCAGGAGTCCGCATCAGCCGAAAGTCGACAACCCCCGGTACTTCGGAATACCGCCGTACAAACGCTTGAAGCTGGAAGTCACCACCGAATTCGTGGTTTAACGCGAAAATAGCCCCCGGCGAATCAGCTGCGAGCCGCCGGGACGCCGTAGAGGACCAGATTATGCGTGTAGCGGCGCGCTGAGTGGTTGTAGGAGCCGATGCAGGTGACCAGCGCCAACCGGGGCTTCGCAGCACCGCGGAACAGGTCGGCGGGCAGGTCTTCCTGCCGGTAGGTCCGGCGAGCCACGATTTTGTACCAGTGCACGCCGCCGTCCCCGGCTGTCACCGCGACCTTGGCGCCGACCGGCACTTGCGACAGCGCGGCGAACACCCCGCGCCCGTGGCGGGCGGAGTCCACGTGGCCGACGAGCAGCACGGTGCCACCGGCCGAGCCGGGCGCCGCACCCGCCGCCCACCAGCCCACGTCGGCCGGCGACTTCGGCACCTGCATCTGGCCGGTGATGCCGGCCGCGACCGGCGTCACCGGTGCATCCACGAAGCCGGGCAGCGCCAGCCGGGCCGGCGGAATGGCGGCTTCCCGTTCCTCAGCTGACTGGCCGGCCTTCGGTACCTGACCGGCATCACCCGCCGGGCCTCCGAACACCATCACGAGCCCTGTTCCCACCGCGGCAAGGCCGAGGAGGCGTCGCCGCATTCCGATTGCCTTGCCGGCGAGGAGAAGCACTCCGAGGCCGAGCAGCACCAACGCTGTCCGCGACCGGATCCGCTCGGCGTCGGCGACCTGGCCACCGTCGCCAGTGGGCACTGTGATGGAGCCGTTTCCGGCGTGACAGCCACCGGTCACCATGCGCAGATGCATCTGGACCACAGGCTGGGCGCCCTTGGCCACTGACTTGACGGTCGGCTCGGTGCCTTTCGCCAACTCGGTTCCGATCAGCGCGAGGAGCTGCTGGTGCTCCTGCTGCTGCAACGCCAGCCAGGCGGCGTCGTACCCGGAGGTCCCGGCCTTGGCCGCGACGGCGTCGAGCTTCTGACGCTGGGCCAGCGACGGTATGGCGACCAGCCCGACGCCGAGCTGACCAGCGGCCTCGAGCTCCTGCGCGGCCAGCCGGCGATGGTCACGTTCCATCAGGGCGCCGACCTGCCGTACACACGAGCTCCGGCCCTGGGTTTTGGCGGCCTGGGCGGCCTGGATGATCGTCAGATTGATCTGGTGGGCAGCGTTGAGGTAGGTGACGTCTTGTTGCTTCGGCGTCGCGTTCGCCGGCTGGGCCGCACCCAGCACTCCCGCCACGACCAGAAGCACGAACGCCGACCAACGGGCCATCGCCACCCGCCGGGGAGGAGCCGACACATTGTCAGGCCGTCGAGGCATCCTTACCTCCCCGCGCTCAGACGTCAGCTGCCGTCATTCGTCGTACCGACGACACTAGAGAAGTATCCGGGCATGCGAAACGGCCCGCCGGTTGACCGGCGGGCCGTTTCTGCTGCTTGCCTGGATCAGGCGGCGGCGTTCACCTCAGCCGGAGTGTCGGAGATGACCGACTCCCGGCGCTTCGAGATGATCACGGCCGCGGCCAGGATCACGACCGCCGCGAGGGCGATACCGATCCGCAGCGGGGTGTTGGTGTCCTCGCCGATCGCCGACATCCCGACGACGGCCGGGGCGATCAGCACCGAGACCAGGTTCATCACCTTGATCAGCGGGTTGATGGCCGGACCGGCGGTGTCCTTGAACGGGTCGCCGACGGTGTCACCGATGACGGTGGCCTCGTGCGCGGGCGAACCCTTTCCGCCGTGGTTACCGTCCTCGACCAGCTTCTTGGCGTTGTCCCAGGCACCACCGGAGTTGGCCAGGAAGACCGCCATCAGCGTGCCGGACGCGATCGCACCGGCCAGGTAGCCGGCCAGCGCCGAGGCGCCGAGACCGAAGCCGACGGCGATCGGCGCGGTCAGCGCGAGCAGACCTGGGGTGGCCAGCTCACGCAGCGAGTCGCGGGTGCAGATGTCCACGACCTTGCCGTACTCCGGCTTGCCGGTGCCCTCCATGATCCCGGGGATGTCGCGGAACTGGCGACGTACCTCGTAGACCACCGCGCCGGCGGCGCGGCCGACGGCGTTGATGGCCAGGCCGGAGAACATGAACACCACCGCGGCACCGATGATCAGGCCGACCAGGGTGGACGGGTCGAAGACCAGCGCGTCCGCGTTGAACGCCCGGTCACCCGCCTCGTCCAGCACCGCGTAGATCGAGTCGGTGTAGGAACCGAACAGCGCGGTCGCGGCCAGCACGGCGGTCGCGATCGCGATGCCCTTGGTGATCGCCTTGGTGGTGTTGCCGACGGCGTCCAGCTCGGTCAGGATCTGGGCCGCCTCGCCGTCCACGTCACCGGACATCTCGGCGATGCCCTGCGCGTTGTCGGAGACCGGGCCGAAGGTGTCCATCGCGACGATGACACCGACGGTGGTCAGCAGACCACAACCGGCCAGCGCGATCGCGAACAGTGCGACGACGCCGGAGCCGCCGACCAGGAAGGCGCCGTACACGGCGGCGGCGATCACCAGCGCGGTGTAGACGGCGGACTCGAAGCCAACCGCGATACCGGACAGGATGACGGTCGCGGCACCGGTCAGCGAGGTCTTGCCGACGTCCTGGACCGGCTTGTCCTCGGTGCCGGTGTAGTAACCGGTCAGGGCCAGGATGACCGCGGCCAGCACGATGCCGATGATCACCGACACGGTGGCGATCAGTCGCGGGTCGCCGTCGTGGGCGGCGATCGCCTCGGTGGCGCCGGTCAGGTCCCTGAAGTTGCCCGGCAGGTAGACGAACGCGGCCACCGTGCACAGGATCGCGGAGATCACGGCGGAGATGTAGAACGCCCGGTTGATCGTGCGCAGCCCGTTCTCGCCGGTCCGCGGGCGGGTCAGGAAGACGCCGATGACCGCGGTGATGGCACCGATGGCCGGCACGATCAGCGGGAAGATCAGGCCCTGCTCGCCGAAGGCGGCCTTGCCCAGGATCAGCGATGCCACCAGCATCACGGCGTACGACTCGAACAGGTCGGCCGCCATACCGGCGCAGTCACCCACGTTGTCGCCGACGTTGTCGGCGATGGTGGCGGCGTTGCGCGGGTCGTCCTCGGGGATGTTCTGCTCGACCTTGCCGACCAGGTCGGCGCCGACATCGGCGGCCTTGGTGAAGATACCGCCGCCGACACGCATGAACATGGCGAGCAGGGCGGCACCGAAACCGAAGCCCTCGAGCACGGTCGGGGCGTCACCCTTGAACAGCAGGACGACGACCGAGGCGCCGAGCAGGCCGAGACCCACGGTCGCCATACCGACGGTGCCACCGGTGCGGAACGCGACCCGCATGGCCGGGTCACGGCCCTCGTCCCGTGCGGCCGCGGCGACCCGCACGTTGGCGCGCGTCGCGAGCCACATTCCCATGTAGCCGATCAGGGCGGAGAAGCCCGCACCGACCAGGAAGAAGACCGATCGGAAGATCTTCAGCGTGGTCTCGTTGCCGCCGTCACTGTGCACCGGCAGCAGGAACAGCAACAGGAATGCGACCACGGCGAAGATCGACAGCGTCCGGAACTGCCGGTTCAGATAGGCCGAAGCGCCTTCCTGCACCGCCGAAGCGATCGTCTTCATGTTCTCGGTACCATCGTTCGCGGCAAGCACCTGGCCGCGGAAGACCATCGCAATGGCGATCGCGAGGATCGCGATCACTCCGACGACGACAACCACGGTGGTGTTGCTCGACGAAAGATCCACCGCTTGTGCGAGCAGCGCGGACATCCGTCCTCCTTGTAGGCAACCCCTCAGGGACTTGACGGCCCCCGTCTGCCGCAACCGAAGGGTTGGGGAAATACGACACAGCGCCCATGTGTGGCGCGGTGGGTCACTCTAACGGGTATCCGACCAGACCTGACGACAGGGTGGTCTACGCCATACCCAGAGATTCAGGCACCAGCCTCACTCTTCGTAGTACCGGGGATACCTTTTCGCTTGCTTCAGATCGCCGACGCGACATCCGGATGGATGTCGAAGACCTTGGTCAGACCGGTGATCCGGAAGATCTTCAGCAGCCGTTCCTGGGTACAGACCAGGGACAGTGATCCGTCGTGGGTGCGCACCCGTTTCAGTCCGCCGACGAGAACGCCGAGACCGGTGGAGTCCAGGAACTCCACGCGTTCCAGGTCGATCACCAGGTGATGGACACCTTCGTCGACGAGCGCGGCGATCTTCTCGCGGAGCTTCGGTGCGGTGTAGACGTCGATCTCCCCCGCCACCTCGATGACGGTACGCCCGCCCTCGGCGCGCGCGTTGAGCGACAGATCCACTTCGGCCTCCGATCCCGTGAACTGCTGCATTCAACCATGTACGGACCGTGAGTAGGGCCGTTGCCGAAAACTCTTTCATCTCGTTACACCGAAGTCGATCTCCGCCCCGAAAAAGCCGGGTGCATCCGCACCTGCGGTTGCCGCGTGCACGAATTCGGGCACTGTCCGAGACCGGCACTAGGCTCAGTGTCATGCGTGCAGGTGGTGAGGCGGCGGCCGTGCTGAAGCGCCTTGCCGTGGGTCGTGACGACCGGCTCACCCATGTCGAGTCCGTGCCGGCCCGGGCCGGGCAGACCTGTGCCTGGCCGCGCTGGGCGCCGGCCGAAGTGCTCGGTCAGCTCGCGGACGCCGGTATCACCGCGCCGTGGACTCACCAGGTCGCCACGGCGGAGGCGGCGTACGCCGGGAAGCATGTGGTGGTCGCGACCGGGACGGCCTCGGGCAAGTCGCTCGGCTACCTGCTGCCCGCCTTCGCCACGCTGAGCATCGCGCAGGCCGCCTCACCTCATCGCCGGACCGCATCTGTTCTGTACTTGTCCCCCACGAAGGCCCTGGCGCACGACCAGCTCCGGGCCGTCTCGTCGTACACGGTGCCAGGTCTGCGAGCGACGACGCTGGACGGCGACTCGGAACGGACCGAACGCGACTGGGCTCGCGACCACGCGACGTACGTGCTCAGCAACCCGGACATGCTGCACCGCTCTGTCCTGCCGAACCACCAACGCTGGGCGCGCTTCCTGGGCTGCCTGCAGTACGTCGTGGTCGACGAGTGTCACCACTATCGCGGCGTGTTCGGAGCCCACGTGGCCGGCGTACTGCGGCGGCTGCGTCGGGTCTGTGCGCAGTACGGCGCCCATCCGATCTTCATCTGCGCATCCGCGACCGTGGCCGAGCCGGCCGTGTCGGGTGAACGGCTGACGGGCCTGCCGATGGTGGAGGTGATCGACGACGGCTCACCGCGTGGCGGCATCTCGTTCGGCCTGTGGGAGCCGCCGATGACGTCACTACGCGGTGAGAACGGAGCTCCGGTACGACGCTCTGCCCCAGCCGAGGTGGCCGACCTGCTGACCGACTTGGTGGTGGCCGGGGTCAGGACGGTGGCGTTCGTCCGGTCGAGGCGTGGAGCCGAGACAGTCGCCATGACGGCCCGGGAGAACCTCGCTGAGGTGGACCCTGGGTTGACCGACCAGGTGTCGGCGTACCGGGCGGGCTATCTGCCGGAGGAGCGCCGGCGGCTCGAGGGCATGTTGCAGAGCGGTGAGCTGACCGGAGTCGCCGCGACGAACGCACTGGAGCTCGGCATCGACATTGCCGGCCTGGACGCCGTACTGCTGTCTGGCTGGCCGGGCACTCGCGCGTCACTGTGGCAGCAGGCCGGGCGCGCCGGCCGCGCCGGCGGGGACGCACTGGCCTTGCTGGTCGCACGCGACGACCCGCTGGACACCTACCTGGTCCGCCACCCGGCTGCGATCTTCGGACGTCCCGTCGAGGCGACCGTGTTCAACCCGGAGAACCCGTACGTCCTGGGCCCTCAGCTCTGCGCCGCGGCTCAGGAGCTCCCACTGACTGCTGCGGACTACGAGATCTTCGGCAGTACGACGCCGACCGTCATCGCGCAGCTCGTGCGGCAGGGCCTGCTGCGGGAAAGGCCGCACGGCTGGTTCTGGACGCGGCGGGAGCGCGCTGTGGACGCCATCGACATCCGCTCGGCCGGTGGCAAAACAGTGCAGATCGTGGAGGACCAGACCGGCCGGCTGCTCGGCACAGTCGATGGCGGCTCGGCACACTCCTCGGTCCACGAGGGTGCCGTCTACGTGCACGCCGGCGAGTCCTACCTGGTCAAGACCCTCGACCTCGAGGAGTACGCCGCAGTCGTGGAGCCGGCCGCTCCCGACTACACCACCTTCGCCCGGGACGTGACCGAGATCAGCATCCTGGCAACCGAGGAGACCTGCTCCTGGGGTACGTCGGAGTTGTCCCGCGGCTGGGTCCAGGTGACGAGCCAGGTGATCTCGTTCCAGCGCAAGCTGATCGCGACCGGCGACGTACTGGATGAGCAGCCGCTCGACCTGCCCGAGCGGACCCTGCGGACCAAGGCGGTCTGGTGGACCATGCCCGACACCGCCGTGGCCGCGCTCGGGCTGTCCGACGTACCAGGTGCCGCGCACGCGGCCGAGCATGCGTCGATCGGCCTGCTGCCGCTGTTCGCCACCTGCGACCGGTGGGACATCGGCGGCGTCTCCACCGCCCGGCACGCCGACACCGGCTGCCTGACGGTCTTCGTGTACGACGGCCACCCGGGCGGGGCCGGTTTCGCGGAACACGGCTACGCCGCGGCGCGCGAGTGGTTGACCGCGACACGTGAGGCGATTGCACACTGTGAGTGCATGGATGGATGCCCGTCCTGCGTACAGTCGCCGAAGTGTGGGAACCAGAACAACCCACTCGACAAGGGCGGCGCGGTCGCGCTGCTCACCGCACTACTCAGCAGTGAGGCCTGAACAGCCAGCCCTCGGCTGGCGGAGAGGCAGCTCGCCATGGCCGTCCTCGGAATCGTCCTGATCGTCCTCGCCGTCCTGTTCGGCCTGGGAGTCTCGGTGTCGTCGTCCGCATCCACCACGATGGAGGTCTTCGGCGTCGACTTCGGTGTGTCGGTGCCGACCGTGTTCATCCTCGGCGCACTGGCCGGAGCCGCACTGATGTTCGGACTCTGGCTGACGAAGAAAGGCCTCGGCCGCGGCTACCGGCGGCGCAAGGAGATGCGCGAACTGCGCGCACAGGCTGCGACGACCGACACCACGCCGGCTACCGAGAGTGAAGTCGACACGAAGGCCGCCGATAGCAAGGCCGCCGACACCGAGGAGCTGCCCGCGGACGACCGCCCGGCGCTCGAACGGCACCCCGCCGCCGACCCCACCGACACCAAACAGCCCCACTGAACACTCTGTTGCCCAGGGCATCAACTAGCGCACGGATGGTCCCGCGTATCCACAGATTGCCGTAACATCTCGATCGCACCACAGCCTCCGCTCGGCGACGGCACGACGATCCTGCAGCGTGATTTCGATGCCCTGCGCAACGACTTTGCGCTGGCAGTTAGTTGCCATTGGCATCAAGTTCCGCCGTCTGGCCATAACCACGCGCCAGCCTCCTGTGCCTTACTGGTTGTGGCGTCAACGTCGCGTTGAGTCACTATCGGCCGTCCGGGCCACACCGCCTCCTCACGGGGGACCGACCCGCAGCTCACCCTTCGCGCAAGGGGTGTCCTCGCGGTTCCCGGGCCGGATCCGGCTCACGCGATCGGGGTCCCGACGACCTGACGCCGCGAGATGGCACGACCTCTGGAGGTTGTCTTGATCATCCGTAAGTTGTTGAGCCGTACCGGCGTGACGGTTCTGGCCGTCAGCGTCGCTCTGGCCACCGCCGTCCCGGCGCAGGCTGCGAACCTGGAACCGGCGCGGTCGGCACCTCCGGGCGTCGAGGTCGGCGTGGCGAAGCAGATCGCCACCCGCTCCGACACGCGGTACTGCCTCACCTTCGTCGCGGCCGCCAAGGTCCCGATGGCGGTCATGATGGCCTGCGCGCCGGGCAAGGAGGGCAAGACCCAGGAGTGGATCTACACCGAGTCCGGCCAGCTGCAGGTGGCGATGAGCAAGAGCGTCGGTGGCGCCCTTGCCCAGACCGGCGCCTGCCTGGACAGCGGTGCCGACCTGGCCAAGGTTCCGGCCAACGCGCCGTTGCTGGTGCTGCCCTGCCGGACCGGCGACGGGCAGAAGTGGAGCTACGACGAGAGCGCGGGCACGTTCGTGAACGACGCCAGCGGTCTCGCCCTGACGTCCCTGCTGGGCAAGGGGAAGGCCAAGCAGGCACAGCCGACCGGCAGCATGTCCGCGGCCGGCACACCGGTCCAGGGCTGGAGCGCACTGCCGCTGCCGGGTCTGGACATCCTGGGTGCGGTGCTGGCACTCGTGAACGCGCTACTGGCTTCCCTGGGCCTGGCCCTGCCACTGCCGATCGCGAACGCCGCATCCAGTCTGCTCGAGCTGGTTCGCCCGAAGGCGGAGATCCCGGCTCAGATGTCGGTGCTGCCGAAGCAGATGATGCAGCTGGCTCAGCGCTGAGCTACTAGGAGGATCCTCAGCCACACAGAGGACAGCCGGCCCCGACATCGTCGGGGCCGGCTGTTTCTCACTCCTTCGTGATCGACACTCCTTCAGTTGTGTTCCTGGTGATCCGCTTCGGTTCGGAACCGGTGCTCGGGCTTCGACCTCCGGATCCCCGCTGCTTGCGCGTCAGCGGGAGCCTCGCGTCGCTGTCACCGTCCGCCCGTCTCGTCCCCGGCCGTCACCAGTCGGCCGGGCTCGTCACCACCAGCAGTGATGGTGGCAGTGCCAGAGCAGGTCGTCGAGAAGGCAAGCCAGTCCGTGCAACAGCATGTCTTTCACCTCCGATCCACTGAACCGATCGGCATGGACGTTACAGCCTGCTGTCACGTTCTGTATCTAGTCCGATACGGGTTGCCACAGAACCTTGAGCACACTTTAATCCGCTCGCAATGCGTCCCGCCTGATCCCGATTTGACGCCGTCCCCGGATCACCGATAACTGATCACACCCGCCCCATCACCCGCAGTACCCGACCCACCGGTCCGGGAATCCCGTCGTACCGGGGTTTTCCGGCCGCCCACGCCGTACGCCGTTGCCGGTAGCCACGATGCGGTTGCCGACGGCATCCGGGTGGTGGTTGACAACGTTTTCTCGGGGGTTGGGTAAAAGTCTTCACATACTCGCCAAGGAGTGCCAATCTTTGACCGGCACTCGCTGCACCGAACCTCGCAAGGAGACCCCTGATGCGATCACTGAGGCTGTACACCACTGCCGCCATCGGCGCCGCGTCCCTCGCGCTGCTCACCGGCTGCCTCGGCTCGTCCGACGCCGGCAGCGGCGACCAGGACGCGAACCGTAACGCCGACGCCAAGAAGGTCGAGCTGACGATCGGCTCGAACTCGATCAAAGGCGGCAAGAACAGCGCCGGCGCGACGTTCACGCAGGACGTGCTGATCCCGAAGTTCGTCGCGGAGCAGAAGGGCAAGGGCGTCGACGTCACGGTCAAGTTCCAGGGCGACGGCTCCGACGACGAGGTCTTCAAGCAGAAGCTGTCACTGGACCTGTCGAACAAGTCCGGCCCCGACGTGTTCAACATCGACGGCATCTGGGTCGGCGAGTTCGCTCAGGCCGGCTACATCAAGCCGCTCACCGACACCGTCGGCGACGCGGCCAAGGTGGACGACTGGGACGGCTGGAAGCAGATCCCGGAGTCGGTGCAGCAACTCGGCAGCTTCGAGGGCAAGCGGTACGGCGTACCGGGTGGCACCGACGGCCGGGTGCTCTACTTCAACAAGAAGCTGTTCCAGCAGGCCGGGCTGCCGGCCGACTGGCAGCCGAAGTCGTGGGACGAGATCATCTCCGCCGGCCAGGCGCTGAAGAAGCTGCCCGGCGTCACCCCGATCCAGATCAACGCCGGTACGGCGATGGGCGAGGCGACCACGATGCAGGGCGTGCTGCCGCTCCTGGTGGGCACCGGCACGACCGTCTACCCCGACGGCAAGTGGCTGGGCGACACCCCGAAGCTGCGCCAGGTGCTCGACTTCTACCACCAGATCTACACGACCGGTCTCGGTGACCCGGTGCTGCAGCGCGAGGCGAAGGGCCGGGACAAGTCGTTCGCCCAGTTCGCCGCGAACAAGATCGGCATCCTGCTCGAGGGCGACTACTTCTGGCGCAGCGTCGTCGAGCCGAAGGAGGGCGTTGCCAAGATGGCCGACCGCGACACCGCCGTCGGCTACGCGCTGATCCCGGCCGCCAGGCCGGGCGGCGGGGTCAACGGCCAGGACTTCGTCTCGATGTCCGGCGGCGGTGCGACCGTGATCAACCCGAACACGAAGTTTCCGCAGCAGGCGTGGGAGCTGATGCAGTTCATGAACTCCGCCGAGATGGTGAAGGCGTCCCTGGACGGCGCGGCCAAGATCACCCAGCGCACCGACGTCAACGACGAGGTGCTGGCCAGTGACCCGATGCTGAACTTCGTCGCCACCAAGGTTCTGCCGATCACTCAATACCGGCCGGGCCTGGCGGAGTACCCGAAGATCTCGGCCGCACTGCAGCAGGCGACCGCGGACGTGGTCAGCGGCAAGACCACCGATGCCGCCGCGATGGCCTACCAGAAGGCCGTCGAGGCGGCGGCCGGCAGCAAGGACAAGGTCGCCGGCAACTGATGACGACCGTGTCCCCACCCGCGCCGGCCCAGACCCCTGGGCCGGGCGGGCCCTCTGGGCCGGGCGGGAGCCGTAGTCCGGCGCTCGACGTCGCAGGACTCGGCGTCAGCCGGGCCCTCGGCTTCGTCGCGCCGGCCATGCTGCTGATCGGCGCGTTCCTGGTCTTCCCGGCGCTCTGGACGATCTACATCGGCGTCACCAACTACCGGCTCACCGGAGTCGAGGCGGTGTCGCCGTCGATCGTCGGCCTGGCCAACTACACCAAGGCGCTGAACGACGCGCTGTTCCACAACGCCCTGTGGCTGACGATGCTGTTCGTCCTCGGCTCCGCGATCATCGGCCAGAACATCCTCGGCTTCACCCTGGCCTGGGTGATGCGCCGTACGCGTCCCGCCGTACGCCGGACCGTCGAGGCGTTCGTGTTGCTGGCCTGGATCCTGCCCTCGACGGTGGTCGCGTACCTGTGGGTCGCCTTCTTCGACCGCGACGGCGGCACCCTCAACGGCATCCTCGGTACGGGCGGCACGGCCTGGCTGATCGACTACCCGATGGCCTGCCTGGTGATCTTCAACACCTGGCGCGGTACGGCGTTCTCGATGATGCTCTACTCCTCCGCACTGCAGGCGGTCCCGCCGTCGCAACTGGAGTCGGCCCGGATGGTCGGGGCGTCGGGGTGGCAGACGTTGCGGGACGTGGTGTTCCCGCACATCCGCGGGCACGTGCTCACCAACACCTTGCTGATCTCGCTGTGGACGGCGAACGACTTCTCGCCGTTCCTGCTCACCAAGGGCGGTCCGAACCACGAGTCCGAGACGGTGCCGGTCTACATCTACAACGTGGCGCTGCAGGGCGGTGAGCTCGGCTACTCGTCGGCCATCTCCTTCCTGCTCCTGATCGCGAACCTGCTGGTCTCGCTGATCTACCTCCGCCTGTTGAGGAGGCGCTCGTGAGGACTGTGCCTTCGGCCGGGCCTTCGGCGCCGGCGGGGTCATGGGGCTTTGACTCCCGGCCTTCCCTCGTCGCTCCAGTCGCTGTGTTGGATGCCACGCCTCCGGCGCGGCGGGTCATGGGGCTGTTGCTCCCGGCCTTCCCTCGTCACTCCAGTCGCTTCGCTCCCTGCGCTCCTCAGTCCAGGCCGGGAGGCCCCATGACCGGGCTCCCTCCGCTCCTCAGTCCAGGCCGGGAGGCCCCATGACGCCGGCCTTCGTCGTACGGCGGATCGGCTTCTACGTCCTGATCTGCGCGATCACGCTGTTCTTCGCCGTACCCATGCTGTGGCTCGCGTCGGCCCCGTTCGACGCCACCCCCGGTCTCGGTCTGCAGTGGCCGGACTGGACGCTGGACAACGTCCGCAAGACGCTCGAGCACCCGTACGCGCTGCACTCGATGGTGAACTCGCTCGTGATCTGCGTGACGACCGCAGTGGCTGTGACGGCGTTCGCCGCGCTGGCCAGCTACGCGTTGTCGCGGGTGCGGCTCCCCGGCCGGGACGCGTTGCTGTACGGACTGCTGCTGCTGTCATCGGTCGTCACCGGGACCGCGGCGATGGTGCCGATCTTCGTGAT
Organism: Kribbella sp. NPDC049174; assembly: GCF_043197365.1. Taxonomy (NCBI): domain Bacteria; kingdom Bacillati; phylum Actinomycetota; class Actinomycetes; order Propionibacteriales; family Kribbellaceae; genus Kribbella; species Kribbella sp. NPDC049174. The sequence continues at coordinate 294,422 of NZ_JBICSZ010000008.1, read as the reverse complement.
GATGTTCCAGCTCGGCCTGATCGACTCGCGGTTCGGGGTCGCGCTGGTGATGACCGGCGGGCTGTTGCCGGCGGCAATCTTCATCCTGAAGGACTTCGTCGACGCGGTGCCGAAGTCGTACGAGGAGTCGGCCCGCGTCTTCGGCGCGTCCACCGGTCAGATCCTGCGCGACGTCGTACTGCCGGTGGCACGGCCCGGACTGGCCACCATCATGGTCTGGGCGTTCGTCAACTCCTGGGGCAACTTCCTGGTGCCCTTCCTGCTCATCCGGTCGATCGAGCTGCAGCCCGGTGCGGTGCTGATGCAGACCCTCACCGACGAGGGTGGCAGCGTGAACCTGCAGGTGCTGCCGGTGTTCTCGCTGCTGTTCTCGATCCCGGTCGTCGTGTTGTACCTGCTGGTGAACTCGCGGTACGGGTTCCGCTTCCATGGAGGGATCAAGAGCTGATGGCCGGCATCGACATCGAAGGCCTCGCGACCGTCTACCCGAACGGCGTCCGCGCCGTCGACGGTCTGGATCTGCACGTGGAGGACGGTGAGTTCTTCGCGCTGCTCGGTCCGTCCGGATGCGGCAAGACCACCCTGCTGCGGACGATCGCGGGCCTGGAACAGGCGACCGAGGGAACCGTCCGGATCGACGCCGCGGACGTGACCCGCACCGAGCCGGGCAAGCGCGGCGTGGCGATGGTCTTCCAGGACTACGCCCTGTTCCCGCATATGAACGTGTCCGAGAACATCACCTACCCCTTGAAGGTACGACGGGTCGCCATGGCCACCCGTACGGCGACAGCGGAGCGGACCGCTGCCGAACTGTCGCTGCAGGGACTGCTGGAGCGCAAGCCCGGCCAACTGTCCGGTGGACAGCAGCAGCGGGTCGCACTCGCCCGTGCGATCGCGTCCGAGGGCAAGGTGTTGCTGCTCGACGAGCCGCTCTCCAACCTGGATGCGCGGTTGCGTCTGGAGGCGCGGACGTTCCTCAAGAAGCTGCAGCGCGACCTCGGTATCACCACGGTCTTCGTCACCCACGACCAGGCCGAGGCACTCGCCCTGGCGGACCGGATCGCGGTGATGGAGGCCGGCAAGCTGCGCCAACTCGGCAGCCCTCGCGAGGTCTTCGCACGGCCTGCCAACACCTTCGTCGCCAACTTCATCGGTTCCACCCCGATGAACCTCCTCACCGGCACTGTCTCCAACCCGAACGGTTCGGGGCAGGACTCCGGTGCCATCGGCATGATCTCGGTGGCGGGCGGATCGTTGCCTGCGACCACCTTCTCGGTGCCCAGCGGCGCCGAGGTCACCGTCGGCATACGACCCGAGTACCTGACGCTCGCTACCGGCGACGTCACCGGGCCGTCCCTTCGCGGCCAGGTTGTGGTGGCGGAGAACCTCGGGACGCAGTCCCTGGTCAGTGTGGACTGTGATGGAACGCTGATCGGCGTGACCGTGCCAGAGGAGGACGAGCCGGCGCCTGGTGCTCCGGTCGTGCTCACGGCACCGGCGTCGCGGGTTCTCTTGTACGACAAGGAGTCCGGCGACCTCCTCGCCCGTCAACCGGCCACGGTCGGCTGATGGCCGTTACGTCGTACCGCCGTCGGTGGACGCTCGACGACCGGGCCGAGTCGGTCTGGCACTCGCTGCCGGTCGACATCCCGGCCGACTGCCCGGGACTGCTCGTCACACTGACCGTTCCGTCAGTCGAGGGTGTCGTGATCGACATCGGCTGCGAGGGGGCGGCAGGGTGGCGCGGGTGGTCCGGCGGCGCGCGCCGTACGTTCGCGATCACTCCGACTGCGGCGACACCCGGGTACCTGGCCGGTGATCTTGAGCCGGGCACCTGGTCGGTCGTCATCGGGCTGCACCGGTTGCCCGTCGAGGGCGCTGAGCTCATCGTCGAGGCAGTGACTGGTCCGGTGGGGGTTGTGCCCGGTCTGGCGGAGTACGTCGACGCCACGGCTGCTATCGCCGTACCGCCTCGTCCTCCGCGTCGTACGCTGCCCGCGGCTCCTGGGTTGAAGTGGGTGGCTGGTGACTTCCATGCGCATTCGCTGCACTCCGACGGGTCCACGCCGATCGCCAACCTCGCGGCACTCGGTGTCGCGGCCGGGCTGGACGTGCTGGCGGTCACCGACCACAACACGGTTGCTCATCACCTCGAACTGCCTGGGCTCAGCAAGCAGTTCGGCATCGGGCTGATCCCCGGCCAAGAGGTGACGACCGAGTCCGGGCACGCGAACGCCTTCGGCGACATCGGAGTGATCGACTTCCGCCGCCCGGCCGCCACGTGGGTCTCGGAGGTCGCCAACCGCGGCGGACTGCTGTCGATCAACCACCCACTCGGCGGCGACTGCTCGTGGCGTCAACCGCTGCCTCAGCACCCACCACTCGCTGAGGTCTGGCACTCGAGTTGGCTGGACCACACCTGGGGCGGACCCATCGCGTGGTGGCAGGCCTGGGGGATGAGTGGAACGACGCCGATCGGCGGCAGCGACTGGCACAACCCGACCTCGATCACCCCACCCGGCACCCCCACCACCTGGATCGCCGTCGACGCCGCAGCCGAAGGCCCCGACGAACTCCCCCGAGCCGTCCTGGAAGCCCTCTCCGCCGGCCGCACCGCCATCTCCGCCTCCTACACCGCTCCCATCCTCCTGCGCACCGGCGACGAGTTCATCGCCCTGGACGCCCCCAACACCGTCCTCATCTCCCCCGACGGCACCCGCCGCCCCATCCGCTCCGAACACGAAGCCCTACCCGCCACCCCCGGCCCCCACTACCTGATAGCCCACAACGGCCGCATCATCTCCCTCTGCGCCTAACCTTCGACGCGGCGTTGGGCTGTTGCCGCCAGGTGCCGGCTGCGGGGTGCCGGGTGCGGATGCCGGCTGCTGGGCGCCGGGCGCGCGTGCCGACTGCTCGACGCCGGGCGCGGGGTGCCGACTGCTCGACGCCGGGTGCGGGGGGTCGGGTGCGAGGCGCGGGGTGCCGGGTGCGGATGCCGGCTGCTGGGCGCCGGGTGCCGGTGCCGACTGCTGGACGCCGGGTGCGCGTGCCAGGTGCCGGTGCCGGCTGTTGGGCGCCGGGTGCGAGGCGCCGGGTGCGAGGCGCGGGGTACGGGGTGCGGGGCAGACTGGGGGTATGACGAGCGGGCGTGCGCAGGTGATTGTGGTGGATGCTGCGAACGTGGTTGGGTCGCGGCCGGACGGGTGGTGGCGTGACCGGGCCGGCGCCGCGCGGAAGTTGCTGCTGAAGCTGGCATCGCTTCAGGAACGCTTGCAGGAGACGACGGACGTGGTCGTCATCCTCGAAGGCGCCGCACGCGCAGCGGTCTCCGACCCCGACGCCCCAGACGTAGGCACCCTCCGCGTAGTCCTCGCCGACGGCTCCGGCGACGACACCATCACCGCGGTCACCGCCGAAACAGCCGCCCGCGACGACAACCCGACCATCACCGTCGTCACCGCCGACCGAGGCCTACGCCAACGCATAGAACCCCTAGGCGCCACCCCCGCCGGCCCCCGCTGGCTCCTGGACCAACTCCCCCGTGACCGCCTTCGACATCATCCCTGAGCAGGCCAGCCACGGTCAGGTCGTGCCAGACGCGGAGCTACCGATGCTCGCGGCCCACTGGCTGGCGGCCGGCTACGACTCACCGCTGCTGCGCGAACTGGCCGGGCTGACCCGCCGCCAGGCAACCGAGGCCGGGCAGATGCTCGACGCAGTGCTTGCCGAACTCGGACATCCGACAGTCATCGTGGACGACCCGTTCGAGCAACTTCCATGGCGCGGCTACTGGCACCACATCTGGTGGGCGATCGACCAGATGGACAAGACTCACATCCCGTACGCCTCCGCCCAGCGCGTCCTCGAAGTCCTTGGCGAGGTACCCGACCTCTGGCGGCCAGGCCGTGGCGCTCAACTGATCGCGCTGCTCCGGCAATGGGACGCACATCCGGACCAGCGCATCGGGGTGCCGAGCGGATCAGGCAACACCTCCGCTCCTTGCGTGAGACCGACGTACCTCCCCTGAGGTGACGCCGGCCGTCGAGGGGCCTGCATGCACCGCCAAGGGCTGCCCTGCTCGGCCAGAGGTGCCTGCATGCTCGGGCGGCGGGAGGTTAGTCGAGGAGCCAGCCGTTGTGTTCGGCTATTTGGATGGCGTCGGAGCGGGTGCGGGCGCCGGTTTTGCCGATGGCGGACCAGAGGCGGGTGCGGATGACGCGTTCGGAGACGTCGAGCTTGCGCGCCATCAGGGCGATCGAGCCGCCGTCGCGGGCGGCGCGCAGGGTGTCGGTCTCGTCGTCGTTGAGGGGCGTCTCGGAGTACTTGAGGTTGTCCGCGGCCAGGTTGGCGTCGACCACGCGGAGGCCGAGGTGCACCCGTCGTACGGCGTCGGCCAGCTGCGGAGCGGGGCTGCCTTTCAGGGCGAACCCTTTGGCGCCGGCCTCGATACCGCGGCGGAGGTGGATCGGGCGCCCGTACGTCGTGAGCATGACGACGCGGCACTCCGGGATCGAGGTCCGCAGCCTGGTGGTGACCTTGATGCTGTCGTTCCCCGGTCCGGCGGCGTCGAGCAGGGCGACGTTCGCACGGAGACGTTTGGCGGCGGCCACGACATCGTCCGAACGGTTGAGTTCGGCAACGATCTCCAGGTCGCGTTCGCGTTCCAGACCGCTTCTGAGGACGCCTCGACTGAGGATCTGGTCGTCGACCAGCAACAGCCGGATGCGGTCGGGCAAACGGGCCTCCGGGGTGACCGTCCGGGCGCCGGGGAAGTGCGTCCGGGAGGATGGGCAGGTCTTCGGTTCCAGATCATGGAGTCCGCTCCCGCGCCTCGTCCAGATCAACGCGGCATCTCTACCAGATTGCGACCAGATCGCGACCGCATCAGAACCACCTGCTTCCCGCGGCGACTAGATAGGGCCTGCGCGGGCGGAGGCGGACAGGGTTGGGTGGGCGATCGCGGCCAGCTCCAGCTGGGTGGTGACCCGGATGGATACGGAGTCGGGCGCGAGTTGGCAGTCGGCCAGGTCGACGTTGTGGGTGGCGGCTATGCGGTGGGCTGTGTTGCAGGGATCTGGGGTGCCGGATGCGAGGGCTTGCGCGGCGCTCAGGGCTGTCAGGTCGGCGGCGGCTGCGAGTTTGTGGCGGGCTATGGAGATGGCTGACCAGAGGGTTGCCATGGCCACGGCGGTTGCGAGGAGTAGGCCCATGAAGAGGGTCAGGAGGGTGCCGCTGCCGCGGTCGGTTCGCGGTCGTCGGGACGGTGGGTGGCTCATGGCGTTGTCTCCTCGGTGGTCGGTTCGGATTGGACGGTGGCTTCAGCGGTGATCGGGGTGGCTGGGAGGGCCTCCAGGAGGGGCGCGTTGCGGTGGGGACTGGCAGTGACTGTCACGTGGATGTCGGAGTCGGTGCGGCTGATGGTGACGGTGGCGCCGGCGGGAGCTGTGCGGCGGCCTATTTCTTGCGCTGTTTCGGGGGATTCGCCGCGAGCTACTGCGCGGGCTACGTCGCGGGCGGCGTCGATGCAGCGGATGTTGGCTGTGACGACGCCGATCAGCCAGATGCCCAGGAAGAGCAGGGTGAGCAGGACTGGGAGGGCGATGGCCACCTCGGCGGTAACCGCACCGCGCTGAGCATTCATGCGGCCACAGCGGCCTCTCGCGGTGGCGCTTCGGCTGCACGCAGCACCACGTTGACTGCTTGCGGTGGTGTGTTGGTTGCTGACGTGGGTGCGGTGGATTGCTGTGGGTGGCATTGGGGCTCCTGCGGGTGGGTGGGTCGGTCGCGGGTGAGGGGCTCCCGCGACCGACCCTGGTGGTTAGAGCTGGACGCCCTCTACGCCGGCGAGCTGGAGGGCGTAGTTGATGAGTGCTTTGAGTGCGTTCACCATTGCGTCGGACTTCAGCAGGGCGACGAGGATGCCGCCGAGGCCGCAGACCGCGACGACACTCACCGCGTACTCCGCGGTGGCGGCTCCGCGCTCGGAACGGTTGCGAAGACGGTGACGGACCGCCACCAGCGCCTTGGACATCTGATACCTCCCGATCTGCGGTCCGGCTCGTCCGGACCACTCACTGACAAGGTGCCGTCGTCGACGCCCTTTTTTTGAAGGAGTTTCGAACCTGGGGACAACTTCTCCGCGATGCATGAGATTTAGTTGCCTATAGCTCTTTTAGCGAGACAGGTAGGGAATCAGGGCGTCGGCGATGGTGGGGACGATGGACAGGAGAACGAAGGCGGGCAGGAAGCAGAGGCCTAGCGGCAGGGCCGTACGGGACTCGATTGCGCGCGCCTGTTGGTCGGCGGCGTGGTGGTGGGCTTGGCGGGTGTCGTCGGCCAGGTGTTCGAGGGTCTTCGAGAGCGGTGCGCCTGAGCGGAGCGAGCGGTCGATGGCTCTGGCGAAGGGGGCACAGGCTGGCTCGGAACGCAGGCGCGACCAGGCGTCCATGGGATCTGTTCCCAGCGCGAGGTGGTGCGCGACCTCGGTGAACAGTTCGGCGAGTGGGCCGCGGATGGCTGTGGCGACTGTGGCGAGGGCTTGTTGTGGTGGGCGTCCGGCGCGGAGGCAGGCGGCGAGCAGATCGACCGCCACGGGGAGGTCGCGGGCGATGCGGGCCGCGCGTTGTTTGGCGGCGGCTGGTTCTAGGCGGGCTAATGCCTTGGGGACCGCGTAGAGAGCAGCCCCGGCGAGCGGGACGCCCCACGGGAGACCGAAGGCCAGCAGCAGGCCGGCTGCGGCTGACCCGGCCGCCAATCGGTGCAGGCGTGGCGGGCGGGCACGTGTACGGCGCGGCTGGGGTGATAGGCGACGGAGATCTGGGTGGGCGGGTATGACGAGGTACGACGTGATGGCTGCAGCGAACGCGGCCAACGCGGCGGTCATGGGTGGGCCTCCGCTAGTCGGGTGGTCCAGTGGAGGCCGAGCGTGGTGAGGGCTAGGCCGGCGGCTAGGCAGAGCCAGCCGATTGGAGTTGCGGTGAGGAAGGTCAACGGTTTGGCGCCTAGTGAGTAGCCGAGGGCGATGCCGAAGACCGGCAGCAACGCGAGGATGCGGGCGGTCGAGTGTGCGCCGGCGAGGCTGGCTGCGGTCTGGCGGTGGATGGCTTCGTCGGCGCGGAGTGACTCTGCGAGGCGTTCGGTGAGGGCGGCGAACGCGGCTCCGGATTCCTCGGCTACGCGCCAGGCTGCTGATAGGGCGCGGAGGCCGCCTGCGCCGGGAGATTCTGCGGCTATCTCGAGAGCGCCGGGGACGTCACCGCCGAGTTTTGCGGCGGCGTAGGCGACTTGGAAGTCGGGGCAGCTGGCTGCGGCACCTTCCAGGGCGTCGACGGGTGGGCGGCCGGCTGTCAGGTCGGCGGCGAGGACGTCTAGGGCCTCGATGATCTGGGCGCGGCGGGTTGCGGCGGCTGTGCGTCGGCGGTGTTGGGCTCGCTGGACTAATACCAGGGAGAGGACAACGGCGCAGGCGAAGGCGGAGACCAAGAACTGCAGCCCGAGCACCAGGGCGATGAGAACGGTGAGTGGGACGAGTAGTAGGCGATGAGGTAGGCGCGGGCGAGAGGGAGGTCGTGAGGCGAGGCGGTGAAGACCGCGGCCTCGGGCGGGCAGGGTCAGAAGCACGGTGACAAGCACCAGCAGGCAAGAGATGAAGGCGTAGCTCATGCAACGACCACCGATTGTCTTGCGCATCGCTGGGCTGCGGGGCGCGAGGAGATCAGTGCGAGGGCAAGGGTTCGAAGGCGGCGGTTGTGACGAACCAACCGGGAGGTTGGTGAAGCGGTGGGCTGTGGGGAGGGAGATGGCCAGGGTGAGAAGGGGCCGTAGTTCATGCGGCGGCTGCTTGGGGGTTGGTGAAGGCTTGGGATGGGGGGAGGAGGGTGATGGTGCCGTTGGGGTGGAATTGGACGGCTGGGCGGGTGATTGTCTGGCCGGTGGGTAGGCGGTCGAAGGTTTGGATTTCGGCGATTCGGCGGGTGCCGTTGGGGGTGCGGGTCAGGTGGATGACGGCGTGGAGAGCCGAGGCGATCTGGCTGTGGATGGCGTCTCGGGAGAGGCCGGCCAGGGCGCCAAGAGCTTCCAGGCGGGCTGGTACGTCGGCTGCTGAGTTTGCGTGGAGGGTGCCGCAGCCGCCTTCGTGGCCGGTGTTGAGGGCGCTGAGCAGGTCGACTACTTCAGGGCCGCGAACCTCACCGACGACCAGGCGGTCGGGGCGCATTCGCAGGGCTTGGCGGACCAGGTCGCGCAGGCTGATCTCGCCGCTGCCCTCAACGTTCGGTGGTCGCGCCTCGAGGCGGACGACGTGGGGATGATCGGGGCGCAGTTCGCTGGCGTCCTCGACCAAGACGAGTCGCTCGGATGGATCCATCAGCGACAGCAGTGAATTGAGCAAGGTGGTCTTCCCGGTTCCGGTTCCGCCGCTGATCAGGAACGCGAGTCGCGCATCGAGTAGATCGCGCAGGACCGTCGTACCTGCTGGGGGTAGGGCGCCGGCGGCGACCAGGTCGTCGAGGGTGAAGACCTTGCGGGAGGGGACTCGTAAGGACAGACAGGTGCCGGGTGCGGCGATGGGTGAGAGGACGGCGTGGAAGCGGGTGCCGTCGGAGAGGCGTACGTCGACGTACGGCGTTGCGTCGTCGAGTCGGCGGCCGGCGGCTGCGGCGAGGCGGGTGGCCAGACGGCGGATGGCTGGCTCGTCGCCGGTGCGGGTCAGTACCCGTTCGAGGCCGGAGCCGCGGTCGATGTAGACCTCGTCGGGGCCGTTCACCAGGATGTCGGTGATGCCTGGCTCGGAGAGCAGCGTGTCGAGGGGTCCTGCGCCCAAGGCCTCGCGGCGGAGGGCTGCGACGACGGCTAGCACGATGGAGTCGCCGTAGACGCTGCCGTCGGCGCGCAAGGCGGCTGCTACTCGGGCGGGGGTTGGTTCGGCGCCGGTGACGGCCAGGGTGCCGCGGACGCGGTCGATGAGCGCAGCGGTGACGTTCATGCCGCGACCGATCGGGGCGCGTGGGTGATCGAAACAGGGCGGGTCATGCGGCAGCCGGGGTGGGGAGGTTCAGGAGGGACAGGAGGTCGGAGGCGGCTCGGGCCAGAGGGCCGCGCGGACGGGGGTCGAAGCGGCCCTGGTCCATTGCGGCTGGGAGGTCTCGCTCGTGACCGATCTTTGTTGCTAAGGGCAATGAGAGGTGGTTGGCGACGTCGGAGGCGGACAGAGCGCTCGCTCGGGGCTCGCGTGCCACCAGGCGGAGGTCGCCCGCGACCTCACGCAGCGGGCCGACCAGTCGTTTGGCGGCGGCGACGGATCTGACGTCGCATGGTACGACGAGCAGCGTCAGGCCGGCGCGGACGAACCCTTCCTCGACGGCCGGATCCGCACGACGCGGCAGATCGACCACGACCAGATCGCTACTGCGTTGCGCCGCACCCAGCACCGAACTCATCGTCTCCGGCGGCAGGACGGTCACGTCGGACTGATCCCACGACAGCACCGCCAGGCCGTCAACCGACGGCAGGGCGGAGCGCAGCGCCGCGGCGCTCACCCGACCGGAGGCGTTGAGCAGCTTCGGCCAGCGATCGCCGACATCGTGTTCGATCCCCAGCGCGAGCTCGATCCCGCCGCCGAGTGGGTCGCCGTCGATCAGCATCGTCCGGAGGCCGCGCCGATTCCCGAACACCGCGACCGCCGACGCGAGGGTGGTAGCACCCGCTCCCCCGCAGCCGCCGACGACGGCGAGCGTCTGGGCCGTCCTCACCCCGCCGTCCAAGGCGTCGGCCAGCTTGTCACCCAACGCGGATTCGTCCGTAGGTAACCGGAAGACCGACTCCGCACCGATGTCGAAGGCACAGCGATACAAGTCGTCGCCGTCCGCGAGACTGGCCACGACGACGCCCGAGCGTCGTACCGGTTGGGTGCGGGCGAGCGGCTCGGCGAGATCCTGGCCGACCACGACCAGCGACCCGGCATGCCAGCTGCGGCGGAGGCCGAGCAGGTCGTGTTCGACCAGGGGCGTCACCGAGGCGGCCGCCGCCAGCCGGAGCAGGTCGTCGAGCAGAACCTCGTCGGTTGTTGCCATGAGCACCGAAATGTCGTCAGCAGGGAATGAAGTGTCCATGCCTAGAAGATGCCGTCATCGGACCACCGATGGACGAGGCACTGGAATCCCTGTGGACAAAGGCGTTGTCGGGTTTCCGTCAGCAGCGGGAATCCGCCATCGTGAGGCGGCGACCAACTCGCCGGGAACGGTTACGGTTCCTTTCGAAGCGTCTTTAACTAAATTTCACCGGACCGCTTCCGTCCCAGCTCCGGAGGACCGCCCATGAGTCGATTGCGCATGCTCGCCGCCACGGCGGCCGTCGCCACCACCGCCCTGCTCACCGCCGCCGGCGTGTCGGCAGCGACGGCCGAGTCACCACAAGCCCAAGCCGCCGTCAGCGGTGGTGTGAAGACGGCGTACTTCACCCAGTGGGGCATCTACGCCAACGCGTTCTACCCGAAGAACCTGATCACCACCGGCGCGGCCGGCAAGCTGGACTTCCTCAACTACGCGTTCGCCAACATCCACCCGACCGACCACACCTGCTTCATGGCGAACAAGGCCGCCTCGCAGGACGAGAACAACCCGAACGCCGGTGACGGCGCCGGTGACGCGTTCGCCGACTACGGCAAGTCGTACGGCGCGGACATCAGCGTCGACGGGGTTGGTGATGTCTGGAACCAGCCGATCCAGGGCAACTTCAACCAGTTGAAGAAGCTCAAGGCGCAGTACCCGAACCTCCAGATCCTGATCTCGATCGGCGGCTGGACCTACTCGAAGTACTTCTCCGACGCCGCCTCCACCGACGCGAAGCGCAAGACGTTCGTCAGTTCCTGCGTCAACATGTTCCTCAAGGGCGACCTGCCCGTGATCGACGGCTTCGGCGGCCCTGGTACGGCGGCCGGGATCTTCGACGGTATCGACCTCGACTGGGAGTACCCGGGTTCGCCGAACGGGCATGTCGGCAACCACTGGAGCCCGGCCGACAAGCAGAACTTCACCCTGCTGCTGGCCGAGTTCCGCGCCCAGCTCAATGCCTACGGCAACCAGACCGGCAATCGCTACTACCTGACCGCGGCGACTCCGGCCGGGCAGGACAAGATCGCCACCATCGAGACCGACAAGATCGGTCAGTACCTCGACTACAACAACGTGATGACGTACGACATGCACGGCGGCTGGGACGCCACCGGGCCGACGAACTTCCAGGACCCGCTCTACCAGGCCCCGGACGACCCGAGTACGCCGATCCCGCCCGGCTCGGCCAAGTACTCGGTCGACGGAGCCATCAAGGCGTGGACCACCGGTGACCCGGCGTACGGCATCCCCGGCGGTTTCCCGGCGAACAAGCTGACCATTGGATATCCCTTCTACTACAGGGGTTGGAAGGGCGTTCCGAGCACCGCCAACGGCAAGTACCAGCCGGCCACCGGACCTGCTGACGGTCATGCGATGAGTGGCAACGTGCCAGGCGTCTCCTTCTACAAGGAGCTCGTCGGCTTCGTCGACGACCCGTCGGCGACGTACTTCGACGACACCACGAAGGCAACGTGGTTCTACCGCAACGGGACGTTCTGGACCGGCGACAACGCCCAGTCGATCAAGGCCAAGGCTGACTACCAGCACTGCAACGGTCTGGCCGGCGCGATGATGTACTCCCTCGAGGCACTGGATCCGAGCGTCACCCTCTTCAACCACGTGGTCAACGCGGTCAACGCCGACACACCGGGTTGCAGCGGGCCGAGTCCGACTCCGAGCCCCACTCCTACGCCTACCCCGACCCCAACACCCACGCCCACCCCGACTCCCACCCCGACGCCGACGCCTCCTACGGCCACCCCGTGGGCGCCCAACACGGCGTACGCGGCCGGTGCGCTGGTGAGCTACAACGGCCTCACCTACAAGTGCATCCAGGGTCACACCTCCCTGACCGGCTGGGAGCCACCGAACGTCCCCGCACTCTGGGGCCAGGTCTGATCACGTACCGCCCACTGATCGGAGAATCATGAAACGCATCACGGTGGCATTAGCCGCCATCACCGCAGTAGTCCTAGCTCTCCTCACAGCGCCGGCCGCGAACGCGGCCTCCGTCACCGCAGCGTTCACCAAGGTGTCCGACTGGGGCAGCGGCTTCGAGGGCAAGGTGACCGTCACCAACGGCACCACGAGTTCACTGAGCACGTGGTCGGTCGCACTCGACTTCCCGTCCGGCTACACCATCAGCAGTTCGTGGGACGCGACCAGGAGCAGCAGCGGCCAGACCCACACGTTCACCCCGCCGAGCTGGGCCGGACCGCTCGCACCCGGCGCCACCGTCACCTTCGGCTTCAACGGCAGCCCGGGCAACTTCCCCGGTCTCGCCGCTTGCCGACTGAACGGCGGCTCCTGCACAGGTGGCGGTGGTGGCACCGCACCCGGCGCACCGACAGGTCTCTCCGGTACGGCGACCTCATCGTCGGTGAGCCTCACCTGGTCCGCTCCGAGCGGTGCAACGAGCTACAGCGTGTACCGCAACGGCACGAAGGTCGGCTCCCCGACTGGTACGTCGTACACGGACTCCGGTCTTGCCGCCAACACGACGTACAGCTACCAGGTGAGTGCGTCCAACAGCGCTGGCGAGGGTCCGAAGAGCAGCACCATCTCCGTGAAGACCACCACCGGTGGCGGTGAGCCCAGCACCCGGCGGGCAGCGCCGTACCTCTACATGGGCTGGGGTGACCCGCCGAACCCGGCGACCGTCATGAACGCGACTGGCATCAAGTGGTTCACCATGGCGTTCATCCTGTCGTCCGGCGGCTGCAACCCGGCCTGGGACGGCAGCAGGCCGCTGCAGGGCAGTGCGGACGCCAACGCGATCGCACAGATCCGCGCGGCCGGCGGCGACATCGTGCCGTCGATCGGTGGCTGGAGCGGTAACAAGCTCGGCCCGAACTGCAGCACGCCGGAGGCACTGGCCGGGGCGTACCAGCAGGTGATCAACGCGTACAACCTGAAGGCGATCGACGTCGACATCGAGAACAGCGACGAGTTCGAGAACGAGCTGGTCCAGGACCGCATCCTCAACGCCCTCAAGATCGTCAAGCAGAACAACCCGGGGATCCAGACGATCCTCACCTTCGGTACGTCGACCACCGGCCCGAACTACTGGGGCAACCGGCTGATCGAGCGGTCCGCGGCACTCGGCGCGAACATCGACATCTACACGCTGATGCCGTTCGACTTCGGCAGCTCGAACATCCAGCAGGACACGATCAACGCGTCCGTCGGCCTGAACAACAAGCTGAAGGCGACCTTCGGCTGGACGACCGCGCAGGCCTACGCCCACCAGGGCATCTCGGGCATGAACGGTCTGTCGGACCAGCAGGAGATGACCACGACGGCCACCTGGCAGAACATCACCAACTGGGCCAAGTCCAACGGGCTGGGGCGGCTGGCGTTCTGGTCGGTGAACCGGGACCGCGGCTGTGCCGGCGGCGGAGTGGTGTCCAACTGCTCCGGCATCGCGCAACCCGACTGGGAGTTCACCCGCATCACCGCGGGCTTCTAGAGAATGCGGTACGGCGACGTGCGGGCAACCACCCGCACGTCGCCAAGCCGGAAGCCAGCTGGAACCGCAGCCGTAGCCCAGCCGGGTCAGCCAGCCCAGCCGGGTCAGCCGGGTCAGCCCGACTTGAGGGCCTGGACGATGAGGGCGTTGCGGGCGTTCTGCCCGAGCGGGATCGACGGGTGCAGGCCGTCGCGCAGGTACTTGGACAGGCGGTTCGGCTTGGCGGCCAGGTGCTCGGCCCACTGCACGACGCGGAGGTTGTCGTGCCGGCGCTGCGCGTCGGCCAGCTGCAGGTTGATCCAGGCGCTGTTGCGCTGGTCGGAGACCTGGACGGCGGGGCCGTGCCCGGTCCGGGCCGCCTGGATGTTCACCCAGAAGACCGTGCGCTCGTCGCCGACGATCTGCATCGTCCGCTCGACCTGAGCGGCCACCGCCGGCGGGGTGAAGATGTCGTTGGATCCGACCGACATCAGGATCCGGTGCGGCAGGCCGTGGTCCTGGGCCCAGGTGTCCAGCGCGTCGACGGCCGGGGTGACCGGTCGGCCGGCCCAGTTGTGCACGGCCATGGTGATGCCGTGCGCGGACAGCAGCCGGGCCAGCGACGGGCCGTCCTGGACGCCGATGCTGTCGCCGAACATGAAGACGCCGTCGGTCTCCCGCGTCTCGCGGATCTGCGCGTCGCTCGAGATCGCCCGGGCCTGACGCTCCCAGGCACCGAGCACACCCGACCCGTAGGCGCCGGTCGAGGTCAGCTCGCCCTTCGAGGCCGCCGACGCCGTTGCGGCCGACGCAACCGTCGACGCAGCAGCGGCCGTGCCCGCTGTGAACAGCAGACGCCGGCTCGGCCGAATCGAACTGAGACGCTTCCTCACGGAGGAAACTGTGCGGTGGAAAGCCCTGTCTCTGCAAGTCGACACCGGGAAAATTGGATCAACGCTACGAAAGTCACTAGGTCGGGCCTGCTGGGACCGCGCAGTAGGCGGGGATCAGCAGCCCCGACCTCACGTCGATCTGACCGGCTGGGAGCGGACGAACGTTCGGAACCGCTCGGCGGCCGGGGTCAGCTGCGCCCGCAGCCGCCAGGCCATGCCGATCTCGCGGCGGGCCTGGACCCCGGCGAGCGGTATCGACACCGCCCCGCTCTCGTTCCCGCGGACCGCACCGGAGGGCAGCACCGCCACGCCCAGGCCGGCACCGACCAGGCTGTCGATGGTGGCGAGGTCGGTCGCCTCGAAGGCCAGCCGCGGAGTGAAGCCGGCCGCACGGCACAGCTCTTCACTGATCCGCCGGAAGCCGAACCCAGGCCGCAGCCCGACGAACGGCTCGTCAGCAGCCGCCGCCAGCTCCACCCGGCGCCGTGCGGCCAGCGGATGTCCAGGCGGGACGTGCAGGCACAGCCGCTGCTGTTCGAGCAGATGCCAGCCGAACACTTCCGGATCCGGTCGCGGCGCGATGATGCCGATCTCGGCCTCACCGCTCTCCAGGTCCTGGACGATGTCGTGGGCCGGCTCCTGCCGTAGCGCGAACCGAACGCTCGGCGCCACCTCACGGAACGCCCTCAGCAGGTCCGGTACGAGGCTGGTGGCGACCGAATGCAGGAACCCGAGCCGGACCGTCCCCGACTCAGGGTCGAGCAGCGCGTCGATGCGCTGCCGGGCCGAGTCGACTGCCGCCGTACCGGCTCGGGCTGCCTCCAGGACGACCCGTCCGTACGGATTCAGCCGGACGCCTCGGTGCTCACGCTCGAAGAGCTGGACGCCGAACGCGCTCTCGACCCGGCGCAGCGACCGGGACAGATTCGGCTGACTGGTCCCCAGCTGTGCCGCCGCCTCGGTCAGGTGCTCGGTCTCCGCAAGTACCGCGAACCAGCGCAGATCCTCGACATTCATACTGGAATCGTATCGATTACTGCTGAGATCGACATTTTACGTATCGCAAATCCCGTGGCACGGTCGAAGGCATGCACACCTCCGTCGCCGTCCAGCCCGGCTATCGACCGGGTGACGCCGGCTACCGCCGGCTGTCCGTCGCTCTCTTCGCGGCGGGCCTGGCGACGTTCGCACTGCTCTACAGCACCCAGCCACTGCTCCCCGAGCTCGTCGACGCGTTCCATGTCTCCCCCAGCCAGAGCGCCTTCACCGTGTCGCTGGCCACGCTCGGACTCGGCATCGCTCTGCTGATCGCCGGTCCGGCGTCCGAGGTGGTCGGGCGCACCAGACTGATGCGTTGGTCGGTCGCAGCCACCTCTGGCATCGCATTGCTCTGCGCAGTGGCTCCGACGTGGCACACGCTGCTCGCTCTCCGCGGTCTCCAAGGCGTCGCCATGGCCGGGCTGCCCGCGGTCGCGATGGCCTACCTGCGGGAGGAGGTGCATCAGGACAGCCATGCGCGCGCCAGCGGTCTCTACATCGCCGGTACGGCGGTCGGCGGCATGGCGGGTCGCCTGATCGCGGGCGGGCTCGCAGACCTCGGCGGCTGGCGGGTCGCGTCTGGCGGCATCGCCCTCGTGGGCGTGCTGTGCGCCGCTGTGGTCTGGCTGTTGCTCCCCGCGTCGCAGAACTTCCACCCGACCTCAGCGAGACCCCGGCAGCTCATGACACAGACAGGTCGTGTACTGCGTGATCCAGCCCTGCTCGCCCTCTACGGAATAGCCGCCACCGCGGTAGGCGCGTTCGTCGCCATCTACAACGGGTCCGTCTTCCGGCTCTCCGGAGCGCCGTACGACTTGAGCGCTGGCGCTGCGGGCCTGGTGTTCACCGTCTATCTGCTCGGGTCGGCTGGTTCGGCGACGGCTGGGTGGCTGGCTGACCGGTGCGGGCGTCGTACGGTCGTCCCGGTCGGGTGTCTGGTCACACTCGCCGGAGTGGCCATCTCCTTGGCGGCACCGCTTCCGCTGATCGTCGTCGGGCTTGCGGTGATGACGGCGGGCTTCTTCGCCGTACATGGTGTGGCCAGCGGATGGGTGGCCGCTCGAGCACACGCCGGCGGTGGGGGTACCGGACAGGCTGCCAGCCTCTACCTGTTCTCGTTCTACCTGGGGTCGTCGGTCTTCGGTGGTCTGGCTGGAGCAGCGTGGAGTCACGGCGGCTGGAGCGGCGTGGCGCTTGAGGCGGGCGTGCTGTACCTCATCACTCTCGTGCTGGCCGTTCTCCTCAAGAACGTTCCCAGCAAGGTGCGAAACTAGCCGGGTGACCAAAGCGATCGAGGCAGCCGACCAGTTGGGGCTGAGCTACGAGGTGACCAGGCATGGACGCGTCAACTCGCTGGAGGAAGCCGCGGCCGCCCGGGGCATCGAGCCGGCCGACCTGATCAAGACGATCGTCGTCCGGCTGTCCAACGACGACTACCGCTTCGTGCTGGTCCCCGGTGACCGGGAGATCGCGTGGCCGAAGCTGCGCACGCTGCTCGGCGTCAACCGGATCTCGATGCCGGACAAGGACACGGCGTTCGCCGTCACCGGGTACGTCCGCGGCACGATCACACCGCTCGGCAGCACGCACGCCTGGCCGGTCGTCGCCGACGAACGAATCACCGGCACGATCTCCATCGGCGGCGGCGACCACGGCGTCGGCATCACCGTGACCGCCGAGGACCTCTTCAAGGCCCTCAACGCCACGGTCGCCGATGTGACGGACTGAAGGAGCGAGTGGAGGGTCGGTGGCCGACCTCACCGACTAGACGAGCAGCCCGCGTTGACCGGCCCGGAGGCCGGCCTGGAAGCGGGTGGTCGCGTCCAGTGCCTTCAGGATCCGCTGCATCCGCCGCTCGACCGTCCGCTGCGCCACTCCCAGCCGTCGAGCGATCGCCTGATCCGTCAGCCCTGCCGCGGCCAGCGCCAGCAACTGCTGGTCCTCACCACTCAGCGGTCCCTCCGAAGCAGAAGGAGACAGCGGACTCGCCTGCTGCCACAACAGCTCGAACAGCCGCAGCAACGCGTCCAGCAGGCTCGATGGCCCCAGCTCCACCACCACGTCCGGACTCGTCGGAAGCAGCCCGGTACGACGATCCACCACAACCAGCTTGAGTGGTACGTCGCGCAGGATCCGGCAACCGGCAGACTGGGCAGCCACCAAGTCACCTGGCTCGGACAGCGACGCCATGTCGTAGATCGTCCGATAGGCCACTCCATGAGCACGCCGCGGCTCGATCGGCAGTACGACGTACGGCGACCGGTCGAGGATGAGCACTTCGGTCTGGGCGCTCTGCTGGGCCTGGTAAAACCGCTGCGCGACCGCCTCGGCCCCTCGGATCACGGTGAACGAGTCCGGCCGGCGGAACTCCGTGGTCAGCACAGACGCACCCAGCCTGGCCTCGACAATCGCAGCCTGCTTCCGCAGCGCCAGGAGCTCAACAGCCGCCTCGGGTACAGCCGGCAGGTATCTGGCCGGGCGGCCCGTCGTCCGCGAGGCAAGGCCGAGGGACAGCAGCGACTTCAGGTGTCTGCCGACGCGGTTGGCAGGCCACCCGGTGTCACGTGACAGGTCGGTCGTAGTGGACTCCGGTCGGGCCAGAAGCGCCCGGTAGAGCTGCTCGTCCTCCGAGCAGACACCGAGCGCTTCCAGCACCGGAGCCGGTCGGTAGCTGTGCATGGTCAGGACATCAGGGCAGTGAGTGGACGTGGGCGCCGACCTGGTTGGCGAACGCGTTGCCGTTCAGCGCGTCCCAGTTGGTCGACCAGGTCATCGCACCGCGCAGCGACGGCCACGTGGTGCTCGGCTTGAAGTTGCCGCAGTTCGTGCCCCGGGTGAGGCAGTCCAGCGCGTTGTTGACGATCTGCGGCGAGACGTAGCCACTACCGGCCGCGCGCGACGACGCCGGCAGGCCGAGGCCGACCTGGTCGGGGCGGAGGCCGTTCTGCAGCATGATGCAGGCCTGCGCGGTGATGAAGTCGACCGTGCCCTGCGAGTACACCTGTCCGTCGCAGCCGTTCATCGAGCCGGAGTTGTAGTACTGCACGTTGACCACCGTCAGGATGTCCTTGATCGCCAGCGCGAGCTTGAAGTACTCGAACGACGTGCTCTGCATGTCGATCGTCTGCGGCGCCATCGCGATGATCAGGCCGCTGCCGAACTGGCCGTGCAGGCTGCGCAGCGCCTGACCCATGTACTGCGCGTTGACCCCGTTCTCCAGGTCGATGTCGATCCCGTCGAAGCCGTACTCGCGAAGCACTGTCAGAGCACTGCTGGCGAAGTTGGTCGCGGCCTCGGAGCTGCCGACCGAGATGGTGCCGTTCTGACCGCCGACCGACAGGATGACCCGCTTGCCGGCCGTCTGCTTGGCCGCGATGTCGGCCTTGAACTGGGCGACCGTGTAACCACCCAGCCCGGCGGAGTCCAGGTTGAAGGTGATGGCACCCGGCCGGGCCGGGTCAGCATCGGCGAAGGCTACCGCGATCAGGTCGTACGCGGCGTGCACGTCCGAGATGCGCTGGACCGTGGCGCCGTTGTTGAAGTTCTGCCAGTAGCCGGTGAGAACGTGCTTGGGCAGCGAGCCGTTCGTCGGAGGCGGAGTCGTGGGCGGAGTGGTGGGCGGAGTGGTGGGAGGTGTCGTCGGCGGAGTGGTGGGCGGAGTGGTCGGGTCCGGCGTACCACCCGGACCATCCAGTACGACGTCGTCAGCCTGGTACGGCGGTAGCCCGTACCAACCGTGCAGGTAGATCGTCACCCTGGTCGCGGACGCGCCGGTGGTGAAGGTGGTCGTCAGCTGGTTCCAGGTGGTGCTGGTGCTCCAGGTCGACGTACCTCCCTCGAAGCCCAGGTAGACGTTCGAGCCTTTGACCCAGGCGGACAAGGTGTACGTCGTACTGGCCTTGACCGGAATCGACTGGGTGCAGCGGGCGTTGTCGGACGCCGCCGGGCTGCCCTGGAGCGCATAGCTGCCAGTGCGGGCCGACGTGGTGGTGGCGCCGGCGGAACAGGTCCAGCCGGACAGGTTGCCGGTCTCGAAGGTTCCGTTCGTGACGAGGTTGGTGGCGGCGGATCCGGTCGCGGGGACCAGAAGCAGGCCCGTGAGGGCAACGAGAAGCGTGATCAGGGCGGGAATGATCGCGGCCTGGGGGCGGAGTGCACGCGGGTTCATGGCTTACAAACTGTGACTGCGCAACTACATTGTCAAGACCCTGCATAATTTGAAAGCGCTCCCACGGGCAGAAAACTGAGGAGGCTTTTACATTCGCGACGGGAAACTCCGCAGCAGCGGGAGGAAGGCCACTCCACCTGGAGGAGGAAAGGCGACGGCCCCCGGCGGGGGGGGTGACCGGGGGCCGTCTTCGGCCACGGGCTCGGGGGGAGGAGCCGGGGGCCGATCAGGAGGCGACAGTCTGCCACTGTCAGGAGGTATGTACCCCCCAAGTCTGGACTCCACACATCTCAGTTCGGTTGCAAACTGGACGATGTCATCCAGGCGCCGAGTTCACCGATCAGGCGCTCTCGAGCCAGTGTCACTGTCACACTGGCAAACAGTCTAACGGGAGACCGGCCCACACAAAAGCCCGGGTCCCTCGGCGTTTCTCCCCGATGCCTATGCTCGACCCCATGGCGCACTCCGGGACGGCCAGAACGGCCGCCTTCTTCGATCTGGACAAGACCATAATCGCCCGTTCCAGCACGTTGGCGTTCTCCCGGCCGTTCTACGCCGGCGGGCTGATCAACCGCCGGACCGTCTTGCGCAGTGCCTATGCCCAGTTCGTGTACCTGCTCGGCGGCGCCGACCACGACCAGATGGAACGGATGCGGGAGTACCTGTCCGCGATGTGCACCGGCTGGGACGTGGACACGGTGAAGGCGATCGTCGCCGACACCCTGCACCACATCGTGACCCCGATGATCCACGAGGAAGCCGTCGAGCTGATCGACGAGCACCACGCGGCCGGCCGGGACGTGGTGATCGTGTCGTCGTCCGGGGCCGAGGTGGTCGAGCCGATCGGCGCGATGCTCGGCGCCGACAAGGTGATCGCCACCCGGATGGTAGTTGCCGATGGCAAGTACACGGGTGAGATCGAGGAGTACGCGTACGGCCCGCACAAGGCGACCGCGATCCTGGCGCTGGCCGAGGCCGAGGGCTACGACCTGGAGAACTCCTACGCCTATTCGGATTCCGTCACCGACGAGCCGATGCTGGCTGCGGTGGGTCACCCCTTCGCGGTCAACCCGGACAAGGCGTTACGCCGGCTCGCGGTGGCCCGGGACTGGCCGGTGCTGGACTTCAGCGAGCCGGTCGGCCTGGCCGAGCAAGGCCGTTTTCGCGAGGTACGACGGCCTGCCGTGGCCACCGTGGCGGTCGCCGGACTGGCCGCCGGGGCACTGTTCCTGGCCGCCCGCCGACGCGCCCGCCGCACCGAAAGCTGACCCGGGAGCCGGGCCGGTCGCCGGCCCGAAAGCTGAAGGCTGCTTCATTGTTCTCAACTCCATGAAGGTCGCGTAAGCCCTTCACAGAAAGGGTTTTCAGGAGTACAAAGGAAGCACAAAGGACCTTCGGGTCCGGTAGAGATTGCACGGCAGCCAGGCACCCACGCGGCGACCAGCCCATCCCAACCGGGCAGCGCGACCCAGGCCTAGTCCTGTGGCGGCAGACAGGTGCACGCATGGTAACCAGGATGGCGTGCCAGCGACGGCGTTCTCAGCTGAGAACGCCGTTCGCATGTCAGCCGACGTGGGCCAGCGGCGACCGCTCGGCACCCAGTGCCACGACCTCGCAGGTCCGCAGCAACCAGTCACGAACCCCGGTCAGCCCTCGCGCTGCGTAGTCGCCGAGCCCGGACGGATAGGTTCCCGCCAACTCATAGTGACCGACCTCCGGGACCGTGACCGCGACCGGGTCGATGCCTCGGGCAACTAATAGGCAGCGTTCGGCGGCCCGGGCGACCAGACCGTTGGCGGTCGGGAAGGGGCGCAGGATGGCGAGCTCGGCATGCACGATCGCCGCGACCACGAGACCGGGCGCCGCGGTCGGGCGGGTCAGATTCTGCGCCAGCGCGCTCAGCCGGTCCCACATCTCCTCGGCACCGGGCGCCGGCGGCAGCCCCGGGATGTCGTCCGGCACCGGCTCCCGACTGGTCCGCAGATGGCCCAACTGGTCTTCCGGGCCCAGATCGGCCGCGGCCAACTGGTGCAGTCTGGTCCAGACCTGCACCGGGGCGGTGTCGATCTGGGGAGCGAGCCGCATCAGCTCACCGGTGATCCGGACCGCGCCGGTGGCCAGTCCGTCGACGCCACCCCGTCGTACCTCGTCGAGGGTCGCCGGGCTGCCGGCCAGTGCGGCGGAGGCGTGGGCGCCACGCAGCAGGGCCTCGGCGGTCACGTCCGAGCCGACCTTGCGCAGCCCACGGTCCCGCAACAGCACGTCGACCGCGTCCCGGGCCGCCCGGGCCGCCGACCCGACGCCCTCCAGCCCACCCAGTGGCTCGAACACATCTGTACTCATGCCTTCACCCTAGGATGACGTGGCATGGCGCTCGGCATCGTCCCCAAATTCAGCATCGTGGTTCCCTGCCATGCCTCCCGGGCGTGGCTGCGGTCGTGCCTGGACTCGGTGCTCGGGCAGTCGTTCACCGACTTCGAGATCATCGGGGTGGATGATGCCGACCGGGACGGGTCCGGCCGGATCCTGGACGAGTACGCGGCGGCCGATCCGCGGGTCCGGGTGCTGCACCTGGACGAGAACGTCGGCCTGGGGCTGGCCCGGAACGCCGGGCTGAAGGAGTGCCGCGGCGACTACGTGCTGTTCCTCGACGCCGACGACCAGTACCTGCCCGGCTCGCTGGAGGCGATCGCGACCCGGATCGACGCGACCGACCGGCCGGACATCCTGCTGTTCGACTACGAGCGGATCTTCTGGGACGGCCGGGTGGTCCGCAACCAGCGGCACGACGCCTTCGCCGGGCAAGGCGCGGGGGTGTTCACCGCGGCGGAGCGGCCGATCTTCCTGACCTTCCTCGAGGTGGTCTGGAACAAGGCCTGCCGGCGGGACTTCCTGACCCGGCACGGGTTCGCGTTCACGGCCGGCTTCTACGAGGACGCGCCCTGGACGTACTCGACGATGCTGACCGCGGAGCGGATCGCCACCCTGGACCGGGTGGTCGTGCACTACCGCCAGCACCGGACCGGCGGGAACATCCACGCCACCGGCGGCCGCAGGCAGTGGGACATCTTCGACCAGTACGACCGGGTGCATGCGTTCATCCAGTCCGACCCGGAGCTGGCCGGCTGGCGCCGGTTCGCGTTCGACCGGTCCCTGGACCACATCCTCGCCGTACTGGCGAAGCCGGAGCGGATCGACCCGGACGACCGGGCCGAGTTCTTCCACGCGGCGCATGCGTTCGCCAAGCGCTGGAAGCCGGAGGGGTACGGCGCCGACCGCACCAGCCGTGGGTTCAAGCGGTGGTTGCTGATCCACGACGACTACGCGACCTACTCCACCCTCAAGCTGAGTGCCAAGGTGCTGCACGTCCCGAGCCCGCGCAAGACCGTCGGCAAACTCCTGCACCGCAGCAAGCTCGACCCGAACCTGGCCGCGTACTGCTCCTACTGGTTCAAGCAGTACGCCTGCAACCCGCGGGCGATCTACGAGAAGGCGGCCGAGCTGGCGCCGCATCTGCGCGGCGTGTGGGTCGTCGACGCCGACCACGTCACAGTGGTGCCCGAGGGTGTCGAGTACGTCGTCGCGGGCTCACCGGCGTACCAGAAGCTGCTGGACCGGGCGACGTACTTCATCAGCAACATGAACTGGCCGAAGGAGCTGGTGAAGCGGGATGGGCAGATCCACCTGCAGACCCAGCACGGTACGCCGCTCAAGACGATGGGGACCGACCTGCGGCACTTCCCGCTGGCCGCGAAGGACCTGGACCTCGACGAGCTGATGCGGCAGACCGACCGGTGGGACTTCAACATCTCCTCGAACCGGTACTCCTCGGAGATCTGGGAGCGGACCTACCCGGCGTACTTCGAGGAGCTCGAGTACGGCTTCCCGCGCAACGACCGGCTGATCAACGCGACCCTCGACGAGGTCCGCGCGATCCGGGCCGGGTTCGGTTTCGACGACTCGCACCTGGTGGTGCTGTACGCGCCGACGTTCCGCGACGGCGTGGACTCGGTCCGGACCCCGGCCGGGCTGATCGACCTCGGCGGGGACGGGATCCACCTCGACCTGGACCGGCTGGCCGCTTCCGTCGGCGAGCACGGCCGGGTGCTGGTGCGGACGCACTATTCGTTGTCGAAGGCACCGGAGGCGCACTCCGGCCGGGTGACCGACGTGTCCCATCATCCGCGGGTCGAGGATCTGATGCTGGCGGCCGACGTCCTGATCTCGGACTACTCGTCGATCACCTTCGACTACGCGAACCTGGATCGCCCGATCGTGCTGCTGGTCGAGGACCAGAGCTTCTACGACGGACGGCGCGGCACCTACTTCGACATCACCGAGTTCCCGCCCGGGCTGGTCGCGCGGTCACCCGAGGAGCTGCTGACCATCCTGCAGACCGGCGCGTTCGCGTCGGCGGAGGCGGCCAAACACCGGCAGCTGTACCGGGAGAAGTTCTGCGAGTACGACGACGGACGCGCGGCCGAGCGGGTGGTCCGGCGGGTGTTCCTGGGCGAGACAGAGGTCCCGCCGATCGAGCCGCTGGCGGACCGCAAACCGGCACCCTCGCCGCACTTCATGCATAATGACTGACATGTCGATCAGCCTGGAGTCCGTGAGCGCGCTGCGCCTGCGGTCCGGCCTGCGACGACGACGCACTGTCTGAACACCTCGTCGTTCCAGTGCGTCTACTCCGAAGGACCTTTCATGTCCGCTGTTCTGCCTGTCCTCGCCACCAGACTGTCCACCGCCGCCGCGGCCGCCTTCGGTTCGTCGTACGGCGAACTCGACCCTGAGCTGCGGTCGGCGACCAAGCCCGAGTTCGGCCACTATCAGAGCAACCTCGCGCTTCGGCTCGGCAATGCCCTGGGCCAACCGCCTAGGGACGTTGCCGCACGGCTGGTCGAAGCGCTCGATCTGACCGATCTCTGCGAGCCCGTGAAGATCGCCGGACCGGGATTCATCAACCTGACCCTGCTCCCGTCCACGCTGGCGGCCGCGGTCAACGAACCGCAAACCTTCACCGAAAGACACCAACGCGTAGTCGTCGACTACTCCCAGCCGAACGTCGCCAAGCAGATGCACGTCGGTCACCTCCGGTCGACCGTCATCGGTGACGCGCTCTGCAACGTGTTGCAGTTCGTCGGGTACGACGTGATCCGGCAGAACCACGTCGGCGACTGGGGCACGCAGTACGGCATGATGATCGAGCAGCTGCGCAGCGAGGACCTCGACGCGGAAACCCTTGATCTACAGGGTTTGCAGCTGCTCTACGAGCGGAGTCGGAAGCACTTCGACGCCGATGGGGCCTTCGCCGACAAGTCCCGGGCGAGGGTCGTACTGCTGCAGTCCGGCGATCCGGAGACGCGGGCGATCTGGCGGCGGATGGTCGACGTCTCGCTGGACGACTTCGAGCAGGTCTACGCACTCCTCGACTCCCAGCTGACGCGGGACGATGTCGTCGGCGAGAGCGCGTACAACGATGATCTGCCGCGGATCGTCGACGAACTGTCTGCCGCCGGTCTGCTCACCGAGTCGGACGGCGCGTTGTGCGCGTTCCTGCCCGGATTCACCGGCCGGGACGGTCAGCCGCTGCCGGTGATCGTGCGGAAGTCCGACGGCGGCTTCGGCTACAGCGCGACCGATCTCGCCGCCGTCCGGCACCGGGTAGCAACCCTGCACGCCGACCGGATCGTGTACGTCGTCGACCATCGGCAAGCGCTCCACTTCGAGCAGATCTTCGCACTCGCTGAGACCGCGGGCTGGTTGCCGCCGACAACAACTGCCGCGCATGTCGGCTTCGGCACCGTCCTCGGACCGAACGGGAAACCCTTCAAAACAAGAGCCGGCGGCACGGTCAAGCTGACCACCCTGCTCAACGAGGCAGTGGCGCGGGCGGACTCATTGCTCGACGGTCGCGAAGGCATCGACCGGCAGGCCACGGCGAAGGCGGTCGGGATCGGAGCGGTCAAGTACGCCGACCTGTCCAGCGACCGGGGCAACGACTACGTCTTCGACCTGGACCGGATGGTCGCGATGACGGGTAACACCGGGCCGTACCTGCAGTACGCCCACGCTCGGCTGACCCGGCTGCTCTCCAAGGCCGGCGCCGACCCTGACCAGATCACGGAGCTCAAGGAGCCCACCGAGGAGCGGCTGGCGCTGTTGCTGACCGGCTTCGCGGCCGTCGTCGAGCAGGTGGCCGAGACGCTGCAGCCGCACCGGCTGTGCACCTACCTGTACGACGTCGCGACCGCACTGTCCGCGTTCTACGAGCAGTGCCCGGTGCTGACGAGCGAAGGTGAGACCAGAGCCAGCCGGATCGCACTCTGCGCGGCGACCCGGAAGGTGTTGCAGGATGGGCTGGGTCTGCTGGGCATGCAGGCCCCAGACGCCATGTAGGAGGTTGCCCATGTTGCCGTGGTCCGCTGACCTTGCCGGACGGCTCGAGCAGACGACGTACGAGAGCGAGTTGCTGCGCGGGAACCCGCTGGGTGATCCGCATCAGCGGCCGGTGCTCGTCTACCTGCCGCCCGGGTACGACGAGTCGGACCAGCGCTACCCCGCGATCTACGTGACGATGGGGTACACCGGTCACGTCGGGATGTGGTTCAACCGGATGCCGTTCCGGCAGCCCTATCCGGAGCTTCTCGACGCGCTGTTCGCGACCGGCGACGTACCGCCCGCGATCGTCGTGTTCGTCGACTCGTGGACGCGGTACGGCGGCAGCCAGTGCCTCGACTCGCCCGGCACCGGGCAGTACCACTCCTACCTGTGCGAGGAGATCGTCCCCTGGGTCGACGCGACCTACCGGACCATCGCCGACCGCGATCACCGCGCCATCACCGGCAAGTCCAGCGGTGGCTATGCGGCCATGGTGACGCCGCTGCTGCGGCCGGACGTGTTCGGCGCGCTCGCGACGCACGCCGGCGACGCGGCATTCGACCTCTGCTACCGGCCGGAGTTCCCGGAGCTCGCACGGACGCTCCGGGACAAGTACGACGGCAGCTACGACAAGTTCTTCGAGTCCGTCGCGACCCGGGCCGGCCAGACCACGAACGAGGACCTGCACCTGCTCGAGGTCTACGGCTACTCGTCGGCCTACTCCGCCGAGCCGGACGGCACGGTGCTGCTGCCGTTCGACGATCTGGGCGCGATCATCCCGGAGATCTGGGCGCGCTGGCTGTCCCGCGACCCGGTCGAGATGGTCCGCGAACCGCAGTACGCCGACGCGCTGCGTTCGCTGCGGGCGGTGTGGATCGACGCGGGCAAACAGGACGAGTTTTACCTCGACCTCGGCGCCACCGCATTCCATCGGGCAGCCCAGAAGGCAGGCTTTCCGGACGAGCGTCTGCACTTCGAGCTGTTCGAGGGCACACACGGCGGGATCGATTACCGGTACCCGCTCGCGGTGCGATGGCTGGCCGAACAACTCGCCGGCTAATTCGGGTGCCGCGATCGCGGCGTACGCCGTACCTTCGGAACCATGAGCTGGCCGGAGGGGATCGAAGCGCGCCCGATCGACAAGGGTGACGCGGACGCGTGGGCGGAGTTGCTGGCCGCCAAGGAGCTGGTCGACCACGAGGGCGAGAACTACGACGCCCAGGATCTGATCGACGAACTGGAGGATCCACACCTGGATCCGGCGCTGGACACCATCGGTCTGTGGGCCGACGGCCGGATGATCGGCTACGGCAAGCTGCACGCCTCCGAGGCGGTGGTCGACCTCGATCGGGTCGGCACCGAGGGCACGGTCCATCCGGAATGGCGCCGTCGCGGTGTCGGCACGGCGCTGATGCCCTGGCTGATGAACCGGGCCGCCGAGCTGCACGCGGCCAAGCACCCCGACGCGCCCGGGGAGGTCACCAGCAACCGGATCAGCACGAACGTCGGCGCCGAGCGGCTGTTCCAGCGGTTCGGCTTCGAGGAACGCCGGTACTTCTTCGACATGAAGCGTCCACTGGACCAGCCGGTGCCGAAGGTTCCGCTCGAGAACGGGCTGCGGCTGGTGCCCTACGACACGTCGATGGACGAGGCGTTGCGGCTGGTCCACAACGAGGTGTTCCGGGACCACTGGGGGTCGACGCCGAGGGACCCGGACAGCTGGAGGACCTGGTTCACCGGTGCCCGGGCGTTCCGCGGCGGATCGTCGTACGTCCTCCTGGACGGTGACACGATCGCCGCCTACGTGCTCGGTTACGAGTACGAGGCCGACACCGAGGCCACCGGGATCCGGGAGCTGTACATCGGCCAGGTCGGGACCTTGAAGTCCTACCGCGGCCGCGGGCTGGCCCGGGTGACGCTCGCGAAGGTCCTGGCCAAGGCGGCCGAGACGGGCTACCAGCGCTCGGGCCTCGGCGTCGATGCGGACAACCCGACCGGAGCGCTCGGCCTGTACGAGAAGCTCGGGTACTCGGTCTCGTCCAAGTGGGTCAGCTACGGACTGCCGCTCTGACAGTTCAGCGGTACGCCGACGACCGGCGTACCGCTGAATCAGTACTCAGATGTGTGAGTCGACGACCGCCACAGGTTCGGAGGTCGGCTCGATCGGCGTGCGCCGGAACCACTTCCACGGGCGGACACTGACGATGATCATCGTCAGGCTCAGCGCGGCGTACACGAGGGACCCGATGAAGGCCGCGTGGACGCCGTCGGTCAGCACCTCACGGGGACCGGTCGAGGTGGAGTTGCGGCTCGCCGTACCGAAGATGGTGACCAGGATGCCGAGCCCGAGCGCGCCGCCGACCTGCTGGACCACGTTCAGCATGCCCGACGCGGCCCCCGAGTCCTCCGGTGCGACGCCCGAGATGGCCCGGCCGACCAGCGGGATGAAGATCATCCCGGCACCCAGACCGAACAGCAGCATCGGCCCGACCACGTCGGCCAGGTAGGTGCTGCGCGCGTCGAGCTGGGTCAGCCACACCGTGCCCGCGGTGACCAGGGTGGACCCGGCCAGCATCAGCTTGCCGCCGTCGACCCGGGCGACCAGCTTCGGCACGATCCGCGACGAGGCGAACAGCAGACCGGTCAGCGGCAGGAAGGCAAGTCCGGCCGCCAGCGGGCTGAGCTCGAGCACGCCCTGCAGGTACTGCGTGAGGAAGAAGAACATCCCGAACATCGTCCCGACCACCAGCAACATGGTCAGGTACGACGCCGAGCGGTCAGCCGACCGGAACAGCCGCAGCGGCACGATCGGGTGGCTGACCCGGCGCTCGATCAGGACGAACGCGACCAGCAGCACCACGCCGGCCGTGAACGAGGCCAGCACCTCGGCGGACGTCCAACCGACCTCGGCGACCCGGATGAAACCGTAGACGAGCGAGGTGATGCCGAGTGTCGAGGTGAGCGCACCGGCCACGTCGAACCGGCCGGTCTCCGGCTCGGTCTCGGTCAGCACCTGCCGGGCCGCGATGACGAGGCCGATACCGATCGGCACGTTGATGAACAGACCCCAGCGCCACGACACCCAGTCCGTCAGCATGCCCCCGAGCACCAGGCCGACACTGCCGCCGCCGGACGACACCAGGCTGTAGTAGCCGAGTGCCTTCATCCGCTCCGGACCTTCCCGGTAGGTGAGCATCAGCAGGGTCAGGGCCGCCGGCGCCGCGATGGCACCACCGACGCCCTGCAGGACCCGGGCGGCGAGCAGCAGCTCCGCGGTCGGCGCGAGACCGCCGAGCAGCGAGGCGAGGGTGAAGACGGTGACACCGGTGACGAACACGCGGCGGCGACCGAGCAGGTCACCGGCGCGTGCGCCGAGCAGGAGCAGACCACCGAACGCGAGCGCGTAGGCGTTCTGCACCCAGGACAGACTGGCCGGACTGAAGTCCAGTGCTTGCTGGATCTTCGGCATCGCGATGTTCACCACGGTGCCGTCGAGGATCACCATCAGCTGCGTGATCAGGATGACTGCGAGGACGACCCCCGGCCGCCGCGCGGGCGTGCCGCTACCGGCGCCGGCCGGGGCTGAGGTTGTTGCCGACATACTGCTCCTTGAGCGAAAAGCTCCCCGCGCGCAGTTGGGCCCGGGGCGCTACAGTTGGGTTCGAGGAAAGCGGAGCGCTCCTCCGGATACGATACGGAGGCCCCCTCCGCTTAATCAAGTGATTTGTTCTGGAACTTTGCGCGGTGCTGCCGCTACGGAAGGTGAGGAGGCTGGGAATGCCGACACCGCTGCCGTCCACTCGGCCCACCCGCGCGGACGCGGCCCGGAACTACGACCTGCTCGTCACGGCCGCCCGGGAGGCGTTCGCCGAGCACGGCACCGATACTTCGCTGGAGGAGATCGCCCGGCGGGCCGGAGTCGGCATCGGCACGCTGTACCGGCGGTTCCCGAACCGGGTCGCCCTGCTCGAAGCGGTCTATGTCGACGAGATCCAGTCCGTTTGCGACCGGGCCTACGACTTCGCCGAGCAGTTGGAGCCGTTCGAGGCACTGGCCGCCTGGCTGCGCAGTTTCGTCGGGTACGGCCTGTCCAAGAAGACGCTGGCCAGTGAGCTGACGGTGGCCCTGGGCAAGGACTCGCCGTTCTTCCAGTCCTGCAAGGTGAACGTCCAGGAGGCCGGCCAACTCCTGCTGGACAAGGCGAAGGCGACCGGTGACGTCCGGCCCGAGCTCGAACTGATGGACATCATGCGGCTGGTCGGCGGTATCAACATGGGCCGCGACATGGAGCCCGACCAGGCCAACCGCCTGCTCGACATCGTCCTGTGCGGCCTCAGGCCGGCGAGCTCCTGACCGCGCTTCTGATGCTGTCCAGCGACGGGTTCGCGGCGTCCCGCTCGGTGTGGCTGAGCCGCTCCCGCGGGAACGGCCACTCGATCGCGAGCTCGGGGTCGAACAGGTCGACCGTCACGCGCTCCGGCGACCAGTACTCGTTCACCAGGAAGTTGTAGACGGTGTGCGGTTCCAGGGTGCAGAAGGAGTTGCCGCAGCCGCGCGGCACATAGAGCGCCTGCCCGGTGCCGAGCTCGAACGTCTCCACCCGGCCGAAGGTCTCGCCGTCGCGCAGATCGACGATCGCCGCGAACACCCGGCCGTTGGACGGCGACAGGTACTTGTCCCACGGCTCGGCGTGAATCCCTCGCGTGATGCCCGGCTCGGCCAGGTACAGCACGTTGTGCTGGCGCACCTCGAAGAGCGGCATCCCGGCGGCTTCGAGCTTGGCGGCATGGAAGCTCTCCTTGAACCAGCCGTCGTCGTTCGGCTGCACGTCCAGCTCGATCCGTTGCACACCAGGGATACCGGTCGTCATCGGCGGACCTGCCGGCGGGCGTCGAGCTGCGCCTGGTCGGCCGCGGTCAGGCCCGCTTCCCAGCCGGCGCCGTTGGTGATCCTGGTCCGCCGGGTCGTGGTGTTCGGGAACAGCTTGGTGAACAAAGCGTCCACCTGCTCCTCCCGCTTCGTCAGCACCGGCAGCAGCCGGTCCGCATCCGCCTCCGGTACGGCGGCCTGGGTGGCGGCCGAGGCCGCCTGCAGCCGCTCGCCGATCCGCTGCGCGTACGCCATCAGGAACGACTGCCGGAACGAGCGGGTCAGGGACTCGCCGCGCCGGCCGATGTGTTTGCCTGCGGCAAGCATCGCCCGATTCGCCTGCACCAGCAGGGAGGTACTGAGGATCTCGGTCAGCTGCAGGTCCAGCTCCTCGCCGACGATGGTGACCACGGCCAGCTGATCGATCACGACCGTCCGGCAGCGGTTCGCCGACGCGACCGCGCCGACCAGCTGCGCCTTGGCCGAGACGTACGGCGTATCGACCCAGAGCCGGCGGGCGGCGGAGTCGTCCGGGATCTCCACCGCCGGGTCGGCCTCGACCAGGGCGCGATCGAGCGAGAACTTCGCCATCAACTCCTGCGCCTTGCCGGACAGGGCTTCCGCCTCGTCGGGGAACTCGGTCGCCTCGGCCTTCGCCAGCAGTCCCCGGATCCGCGCGAGCATCTTCCCGTTCGCCGGTACGGCGGGCGCGTGGCGCCGTACCGAGGAGGCACCTGGCAGGGGATAGAGCCGGGCGAGGATCGGTAGGGCTTGGAGGAAGCCGGCCAGTGAGAGGGCGTGGTGGAGCGTTAAGTAGCGGCCGACGCGCGCTGCGGCAGCCCACCTGGTCAGGCTCAGCTCGGTGAAGGGTTGCGAGACTCCCAAGTCCGTCAACTGATCGAGCCAACGTGGATCGATGGTGGTGTGTCGATAAGCCTTGTGTTCCGCGGAGATCGCGGCCAGCAGCAACGGCTCGATCCCAGGGTCCAACTGCCGGCGGCCGTGCTGGACGACATCGGCCGGCGTCCAGCCGCGCTCCCAGGTGGCCCGGACCAGAGCGGTCAGAAACCCCTGCAGGCAGCGGTCCACCTGCGCTTGGTCGCGCTCGTCGTACGCACCCAGCCGGGCCAACTGCTGGTCCGCACGGTCGTCGCGCACGGCAACTATCGTCGCCGCGATCGGCAACAGTCGCAGGATTTCCTCGTCACTCACGCGGTCGAGTCTGACACTCAACGAAGTTGACACCCAAACGCGATGGACAGGCCTTGTGGAAAACCAGGCGTTTCTTAAGCCTGGCTGAAGACAGCGCACGAAGATCTGCCCTAAAGGGCGCTGTCGGCGGGAGCACCGGCACCTAGCCTGGCAGCACCGAAATCGGGGAGGGGAAGTAATGACTCAGCTTGCGGAAGCCGACTTCGACGAACTACGCACAGCCTTGGAGGGGACCGTACTCGGACCGGGCGAGGACGGGTACGACGACGCCCGGCGGCTGTGGAACGCACAGCACGACCGCCGACCGGCGGTGATCGCCCAGGTCCGGACCGCCGAGGACGTCTCGGCCGCGGTCCGGTTCGGGGTGGACCAGGGACTGGAGATCGCCGTCCGCGGTGGCTCGCACAGCATGTCCGGCGCGTCGTCGGTCGACGACGGCCTGATGATCGACCTGAGCGCGATGAACCAGGTCACGGTCGACCCGGAGGCCCGCCGGGCCCGGGTCGGCGGCGGCGCGCTGCTGCGTGACCTCGACGCCGCGACCCAGCCGCACGGTCTCGCCGTACCGGCCGGGATGATCAGCCACACCGGTGTCGGCGGGCTCACACTCGGCGGCGGGATGGGCTGGCTGACCCGCCGGCACGGCCTCAGCATCGACAACCTGGAGTCGGTCCGGATCGTCACCGCGGACGGCAGCATCCTGCGCGCCGCCGAGGACGAGAACGCCGACCTGTTCTGGGCGGTCCGTGGCGGCGGCGGGAACTTCGGTGTGGTGACCGAGTTCGAGTTCCGGCTGCACGAGGCCGGACCGATGATCAACTACGGCCTGCTGTTCTGGGGTCTGGAGCAGGGTGGTGATGTGCTCCGGCTGGCCCGCGACCTGATCCCGAGCCTGCCGCCGACGTTCACCGTGGTGCCCGCCTGCCTGAACGCGCCGCCGGCGCCGTTCGTACCGGAGCAGCACCACTTCCAGCCGGGCTACGGCCTCGTGGTGGTCGGGTTCGGTTCGCCCGAGGACCACGCGGAGGTGCTGGAGCGGATCCGCACCACGCTGCCGCCGCTGTTCGAGTTCGCGTCGCCGATGCCGTACGTCGCATTGCAGCAGTCGCTGGACGAGGCGAACGACTGGGGCCACTACTGCTACGAGAAGGGCACCTACCTCGAGGACCTGACCGACGGGGCCATCGAGGTGATCACCGAGCACGTGCCGAAGAAGACGTCACCGATGTCGGCCGTGCTGTTCTACCGGCTCGACCACGCCTACTCCGCGGTCGCCGACGACGCCACCGCGTTCGGCGGCGGACGGACCGACCGGTATGCGGTGTTCGCGATCGCGCAGAGCCCGGTACCGGAGATGCAGGACGCCGAGCGCGACTGGGTGCGGGGGTTCTGGGACGCCCTGCAGCCGCACGCGGTCAACATCGGCAGCTACATCAACGGGATGGCCGACTACGACGAGGACCGGCTGCGGGCGTCGTTCGGCCCCAAATACGACCGGTTGGCGGAGCTCAAGCGGAAGTACGACCCGGACAACGTGTTCCACCGCAACCAGAACATCAAGCCGGCCTGACGGACTGTCTCCGGGTGCGCGTCGGCGTACCCGGAGACATGGTCAGATCGAGGCGGCGCCGTCGATGACCAGGACCTGGCCGTTGATGTTGGTGTTGTCGAGCAGGAGCATCCGGACCACCGGTACGACGTCGTCCGGCTCGGTCAGGTGTCCGGTCGGCGTCCGCCGGACGATCTGGTCGAGCTGGGTCTGGCCGAGGACCGCGGACATCTCCGAGGCGAAGAATCCGGGGGCGACCGCGTTGGCCAGCACCCGGCCGCCGAGCTCGCGGGCCAGGGACCGGGTCGCCGCGTCCATCCCGCCCTTGGTGGCGGAGTAGGCGACCAGGCCCGGGTAGCCGCGCTGGGCGCAGATCGAGGTGACGTTGACGATCCGGCCCTTGAGACCCTTCGCGAGCATCCGGCGCAGCACGAACCGGGTCAGGATCAGCGGTGACGTCAGGTTGGTCTGGATGATCTGCGCGAGCTGGTCGGCCGAGGTGTGGACGTGCAGCGAGTCCTGGCCGATCGCCGCGTTGTTGACCAGGCCGTCGATCGGGCCGAGGGTCGTTTCCACCGTACGGACGAACGCCTGTCCGGCCTCGGCGTCGTTGACGTCGACGGAGCCGTAGTACAGGTGGTCCGGGTACTTCTCGCCGAGTGCGGTCAGCTCCGGTGTCACGGTCCGGGCGAACGCGGCCACCTTCAGCCCGGCGACGAGCAGATCGGCGACGATCGCCAGCCCGAGGCCGCGGGAACCACCGGACACCAGGACGACCGACGCGGGCGGGACCCCGGTGGACTCAGACTTCACTCTTGAGCGTCTCTTTCTGCGGGATCTCGTCGAGGAACCGGATCCGCCGCGGTACGCCGTAGTCCGGCAGCCGGCTCGAGCACCACTGGACCAAATCGGCGTGGGTGATCGGGCCGAGCGCCCGGTTCGGCACCACCTCGGCGGCGACCATCCGGCCGACCAGTGGCGCCTTGCGCGCGAACACCCGCGCCCAGGACACGCCCGGATGACCCATCAGCACGTTGCGGACGATGCCGGCGGACACCTTCGAACCGCCGACGTTGATCTCGTCGCTGTCGATCCGGCCGGTGATCAGCACCCGGCCGTCGGCGAACTCGACCCGGTCGCCGGTGTGCACCGCCCCGACCAGTCCGGCACCGTGATGGGGCGAGCGGATCACCAACTCGTCGCCGTCCACCGACAGCATCGGGCGATCCGGATCGGGCTTGCGATCCAGCCACTCGCGCGGGAACCCGGCCTTGCCGTCATGGACCACAATCGACGCGCCGACCTCGGAGGACGCATAGATCCAGGAGATCCGGGCCGTCGGGAAGATCTCGCGCAACTGATCGAGGATCGTTTGGTCGACGGGTTCGCCACCGAGCGTGATCTGCTCCAGCGGTACGGCGGCCAACGCGTCGGCATCGCGGTAGATCGCCTGGCGCCAGAAGGTCGGCGTACCGGAGGCTGCGGTGACACCGTGCACTGCGGCGATGGACGGCCAGTCCTCGAGCTCGTCCGGCTCGATCGCGACCAGGCCCTGGTCGGCGTGGGTCAGCGAGAGCGTGACGACCTGCCACCAGGCGTAGGTGCCTGGGGAGTACGGGAGCAGCCAGGTGCGCGGCGGCTGCTCGCCGGTGACCGTGGTGAGGGTCTCGAGGGTGTGCCCGATGCGCTTGGGGCGGCCGGTCGATCCCGAGGTGAGCAACCAGGCGCGGCCGGATTCCTCGACTCGCTTGAGCTTGGCCGGCGTCACGTCACCCTCGGGCAGGACGATGGCGAACCCGGACTCGCCCAGTTCCTCGCGCATCCGCTCGTCGACGCGGGATCTCGTCGCGACCAGGAGCTCGGTGCCGTGGACCGCGTGGTGGCGCAGCGCCGCCAGCGCGTCCGCGCCGTTGTCGACCAGGACGGCGGCGGGTGAGGGCAGTTGCGGAAGCTTGTGCAGGGTCCGCCAGGTCAGACTCTTCCCGGCGACGACCACAGTGTTGTCGTCACCGATGAGAGCGGTGGTCCGGCGTCGCATGCTCACGCCGCTGTCACGCCGACTGGAGTTGCTCGATGAAATCCAGCACGTCGCCGACAGTGGCGATCCGGCGCAGCCCGGGGGCATCGAAGTTCAGCTCGTCACCGAGCTCGTCCTCCACCCGGAGGGCCAGCTCGGAGAAGTCCAGCGACCGGAACCCGATCTCGCGGAGATCGGCGGTGTCGTCGCCTGGCAACTTCCTTCCCTGCGCCGTCATCACCTCGCCCATCAACTCCCTGACCCTGCCACGTGCTACCGAACCCATGACGCCAAAGCCTAGCTTGTGCGCCGGCCGGCTCACGGTGGTTCCGGTGGAGGGGCCACGGCGCGACGCCGGACCAGGGACCTGAGCCGCTTGACCCGGCTGGAGATCTCCCAGCCGATCAGGGCGATCAGCGGTGACGCGGCCGTGATCGCAGCGAGCAGAATCTCCTCGACCGGCAGCCCGGCGATGTGGACGGCGATCATAAGACCTCCCGGCTGACCTGGGAGGTTACCGAGTGTAAGAGGGATCTTCCATGCAGTAAACGGCTCGCCGCCTGCGAGTACGACTCCGCCGACTCATAGACTTCACCGGTGATCACACCAGGCCGTCGGGCGAAGCGCATGTCCGGCGGCCGGGGTAGGCGGGTGGCGCCGGGCCGCGGCGCACGATTGGCGGCGATGGTGAGTCTGCCGGTGCTGCCGCTGGCGTGGTTCGTCGGACTGCAGGAGCAACCGCCCTGGATGCCGGGCGCGTATCTCGGGTACCTCCTGGTCGTCATCGTCGTACCGGGCACGATGTTCTGGCGGCGACTCACCGGGGGCACCGGCTGGTTCACGACCGACGTCGTCCTGGGTACGGCGTTCGGACTGGCTGTCGAGGCGCTGCTCTACCCGATCGGGATGGTGTTCAGCATGCCGTTCGCGGCGCTGCTGATGCCGGCGCTCGCCTTCGGGATGTATCGCGCGTTGCCGCGCCGGAAGCTGCCCGAACGGCCGACCCCGTGGTGGGCGACGGCCGGCGTGATGGTGGCGGTAGGTGTCGTGGCCGCATGGTTCGTGCGGGTCGGGTCGCAGCTCATCCCGCTGGCCGGCCCGAGTGCGTTGCGGCCGAACTCGGATGCACCGCACAGCCTCGCTTTGGCCGCTGAGCTGACGCACCACTTCCCGCCGAGGGTCCCGTACGCCGATGGCAAGTGGGTGACCAGCCACTGGGCCGCGTACGACCACATCGCCTCGTCGCACTGGGTCACGAGCATCCCGCTCGACGTACTGACGTATCGGGTGGTGCCGTTCGCACTGCTTCTGCTGACTGTGCTGGGAGCCGCTGCGGTCGGCATGCTGCTCACTGGTCGGGCTGTCGCCGCACCGATCGCCGCGGGACTCACTGTGCTCGCGGGCGACCTGACTGCGTGGCCGTGGACGGTGTCGGATCGGCTGTTCGCTGAGAGCCCGTTCTCGCTCGGCCAACTGACCAATCCGCCCCAGGCGTTCTCGACTCTGCTGTTGCTGCCGCTCATCGCGGTCACTGCGTTGCTTCTGCGGCGAAAGCCCGGTCAGACCCGCGCACAGCTGTTTGGCCTGTTCGTCGCGGCCGGAGTGCTCATTGCCGCACTCGCACTGACGAAGGCGACCACACTGCCTGTGTACGCCGCTGGTCTCGCTGCGGCGTGGATCTACCTGACGGTCCGAGCCGGTCGGCTCAATCTGCGTGCGCTGGTCCTTGGTGTCGGCGTTGCGGCTGCCTACGCACTGACGTTCTTCCTCGTACTGGGGGGCACCCAGTCCAGTGTGATGTTCGACCCGGGTGCGACGTTCGAGTACATGGCTGACCAGATGGGTGGCAGCGGCTCTGCAGTCGCTGTAATCGCCGCAGTGGTGGCGATCGGCTGGCTGATGCCTGCCGTCGGCGCGTTGTTGATCCGGCGCCGGCTGCCACGCGATCCGATGCCGGTGTTCCTCGTCGCCGGCTTCCTGGCCGCTCTGACGGCCGCATCGTTGTTGTACGACGACGGACAGGCCCAGCTCTTCTTCGTCCGCACTGGCTTCATCTACGGCGTTCTGCTGGCCACCTGGGGCCTCGGGTCGCTCGAGCGTCGTCAGTTCTCTGTGGCGGCGATCGCGCTGCTCATCGGCGTTGCTGCCATCTACTGGGGTCGCTACCGGTCGCCCGACTCGTGCACTGCTGCGGAGTGCTTCGCCCAGCCTCTGGCGGTGGCTCTGGTCATCGCAGTACTCGGCATCGGCGTCTTCGGGCTCGTCCTGCGCGGCTCACCTCGTACCTGGGCTGTCATTGCTGTGGCTGTCTTGCTGGGTACGACGGTCTCGCCGACGGCGGTGTCGTTGCGTGAGTTCGCCCAGCCCTCGTTGACGGAGTACGAGTCGATCGCGCCCGGTGGGATCGAGGCGGCGCGGTTCATCCGGCGGAACTCGGGGTCGGGCGACCGGATCGCCACCAACCTGCACTGCCACCGCGCCCGCGCCTCGCACTGCCTGACCGGCTCGTACTGGATCGCCGGGTACGCCGAACGGCGCGTACTCGTGCAGGGCTGGGCCTACAAGGCCAGAGTCGACGACACGTACCCGGACGGGGTGCAGAGCAGCTATTGGGACGAGGAGAAGCTCCGCCTCAACGACGAAGCCTTCACCAACCCGACCCGCGACGTACTGGAGACACTGCGGACTCGGTACGGCGTTCAGTGGCTGCTGCTCGACGAACGCGTCAGTGCACCGCCGAAGAACCTGGACCGGCTCACCGAGCTGCGCTTCCACTACGGCACCGTGCGCGTCTACCAGCTCTACCCACGGCCGTCGAGCAACCCGTTCCCGTCGCCCACGCTGACAGGTTCGCCGACAGTGTCACCTTCGCCGTCGCCGGGCCTGCCGACGGGCGCGCCCACCGGCACCCTCCCGACGCAGATCACCACTACGCCGGGAGTCCCGAGCCGCTGACCGTCAGCGCAGGGACACGGCCGGGATCGGCACGCTCTGGTTGGAGAGACGGTCGAGGGCGGTCACCGCGTAGAGGTACGCCTTGCCCGGCGTTGCCGTCGTGTCCAGGTAGGACTCGGTCGAGCGCACCGTGGCAATCAGGTTGCGGGCGTCGTTGTCGGGGCAATGGTCGCCACCGGTGAGCTCACGACGGTAGACGGCGTACGACGTGGTGTCGGACGACGTACGACGCCACGTGAGCTGCACGCCGTCCGTAGTGCGAGTGGCGCGGACTGCGTGCACCGGAAGGGGCGGACGAGAGTCCAGCGAAGGCATGGCCGGGATGAGCGCGGGCCGGGTGTACCAGGTGCTGTTGAGCAGGCTGGTCGCACCGAGGCGGTCGGCGCGCACGTCCTTGGCGGAGAAGTAGATGTTGCCCTTCACCTCGGGGATCGTGCTGTCGAAGGCCAGGTGGTCGCTCAGCTCGGCCGGGTCGGCCCAGTCCGGCGACTGGGTCGACGTACCGACCTTGTACGTCGCCTCACCGATGTACAGGTGGACGTCGGTGCCGCGGACCTGGTCGGCCCACCACGGGACGATCTTGTTGTAGTCGGCCGGAGCGAACCCACCGGCCCAGTAGACCTGCGGGACGATGTAGTCGATCCACTCCTCGCGGACCCACTTCCGGGTGTCCGCAGCCAGGTCGTCGTACGTCTGCACTCCGGCGGTCGTGTCCGAGCCCTCCTGGTCGGTGGCCTTGTTGCGCCAGACCGCGAACGGCGAGATGCCGAACTTCACCCACGGCTTCGCCGCCTTGATCCGGTCACCGAGCTCCTGGATCAGCAGGTCGATGTTGTTCCGCCGCCAGTCGGCCAGCGTCGGGAAGCCGGCGCCGTACTGCGCGTACGTCGCGGCGTCGTCGAAGACCTGGCCGGCCACCGGGTACGGGTAGAAGTAGTCGTCGAAGTGGACGCCGTCGATGTCGTAGTTCGAGACCGCGTCCATGATCGCGTCCTCGACCAGCTTGCGGGCCGCCGGGATCCCGGGGTTGTAGTACAGCTTCCCGCCGTACGTGACGACCCAGTCCGGGTGCTGCCGCGCCGGGTGCGTCGGGACGAGGGCGTTGATGTCCGTGCCCATCGAGAGCCGGTACGGGTTGAACCAGGCGTGCAGCTCGAGGTTGCGCTTGTGCGCCTCGGCGACGGCGAAGGCGAGCGGGTCGTAGCCGGGGTTGCCGCCTTGCGTGCCGGTCAGGTACTGCGACCAGGGCTCGACCTTGGACGGCCAGAACGCGTCCGCGGTCGGACGGACCTGGAGGATCACGGCGTTGTGGCGCTGCCGGACCGCGTCGTCGAGCCAGCCGATCAGCTCGGCCTGCTGCTGGGCCGCGGACAAACCGGTCTTGGACGGCCAGTCGATGTTCACCACCGACGCCACCCAGGAGGCGCGGAACTGCCGGAGCGGTGTCGACGCGTTCGGCGCACAGCGTGCGTCGTCCGCCGGCGCCGGCGCGGCGGACGCCGTACCGGACAAGCCGCTCAGCAACAGACCTGCCGTCACACCAAGGACGCCCATGACTCGCCAGACTCTCATGTCACTCTCCGACCATCTTTGCAGGTGAACTCGAAAGATGTTTACACATGAAGGCGGTTGTAGAGAAGACGCTAGGTTAGGTCCATGCTGCGCAGTGCCACCGAACAGGATGTCGACACGATCCGGCGACTGCGGAACCAGCAGGCCAATCGCGACGTGAGCATCACGTCCCACGAGATCAGTGCCGACGAGCACGCCGCGTGGTGGGCGAAGGCTTCGGCCGACCCGGCCCGCCGGGTGCTGATCTACGAGCGCGATGGTACGACGGCCGGAGTGGTGAACTTCTTCGACCTCGAAGGGTCGACCGGCGCCTGGGGTTTCTTCCTCGACGCGGACGGGCTTGCCGA
The DNA here is from genome assembly GCF_043197365.1 of Kribbella sp. NPDC049174. Lineage (NCBI taxonomy): Bacteria > Bacillati > Actinomycetota > Actinomycetes > Propionibacteriales > Kribbellaceae > Kribbella > Kribbella sp. NPDC049174. Next base: position 253,864 of record NZ_JBICSZ010000008.1, on the reverse strand, counting down.
GCGGGGTGAGACGTTGCCGGCGTGGATCGAGGTGATGCGCGAGGCGACGGCGTACGCGTTCGACGACCTCGGCCTCGAGGTGCTCACCGGCGAGGTGCTGGCGCACAACGCCGTGGTCCGGCAGATGAACCGGCGGTTCCGCTTCACCGAGGGGACGCCCGAGATCCGGTACGCCGACGGTCGCGAGCTCACCGTGATTCCGATCAGCCTGCGCACACAGGACCGACGACAGGGGAAAGCATGAGCACCATCCAGATCGGCGGAGTGCCGGTCGGGCCGGACCACCAGCCGTTCGTCATCGCAGAGATGTCGGGAAACCACAACGGCGATCTCGAGCGGGCGAAGGACATCGTCCGGGCGGTGGCGGAGTCGGGTGCGCAGGCACTGAAACTGCAGACGTACACCGCGGACACGATGACGCTCGACGTCGATCTGCCCGCGTTCCGCCTGCCCTCGGAGCACGAACTGTGGAGTGACGCCCGGCTGTACGACCTCTACGCGGAGGCGCACACCCCGTGGGCTTGGCACGAGCCGCTGTTCGACCTGGCTTCCTCGCTCGGGTTGGTGGCGTTCTCCTCCGCGTTCGACCAGTCCGCGATCGACTTCCTGGAGAAGCTGAACGTCCCGGCGTACAAGGTCGCCTCGAACGAGATCGGCGACCTGCCGCTGGTCCGTGGCATGGCGGAGACCGGCAAGCCGATCATCATCTCCACCGGTTCGGCCACGCTGACCGACATCGACGCCGCGGTCCGCGCGGCCCGCTCCACCGGCAACGAGCAGATCATTGTGCTGTCCTGTACGGCGAGCTACCCGGCCCCGCCGGAGCAGTCGAACCTCCGCGCCATCCCGGTCCTGCGCGACGCCCTCGGCGTACAGGTCGGCTTGTCGGACCACACCATGGGCATCGGAGCAGCCATCGCCGCGGTGGCCCTGGGTGCCACCGTCATCGAGAAGCACGTCACCCTCAAGCGCGTCGACGGCGGCGTCGATGCCGCCTTCTCGCTGGAACCGTCCGAGCTGGAATCACTGGTCGAGAACACCCGCATCGCCCGCCTGGCCCTGGGCGAACCCGTCATCGGCCCCAAACAAGCCGAACAGAACGTCCTCCGCTTCCGCCGCTCCCTCTACGTCACCAAGGACGTCCGCGCGGGCGACCCGGTCACCGCCGAGAACGTCCGCTCCATCCGTCCCGCCGGCGGACTCCCCCCGGACACCTTCACCTCGATAGCCGGCCGCCCCTTCCGAGCCGACGCCACAGCCGGCACTCCCCTGACCTGGGATCTGCTCTGACCGGTCGGGAAGGGTTGGGAATGACCGAGTACTTGTTGTTTCCGGGGCGGCATCATGTCTTGACCCGGTTCCAGGGCGAGTTTCTGCGGCGGTTCGCGGACGAGACCGTGGTGTGGGCGGTGACGTCGGCGAATCACCATATGACCAAGCGGAATCCGGTCGGGTTCGACCGCCGGCAGGCCGCGATCGAGCGGTTCAGTGTGCTGGAGGGGATCCGGTCGATCGTCGTCGGGGTGGTGGACACCCGGCCGACGGACGACTTCGCCGAGGTGACGGTCAAGGCCATCGAGGCGGGGACCGATGATCTCGTCCGGCTGACGCCGGCGAACACGATGGTGGCCTGCTCCACGCCTGAGGTGAGTAAGTTGTACGAGCAGCTCGGGTACGACGTGATCGGGGTCGAGCCACCAGGCGTCGCCCGCCCCTGGGACGTGCTGCTGAAGATTGCTGAGGGCAACGATCAGTGGCGGCAGCCGGCCCATCCGGCGACGGTGGACGTGTTCGAGCGGTACGGGCTGGACGCGCAGATCACCCGGTGTGTGAACGATCCGGTCGTCGGCGACGACGGCGGACTGACCACGACACGGGACTACAAGACGTACGCCGACGCGTTCGAGGACGCGGCCGACCGGAAATGGCAGCAGATCAAGGACTTCGTCCGCCCCGGCCGGATTCTCGACATCGGCTGCGCGACCGGCGCGACGCTGCAACTGGTCGACGCGGACCCGCGCTTCCACGAGTCGGACCTGATCGGGGTCGAGGTCGCCCGGCACCTGTACGCCGAATGCGTGCACAAGAAGGAGCAGGGCCTCTTCGACAATCCGAACGTCTACTTCTACCAGCGCAGCATGCTCGGCTCGGCCGTCTTCCCACCGCGGTCGATCCACAGCACGCTGCCCCTCGCCCTCACCCACGAGATCTGGTCGTACGCCGACGGGTCGCGACCGGAGACAGTCCAGCGATTCGCCGACGCGCTCTTCGCCCACACGGCACCCGACGGTGTCTGGATCAACTCCGACGTGTGCGGACCGGCCGAGCCCGACCGTCCCGTCGTACTGCGGCTGGACGACAGCGACGGCACCAACCCGGACGGCGTCACCGAACTCGAGTCGCTCGACGATCCGGCGTCGTACGTGCGCCAACTCTCCACCCGGGCGCGCTTCTTCCAGTTCGCGCACGACTTCCGGCGCAACGCGAAGGTCCCCTTCGAGTACGACGTACGTCAAGGCGACCTGGTACTTCGCCTGGCCGACGCGATGGACTTCCTGACCCGGAAGGATTACGTCGACAACTGGCTGAGCGAGACGCACGAACAGTTCTGCGGACTCGACTTCGCCGGCTGGTCCGCGGTCGCCGAGCGGGCCGGGTTCACCATCGACCCGGCGTCGAAGGCGTGGCGCAACGACTGGGTGATCGACAACCGGATCGCTCCGGTCGCCTCCATCACCACCCCGGACGGGGACCCGATCGACTGGCCCGACACCCACCAGCTTCTCGTCGCTCGGCGCTAACGCACCTCAACGTGCAGAGTCCCCGCGTGCGGCTGGACGGCGAGGGTGTGCGCACCACGCGCGATCCTCAACGGCAATCGGCTGGACAGGAACGGCTCGCATTGCACGGCATGTGAGGAACCGTCCGGCGCGGTCGCGAACAGGACCCAGTCCGCCGGTGCGCAGACCGCCAACGCGTCCACCCCAACGACCGCGGCCCACCCGTCGTCCGAAATGGTACGGCGGCACGCCACGTCCACATGGTCGTCGGAGTCGGCCAAGTACCGCCGCCACCCGAACTCGACGCCGCCCCAATCGGGTCCACGCACCACCAGCATGTTGCCAGCAGCAACAGCAGCGGTGGCCGTGGTCCGGATCGGGGACTCGTGCAGGTTCACGTATCCACCGGTGGAGCGGGTCAGCATCACCACCCGGCCACCCTCGGCATGCGAGACCAGCCGGTCGCCGGCCGTCCACAACAGCACCTGTTCCTGCCCCTCGGGACCGCGCAGCCGGAACGCCCGCGTCGTCCGCTGACTGAACGGGTCGTCCGGGTTCGTCTCCTCGATGATCGGCCGGATCGGCAACCGCGCGGTGAAGTCGCGCCCGTCGATCTCCAGCGGAACCTCTTCCGCGCCGCCCGCCACCGGCCGGGTGACGAACAACGACGGCTCCTCGAACGAGGACCGCCCGTGCAGCACCAGCGCATCCGGGGTCTGCTCGACCGAGGTCAACCGGCAAGGATCTGTCAGTCGCCGGACCGCGAAACAGCCGTCCTGACCCGGACCGGGCTGAATCCAGCTCGTGTCGTCGATCCAGGCCCCCGGCGGCCATCCCGGGCTACCTGCCCGCTGCCCGCGCAACAGGTCCCGCCGTCGGACCCGCCCGGACTTCATCCGTACATCGAAGTGCGCCGGCCCGGCCGTGCACTGGGCGAGCAGCTCGCGATCCAGCCGTACTTCGAACCCGACCAGCGACTCGTCGCCGCGCAGGTCCGTCGCGGCGTACCGCCGTACCTGCAGCGGGTGATGCCGCCCGGCGATGACGAGCGCGATCCGGAGGCTCGAGGACCGGTCGGTCTCCAGGTGCCGGATCTCGGCCGTACCGCGGACCGAGAGCTCGCCGTCGACCCACGCCACCTCGCGCACACTCGTCGCCAGGGTCAGATCGTCGTCCGACGCCTGGTACAACTCCTGCGGTACGGCGGTCTCGCGGACACCTGGATAGTCGAGCTGCCACCGCCGCCGCGGGCCGGGCACCGCGCGCACGTGACGGAGTCCGCCCTCGTTGCGGAACAACGCGAGCCGCCGGAGCAGCTCGACGTCACCGGTACGAAGCGCCGCGTACTGCAGCCGGTCGAAACGAGGTGCCGCATCGAGCACCGGCTCGTCGAGACGATCGAGAAGGTCGTGGGCGAGCTCGAGGAGCTGCTGCTCGTCCTGCTCGGGAACCGTCGCGAACGCCGTCAGCACGGCCAGCAGGTCGATCTGGGTGAAGTGCGTGTGCACGCCCCGGCGGATCGACGGCTCGGCATCCTCGATCAGGTCCATCACCATCCCGGCCGAGACGATCCGGTCGCGGAGGTTGCCGAGCTGGAACTTCTGTTGGGTGATCGAGTCACCCGACTCCCGCTCGCGCCAGTAGTAGACCGGGGCGGCGAGAGTGTCGACCGTGACCGCGTCCAGGTGCGCCTTGAGGGTGACCGGGTAGTCCTCGTAACGGATGGCCGGGAAGCGGTACCCGTACTCGTTCCAGAACGACCGCCGGTAGACCTTGTTCCAGACCATCCGGTCCAGCACGAGCTCGGGCGTCTCCGACACGTGGGTGGCGAGCCGGTCGGTGGTGAACGCCTGGCCGTGCAGCCAGGACGGCCGGACCCCGTAACTGTTGTTGAACCGCCGTGCGTTGCCGCCGGCGAAGTCCGAACCGGTCCGGTCAAGCGATCGGACCAGCATCCCGAACCCGTGCCGGGTGACCAGGTCGTCGCTGTCGACAAAGGCGACGTAATCCCCCACGGCGTGATCGACACCGGTGTTGCGGGCCGGCCCGAGTCCGGCGTTGTCCTGCTGGACGAGCCGGAACCGGGCATCGTTGGTGCAGAACTCCTTCGCCACGACGGTGCTGTCGTCGAGGGAACCGTCGTCGACCAGGATCGCCTCGAAATCGGTCCAGGTCTGCCGCGCGATCGAGTCCAGGCAGTCCCCGATGTACTCGCCGACGTTGTAGAACGGCACCACCACGCTCAGCCGCGGCGTCATCATCGGCTGCGCAGGCGGCGAGACAACTTGCGGGCGACGACGCGCGGCCTGCGGATCTGGGCGGCGTGGAAGATCACTCGGGAGACGGCGTACGTGCGCGATCCGCGGATGCGATCGTGGTCCACCGTCAGCTTCTGCAACTGGGTGCGGAGCTCGCGAATGCGATTTTCCCGCGTCTTCATCGCCTTGTTCCGGAACCCGAGCGTGCGCTCGAGGCCGTACACGTGCCCCTTCAGCTCGAACAGCTCCTGCCGCGCCCGCTCCGCGTCCGCCAGCGCGGTTCGTACGTCGGCAGCTTGCCGGTCACGGGTCTGGAGTACGCCGGCCAGGGCGGCGGCCAATTCTTTGCCTCGAGCCACATGTTCGGCGGAGGCCGGTGGGGTGTCGGGGGAGGTCGCCTGGACTGGCTCCGGGAGTTCGACCCCGGACATCCCCAGCCAGGCGGACACGAGATCGTCACCCACCATCCACGGCGGCCACGGGTGGCGGCGGTGCTGACCGATCAGCCTTTCGTGGAACCGGCTCCAGGCGGCTGCCAGCAGGTCCTCTTTACCCCTCGGCTCCGCGGTCACCCACGGCGAAACCCCGTGAGCGAAGGTGTCTCCGTCCACCACGACGTCGTCCCACCGGAGCACGACCTGGGATTCAGTCGCCCATTCGCCGAGGCGGGCGGCGAGTTTGCGAAAGGCGGGCACGTCTTCGGCGGCAGCCAGCCGGACGAGCACGGACTCGACAGTCACGCCACGAGGAACCTGCGCAGGTACGACGCCGGCATCAAACGCCAGCGTGATCGCAGGAGGAGGTGGGGCATCGGAACCCGGAGCGCCGGCCGAGCTCGCGGACGCAGCGTCGGCCGTGCTGGCGGACGCAGCGTCGGCCGTGCTCGCGGACGCAGCGTCGGCCGTGCTCGTGGATGCAGCCTCGGCTGTGCTCGTGGATGCAGCGTCGGCTGTGCTCGTGGATGCAGCGTCGGCTGTGCTCGTGGATGCAGCGTCGGCTGTGCTCGTGGATGCAGCGTCGGCTGTGCTCGTGGATGCCGCAGCAGCAGTGGACTCCGGGGTGATGGTCGTGCGCCATCCGCCCTCCACCTGGTCTGCCGTGAGAACCGCCGGGCCTGTCTCGGCGTAGACGGCACGGGCGACCGGGATACCGGAGATCGCTAGCCAGCCGGTCGGAATGGCCGACAACAGACCGGCCCGCGCGGCAGCGTCGACACCCTCCGCGCTGGGCGACAGCAACGGAACGTCCAGAGCCTCCAGTGCCGCCGCGGCCAGCCGGGTAGGCAGTTCCCCCGGACGTGCCGCCGCGGCGACTTCGGCGGAGACGAAAGCCCGAGAGCCGAAGTCCGCGTACACCTGCGCGGTCCACGGCAGGGCGGACGCGAGCTGATCGACCGACACCGGGCGGGTCGGGTCGTCGTGCAGCGGCCGCCACTCGTCGTCACCGTGGCGCTCGTCGGCCGGACGACTGTCGAGCAGATTCACCAGGGAGAACTCGTTCTCCAGACCCAGCACGACCACGGCGTCCGGAGCAGCGAGCGCCGCCAGAGCCCGCAGCCGTTCGGTCCAGCTGAGATCACCGCTGTCGTACCCGAGCACCCGGTCGAGGCCATCAGCGGCGACGACCACCTCGAACGGTTGCGACGACGTCAAGCCGTCCAGAGCGCCGGCGACGACCTGGAGGCAGGGGCCGAAGTCCTCGGCCAACTGCTGCCCGTCGGAGACGGAGCGCACCAGGATGGTGACGTCGGCGGAGTGCTCCAGGACCGACTCGATCAGGAGTGGGGAGTGTGGCCCGACGATCAGCGTCCGGCGGTTGGCCGGAACGACGTCGGTCAGCAGCGCCGCCAGGGCCGGCTGATGGGTCGTCTGATCGGTCCACGGTTGCATCTCGCCGCGAACCACCTGCACCTCAGACACGCTCTCTCCAATCGAACAGCATTCGCAGCTCCGCGGGTGGCAACATCCAGGGCTTGCCGAGTTCCAGGTCGGTTGTCGCCCGGGCCGCTTCCAGGTCGATCGAGGTCCCGAGCATCTCCGGCCAGAGCCGCTCGATCCGGCTCTGCCCGCCGAACAGGGGGTTCTCACCGTCCATCTCCATCGGGTCGCCGTACACCGCCGGTTCGCAGCCGGCCGCGACGCCGTAGAAGATTGCCGTCGACAACCGGTTGGCGGCGACCCGCTTGTGCCGCCGCAGCTCGTCCAGTTGCTTGAACAGGAAGCGCCGATCCGTTCCCTCGTAGGAGAATCCGCGGCGCCCGAACGACACCACGCGGAAGCCCGCGTCCTCGTAGTACCCGCGGACCTCAGGGCGGTCGTACTCCGTGTAGTAGAGGCTGAAGGTGACCGGGCCGGGTTCGGTGTCGCGGATCTCGTCGATCAGGCGCTGATGGTCGCCGTGGATCTTGCCACCCTCCCAACCGTGGAAGAGGAACCACAGCGTGCCCTCGCGTTCGGCCGGCTCGGCCGGCTGCTCCTGCTCCAGCAGGTAGAGGAAGGGGGCGCCGATGCTGTGGTAGTTCCGCCGCCCCAGCGCATGTCCGCGCCGCCGCGGCGCGTCGCTCCAGGTGAACCGCCAGGCGCCGTCGTAGAACTCGTGCACCGGGTTCCACCCGCAGCCGATGTTCCAGCCGTGCTGCAGATAGCCACGCAGCCGGGGCGGGTGATCGAAGTCCAGACCCGCGTAGCGCGCCAGGATGTGCGCCTGACCGTAGTAGTGGTTGTGGTGATGCATCAGCGGACCTCCACGTGCAGCGTGCCGGCATGCGGCCGTACGGCGAGAGCGTGTGCACCGCGCGAGATCGTCAACGGCAACCGCGTGCACAAGAACGGCTCGCACTGCACGGCATGCGACGAACCGTCCGGCGTCGTCGCGAACAGAATCCAGTCCGCCAGCGAGGCCAACGGGTCCACCGACGCCTGCACCGCCGACGCCGGGATCAACGCGTCCACGTCGGCGGCCGCCGACCAGCCGTCGGCGGACAACGTCCGACGGCACACCACGTCCAGGTGGTCGTCGGAGTCGGCCAGGTACCGCCGCCAGCTGAAGTCGACGTCACCGCCGTCGGAGCCGCGCACCACCAACATGTTGCCGTCAGCAACAGCAGAGGTGGCCGTCCGCCGGATCGGGGATTCGTGCAGGTTCACATACCCACCGGTCGACCGCGTCAGTGTCACCACCCGGCCATCCGCGGACTGCGAGACCGCGGATTCGCCGGCCGTCCACAACAGCACTCGCTGCTCCCCCTCGGGACCGCGGAGCCGGAACGATCGCGTCGTTCGCTGACCGAAGGGATCGTCCGGATTCGCCTGCGCCAGAACGTCCCGGATCGCCAGCCGGGCGGTGAAGTCACGGCCCTCGACCTGCACCGGAATCTCGTCCTCGCCACCGAGGATCGGCCGGGTGACGAACAACGACGGTTCGTCGAACGGCGACCGGCCGTGCAGCACGAGCGCATCCGGGGTCCGCTCGACCGAGGTCAGCCGGCCCGGGTCCACCAACCGCCGGACGGAGAAGCATCCGCCCTGACCCGGCCCGGGCTGGATCCAGCTGGTCTCGTCGATCCACGCACCGGGCGGCCAGCCAGGACTTCCCGGTCCCTGCCCACGCAGAAGTCCCCGCCGATGCCGTCGCCCGGACTTCATTTGTACGTCGAAGTGCGCCGGAGCAGCCATGCAGTGGGCGAGCAACTCGCGATCCAGCCGGACCTCGAACCCGACCATCGTCGTGTCACCGTGCAGGTCCAGCGCGGGAAACCGGCGTACCTCAAGCGGATGCGGAGTCTCCGCGATGACCAGAGAGATCTGCAGGCTCGACGAGGGTTCGCTCTGCAGATGACGGATCTCGGCGGTGCCCTTGACCGACAACGCGCCGTCGACCCACACCACCTCGCGCACACTCGTCGCCAGGGTCAGATCCCGCTCCGAGACCCGGTACAGCTCCTCGGGTACGGCGGCCTCACGCAGGCCCGGGTAGTTGTAGTCGAGCTGCCGCGGCCGTCGTGGGCGGGGAACCGCCCGAGCACCGCCCCGGAGTCCGCCGTCGTTGCGGAAGATCGCGAGCCGCCGGAGCAGCTCGACATCCCTGGCCCGGAGCGCCGCGTGCTGGATCCGGTCGTACCGGTGGGTGGCCGCCAGGACCGAGTCGTCGAGCCGATCGAGCAGCTCGTGGGACAGCTCGACGAGATGCTGCTCCTCCTCGACGGGCACCGAACCGAACGCGGACATCAGGGTGAGCAGGTCGATCTGGGCCAGGTGTGCGTGCACCCGCCGGCGGACCATCGGCACGGCGTCCTCGACCAGGTCCATCACCATCCCGGCCGAGACGACCCGGTCGCGGATGTTGCCGAGCTGGAACTTCTGCTGGGTGATGGACTCACCGGACTCGCGCTCGCGCCAGTAGTAGACCGCCTGCGGGATCGTGTCCACGGTGACCGCGTCCAGGTGCGCCTTCAGCGCGACGGGGTAGTCCTCGTAGCGGATCGGCGGGAAGGAGTAGCCGTACTCGGTCCAGAACGACCGCCGGTAGACCTTGTTCCAGAGCATCCGGTCCAGCACCAGGTCGGCGAACTCCGACACGTGGGTGGCGTGCCGGACGCGGGCGAACGGCTGCCGGTGCAGCCACGACGGCCGGACCCCGAAGCTGTTGTTGAACCGCCGCGCGTTCCCGCCGGCGAAGTCCGAACCGGTCCGGTCCAGGGTCCGGATCAGCGCCGCGAACCCGTGCCGCGAGACCAGGTCGTCGCCGTCGACGAAGGCCAGGTACTCGCCCGACGCCTCGCGGATCCCGGTGTCCCGGGCCGGCCCGGGGCCGGCGTTGTCCTGCTGGACGATCCGGAACCGGGAATCCTGGGCGCAGAACTCCTTCGCGACCACCGCGCTGTCGTCGGGCGAGCCGTCGTCGACCAGGATCGCCTCGAAATCGGTCCAGGTCTGCCGCCGGATCGAGTCCAGACAGGCCCCGATGTACTCACCGACGTTGTAGAAGGGCACCACCACGCTCAGCCGCGGCGTCACTCCGGCAAAACTCCCCTCGGCTGTCGCTCAGGTGTGCCCCCCAAAGCACTCTCTACGAAGCGGCAACGAGGTGAACCGTCAGAAGGTTATGCACGGGCTCGAATCCGTACCGGGCCCAGACCCGCTGGATGCCGGTGTGGTGTGACTGAGTCGACACGACCAGCCGCCTGGTCGTGCAGGCGTCCTCGACCGCGGCGAGCAGGTGACCGTACCGGCCGCGGCCCTGTTCGGCCGGTACGACGCCGGCCAGCTGGATCTCGGTCCAGGAGCGCTGCTGGTCGATGGTGGCCAGCGCGAGCATCCGCCGGTCAGGGCCGCGCAGCACCACCGCGCCCGCGTCGGCGATCCGCCGGCGGGCCCACTCCTGCCGGCCGGCCAGCGCGAGAGAACGGTCGAACACGGGGTTGGCGCAGTAGTGGTTCCCCGAGTCGCCGAAGACATCGGCGACCAGATCGTCCACGAGTTCGTCGTCCGCCCCCGGCTCCTGCTGTGCGCTGAACCCCGCCAACGGGGCCGGCCGGCGGCCCTTGCCGACCGGGAGGGACCAGTACACGACCGTGTCCGCCAGCAACGCCTGCCGGGGTCCGTTCACCAACGCGGCGAACCAGGTCGTCTCCCGCGCCGGGTAGCGCAGCACGACCACGTCGGCGGTCGACTTCTCCATTGCGGCCAGCACCTCGGCGAGCGGCGTACCGGCCGAGGCGGACACCGACATCCGGTCGATCGAGACCCCGAACCGCTTCGCCGCGTCCACCGACGGTCGCACGGTCAGCTCACCGGCCTCGAGCGCGTCGTACCAACTCATAGGGGAGGGAGCTTAGTCGGTGTCTTCCGAGTAGGTGTGGTGTCCTGGGTCTTCGAGGCTGTCGTAGCCGACGAGGAACTGTGGGCGGCGCTGACTTGATTGGAAGAGGCGGGCGACGTACTCGCCCAGCAGGCCGAGACACAGCAGTTGGATCGCGCCGATCACGCTCACCGCCAGGACGGTCGACGTCCAACCGGGGATGCTCCGGCCGGTCAGCTTGATGATCAGCGCACCGACGACGAACAGCCCCGACATCACGCCGCCGAGCAGCCCGAGCCAGGTCGCCAGCCGCAGCGGCGCGGCCGAGAACGCGGTCACGCTGTCGAAGGCGAGCCGAAGCATCTTCGTCAGGTTGTACTTCGTCGTACCGGCAGCCCGCTCGGCCCGGACGTAGGCAACTTCGGTGCTGGGAAACCCGAGCCACGGGATGACCAGCCGGAACACCCGGCCGTCCTCGGGCAGCGCGTTCACCGCATCGACCACCCGGCGCGACACGAGCCGGAAGTCGCCCGCGTCGAACGGGATCTGCTTGCCGACCAGCCGGCACATCAGCCGGTAGTACATCCGCGCCGTCGTCCGCTTCAGCCACGAATCGCTCGACCGGTCCGACCGCACGCCGTACACGACATCGACGTCCTCGTCCCGCACAGCCTTCAGGAAGTCCGCGATCACCTCCGGCGGATCCTGCAGATCGGCGTCGATCGTCACGACGTACTCGCCTCGCGCCCGGCGGAAGCCGGCCGACTGCGCAGCCTGATGCCCGCTGTTCCGCAACAGTCGTACGACGCGCAACTGCTTCCAGTCCTTGGTCGCGTCCAGCAGCAGCTCGGCCGTCTTGTCCCGGCTGCCGTCGTCCACCACGACCAGCTCGTAGGAGATCCCGAGCCCGTCCAGCACCGGATGCATCCGCTCGAAGAACATCGGCAGCACTTCCTCCTCGTCGTACATCGGTACGACGACGGAGAGCACGGGCTGATCGGTTCGCATCAAGACCTCCGATCCGGGACATTACTCGTGGTGACACTCCGCATTCGTGACGCAACAGATTTCACATTAGTGTTACGGCCATGCGCGCACGGGCGAGGCGGCGGGGGCCGAGAACGGCTGGGCCTTCCCTTTCCGGTCTACTGGCGGGCGTCGCCGTCCTGGTCCTGGCGATCGCGCTGCTCTTCCAGCACTCGACCCTCACCGAGGTCGGCCGGTTCGTGCTGTTCACCGGGCTCGGGATCGCGCTGCCCGGGTTCGCGTTGTGGCGGCTGATCGGCAGCTACGGACGCAACCTGGTCGAGGATTTCGCGGCCGGGTTCGCGGTCGGGACCGCGGCGCAGATCGTGGTGTACCTGGCCAGCGCGTCGATCGGTCTGCAGGCGTGGTCGTGGGTCTGGGTGCCGGTCGTGCTGGTGATCTCGTTCGCGGACAGCGACGTACGGGCACGGGTCTGGCGCCGGGTCGACCACCCGATCCGGCCGGTGCAGGCGTGGTTGCTGGCCGCGGCGACGGCGGTCGTCGTCCTGGTGGTCGATCGACGCGGTCCGGGTCAGTTCCTGCCGGCGTACACGGACCCGCTGCGGTCGTACCCGGATCTCGCCTTCCAGCAGGCCCTCGCGGCCAGCGCGAAGTACGACGTACCGATCTCGACGCTGTGGCTCGGCGGCGAGCCGATGAAGTACCACTCCTTCTACCACCAGGCGACGGCCGCGACGGCGTGGGCGACGCGGATCGACCTCACCGACCTGATCCACTCGCTGACGTGGTTGCCGTTGTTCCTGGCCGGTTGTGGACTCGTCTTCGCGTTGACCACTCGCTTCACGCCGACCGCCGAGTCGGGTGCGACCTGGGCCGGGCCACTCGCCGTACTGATCGCCGGACTCGGTGGGGCCGTGCAGCCGTTGGCCGATGTCGGTCTGGGCGGGATCTCGACCGCCGTCGCGGCGTACCTGAGTCCGACACAGAATCTCGGTGTCCTGATCGCGCTGGCGCTCTGCCTCGTGGTGGTCGACCTGCTCAGGTCCGACCGGCCTCGCAGCCGATGGGTGTTGCTGGTGCTGCTCGCCTTGGTCGCCGCCGGCGCGAAGTCGACGATCCTTCCGTTGCTGGGGTTCGGCTTCGGCTTCGCGTTCGTGCACCTGGCGATGGCGCGTCGGAGCACGCGTACGGCGTTGATCGGCGGCGTGCTGTCGTTCGCGATCTTCCTGGCCGCGCTGGTGGCCATCTTCGGCGGCAGCACGTGGGGGACGGAGGTGAAGCCGTTCCAGACGTTCGTGCAGTTGGCGCCGTACCCGATGCTCGTGGCCGAGCCGCATGCGCAGTTGTTGTCGGCGGCGACAACCTTGCTGAGCTGGGGCCTCGCGGCGTCGGGGCTGTTGTTCCTCGGCCGACCGCGTTGTTCCGGAAGGACGGGGCGCGATCCGGCAACGGTCTTCCTGGTCGGGTTCGCGGTCGCGGGGTTGCTCGGCACGCTGTTGACGACACAGTCGGGGATCAGCCAGCTGTACTTCCTGCGGACGGCTTTCCCGGTGGTCGCCGTACTGGCGTGTGTCGGGTTGGCGAATCTGGTCGGGCGGCTCGGCGACCGGCGCGGCGTGGTGCTCGTGGGTGCGGCTGGGTTGTTAGGGCTGGTGGCGCTTGGGTTTGCCCGGGTCGAATCGGCTGACCTGCGGGGGATCAAGGGTCCGTGGCTGTGGGCGGCCGCTGCGCTTGGGGTCGTCGCTGTGGTGGTAGCCGTGGCGTGGAAGGCGTTGCGGCGGCCGGGCAGCATTCTCGTTGCGTTCCTCGCGGGTGCGGTCGCGGCGAGCATGATCGGTGCTGCGCTGGTTCCGTTGCAGGCGTTCGGTTCGGACAAGGCGTCGGACCTGGTCTTCGCGCGTCCTGGCCGGGGTGGGGCGACGGCCGCAGAGGCCGGTGCGGCGATGTGGTTGCGGCGGAACAGCCGGCCGGGTGACCTGGTCGCGACCAACGCGCACTGCATCATCCAGCGCGACGGGATGTGCGACAGCCGGCACTTCTGGATCGCGGCGCTGTCCGAGCGGCCGGTGCTGATCGAGGGCTGGTCCTATTCCAACCAGGCCAACCGGATCGCCCTCACCACCGATGCGAATCCGAGCCTGATCCCTTACTGGAATCGCGAGGAGCTCGCCGCCAACGACATGGCCTTCACGACACCGACGACAGTGGCGATCGAGCGATTGCGCAAGGCCGGCGTCCGCTGGCTGTACGCCGACAACCAGGCCGGGAAGGTGTCACCCGCGTTGCGGAACTACGTCCGGCTCCGGCACGCGACCCTGGACGCGACGATCTACGAACTCAGGTGAGGGCGAGCAGCGCGTCCGCGACCCGGTTCCGACCGTTGCCGTCGACAAGTTCCCAGCCGGCACTGGCCAGCCGGGCCCGCTCGGCCGGATCGGTGAGCAGTCGCTTCAGTACGGCGGCCGCAGTCGACGGATCCGCGCTGAGGTCGGACAGGACACCGACTCCGGCCGCCGTACCGGTGGCGATCGCGCGTTCGTAGCCCATCACCTGGTTGTCGACCACACACACCAGCCCGGCCGTCGCGCCGAGACACAGCAGCTCCCAGGTCGACGTACCCGACGCACTGATGGTCAGATCGGCCTCACGCACCTCGGCCGCCAGGCGATCCGTCGGGCCGATCACGTCGACTCGTTGTTGCGGCTGGAGCTCGACGCTTCCGATCCGGTCCGCCAGCTCTGGTCGAGGCGCGACCACGGTGGCTTCGAACGGCACGCCGGTCGCCGCGAGCGCCTGAACGACGTACGGACCGGCCCCGAACGCATCGGTTCCGCCGAAGAACGCGAACACCTTCGGTACGGCGGTTGAGTGCCGTACCGGTGGATCGATCGGCCGGAGGGCCAGGATCTCGTCGCGGATCATCACATAGGCCAGCCCTGCCAGCCTGATCGTGTTGTCGGGGAGCTGCGGGTAATCCAGCTCCGCCGCCAGGTTCTGATCCACCAGGACGTCCGCCTCGGCGCCGCGGAGGTCACCATCGACGATGGCGAGGGTGGGGATTCCGGTCGCGCGGACCGCCGGGTACACGGACGCGTCGAGGTCGTACGAGTCGAAGACGACCGCGTCCAGCCGCAGCCGCTCGAACAGCTCGACGTGTTCGGCGGGCGTCCACACCGCCGGCTCCACCGCGATCCCGCGCGCCGCGATCTGCGCCTCGGCCCACGGCACCGTGTGCGCGTCGCACACGAACACCACCCCGAGCCCGCGGCGCAGCAGTTCCTCCGCCAGCGCGAGGCAGCGCATCACGTGCCCGATCCCCCGCCCCGGCCCCACATCACACCGAATCCCGACGCGCTCCACGCGTTTCTCCTATGTCAAGCCGCGGCTGCGAGGGTGGTTCTCGCGGTGGGCTGGTCGGTGGTCAGGTGGTTGAAGACGATGCGGGCGAGGCGTCGTTTGAGGCAGCGCAGTGCTTCGGGGGTGGACATGCCTTCGGCCTTCTTCTTCTCGTAGTAGCTCTTGCCCAGCCCGTGGAGGCGGATCTGGGTGACGGCGATGCGGTGGATCGCGGCGTTGAGCTGCCGGTTGCCGGACCTGGTGAGCCGGACGCGGCCTTTGGTGTTGCCCGACCAGACCGGGATCGGTGCGATCCCGGCGTGCCGGGCGAATGCGGCTTCGGACTTGAACCGGGACACGCCAGCGGCCTCTCCGACGATCTTCGCGGCGGTCAGAGCGCCGACACCGGCCATGGCCAGCAGCGTCGGCGCGACGGTGCCCACGAGCGTTCCGATGCGCTTGGCATAGGCGTTGATCTTGGCGGTGTACTCGACGACGTCGGCGAGTTCCTCACGGGCCAGCTCGGCCACGATCCCCGGCTCCTCGGCCAGCCGGTCCGCGAGGATCTGCTGGTGCTTGGCAAGGTCCAGCGACCGCGCCTTGGGCGCCCAGGCCGGGTCGAGCTCGTGGACTCGCCACAGCAGCTGGTTGATCGTCGCGGTGCGTCGTTTCACCAGGTCATCACGCCTGTCGACCAACAGCTTCAGCTCCCGCGAGGTCTCGTCGTGGGTCGCGACCGGCAGGCCGGGCTCACGCAGAGCGGCCCGGGCGACCGCGGCGGCGTCGATCGGGTCCGACTTCCCGCGCGTGCGGGCGATGCGGCGCTGCTCGGCCATCATCTTCGGCGGGACTCGCACCACCGACTGGCCGGCCGTGAGAAGGTCACGCTCAAGGCGGGTGGACAGGTGGCGGCAGTCCTCGATGGCCCACACCAGGTCGGCGCCGAACCGCTCCCGGGCCCACCGGACCGCGGCCTGATGGCCCGGGGTGATCGCGTCAAACGTCTTCGTGCCGAGCTCGCGGCCGACCTCGTCGACCGCGACGAACGTGTGCGTCCGCTTGTGCACATCGGCCCCAACGACAACCATGGAGGTTGCCTCCTTCACTGGTCAGTGATCGGACGGTCGGGCCGGTCGGCGGACACATCTCAGTGGGGGCGTCGCCACGCTCCTATCAAGTCACGCCGGCCGGCTCCTTCACACCCACTGCCGGCAAAACGCATGCCCGTCAGCCCGAAAGCGACACCGACCGTAAGAGCCAGACAGCAGGTGCTCAGGATCCAACCACCGCGTGAGCGGCAGCATCACCCTGACACTGAGTCCGACCGTATCGGTGCCTATCCGGTTTCCGGGCGCGGGCCGGGGTGAGAATCCGCACTTGTGGATACGATGTAATACGTAGGATGCGTACTACGTAGGAGGCTACGATGCGACTGAACAGCAAAGGCCAGGTGACCATCCCGGCCGAGCTCCGACGGAAGCACCATCTCCACGAGGGGGACGAAGTGGCAGTGATCGAGGCGGCGGACGGACTGCGGATTGTCCGGGTGGCTGACGCCGAGACCCGTGGCCAGCGGCTGGTGCGGGAGATGCGCGGCCGGGCGACGACCGGGATGAGCACGGAGGAGTTGATGGAGCTCCTGCGTGGCGAGTGAGCTGCCCGCCGTACTGGTCGACACCTGTGTGCTGCTGGACATCCTGACCGACGACCGGGAGTGGGGCGGCTGGTCCGCGGAGGCGGTCGCCCAGGCCCGGGACAAGGGCGAGCTGGTGATCAACCCGATCGTCTACGCCGAGGTCTGCGCCGGCTTCGACCGGATCGAGGACGTCGACGCCGCCCTCCCGGTGATGGACTTCCGGCGTGAGCCGCTGCCCTTCCACGCCGGCTTCCTCGCCGCCCACGCCTTCGTGACCTACCGGCGGCGGGGCGGCGCGAAGACCTCACCACTGCCGGATTTCTACATCGGCGCGCACGCCGCGGTGCAGCGCTACCAGGTGATCACCCGGGACGCCAAACGCTTCCGGACCTACTTCCCACGGGTCGGTCTGATCACCCCGATTGAAGCGATCTCTTGAGTCCCGACGTGAGACGCGCGATTGAGTGGGCTTGGAACCGGGCAGCTATTGTTCGAGTCTGCACTGCGCGTGCGGTGTTCGGAACTGTCCGTCAGAAGGGTCCGCCGACGTGTCCATCCTCACCGGCTCCGACATTCTCGTCACCGGCGGCACCGGGTCCTTCGGCCGGGCGTTCGTGCGGCATGCCCTCGACCAACTGAACCCGCGCCGGATCATCGTGTTCAGCCGCGACGAGCTGAAGCAGTGGGAGGTCCGGCAGCTGTTCGGCGACGACCCGCGGCTGCGTTTCTTCCTCGGTGACGTCCGGGACCGATCCCGGCTGGTGCGGGCCATGCACCGGGTCGACTACGTCGTCCACGCGGCCGCGCTGAAGCAGGTCGACAGCGGTGAGTACAACCCGTGGGAGTTCGTCCAGACCAACGTGATCGGCTCGCAGAACGTGATCGAGGCTGCGATCGACTCCGGCGTCAAGCGGGTGGTGGCGCTGTCCACCGACAAGGCGTCCAGCCCGATCAACCTGTACGGCGCGACCAAGCTGACCGCGGACAAGCTGTTCATCAACGGCAACCACTACGCGGCGGCGTACGACACCCGCTTCAGCGTGGTCCGATACGGCAACGTGATGGGCAGCCGGGGCTCGATCATCCCCAAGTTCAAGGCGCTGCACGCGGCCGGCGAGTCGCTGCCGATCACCGACCTGCGCTGCACCCGGTTCCTGATCACGCTGCCGCAGGCGGTCGAGTTCGTGGTCGACTCGTTCGAGCTGATGACCGGTGGCGAGCTGTACGTGCCGCGGATCCCGTCGATGAAGGTCACCGATCTGGCCGAGGCGATCGCCCCCGGCGCGAAGATGCACGACGTCGGCCTGCGCCCGGGCGAGAAGCTGCACGAGGAGATGATCAGCCCGGAGGAAGGCCGGCGCGCGCTCGCGATCGGCAACCGCTTCGTGCTGCAGCCCGACCTCGCCACCTGGGGCTACCTGCCGCCGTCGGACGGCATCCCGGTCGTGGACGGCTTCCACTACGCCTCGGACACCAACGACCAGTGGTACTCGATCGACCAGATCCGCAAGATCCTCGAGAGTGACTAGCTCGATGTTGCCGTACGGACGTCAGTCCATCTCCCAGGAGGACATCGAGGCGGTCACCGCGGTGCTGCGCGGTGACTGGCTGACCACCGGGCCTGCTGTCGCGGCCTTCGAGACCGCGGTCTCCGAGCTGACCGGCGGGCACCGCGTCGTCAGCTGCACGTCGGGCACCGCAGCGCTGCACATCGCGTACGCCGCTCTGGGTGTGGGGCCTGGCGACGAGGTCGTCACCACACCGATGACGTTCGTCGCGACCGCCTCGTGCGCGGCGATGCTCGGGGCAACGGTGGTCTTCGCGGACGTCGACGCGGACACCGCGCTGATCGACCCTTCGGCGGTCGAGGCAGCGGTGACCGACCGCACCAAGGTGATCGCCGCCGTCGACTACGCCGGCCAGGCCGCGGACTACGCAGCTCTGCAGCCGCTGGCCGATCGCGTCGGTGCCCGCACTCTCGCGGACGCGGCCCATTCGATCGGCGGGACCGCCGACGGCCGCCCGATCGGCGACCTGGCCGACGTGACCACGCTGTCGTTCTTCCCGACCAAGAACCTGACCACCGGCGAAGGCGGCGCGGTCGTCTGCAAGGACCCGCCGATAGGTCAACGCGCCCACGAGTTCCACTTCATCGGGCTGGTCCGCGATCCGGACCGCTTCGAGATCACCGACGAGGGGCCCTGGCACCAGGAGGTCCATGAGTACGGCGTGAACTACCGGCTCACCGACATCGCGAGCGCCCTCGGGTTGTCCCAGCTCAAACGGCTGGCCGGCTTCAAACGCCGACGGACCGAGATCACCGCGCGCTACAACGACGCACTGCGGGACGTGGACGGACTCCGTACGCCGGTCCAGCGCGCCGGTGTGGACCCGGCCTGGCACCTCTACCCGGTCCGCGTCCTCGGTGGGCGCCGGCGCGAGGTCTTCGAGGGGATGCGCGCGGCCGGAATCGGCGTCCAGGTGAACTACATTCCTGTCTACTGGCACCCGGTCTTCGCACGACAGGGCTACCGCCGCGGCCTCTGCCCGAACGCCGAGGCGTTCTACGCCGAAGAACTGTCCCTTCCCCTCTTCCCGGACCTGACCGACGCCGACGTCGACCGGGTGATCGAGACCCTCGTGAAACTGGTTCGTTAACGTGATTGCTGTGACCCGATCGATTCTGGTCGGCGGCGAGATGCTCAACTGGTCGGATCTGCACCCGGTCGACGCCCGCCCCGCGGCCGCCGGACCCGCCGCTGCGGCGCTGCTCACCGCTGCCCTCCACCCCGGCGACTCCGTGCTGATCGCCGGCCCGCACGCCCTCGACCTGATCACCGACGTCGCCGGGCGGGTCACGTCCGTCGACGTCCTGGTCCGGTCCGCGCCGGACGCCGAGGAGATCGCCGAACTGCTCGTCGACACCAAGGGCGACGTCTACTGCGGCTCCCTCGACCGCTTCCGAGGCGACGAGAGGTACGACGTGATCGTCGCGCTCGACGGATTGGAACGGCTCGTCGGACCCGACACGGCCAAGCTGACCTGGGCAGACGCCTTGGCCCGCCTGCAGGAACGGCTCGCACCGTCGGCCCGACTGCTGCTGGGAGCAACGAACTCCTTCGGTGTCGAACGTTTGATCCAGCCCGGCATCACCGCGGCACTTCCTCGCGACGAGGACTGGGCTCGCGATGTCGCCGACAGCGCACCCGCGGGCCTCAAGCCGCTGCAGGCGGCGTTGCGGGACGCCGGCCTCTCGCAGACCTACGCGGTCTTCCCCTCGTTGGTCGAGGCACAGGTCGCTCTCGAGGCCGTCGAAGGGTTGGCCGCCGTCACCGCCGCGAGGACAGTTGCCGCACGCAACGCCGGTACGACGCTGATGGATCCGTATCGACTCGTCCTCGACGCAGCCGAGGCGGGCCTCGCGATCGAACTCGCGCCCGCCTGGTACTTCGTGACCGGCGATCTGCCCGCCGTTCTCCCGGCTGACGCCGTGCCCGCCGGCCCGGGTGTGCTGCTCGAGGAGCATCTGCTCGCCGCGCTGCGGGTCGACGACCAGGCGACGGTGCGCCGGATCATCCCCGAGTACGTGGCTTGGCTCGATGCCGGCGGGAACGGGTCCCCGGACAACGTGATTCTCGACGGGACGTCGTACCGGCTCTTCGGGGAAGGCCAGGACCTGGATGTCATCGCGCATCTGGCGCGGTTCGTCCGGCGCTCGATGGAAAGTGGCTCACGGCAACCATGGCCGGCCGGTGGGGATGTGCACGCGATGACGGCACGGCTCGCCTCGATGGCCGGAATCACCGTGCCGGAAGAGCTTCCGGCGTCCGCCGAGCTGGTCAGGCCGCTGGGTAGCGCGGAACAGTTGACGACGGTGGCGCGGCTGTCCGAGGAGCTGGCCGCGGCGAGTGCGCGGGCGATCCTGTTCGAGGGCACGGTCAGCGGGATCCGCCGGTCCCTCCCCTACCGGGTCGGCCATGCGGTGCTGAACCCGGCCCGGGTGATCCGGCGACGGGTCCGCCGCGTGCTGCGGAAGGTCCGGCGGCGCTGATGCACCACGCCAACCACTTCTACGGCCACGCGAACATCATGGCGACGTACGCCGGACTCGCGAAGCCGCCGCGGATCTGGGGCTACCTCCAGCACGGCTGGAACATCCTGGACGGGTTCGCCCACGGCACCGCGTTCGCGCCGGGGATGCCGAAGTACGTCTGGTCGGACAGTGTCCGGCGGCGCGGCTGGTCGATGGGGTTGCGCAACTACTCGGTGATCGGCTCGGTCTGGCTGTACCTGCTCGAGACGCGGCCGGAGCTGGCGACGCCGGCGAAACATGCCGAGGGCACCATCTTCTACCCGTTCCACGGCTGGGAGGGCCAGCACGTGCTCGGCGACCACGGCCGTATCGTTGCCTCCATCAACGAGCACGAGACCGGACCGGTGACGGTCTGCCTGTACTGGAACGAGTACGAGAAACCCGCGATCCGCAACGTCTACAAGGACGCCGGGTTCCGGGTGATCACCCATGGCTACCGCGGCCTGCACTGGCGGCGGACCGACGCCCAGTTCCTGGTCAAACAACTGCGTGAGCTCCGCAAACATCGGCGCGTCGCGTCCAACCGGCTCAGCTCCGCCGTCCTGTACGGCGCCTCGCTCGGCCTGCAGCCCGGGGTGTACGGCGACCCGATGGTGCTGGAGAACGAACACCCCTCGTTCGGCGGCCAGGCCCGGATCAAGCGGCTGTGGCCCGAGCTGGACCAACCCTTCGTACCGCCCGCGATTGCCCGCGAGTTCACCGACACCGAGCTGGGAGTCGACCATGTCGCCTGCCCGGCCGAGATCCGGGAGATGTTCCGGTGGAATTTCTGAAGATTGCCGTCGTCACCCAAGCGCGGGCGACGAGCACGCGACTGCCTGCCAAGGTCCTGCTGGAGGCCGGCGGCCGCACCTATCTCGAGCACCACGTGGACCGGTTGCGGCGCACCGGGCTTCCGGTGATCGTGGCAACGACCACGAACAGCAACGACGACCCGATCGTCGAGCTGTCCGAGCGCGCCGGGATCCCGTACTTCCGCGGTAGCGAGGACGACGTGCTGAGCCGGTTCGCCGGGGCGGCCCGCGAGTACGGGCTGGACGGCATCGTCCGGGTGACGTCGGACTGCCCGCTGATCGACCCCGAGATCGTTGCCTCCGGCGTCGAACGGTGGCGGGCCGAGGGCGACGAGAGCGTCTACCTGTCGAACTGCCTCGAGCGGACCCATCCGCGCGGGATGGACTACGAGGTGTTCTCGGCGGCCCGGCTCTTCGAGGCGGACGAGCGGGCGACGCTGCCGGCCGACCGGGAGCACGTCACGCCGTACCTGCACCAGAACCGGCCGGGCGACATCCGGCTGGTCAGTCTGCCGTGGTCAGGCGGTGGCTCGCAGTACCGGCTGACGCTGGACACCGAGGACGACCGGCAGTTGCTGCACGCCCTGATCGAGGATTTCGCCGCGGACAAGCTGAACTGCGCCGAATTGGTCGCCCTTTTGGACACTCAGCCGGAGCTGGCCACGCTCAACGCGCACATCGAACAGAAGAAGCTCGGCGAGTGACAACGCGCCAGCCCGCCGCTACGGCATGATTTACGGTGATGACCACCGATGATCCAGGACCCGAGCCCGCGACCGGCCGAGACACGCCGAACGGCGGCCCGGCCAACAGCGCGGACCAGGGCCCGAACGCGGCCCGCGCCAAGTCGTTCGGCGCGGTCGCGGCCGCGTACGACGCGGGCCGGCCGACGTTTCCCGCCGACGCACTGACCTGGATCCTCGGCCCGGGCCGGCTGCAGGTCCTCGACCTCGGCGCCGGCACCGGGAAGCTGGCCGCCGTCGCGGCCGGGCTGGGGCACGACGTGGTCGCGGTCGATCCGTCCGAGGAGATGCTTTCGGTCTGCCGCCGGCGGCCGGGGATCGACACGATGGTCGGCGCGGCCGAGTCGATCCCGCTGGCGCACGGCTCGGTGGACGCGGTGATCGTCGGCCAGGCCTTCCACTGGTTCGACCACGCCCGGGCGCTGCCCGAGATCGCCCGGGTGCTCCGCCCCAACGGCGTACTCGGTCTGCTCTGGAACGACGCCGACCGGGTGGTTCCCTGGGTCCGGCGGTTCGACCGCGCGATCCAGGGCGACGACTTCGGCGGCGACCAGTTCGATCCGATGCCGATCCTGCTG
Source organism: Kribbella sp. NPDC049174 (assembly GCF_043197365.1). Lineage (NCBI taxonomy): Bacteria > Bacillati > Actinomycetota > Actinomycetes > Propionibacteriales > Kribbellaceae > Kribbella > Kribbella sp. NPDC049174. The sequence goes on along the minus strand of NZ_JBICSZ010000008.1, from coordinate 230,860 downwards.
CAGTCGGACCTGTTCGCGCTGATCGAGACCGCCCGGTTCCGGCACTGGCAGGACCTGGATCGTGCGGGCCTGCGGCAACTGGCGCTGTCGCACTCGCGGGTGGCCGTCCTGACCGAGTCCCGCCGCGAGGCGGTGCTGGACCAGATCGACAACATCTACGACAACACCGCCCGGCCGCCGGAGCCGCTGCGGATGCCGTATTTCACCGACTGTTACCGGGCTCGGCCCAGTGATCTGGCGAACTACCGCCGTACCCTCGACGCCCCGATCGCGCCGCATCTCTGAATTCCGCCCGGCTCTGTTCACCGATTCGGGCGAAACGTTTTGGTTGCGGTAGGTCACAAATGCGCCACCAGGGGCTAACGTGCACGTGTTTGTGTCTAAGTACGAGGGGAACTCGAACTCATGGACGAGGAAGTGGTGCGCGAGCGGGACGCCCGCGCGTACGAGGCCGTGCACGAGGCGGCCGACTTCACCGAACTGAAGCGGCGCTACCGGAACTTCGTCGTGCCGTGGACCATCACGTTCATGGCCTGGTACCTGGCCTACGTCGCCTGTAACAACTGGGCCCGCGACTTCATGGGCACCCAGGTGATCGGGCACGTCAACGTCGCGCTGATCTTCGGCCTGCTGCAGTTCGTGTCGACGTTCTTCATCGCCGCGCTCTACGGCCGGTTCGCGAACCGGAAACTGGATCCGCTGGCCAGCGGGCTGAACGCCAAGTACAAGAGGGAGCGCCGCCGGTGACCGCCCTGACCCTCCCCGCCGTCGTCCCGGCCCTGGTCCCGCTCGCCGACGCCGAGCCGGGCAACCGGGCGCTGACCATCTCGCTGTTCTCCGCGGTCGTCGCCGTGACGCTGTACATCACCTGGTGGGCGTCCCGGCAGAACAAGAGCGCAGCCGACTACTACGCGGGCGGCCGGTCCTTCAGCGGCGCCCAGAACGGCTTCGCGGTCGCCGGCGACTACATGTCGGCGGCGTCCTTCCTCGGTATCTCCGGCTCGATCGCCCTCTACGGGTACGACGGCTTCCTCTACTCGATCGGGTTCCTGGTGGCCTGGTTGGTGGCGCTGCTGCTGATCGCCGAGCTGCTGCGGAAGTCGGGCCGGTTCACCATGGCCGACCAGCTCGCGTTCCGGATGAAGCAGAAGCCGGTCCGGACCGCCGCCGCGACGTCCACGATCGTGGTGTCGATCTTCTATCTGCTGGCCCAGATGGTCGGCGCCGGCGCGCTGGTCGCGCTGCTGCTCGGGGTGAAGAGCGAGGGCATCAAGGCCGGCGTGATCGTCCTGGTCGGCGCGCTGATGATCATCTACGTGACGGTCGGCGGGATGAAGGGCACCACCTGGGTGCAGATCGTCAAGGCCGTGCTGCTGATGGCCGGCACCATCGTGATCACCTTCCTGGTGCTGCTGAAGTTCGACTTCAACATCTCCAAGCTGCTCGGCGCGGCCGCGGAGAATTCCGGCAAGGGCGAGGCGTTCCTGCAGCCTGGCCTGCTCTACGGCAAGGACCTGGTCGGTCAGATCGACTTCCTGTCGCTCGGCCTCGCCCTCGTCCTCGGTACGGCGGGTCTGCCGCACATCCTGATCCGCTTCTACACCGTGCCGGACTCGCGGTCCGCGCGCCGCTCGGTGCAGTGGGCGATCGGCCTGATCGGGGCGTTCTACCTGATGACCCTGGCGCTCGGGTTCGGTGCCGCGGCGCTGCTGGACACCGGCAAGGGTTCCGCGGTGGAGGTGTCGAAGGGCAACGTCGCGTCGCCGCTGCTGGCCGAGTCCGTCGGCGGCGGTGCCGACTCGCTCGGCGGCTCGATCCTGCTCGCGCTGATCGCCGCGGTCGCGTTCGCGACCATCCTCGCGGTGGTCGCCGGGCTGACGCTGACCTCGGCCTCGTCCTTCGCGCACGACCTGTACGCGAACGTGATCGCCAAGACGAAGCCGTCCGAGAAGGACGAGCTGCGAGTGGCCCGGTTCGCCGCGGTCGGCATCGGTGCGGTCGCGATCGGGCTGGCGATCCCGGCGCAGAAGCTGAACATCGCGTTCCTGGTCGCGCTGGCGTTCGCGGTCGCCGCGTCCGCGAACCTGCCCGCGTTGCTGTTCAACCTGTTCTGGAAGCGGTTCAACACGTCCGGTGCGGTGTGGAGTATTTACGGTGGCCTGATCTCGGCCGTCGTCCTGGTGTTCTTCTCACCGGTGGTGTCGGGGTCGCCGACGTCGATGATCCCCGATGCGGACTTCTCGTGGTTCCCGCTGTCGAACCCGGGCATCGTGTCGATCCCGCTCGGCTTCCTGTTCGGTGTGCTGGGCACCTTCCTCGGCCGCGACCGGTCGAGCGAGGCCCGGTACAACGAGCTCTCCGTCCGCTCCCTCACCGGCGCCGGCGCCGAGGGTCCGGCCAAGCACTGATTGCTTGTGCTCTCCGCTGAGGGGTCGCGGCCGTCGGGTCGCGACCTCAGCGGGCAGCTGATCGGCGCTACTGGCGCGAAGCGTGCCGATCCTCAGCGGTGCACCGACAGTCAAGCCACGCGGCTCCGTCGCGTATGCCGCACCACTGGACCTCGTCTATGACAGCGACAACTTCGGAGCGTCGACGAGTCTGCTCGGCGGCACCCCGCAACGCTTACCCGACGGGTATGCGGCCGCTTCGCCGTCGCCGGCCGATTCGGCGACCCGGCGTCACGAGCCGTTGACGCTCGCGTTGCCATGCCGTAACAATGAGCCAGCGCCGCGCAAGAAACTAGCAAAGTAGAGCAACTTCTGGACACTCGCGCGGCGACTGCTCCCTTGCGCCCTCACCCCCGCCCATCCAGGAGAGGCCATGAGAATCCCGTCTCCGAAATACCGATTCCCCGCGGGCCGGCTGCTCGCCGTCGTGCTGGCCGGCAGCTTGGCACTGTCGACCGGGCCGCTGCTCCGCTCGACACCCGGCAGCACCGCGACGGCCGCCGTACTGGCCGGACCCAACCTCGCCGCCGGCAAGACCGCGTCGGCCCGCAGCGTCACTCAGACCTACGTCGCGTCGAACGTGACGGACGGCAATCAGGGCACCTACTGGGAGAGCGCCAACAACGCGTTCCCGCAGTGGGTGCAGGTGGACCTCGGCTCATCGGTCACCACCAACCAGGTCGTGCTCAAGCTGCCGACCGCGGACTGGGGCGCCCGTACCCAGACCCTCGCCGTGCAGGGCAGCACGGACGGACAGAACTTCATCGACCTGTCCGCCTCCGCCGCGCGCGCCTTCAATCCGCCCACCAACACCGTGACGATCGACTACGGCACCGCGACCACGCGGTTCGTCCGGATCCAGATCACCGCGAACACCGCCTGGCCGGCCGGGCAGCTGTCCGAGCTCGAGGTCTACGGCCCGGCGACCGGTGATAACCAGGCTCCCACCGCCCCGGGCAACCTGGGCTTCACCGAACCCGCCGCCGGACAGATCCGGCTCACCTGGACCGCGGCGACCGACAACGTCGGAGTCACCGGGTACGACGTCTATTCCAACGGCCAGCTGCGAACCACCCTGGCCGGCAACGTCCTCACCTACACCGACAACCAGCCGGCCAGCGCATCGGTCTCGTACTTCGTTCGCGCGAAAGATGCCGCAGGCAACCAATCGGCGAACAGCAACACGGTGACGCGGAACGGCAGCTCGGGACCGGGCAGCAACCTCGCCCTCGGCAAGCCGATCACCGCGTCCGGGTTCGTGCATACCTTCGTCGCGACCAACGCCAACGACGACAACGTCACGACGTACTGGGAAGGCAACGCGAACCCGGCCACGCTGGCCACCCAGCTCGGGTCGAACGCGGATCTCAGCTCGATCGTGATCCGGCTCAACCCGGACTCGGCCTGGGGTGCGCGGACGCAGACGTTCTCGATCCTCGGCCGGGAGCAGAGCGCTTCCGGGTTCACCACGATCGTGCCGAGCGCGTCGTACAACTTCAGCCCGGCGAGCGGGAACAGCGTGACGATCCCTGTGAGCGCGCGGGTGGCCGACGTACGGCTCAACTTCACCGCCAACACCCGCGCGCCGGCCGGTCAGGTCGCCGAGCTCCAGGTGATGGGCATACCGGCGCCGAACCCGGATCTCACTCTGTCGGGGGTGTCTTGGACGCCGACTTCGCCGGTCGAAACCGACTCGATCACGGTCCGGGCGACGGTGGGGAACTCCGGTACGGCGGGCTCCGCCGCGACCGAGGTGAACTTCTACCTCGGCGAGACCAAGGTCGGTACGGCGGCCGTCGGGGCACTCGCGGCCGGGGCGTCGAGCACGGTCAGCGCATCGATCGGCGCGCGAGACGCGGGAAGCTACGCACTGAGCGCAAAGGTCGACGAGTCGAATGCCGTGATCGAGCAGAACGACGCAAACAACACCGCGAACGCAGCCGGACCGCTGATCGTCACACCGGTCGCCAGCTCCGACCTGGTCGCGGCTGCGGTCAACTGGACGCCGGGCAACCCGTCGGCCGGGAACAGTGTCGCCTTCTCGGTCGCGCTGAAGAACCAAGGAAGTGTGGCGTCGGCATCCGGTGCGCATGGCATCACGCTGACGATCTTGAACGGCAGCTCGGTCGTGACCACGCTGACCGGCTCGTACAACGGCGCGATCGCCGCCGGCGCGACCGCGTCTGCGGTTGCCCTCGGCAACTGGACGGCGGCCAACGGCCGATACACCGTGCGCGTCGTACTCTCGGATGACGCCAACGAACTGCCGGTGAAACGGACGAACAACACGAGTGAGCGGCCGTTCTTCGTGGGTCGAGGCGCGAACATGCCGTACGACCACATGGAGGCCGAGGACGCTTCGATCGGTGGAGGTGCTGTCGTGGTCGGCCCGAACCGGACCATCGGCGACCTCGCGGGTGAGGCCTCCGGGCGCCGCGCGGTGACACTCAACTCGAACGGCTCGTTCGTCGAGTTCACCACCCGGGCCCGGACCAACACCCTCGTCACCCGCTTCTCGATCCCGGACTCGGCCGGTGGCGGCGGGATCAACTCGACCGTCAACGTGTACGTGAACGGCAGCTTCCACAAGGCGTTGCCGCTGACCTCTCGCTACGCCTGGTTGTACGGCGCCGAGGCGAGCCCGAACAACTCGCCCGGCTCCGGACCGGCCCGGCACATCTACGACGAGGCGAACATCATGCTCGACTCGACGTTCCCGGCCGGTACGAAGATCAAACTGCAGAAGGATCCAGCGAACAGTACGACGTACGCGATCGACTTCGTCGACACCGAGGAGGTCGCGCCGATCGCCAACCCGGGCACGGGATTCGTGACACCTTCGGGCTTCACGCACCAGGATGTGCAGAACGCGCTGGACCAGGTGCGGCAGAACAGTGCGCTGCAAGGTGTGTACCTGCCGGCTGGTGACTACGAGACCTCTTCGAAGTTCCAGGTGTACGGCAAGGCGGTTCGTGTTGTCGGCGCCGGGCCTTGGTACACGCGGTTCCGCGCGCCGGCGACGCAGGACAACACCGACGTCGGGTTCCGCACCGAGGCCTCGTCGAACGGGTCGTCGTTCACCGGGTTCGCGTACTTCGGCAACTACACGTCCCGGATCGACGGTCCGGGCAAGGTGTTCGACTTCTCCAACACCGCGAACATGACCATCGACGGCATCTGGGTCGAGCACATGGTCTGCCTGTACTGGGGTGCGAACACCGACACCTCGACGATCAAGAACTCGCGGATCCGGAACATGTTTGCCGACGGCATCAACATGACGAACGGGTCGGCCGGCAACCTGGTCAGCAACAACGACGCCCGGGCCACCGGCGACGACAGTTTCGCGCTCTTCAACGCCACCGACTCCGGCGGCGGCGAGGTCCGCGACAACGTCTTCGAGAACCTGTCCGCGACATTGACGTGGCGGGCGGCCGGGTTCGCGGTGTACGGCGGCACGAACAACGTGTTCCGCAACCTGTACGCCGCGGACATGCTCACCTATCCGGGCGTCACGATCTCGTCACTCGATTTCGGGATCCCGATGAACGGTTTCGGCGCGACCCCGCCGACCCGTTTCGAGAATGTCAGCCTGGTCCGTTCCGGTGGACATTTCTGGGGCAACCAGACATTCCCCGCCCTGTGGATCTATTCCGCCACGAAGATCTTCCAGGGAATCCGGGTGACCGATCTGGACATCGTCGATCCGACGTACTCCGGAATCATGTTCCAGACCGACTACGTCGGCGGTCAGCCACTGTTCCCGGTCGCGGACACGATCTTCACCAACACCACCATCACCGGCGCCAAGAAGTCCGGCGACGCCTTCGACACCAAGTCCGGCTACGGCATCTGGGCCAACGAACTCCCCGAACCCGGCGAAGGCCCCGCCCGAGGCACCGCCACCTTCAACAACCTGACCCTCACCAACAACCACACCGACATCCAAAACACCACCACAACCTTCACCCTCACCCGCAACTAACCCCACCCAGGGGCCGCCCGAGCATCCTCACGGCGGCCCCTGGCCAAAGGGCGCAGACCGAGCTCACCCACCGCCCGGTGAACTGCCCGGCCCACTTCCAAAGGACTCCTGTCCCCGGCGTTCGCAACTCCGGCTCGTCCACCGTCCGGTGAGCTACCGAAGCCACTTCCGGGACCTATCCTGCTCCCGGCAGTTCGCACCCCGGGCTCGTCCACCGTCCGGAGGGCTACCCGACGCACTTCCAGAAACCCAGGTCCCTGGCATTTCGCGGACCCAGCTCACCGACCGGCCGGTCGGCTGCCGGGCCAACTTCCCGGGGATTCTTCTATCCCGAGGCATTCACAAACCTAGCGGCTTCTTCAGCGCGTTGTCTGCGCCATTTTCGATCTGCCCCAGGCTGCCCCGAGATGCCCCGGTGTTCCAGCACCTGCCCCGTTCTCCTCCGTGCGAAGGTCAACCCTTGCCACTCAACAAGGCGGGGAAATGCCGATCCACGTGTTCGTCGACGAAAACAAGTCCCGAGGCCTCCTGATGGCCGCGGCCCGGTGCCAGGCAGGTGACGTCGCTGTCATCCGCAAGGCGCTCCGAGGCCTGCTGCTGCCCGGCCAGGAACGTCTCCACTTCAGCCATGAGAACCACGCTCGCCGGAAGCAGATCCTGGACGTCATACGTTCCTTCCACCTGTTGGTGGATCTCTATCGCGCGGACACTGAGTCTCTGCCTGATCGGCGTCGCTGCCTGGAAGCCATCGTTCGAGATATCGCGGCATCGGCCGAGCGACTTGTGATCGAGCGCGACGAGTCGACGCTGGAGCACGATCGTGGAGTGCTCCGAGGTGCAACTCGCCTCTTCGAGTGCCACGAAACGCTTCGGTGGGACCTCTTCGTCCCGAAGGCAGACCCACTGCTGTGGGTGCCGGATGCGGTTGTGTGGAGCTGGGTACGCGGCGGGGACTGGAGGCGAGCTGTGCAGCCGTTCTGCCAACCGAGAGAGCTATGAAATCGCGAAACCCGGCTCACCCACCGTCCGGTAGGCTGCCGGGTCCACTTCCGGGGGACTCGTGTCCCTCGGCATGAAGAACTTTACCTGTTGGTCGGGCCTCTGACAGCTGTTTTGGGGATCTGCCCCAGGCTGCCCCGGGTTGCCCCGGTTAGGAGGTGGTGGGCTGTGGGGGTTAGGGAGTGGAGGGCTGTGCCGTTGGTTCGGTGGGTGGTGATCAGGCCGGCGTTGCGGAGGATTCGGGTGTGGTCTGAGGTGGAGGGGAGGGAGATGCCGGTGCGGCGGGAGAGTTGGGTGGTGGTGGCTGAGTGGGTGAGGGCTCGGAGGACGGTGGCTCGGGTGCGGCCCAGGAGGTCGGCCAGGGCGTCTGCTTCGGCCAGGTCTTCGGTGGGGAGGTCGGCGCACGGGTAGACCAGGACCGGGCGGCGGTCGGGGGCGTCGAGGGCCAGGCATTCCGAGGTGAGCGAGGACGGGTAGAGCTGGAGGCCGCGGCCGTTCAGGTGGATGTCGAGGGTGGGGCCGGCGGTGGGTTGACCATGCGGCAGGCGATCGGTGAGGCCGTAGGTGGTCAGGACCGGGGTGGACCACTCGATGTCGGGGTGGAGTGAGGTCAGGAGAGCGTCGACGCCGCCATGCAGTAGGGCACGTGATCGGAGTGCGAGGTCGGCGCCGTACCGTCGCTCCAGCTCGGTTGACGACGGCGCGAGTACATGGACGTGGAAGTCGCGTACGGCGTTGCCCAACGCTCGGCGTGATCCGGCTCGACCGGCGAGCAGGCCTTGCATGAACTTGTCGACCTCGGTCGGAAGCCACGGGCCGAGTTCGTCGCGGACGACGGACGCCGGGGTGTTCATCAGCGCCTCGACGGCCGGTTCCAGACCCGGGGCCGGCACCGGTGGGGTGAGGAAGTCGGGGAACTGACCGGCCGGGGCGATCAGTTTGAAGAGCGGCCGCATCGACGGGCGGACGAGATGACCGGCCTCGCGCCGCCAACGACGCGCAACCGGCGGCAACGCCAGCTCCCCCGGCACCCGCCCAGCCGGCACCCGCTCACCCGGCACCCGCTCACCCAGCGCCCGCCCAGCCGGCACCCGCTCACCCGGCGCCCGCTCGCCCAGAGCCCGCTCACCTAGAGCCCGGCTCCGGAGAGCGCGGGCCGCGAGTGCGGCCTCCCACAGCGGCTCGGGTTCGTCGGGGAACGTCACCCGCCCGAGGTCCGCCGCGGAGAAGTGGATCCGGATCATCTCCCGATTGTGCCCGCGCCGAGGTCACCGCGCCGACCACTTCGGTTCTGACCGAAACCGGTCGCGACAGCTCAGCCCCACGCCGCAGTCTGACGCGATGAAACGCCTGGCAGCCCTCACAGTCCTCGCCCTGATCGCGACCATCCAGCCCGCCACCGCTCACGCCGTACCGCGGCGGCCAACGGAGTACGTCGTCTCGACGACTCCCGGTGACACCCCAGAAGGCATCGAGGTCACCCGCAGCGGCACGATCTACGTGACCAGCGTCGGCACCGGCGCGGTCTACCGCGGCAACGCCCGCAGCCCACACCTGAAGCCGTTCCTCCCCGCCGGCAGCGACGGCCGGACGTCAGCGACCGGCATCCACGTCGACCGCTGGGGCCGTGTCCTTGTCGCCGGCGCGAGTACCTCGAAGCTCTTCCTGTACGACGCACGCGGCCGACTGCTCGCCACGCGCAAGGCCGCCGACGGCTCGTTCCTCAACGACTTCACCTTCGCCGGAGACGCCGTCTACGTGACCGACTCGGCCCACAACCAGATCTGGCGTGCCCCGCTCACCCGCCACGGCCTGGGCGAGCTCGAACCCTGGCTCACCCGCGACAAGATCCAGCCGATCCCGTACTTCCTCAACGGCATCGTCACCGACGGCAACACCCTCCTGGTCGGCGAGCAAGGCCAGGACGTCACCTACCGGATCGACCTGCGGACCAAGCAGGTCAGCACCCTCGAGGTGACCAACGGGATCCTGTCCGGCGACGGATACCTGCTCGAAGGACGTCGCCTGTACGCGGTCTACAACGCGGGCGGCGGCAAGTACGTCACCAGGCTGGCCGTGCTCAACCGGGAGCTGACCAAGGCGACCATCATCGCCGACTCAGAACCGGGCGCACCCAACTCGACCCCGACCACGATCGCCCGGGACCGCGGCCGGCTGCTCTGGGTCAACAGCCAATTGGACGTCGCTCCGGGCACCCCGCCGTACACCGTCTCCGTCGTCCCTGGTCTGCGCCAAATGGACGCAGAGGAACGCAATCACGACGCCGAGCAACGCAACCGCTGATCAGAGATCGTCGGCGATCTGGGCGAGGACGGTGCCGGCCCGCAGCACCAGCTCACGGTCGGCGTCGTCGAGGCGGCGGAGGAGCTTGCTCAGTTCCTCCGCGGCCTGCCGTCCGGAGGCCTCGACCATCTCCGCACCGGCCGCGGTGAGTACGACGGCGGTCGCGCGGCCGTCGACCGGGTCCTGTTCGCGGCGGACCAGACCCGCGTCCTCGAGGCCGGCGACAGTGGTGGTCGCGGTGGGCTGGGAGCACGGAACCCGGCTCGCGATCTCGCCGATCCGGATCGGTTGCTCGTCGGCGATCAGCATCAGCGCGAGAAACTGCGTCGGGTGCAGAACCGTGGTGGTCCGGCTCCGGCGCAGGTGCCGGACGATCCTGTGCATACTCACCAGGAGTTGCAGGGTCTCCTGTGCCATCGCGATCACCTCCTCCGAACGGATGCGTCATCCTGGCACAGTCAGGGCGCGATCTCCTAAGGATGAGAAGTGGTGCGCCGGTCAGGTCAGCCGGAGGTCGGGCTGGTGGATGTCCAGCCAGGTGGCCAACGACAGCGTCTGCTCCAGGTGACGGCGAGCACGAGTTTCAGCCCCGCTGACCATCGACTCGACCGCCTGCCGATCGACCAGGTCGAAGACCGGGTGACGGTCGGCCAGCAGGCCGCGGACCTGGTTGGCCAGCACCTCGACGTACGCCGGATCCTGGATCTGCGGGTACGGCGATTTCTTGCGCTCGGCAACCGACTCGGGCAGCACGTCCCGGGTCGCTGCCCGGAGCAGGCTCTTCTCCTTGCCGTCGAACGTCTTCAGTGACCACGGTGTGTTGTAGACGTACTCGACCAGGCGGTGGTCGCAGAACGGCACCCGCACCTCCAGCCCGACGGCCATGCTCATCCGGTCCTTGCGGTCCAGCAGGATCCGCACCATCCGGGTCAGGTGCAGGTAGCAGACTTTCCGCATCGTCCATTCGTCGTCGGTCTCCCCGTCGAGCCGCTCGACCTCGGCAACGGATTCGGCGTACCGATCGCGCAGATGACCGCGCAGGTCGAGCCGCTGCAGCACCTCTGGGCGCAGCACGCTCACCGGTCCGTCCCCACGCCGGGATGCCAGGTAGGCGATCCACGGGAACATCGGCCGCGACCGGACCGCAGGGTCGTGGAACCAGAGGTACCCGCCGAACACCTCGTCCGCCGACTCACCGGACAGCGCGACCGTGGACTGCTCGCGGATCGCCTTGAAGAGCAGGTAGAGCGAGCCGAAGATGTCGCCGGCCAGCGGTGCGTCGTTCGCCCGGATCACCTTCCGCCGGATCTCCGGATCGGTCAGTGCGGCGTTGTCCAGCACGCTGCGAGTGGACCTTGTCCGCGACGTCGTGCACGTACGGCGCGTCTGGCGTACTGCGCAACTCGTCGGGCCGGAAGTTGTCCGTCTGACCACCGAAGCCGACCGCGAAGCTGCGGACCTTGCGGCCCTCCTCGGCCAGCTGACCGGCCGCGAGGGCCGTGATCGCGCTGGAGTCGAGACCACCGGACAGCAGGACACACCGTGGTACGGCGGCGATCAATTGGCGGCGCGTGATGTCGTCGAGCAGCTCGCGCACGCGGGCCACGGACGTGTCCTGGTCGTCGGTGTGGGCCCTGGTCTCCAGCCGCCAGTACGGGCGGGCGTGGACGCCGGCCCGGTCGACGGTGACGACCGTGCCCGGCTCGACCTCGGACATCCCGGCCCACAGCGGCTGGCCGGGCGTCTTCGTCATCGTGAACAGCTCGCGCAGCCCGTCGACCTCGACCGCCGCCGGGACGTCGGGGTTCGCCAGGATCGCCTTGGGTTCGGAGCCGAACAGCACGCCATCGGTGGTCGGGTAGTAGAAGAACGGCTTGATGCCCATCCGGTCGCGGACCATCACCAGGGTCTCGATCCGCGGGTCCCAGATGGCCAGCGCGTACATCCCGTTCAGCCGCTCGGCGAACGCCGTACCCCACTCGGCGTAGGCGCGCAGGACGACCTCGGTGTCCGAGTCGGTGCTGAACGGGTGACCGCCCACCAGGTGCCTCGCGCGTCCGGCCCGCGGCAGGACATCGTCTCCGTCATCGCGTCGACCACTTCGTGCTCGGTGCTCAGGTCGCGCCGGTAGGCCACCCAGCCGGTGATGCCACACATGGTCACCCCTCTCCGAAATACATTTGTCTCCAATGTATTTCTGACCAGGTGTGATCCCAACGAACGAATCCGTGACGAACCTCATAGCTGTACGGCGGCCACTCCGAGGGCGAAGGCGAGTCCGGTGAGCCCGAGCATCGTGGTCGCGAGAACGACGAGGCGTCGCTGCAGTGCGGGTAGCTCCGTGGACGTCGCGAACACCCTGCGGGGCCAGTGCCGCCAGGAGACGTACCAGAAGATCGCGGTCGCGCCGAGCAGCAACAGACCCTTGACCGCGTGGATCCACCAGTGCTCGCGCTCGACCAGGAGGAGGACCAGACCGCTGAGCGCGATCACCGCGATCAGCCCGATCACCTTCCAGCGGTTGCCCGAGGCAATCACCGTGGTGAGCGCCTCCCGCCCGTCCCGGTCCGGCCCGAAGAACTTCTCCAGCTTCGGCCGGACCACGAACAACGAGTAGGCCATCCCACCGACCCAGGCCGCCGCCAACCCTGCATGCACGATCGCGACGACGACTGTCATGCGCGGCAGCCTAAACGAGAACGGCCCCGGCGGGGTGCCGGAGCCGTTCGCGGGACGGGTGTGTCAGTCCTCGTCGGACTTGCCTGCCTCCAGGTTGGTCCTGATGAGGTCCATCACGGTGGAGTCGGCGAGGGTGGTGACGTCGCCCACCTCGCGGTTCTCGGCGACGTCGCGGAGGAGGCGGCGCATGATCTTGCCGGAACGGGTCTTCGGGAGTTCGGCGACGACCATGATCTGGCGCGGCTTGGCGATCGGGCCGATCTCCTTGGCGACGTGGTTGCGGAGCTCCTGGACCACGTCCGGGCCGCCGTCGCCGGCCTCCGAGCGGAGGATGACGAACGCGGCGATCGCCTGACCGGTGGTCGGGTCGGACGCGCCGACGACCGCGGCCTCGGCGACCTTCGGGTGCGAGACCAGCGCGGACTCGATCTCGGTGGTGGACAGCCGGTGGCCGGACACGTTCATCACGTCGTCGACCCGGCCGAGCAGCCAGATGTCGCCGTCCTCGTCCTTCTTCGCGCCGTCGCCGGCGAAGTACACGCCCGGCCAGCGCGACCAATACGTGTCCTTGAAGCGCTCGTCGTCACCCCACAGCGTGCGCAGCATGGCCGGCCATGGCTTGGTGATGATCAGGTAGCCGCCGGAGCCGTCCGGTACCGACTTGCCCGCGTCGTCGACGACGTCCACGCTGACGCCCGGGATCGCCTTCATCGCGGCACCCGGCTTGCCCGCGGTCACGCCGGGCAGCGGCGAGATCATGTGCATCCCGGTCTCGGTCTGCCACCAGGTGTCGACGACCGGCGCCTTGCTGCCGCCGATGTTCTCGCGGTACCAGATGTAGGCCTCCGGGTTGATCGGCTCACCGACCGACCCGATGACGCGCAGCGAGGACAGGTCGAACTTCGCCGGGATGTCCGCGCCCCACTTCATGAAGGTGCGGATCGCGGTCGGCGCGCAGTACAGGATGGAGACCTTGTACTTCTGCACGATCTCCCACCAGCGGCCCTGGTGCGGGGTGTCCGGGGTGCCTTCGTACAGGACGGACGTGGTCGCGTTCGCGAGGGCGCCGTACACGATGTAGCTGTGGCCGGTGACCCAGCCGATGTCGGCGGCGGTCCAGTAGACGTCGGTGTCCGGCTTGAGGTCGAACACGCCCCACTGGGTGTACGCCGTCCCGACCAGGTAGCCGCCGGTCGTGTGCAGGATGCCCTTCGGCTTGCCCGTGCTGCCGGACGTGTACATCACGTACAGCGGGTGCTCGGCGTCGAACGCCTCCGGGGTGTGCTCGGCCGACTGCTTGCCGACGAAGTCCTCCCACCACAGGTCGCGGTTCTCGACCATCGCGGTCTCCTGGCCGGTCCGCTTCACCACGAGCACGTTCCGCACGTCCGGGCAGTCGACCAGCGCGGCGTCGACGGCCAGCTTCAACGCCGCCGGGGCGCCGCGGCGGTAGCCGCCGTCGGAGGTGATCACGACGCGGGCGTCGCAGTCCAGGATCCGGCCCTTGAGCGCGTCCGCGGAGAAGCCACCGAAGATGACCGTGTGCGGGGCGCCGATCCGGGCGCAGGCCAGCATCGCGACCACGGTCTCGGGGATCATCGGCATGTAGATGGCGACCACGTCACCGGCCTGGACGTTCAGCTCGAGCAGCGCGTTGGCCGCCTTGCTCACCTCGTCCTTCAGCTGGGCGTAGGTGATCTCGCGGGTGTCGCCGGGCTCACCCTCGAAGTAGTACGCGACCTTGTCGCCGAGACCGTTCTCGACGTGCCGGTCGACGCAGTTGTACGCCGCGTTCAACTTGCCGTCGGCGTACCACTTGGCGAACGGCGGATTGCTCCAGTCCAGCGTCTGGGTCGGCTCGACCGCCCAGGTCAGCCGCTTGGCCTGCTCGGCCCAGAACCCCTCGAAGTCGCTCTCGGCCTGCTGGTAGGCGTCGGCCGTGAGGTTGGCGTTCGCGGCCAGATCGGCGGGCGGCTCGAACCTGCGCTCCTCGTGCATCAGGTTCGAGAGCGCCTCGGACTGGGCGGCTTCGGACTGGGGTGACTCTGCATTCGTCACGTCGCGGACTCCTCCTCGCTAGCTTCGGCGCGCTGGAGCGCCCGGTCCCCTTTCTACCAATGCGGCCCCCCGCACGGAACCGCCGTATCGCCCAGCAGCACCCGATCTGCGCTCAACCGATCGGATTTTCAGCCGAACGGCACGATTTCACGGTACGACGGAACCGATCGGGCCGATCGTGCATCGGTAGAAGTGTGAACGCGATGCAGACTTCTCAGCACCAGGTCGAGACGCACGAAGGTGCCCCGCGGAAGATCTCCCGGGCGGCCCGGCGGCGGGTCCACGCCCGCGAGTACCGCGTCCGTCGTACCCAGAAGGCCGCGCGGGCTCAGCTGCCGGTCTGGTGATAGGCGAGCAGCCGACTGAGCAGGGTCGTCAGGCGGGCCCGCTCGGCGGGAGTGAGTGGGGCGAAGATCTCGTCCTGGGCCTGCTCCACCAGGGCCAGGAGGCGTTTGTGCTGGCGGCGGCCTGACGCGGTCAGGGTGATGATGTTGCGGCGGCCGTCGGCCGGGTCCGGGGTGCGATCGACGTACCCGTCGGCGGCGAGCTCGTTGAGGGCGGCAACCACATCGCTGCGGTCGATGCCGGTGTGCCGGCCGAGAGCCGCCTGACTGGCCGGTCCGAACTCGACCAGGGTCGCGAGGAGCCGGAAGTGGTACATCCGGGCGCCGCCGGCGGCGAAAGCCTCGCCGATGATCCGCCCTGCGTGGGCGGCGCTCTGGGTCAGCAACCAGCTCGGCGTCTGCAACAACACACTCGGCGTCTGCTCGTCCACAGCTGCGAGTCTAGCGTTGGCTGAACCTACGATTCGCGGGCATCCAGGAGTTCGTCCCAGTGGTCCGCGGCCCATTCGCACATCAGCCGCATCGGTTCGAGCAGGCTGCGGCCGAGGTCGGTCAGCTCGTACGTGACCCGTCGCACCGGCTCGTCGTACACCGTCCGCAGCACGAAGCCGTCGCGCTCCAGCGTGCGCAGGGACTGGGTCAGCACCTTGGGCGACACCCGGGCCAACGGCACCCGCAGCTCGGAGAACCGGCGCGGACCGTCCTCCAGGCACGCGATCACCAGCGCCGCCCACTTGTCGGCACCGATCCGGAACGGCAGCAACGTCGACGGGCAGATCTCCTCGAACATGTCCTCCCGCAGTGCCTCCACGGCGTTCACGGTACCCAATCGGTAACTACGTCGCCTTCTACGGTCGCCGCATCAGCGAACCTGAGGAGGTTGTGATGGGCAAGATTCTGGTCGTCGGCGCCCGTGGACGGGCCGGCCGGGCCGCCGTCGAGGAGGCGCGCAGGCGCGGTCATGAGGTGACACCGGTCGCGCGTACGACGGACGGCTCGCCGGGTGGTCTGGTCGCGCGTACGCCGGGCGATCTGGCTGCGGGTACGACGGACGGCTCGCCGGGTGGTCTGGTCGCGGGGGACGTGACGGACGCGGCGCGGATCGCCGAGCTCGCTGCCGGGCACGACGCGGTCATCGCAGCCGTGTACGACGGCGGAACCGACCCGACCGAGTTCTTTCCGAAGGCCGCGCGGGCCCTGGTCGACGGTCTGCGCGAGACCCGCCTGATCTGGGTCGGTCTCGCATCCAACCTCCCCGGCTCCGATGGCACTCCGCTGATGGACTCCCCTGGTTATCCCCAGGAGTACCGATCCTTCTTCCTGGCCCATCAGGCCGCGCTCGACACCTTCGCCGCCTCGTCGCTCGACTGGGTCTCCCTCGCTCCCGCCGGCGACTTCAATCACGCCGACCCGACCCGCACCGGCAGCTACCGCCTCGGTCCCGGTGACCCGACCGCCCTGACGTCGTACGCCGACTTCGCCATCGCGCTGCTGGACGAGTACGACCGTGCGGCTCACCATCGACAAGCCGTCGGAGTGGTCTAGTCGGATTTCTGGGGGTCCCGCCGTCGGTGCCGGTAGGTTCGGGCCCATGGCTGGGGCTGAGGAGTTCATGCGGCGGGCGTTGGAGGTGGCGGCGCGGGCCGCGGAGACGCAGGGGGACGCGATCGCGCGAGCGGCCGAGTTGGTGCTGGACGCCAAGGTGTTCTGGGTGTTCGGGACCGGGCACAGCCACGTCATCGCGGAGGAGCTGTACGGGCGCGCCGGCGGGCTGGCCGACGTGCGGGCCGTGCTCGAGCCCGGGCTGATGCTGCACGAGGGATTGCTGAAGAGCTCGCTGCTGGAGCGGTTGAGCGGGCTGGCCGACGTACTGCTCCAGACCCACGACATCGGCCCGGGCGACGTCGTACTGATCGTGTCGAACTCAGGCCGGAACGCCGTACCGGTGGAGTTTGCGATCGGGGCCCAGGCCAAGGGCGCGAAGGTGATCGCGCTGACTTCTCTGGCGCACAGTACGGCGGTGAGCTCGCGAGCTCCGGGTGGTCAGCGGCTGTTCGAGGTCGCGGATGTGGTGCTCGACAACTGCGGCGAGCCAGGTGACGCGTTGATCGAGGTCGAGGGGAGCCCGGAGCGGACGGGCGCGACGTCGACGCTGGTGGGGGCGATGCTGGTTCAGGCGTTGACGGTGGAGATCGTGAGTCGGCTGGCCGCCCGCGGCGAGACCCCAAACGTGCTACGCAGCCTGAACGTGTAGACCCACGCGTGCTACGCAGGCAATCCTTCGTCGCGCCCACTACGCGCGCTCCCGCCCGCCCCCCGGCTGATCGCCGGTGTGTTCTTGACCGGCTCCCACCGGCGGACGGGCTTATCGCCCGGTTGCGGGGCTATCACCCGCATCGTCCGTGGCTTGCCGCCGGTCTTGCGGGCTGACGCCCGCGGCCTGCGTGCTCGCTCCTGCGTCGCGCGCGTCGACTGCCAGGCGGGTCTGGACCGGGAGGCGACTCGTCTCATGCCGACGGGCGCAAACCACATGGTCCGCGGCCCGTGCTCTCATCCGGTGTGGAGAACCCGGTATCGATCGGGTTCCGCCGGATCTCGATCGACGACCTGGACTGACGTCCAAGCCCACTGCCAAACGCTGATGCCTGGCGTGCGGGAGAACCGGACCTGCCCGCGAGTGCCGTCGACGGCAACGCGCGGCCAGGCTTTGGCAACGCGCGCCCGATCCACCCCATGAGAACGCAGCACATCCGCGAGGACCGCGATTGTGTCGTACCCCTCGAAGGCGACGAAGGACGGCGCTTCATCCAGCCGCTCCCGGAGGGCCTTCTCGACTCGTTCACCCAGTGGGCTGAGGCTCTCGGGCAGGTAGCGCAGGAACGGGATCGCGGCGCCGTCGTCGCCCAGCAACGTCGCCCACTCGGCGAACTCCGGTTGCCCGGCCGGAGCACCGATCATGATCTCGGCGAGGCGCTGGTCGCCGCGGACAGACTTGACGATCGACACTGCCGGCTCCGGCTGGCCGACCAGAAGAAGGAGGGCCGTGGCGCGATTGGCGACGAGTTCGTCGCACACCGCCGCGGGGGTGAGCGCACTCATGTCGAGTTCGATGACGGTCCCGCCGCGGGGAGCGAGGTAGTCCCGCAGGATGCGGGTCCCAGATGCCCAGTAGACACTCGGCTGGGCTGCTACGGCGATTCGACTGTGGCCCGCGCTGAGGAGGAAGTCTGCGTAGATCCGCCAGCCGTGGGACTGCGCCGGGGCGAGGCGCGCGACCCATTCCGTTGGCTGTTCGGTGAGCGCGTCGAGGACCGCCGACGAGCAGAGGAACGGCAGGCCGAGGGCGTCGGCCCTGGCGGCAGCGGCGCGGGCGACGACGCTGTGATACTCGCCCGCCAGGGCAGCCACGCCCATGCCGGCCAATTCATCGACAGCCGCCGCGGCTCTTTGTGCATCAGCAGCGGTGTCTCGGACCACCAGCTCGAGCGGTCTTCCCACGATCCCGCCGGCGTCATTGACGTCGCGAACGGCCAATTCGAGTCCAGCGAGCAGGTGTTGGCCTGCCGCGACCCAGCCGGGCCGAGTCAGCGGAACGAGAGCGCCGATCTGGACGGCTGACTCATCAGCCTGCTCGGCTCCAGGTGGCGATGGCGGCGTGTTCATGCGTTGGCGTCTCCCGTGTGACGACTCGGTTGGCGTGTGCCCGGATCGCAGAGTGCACGTCAGTGGCGCCGAGAGTAGTCGAGCCAAGTGGGCCGGCACGATGAACAGTCGGTATGCGGATCACATCAGCCTCAGCGAATGCGGCGATTAGGAGCACCCAGCAGCGGTGCGGCAGCCCCGCAGACCGCGGGCGTCAGCCCCGCAAGATCTGGCGGCAAGCCAGGACAGCGGGCGATGGCCCCGCAAACCGGGCGACAAGCCCGTCCGCCGGCGGAAGCCGGCCAAGAACACATCGGCGACGAGCCGGGGGGCGGGCGGGAGCGCGCGTAGCCGACGCGACGAAGGAGCGGCTGCGCAGCACGCGTGGGAGGGACTAGGTGGCGCGGTAGGCGACCGTGATGTCGTAGCGGTCGGAGCGGTAGACCGAGCGGCCGAACTCGATGACTTCGTCGGAGGCGGTCCGGGGGGCTGAGGTGATGATCAGGCACGGCGTGGCCGAGTCGATCTCGAGCAGTTCGGCGTCGACCGGGTCCGGTGGGGCCGCGACGATCGAGGCGGACACCATGCCCAGGGTGACACCCCAGCGGGACGACAGTTCGCGGTACAGGGAGGTCTCGGCGAAGTCGATGTCCTCGAGGCCGGGGTACCGGTGCAGGGACAGCGCGGTGCGCTCGACCGCCATCGGCTCGCCGTCGGCGGTGCGCAGGCGGGTCAGGTGCAGGACCGGGGTGCCGACCGGCTCCTCGAGCTCGCGGGCCAGGACCTCGTCGGCGGTGCCGACCCGGTGCTCGAGCACCTTGGCGCCGGGTTTGATGCCGCGGTTGATCATGTCCTGGCTGAACGACGAGGCGAGCATCCGGGACGGGCGCGGCTCGGCCACGAAGGTGCCGCCGCCGGGGCGCCGGGCGGCCAGACCCTCGGCCACCACGCGGTCCACCTCCTGCCGCACCGTCATCCGGGCCACGCCGAAGCGCTCGGCGAGGACACGCTCGGACGGCAGCACGGTACCGACGGCCAGCGAACGGGTGAGCTTCTCCAGAATCTCGCGGATCTGGTCACCCTTCGGCCGATCGGTCCGAAGCTCCGTGGGGAGTTCGGCGAGGTCGCCGGGGTTGTTCCTTGGGCGGGCCATGAGGTCAGTATCCCTGGGAATGTGCCCGGCAAACCGGTTGCCGGGGGACGCGAGCCGGGGCGTGCTCCTGATCGTTCGGTTGTGCCGGCTGTCCGCGACATCGCTGTCGCGGACGACCTTGTCAGCCAGACTGTAACGTCCGCTCCCGGTTCACGGCCAGTGACGGGGCGGACTGGGCGATTCCGGCGTGGGGTAGTTCCAACGCTATGAGCCCTGCACAGTTCGTGAGGGACAGCGCACTGAGCGGAGAGTGGAAGCGGCCGGACAACAGATTCACCGGCTCGGAGCGGCACTGCTGATCGACCGGGCTCGACGACTGGCTCCGGACGCGGCAGCCGTTAGAATCGGCGAGTGGGAATCGCCGCCCGACGGGTGGCGTAGGTGTGCCGGGAAGCCTGGTCGGCAGTGTTATCAACGACCCCGACCGAAGGGCCGACGATGAGCCAGCCGCCGCGGATCCGGCAGAAGAAGCGTGCGTTCCCGCGCATTCTGGGCCGGGAGCGGGCGGTGCTCGCCGACACGCTGCGGGCCGAGACGACCGGCGGTCTGCTGCTGCTCGCGGCCGCGGTGGTCGCGCTGGTCTGGGCCAACTCGCCCTGGCAGGACGCCTATCACCAGGTGCGCGACACCAACCTCGGACCGCTGACCGTCGAGGCGTGGGCCTCCGACGGCGCACTCACGCTGTTCTTCTACCTGGCCGGCGTCGAGTTGAAGCGCGAGTTCGTGGTAGGCACGCTGTCGCGGCTCAGCGAAGCCGTTGTCCCGGTGGTCGCTGCTCTGGCCGGAATGGTGCTACCGGCAATCATCTACCTGATCGTGAACCTTGCCGCCGACAACGGGCGGCCGCACGGCTGGGCGGTGCCGACGGCAACGGACATCGCGTTCGCCCTTGCCGTACTGGCGATCGTCGGCTCGTCGCTGCCGAGCGCACTGCGGGCCTTCCTGCTCACGCTGGCGGTGGTCGACGACTTCGGCGCGATCCTGGTGATCGCCGTGTTCTTCTCGCACGGGTTCCATCCGCTCTGGCTGCTGGGCGCGGTCACGCTCATCGCGGTCTGGTACCTGCTGCAGCGACGCCGGATCCGGACGCCGTTCCTGTACGTTCCGGTCGCGATCGGCGCCTGGTGGTGCATGCAGGAGTCAGGGATCCACGCCACCATCGCCGGGGTCGCGCTCGGACTGGTCACCCGGGTGCTGGCGGATCCGGGTGAGGAGCACGCACCGGCCGAGCGGATCGAGCACCGGCTCCGGCCGTGGTCCGCGGGCGTCGCCGTACCGCTGTTCGCGTTGTTCGCTGCCGGCGTGACGTTGAGCGGTGGAGCGATGCGGGAAATGCTGACCGACCCGGTCGCGATCGGGATCGTCGCCGGGTTGCTGTTCGGCAAGATGATCGGGGTGTTCGGCGGCTCGTGGCTGACCGCGCGGTTCACCCGAGCCGAGCTGAATTCCGACTTGGCCTGGCGGGACGTGGGTGCGGTGTCGGTGCTGGCCGGGATCGGGTTCACGGTCGCGCTGCTGATCGCCCAGCTGGCCTTCGAGGACGATGTCGCCCAGGTCGAGCGGGCCAAGGCCGCCGTACTGGTCGCGTCCTTGCTGGCCGCTCTGATCGCGGCACTGTTGCTGTCCCGGCGCAATCGCGAGTACGCCGACTGACCTTCTCGCGCCGGGGTACCCGTAGTTGGGTGGAGTCGGCGGTAGTGTCGGGGTTCGGAGCGCGTGGAAGGAGTGCCATGTCGATGGGGCCGAACGGGAGTGAGCCCACGGTCGGGCAACTCGTCGCGAACGCCAGCAAGGATCTGTCCAACCTGGTCCGCAGCGAGCTCGAGCTGGCGAAGACCGAACTGAAGAAGACCGCGGTGGCGGCCGGGACCGGCGCCGGCATGTTCGGCGCTGCTGCCTTCCTGGCGCTGCTGGCGATCATCCTGCTGTCCATCGCGGCGGCGTACGGGCTCACCGCACTCGGGTTGCACCCGGCGCTGGCGTTCCTGATCGTTGCTGTGTTCTACCTGTTGATCGGCGCGGTGCTGGTGCTGCTCGGCAAGCGGGCACTCGGCAGTGCGAAGGGCCCGCAGCGCGCGATCGAGACGTCGAAGGAGTCGGTCGAGGTGCTCAAGGCGATCGGCAAGGACGCCGAAGAGACCGAATCGGGCGTGCGGCGCTGAGCCCGGCGGGTGTCGTCGACCTGCTGGTCGACGGCCCCTGGTCGCACTCGCTGGTGGCGGCCAACGGGGCACGGTTCCATATCGCGGAGTGCGGGCCGGCGGACGGTCCGCTGGTGCTCTTCCTGCACGGCTTCCCCGAGTTCTGGTGGGCCTGGCGCCACCAGCTTCCGGTCGTCGCCGCGGCCGGCTACCGCGCCGTCGCGATGGACCTGCGCGGGTACGGCGCCAGCGACAAGACCCCACGTGGTTACGACCCCTCCACCGCCGCTGCCGACGTCTCCGGCGTGATCCGGTCCCTCGGCGCCACCGATGCGGTGGTCGTCGGGCACGGCTGGGGTGGCTTCATCGGCTGGTCGGCCGCCGTACTCACACCACGACAGATCCGCGGGCTGGCAGTCGTCTCCGCGCCGCACCCGTTGCTGCTGGCCCGGTCCGGTCAGCGGAAGGCGCTGACCCACACGGCCTGGTTCCAGCTGCCGATCCTCCCGGAGCGTCGCCTGCTCGCGCACGACGGCATCCACATCGAGCAGCTGCTTCGAGCCTGGTCCGCGCCCGGCGGCACCTTCCCCGACGCCGAGTCGTCCCGGCGCTACCGGGCCGCGCTGCAGGTCTGGCCGGCTCCGCACTGTGCCCTCGAGTACCACCGTTGGTTCGCCCGCTCCCGGCTACGCCCTGACGGGCGCAAGTACTCGGCCAGGATGCGTACTCCGGTCGCCGTACCCGTGCTGCAGATCCACGGAGCCCAGGACCCGGCGGTGTCGCCGACCGCGGTCACCCCTCCGCACCTGGTCACGGCACCACTCCGCCACGAACTTCTCACCCCGGCCGGCCACTTCCCCCACGAAGAGGTCCCCGACCTGTTCAACACCCTGCTTGTGGACTGGCTGGCGTCCTTCCGCTCATAGGACAGCTGGCCGGGACGACGCCCCGTGGAACACCCACGATTCCGGTCACGGACCAGATGCCGTCCCGCTTCTCGACGCGGTAGGTCGCGAAGTACTGGTAACCACAGTCGTACGCGATGCTCGTACGAACCTCCCTGTGGTCGCCTTTGTCGACCACCGTGCCCACCGACACGCTCGCGAGCGTCTGAACGCACCGCGCGTCGCGAGGGTGAAAACCCCCTTCGCTCCACCTGACTTGGAGGTGAGTGGACTTGCCGACCAGGTCCGCGATCCGGTCCTTCTCCGCGGCGGAGAACGCCCGAACCTTGTTCGCGCGCTCCGCCCCGGTGACGGTCGCCGTCGTTTCCGAGAGGAGCACCGTCTGCACTGATTGCAGGTGGGCCGCCTGGTCGGGCCGTTGCGCGATCGTCGCGATGGCGGCGGCCCAGATGTCGGCGTCGTCCGACGTCGAGGCCGTCGCGACAGGGGGTACCGGATCCAGGTCGCCGCCGCGGTTCACGCCGTACAGGATGCTGCCGAGGACGACCAGGACGGCCGCGGCCGCCAGCAGAAGCGGCGCGACCGGGCGCCAGCGCTTGGTTGCCTGCGGCAAGCTATCGAGCAGTTCCTCCTTGTCCGCAAAGGTTTCGCGGAGCAGCCGCTCGAGCTCCTCGTCTGTCAGCTTGGCCATCTCAGCGCTCCTCCTCGGCGGGCAGACGGTTCCGTAGTGTCGCCAGCCCGCGGGCGGCATTGGACCTGACCGTGGCCGGCGCGCACCCCAGTACGGCGGCGATCTCGTCGTCGGGCAGGTCTTCGTAGTACCGCAGTACCAGTACGGCGCGTTGCTGGCGCGGCAACCCCGCCAGTAGTCGCCAGGTCGCGTCCCGTTGCGCCTGCCGGGCACCGATGTCCTCGGCGGACGGGCGGTCGCCCGTCTCGGCGACCGGCACCTCCCCGTTCTTGAGCAGGCGGCGCCAGCTGAGGAACTCGTTGAGCACCATCGTCCGCAGGTAGGCCTCGGGGTTGTCCAGGGCCTTGATCCGGTCCCACTTGCGGTGCGCCCGGGCGAACACCGTCTGGACCAGGTCCTCCGCGCTGTGCACCCCGCCGGTCAGCATCAGGCCGAGCCGCAGCAGCCGTCGCTCGGTCGACACCACCAGTTCGTCGAACGACAAGGTCCGCCCCGTCCCACCCGTCGTGACCGTCACACCCATTACAACGCGACGGGCCCCGAGTTCTGCTGCATCAGGTGCAGGTTTGGGTGGAAACTTCCTGGGTGGCCGTTGCGCCTTCCCTGGCGTCGTCGGAGACCTGCTCGGCGGTGAGCACGTAACCGGTGCGGTTGTCCTCGACCGAGGCGGCGAACACCACGCCGTACACGGTGCCCTTGGTGGACAGCAGCGGGCCGCCGGAGTTGCCGGGGCGGACCGAGGCCCAGATCGAGAAGGCCTCCCGGGTGACCGTCCGGTCGCCGTAGATGTCCGGGCCGCGGAGCCGCTCCTCGGACCGGATCCGGGCCGGCTCGGAGTCGAACGGGCCGTTCTCCGGGTAGCCGAGGACGACGGCCGGGTCGTCCGCCTTGCCGGTGAAGTCGAAGCTCAGCGGGTTGATGGTCAGCTTGGGGACATACAGCACCGCGATGTCGACCTCGGGGTCGAACACCACCACGTTCGCCTCGTACGACTGCCCGTTGACCTCGACCTGCGGTGAGCCGACACCGGCGACCACGTGCGCGTTCGTCATCACCCGCTGCGGCGCGTAGACGAATCCGCTGCCCTCGAGACCGCGCGAGCAGTTGGCCACGCCGGTGATCTTGGCGATCCGGCTGTACGCCGCCCGGACCGCCGGCTGCCGGGCGATCTCGCCGTCCGGCGGCTGGGTCTCGCGGATCCGCTCCGGCACGAACGGGTCGAGGAACCGTGGGAACAGGTCGGTGTTCACCACGTCGTTGAACGCCTGCAGCGCCTGGTCGGCCCGGTTGGGCAGCACCTGGTCGACCTTCGCCAGCACCTGCGAGCCGCGCACCGCGGACGTCACGCTCGGGATCCGCGCACCGCTCACCGCGACACCGAGCACCCAGGACACGATCAGCACCGACACCGCGGCCAGCGCGGCACCGCCGAGCGCGTCGACGGCCTTCACCGGGGTCCAGGAGATCTTGTTTCTGAGTCTGGACCCGAGGACGGCACCTATCGTCCGGCCGATCGAGGCCAGGATGACCACCAGCACCAGCGCCGCGAACGACACCGACACGCTCGGCGAGAAGTTGTCCAGCACCCGCGGCACGACCCAGACGCCGACCGCGGCACCGCCGAGCAGGCCGAGAGTGGCGCACGCGCCCAGCACGAAACCCTCGATGTACCCCGAGATCGCCACCAGCCCGGTGATGATTAGCAGCGCGTAGTCGAGCTTGCTCACTCCACACCTTCCGACTGGACCCCTTGCGCCTGGCCGAGGTCGTGCTCGATGGCGGTCAGCCGCCGCACGTCCTCCGGCCGCCGTCCCTCGCTCCGCCAGGCCGCCTCGACCAGTCGGTCGGGCAACGGTACGACGACCGAGGGGTCCCAGTCGCGCGACCATCCACCCAGAACCAGCAATTTGTCCAGCAGTCCGGCGGTGAATCCCCAGATGTAGAGCTCGCCGATGGTGAACGCCGGCCCGGTGAACCCGGACGGGTGCTGACAGCTGATCCGGTTCGCCGGGTCCGCCAGCGCGTGCACCGACACGGTGTGCACCGACGCGACCTCGGCCGGGTCGACCACGGCCACCGGCGACGGCTCCCGCCACCACGCCAGCACCGGCGACACGCCGAAGTTGCTCACCGGCACCCACAAGGCCGGCCAGACCGCGAACGGCACGATCCCGGCCGGATCGACCCCGGTCTCCTCCTCGGCCTCCCGCAGCGCGGTCCGCACCAGCCCCGGGTCGCCGGTCCCGTCCTCCGGATCGACACCGCCGCCGGGGAACGCCATCTGGCCGGCATGCCGACGTAACGTCCAGGCCCGCTCGGTGAGCAGCACCTCCGGCCCGTCGTTGCCATCAGCAAGCAAGATCAGTACGGCGGACTTGCGCACGGACGGATCGTCGGGCGGCAGAAACCTGGACAACTGGCTCGGGTCCACTTCCTCGGACGCCTTCGCCAACGGCTTCAGCCACTCCGGGATCTCCACACCGTCCAACATCAGAGCGTCACTCCCAGTTTGTCCCGCACCAACTGGTCGAGCTGCTGCTGCGAGGTGAGGACGCCACGGTGCACGTAGACCACCGCGCCGTCCTTGTCGATGAACGCGGTCAACGGCGGGCCGGCGACCTTCAGCGGCCGCTGGATCGTCTTGTCCGCGTCGACCAGATGCGGATAGGCCAGCCCTTCGTCGGTCGCGAACTTCACCGCGAGCTCAGGCCGCGGGTCCGCGTAGTCGATCCCGAGCATCTGCACCTTGCCGGTTTTCGCCAGCTCGGCCAGGTACGGCGCTTCGTCGCGACACGGACCGCACCACTGGGCCCAGACGTTCACGACCAGCGGACCACGCAGGTCGGCGAGCCGGACGTCCGGGCCGTCGCCGAGACACGGGAGGGTGACGTCTGGGAGAGCGTTACTGACCGGAGGCTTCGAGGGCGTCGACGGGCAGGCGGCCACCTGGTCCGCGCCGGGAACCGCCTTGCTCGAGGCCTTCGGCTGGGAGCCGTCGGCCTGCTCGGATCCGGCCTGCTCGGGTCCGCACGCGGCCACGCCGGTCAGGGCGACCAGACCGGCGATCAGGCACAGCGTCGTACGGGATCCGAGCTTGTGGTTCACGCCGGGACCTTCACCAGCTTCGCGGCGACCTCGGGGTCGGTCGGGCCGGCGCCGTACGACGGGCACCACTGGGCCACCGGGCAGGCGCCGCAGGCGGGCTTCTTGGCGTGACAGCGGCGACGGCCGTGGAAGATCAGCCGGTGCGACAGCATCGTCCAGTCCTTCTTCGGGAACAGGGCACCGATGATGTGCTCGACCTTGACCGGGTCCTCCTCGGTGGTCCACCCGAACCGGCGGACCAGCCGGCCGAAGTGCGTGTCGACGGTGATCCCGGGGACACCGAAGGCGTTGCCGAGCACCACGTTGGCCGTCTTGCGGCCGGTGCCGGGCAGCTTCACCAGCTCCTCGAGCTTGCCCGGGACGACCCCGTCGTACTCGTCGACCAGGGCCTGGCCGAGTTTGATCACACTGTTGGTCTTGGCCCGGAAGAAGCCGGTCGGCTTGAGGATGGCCTCCATCTCGTCCCGGTCGGCCTCCGCGTAAGCCAGGGCCGTCGGGTACTTGGCGAACAGGGTCGGGGTCACCCTGTTCACCGTCACGTCGGTGGTCTGGGCCGACAGGATGGTGGCCACCAGCAACTCGAGCGGGTTGGTGAAGTCCAGCTCGCAGTGAGCGTCCGGATAGGTCTCGGTGAGCACCCGGTGCATCTTGCGGGCCCGGCGGACCAGCTGAGCGGGAGTCTCGTCGGTATAGACCGGGGCCTTGCGGGGCAGCTTCAGAGGCGGCTCCGCGACACGCTGGAATGGCATGGAGGCAAGCCTACGTGGCGGTGCCGACACCCGAGGGGCTACGGTTTTGGGGCAACCGGGTGGTAACGGCCCGGTGCCGGGCGAGGCCGGACCCCGCCCGTAAGTCGTGGTCGAAGGTCCTAGGAGGCCCAAGTGGATGCCGCAGTGCTCCGACAGGCACCGCTGTTCAGTCAGCTCGACGACGAGGCGGCCGACGCGCTCGCCGCGTCGATGACCGAGAACCGGCTGCGCCGCGGCCAGGTCCTGTTCCACGAGGGCGACTCCGGTGACCGGCTGTTCGTCGTGGTCGAGGGCAAGGTCAAGCTGGGCCGCACCTCCGCCGACGGCCGGGAGAACCTGATCGCCGTCCTCGGCCCGGGCCAGATGTTCGGCGAGCTGTCGCTGTTCGACCCGGGACCGCGGTCCGCGACCGTCACCGCGGTCACCGACGCCTCGATGATGTCGCTGACCCACGACGAGCTGCTCCGCTGGCTGGCCGGCCGTCCCGAGGTGGCCCGCGGCCTGCTGCTCCAGCTCGCCTCCCGGCTCCGCAAGGTCTCCGACGTGGTGGCCGACCTGGTCTTCTCCGACGTACCGGGCCGGGTCGCCAAGGCCCTGCTCGACCTGGCCAGCCGCTTCGGCCGCACCGCCGACGACGGCGTCCACGTCCACCATGACCTGACCCAGGAGGAGCTGGCCCAACTCGTCGGCGCCTCCCGCGAAACCGTCAACAAGGCCCTCGCCGACTTCGCCTCCCGAGGCTGGGTCCGCCTGGAGCCGCGTTCCGTCGTACTCCTGGACGTCGACCGGCTGCAGCGCCGCGCCCGCTAGGAGTCGAGGTAGTCCAGCTGGGCGCGGACTGAGCGCTCGGCTGCGGGCCACAGGCTGCGGTCGACGTCGGCGTAGACGTGTTCGACGACGGCTTCCGGGGTGGTGTGGCCTGCCGCGACGGCGGCGCGGACCTGGTCCAGGCGTTCGCGGCGGTGGGTGATGTAGAAGGTGAGGACGTCGGTGGGGTCCTCGATGACCGAGCCGTGGCCGGGGAGTAGGCGGTTTACACCGGCGGCGGAGTTGGCGAACGCGAGCAGGCGGTCCAGGGAGTCGAGGTAGGGGCCGAGGGCGCCGTCCGGGTGGGCTACGACGGAGGTGCCGCGGCCCAGGACGGTGTCGCCGGTGAGGAGTGAGCCGTCCTGCGGGAGCCAGAAGCAGACTGAGTCCATCGTGTGGCCGGGGGTCGGGAGGACCTCGACGCGGAGGCCGTCGGCGGTGATGACGTCGCCCTCGGAGAGGCCGTGGGCGTGGTCGGTGGGGAGCCTGAACGCCGGGTCCACGGCTCGGACCCCGCAACCCGCCTGGTTCGCGAACCAGGCGGCGCCTTCGGAGTGGTCCGGGTGTTTGTGCGTCAGCAGGACGACGGCCACCTCGCCGGCCGTGTCCAGGACGGCGCGGAGGTGGTCCTCGAGCATCGGACCGGGGTCGACGACCACCGACCGACCGGCTCCCGGCGCCCGCAGGATCCAGGTGTTGGTCCCGTCCAGGGTCATCAGCCCAGGGTTGTCGGCCAGCACCCGGGTGGCGTAGTCGGTCACGATCTGGGCGGTCACTTGGTCTCCAGAGCGGTCATGTGGTTTCCAGGTAGGCCTGGTCGCCGTCTACGCGGACGGTCGGGAGGACCGCGCGGATCTCGCGTTCGCCGGCGGCGGTGAGGATCGCGGCCACGTCGTCGTACGGCGTGAGATCGCGGCAGCAGACGTACGTCGGAGGAAGCATCAGCAACTCACCTGCCTCGACAGCGGCGACGGCGTCCGCCGGGCGCATCCAGGCGACCTGGTCGGACTCGCTCGTGACGTCGCGGGTGACCTGACCGGCCGGAAGTGCGGCGACGAAGAAGCGGGTGTCGTACCGCCGGGGCTCGAACTCGGGCGTGATCCAGTGCGCCCAGGCACCGAGCAGATCGGCCCGCACCACGAGCCCACGCCGATGCAGGAAGTCGGCGAACCGCAACTCCCCCGCCTCGAGCGCCACCCGGTCCGCTTCCCAGTCGTCACCAGTCGTGTCCCCAACCACCGACGACGCCGACGGACCCGCCAGCAGTACGCCGGACTCCTCGAACGTCTCCCGTACGGCGGCCGCCACGTAAGCAGCCGCGGATTCGGCCGAGCACCCCATCCGCTCGGCGAACCAGTCCGCCGAGGGACCGGCCCACGAATCGGCGACCGACGCGTCGCCTGGATCCACCCGGCCGCCCGGGAAAACGGTCATCCCGGCCGCGAACGCCATCGTCTGCTGCCGCCGGAGGAGGTAGACCTCCGGTCCGGCGGCAGTGTCACGCAGCAGGATCACCGTCGACGCGGGCCGCGGCTCGACCGGTGTCCGGCCTTCCCGGACATGGGTCAGCGCGGCCTCCGCCATGCGGCCGGACAACAGCGCAGACTTCAGCTCCCGCACGAGCCGTCAGCCGACCTCGACGATCAGTTCGACCTCGACCGGGGCATCGAGCGGCAGGACCGGGACGCCGACCGCGCTGCGGGCGTGCTGACCGGCCTCGCCGAACACCTGGCCGAACAGCTCCGAGGCGCCGTTGGCGACCTGCGGCTGCCCGGTGAAGTCCGGTGTGGAGGCGATGAACGCGACCGCCTTGACGATCCGCTTCACGTTCGCCAGGTCGCCGATCTCGGCCTTGACCGCGGCCAGCGCGTTCAGCGCGCACTGCTGGGCGCACTCGCTCGCGACCTCGGCGCTGACGGCGTCGCCGACCTTGCCGGTGGCGATCAGGGCGCCGTCACGCAGCGGCAGCTGGCCGGACGTGTAGACCAGGTTCCCGGTGCGTACCGACGGCACGTACGCGGCGACCGGCTTGGCCACGTCAGGCAGCTTCAGGCCGAGCTCGGCCAGCTTCTCCTCGGGGTGGCTCATTTGTCTTCGATCTCCCGCTTGAAGTAGGCGACCAGGTTCTCGGGGTTCAGGCCCGGGACGACCTGGACCAGCTCCCAGCCGTCCTGGCCGAAGTTGTCCAGGATCTCCTTGGTCGAGTGGACCAGCAGCGGCGCGGTGAAGTACTCGAACTTCTTCATGAGGTGGACTCTAACTGGCTGTCCGGATACCTTCCCGGCCCCGGTCAGACCCAGTGTGCTGTGGGCCACGTCCTACCCTGGACCGTATGGCGAGGCTGCATGTGGTCACCGGTAAGGGTGGCACCGGGAAGACGACTGTTGCGGCTGCCATGGCGCTCTCGCTGGCCGAGCAGGGCAAGCGTGTCCTGCTCGTCGAGGTCGAGGGCCGACAAGGGCTCGCCCAGCTGTTCGACGTAGCACCTCTTCCGTACGTCGAACGCCGGATCGCGCAAGGTCCGGGCGGTGGCGAGGTGTTCGCGCTGGCCGTGGACGCCGAGGCCGCCCTGCTGGAGTACCTGGACATGTACTACCACCTCGGCCGGGCCGGGAAAGCGCTCGACAAGGTGGGGGCGATCGACTTCGTCACCACGATCGCACCGGGGCTGCGCGACGTACTGCTGACCGGCAAGGTCTACGAGGCGACCCGGCGGAAGGCGCACGGGCGGCTCGCGTACGACGCTGTCGTCCTGGACGCACCGCCGACCGGGCGGATCGCGCCGTTCCTGAACGTGAACCACGAGGTCGCCGACCTGGCCAAGGTCGGGCCGATCCGCAACCAGGCGGACGCGATCATGGGCATGCTGCGCTCCGACGTGACCCGGATCCACCTGGTCACGCTGCTCGAGGAGATGCCGGTCCAGGAGACCCTCGACGCGGTCGAGCACATGGAGGCGCTCGACCTGCGGATCGGGTCGATCGTGGTGAACATGGTCCGCAACAGTCCGCTCGACGACGACGCGCTCGCCCTTGCGGTGAAGGAGAAACTCCCCACGGTCGAGCTCTCCAAGGGCCTGCGGGCGGCCGGCATCACCGCGTCCAAGGACCTGGTCGCCACCCTGGCCGCGGAGGCCCGTGACCATGCTGTCCGCGTCGGTCTGGAACGCGAGAACCGTGACCGCATAGATGCCCTGGGCAAGAAGGTGACCCAGCTGCCGCTGCTGCCAGAGGGAATCGACCAAGGCGCCTTGTTCGACCTGGCCGAGGAGCTGCGCCCATGACAGTGCTTTTGGCCGGGCCTTCGGCGCCGGCGTGGTCACGGGGCTTTGACTCCCGGCCTTCCCTCGTCGCTCCAGTCGCTTCGCTCCCTCCGCTCCTCAGTCCAGGCCGGGAGGCCCCATGACCGCATTGGACCTGGATGCCCTGATCGATGACCCCGAGACGCGCATCGTTGTCACCTGTGGTGCGGGTGGGGTTGGCAAGACGACCACGGCGGCGGCGTTGGGGCTGCGGGCGGCGGAGCGGGGGCGGAAGGTCGTCGTACTGACGATCGATCCGGCCCGGCGGCTGGCGCAGGCGCTCGGGTTGACCGAGTTGGACAACACCCCGCGGGCCGTGGCCGACGTGAGTACGGCGAACGGTGGCCGGCTGGACGCGATGATGCTGGACATGAAGCGGACCTTCGACGAGGTCGTGCTGGCCCATGCGACCCCGGAGAAGGCCGAGCAGATCCTGGCGAATCCGTTCTACATGGCGCTGTCGTCGTCGTTCGCGGGGACGCAGGAGTACATGGCGATGGAGAAGCTCGGCCAGTTGCACAAGCAGGCCGAGCGGACTGGCGACTGGGACCTGATCGTCGTGGACACGCCGCCGTCGCGGTCGGCGCTGGACTTCCTGGACGCGCCGGAGCGGCTGGCGTCGCTGCTCGAGGGCCGGTTCCTGCGGTTGCTGCTCGCGCCGGCGCGCGGGCCGTTCCGGCTGATGTCGGCCGGGGTGAACATGGCGATGTCGGTGCTGAACAAGGTGCTCGGCGCGCAGGTGCTGACCGACGTACAGACGTTCGTGGCGGCGTTCGACACGTTGTTCGGCGGCTTCCGGCAGCGGGCCGAGCAGACGGTGGCGCTGTTGCGTGAGCCGCACACGTCCTTCCTGGTGGTGGCGGCTCCGCAGAACGACGCGCTGCGGGAGGCGTCGTACTTCGCGGAGCGGTTGCGCGAGGAGAGCATGCCGCTGGCCGGCGTGGTCCTGAACCGGGTCACGAACACCCACGCGCCGGATCTGTCCGCGGAGCGCTCACTCGCCGCGGCGGAGCGGCTGGAGGAAGCGGACAAGTCCCCGCTAGCGGCCGCCGTACTGCGATTGCACGCGGACAAGATGCAGCAGGTGGTCGGGGACCACAAACGGGCGGACCGGTTCCGGCGCGGTCACCGCGCGATCCCGACGGTCGAGGTGCCGGCCCTGGCCGACGACATCCACGACCTAACCGGTCTACGCCAGATCGGCGACCTGCTGACCGCCTAGTCATGGGGCCTCCCGGCCTGGACTGAGGAGTGGAGGGAGCGCAGCGACTGGAGCGACGAGGGAAGGCCGGGAGTTCCAGCCCCATGACTCGCCGCGCCGGAGGCGTGGCATTCAATAGAGTTTCACCGTCAGCGAACGCCGGGAATGACCTGGTCGCACCCACGGTTGAGCCTGTCAGACTCAATCTTTCGTAAGGGTGTGACAGCGTGACCGATACGTTGAATCTTCCTGTTCTGCCGCTGGACGACATCGTCGTCCTGCCGGGAATGGTCGTGCCGGTCCGACTGGCCGACAGCGAGGCCAGGGCGGCCATCGATGCTGCCCAGGCCTCCGGCCAGGACCAGGTGCTGCTGGTACCGCGGCTGGACGGGAAATATGCCAAGGCCGGGACGCTCGGTGAGATCGAGCAGATCGGCCGGTTGCCGGGCGGAGCCCAGGCAGCCGTCATCCGCGGTACGGCGCGGGTCCTCATCGGGGCCGGGACGACCGGTCCGGGTGCCGCCCTCTGGGTCGGCGCGACCGTACTGCACGAGATCACCGACGCCCGCTCGGCCGAGCTGGCGCGGGAGTACAAGACCCTGGTGACGTCGGTCCTGCAGCGCCGCGGCGCCTATCAGGTGATCGACTCGGTGAAGCAGGTGGACGACCCGGCGGAGCTGGCTGACCTGGCCGGCTACGCGTCGTACCTGACCAACGAGCAGAAGTCCTGGCTGGTCGAGAACGCGAACGTGACCGAGCGGCTGGAGAAGCTGATCGGCTGGGTCCGCGACCACCTGGCCGAGCTCGAGGTGTCCGAGACGATCCAGAAGGACGTCCAGGAGGGCATGGAGAAGCAGCAGCGGGAGTTCCTGCTGCGCCAGCAGATGGCCGCGATCCGCAAGGAACTGGCCGAACTGGACGGTAAGGCCGAGTCCGAGGAAGAGGACTACCGGGCCCGCGTCGAGGCGGCCGACCTCCCCGAGCACGTGCGCAAGGCCGCGCTCGCCGAGGTCGACAAGCTGGAGCGGACCGCGGAGCAGTCGCCTGAGGTCGGCTGGATCCGGACCTGGCTGGACACCGTTCTCGAGATGCCGTGGAACGAGCGGACCGAGGACAGCTACGACATCCGGGAGTCCCGGGCCGTGCTGGACGCGGACCACGCCGGTCTGGACGACGTGAAGGAGCGCATCACCGAGTACCTGGCTGTACGGCGTCGCCGCGCGGACCGTGGTCTCGGTGTGGTCGGTGGACGCCGCAGTGGCGCCGTACTGGCCCTGGTCGGTCCTCCTGGTGTGGGTAAGACCTCGCTGGGCGAGTCCGTCGCCCGTGCGATGGGCCGGAAGTTCGTCCGGGTCGCACTGGGCGGTGTCCGGGACGAGGCCGAGATCCGCGGTCACCGGCGTACGTACGTCGGCGCGCTGCCGGGCCGGATCGTCCGGGCCATCACCGAGGCCGGGTCGATGAACCCGGTGGTGCTGCTGGACGAGATCGACAAGGTGGGTGCGGACTACCGGGGTGACCCGACGGCCGCCCTGCTGGAGGTGCTCGACCCGGCTCAGAACCACACCTTCCGGGACCACTACCTGGAGGTCGAGCTGGACCTGTCCGACGTGGTCTTCCTGGCCACGGCGAACGTACTGGACTCCATCCCGGCGCCACTGCTGGACCGGATGGAACTGGTGCAGCTGGACGGGTACACCGAGGACGAGAAGGTTGTCATCGCCCGTGACCACCTGCTCCCGCGTCAGCTGGAGCGGGCGGGCCTGACGGCGGATGAGGTGACCGTCGACGACTCCGCACTGCGGTTGCTCGCCGGTGAGTACACGCGTGAGGCCGGCGTACGGCAGCTGGAGCGGTCCATCGCCCGCGTACTGCGGAAGGTGACGGCAAAGCTTGCCCTGGGCGACGACCTGGGTGCGCTGACGATCGGCTCGGGCGACCTGAAGGGGTACCTGGGCTCACCGAAGTTCACACCGGAGTCCGGCGAGCGTACGGCGCTTCCGGGTGTGGCGACCGGGTTGGCGGTGACCGGTGCGGGTGGTGACGTGCTCTTCGTCGAGGCGTCGCTGGCCGACAAGGAGACCGGTCCGACCGGAGTCACACTGACCGGACAGCTCGGTGACGTGATGAAGGAGTCGGCGCAGATCGCCCTGTCGTACCTGCGCTCGCACGGCGCGGAGCTGGGGCTGCCGGTCGGCGACCTGGCCGAGCGGAACGCGCACATCCACGTTCCGGCCGGTGCGGTCCCGAAGGACGGGCCGTCGGCGGGTGTCACCATGACGACCGCGCTGGCGTCGCTGCTGTCCGGGCGGCCGGTCCGCTCGGAGGTCGCGATGACCGGTGAGGTGTCGCTGACCGGACGGGTCCTCCCGATCGGTGGGGTGAAGCAGAAACTGCTTGCCGCCCACCGGGCCGGGCTGACCACGATCCTGATCCCGAAGCGGAACGAGCCGGACCTGGAGGACGTGCCGGAGTCCGTGCTGGCGGAGCTGACGGTTCACCCGGTCAGCGACGTCCGCGAGGTCCTCGACCTGGCGCTGGAACCGGCCCAGGTCGACGCACATCAGTACGCCGCCTGACGTCGTACTGATCGAGGGACCGGACCACCCACTGGACGGGGTGGTCCGGTCCCTCCTCCTTTTGGACGAAATCTGCGGGCACTGTGCGTGCTGAGGCGTCCGAAAAGGCCTTCCTGACGCGCAGATTCACGCTCAGGTTGACGTGACGTGTCTCACATTTTCGAATTCGGACTGTCACCGCCATCCCGTACCCTCTATAACCATGCGCGTCAGGGAAAAGGACGACCGGGGAGTCGTCCAATCTGTTGTTCTGTTCCTAGGGGTGAGCGTGCTGTCGGGGGCGTTGGCCGCCGGTCTTGCCATCCCGTTCGCCGGCCTCGCCGGGTTCACCACCGAGAAGACTTCAGAGACCCTGCAGGACCTGCCGCAGCAGTTCGACGAGGTACCGCTCAAACAGAAGAGCACCATCCTGGCCGCCGACGGCAGTCTGATCGCCACGCTTGCCGAGCAGAACCGGGTGCCGGTCAAGCTCAGCCAGGTCGCGCCGATCATGCAGAAGGCGATGGTCGCGATCGAGGACGACCGGTTCTACGAGCACGGCGCGCTGGACCTCAAGGGCACCCTGCGCGCGCTGCTGCGGAACCAGTCCGAGGGCACCGTGCAGCAGGGTGGTTCGAGCATCACCCAGCAGTACGTGAAGATGAGCCTGGTCGAGAAGGCGAACACGCCCGAGGAGGTCGCGGCCGCGACGGCCGAGACGTACCAGCGCAAGGTCGCCGAGCTGCGCTACGCGATCGCGGTCGAGAAGGAGTACTCGAAGAACGAGATCCTCGAGAAGTACCTGAACCTGGCCAACTTCGGTGACGGCGCCTGGGGTATCGAGGCCGCCTCCCTGCACTACTTCCAGGTGCACGCGTCCCAGCTGACCCTGCCGCAGGCGGCGCTGCTGGCCGGCCTGGTGAAGAACCCGACCGGTTACGACCCGACCAACGACATGAAGCGCGCCAAGGACCGCCGCGACGTGGTGATCCGCCGGATGCTCGAGCTCAAGGTCATCTCGCTCAGCCAGGCGAACTCCGCGCTCAAGACGCCGGTGATCGACCTGACCAAGATCCGCCCGAACAAGCTCGGCTGCGCCAACTCGAAGTACCCGTTCTACTGCGAGTACGTCGTCGCGCAACTCAAGCAGAACAAGGCCTTCGGCAAGAACGAGACCGACGCCGGCAACTACCTCAAGACCGCCGGTCTCACCATCCGTACGTCGCTCGACCCGAAGATCCAGGCCGCCGCGCAGAAGTCGATCAACGAGCACTCGAAGGCGACCGACCAGGCGATCGCCGCGATCACGATCGTCGAACCGGGCACCGGCCTGGTGAAGGCGATGGTGCAGAACCGGACGTACGGCAACAAGCGCGGCCAGACGTCGTACAACCTGAACGTCGAGAAGTCCTACGCCGGCGGGTACGGCGGCTTCCAGAACGGTTCGACGATGAAGGCCTTCACGATCGCGGCCGCGATCCAGAAGGGCTTCCCGCTCAACTACAAGATCAACTCGCCGGACCGGATCGACCTGAGCGGCAAGAAGTTCAGCACCTGCAGCGGGACCACCTCGGCGCCCAGCTACACGCCGGGCAACTCCACCCAGAACGTGCCCGTTCCGACCATGATCCAGGCGGCGCAGAAGTCGACCAACACCTACTTCCTGCTGCTTTCCCAGCAGGTCGGCCTGTGCCCGATCGCCAAGATCGCCTCGTCCCTGGGCCTGTACGACGCACAGTCCGGCGGCGCGCTCGATCAGGTCGTGTCCATGACGCTGGGCGTCGGGTACGTGACCCCGGTGCAGATGGCGAGCGCGTACGCCGCTTTCGCCGCGCGTGGCATGTACTGCAAGCCGTGGCTGGTCACCGCGATCAAGGGCCCGAACGGCAAGGCGATCAACGCTCCCGGCGCCGACTGCAAGCAGGCGCTGGCTCCTGAGGTTGCCGACGGCGTCAACGCCGTACTGCACCAGGTGATGGAGCCGGGCGGTACCGGTGCGAGGCTGAAGTTCGGCAGGAGCGACCTGGCCGGCAAGACCGGAACGATCACCGACAACGAGGCCGTCTGGTACGCCGGCTATTCGAGCAAGCTGGCCGCCGCCTCTGTCGTCGCGGACGCGTCCCTGCCGTACCGCAACCTGATCGGCCAGACGCTCGACGGCAAGAAGATGACCGACGCGTCCGGTTCGGGTACCGCGGGTCCGCTGTGGCAGACGGCGATGGAGGGCGCGCTGGCCTACTACCCGACGACCAAGTTCGTCGCGCCGTCGGACAAGACCGTCCGCGGTGACGTGAAGGATCTGCCGTTCGTGAACGGTATGAACCCGGAGGACGCGGCCAACAAGATCCGGCAGGCCGGTTTCGAGGTCGCGATCGCGCCCGGCACGGTGAACTCCGAGGAGACCGCCGGCACGGTCGCCTACACCACCCCGCGCCAACGCGAGGGCGCCCCCGAAGGCTCGACCGTCACCATCCACATCTCCAACGGCACCCAGAAGAACCAGCCGAGCACCTCGACCACCCCACCGGCGACGACCACGAAACCCCCGGGCAAGCCGCCGACCACGATCAACCCGAACTGCCCACCGTGGAACCCGAAGTATCCGAACTGCGGCGGTAGATAGACCAAGTAGATAGACCAAAGGGCCCCATCCGTGGGGCCCTTTGTTCGTCAGGCGCCGAGCTGGCGTTTCACCTCGGCGGAGACGACGGCGCCGTCGGCCTTGCCCTTGGTCTTCGGCTGGAGGGCACCCATCACCTTGCCGATGCCGCGGGGGCCGAGCTCGGCGGCGCCGGTGGCGGCGATGGTCTCGGTGACCAGGGCGACGATCTCCTCCTCGGAGAGCTGCTCGGGGAGGTACTCGGCCAGGATGTCCGCCTCGGCCTGTTCCTTGTCGGCGAGCTCGGGCCGGCCTGCGTCGCGGTACGCGGTGACGGACTCGCGGCGCTTCTTCGCCTCCGCACTCAGCACGTCGACGATCTCGGCGTCGCTGAGCTCGCGGGCCTCCTTACCGGCCACCTCCGCCTTGGTCACCGCGGTGAGCGCCATCCGCAGGGTCGATTTGCGGATCTCGTCACGCGCCTTGAGGGCCGCGGTCATGTCGTCGTGCAGCCGCTGCTTCATACCGGAGTTGGACATACCAGAGATTGTGGCAGGCTGGTGAAATGAGTTTGAGCGGGCTTGCCACCACCACCCTGAAGGCCACGGCGGTCGTCGGCGCCGTGGGCGCCGCCTGCGTCGCGTACGCGGCCGGCATCGAGGTGCGCTGGTTCACGCTGCGCCGGGTGACGGTCCCGGTGCTGCCGGAGGGCAGCACCCCGCTGAAGGTGCTGCACCTGTCCGACCTGCACCTGATGCCGACACAGGAGCGCAAGATCAGCTGGGTCAACGACCTGGCCGCGCTCGAGCCCGACCTGATCGTGAACACCGGTGACAACCTCTCGCACGAGAGGTCGGTGCAGCCGCTGCTACGGGCGTTCGGCGACCTGCTCGACGTACCGGGTGTGTTCGTGTTCGGCTCCAACGACTACTGGAAGCCGCACTTCAAGAACCCGGGCAAGTACCTGCTGCCCGCACACAAGCAGCGGCACAAGCCGCACGGCCCGGACCTGCCGTACGAGGAGATGCGCCGCGCCTTCACCGACGCCGGCTGGACCGACCTCAACAACGCGAAGGCGACACTGAAGGTGAACGGCCTGCGGCTGGACTTCGCCGGTACCGACGACCCCCACATCAAGCGCGACCGGTACTACGAGGTCGCCGGCGAGGTGGACCCCGGGGCCGACCTGTCCATCGGCGTGACGCATGCGCCGTACCAACGAGTCCTGAACGGTTTCGTCGGCGACGGGTACCCGCTGGTCCTGGCCGGTCACACCCACGGCGGCCAGCTCGCGGTGCCCCTGTACGGCGCCCTGGTGACCAACTGCGACCTGGACACGTCCCGGGTGAAGGGCATGTCCACCTGGGGTCACAACGGCCGCCAGGCGGCTCTGCACGTGTCCGCCGGGCTCGGCACCTCGCCGTACGCACCGGTCCGTTTCGCCTGCCGGCCCGAGGCCACATTGCTCACGCTGGTCCCACGAATTAACCCGATTTCGTCCCAGCCGCACGCGCATGTAAGCTAACTCCGGCTTCGGGCTGTGGCGCAGCTTGGTAGCGCGCTTCGTTCGGGACGAAGAGGTCGCAGGTTCAAATCCTGTCAGCCCGACCAATCGAGGGCGGTGACTCCGGTCACCGCCCTCGTGCTGTTTCCCACCGACCTACGCTGATCTCATGCAGCGCGTGGAGTTGGGTGAGGTCGACTACGAGGTCGCGGCCAAGGAGATGCGGGGCTGGGTCGAGGAGCGGGTCGAGGGGGCGGCCGGGGATCGGTTGTTCTTACTGAGTCATCCGCCGGTGATCACGTACGGGCCGCGGACGGTGCCGGCCGATCTGCCTGCGGAGACGGCCGAGATACCGGCGGTGGCGGTGGACCGGGGCGGGTTCGCGACCTACCACGGGCCGGGACAGCTGGTCGGCTATCTGGTCATCGACCTGAAGCAGCGCGGTCCGGTGGACATCGTGCGCTGGGTGGAGAACGGGCTGATCGAGGCGCTCGGGTCGCTCGGCTTCCCAGTGGTACGACGGGACACGCCGAAGGGTGCGAGCAGTCTGGTCGGGGTGTGGACCGAGGACGGCCGCAAGCTGTGCTCGATCGGGATGCGGATCCGGCGCGGTGTGACCAGTCACGGGTTCTC
Source organism: Kribbella sp. NPDC049174 (assembly GCF_043197365.1). NCBI lineage: Bacteria > Bacillati > Actinomycetota > Actinomycetes > Propionibacteriales > Kribbellaceae > Kribbella > Kribbella sp. NPDC049174. The sequence goes on along the minus strand of NZ_JBICSZ010000008.1, from coordinate 191,055 downwards.
GGTGAACGTCGATCCGGACATGTCGGTGTTTCACACGTTCACGAGTTGCGGGCTGCACGACGTCACGATGGTCTCGCTGGCCGAGCTGGCGGCGGAGCGTGGTGGGCCGGCTCCGACGGATTCCGACGTACGGGATGCGATTGCGCGATCGCTTGGCGCTGCCTGAGTCGGTAGCCTGCGGCATTGACGTCCTCCCCGGCCATGAACGACGGGGATTTCAACGACTACGCGGAGGTAGCGTGTTGAGGTTCACGCTTCGGCGAGACCCGTACGGGCGTCTCTCGGCGTGCGCTGACGGCCCGTCCGGCCGCGATGTTGACTGCCGCGTTCACGTCCGCGTTCGCCTGGTGTCCGCAGGCTGCGCATCGGAAGACCGCTTGGTTCTTGCGGTTCTCCGGTGCGCAGTGCGCGCAGACGCTGCAGGTCTGCGACGTGTACGCAGGATTGATTCTCTCGACCCGTCCCGCGGCTTTATGCTCCAGGCGCTGAACGAGCAGTCCCCACCCGTTGGCGAGGATGCCGCGGTTGAGTCCGGCTTTGGCGCGGCGACGGTTCGGCAGATACCTGTCCGGTCGTTTGGGGTCTGGATTGGGCTTGGGGCGCCTGGTCATCTGCGCGACCCGCAGGTCCTCGACGCGGATGACGTCGAACCCGCGTGCGAGGTCGGTGCTGGTCTTCTCGACCCAGTCCTTGCGGCGATCGCCGGCGCGGGCGTGCAGTTTCGCGATCGCAGTCTTCACCCGGCGGCGGCGGTTGGAGCCGCGACGGCACCGGGCGAGCCAGCGTTGCAGGTGCTTCAGGCGTATCTGTTCGGTCTCCGACAGCCCGGGGCAGGTCAGGCGTTCCCCGGTGGACAGAGCCGCCGACACGGTGACGCCGCGGTCCACGCCGACGACCTCGCCCGTGCCCGGTGCGGGGATCGGCGGCGGGAGGACAGCGAACGCGAGGTGCCAGCGGCCGACCCGGTCGCGGGTGATGCGGTACGACTTTGCGTCGGGAATCGCACGAGACAGCCGCAGCCGCACCCAGCCGACCTTCGGTACCAGCACCCGCGCCCACTTCCGGCTCAGCTGCTCAACACGGCCCGCCTGGGAACCGACGATGCGGAATCCTTCGTGCAGTCCGGCTTTGCGCCAGGTCGGTTGCCGGTGGGTGCCTGCGTGGAAGTTCTTGACGGCCTGGTCGAAGTCCCGCAGGGCCTGCTGCTGCACGGTCTGCGACCCTGCGCGCAGCCAGCCGAACGCGGTCCGCGCCTCGGTCAGTTGCCGGGCCTGCTCGACGTACCCAGGCGTCGCGCCTTTGTCGCGGGTCCACATCGACCACTGCTCGAGCGCCAGGTTCCACACGTACCGAGCGTGCCCGCATTGCTGCAGCAATGCCGCCTGCTTCGCGGGAGTCGGGTACAGCCGGAACCGGGACATGGCACGTACTCAATCAGCCGGGACCGACAGTCCCCGATCTCCGAAGGGAGGCAGTCGCGGCTCCTCCCCAATCAGAAGACCGAGGTATCCCGCGACCAGTCAGATGGGCCATGACAGGCCTGCCAGCGAGGACGAGGACGACGGTCGGATGCCCGAGGATCTCGAGGCCGTTCTGGAAGCCGCCGACGAGGAAGAGGCCGAGGAGGCGGACGAGGGGCGGTTCGACGCGCCGCCGTTGCCGCCGGTGCTGATCCTCGCCGTCGTCGGGCTGTTGTGCGGGTTCGCGACCATCGCGCTGGTGTGGCTGAGCGAGCGCGGTTGCGAACGGGTCCGCGACACCTCGAACTGCGGTGCCCTCGGCCTCCCGCTGCTGGTGCTCATCGTGGTGGTCACCATCGTGCTCGGCGGACTCGCCCTGAGCCGGCTGGCGATGCCGCACCCCCGCCTGGTGGCGTTCCTCGGCGTCACCTTCATGCTGATCCTCGTCCTCGCCTTCCTCACCGAGAACCTGTCGTCACCGTGGACGCTGGCCGTCGTACCGGTGCTGACCGCGATCACCTTCCTCGTCGCCAACCTCGTCGCCCGACTGCTGGAGCGTGCCGATGCCTGACCTGCCCGTCTACGACTGCCCTCGTACGCTGACCGCGCCCAGCCTGGACGGGACGCTGACCGACCCGGCCTGGGAGATCGCACCCTGGACCACCGACTTCGTCGACATCAGCGGCGACGGGCCGTCCCCGCGGTTCCGGACCCGGGCGAAGCTGATGTACGACGACCAGTTCCTGTACGTCGGTGGTCTGCTCGAGGAACCACACGTCTGGTCCACGATGCGGGAGAAGAACACCAAGCTGTTCGAGGAGAACAACTTCGAGCTGTTCCTCGACCCGGACGGCGACGGGCTGAACTACTACGAGTTCGAGATCAACCCGCTCGGCACGATCTGGGAGCTGACCCTGCCGAAGCCGTACGTCGACGGCGGCGTACCGGTGGACCCCACCAACCTGCCCGGCCTGCGGACCGCGCTGCACATCGACGGCACGCTGAACGACCCGTCCGACACCGACACCGGCTGGTCGGTGGAACTCGCCGTACCGTGGGCCGACCTCGCGTCGTACAACGAGGGCCGGGCGACGCCACCGAATCCGGGTGACGAATGGCGGATGAATCTGATGCGCTGTGAGTGGCCGCACGAGGTCGTCGACGGCGAGTACGTGAAGGGGACCGAGCTGAGCTTCTGGGTCTGGTCGCCGCAGTACGTGGTCGACATGCACCGCCCGGACCGATGGGGCGTACTGCGCTTCTGAGCCCCGGTGACGGGCCGTTAACACGGCCGGGAGACAATGAGGTACGTGGACTTCGGGGGTGACGACCTGTACGACGACCAGGTCGTGAGCGCCATCGAGCGCGCCTGTGACACCGACCCCCGGGCCGCGCTGCGACTGGTAGCCGAGTACTCGGGCTACTGGTGGTCGCACGGGCTGCAGGACGAGGCTGCGGCGGCTGCCGAGCGAGTGCTGAGCATGCTCGGCCGGACCGTGCCTGTGGGGCTGGACGAGGAGTACCTGCTGGCAGTGCTCCACGGAGCCGCGTCGGCTGAGCAGGAGCAGTTGGAGCTGGCCCAGCAGATCGTGGTCGCCACGACGGGGCCGTTCCGGTACTCGGTGACCGTGCTGCTGTGGGGGCTCGTGTTCGGGCCGTTCGAGTCCGCCTCGGCCGTCGAAGAGGTACTGGCGCGAAACGAGGACGGTGACGCCTGGGCCAGGGCAGCAGTCGAGCTGTGCCGCGGCTATCCAGGTCTGACCGCCGCCACCCCAGGTGACGCCGCTCAGGCCCTGCGAACGGCGCTGGGACGCTTCCGGATGCTCGACGACCGCTGGGGGATGTTCCTGGCGCTCACCGCGCTCAGAGACATCGTCGACGACCCGGTCGACGTCATCAGCGAGGCCCTCGAGCTGGCCGAGAAGCTCCGAGCGGACGACGAGTCCGGGCTCCTCCTGTGCCAGCGCGGTGAGCTCTACCGCCACCATGGTGACCTGGATGCGGCCGGCGAGGACTTCAGCTGGGCGCTGGCTCTGGCTGAGCACGCTGACCTGCCGGAGACCGCTGCCGCCGCCCACATCGGGCTGGCCCGGGTCGCCCGCGGCAGTGGCGACCTCCTGACAGCCAGAGAGCACTTGGCCGTCGTCCTGTCCCGCGACGCCGAAGAGCTGGAAGACGCCCGCTACGAGGCGCTGCACGAGCTGAACCTGCTGATCAACTCCGAAGCCTCCGCGTAGGGCCCGCCCACATACCGCTGTGGTCCCCTGTCACATCCTGTGGCAGTGGCCACAGGAGGTGGCTCTCGCGGGAGCCACACATGGCTGGTTAGAGTCGAGATCGACCCAGCCCTGACACTGCAACGGAGCAGCCGGATGGACAAGACGTACGACTCACCGCAGGCCGCGGTCGACGACATCGGCGACGGCGCGAGCCTCGCGGTCGGCGGCTTCGGGCTGTGCGGCAACCCGATGGAACTGATCAGCGCCCTGCACGACAAGGGGGTGACCGGCCTGAGCGTGGTGTCGAACAACTGCGGTGTCGACGACTGGGGTCTGGGCATCCTGCTCGCGGACAAGCGGATCGCCAAGATGACGTCGTCGTACGTCGGGGAGAACAAGGAGTTCGCCCGGCAGTTCCTGTCCGGCGAGCTCGAGGTCGAGCTGACCCCGCAGGGCACGCTGGCCGAGAAGCTGCGGGCCGGCGGCTGCGGGATCGCCGCGTTCTTCACCCTGGCCGGTGTCGGCACCCAGGTCGCCGAGGGCGGGCTGCCGCAGAAGTACAACGCGGACGGCTCGGTGGCGAAGGCGTCGGAGCCGAAGGAGACCCGGGAGATCAACGGTACGACGTACGTGCTGGAGGACTCGATCACCACCGACTTCGGCCTGGTGCACGCACTCAAGGGCGACACCCACGGCAACCTGGTGTTCGACCGGAGCGCGCGCAACTTCAACCCGCTGGCCGCGATGGCCGGCCGGGTCACGATCGCGCAGGTCGAGGAGCTGGTCCAGCCTGGTGAGCTGGACCCGGACGAGATCCACCTGCCCGGTGTCTACGTGCAGCGCGTCGTTGCGGTCGGCAAGGACATCGAGAAGCGGATCGAGAAGCGCACGGTGCAACCCCGCGAGGCGTACGAGGCCGCCCGCGAGAAGCTGGAGGCCTGAGATGCCACTCACCCGTGAGCAGATGGCCGCCCGCGCCGCCGCCGAGCTGGAGGACGGCTCGTACGTCAACCTCGGCATCGGCCTGCCGACCCTGGTGCCGAACTACATCCCGGACGGCGTCACCGTCGTCCTGCAGAGCGAGAACGGCATCCTCGGCGTCGGCCCGTACCCGGTCGAGGGCGACGAGGACCCGGACCTGATCAACGCCGGCAAGGAGACCGTCACGACCTTGCCGGGGGCATCGTTCTTCGACTCCGCGCTGTCGTTCGGGATGATCCGCGGCGGCGCGATCGACGCCGCCATCCTGGGCGCCATGCAGGTGTCGGCCACCGGCGACCTGTCGAACTGGATGATCCCGGGCAAGATGGTCAAGGGCATGGGCGGCGCGATGGACCTGGTGCACGGCGCCAAGAAGGTGATCGTGCTGATGGAACACGTGGCCAAGGACGGTTCGCACAAGATCCTCGAGGAGTGCGACCTGCCCTACACCGGCCGTGGCGTGGTCAACCGGATCATCACCGACCTGGCCGTGCTGGACGTCACCGAGGACGGCCTGAAGCTGGTCGAGCTCGCCGACGGCGTCACCTTCGACGAGCTCCAGTCCAAGACGGGCGCACCCATCAAGCAATGAACCGCACGCCGTGATGCCGGCCGAGCCGCCGCCGATCAGGCGGCTCGGCCGCCGGCTGACTGTCCACATGCGCGAAAGACATCTGTCACCCCTGGCGAAAGTCGGGTATGACGGGACGCATGGAATTGGACGTGTTCGTGATTGGCGGCGTCGGGATCGACACGATCGTGCGGGTGCCGACGTTGCCGCTGCCCGCGGTGGAGACCATCCACGTCGATCCGGTCGAGTCGTACGTCGGCCACACCGGGCACGGCGTCACCCTCGGCTGTCACCTGCTCGGCCTGCGCGCCGGTCTTGCGGACGTGATCGGTGACGACGACGAGGGCGACCGCATCCGGCACCTGTACGACGGCCTCCGGATGCCACTGCACGTTGCACTCCACCCCAGCGGCACGCGCCGGTCGGTCAACCTGGTCGCACCGGACGGGCAACGCCTCGCCTTGTACGACGCCCGGCACCCGGCCGGACTGCGGGTCGACCCGGATCTCTGGCGGACGAACGTCGTACGCGCGAGGCACGTGCACGTCTCGATCATGGACTTCGCCCGGGACGCCCTGTCCGACGCGCTCGCCGCGGACTGCACCGTCTCCACCGACCTGCACGACTGGGACGGCCGGAACGGCTATCACAAGGACTTCGCGACGTCCGCCGACATCGTGTTCGTCTCCACCAGCAACCTTCCGGACGACGCCGTCGACTGGATCTTCGCCAACGGCCGGGCCGAGGTCGTGGTCGCGATGGCCGGTGCCGACGGCAGCTACCTGCACGTCCGGGACCAGGCGCCACGACACATCGGCGCAGTCCAGCTCCCCGACCGGCCCGTGGTCGACTCCAACGGCGCCGGCGATGCCTACGTCGCGGCGTTCCTGGCCCGCCGGCTCGACGGCGTCAGCTGGTACGACGCCGCCCTGGCCGGATCCATCGCGGGCGCCTGGGCCTGCGGCTCCCCCGGCACCCACACCGACCTGATCACGGCCGAGGAGCTGGCTGTTCGAAGCAGAACGATCGGATGAAGCAGTCGCGCGGCTGACGAACGGCGAACAGAACGCAGTCGACGACGGACGGCGCGGTGAGGTCGGCGCCGGTCTCCCGGCGGCCGTCCTGGACGAAATCCGGCGGGAACAGGGAGATCACCCGGATCCCGTCCGGACGCAGTCGCTCCGACAGGATCTCGGCGTACCCGGCCTGGGCGTGCTTGGCCGCGTAGAACGCCGGGTGGGCTGGTGAGCGGTGGTGGCCGACTTCGCCGGCGGCGGAGATCAGGGTGACGATGTCGGCGCGATTGGATGCCCTGAGCAACGGTAGGAGCCGTTCGGTGAGCAGGATCGTGCCGGTCGCGCCGCCCGCGATCGTGTCGACCATATCCGCCGGTGACGGGGTGCCGGCCAGGTAGCGGGCGCCGCTGTTCACGAGGACGTCGAGGCGATCGACGGTCAGACGCTCGATCGACTTCGGGTCGGCGAGGTCCAGGACGGCAGGCGTTGCGTTGCCGCCGGCCGCTTCGATCTGGGCGACGGTCTCCTCGGCGGCGGACTGGATCCGGGCGGTGGCGAGGACGTGGGCGCCGTGAGCGGCGAAGGCGAGCGCGAGTTTGCGGCCGGTGTCGCGGCCTGCTCCGGTGACGAGGACGTGTGCTCCGGTCAGAGTCATGCGCCGGATCGAAGCACTTCAAGTCGGGTCGAAGTCAACCGCGGGTCATCGGGGGGTGCAGGGTGGTTGCTGTGCCGCGGCGGAAGAGTTGGGCCGGGCGGCCGCCGTCGCGGGTGGTGGTGCCGCCGGATGGTTCGACGAAATCCGGGGTCTTGGTGACCTTGCGATGGAAGTTGCGCGGGTCGAGCGGCGTACCCCAGACCGCTTCGTACACCCCGCGCAGCTCCGAGATGGTGAACTCGGGCGGGCAGAACGCGGCGGCGAGCGGCGAGTACTCGAGCTTGGCCCGGGCGCGCTCGACCCCGTCGGACAGGATCCGGTGGTGATCGAAGGCGAGTCGCCCCGGATCGGCCAGGACCTCCCCGGCGGCGACCCATCTGGCCGACGCCGCGTCCGATCCCGCGACCGGCGCGGGCAGGTCCGGCACCAGCGCCAGGTAGGCGACGCTGACGACCCGGCCACGGGGGTCGCGATCGGGAGCGCCGTACGTCGCGACCTGCTCGAGGTGGATCCGGTCCGAGGACAGGCCGGTCTCCTCCGCGAGCTCGCGGCGGGCGGTCTGCTCGAGGTCCTCGTCCGGCCGCACGAACCCGCCCGGCAGCGCCCAGCGGCCCTGGTACGGCGCGATCCCCCGGCGGATCAGCAGCACCTGAAGGGCGCCGTCGCGGACGGTCAGGATGACCAGGTCGGCGGCCAGGCCGAGCGGTACGAAGTCCATGGCACAGCACTCTAATCGTCACATTGACGAAAAGCGATCCGACCATTATCGTCAAACTGACGACAAAGAGGAGAACGACCGATGGCAGACATCACCCGGTTCCGCTTCATCAGCCACCTGCGGGCCAACCCGACCACCCACGTGCGGCACCTGCGCAACGGCAAGCTCGTGCACGACGGCGCCGGCCAGGCGTTCTGGTTCCGCGCGCTGAACTCGTCGCTGAGCGAGATCCCGGTCGACGACCGCGAGCAGCCGCTGCTGTTCCACGGCCGGACGCAGGACTTCCAGGACGTCGCCGTCCAGGCGACCGTCACCTACCGGGTGACCGACCCGGGGCTGGCCGCGGTCCGGCTGGACTTCGGTATCGACCCCGACACCGGGCTGTGGCGGTCCACGCCGCTGGAGCAGCTCGGCGGCCTGCTGACCGAGCTGGCGCAGCAGACCGCACTCGACCTGCTGGCCCGGATGAGCCTGACCGAGGCGCTGTCCGAGGGCATGAGCGCGCTCCGCCAGGCGGTCGGCACCGGGCTGCGCGCGGACCAACGGCTGACCGGTCTGGGCATCGGCGTCGAGGATGTCCGCGTGGTCGCCGTACGGGCTGAACGGGACGTGGAGAAGGCGCTGCAGACTCCCACCCGGGAGATGGTGCAGCAGGCTGCGGACAAGGCGACGTACGAGCGGCGGGCGATGGCGGTCGAGCGGGAGCGGTCGATCGCGGAGAACGAGCTGCAGAACCAGATCGAGCTGGCCCGGCGTGAGGAGCAGCTGGTCAACCAGCGCGGTCAGAACGAGCGGCTCCGGGCGACCGAGGCGGCCGCGGCCGGGCAGATCGAGACCGCGGCCGCCGCTGGACGTCAGCGCGCACTGAGCGAGGCGGAAGCCGACGCCAAGCGGGTCATCGGTGCAGCGGCGGCCGCCGCCGAGAAGGCGATGCTGGACGCGTACGCCGAGCTGGACCAGGCGACCATCCTCGCGATGGCGATCAAGGAGGGCGCGCTGCCGGAGATCGGCACCCTGAACCTGACGCCGGACCTCATCACCCCGCTGCTCACCCGGCTGACGGAAGCACGATGAGCCTGCCACCAAGGGCGGTGCTGGTGCACCGGGCGACCGAGCTCACCGAGCTGGTCGCCCGGCACGGGACGCGGCAGCAGGCCGGGTTCTTCCTGGCCGGCCGCGGCCGCGATCTGGCGGAGCTCGACGCCCGCCACCAGGCCCAGCAGGAAGCGCTGGCGATGGTGTCGGCCGCGATCCCGCTGGACTGGCGGCGTGCTGTTGCTGAGCGCAACGATTTGGACCGGTTCGGGTTCGGGCCGGAGGACGTGGTGATCGCGGTCGGCCAGGACGGTCTGGTCGCGAACGTGGCGAAGTACCTCGACGGTCAGCCGGTGATCGGCGTGGACCCGGAGCCTGGCCGCAATCCCGGCGTACTGGTGCCGCACGAACCGGCCGCGATCGCCGACCTGCTGCGATCGGATCTGTCCGCGGCCGCCGAGCTCCGGACGATGGTGGCCGCCGGCACCGACGACGGTCAGCGACTCCTTGCTCTCAACGAGGTGTACGTCGGCCACCGGACCCACCAGTCGGCCCGCTATCGGCTGCTCTCGCCCGATGCCCTGGAAGAGCGCCAGTCGTCGTCCGGCCTGCTGGTGGGAACGGGCACCGGCTCGACCGGTTGGTGTCGCTCGGCCTGGCAGGAGCGGCACAGTCCGCTCACGTTGCCGACAGCAACCGAGTCGACACTCAGCTGGTTCGTCCGCGAGGCCTGGCCGTCGCCGGCGACCGGCACCTCCTGCACCGAGGGCCTGCTGAAGGCGGACCAGCGCCTCACCGTCATCGCCGAATCCGACCTGGTGGTCTTCGGCGACGGCATCGAGTCCGACACCCTCGCCGTCAGCTGGGGTCAACGCCTCGACCTCACCGTCGCCGAAACCCGCCTCCACCTGATCAGATGACCCCTTCTGCACGCCGCCCCACCGGGGTCACAATCGGCGTACGGAAGGAATCGGCCGATGGCTGACATCGCACCTGACCAACAGCACCGCCGGACCGTGGTCGTGGAGTCGGGGGTCACGCTCCTCGCGATCGGGTTGATGGCGTGGGATCACCTGTGGGGCAACGAACGCGGCCTGGCGGACTCGTTCCCGGTCGACCCGGCAACCTTCTTCATCTCACTCGCCTTGATTGTGGTCACGGCGGTGGTGGTCTTCGGGTTCACCGTGCGGCGCGCCGCCGGCCATCCGGAGGCAGTCCACCGATCCGCGCTGATCCACAGCGGCATCGCCCTCGTACTGGCGCTTCCGCTGTCCTGGCTGGGATTCCCTGCCGTCGTGGCCGGCGGCGGCGTCGCACTCGGCCTGCAAGGCCTGCGCGGGATCCACCGACGCGTCTCGATCGCGGCAACAAGCGTCGGCGTCCTCGTGATCGTGTTCGCGATCCTGGTGACCACCTTCCCGACGGCCCCCGACGCCACTTGAGCCAAGAAGATCTAGACCTCCTTGGAAGGCTGGATGATCAGGTCGGGGAGGTTCACCTCGCGTGGCCGGCTGATGACGTACGCGATCAGGTCGGCGACTTCCGATGGTGGCACGGCGGGGAGGGTGGTGCGGAGCTCGTCGACCATCGTCCGTAGGTCCTCGGGGAACTGGTCGGCGAGTTCGGTGCCGTCGATCATCCCTGGCTCGACGTTGGTCACCCGGATTCCCTCACCGGCGAGTTCCAGCCGCAGCGCCCGGGTCAGGTAGCTGACGCCCGCCTTCGAGGCGCCGTACGCCGCCATGCCCGGCGCGAAGCGGTCGGCGGCGAGCGACGACACGTTGATCAGGTCTGTTGTCCTGGCGGTTGCCGACCGTTTCAGCGCCGGGAGGAACGCGTGCGTGACGGTCAGTACGCCGGCCAGGTTCACGTCGACGGTACGACGCCAGTCCGCCGCGGACGCGTCGCCGAACGGGACGATCTTCATCATCCCGGCGTTGTTGACCAGCAGATCGAGATCGCCGAACCGATCCTGCACGAGCTTCGAAGCCTGCGCGACCTCGTCGGGGTCGGTCACATCGGCGGGTACGACGAGCGCCGTTCCGCCGGACTCCGAGATCTGGGCCGCGAGCTTCTCCAGGCGGTCGCGGCGACGGGCCAGCAGGGCGACTGAGGCGCCGTCGGCGGCGAGCCGGGTGGCGATGGCGGCGCCGATCCCGCTGGCGGCGCCGGTGACGAGTGCGATGCGTGAGGTTGTCATGGGCCCACCTTGCGGCGGGCGATGACGCCTCAGAAGGGACGCTTCAACCTAGGTCTGGCAGTACCACCCAGGTCGTTGTCCGGCCAGGAATACTGGAGTGGTGCGACCTCAGCTTGGCGAGTTCCTGCAGACTCGGCGGGCCCGCGTCCGTCCCGAGGACGTCGGCCTGCCACCCGGCCGCGACCGCCGGGTCGCCGGCCTGCGCCGCGAAGAGGTCGCCCTGCTGGCCAACGTCAGCGTCGACTACTACATCCGGCTGGAGCAGGGTCGCGCCGACAACGCGTCGGACGCCGTCCTGACGGCTGTTGCCGACGCGCTCAGGCTGACCGAGGCCGAGCGGGAGCATCTGCTTTCGCTGGCCGGTCCGGCTCCACACCCGCGTGCGCCGCGTGCCGTCGTACGTCCGCAATTGGAAGCGCTCATCAGCGCGCTCCGCGACGTCCCGGCGATCGTGGTGGACCGGCTCAGCAACGTGCTGTCGTGGAATCCGGGCGCCGCAGCCGTCGTCGCCGACTTCGCCGCCCTCGAACCGGCTGAGCGCAACCTGGTCCGGCTGTACTTCCTCGATCCGGCCGCACGGACCTTCTACGAGGACTGGGAAGCAGTGGCCTGGGCCGCGGTCGCCCATCTCCGGCGCGCGTCGGCCGAGTACACCACCGACCCCGAGCTGGCGACCTTGGTCGACGACCTCACCGCCGCCAGCCCGGAGTTCGCCCGGCTCTGGACGACCCACGACGTCGCCGCTCCGGCCCACTGCCCCAAAGTCCTCCATCACCCGACAGCCGGCCGCCTCACCTTCTCCCTCGAGTCCCTCCAACTCCCCGGCGACGACGGTCAATACGTCATGACCTACACCCCGGCCGACCCACCCACCCAAGCCGCCCTCGAAACCCTCCTGGCAGCTCAACCACCGTTGAACACGTCGGTCTGGGGCATCGGAGCCCAGCGGAAGTAGACGGGATCAGTCTCCGTTGAGGTCGTCGGCGAAGCTCACCGGGGACCAGCGGAAGTCGACTGGGTCGGGGAAGGTGGAGGAAACCTGGCCGAGGCTCTTGATGACTGTTGCGGTGCCGTTCGCGTGGCCGACGGCGTACAGGAAGGCTGTCTTGGTGTCCTTGTCGATGCCGAGGAGGAGCGTGCCGTACTGACCGCACTTGGATGCGGTCAAGGTTTCGAAGGCCTGCCAGGTCCTGGTGCGGACCGACTTCACCACCGGCTTCATCGGCGACGTCACCGGGATCCGGATGGTGTAGAGCGCGCCGCCATTGGTGTTCGCCAGGAAGGTGTCGTACGTCGGCTGCTTGCTGATCAGCGTCATCGTCTTGACCGCGCCGAAGCCCGGGTACGAACCGGTGCTGCGCCACCCGTTGTCCTGTCGGTGCCAGCGCACGAGTACGCCGTCCTTGCGGAGCCCGTACAACTCCGTCCGCGGTGCGACCGCGCCGGCGTTGTACGCCGACCACTCGACCAGGCTGAAGTTGGACCAGCCACCGCCGATCCGCTGCAGGCTGGCCCCTGGCGGCTCGACGTCGCCGCTGCCGTCGACGGCGTACCCGCTGTGGTACAGCGCGTCTCCGATCACGACGTACCCGCTCCGCACGCTGCCGGCACCGGACTTGGGGTAGTCCTCGAAGTGACTCGCGATCCGCACCTGCCCGGGACCGTAGACACCCGCACTCGTGCTGGAGCGCGTGAGCGACGGCGGTGTCGTCGTGGTGATCGCCTTGAAGGTATGCGCACCCGCAGACGTCACCGACCCGACCCACGTCGTACAAGGCGCTGTCACTGCGGCCTCCGCGGCCGGCGGCACCACCGCCCCCAGCGCCAGGACTGCACCACACCCCACGCCCATCACCCGTCGCCACATCTCTGGATCTCCCCTTTGTCAGCCGGTCTCGCTCACCTCGATGCAGCACGCGCCCGAGAAGTTGCGGGGCGATCAGTCGCCGGTGAGGAATCACGGGCGAAGTTTTTCCCGTGTTGTGTACAGGAAGTGATCACGCGGGTGAGATCTGTGCAGACAACGCGCCTCGTTCTGCGTAAGGTGCGGTTCACCACAACGGCCCTGTCGAGGGAGGGCTGAGGTGTGTCCCACCCACCGCCCACAGGGGAGAGACACGTATGCGCAGAACTCGGTTCCGGACCGGGATCACCCTTCTGGTCGTCGCCGCGCTGGCCCCACTGGCCTCGCTGACCGCGACCGCCGGACCAACCGCCGTACCGGCCAAACCGTTCGTCCAGGGCACGACCACCGTCGCGGCCTACGACTACGACAACGCGATCCGCGAGCGGATCGAGGTCGACGTACCCAAGCTCGACGGGGACGCCAACGGGATCACCGACCGGATCACCGTCGACGTGATCCGGCCCGGCGAAGCGGCGCAGGCCGGCGTCGACGTCCCGGTGATCATCCAGGCGTCGCCGTACTACGCACAGGACAACAAGGCCTACTTCGACGGCAACGGCGTCCGGCAGGTCTTCGGCAGCTGGCTGGACAACTACTTCGTGCCCCGCGGGTACGCCGTCGCGTTCGTCGACATGCCCGGCACGTTCCGGTCGACCGGCTGCAGTGACGTCGGCGCGGACCTGGAGGTGCTCGGCACCAAGGCCGTGATCGACTGGCTGAACAACCGGGTGCCCGGCTACAACGCCGACGGCAGCCGCGCCAAGGCCGACTGGTCCACCGGGAAGGCCGGCATGATCGGCGTCTCCTGGAACGGCACCATCGCCAACTCGGTCGCCAGCACCGGTGTCCGCGGCCTCGAGACCATCGTCCCGATCGCCGCGATCTCCAGCTGGTACGACTACACCCGCAGCTTCGGAGTGCCCTTCTACGACGAGTACATGGGCTTCCTGCACGACTACGTCAGCAACGACGCATCACCGCGCTGTGTGGAGCTGACGAACGAGATCGAGCAGGACTCCGACACCCGCACCGGCAGCTACAGCAAGTGGTGGGATCCGAGGAACTACAACCTGGACGCGGGCAACGTGCACTCCAGTGTGTACGTCGTCCACGGCCTCGGCGACGAGAACGTGAAGACCCGGCACTTCGGTGAGTGGTGGGACCAGCTGGCCCGCTACAACGTGCCGCGGAAGATCTTCCTGCACCAGGGCGTCCACCTGGACGGCTTCAGCTTCCGCGACGAGTGGGTGAACAAGCTGCACCCGTGGTTCGACTACTGGCTGCAGGGCTTGCAGAACGGCGTCATGCAGACTCCGCAGGCGACCGTGCAGCGCGAGGACGGCAGCTTCTACGACGAGCCGCGCTGGCCGGCGGTCGGTGCGAAGTCGACGAAACTCGTGCTCAGCAAGGCGTCCGGTGCCAAGACCGGTGGGTTGTCGATCGCCGCGGCGTCGAGTGATCCGGTCAGCTTCACCGGTACGTCGGAGCCGTCCGAGGACACCGTCGTACTCGATCCGACCACGGCCCGGCCGGATCGTGCGGTGTTCCTGAGCGACGAGTTGGAGAAGGCGGTCCGGGTCACCGGCACCGGGAAGGTCTCGGTCCGGGTGAAGGTCAACAAGGTTGCCGCCGGCATCAAGGCGCGGTTGGTCGACTACGGTACGGCGAACCGGTACACGAACGTCACCAACGTCCCGAACACCCGCGTGTGCTGGGGTGACGGGAACGAGGCCGACACCGGGTGCTACGCCGAGACTCGGATCAACACGGCGGTGTCGGACACGTCGATCGTGGTGCGAACGCTGGCGGATGTCGGGCACTACAAGTCCTTGTATGCCAAGGAATCGCTGCAGTCCGGCAAGTGGTACGACCTGAGCTTCGAGCTGAACGCGGACGACGTGGTGTTCGCCGCCGGCCACCGGCTCGGTCTCGTCCTCACGGTCGAACCGGACAACCCGTCCATCCCGTTCACCGGCGCGACTGTCACGCTGGATCCCGCCCGGTCCTCGCTCACGCTCCCGCTGACCGGCTACACGGCTTCCCTGCAGACCGCCGAGGTCCCGCAGTCCCGCATCCCCACCACCCAGCTAGCCCAGCCCGAGCCGGAGAAAGACCCAGCCGAACTCATGCGCCAGATGGTCGAGGCATCCCGCTAACTACACAAATAACCAGCCCGCCCCGGCCGGAGGCCGGGGCGGGCTGGTAGTTAGACGTGTCAGCCTGCTAGGTCGGCGTAGGCAGCCACCAGGGTGGCCGACTCGGCTTCCCAGTTGAGGTCTGCGGCGGCGGCGCGGATGCCGTCGGTGTAGGTGGTGTAGTTGTTGATCAGGTCGCGGACGGCTGCGGTCAGGGATGCCGGATCGCCTGGTTTGTAGAGGGTTCCGAGCTTGTATTGGGTGACTACCGCACGCATCTCGGGGAGGTCTGCGGCGACGACGGGGACGCCGGCGCGGACCGCGTGGAAGAGTTTGTTGGGTAAGGCCAGGCGGTGGTTCTCGCAGGTGTTCGTCAGCGTGACGAGCGAGATGCCGTACGAGCGCAGTGTGTCGTCCACCTCGTCGATGGAGCGCTCCGCCACCGTCTCCACCGGGCCGAGGTCGAGCCGGTAGTTCGGGTCCACCGAACCCATCAGCACAGTCCGGAACGGCGCCAGCTGCCGCGCCGCGGCCACCACCGTCGGCAGATCACGCCCGGCTCCGACGCGTCCGGCGTACAGCAGACCCTCCGGTCGATCAGGCGCCGCCGGTACGTCGTCAGCCCGCGGGAACGTATTCCGTACGACGCGAACGTCAGCCAACCCACGTTCGCGCAACCGCTGCGCGATGCCGTCGGACACCGTGATGACGAAGCGCGCCTGGCTGGCAAGGGAAACCTCGAACCGCCGCCCCCGGGCCCGCCACATCGGCGTAGGCCGCCCCGGCAACGCCCGGTCGAACCAAAGCTCATGGGTGTCGTAGACCAACGCCGCCGACCACCGCGCCGCATAAGTAGCGGCAAGCTCGAGCGTGTTGAAGTCATGCGCATGAACCACATCGAACGGCCCAGCGGCGGCCACAACAGGAGCCGCCGCGACCCGCCACTGCTTCTCGGTCCGGTTGCGATGCTCCGGCAGCAGCAACCATCGGCCGAACCGCTGGACCAGCACCTTCGGCCCGTTCCGGCCGTGACCGACCGCGGGACCACCGTTGCTACCCCGCAGTCCGGCCGAGCGGGAGACCGACTCGACCGTCACGCCCGGACCGACCTCGAAGCCGTCCGGGACATCGCGACCGATCACATGAACCACGTGACCGGCCGCGACGAGGGCCGTCGCCTCCCGCAGGATCCGCGAGTCCCCGGCGATCGGGGACTGCGCGATCATCAGAACCCGCATGTCACCTTCCGCCAAGGAACGGAAGGAGAACCTCAACAGACTTGCGCCCGTCGTGCAGCTCGCGGACGTACTCCGGCCCGGCGTCGGCGATCTTGCGGGCCGAGTCGCGCTCGGCGACCAGCCGCTCGATCACCTCGGACAGGTCGTCCGGGGTCGCCTCCGCGATCGGCAGGTCGGTCGGCAGCAGGTCGCGGACCGGGTCCGCGATGTGCCCGACGGTGACCCGGCCGGCCGCCATCGCCTCGCAGGCGAAGACGCCGTACGAGCCGAGCAGCAGCTGGTCGACCACGATGTCGGCGTTGCGGACCATCTCGGCGAGCTCGGAGTGCGGGACGCCCTGGACCCGCTGGTACTTGATCAGGCCTCGCGCATCCAGGTCCGTGAGCACCGGGTCGACGTACGCCGACCCCTTCAACGCACTGGCCGACGGCGCGTGCAGCACGACCGGAATCTCGCGCTCCAGCACCGGTGCGGAGGAGTTGAACTCCCCGGTGTCGACCGTCAGCGGGAGCCAGATGCCGTTGTCGACGAACTCGAGCAGGTCCGGCGTGGTGACGAACACCGTCCCCTCGTAGCCCTCCAGGTGCGTTCGCAGCAGGTCGTTCGCGGCCTGCAGACGAGTGGTCAGCTCGTCGTCGGCGTTCCGGAACGGCGACCACTGGTACCGGGCCCGGTGCTGCGCGGGGTCGCGGATCTCCGACCCGTGGAAGACCAGGCCGTGCTTGATCCCGGCCTGGTCCAGCATCGGTACGTCGTTCGTCCACATCTGCCCGCGCTGCTGCCCGAACATCGGCCGGCCGGCCTCGAACAGCACGTGGGTGACCTCGCGCAACGCGTACGCCGTCAGCTCCAACTGCCAGCGCAGGTCGGACCGGTACTGGCGGTACGTCCCCGTGCGGTGCACCCGGAAGTCGAACGCGCCGCTGCCCGTGGTGAGCGACTCGGCCTTGATATCGGGCACTTCACGCTCGATCGCGGTCGCCCACAGCCAGGCCTGACCGGCACTGTTGACCGGGCCGAGCAGCAACCGGCGCTGCTCCTTGACCGGCCGGCCACCGGGCTGGATGACCTCCAGCTGACGACCGACCAGCTCGCCGTACAGACCGCGCAGCTTCTCCGCCTGCCCGGCCCAGGAGACCTCCTGCTGGTAGCCCGGGTCGGCCACCCGCTCGCGATAGGTGTCCAGGTCACCGAGGACCGTGCGCACCTTCGAGGCGAGATCGTGCGCGTCGCCCGCGACGAACACCTCGCCGATCCGGGTCCGGTCGACGAACTCCTTCATGCTCGGCATGTCGCTGACCACCACCGGCAGACCGGCGAAGGCGTACTCGAACAGCTTGTTCGGCAGCGCCATCTCGTGACTCGGGTAGCGCAGGATCGGGATCAGCCCGACATCCGCGGTCCGCAGGAACGCGACCACCTCGTCCGGCTTCACCGGGTCGAGGCAGTGCAACCGGTCCTGCACCTCGAGCGCCGCGGCCTGCGTCTGCAACTCCCGGACGGCGTCCGTCCCGACCCCCGGGACACAGACGACGGCCAGGTGTGCGTCCGGCAGGTCCACCAGCGCCTGGACGGCGGTCTCGATACCGCGGGCCCGGGTGACGCCGCCGCTGTAGACCAGCAGCGGCACCTCGGCGCGCAGCCCGATCCGGCTGCGGATATCGGACACCTCGACCGACACGTCCGCCGGGTTCGGCGTGTTCATGATCACCGCGGGCTCGTGGTCGAGCTTGTGCTCCTGCTGCAGCGTCCGGGCGATCGCCGGGCTGACCGTGATCACCCGGTCGGCCTGGCCGATGTACTCGCGCTCGTGGTTGGCCCAGGCCGCGATCGACCGGCGGGTGCGAGCGCCGTACCGGGACAGGCCGGCGACGTACTCGTGCGCGTCGTAGACGACCTTGAGGTGCTTGCCGCGCAGCTTGGCCCGGCCGGCGGCGCGGGTGGCGACACCGATCACGTGCATGTCGTGCGCGTGCACCACGTCCGGCTCGAGTCGATCGATCAAGTCACCGAAGGCGATCTCGAGGTCGAGCGCCTCGGGGTGCAGCTTGCGCCACGGCGCCGGCCAGGGCATCCGGTGGATCACTCCGTCATACGCGCGCCAGCCGAACTTGAACGGCGTGTCGGCCTTGTTGCCGACACCCTTCCGCACCCAGGTCGCCTTCTTCGCGGCCTGCCAGCGGGACTTGCGCAGCAACCGGGTGGCCACGCCGGCCTTGAACTTGAGCGGATTGCCCTGGCCCGCCTTGGCCGCCACGACGGCATGGCCGGAGTCGGACTTCAGCTCCTTCAGCTCGGCCTGGATCCGCTGGCTGCGCGCGACGTACGTCGACCTGTGCTTGTACCCCACCAAGGGCGGCCGCCAGTCCCGGCGAGCCTTGCGACTCCGCTTCCGCTCCTCCCGCAGGCTGAACGGAACCGCCACCCGGACGATCAGCGCGCCGTCGAGCATCTCCCTCGACGGCAGACCGCTGGCCGAGACCCCGAGCACAGTCACTTCTGCCCCGGTCTCGGCCAGTGCTGCGGCCTCCTTGCGGACCCGACTGTCGTTGGTGACGTCGTTTGCGACCATCATCACGACCCGCAGGTCGGCAGTTGTCACTGTCGAACCGACCTTCCGATCACAATCCGGCGCACGCCCGCCCAACGAGCCGGGTCGGTGCGGTCACGGCCGTCGACGAGCACCTTCACACCCGGCAGCTCGGCCGGGGTCAGCTGCGCGTACTCCGCGTGGTCCGCCTGCAGCACAGCCGCGTCCACCGGCGCGCCCAGCGCGTACGGCGTGAAGCCGAGCTGCTGGAGCTCCTCGTCGGTGTACAGCGGGTCGTGCACGGACACCTCCGCACCACGGGCCTTCAACGCCTCCACGGCCGGGAAGACCCCGGAGAAGGCGGTCTCCTTGACACCACCACGGTACGCCGCGCCGAGCACGACCACCTTGGCTCCGGCCAGGTCGCCGTACGCGCCCTCGAGCAGGCCGACGGTGTAGTCGGGCATGCCGAGGTTCGCCTCGCGGGCGGCCCGGACAACGCTTGCCTCCGGGTCGGTCCACAGGTAGAGCCGCGGGTAGACCGGGATGCAGTGGCCGCCGACCGCGATACCGGGCCGGTGGATGTGGCTGTAGGGCTGCGAGTTCGACGCCTCGATCACCTGGTGCACGTCGATGCCGTTCTCGCCGGCGAACCGGGCGAACTGGTTCGCCAGGCCGATGTTGACGTCGCGGTAGGTGGTCTCGGCCAGCTTCGCCAGCTCGGCCGCCTCGGCCGATCCCAGGTCCCAGACGCCGTTGCCGCGCTCCAGGTCCGGACGGTCGTCGAAGTCCAGCACGGCCTCGTAGAACGCGGTGGCGCGCTTGGCGCCCTCCTCGGACAGACCGCCGACCAGCTTCGGGTACTTGCGCAGGTCCGCGAAGACGCGGCCGGTGAGCACCCGCTCCGGCGAGAACACCAGGTGGAAGTCCTCGCCCTCCTTCAGGCCCGAGACCTCCTCCAGCAGCGGCTTCCACCGGTTCCGGGTGGTGCCGACCGGCAGGGTGGTCTCGTAGCTGACCAGGGTGCCCGGGCTCAGGTGCTCGGCCAGCGAGCGGGTGGCGCTCTCCATCCAGCCGAACTCAGGCTCACCGGTCTTCTCGTCGACGAACAGCGGCACGACCAGTACGACGGCGTCGCTGCCGGGGATGGCGTCCGCGTAGTCCGTGGTCGCCCGCAGGCGACCGTCGGCCACGGTCTCGGCCAGCAGCTCGGCCAGGTGTGCCTCCCCCGGGAACGGCTCCTGCCCGGCGTTCACCTGCTCGACCGTCTTCGGGTTGATGTCGACGCCGACGACCTGATGACCCTTGGCCGCGAACTGGACCGCCAACGGCAGCCCGATCTTGCCTAAGGCAACAACACTGACACGCACAGGAACTCCACTAGGTAGTGATTCTTCATCGGGGGCCTCGCAGCTTCCGTTCCAGCGGGTGCTCGACGAACTTGTACAGCAGCCACGAAGCGAGGATCGAGATGGCGCAGACACCGGCGTACCAGGTCAGGTTGGACCAGCCGATCGGGCCGGCCACACCGTGGTACTCCTTGATCGCGTACAGGATGGTGGCGTGCACCAGGTAGAAGGCGTACGACCACTGGCCGAGGGCGACCAGCGGCTTGCTGCGCAGCCAGGACCGGCCGCCCCGGATGTCCCGGGACGCGACGGCGAAGATCAGGAAGCCGTACAGCAGCGTCAGGACCTCCTTCTGGCACAGGCCCATGGTGATCGCGAACGGCACCTGGGTCGGGTGCTCACCGGAGTAGTACAGGGTGTAGAGGCCGCCGGAGGTGACCAGGAACGCGAACCAGACCGGGATCCGCGGCTTCCAGCCGGACCGCAGCGCGATCGCCAGGCCGATCCCGAACAGGAACGCGACCGAGTGCAGGACCGGCTGCGGTAACACCGGAACGACGTCCCGGTAGTGGAAGAGCGCCAGTCGATAGGCCCCACCGAGGACGATCACCGAGACACACAGGATCAGGCCGCCGGCCGGCTTCAGCCTCTTCGTGGCCCGCCAGACGAACGGGAAGTACGCGTAGAAGAACGCCTCCACCGACAGCGTCCAGCCGGCCGGGTTACCGCCGTACAGGATGGTCGGGTTGTTCGACCAGCCCTGCAGCAGGAAGCCCGACAGCACCAGCACGGTGACCGAGACCGGCTTGATCCACGACATCCCGGTCGGCGGCTCGAACCGGTAGAACACGAAGATCGCCGCGACCAGGGTGAGGAAGTACAGCGGCCAGATCCGGGCGAACCGGCGCCGGTAGAAGGTGCGGATCTTCGTCCCCGGCTGGGCCGACCAGGTCAGCACGAAACCGGACAGCACGAAGAAGAACGTCACCCCGGACGTCCCGTACTTCAGGAACTTGTAGATCGGCAGCGGCGCCAGGTTGGTCATGTGGTGGGCGAAAACGAAGAACGCCGCCCACCAGCGCAAACCGGTGAGCGACTCCACTCGCGGCAGCCGCTTGCGCGGTTCGGCCGGCGGCGCTCCGGACTCTCCCGGGAACGCGCTGACCGGCGCGCCCGGCGGCGGCGTACCGCTGTCGGTCGCCACCGCCCCGTCGTTGGAGGTAACGGCCGAAGCCGCCGGCCCCGGAGAGCCCGGGGAGGGCGGCTGGCTCTGTTCTTCGGCGGCTTTGGTCACGTAGTTACTCCGCTAGGGCGGCGACGACGCGGCCGGCGGCCTGGCCGTCTCCGTAGGGCATGGGGCGGTCTGCTGCCGGCACCGGCCGGGCGGCCAGCTCGGGCAGCTTGCTCACGTCGGAGGTGAGGACGTTCCAGCCGTCCTCGAGGGTCTCGACCCATTCGGTCTCGGTGCGCAGCGTGGTGCAGACCCGGCCGAGCAGGAAGGCTTCCTTCTGCAGGCCGCCGGAGTCGGTGACCACACCGGCCGAGCCGAGCACGGCCGCGACCATCTCCGGGTAGGCCAGCGGCTCCCGGACGTGCAGCGACCCGTCCGGACGCTCCAGCTTGATCCCGTGCTCGGCGCACTTGGCGACCAGCCGCGGGTGTGCGAGCAGCAGCACCGGCGTACCGGCCGCGGCGAGCCCCTCGACGATCGCGGCCAGTCGCTCCGGGTCGTCGGTGTTCTCGGCCCGGTGGATGGTCGAGACGACGTACTCGCCAGACTTGAAGGGAACGTCCAGCGGCTTGACCAGGGCCTTGTCAAGGACCGCGTCGCGGACCCGGAAGCACACGTCCGTCATCACGTCGCCGACCAGCCGCGCCCGCTCCGTCAGGCCCTCGTTCGCCAGGTGGTCCATGGCCACCTGGGTCGGGGCCAGCAGGATGTCGGCCGCGTGGTCGGTCAGGACCCGGTTGTGCTCCTCCGGCATCCGCCGGTTGAACGACCGCAGCCCGGCCTCCAGGTGCGCCACCGGCAGGTGCATCTTCACCGCCGACAGCGTCCCGGCCAGCGTCGAGTTGGTGTCGCCGTACACGAGCACCCAGTCGGGCTGGTGCTCGTCCAGTACGGCGTCCATCGCGGACAGCATCGAGCCGGTCTGGACCCCGTGGCTGCCGGACCCGACACCGAGGTGGACGTCCGGGTCCGGGATCCGCAGGTCGGCGAAGAACACGTCGGACATGTTCTTGTCGTAGTGCTGGCCGGTGTGCACGATCACGTGCTGGTGGTCGGTGGCGGCGAACGCCTCCGCCACCGGTGCCAGCTTGACGAACTGCGGCCGTGCCCCGACGACGCTCAGGACCTTCATGACTCGGCGGACTCCCCGGCGACCTTGATGGTGCGGTCCTCGGCGGCGGACTGGATCACGGCCTCGGCCACCCGGACGGTGGTCAGACCCTGCTGCAGCGTGACGATGTCGGCTTCCTTGCCCAGCACCGCGTCCCGGAACGCCTCGTGCTCGGTGCGCAGCGGCTCGGGCTTGCTGATCGCGTAGCGGATCATGTCGCCCTCGCTGACACCGCGGAAGTGCGCGACGTCGTCCCATGCGGTGGCGACCGTGCCGTTGGCGTGGAAGGACAGGTCGGCCGTCAGCGTGTCGGCGATGAACGCGCCCTTCTCGCCGGTGACAACGGTGAGCCGCTCCTTCATCGGGGACAGCCAGTTGACCAGGTGGCTGGTCACGGTGCCGTCGGCCAGCTTGCCGGTCACCGCGATCAGGTCCTCGTACTGCCGGCCGCTCTTGTGCGCGCTCTGCGCGGACACCGTGACGAACGGCGACTGGGTCACCCAGGCGGTCAGGTCGATGTCGTGGGTGGCCAGGTCGAGCACCACGCCGACGTCGGCGATCCGGGACGGGAACGGGCCCTGGCGACGGGTGGTGATCTGGTAGATGTCGCCCAGCTCGCCCGCCTCGAGGCGCACCCGGAGCGCCTGCAGCGCCGGGTTGTACCGCTCGATGTGACCCACCGCGCCGACCACACCGGCGGCCTCGAACGCCTTCGCGATCTCGGTCGCCTCGGCCGAGGACCCGGCCAGCGGCTTCTCGATCATCGCGTGCACGCCGGCCTCGGCCAGCGCCTTCGCGATCTCGGCGTGGTACTGGGTCGGGACCGCGACCATGCAGTAGTCGATGCCTTCGGCAATCAACTGCTCGATGGTCTCGTGCACCGGGCGACCGGCGGCCACGCCGAACTTGTCACCGCCCGGGTCGGCGACGGCGACCAGGTCGACGCCCTCGAGGGAGGCGAGCACGCGGGCGTGGTGCCGCCCCATCATGCCCAGGCCGATCAGTCCGGCTTTCAGGTTCGCCATCTCACGCACCAGCCTTCGCCACGGTGTTCACCGCGGCCACGATCCGGTTCAGGTCTTCCTCGGACAGCGAGGGGTGGACCGGCAGCGAGAGCACCTCGGCCGCGGCCTTCTCGGTCTCCGGCAGGTCCAGCTCACGCTTGAACGAGGGCAGCCGGTGGTTCGGGATCGGGTAGTAGACACCGCAGCCGACGCCGTACTCGTTGCGCAGCGCGTCGGCGAAACCGTCGCGGTCCTCGGTCACCCGGATCGTGTACTGGTGGTACACGTGGGTCGCCTCGGTGGCCACCGCCGGTACCGCGACACCCTGCAGGTTCGCGTCCAGGAAGGCCGCGTTCTCCTGCCGCTGCTTGGTCCAGCCGGCCAGCTTGCCCAGCTGCACCCGGCCGATCGCGGCGTGCAGGTCGGTCATCCGGTTGTTCAGGCCGACGACCTCGTTCTCGTACTGCTTGAGCATGCCCTGGTTGCGGAAGAGCCGCATCCGGCGCTCGAGGTCGGCGTTCGCGACCGAGTTCATGCCGCCCTCACCGGACGTCATGTTCTTGGTCGGGTAGAGACTGAACATGGCGAACTCGCCGAAGGTGCCGACCGGAGCGCCGTTCCAGGTCGCGCCGTGCGCCTGCGCGGCGTCCTCGTAGATCTGGATGCCGTGCCTGTCGGCGATCGCCTGCAGCGCGGTCATGTTCGCCGGGTGACCGAACAGGTGCACCGGCATGACGGCCTTGGTCTTCTCGGTGATCGCGGCCTCGACCGCGGCCGGGTCCAGGCAGAAGTACGTCGGCTCGATGTCGGCGAACACCGGGGTGGCGCCGGTCAGCGCGACGCTGTTCGCGGTCGCGGCGAAGGTGAAGGACGGCACGATGACCTCGTCACCGGGGCCGACGCCCGCGGCCAGCAGGCCGAGGTGGAGACCCGACGTGCCCGAGTTGGTCGCGACGCACGCCCGGCCGGAGACCAGCGCTGCGCCGAACTCCTGCTCGAACGCCGCCACCTCGGGGCCCTGGGCCAGCATCCCGGACTGCATCACACGGTCGACGGCTTCGCGCTCCTCCTTCCCGATGATCGGCTTCGCGGCCGGAATCGGCTGCACCATCAGTTCTCCTCCATGTCTTCACCGGCCGGCCGCAGCCGTCCGTCGGTTTCGATGTACATCTCGCCCGTGTTCGGGCACTTCCACTCGCCGTCCCCGACAGCGAGCAGTGGAACGCCGGCCTTGCCGACCCACTTGATCCGGCGGGCCGGAACCCCGGCGACCAGCGCGAAGTCTGGCACGTCCTTGGTCACCACCGCACCCGCGGCGACGGTGGCCCAGCGGCCGATGGTGACCGGTGCCACGCAGACGCTGCGGGCACCGAGTGAGCAGCCCTGCTTCATGGTCACCCCGACCGGCTCCCAGTCGTGCCCGCTCTTCGGCGAACCGTCCGGGTTGACCGCCCGCGGGAAGTAGTCGTTGGTCAGCACCACGGCCGGGCCGATGAACACGCCGTCCTCGAGCGTGGCCGGCTCGTAGACCAGCGCGTAGTTCTGGATCTTGCAGTTGTCGCCCATCCGGACCCCGGTCCCGACATAGGCACCGCGACCGACGATGCAGTTCTCTCCCAGGACCGCGTTCTCGCGGATCTGGGCCAGGTGCCAGACCGACGAACCGTCGCCGATCTGGGCGCTGTCGTCGACGTCAGCGGATGCTGCGATGCGGGACGTCACAAGGTCTCCTTCGAAGTGAGCCAGCTGGTGAGTGCTTCGGCCGAGCGGCTTCCGTCGTGCAGCTCCGCCACGTAGCCGGGGCCGGCGGCCGCCCGCTCGGCGGCGGCGTCACGATCAGCGATCAGGCCGGTGACGACATCACCCAGCGTGTCCGGGTCTGCCTCCACGATCGGCACCTCTCGCCCAGTCAGAGTACGCACCCGCCGGCGCACGGCGTCACCGACGTACGAGACGACGATCCGCCCGGCGGCGAGTGCCTCGGCCGCCGCCACGCCGTACAGGCCGATTCTGAGCTGGTCTACAACGATGTCGGCGTCACCGATGACGGCCGGCATCCCGTTGTGCGGTACTCCGGTGATGCGCCGGTACTCCAGTACGCCGCGGTCGTGCAGCTCGGTCAGGACCGTGTCGATCCGGTCGGTGCCCTTGAGCTGCGCGTTCGACGGAACGTGTACGACGACCGGACGCTCGCCGGTGAACAACGGACGGGCCGCGTCCCGCCACGGAGTGGGGTCGATCGCGACCGGCAACCACTGTGCATCAGGTACGTCGTCCAGCAGGTCGACCGTGGACACGAAGACCGGCAGGCCGAGGCTCTCGACCAGCTCGGCGTGCCGGCGGGCCTGCGACTCCAGCCGCTCGGTCAGTTCGTCACCCGGGGTGAACGGCGACCAGCGCTCGCGCTTCGCGTGCCGGCTGGGCAGCCGGATGTCGGAGCCGTGGAAGAGCACACCGACGTTGATACCGGCCGCGCGCAGCGCCTCGATGTCGGCGGACGCGTCCGGGAAACCGCGCGCGCCGAAGATCGGCCGCAGCGACTCCACCAGGACGTGGGTGTAGGAACCGACGACGTGCTGCTCCTGCGCGCGCTGCCAGCGAGGCTGGCCGAACCACGCGAGCGGGACGCCGTAGTCGGTCCGGAACTGGAACTGCCCCTTGCGGTGCAGGGAGAACGAGACGGCGCTGACCCCGGGCACGGTCCGGGCAGCCTGTGCCCAGGCGTAGCCCTGACCGGCGGAGTTGGTCGGTCCGACCAGCATCCGCACCGGGGTCGTCGCCACCGGCGGGAACGCCGGCAGCTGTGCGTACGAGTACCGCAAGCCGCGCAGACGCCGCCGGACCGCTCCCGCGGTCCGGGCGAGTGGCGCCGGCAGGTGCTCGCGGATCGAACGCGACACCGTCATCGAATCACCCATTACCTGCCGGTGCCTTCAGCATGTCCAGCTCGCGGCGGGCGGCCGGGATACCGAGCACCACCGGGGTGCCGGCCCGGCGCTGACCGAGGTTCCAGCCGGCCCAGATCGCACCGGCGTCCAGGGCGACGACGACGTCGGCCTTCTCGATCGTGGTCAGCACGTCGCGACGGGTCAGGATCCGGCCCCAGTAGGTCTTGCCGAGATCCTTGCTGGCCCGGTTCCCCCGCAGGAACTTCACCGGCGCCGACGTCTTAATTGCCTTAGGCAAGATCCGCCCGGCAACCTTCCGAGCCCGCCGGTACCGCCACTGCACAGCCTTCACCACCCGCTTGGCTCCGGTGGGCTTGGGCTTCGGGGCAGGTGCGGGCTGCGGCTCGGGAGCAGGACCGGCATCAGAGACTTCAGCTGCTGCAGGAGCAACTTCAGCTTCGTCAGCGGTGACAGCTTCCGGCCCCGCGACAGCCTCGGGTGCGATCACGGCGTCGGGAGCTTCTTCGGTGGGGTCGGCTTCCTCGACGGGCTCCGGGGTGGGGGCGACCGGCATGCGGCCTGGGCCGATCAGGGTGAAGCTGTTGACCTTGTCCGCGACCGGTCCGGCCGGGGCGACCCAGCCGACGACGTCAAGGGTGACGTTGGGGTCACCCAGGTCCTCGCGGACGGTGTCGAAGTACGCCGGGGGAAGCCGGCGCGTGCTCAGCAGTACGACGTTCTTCACGCGTTGACCCCCTGCACCGAAGCAGCAAGCGACTCGATCCGAGGATCCAGCTGCAGATCCCGCCGGTACGACGCACCGAACTCCCGCGCCTTGGCCCGGATCCCCTCGTCGGCCGTCCGGGCCGCGTGCGCCGCCTCGATCAGCGCGGCCGCGATCGCCTCCGCCGTCACCTCGGTCACCGGGAACCACAACGGGTGCCCCCGCAGTACGTCGGACGCCGCGTTCTCCGGGTCGTGCACCGACACCACCGGCAACCCGGTCGCGAGGTACTCGAAGACCTTGCCGCTGGTCACGTAGCGACCCTTGCCCAGCATCAGCAGCTGGACGTCGAACTCGTCGTACGCCTTGGCGATCTCCGCCTTGCCGACCGGGCCCTCGTAGCTGACCCCGTCGTCCTTGGCGTTGTTGATCGTCGCGAGCATGTCGGCCCGCGGCTGGGCGTAGTACCCGAGGTAGCCGTGGATCTTGGCCTTCGCGCCGGCCATCTCCTCCGACGACGAGCGGGCGATCTGCCAGCCCTCGACGAACTCGGCCAGCGGGACCTTCGGCGACACCGTGCCGACGTACCCGAACACCAGCGGGCGGTCGGTCACCGGGCCGCGGTCCTGCGTGTCCGGGACCAGATCCGGGTCGAAGCCGTTGGCAACGGTGTGCATCCTGCCGGCCTGGGCCGGGTAGAGCTTCTCGTGCCACTCCTTGATCGGGTCGTTCACGAACCACACTTCGCGGGCCGACTCGACCAGCTTCTTCTCCCACTTGGCGGCCCGGCTGTTCGGCTCGTGCAGCCGGTCACCGGTGAAGACGTCCAGCAGCCACGCGTCGCGGTAGTCCATCACGTACGGCACGCTGTGCTTCTTGTGCAGGTGGTATGCCGCGGTGAACGCGACGTGCGGGTTCGCGGTGGCGACGGTGAGGTCGACCTTGTGCGCCTGGTGGATCCGCTCGGCGGCCTTCTCGATGATCGAGCGCCACGGCCCGTACCCGGTCTCCGGGAACGGGATCTGGTCCTGCTTGGTCCGCCACTTGCTCCACAGCTTCGGGTTCGAAGCGCGGGCCTTGGACCACTTACGCAGGTCGGCCTCGAGGATCGGCCACTCGAACGGCACCCGGACGACGTCGACCGACGGGTCGACCCGCTCCTCCAGGGTCAGGTCGGCACCGGTGAACCGATGGAAGGTCTCGCGTTCGGCCGTCAGCACGGTCACCTTCCAGCCGAGCGCGGCGAACCGGTTGGCCGTGGCCAGGGCCCGGTAGACACCGCCGCCTCGGCAGGGCGGGAAGCCCCAGGCGACGTACAACAGATGTGGGCGGTCGGTCATGCATGTCCTCTTAGCAGGTCGAGAATCGCGTCGGCCAGTTCGTCGTACGGCGTGGTCGCGGGCAGATGGTCGGTCGCCCACTGAAGCGCGTGGTCGCGCAGTTTCTCCAGCTCCCCGGGATCCGCGGACCAGCGCCGCAGCGTCTCGGCCGCCTCCGTCACCGAGTCCACCAGGACTCCGCCACCGGACTCCTCGATCACCCTCGTCTGCCGGGGCAGCCGGGTGGAGAGGACGGGAAGACCGCTGGCGAGGTACTCGTAGATCTTGGACGGCATCGCCTCGACGAAGGCCGGAGTCGGCTGGAGCATGGCCAGGCTGGCCCAGGCACCCTGGGTGATCCGCCAGGCGTCAGCGGGTGGCTGGCGCCCGTGCAGCCGGACCCGGCCGGCCAGGTCGGGCTGCCCGATCCGGGCCTCGAGCTGGTCCCGGTCCGAGGGTGCGACCGGGCCGACCAGGTCGAGTGACCAATCCGACGCCGCGGCGACGGTCTCGACCATGTCGAACAGACCACGGCTGGCTCGCAGGTCCCCGACGTACACGGCCCGCGGCGTGCCCGAGGGCGGCGTCGGGGCCAGGAACGGGATGTAGGGAAAGTTCTGCACGACCAGCCGGCGCTTCGCCTCGTGCGGGGCGAGATGCGAGTCGGCGACGACGGTCAGGTCGGCGCCGGCAGCCAGCTTGGAGCTGGCCCGGACGATCAGCCGGGCCGGCAGACCGGCCGGCCCCTTCGCCCAGGCCCGGTCGGCAAGCAACCGGTCGTAGTCCTCGTGCACGTCGGCGACCATCTTGCGGCGGCGCAGGGTGGTGACCAGGCGGGTGACCGGGATCATGTCCGGGTCGACCGTCATCACCACCTTGGCGTTGGTCCGCCACGGCAGCACCGCGGTTCGGGCCAGCCGCTGGACCAGGTTGCCCCGCGGACCGGCGTGGATGTCCGCACCGGCCGGACCCCCGTCCACCTCACCCAGACCCCAGAGCTCGACGCTCAGGCCTCGGTGCTGCAGAGCCGCGGTGATCTTGTGCAGGCGCGCGTCGGCGACGTCGTGACCGGTCGTGATGATCCCCACGTCCGGCGCCGTACTGCGTGACCCGGAATTGGGCATGGTCAGAGGTCCTCGAGAGAGACGGATTCCTTTTCACCGACCTGGAGGAACTTGGTGTACGCCGCGATCACCTCGTCGGGCTCGCCGCGCATCATCACCTTGCCCTTGTGCAGCCAGATGCAGTCGTTGCACAGATCCCGGACGCTGCTCATCGCGTGGCTGACCAGGAACATCGTCCGGCTGTTGGTGACCAGATCCTTCATCTTGGCCGCGGCCTTGGTCTTGAACGACGCGTCACCGGCCGACAGCGCTTCGTCGATCAGCAGGATGTCGGGGTCCATGTGGACGGCGACCGAGAACGCCAGCCGGCTGAACATGCCGGACGAGTACGTCCGCATCGGCATCTCCATGAAGTCGCCGAGCTCGGCGAACTCGGCGATCTCCTCGTACCGGGCCTGGATCTCCTTGCGGCTCAGGCCCGCGGCCAGACCACCCAGGACGACGTTCTCCCGGCCGGACAGCGCGGCGTTGAAGCCGACACCGAGGGACAGCAGGGTGGAGACCCGGCCGTGCACCTCGATCCGGCCCGAGGTCGGCGGCAGGATGCCGGCGATCGCGCGCATCAGCGTCGACTTGCCGGCGCCGTTGGCGCCGATGATGCCGATGGTGGTGCCGTGGTCGACGTCGAAGGAGACGTTCTGGACCGCCTTGACCTCGCGGACCGCCCGCTCGCCGCGGCCGAACCGGACCAGGGCGCTCTTGAAGGTCGGCACCCGCTCGAACGTGGTCCGGTAGGTGATGGACACGTCCTGCACCTTGACGGCCGGCATACCCGACGTGGTCTTCTGCATGGGCTTCTTCTCTGCCTCAGAGACGGACAACGAACTCACGCTCCCTCGACATGAAGAACAAGGCGCCGACGACGAAGGCCACGACCGCCCAGAACGCCGCACCGGCCCACATCTGCCACTCCGGGAAGTCACCGCGGACCAGCAGGTCGGTCCAGCCGCCGAGCAGTGTGTACAGCGGGTTGTACTGGATGAAGCCCTTGAACTTGGCCGGCGCGTCCTCGGCGAACCAGAGCACCGGAGACAGGTACAGCCAGATCCGGACGAAGTACGGCAGGAAGCTCGTGGTGTCCCGGAAGTACACCTGCAGGGCGGCGAAGATCATGCCCATCCCGGCCGCGAAGATCGTCAGGAAGACCAGGAAGACCGGCGCGAGCAGCATCTCCCAGTGCAGCGGCTGACGCATCAGCAGGTGGATGGCGAAGTACACGACCAGGGTAGGCAGGAAGCGGAAGAACGCCGTCCGCACCGCGGACAGCGGCAGCAGCATCCGCGGGAACGACTGGTTCATCAGCAGCTTGCCGCCGCCGACCACGCTGGCCGCTCCGGCGGTCATCGCGCCGGAGAAGTAGTAGAAGGCGAACAGTCCGCCACACATGTGGGCGAACCGCTCCGCGCCGTCGGTCTTGCTCGCACCGCCCGCGATGATGTCGACCAGCAGGTAGTACACACCCGCCAGCAGCAGCGGGTTCAGGACCAGCCACACCTGACCGAAGAAGGTGTTCGTGTTGGCCGCCCGGATGTTCGTCCGGGACATCTCGGCCGCGAACTCCCGGCGTTGCCACAGCGCCTTGAAGTAGGGACGCAGCGCCGGCAGGCCGACCTTGTGCGGTTCGTACACATGCACCGACGGGTTGAACTCCTCGTCGACGCTAGTCGCGTTCATTCAGGCGACGCCTCTCTTTGCCCGGTATCCGACTGGGGCTCGGCGGCTGCCGCCCGGTACGACGGCGGGCCACGCAGACCGGGAAGCAGAGTAGCGGATCGGCGTCAATACCGACGACACAGTGGTCCTCCATAGTGAGCAACGACGTACAGACGGCTACCAAACGTCGTGCATTGCCCCGAAGATTCGCCCTTCGCCGATCGTTATCTGGAATATACATTTGACAGCCGTCACCGGCCAAAACGCCTGCCAGAGCACGAAAACGCGAACGGTTTCACGCCCGCTGGGTACGACGCCCGGCGCCGGGCGGAAGTTGCCACGAGCGGGGTGACATGTCCCACCGCGACTGTGAAGTCGATGGGCGCAGGCGACTGGTGTTACCGGTGGGGCCCCAGGGGGTGCTTCCTGGCCGGGGCGAGCCGGGCGGGGGACGTGTCGTCCCCGCACCCCATGGACAGCCTCACCATCCACGGAGCTCCGCTCAGCACCTCCCGGGGCCCAGGCCGCGTCCGGGAAGACACGGCCATCACCGACGATCCGGGGACCCGTCCGCCATGGGCGGAAGCGGACCGGGCGCGCACCGGATCGGCCGGCACGATGACCAGGGCGGCGGTCATCGCGCCAAGGCCACTGAGGGAAGGCAGTCGCTCCGGCGGCAGATGCCAGGTCGGAGCACTGGGGACGGCAGCACCGAAGCGAGCGGCGGTGTGGTGCGGAACCGGTCGCATCGGACTCTCCTCCTCATCGGCCTCACGATGGAGATGCACAGTTTGTACACCCTCCAGCACAGCCGGTGATGGCACGGGAGTGCGAGGGCACCGATGCGCCGGGATCGAGACCCAACCGAAACGGGCTCCGCTGACGTAGCAGCGAACTCGGGCCAGAATTGGAACAGCAGCCCGGCGGCGCTCAGGTGGTCCGTCGCCGGGCTGCTGGACCTCAATTCTCGCTCACAACTGCGCGGAAATGGTGGCCAGATGGTGACACGGCACAAGAATGCTGACAGGACAACAAATATCGCTAGGCGCATTCACGACGACACGGACAGTGCATACTGCGCTGGAACGCCCGCTCTACTCTGGAGTGGCGGTAGCGGACAGTGACCGCGCTCGGAAGGGAGGGGAGGGTTGTGAGCACAACCGACACGGAGCGTGCCGACCACCTACGCGTACTCGGGCTCAGTGACGACGAGATCAAGGTCTACCAGCACCTGCTGCGGACCGGTCCGTCGTCGATCACCGAACTGGACGAGGCGGTCCCCGACCGCGCCGCCGGGATCGACACGACCCTCGGCGGGCTGGTGCAGGCGGGCCTGGCCCGGCGGTCCGGCTCGGACCACTCCCGGTACCTGCCGGTCCCTCCGGACGCCGGCCTGGAGGCGATGACGCTGCGCCGCGAGTCCGAGCTGAAACAGGCCCGGATCGAGGTCCTGAACGCGTACGACGAGTTCCGCCGGACCGTGCACAACGAGTCGACCACGCACCTGATCGAGGTCGTCACCGGGAACGCGATCGTCGAGCGGATCCGGCAGATCAAGGGCGGTGCGCAGCGGGAGATCCTCGCCATCGACTCCCCGCCGTACTACATCGGCGGCCCGAACCAGGAGGAGATCGAGCACCTCAGGCGCGGCGTCTCCTACCGGGTCGTGTACTCGCCGGAGTCGGTCGAGGTGCCGGGCTACCTGACCGAGAACATCCTGCCCTGTGTGGAGGCCGGTGAGCAGGCCCGGGTGCTGCCCGACGTACCGGCGAAGCTGACCATCATCGACGGGTCGATCGCGTTCGTGTCGATGTCGGTGCGCGACACCGATGTGAACCGCTCGCTGCTGATCATCCGGCCGAGCAGCCTGCTGACCGCGCTGATCGGCATGTTCGAGCTGTGCTGGCGCAACGCGCTGCCGCTGCACGCCTCGGTCGGCGCCGAGGACGACCGGCTGGAGCCGATCGAGCGCCGGCTGCTGGCCCTGCTCGCGACGGGCGCCGCGGACGACACCATCGCGCGCACGCTCGGTATCAGCCGCCGTACCTTCTTCCGGTACCTCGAACGCCTGATGAACCGGACCGGCGCCAGCACCCGCTTCCAGCTGGCCCTGCACGCGGCCCGGGAGAACTGGCTCTAGTTGCCAAAGACAACAAAAGAACCTCGCCTCCGGAGCGGGGAATGAGAAGGGCTCCCGGCAGTGCCGGGAGCCCTTTGTTACAACGGCTTTCAGGATGCGGCGGCAGTGAACTCCTTCGCCACGACCTCGGCGATCTGAGCGGTGTTGAGGGCGGCACCCTTGCGCAGGTTGTCGCCGCAGACGAACAGCTCGAGTGCGTTCGGGTCGTCCAGCGACTTGCGCAGCCGGCCGACCCAGGTCGGGTCGGTGCCGACCACGTCGGCCGGGGTCGGGAACTCACCCTCGGCCGGGTTGTCGAACAGCAGTACGCCGGGCGCGTCCCGCAGTACCTCCCGGGCCCCGTCGGCGTCGACCTCCTGGGCGAACCGGGCGTGCACCGACAACGAGTGCGTGGTGATCACCGGCACCCGGACACAGGTCGCGGACACCTTCAGGTCGGGCAGACCGAGGATCTTGCGCGACTCGTTGCGGACCTTCAGCTCCTCCGAGGACCAGCCGTCCTCCTTGAGCGAGCCGGCCCACGGGACGACGTTCATCGCCAGCGGCGCCGGGAACGGTCCGAGGTCGTTGCCGATCACTCGGCGTACGTCGCCCGGCGTGGTGCCGAGATCGCGATTGCCGGCCACCTTCATCAGCTGGTCGTAGAGCGCGTCGATCCCGTCCTGGCCGGCCCCGGAGGCGGCCTGGTACGACGCGACCACCAGCTGCTCCAGCTCGTACCGGTGGTGCAGCGCGCCCATCGCCACGATCATCGACAGCGTCGTGCAGTTCGGGTTGGAGATGATGCCCTTCGGCCGGTTCCGGGCCGCCTCGGCGTTCACCTCGGGCACCACCAGCGGGACGTCCGGGTCCATCCGGAAGGCGCCGGAGTTGTCCACCACGACGGCACCCCGGGCGGCCGCGATCGGCGCCCACTGTGCCGACACCGCGTCCGGTACGTCGAACATCGCCACGTCGATGCCGTCGAAGGCGTCCTCGCTGATCGCGACGACCTCGACCTCCTCGCCGCGGACCTTGAGTTTCTTGCCCGCGGAGCGCTCGGACGCGATCAGCCGGATCTCTCCCCAGACGTTCTCCCGGGTCGAGAGCAGGGCCAGCATCACCGTCCCGACGGCGCCGGTCGCACCGACCACCGCCAGCGAGGGCAGGCCCGTCCGGTCCTCGGTCTCGTTGTCCAAAGCGCTCACAGGGGTCACCGTCCAGTTCCTCCGTACACGACAGCCTGGGTGTGCTCGTCGTCCAGGTCGAATGCGGTGTGCGCCGCGGTCACGGCGGCGTCCACCAGGTTCTCGTCCACGACCACCGAGATCCGGATCTCCGAGGTGGAGATCATTTCGATGTTCACGCCGGCGTCGGCGAGCGCGGAGAAGAATTTCGCCGATACGCCCGGGTGGGAGCGCATTCCGACGCCGACGACCGAGACCTTGCCGATCTGGTCGTCGTACAGCAACTGTTCGTAGCCGACCTCGTCCTTGGTCCGGGCCAGGGCGGACATCGCCCGAGCGCCGTCGACGCGGGGCAGCGTGAAGGAGATGTCGGTGCGGTTGGTGGCGACCGCCGACACGTTCTGCACGATCATGTCGATGTTGGTCTCGGCGCCCGCGACCGTCTCGAAGATCCGGGCCGCCTCACCGGGCTTGTCCGGTACGCCGACGACGGTGATCTTGGCCTCGTTGCGGTCCTGGACCACGCCGGAGATGATCGCCTGTTCCATCTGATTCAGCTCCTTCGCATCGACGACCCAGGTGCCTTCCTTCTGCGAGAAGGAGGAGCGCACATGGACGGGGACGTTGTAGCGCCGCGCGTACTCGACGCAGCGCAGGTGCAGCACCTTGGCGCCGCAGGCGGCCATCTCGAGCATCTCCTCGTAGGAGATCTTCGGGATGTGCTTCGCGGCCGGCACGATCCGCGGGTCCGCGGTGAAGATGCCGTCCACGTCGGTGTAGATCTCGCAGTAGTCCGCCTCCAGCGCGGCGGCCAGCGCGACCGCGGTGGTGTCGGAGGCGCCGCGGCCCATCGTGGTGATGTCCTTGGTGTCCTGGGCGACGCCCTGGAACCCGGCCACGATCGCGACGTGACCCTCGCCGAGCGCCTCCTCGATCCGGCCCGGCGTGATGTCGATGATCCGCGCGTTGCCGTGCGCGGAGGTGGTGATGACACCGGCCTGCGAGCCGGTGAACGAGCGGGCCTCGTAGCCCAGGTTCGCGATCGCCATCGCCAGCAGTGCGGCCGAGATCCGCTCACCCGAGGTGAGCAGCATGTCCAGCTCGCGAGGTGGCGGCAACGGGGAGACCTGCTGGGCCAGGTCCATCAGCTCGTCGGTGGTGTCACCCATGGCGGAAATGACCACCACCACGTCGTTCCCGGCCTTCTTCGTCGCGACGATCCGTTGGGCCACGCGCTTGATGCAATCGGCGTCAGCGACCGAAGAACCGCCGTACTTGTGCACGACGCGTCCCACAGGTGTGTCTCCTCAAACCACTGGTTGCGGTACGCCGTGCGGCGTTGCACCAGGCGTAGTCTCGGGCCTCATTCTAGCCGTGACTTGTTCGTTGCCTACCCGCTGACCAGCAGCCGGTCCGGCTGTCCGGCCGATCCGTGCCACCCCGGAAGGTTCGCGGCGACGGTGCGGACCGGCCGGAAACCGTCCGACCGGTGCGGCCTCTTGTTCATATAAGTCATCACTGAAATACTTCGATCCGTGCACGCGTTCGACATCCTCGGCGATCCGGTCCGGCGCCGGATCCTGGAACTGCTGGCCGACGGCGAGCTGCCGGCCGGCAGTATCGCCGCGGCGATCGGCAGCGAGTTCGGCATCAGCCAGCCGGCCGTCTCCCAGCACCTCAAGGTGCTGCGCGACAACGGCTTCGCCACCGTCACCGTCGACGGCACCCGGCGGCTGTACGCCGTCGACCCCGGACCACTGCGGGAGATCGACAGCTGGCTGGACCGGTACCGCAAGTTCTGGACCAATCGGCTCGACGCCCTCGAGACCGAGATCCGCCGCGGCCGCCGGAAAGTTTCTTCGGACTGAGTGTCGATCCGGGCCGGTGCGGGTCGACGCGTCGGTGAGAGCAACCGCTGAGACCGAGGAGTCACCACCATGAAGAAGATCATCGCCGGCCTGTTCATCTCGCTCGACGGGGTCGCCGAGGCACCCGCGACCTGGCACTTCCCGTACTTCGACGACGCGATGGGCGCGGCCATCGACGCGATCTGGACGCGCTCGGACACGATGCTGCTGGGCCGGAAGAGCTGGCAGGAGTTCGCCGGCTTCTGGCCCAGCAACCCGGAGGCCGAGGGTGCGGACTTCATGAACGGCATCCCCAAGCTGGTCGTCTCGAACACGCTGGACAGCGTCGACGAGTGGCAGAACTCGACCCTCCTGCCGGGCGACCCGACCGAAACGCTGCCGAAGCTCAAGGAAGGCACCGGCAAGGACATCAGCATCAGCGGCAGCCTCACGCTGACCCGCGCCCTGCTGCAGGCGAAGCTGGTCGACGAGCTGCACCTCCTGATCCACCCGATCGCCCTCGGCTCCGGCGCCCGCCTCTTCGACGGTGGCGAGCACGTCCCGCTGGAGCTCCTGTCCAGTACGACGTTCCCCACCGGCGTGTTGCACACCGTGTACGGCCCGGCCTGAAACATTCGGGCCCTGGACTGCATCTGGGTTGGTAAGGAGACCCAGAGGAGCAGTGAATGCGGAACATCGTCGCCAGGCTGTGCATGTCGGAAGACGGGATCGTGGACCGGCCGGAGTACTGGCTGCCCGAAACCGGTCTGGCCGATGTGCTCGACCGGTTGGTGACCGGCGCGGAGACGGTGCTGCTCGGACGGAGCACGTTCGAGGAGTACGCCGCCCCCGTGGCCCGCTACCACCAGGCCGTCGTACCGCTGGATCGGGCTCGCAAGCTGGTGGTCGCGTCCAGGCCGGTGATCGCACGACCGCACACCGAGGTGCTGCAAGGGGATCCGCACCGGGTGTTGCGGGCGTTGAAGCACGTGCCGGGTGCCGACATCCATGTCGTCGGCAGCGTGAAACTGGTCCGGTCGCTGCTTCGGTGGCGGCTGATCGATGAGATGTCGCTGCTCATCCATCCGGTCCAGGCCGGCTTCGGCTCTCCCCTGTTCGCGGATCCGCGGGCGCTGCGGCTGATCTCGATGTGCGCGGGCGGTTCCGGCGTACTGGAGGCGAGCTACCGGGTGGACTACGCGGCGACCGCGACCTCTTCCACGTCGGCATCGGCCGGCCGGTGGGGCGGGACGTGGAGCACGGCCAGCGTCGCCAGCACCGCGAGAACGGCCATCAGGACCCACGCGTAGCGGACACCGAACGCCTCGACCACCGCGCCGGCCACCGCGGACCCGACGGCGGAGCCGATCATCCCGCCGCTGAGCATCCAGCCGAAGATCTCGGTCCGGGCCGAGGCCGGCGTCATCACGCCCAGCCGCTCGTAGATCGCGCCGATCGTCGGCGCGATCAGGCAGCCGGCCGCGAACAGCATCACCGCCAGCGCGACCACCGACGAGGTGGCGAACACGCAGCCGGTGACGAGCACCGCCATCGCCAGCATCCGCCGCCAGACGTACGAGTCGCGCCGGCCAGGCAGTGCGCCGCCGACGAGACCGCCGAGCAAGCTGCCGAGCGCGGCCACCGTCTCGAGTACGCCGGCGATCAGCCGGTTGCCGTGCTCGTCGGCGAACGCGACGATGCCGAGCGACATCGACGCGAAACCCGTGACCATGCAGGCGAAGGCGATCAGCAGCCCTAACCGGTGCTTGTGGAACACCAACTCCCGCGCGGTCGGCCGGGGCTCGTCGGTT
Organism: Kribbella sp. NPDC049174; assembly: GCF_043197365.1. Taxonomy (NCBI): domain Bacteria; kingdom Bacillati; phylum Actinomycetota; class Actinomycetes; order Propionibacteriales; family Kribbellaceae; genus Kribbella; species Kribbella sp. NPDC049174. The sequence continues at coordinate 153,024 of NZ_JBICSZ010000008.1, read as the reverse complement.
TCCTCGTGCGGCGTGCACGGCTGCTGCTTGAGACCGAACCACCAGATGGCCGCGGCCGCCGTCACCGCACACGCCAGCAGACCGGCTCGCGGACTGGCGAAGCTGACGATCACGGCACCGAGCATCGGGCCGACGACGAACAGGAGCTCCTGAGCGGTCGCGTCCAGCGCATAGATCGCGCGCAGCCGCGCACCCTGCACGAGCCGAGGCCAACTGGCCCGCAAGGCCGAGGTCACCGGCGCCACGAACATCCCGGCCAGCGCCGCCGCGATCGGCAGCACCCGGTACCAGCTGTCCGGCAGCAGCGCGACGACGGCCATCAGGACACCCCACGCCATCCCGGTCCCGATCAGGACCCAGCGCGCGCCCTTCCGGTCCGCCCGGCGCGACCACACCACGCTGGCGATCGCCGTACCGACGGAGTAGGCACCGGCCACGACGCCGGCCCAGCCGAAGTTGCCGGCGGCATCCTTGGCCAGGAACGCCAGCGGCACCATCGTCGCCATCACCGGCATCCGCGCGATCAGGGCCGACGCCAGCAGCGCCATCACACCGTGGGTCTTCCAGAGATCGCGGTACGACGTCAGGTCCATGGAGTGCATTCTGTCCTGACATACCGGCGAGCACCTCAGGATTTCTCCCTATCTGGATGGGTGTCGGGTATGCGAACATATGTTCGTGTCGGATCAGCGTGCGGCCACCATCCTGCATGCCGACCTGGACGCCTTCTACGCGTCGGTCGAGCAGCGGGACGACCCACGCCTGCGCGGCCGGCCGGTGATCGTCGGCGGCGGCGTGGTCCTCGCCTGCAGTTACGAGGCCAAGGCGTACGGCGTCCGGACCGCGATGAACGGTGGACAGGCGCTCCGCCGCTGTCCCGGCGCGATCATCGTCGAGCCCCGGATGTCGGCGTACTCCGAAGCCAGCAAAGCGGTGTTCCAGGTCTTCGAGAACACCACGCCGTTGGTCGAGGGACTGTCGATCGACGAGGCGTTCCTCGACGTCGGCGGACTGCGGAAGATCTCCGGGACGCCGCTGGAGATCGCTCGGCGGTTGCGGGCCGATGTGATGTCGCAGGTCGGGTTGCCGATCACGGTCGGGGTGGCGCGGACGAAGTTCCTGGCGAAGGTGGCCAGCGGGGTGGCGAAGCCGAACGGTCTGCTCGAGGTGGCGCCGGACAAGGAGTTGGAGTTTCTTCATCCGTTGGATGTCGAGCGACTCTGGGGCGTGGGCGAGGTGACCGCGGAGAAGTTGCGCAACCGCGGGCTGACCAAGGTCGGCGATGTCGCGATCCTGCCGGAGGCGGCGCTGGTGGCGATGCTCGGGCGAGCGTCCGGCCGGCATCTGCATGCGCTGGCGCACAACCGGGACCCCCGGCCGATCGAGGTGGGCCGACGGCGGCGGTCGATCGGATCGCAGCGGGCGCTGGGACGGTCGCCCAAGTCGCCTGAGCGGCTCGACGCCGTACTGGCCGGGCTGGTCGATCGGGTGACCCGGCGGATGCGGACGGCGGGGCGGGCCGGGCGGACGGTCACGCTGCGGCTGCGGTTCGACGACTTCAGCCGGGCGACCAGGTCGCATACGTTGCCCCAGGCAACGGATCAGACGCGGGCGATCCTGGTCACCGCGCGGGCGTTGCTGTCCGCGGCTCGGCCGATGATCGCGACGCAGGGGATCACCATGATCGGCATCTCGGTCGGCAACCTGGAGAACGAGGCGGCACTGCAGTTGGCCTTGCCGTTCGACAAGGCGTCGAACGACGAGCTCGACTCGGCCCTGGACTCGGTGAAGGACAAGTTCGGCACGAACGCGATCACCCGCGGGATCCTGCTCGGCCGCGACCAGGGCCTGACGGTGCCGATGCTGCCGGACTAATAGTTGTTGTCGTGGAGGTGGCCGGCGTACCAGTTCAGGGCGGCCTGGAGCTCGTTGAGTTGGTGGGTGCGGCGCCGGGCGGAACGCTCGTGGGCGACGGGGTAGAGCTTTCGGCCGCCGTGATGGAGGCGGGTCGGCGTCGGCAGGGTGGCGTCGTGATTGAGCCAGGCGACCAGCCAAGGTCTGCGAATGTCGCCGACGATGCGGATGCGGGTCACCGAGGACCACGGGATGGCTGCCTGGTGGTATCCCCTGGTGATGGCCAGGCCTTCTGGTGACAGGTGGAGTACAACGCGGCGTCTGAGGAGCAGGCGCCAGTTGCGGACTGCGAAGTACAGGCTGATCGCGGTCGCGATACTGCCGATCACCACGCCGGACGGGTCTGGTGTGGGTGTCTCGCGCGGCATGCAGACGGCGGCGAGGAGCGTGGTGATCACGGCGATGATCGCGGGTCTTGTCCTCGTGGTGGTGAAGGTGGCGCCGGTCTGCTGCGGAGGGGTGGGGTGCGGGGTCGCTAGGTGCTGGATGAGTGCCGGGTGCTGCACGAGCGCCTCATGCTGCGCGGGTGCCTCGTGCTGAGCGTTCACGTGGTGCTGCACGGGTGCGTCGTGCTGCACGGGCGTCGGGTGCTGCACGGGCGTCGGGTGCTGCGTGGGCGGCTCGTGCTGCGCGGGCGTCGGGTGCTGCGTGGGCGGCTCGTGCTGTGCGGGTGCGTGGTGCTGCGCAGGCGTTGGCGGCTCGGGGAGGAGTTTGGTGGGGGCGATGATCGTCGCGGGCGGTGGAGTGATGATCGCGGTGTTCGCCGGCGAGCCCACGAGTTCCAGCAGCTCGGCGGGGGTCGGGCGATGGGCAGGATCTCTTGCCAGGCAACGGCGTACGAGCTCCTGCAACGGTTCGGGCAGCGGCGGGATCTGGGGCTGCTCGTGGACGATCCGATGCAGCAACGAGGCCGGATTGCCGGTCGCGAACGGACCGCGGCCGGACGCCGCGAACACCAGCACCGCACCCAGCGCGAACATGTCGCTCGGCGGGCCGATCGTCGTCCCCGTGATCTGCTCGGGTGACAGGTAGCCCGGCGTACCGATGACCACACCGGTCGCCGTCAGGTTAACCTCCTCGAGGGCGCGAGCGATGCCGAAGTCGATCACCCGCGGACCGTTGTCGGTCAGGACGATGTTCGACGGTTTGAGATCGCGATGGACCAGCCCGCTGCGGTGGATCGCGCCGAGCGCCTCGGCGAGCCCGCCCGCGAGCGAACGCACACCGCCAGGCATCAGCGGGCCCGACGTGTCGATCGCCTTCTGCAGCGTCGGTCCGGACAGGTACTCGGTGACCAGCCACGGAGGTTCGGCGTCCGGATCGGCATCGACGACGGCGGCCGTGAACGCGCCACTGACCTTCCGCGCGGCCTCGATCTCGCGGGCGAACCGGGCCCGGAAGCCGTCGTCACCGGCCAGTTCGTCGCGGACCACCTTCACCGCGACCAGGCGACCGCCGGGCGACCGCGCCAGGTACACCGCACCCATCGCGCCACGACCGAGCCGGGCCTGGATCGCGAACGACCCGATCGTCGCCGGATCCCCTGGGTGCGTTGTCATCGGGGAGTCAGGCTAACGCGGTTCAGGACCGCGGGTAACCGATCTCGGCGATGCCTTCGGACAGATCCGACAGCCGGCGCTGACGATTGAGCGACGTGACGACGTACTCGGTCAGTGGCATCAGCGCGTAAACGTGCCGTATCGGCTCGAGGTCGAGGGCCAGCTCGTAGTAGTCCTCGGCGAAGGTCAGGTACGCCTCCGGGCGACCGTCCGCGAGCACCTCGAAGAGTTGGTCGGCGCCGTCCTTGTCGACACCTTCGACCGGACCACATCGCCACTGCGTGTCGGCCGTCGTACGCCAGAAGGCGACCGTCGCACGGGGCGAGCCCAGCGGGTCCCAGAACGCCTTGTCGTCCCGCGCGTTCTGGAACACCTCCGGCACGCCGTCGATCAGACCCGGCCAGGGCCGCATGTCATTCACGTACGGCGACATCGGCGACTCGTGGTCGAACCCGTACCCGAACGCACCGTCGGCCGAGAACACGATCGAGTACTCGTTCCCCGACCCGTCCCGCATCAACGCGGCCTCTTCGGTCTCCGACCACCGCGCGTCGAACGAGAAGTAGTTCGCAGCCCCGTCGTCGTTCAGCACCAGATCAAGCACCGCCAACGCCCGGCTGATCCTCCTGACAGTCGCCGGATCAGGCATCCGCTGAATCACCTCGAAGACAGACACCGACCTATTCAAGCCGCACTAGAAGGTCGCGTCGAGATAGCGACGGCCGTATCCGGTGATCGCCGCGCGGACGTCCTTCAGTTCCCTCCAGCGGTGCTTCACCGATCGCCCGTGGGCGACCGGGAAGAGCTTGTAGGCGCCGTCGTTACGACGGGACGCGGGTACGTCGGCCGGACTCTGCAGGGGATCGAGCCACGCCACCACCCACGGCCGGCTGGTGTCTCCGTCGATACGGATCTGCCCGACCGCGTTCCACGGCACGCTCAGCTCCCGATCACCGCGCCGCAGAGTCAGCGCCGCCGGCGTCAACCGCAGCTCGGCCGGTCGTCTGAGGACGACGCGCCAACTGCGGAAGGCGGTGACCAGGCAGACCAGGCACAGGACGTGCAGGACCAGCTTGATCGTGAGAGTTTCCCGGGTGTAGGACAGCTCGTGCGGCACCAGGGCGAGGCCGACCAACGTCGTGATCACCGCGACGACCGCCGGGCGCGTCCTGGTGGTGGTGAAGGACGCGCCGACGTGCGTTTGCTCTTGCATACAAGCCTCCTGACCGGAACCGAGCTCTCACCGTAGTGGCTGAGGAACCTCGGCGGCGCCGGTCAGTCGAGTGCCTGTGGATAACTCTCGACGGCGCTGGTCAGCGACGCTGGACGACCTCTTCGGCGACCTCGACCAACTCACGGTCGGTGGCCTCGGTCTCGGCGTCGTGGGCCGGCTCCAGCCGGTCGTGCGCGATCAGCGACTGGATGGCTCGCAGTACTGCGCTCGCCGCGGCACCCCACGTGGACACGTAGGAGAACTGCCACCACCAGAGCGCCTCGATGATCCGGCCCTCTTCGTAGTGCGCCAGGCCGTGCACGAGGTCGGTCGCGATCGCGGTGAGGTCGTCGGACAGCCGGTTCACGGTGATCTCGGGCGGGGCGGCGTACGGGTCGAAGACCTCGGCGTACTCGTCCAGGCCCTCGAACAGCACCGCCAGCCGGTCCCGCATCGCGTCCAGATCCGGGTCGGGACCCGCGTCGCTCTCGAACCGCTCCTCCGGTACGAAGTCCTCGAACGCACCCAGCCGGCCGCCGGCGAGCAGCAACTGGCTCACCTCGAGCAGCAGGTACGGCAGCGAGGCGAGTCCCTCGTCGACACCGTCCTCGTCCGGCTGCGCCGCGATGTCGCGCACCGAGATCAGGAAGCTCTGCACCTGGTCGGCGATCTGCTCGGCGAACTCGGCGAGATCCTCGGAGTCCGTGCCCAATGCGCGTTCTGCAATATCTGTCGGTTCAGTCATCGATCGATCGTCGCCCTTCAAACGCCCGTCCGAGGGTGACCTCATCGGCATACTCGAGGTCACCGCCTACTGGAAGTCCACTAGCCAATCGGGTGACGCGCAACCCCATGGGCCGGAGCAACCGGCTCAGGTACGTGGCGGTCGCCTCACCCTCCAGGTTCGGGTCGGTGGCCAGAATGATCTCGGTCACCTCACCGCCGGCCAGCCGCTGGAGGAGTTCTTTGATCCGCAACTCGTCCGGACCGATCCCCTCGATCGGCGAGATCGCCCCGCCGAGCACGTGGTACCGGCCGCGGAATTCCCGGGTCCGCTCGATCGCGACCACGTCCTTGGCCTCCTCGACCACACAGATCAGGCTCAGGTCGCGGCGCGGGTCACGGCAGATCCGGCACTGCGCCTCCTCCGCGACATTGCCGCAGATCTCGCAGAACTTGACCCGCTCCTTCACCTGCACGAGCACATGGGCGAGCCGGCGTACGTCGGTCTCGTCGGCGGACAGCAGATGGAACGCGATGCGCTGTGCGGACTTCGGACCGACGCCGGGCAACCGGCCGAGCTCGTCGATGAGGTCCTGGACGGCCCCCTCGTACACGTCAGCCCGGGTTCTGACCGGGCAACCCGGCCCCGCTACCCGGGTTGACGAACCCGACCCCACGACCGCCAGTGCCGCTCGCGCCCGAACCACTCACGCCGGTGCTGCCTGCGCTGGAACCGCCCGCGCTCGTCCCGCTCCCGCTCGTCCCACTCGCGCTCGCGCCGTCCGCGCCTGAACCGGTCCCGCCGGCGCTCGAACCGCTCGGGCTGGTGTTGCCCGAGCTCGAACCACCCGCGCTCGAACCACCCGCGCCTGAACCGCCTGCGCTGGAGCCGCTCGCGCCGGTGCCGGGACCGCTGTCGTCGTCCGTCGTCTCACCGCTGCTCGGCGTACTCCCACCGGGGAGGCTTCCGCCGGGCGCTCCCGTCGCACCGGGCAGGGCGAACCCGGCCGGCGCGGACGAACCGCCGCCGAACCCAGGTCCTTCGGAGCCGAAGCCCGGAATCCCACCGGCCAGCGGGCCCATCGCGCGGGCCGCGGCCTCCTTGGCGTTCTCGGAGGCGTCACGCACGGCGGCGACGACCAGATCGGCGAGCGTCTCGGTGTCGTCCGGGTCGACGGCTTCCTGCTTGATCGTCAGGCTCAGCAACTCGCCGGTCCCGGACACGAGCGCGGTCACCAGCCCACCACCTGCCGAGCCCTCGATCTCCTGGCTCTCCAGGTTGGCCTGGGCCTCCATCAACTGGTTCTGCATCGCCTGCGCCTGCGCGAGCAGGTCGGACATATCGAAGCCGCCAGCACCGCCACCGTCGAACACCGCGATCTCCTCGTCGAGCCGCTACCTGTCACCGAGCCTCAACCCTAGCCGGTCGCCCGGACAACCCCACCCGCCGCCGTCCCCCAACCAGAAACCGACCGGTCTCCCCAGCCTTTCCACAACCCTGTGGACACCTTTATCCACACCCTGTGAATCCTGTGGAGCCCCGCCCGCCCCGGTCCACCCACGCTCTCCACAGCCCTGTGGACGACCGACCGCCCCCTGCCCGGGCGACCCGGCTTGCCGACGTGGGGCTACGGCTTCTCCCAGCCGGTCGTGACGACGTAGTCCGTGTACCAGGTGGTCAGCTCGATGAGCGGCCGGAGCGCCTCGCCGATCAGGCCGACGTTGTTGGTGTCGATCGGCTTCTCGGCGTACACGGACCGCCGCTTGAGGAGGTCGGCGCGTGGATGGCCGGCCGGGTACTCGCGCGGCATCCGAGCGGCGATCGGCCCGGTGAGCTCGAACCCGTCGCGGCTCAGCGCGCCGACGATCCCGGCGAGCTCGCCACCGCTGTCCTCGGCATCGACCATGGCGCGGAACCGCCGCACCTGATCGCTCTCCGGATGCGCCGAACCACCCCCGAGCACGAGCCCATCCAGATCGAACGTGAACGAGATGCGCACCCGTCGCGCGATCCAAGCCGTAGCGTTCTGGCGCTGCCACGCGGCCGGCCGGTCAGACATCCCACCCAACCAGAACCTGCCGAATTCACCATCCGCATTGAGCTCATCGCAAAGCTCCTGCAACGGCCCGCGGACATACCGCTCCAGGTCATCCCGATGCGTCTCCAACTGAGCAGGACTCGGATCCCCCTCAAGATCCACCAGCACATCAAACGCCGCATCAGTCCACCCTCGGAAACCCATACAAGCAATCTGCCACCCCCACCGACAACCCACCGCCGGTCGCGGGATTGGTCGCCGGTGGTCGCCGTGGATGGTCGTCGGCGCCGGGGGGATGGTCGCCGCCGAGGAAGAGCGCCGTCGGCGCTGGTCGTCGGCGGCGGTGCCGGTGGTCGCCGGCGGTCGTGGTGGCCGGGGATGATCGTCGTCGGTCGTGGTCGGCGGCGGTGGTCGCCGCGGATGATCGCCGGGGATGGCGGTCGTCGGCGTGGTGGTCGCCGGTGGCGGAGGTGCTGGCGTGGGGTTCAGGACGGGCGGGCGACCGCCGTCGCGGGTCCGGTTGTCAGTTGGGTTCTTCGGTGATGATTTGGGCGCCGAGGGTTTCGCGGAGGAGGTCGGTGTGGGAGCGGGAGTCTTCTTCCAGCACCATGTCGTCATCGCCGATCGCGTCCGCTTCTTCCTCAGGCGTCAGCGGGACTTCCGGGGCGGCAGGAGCCGCGGCGGCCTTGCGAGCCTGCTCCGCAGCGACAGCTGCTTCTGCCGCACGACGCTTACTGGCTGCCTGCTCCCGACGGTCTACCTCCGCCGTCCCAGACCCAACTGACCTGCCCAGCCCGGCTGACGTCCCGCGGCCGCTTGCGGTGGCCGGTCCGGCTGACGTTGGTTGGCCTGCTGACGGGCCAGGACCTGGCCCGGGTCGCGAAGTGGGACCTTCGTCCCACGGGTCAGGCTCCGGTGGTACGTCGTACTCCGAGTCCGGCGGATCCTGTACGGCAATTGCCGCACCCGGCCCATCGGACCATTGCCCAGAACTCCCCGAGCTGCCACCCGGCCCGCCGAACCCGTTCGCACCGTCGCCTGGCCCGGATCCACTCCGACCATCACCAGCGGACCCACGCGAAGCATCCCGCGCCGCCGCGTTGCCCGACGAACCCTGCGGCCCGTCAGCCCCGGCTCCACTAGCACCCGCACTGCCAGCACCGGGTCCGCCTGCACCTGCCCCACCAGTACCAGGTCCGCCGGCACCAGGTCCGCCTGCACCTGACCCACCAGCACCAGATCCGGCAGCACTAGATCCGGCAGCACCAGGTCCGCCGTTGCCAGGTCCACCAGCACCACCCGTGCCGCCAGCACCAGGCCCGCCCGTGCCAGGACCGCCAGCACCAGGTCCGCCAGCACCAGGTCCGCCAGCACCAGGTCCGCCCGTGCCAGGACCGCCGGCACCAGGTCCGCTCACGCCAGACCCAGCGGGGCCTGCTGCGGACGGGCTCGTGCCAGGTGCACCGGCGCCTGCGGGACCTCCGCCTGGCCCACCGGACGCTCCGCCGGGGCCTGCGCCCCAACTGCCGCTATCCGATCCTCCGGCACCCGCGCCGCCACCAGCACCGCCGCCTGATCCACCACCGGGAGCACCGCCGTGGGGTCCACCGGAGCGCGGGCCGCCTGCGTGCTGACTGCCACCGCCCGCACCCGGGTCAGTCGACGGGTCGACGACTGCCTCGACGCGGCGGTTGAGACCGATTGTGTCGATCATCGCCTGGCGGAGAATCTCATCGCTCCCGGATCGGGCGAAGCTTTCCCGGGCGCCCGCGTTAACCAGACCAAGCGTCAGTGTCTGGTCGTCGATCGCGATGACCTGCGCGTTCTGGCTCAGCATGATCCAGGCGAACCGGCGCTTCGCCTTCACCGCCTCGAGCACCTCGGGCCACAACCGCCGTACGTCGGCCAGCCCGACGGACCCACCCGACGGAGCACCCGCCGCGCCGGCTGACTGCGATGACGGCGTGGCGGGTGTCGATGCCGGGGTGGCGGGTGTCGATGCCGGGGTGGCGGGTACCGATGCCGGCGCAGCGGACGGCTGCGAAGTCACTGGGGCATTCGACTCATCTGCCCAGGCACCGGAGCGTCCCGCCGGATCGGCAGCTGAGGTGTCGCCACCACGACTGCCAGCCCCGGCGCCCCTGGCTGACGAATCAGCAACCGTCCCGGCAGAGCTGCCGCCCGAACCATCAGGACCGGATGCACCACCGGCGGCACCGGCACCGGCAGCACCGGCACCGGCACCGGCTCCACTGCCTCCACCGGCAGGCGCCATACCACTGGCGTCGGAAGCAGTGGCCGTCGTACCGGATGCTGCGACAGCTCGAGCCGCAGCGCGGCTTGTGGCTGCGTTAGGGCCACCCACGTTCTCGATCGGCTGAGCCACCGGCCCCGCGTCCGGCGAGCCGGCAGGGACTCCGATGGCGAGCCGGCGTTCCATCCGGTCGAGCCGCGCCTGGATGCCGTTGGTCGAGTCGTCGGCCCCGGGCAGCAGCACCTTGGCGCAGATGAGCTCCAGCTGGAGCCGCGGCGCAGTAGCCCCGCGCATCTCCAGCAGACCGGCCGCGACGATGTCCGCCGCCCGGGTGAGCTCGGCGGCACCGATCCCGGCGGCCTGGGTCTGCAGACGCTCGCCCTGGTCCTCGGCGGCTTCGATCAGACCGGAGATGATCGCGTTCGGTACGGCAGACAGCACGACCAGATCGCGGAGGCGCCGGAGCAGGTCCTCGGCGAACCGCTTCGGGTCCTGACCGGTCTCGATCACCTTCTCGATCGTCTCGAACACGGCCTTGCTGTCATGCGCGGCGAACCCGTCGACACACGCGTCGAGCAGCGAATCGGGTGTGAATCCGAGCAGCGTGACGGCCAGCTCATACGTGACCCCGTCCGGCCCGGCACCACCGATCAGCTGGTCGAGCACGCTCAGCGAGTCACGGACCGAGCCGGCACCGGCGCGCACGACCAGCGGCAGCGCGGCCGCCTCGATCGCGACGCCCTCGGACTCGCACAACATGGCCATGTAGTCGCCGAGCACCTTCGGCGGGACCAGGCGGAATGGGTAGTGGTGGGTCCGGGACCGGATCGTCCCGATCACCTTGTCCGGCTCGGTGGTGGCGAAGATGAACTTCAGATGCGGCGGCGGCTCCTCGACCAGCTTCAGCAAGGCGTTGAAGCCCTGCGTGGTCACCATGTGCGCCTCGTCGATGATGTAGATCTTGTAGCGGCTCTCGACCGGCGCGAAGAAGGCTCGCTCGCGCAGGTCCCGGGCGTCGTCGACACCACCGTGCGAGGCGGCGTCGATCTCGATCACGTCGATACTGCCGGGACCGCCGCGGGCCAGGTCGGTGCAGGACTTGCACACCCCGCACGGCTCCGCGATCGGGCCCTTCTCGCAGTTGATCGCACGGGCCAGGATCCGGGCGCTGGTGGTCTTGCCGCAGCCGCGCGGGCCGGAGAACAGATAGGCGTGGTTGACCCGGTTGTTGCTCAACGCGTTCCGCAGCGGCGCCGTGACATGGTCCTGCCCGATCACCTCGGCGAACGTCTCCGGGCGATACCGGCGGTACAACGCAAGGGGTGCTTCCACGCCCGCAACCCTAGCGCCGACCCCCGACATTTCCTCCCCAAACCCGGTCCGGTGCGGAATCGACGAGGTGTCGGGGATAATCGACGCATGTCGAACGGGACGCCGGGGGTACGGCGACGTAAGCCGAGCAAGGGTGATCTGACCTCCCAGGCGATCCTGGAAGCCGCCGCGAAACTGCTGTCCGAGCGGGACATCACCGAGATCACCATCGACGACCTGACCACCGGCGCCGGGATCTCGCGCTCGGCCTTCTATTTCCACTTCGAGTCCCGCGAGGCTGTGCTGTACGTGCTGGCGGAGAAGATCGTGGCCGAGTTGTACGCCACCGCGAGCGCCTGGACCGAGTCACCCGCCTCACCGGCGGCGGATGCGCTGCGGGAGGCAACCGCCGGGTCGGTGGCGATCTGGCGCCGCAGCGGCCCCGTCCTCCGGGCCGCGACTCGGGCCCGGGAGACCAGCCCGCCGATGACGCAGTTCTGGAGCGACATGGCGCGGAAGTTCATCACCGCTGTCGCGGACCGGATCGAGACCGAACGCGCGGCCGGCCGCGCCCTGCCCGGGCCGCCGACGGCCAAGTCGCTGGCGCTGGCCCTGGTCTCGATGAACGACGAGGTCTTCTACCACCACTCCAGGTCCCGCAGGTCGGCCACCGCGGACCGCGAGATCGTCGACACCCTGACTACGATCTGGCTGCGGAGCATCTACGGCATCTAGATGTGCCCGCCCGGTTTCCGGTAGCCGCGGAGTAGATCGCGGGCGATGATCAGCCGCTGCATCTCGTCGGTGCCTTCGAAGATCCGCCACAACCGCACCTCGCGGAACCACCGCTCGATCGGCAGCTCCTTCGTGTAGCCCATACCGCCGTGGATCTGCAGCACCCGGTCCGCGACCCGGTTCACGGCGTTCGTGCCGTACAGCTTGGCGATCGCCGAGTCGTGCTGCGGCGGCTCGCCCTGGTCGATGCCCCACGCGGACCGCAGGACCAGCCAGCGGGCGGCCTCCAGGTCCACCTCCGAGTCGGCGATCATCCACTGGATCGCCTGGTTCTCGCCGATCGGGTGGCCGAAGGTGTGCCGGGTGTTCGCGTGTTCGATGGCCATCTCCAGCAGCCGTTCGCACGCCCCCAGGCCGCGGGCCGGGATCAGGTAGCGACCCTTCATGATCCAGCGCATCGCCAGCTCGTACCCGGCCCCGACCTCGCCGAGCACGTGGTCGTTGGGGACCCGGACGTCGTCGAACAGCAACGTCGCCGGTCCGGCCGGGCCCATCGTGACGATCGGGCTCGACGTCCAGCCGCGGTCCCGGTCGACCAGGAAGGCGGTGAACCCGCCCTTGGGACCGCGCAGCGCATCCGTGACCGCGATGACGATGGCGAAGTCGGCCTCGTTGCCGCCGGTGATGAAGGTCTTCTCACCGCGGATCACCCACTCGCCGCCGTCGCGGCGGGCGCTGGTGCGGATCGCCCGGGTGTCGGACCCGGCCCCCGGCTCGGTGATCGCGAAGCACGATTTCCGCTGACCGGCGATCGTCGGCAGCAGGTACTCCTTGGTCTGCCGTTCGTCGGCCTCGTACAGGATGTTGTCCGCCTCGCCGCCGAAGCTGAACGGGATGAAGGTCCGGCCGAGCTCCGCGGTGATCAGCGCCTGCTCCACGGCCGGCAGGTCCATCCCGCCGTACTCGTCCGGCGTGCCGAGCCCCCAGAAGCCGAACTCCTTGGCCCGCTGCCGCAGCTCCTCGACCTCGGCGGGCTCGATCCCGGCGCCGCCGGTCCGCTCGCGCCGGAGCACCTCGGTCTCCAGCGGCATCAGCTGCTCGCGCACGAACCGGCGGGCGACGTCCCGGATCGCCCGCTGCTCCTCCGACAGCCCGAAGTCGATCATCGGCCCTCCTCTTGTTTGTCGACAGAGTGTCAAATATCGTCGACGGCATGTCAATCCTACGCTTCAGCGGCCGTACTGTCCTGGTGACGGGTGGCGCGTCCGGGATCGGCGCCGCCACGGCCCGGCGACTCGCCGCCGAGGGCGCGACCGTCGCGGTCGGGGACCTGGACGAGTCCGGCGCCGGCAAGGTCGCGGCCGAGATCGGCGGGTACGGCGTCCGCCTGGACGTGGCCGACCTGGTCTCGGTCCAGACCGCGGTCGGCCAGGTCGAGCGCGCGATCGGGCCGGTCGACGTCCTGGTGAACAACGCCGGCGGCGACCGTACGGCGTACTTCGTCGACAGCTCGCCCGCCGACTGGGACCACTGGATCGCGGTGAACCTGCGCGGAACGATGGCCTGTACGCACGCCATCCTCCCGGGCATGCAGGACCGCCGGCGTGGGGCGATCGTCAACATGGCCAGCGAGGCCGGACGAGCCGGGCTGGCGGCCGGCGCGACGTACTCCGCGGCGAAGGCCGGCGTACTCGGCTTCACCAAGGCGATCGCGCGGGAGGCGGCGCACTATGGAGTCCGCTGCAACGCGGTCACCCCGGGTCCGATCGACACCCCGATGCTGGCCGGCCTGGACGAGTCCGGCCTCGGCCGCAAGATCCGGCAGGCGATGGTGGCGGGCACGATGCTCGGCCGCTGCGGTACGCCGGAAGAGGTGGCCTCCTGTGTCGCCTTCCTCGCGTCCGACGACGCATCGTTCGTCACCGGCCACACGCTGTCCGTCAGTGGCGGCGGCTATGTCTAGCGAGCTGACGCTGGTCCCGCTGGCCACCATGGTCGCCGAACTGCGGCCGCCGAAGGTGCTCCTCCGGACCCCCGCCGGGACGCGGATGATCTACGAGGTCGCGGCCGGCCACATCAGCGGCGACCGGCTGAAGGCGAAGCTCGCCGGCAGTTCGTCGGCGGACTGGATGCTCGTCGGACCGGACGGCACCGGCACTCTGGACGTCAGGTCGCTGGTGGAGACCGACGACGGCGCGCTGCTCTTCCTGCAGTACAGCGGCCGCGTCGACCTCACCGACGGCGACGTCGCCCCGCTCTACGCGACACCGAGGTTCGAGACCGGCGACCCGCGCTACGGCTGGCTGAACAAGCTGCAGGCCGTAGGCAAGGGCACCTTGACCGGCAACACCCTCACCTACGACCTGTATGAGCTGCGGTGACTAGGGATGCACCCACAGTCCGCCACTGGGAGGCCGCCGGTACCCGAGCGCCGCGTACGTCGCGTCGACCAAGGCCTGACACCGTTCGTTGATCCCGATCCCCGGCCCCTGCCGGCTCATCGTGTAGGCGAAGGACAACCTGGCGCGTGGATCCGCGAACCCGATCGAACCACCGAAGCCGGAATGCCCGAACGCCTCCTCCGAGAGCAGGATGCCCTCGGCATCGGCGATCGGCAGGTGGCTGTTGTCGACCGCCTTCACGAAACCGAGGGTGAAGCGGCTCGGCACCAGTACGACGGCATCCACCGAAGCGGCCGAACTGACCGCACCCATCGCGGCGAGCTGGAATTCGTCGACGAGACCGCCACCGCCGTTGGCCAACGGCGTGTACAGCCCGGAAAGCCCGCGGGCGTTGGTGATTCCACCGGTCGCCCCGATCACCGCGGCATGGGCGGCGCGAGTGTCCGCCTCACCGGGGTTCATGTAGCCGCCGTTGTTCAGCAGCAACTGCCCGGCGATCGAGGCCGGATCCGTCATCGCGGCGATGAAGAGATTCGGCACCGGCGCACCCGGGACGGTCAGGTCGGCCGGGATGGTGTGAGCCACCCGGTGCTCCTCCGACCCCGGCAGGCCGAGCCAGAAGTCCAGTCCCAGCGGTTCGGCGATCTCGGTCCGGAAGAACTCGCCCAGCGGCACCCCGGCCACTCGCCGTACCACTTCGCCGACCAGGAAGCCGAAGGTCAGGCCGTGGTAGCCGTGCCGGGTCCCCGGCTCCCACCAGGGCCGCTGCCGCGCGAGGGCATCCACCATCAGATCCCAGTCGTAGAAGGCGCCTGGCGGCAGCGGCTCGCTCAACGCCGGCAGCCCGGCCTGGTGGTTGAGCAGCTGCCGGACCAGGATGCCGCCCTTGCCCTCGGCCGCGAACTCCGGCCAGTAGTGGGCCACCGGCAGGGTCAGGTCAAGCTTGCCTCGGGCAACGAGAAGGTGGGCACAGAGGGCGACCGCGCCCTTCGTCCCCGACCAGATGTGCACCAGCGTGTCCCTCTGCCACGGCGTTCCGGTCGCCGGGTCCTGCAGTCCGCCCCACAGGTCGACCACCGACTGCCCGTCGACCGTGGCGTGCACCGCCGCGCCGACTTCGCCGTACTCGGTGAAGTTGCGTTCGAAGGCCTCCCGGACCGCCGTGAACTCCGGTGCGCACGTGCCGTCGATCGTCATCTCTGCCTCCTCGGAGCACTCTCCGTCCAGCACAGCACCGCCGCGACCGCGGCAACAGTCGTGTTTCCTCAACAGTCCGTCGAAGGGGTACGCCGATGACCACCCAGATCCTGACACCCGTCGAACTGGCCGTCCGGCGGCTCGGCCGGATGACGCCCACGGAGGAACGGATGGCCCGGCTCGTCCAGCAGGGCCTCCGTAACCGGCAGATCGCCGAACACCTGCACTACAGCCCGCGCAGCGTCGAGGTCTACCTGTCCCGGATCTACCACAAGCTGGGCATCTCGTCCCGGCTGGAGCTGGCCCGGGCCCTCGATGCCGCGGAGGTGCGCTCATGAAGGCGATCCAGATCTCAGCGTACGGCGGCCCGGAGGTCCTGCGGTACGTCGACCTGCCGGAGCCGGTGGAGCGCCCCGGCCACACCCTGATCCGGGTGACCCGGGCCGGAGTGAACTACGCCGACACCCACACCACCGAGAACACCTACCTCACCCCGACCCGGTTGCCCGCGGTTCCAGGCGGTGAGGTCGCCGGTACGACGCCGGACGGCCGCCGCGTGGTCGCGTTGGTACCGGGTGGTGGCTACGCCGAGCTGGCCACGGCGCGCGACGACTTGATCTTCGACATCCCGGACGGGATCACCGATGGACAGGCGCTCGCCCTGGTCCTGCAGGGGGTGACGGCCTGGCGTCTGCTGCACACCAGCGCTCATCTGGCCGCAGGCGAGTCTGTCGTTGTTCACGCGGCTGCGGGTGGTGTCGGCACGGTCGCCGTACAACTCGCCAAGCACTACGGCGCAGGTCGGGTGATCGCCACCGCGTCCACTGCGGAGAAGCGGAAGCTCGCGGAAGAGCTCGGCGCCGACAGTGCGATCGAGGCCGGGGACGACCTGAAGGATCGGCTGATCGAGGCGAACGGCGGCCGGCCTGTGGACGTGGTGCTGGAGATGGTCGGCGGGACTGTGTTCGACCAGTCGCTGCGGGCGTTGGCGCCTTTCGGCCGGCTGGTGACGTTCGGCCAGGCGTCGCGGACCGCCTCGAAGGCGATCGATCCGGTGAAGCTGATGGCCGCGTCGCGCGGGGTGATCGGGTTCTGGCTCGGGCACTGCTTCGGCCGCCCGGCGACGATCGCCGAGCCGCTGCAGGAGTTGTTCCGCCTCACGCTGGACGGCGTACTCCGACCGGTGGTCGGCGGCGAGTACCCACTGTCGGACGCGGCCGGCGCGCATCGGGCCATCCTCGGCCGCGGCACCGTCGGCAAGCTCGTGCTGGATCCACAGGAGGCCTCATGATCCGCACCATCGCCGAGCTGCCGTTCGTCTCGGCGGAGCGCTTCGGTGACCGGCCCGCCCTGCAGTACCGATCCGGCGGCGGCTGGCAACACCAGTCCTTCACCGAGGTCGGCGTACTGGTCGATGCGCTGGCCCGAGGATTCGCGGCGTACGGCGTGGGCCCGGGCGACCGGGTGTGCATCCTGGCCGAGACCACACCGGAGTGGACCCTGGCTGCACTCGGCGTACTGTCCGCCGGTGGTGTGGTGGTGCCGATCTACGCGACCAGCTCGCCGGAGGAGTGCGCCTGGGTGATCACCGACTCCGGCGCGCGCATCGTGGTCTGCGCCGACGAGGCGCGCGACCGGATCGACGGGCTCGCGTTGGCCGAGTCGCCGCAGGTCATCTCGCTGGAGAGCGGACTGGAGTCACTGGCCCAGCTGGGCTCCGGGCAGGCCGATTTGTACGACCGCCGCGCCGCAGTGCAGCCGACGGACCCGGCGCTGATCATCTACACCTCCGGGACCACCGGACCGCCCAAGGGCTGTGTGCTGACACATCGGAACTGGTTGCGGATCGGCGAGCTGACCGAGGAGCTGAACTACGTCCGCGCCGGCGATGTCGTGTACCTGTTCCTGCCGCTGGCCCATGTGTTCGCTCAGATGGTTCAGTTCGCCTCGCTCAGCATCGGCGCCACGCTGGTCTACTGGGGTGGCGACCTCACCAAGATCGTTCCCGAGCTGGTCGAAGTACGCCCGACCTTCCTGCCCGCGGTGCCGCGGATCTTCGAGAAGTTGTACGCGGCGATGACCGCCGGGCTGGATCCGGCGGCGGTCAACCAGGCGGTGTCGGTCGGCCTGCGGATCCAGCAGCTCCAGCGGGAGGGATCGGCTGTGCCCGCCGAGCTCGCCGCTGCACAGGCCGAGCTGGAACCCCTGTTCGCGAAGGTCCGCGGCGCCTTCGGCGGGCGACTGCGCCAGGCGTTGTGCGGCGCGGCGCCGATCGCCCAGGAGGTACTGGAGTTCTTCCACGCGGCCGGCGTACCGGTGCTGGAGGGGTACGGGATGACCGAGACCACGGGTGTCGGCACAGTGAACGAGATCCACCTGTTCAAGGCGGGCAGCGTCGGCCGCGCGACGCCCGGCGTGGAGTTGCGGCTGGGCGTGGACGGGGAGATCGAGATGCGTGGACCACACGTCTTCGCCGGCTACTGGAACAACCCCGCCGCCACCGCCGCGACCATGACCGACGATTGGATCCGGACCGGCGACCTGGGCGAGATCGACGCCGACGGCTTCGTCCGGATCACCGGCCGGGCGAAGGACATCATCGTCACCTCCGGCGGCAAGAACCTCAGCCCGGCCAACCTGGAGAACGACCTGCGCCAGTCGCCCTGGATCTCACACGCGATCGTGTACGGCGACCGCCGGCCGTACCCGATCGCCCTGCTGACAGTGGATCCCGACACCGCCGGCGCGGCCGGACCCGAGGAGATCCTCAAGGTGGTCACCGAGGTGGTCGACTCGGTCAACGCGCGGTACTCGAAAGCGTCCCAGATCAAGCGGTTCGCGATCCTCGACCGCGAACTCACCGTCGAGACCGGTGAGCTGACCCCGAGCATGAAAGTGAAGCGCCGGGTGGTCGCGGACAACCACGCGGCGGTGATCGAGTCGCTGTACACGTGAGCCCTCGGACGCCGGGGCGCTGAGTGGCGACATACGCTGTCGCAGGTGACTGGGGATGCCGGACAGCAACGGGTCATCGAGCGCGCCCGCACGATCTTGCCGGCGGACGAACGGATTCTCGCCGTCTATCTGGCCGGCAGCTACGGGTCCGGCGAGGCGGACAGGTTCAGTGACGTCGACGTGCACTGTGTTGTCACGGACGAGAGCGCAGCCTGGTTCGAGGAGCACTGGGCCGAGTCGATGGCACTGATCACCGGCCCGACCGTCCTCACCGACCGGATCCCCGGACTGATCGGCGGCCTCGCGATCACGCCGGACTGGCTGCACGTCGATCTGGTCATCCACCCGCTCGCCGGCTTCGACCGTCTCCAGTACGACGGAGTCCGGGTGCTCTTCGACCGGGACGGATCCCACTTCCCCGACGGCGACCAGCCGCGACAAGGCGGTCGCCCGGGTACGCCGTACTGGCCGCAGGGGGCTGTGAATCTGTTCTTCTACTTCCTGGGGAACCTGGTGGTCGTGCTCGGCCGGGACGAGCGGGTCGTCGGCAACCAAGGCATCAGCGTGGTCCGCGACCAGCTCATCGCGCTGATGCTGGCCGAGCGCGGCGTACGTCGTACTGGTGGAGTGAAGCGGTTGAACGCCTACTTGTCGGACGAACAGCGCGCCACCCTCGAGGCGATCCCGGCAGCCGGCACCGACCCGGCCGACATCATCGCGGCGAACCAGTACATGTGCCGCGAGTTCATCCACCGCGGTACCGCCCTGGCCCGGGAGACCGGCACCCGTTGGCCACAAGCCTTCGTCGACGCCACCCTCACCCACCTCGGCCGGCACTTCGGCACCGACTTCGGCTGATGCCCAGCCGCGGGGGCGGCGGGCGGACCTGGCGCCGGAGGGGTGTGGGGGTGCACAAACGCCAGGTCCACCGCCGTCCAACCAGGATCGCCTCGCGGGACCGTCAGGTCGTCACCACCAGCGCCAAACGTCCATTCCTGCTAGCCGGAATCCTGGCGGTCAGCGGGCTTCGAGGAAGGTGACCACCGCGAGTACCCGGCGATGATCATCGCCGGTCTCGGGAAGGCTCAGCTTGGCGAGGATGTGCCGGACGTGTTTCTCCACGGTGCCTTCGGTCACCCACAGCCGCCGGGCGATGCCGGCGTTCGACCGTCCCTCGGCCATCAGCGCGAGTACGTCGTGCTCCCGCTGGCTGAGCGCGGCGAGCGGATCGTTGCGCCGCCGGGCGCTCACCAGTTCCTGGACCAGCGCGGGGTCCATCACCGAACCACCCCTGACGATCCGCTCCAGCGTCTCGATGAACTCGCCCACATCCGTCACCCGGCTCTTCAGCAGGTAGCCGACCCGCTGACCGGTAGCCAGCAGTTCCATCGCCTGCTCGACCTCGGCATGGGCCGACAGCACCAGAATGCCGATCGCGGGGAACTCCCTGCGGATCTCCAGGGCTGCGTCCAGTCCTTCGGTGGTGTTCGTCGGCGGCATCCGGATGTCCAGCACCACCAGGTCGGGCGCCAACTCGCGCACCAGCGGAAGAATCCACTCGCTGTCGCCGGTCTCCCCGACGACCTCGAACCCCGACCGCTCCAGCAGACTGGCCAGACCCGCGCGGAGAAGTACGTCGTCCTCGGCCAGCAGGACACGAGCGACCGCCGTACCGTCGTGACTCTCCGGCTCGTCGCCGGAGGGCTCCGTCGTCATGCCCCAGAGTATCCCCGCCGCCGGATCCCGAATATGAGCTGCGGATCTCACGGGTTCGTGGAGGTCGTCAGCGACAGCCCCATCCGTTAGCGTTCGGCTGAGGGGATGCGACGAGATGGCATGGACCCGGTTGAATCTGCCCATCGAGCGCTGGTGGCGCGGGCTGCTGACCAGCGTGGCGCTGGTGGCTGTGATCTCCGGGATCATCGCACTGGTCGAGCCGCACCTTCCGGCGCTGAGCCTGTTGGTGCTGTATCTGTTCGCGGTACTCCCGGTCGCCATCGCGTGGGGAGCCCGGCTGGGCGCGCTGACCTCAATCCTCAGTGTCGGCGCCTTCGCCTTCCTGTTCCTGGGACCAGTGGGTTCCATCTGGGTCGCCGAGGCGCGGAACGCGGTGGCGCTCGGCGTGTTCCTGGTGACGGCGGTCGTGGTGGCCGAGTTGGCGGCGCGGTCGCGACGGGCCGCGATGGAGTCGGGCCGACTGACGACGGAGCAGTCCGGGTTGCGACGGATCGCGACGCTGGTCGCGGAGTCGGTCGCGCCGTCGGCGGTGTTCGAGGCCGTCACCCGGGAGGTCGGGCTGCTGTGCGGGGCCGACCTCGCCCGGATGGAGCGCTACGAGGCGGACGGGACCGTGTCCGCGGTCGCCGCCTGGAGCCGGGTGCCGGTTCAGTTGGCCGTCGACACGCGGTTCGACCTCGAAGGGCTGAGCGTGGCCCGGGAAGTCCGACTGACCGGCAACCCGGTCCGGGTCGACAGCTTCGCCGGCGCCACCGGGGAGATCGCCGCTGAGGCGCGTGCGCTGGGCATCCGCTCGTCGATCGGTTGCCCGATCGTGGTGGCCGGGCAGGTCTGGGGAGTGATCGCCGCCTCGACGAAGCGCGAGCAACCCTTCGCGGCGAACACGGAGTCACAGATCGCCGGCTTCACCGAACTCGTCGCCACCGCCATCGAGAACGCCGAGTCACGCGCCGAACTGCGCCGGATGGCCGACGAGCAGGCCGCCCTGCGGCGAGTCGCGACCATGGTCGCCCAGGGGGCGGGGCCGGATCGCGTGTTCGCCGCGGTGGCCGAGGAGGTCGGTGCACTCTTCGACGCCGACGCGACCGCGCTGGTCAGGTTCGAGCCGGATGGGCAGGCAACGCTCGTGGGCGGCCACGGGTGGTTGGGCGGACATCAGCCGGGAACGCGGTTCACTCCACCTCCGGGCCTCGCCCTGGCGACGGTCCGGGACACCGAACGGGCCGCGCGCACCGAACTCGACGGCGCGGCAGCGGCAGCGGCGAGCCTGACCGAAGACGCCTGGCGTCAAGGCATCCGCTCGGCGGTCGACCTGCCGATCGCGGTCGAGGGCCGGCTGTGGGGCGCGATCAACGTCGCATCGCGGCGCGAGCGGCTTCCACCAGACACCGAGCAGCGGATGACCGACTTCACCGAACTGGTCGCCACGACCATCGCGAACGCCGAGGCGCACACCAAACTGACCGAGTCTCGCGCGCGCATCGTCACCACCGCCGACGAGACGCGCCGACGGATCGAGCGGGATCTGCATGACGGAGCCCAGCAGCGACTCGTCTCACTGGCGCTCGAACTGCGCCTGCTCCAGGACGGAGTACCCGCTTACCTGCCCGTGCTGCGGGGCGGCCTGGGCAAGATCTCCGAGGACCTCACCGGGGTGGTGGACGAACTGCGTGAGATGGCGCGCGGTATTCACCCTTCGGTCCTGTCCGAAGGCGGCCTCGGTGCGGCGCTCCGGATGCTGGCCCGGCGCTCGGCTGTCCCGGTCGAGCTGAGCATCGGCATCGACTCCCGCTACCCGCCGCCGATCGAGGTGGCGGCGTACTACGTCGTGTCCGAGGCACTCACCAACGCGACCAAACATGCCGACGCATCTGGGGCTGAGGTGACAATCGGCGAACGCGACGGCACCCTCCACCTCCAGGTCCGCGACGACGGCCTCGGCGGCGCCGAGCCGGGCCGTGGATCGGGCTTGATCGGCTTGCGCGACAGAGTCGAGGCCCTCGGCGGATCATTCGACATCACCAGCCACACCGGCGACGGCACCGTCATCGAGGTATCCCTCCCCCTCACCCCCACCGACCACCCCACCCCAGCCCGCAACCTCTGAGTACTACGCCAACTGCCTGCGTGTGCCTAGTCGAACCATGCCTCGTCGGTGGGCTCGGTCTCAGCGGGTGCGCCTGACTTGTGACTCGCCGTCGCGCTGTAACGCCTTCGCCCTCGCCACGTCTGGGTCGCGGGGATCAGCAGGCAGCGCGTCGAGCTCAGCGTCCCGCCGCCGGGAGCTCTTCGTGCGACTCACCTTCACCCGAACCTGCTTCATCCGGCACCTGCCCGATCCGGCTGCGTCCTGGCCTCGCGTTGACGTCACCGAAGTTCGGCAACCACCGTGCTCGCGGCGCGCTCGATTTCCGCCAGCTCGGCGTTCAGCTTGAGGACCTCGCGCTCTCCCCAGTTCGGCGAGTTGATCCGGTGATGCGTAATCGCGGTCACCATCAGAAATCGGGCCTCGGGCGAGGTCAACGCACCGTCGAGCCAATCTGCACGTTCCATGTCGGCCTGCCTCCTGGCAACTCGCCCACATCCAGGATGCTGGGCTTCGGATGTCCTCTCAGAATGCCCGCGCACGGAGCCGCAATCGCCCCCACCAGCGCCCCACCCCCAGTCCAGCAAGCCGGAAACCGCCATACCTGCTGGCCGGTATCAATAGACCGCCAAACCCGGAAACGCCGTTCCGACCGAGACGCCGACGCCGTTGCGCCGACGCCGCATCCTGGTGATCGTTCCAGCCGGCGCTCGGCTTTCCACCGGCGTCTCAGGCTGGGTCTTGGTGATCCGAACGGGACCAGCACACCGAGGCTCTCCGACTGCTGCGCGCTTGGCCTCCACGGGCGCAGACCTTCGCGGCACGGCGAGTGTCAGCGGCCCTCACCTCATCGCGTCCATCGGGCGCAGACCTTCGCGGCTCGGCGTGTGTCGGCCGCCGTCATGACCTCCGGGAAGCGTCGGAGTGGCCTGGGTTGTCGACGATCTCGCGGATCGCGCGGACTGACAGGTGCGACTTCGACAGGAACGCCGCGACCGGGGCGGCGGTGACCAGGTCCTCGAGGTCCTCTTCCGCGTAGGTGGAGATCAGGATCACCTTCGAGCGGTCCAGGGTCGTCTCGAGCTGGAACCGCCGGGCTAAGTCGAACCCGCTCTCCTGACCAAGTTCCACATCGACCAGTACGACGTCCGGCTTGAGCTCCTCCACCCGTCGCAGCGCCTCATCGGTCGTCGAGGCGACGCCGATTACCGGCAACCCGCCCCGTTCCAGCAGAGCCCGTGCGGCGTCGACGAAGTGAGGGCTGTCGTCGACGATGAAGCAGCGCAGGGCCATGACACCAGAATCCGCGCCCTGGTCACCCAGCGCATTCCGGCTAACAGGCACATTCCACCCACGCCGGCCCAGTCTGCTGCGCAACTTCGTCAACGGTGCCCCCGGGTGACCCTGCGAGCACCTGCTGCCCCGCTCGGTCAGACATCGCGGGCGACCGAGCGCGCCACCTCGCCGTCGCGGACCAGATGGATCGTCTCAGGCGTCGATCGTGGCCACGGGCCTGCCAGTGCCGGTCTCCACGACGTATGCCAGGAAGTCCCGGACGTCCCAGAGCAGGTCGGACTGGTCGGCGTACCCGGATGTGCCGTCGGCGTCGCGCAGATGCAGACCCTCGGCCAGCACCCGGTGCCAGCGCTCGTCGTAGTGGGTCAGTGCCCAGCGGCCGGCGCGCGACTTCGCGGTCATCTCGCCGGTGACCAGGAGATGGTGCAGGCGTACAGAGGCGAGGATGCAGTGCGTGAGCAGATATTCGCGCTCGCGCTGATCCGCCGGGAGGTCGGCGGGAGTCGCCCGGGCCAGGCCCTCGGCGTTGCGGCGCCAGTAGGTGTCGAGGTTGTCCACGGTGTAGTCACGCAGCACCTGCTTGTCAGTCCATACCTGAAGCGTGGACAGATCTGGACCGGTGACCGTGATCCCGGCCTGGGCCAACTCGTGCCAGACGATCATCCGCGACGGCGAGGCGACCATCTCGAGCTTCCCGGTGAACAGCATCTGCGGCACCGCCGGCAGCGTGCGCGGGTCGCACGCCAGGTCGGCGGCGAGCACGTGCGGCCCGTCGAACCGGATCGAGGAGTGTGCCGCCATCTGTGCGTGGACGCCCCGCAGCGCCTCCACCTCCGCCGGCTCCGGCCGGTGGGCGAGCGTGGCGAGAAAGTCGACGTCGGACTCCCGCGGCGCCCACTCGCCAAAGACCACCCCGCCATGGAGATACAGCCCGGTCAGCAGCCCCGGGGGCAGCTCCCGCTCGGCCAGCAACAGGAAGCGGTCGCACAGGTCCTGGACGAGGGCTGGGAGCGTCACGTGTTTCTCCTCTGTCAGGCTGCCGGAAAGGCTCACCGTAGCCAGAACACAGACCATGCCGGCGCGGTGCGCGATCTGGTCGCTGCGCTCCGGGTTGACGACCCGGATTCCCCTGCGGCGCAATGCCTTGCGGGTTGATGGGTGAGAGTAGGCCTTGCCCGCGACGACACTGTCCGGACGGCGCCGTGGCGGTCGTCCGGCGCCACGGCCAGGGACCGGTGATGTCCCGAAGCAGCGGCATCAGTTCGGGGTCGTCGGGCCTGGCCCGGGGATCGTTCGCTGGGCTACTCCAGGTGGTAGTCCGCGAAGCGGGTGCGGAGGTCTTTCTTGGAGAACTTGCCGACTGAGGTCTTGGGGACCTCGTCGATGAATTCGACCGCGTCGGGGAGCCACCACTTCGCCACCAGCGGCCGCAGGTAGTTCAGGATCTCTTCGCTTGTTGCGGTCGCGTCTTCCTGGAGTACGACGCAGGCCAGGGGGCGCTCGTCCCACTTCGGGTGCGGTACGCCGATCACCGCGGCCTCCTTGACCGCGGGGTGGGCCATCAGCAGATTCTCCAGCTCGACCGAGCTGATCCACTCGCCGCCGGACTTCACCAGGTCCTTCGTCCGGTCCACCAACCGCACCGAGCCGAACTGGTCGATCGCCGCCACGTCGCCCGTCTTCATCCAGCCGTCTTCCGTGCTCAGCTGGACGCCTTCGTCGGGCCGGTAGTACTCCGCCGCGATCCACGGACCGCGAACCTGCAGCTCACCCGTCGCCTCGTCGTCCCAGGGCAACGGAGTGATCGACCCAGGCTCGACGATCCGCACCTCGACACCGGGCAGCGGCTGCCCCTGCCGGGCCCGGAGCCGCGCCTTCTTGTCCTCCGGGAGGTCCTCGTACCGCGCCGGCACGTGAGCCGCGGTCGCCACCGGGCTGGTCTCCGTCATCCCCCAGGCCTGCAGGATCGGCCGGCCGAGCTTCTCCCGGAACGCCTCCGACAACGCCATCGGTACGGCGGACCCACCACACGGAACCCGTCGCAGCTTGGGCAACTCGACCCCGTCCAGCAAGGGCAACAATCCCTGCCAGATCGTCGGAACACCGGCGGCCAGCGTGACCTCCTGCTCCTGCAACAGCTTCAGAATCCCCTGCGGACTCATGTCCGGCCCGGGGAACACCAGCGACGCGCCGGCCATCGGAGCCGCATGCGCGAGACCCCAGGCGTTCGCGTGGAACATCGGCACGACCGGCATCACCGTGTCCGTCTCGGCCAACCCGATCCCCGCGTTGGTCAGCACGCCGATCGAGTGCAGCCAGGTGGACCGGTGCGAATACACCACGCCCTTCGGGTGCCCCGTCGTACCGCTCGTGTAGCACATCGCGGCCGCCTGGTTCTCGTCCTCGACGTGGAACTCGACCGGCTCTGCCGCGGCCAGCAGCTCCTCGTAGTCGTGGAACCGCGGATCGTCCGGCACCTCCACGCCGGGTGCGCCGGCCGGCAGATCGTCCATCACGACCACATGTCGGAGCAGCGGCAACCGATCGAGCAACGGCAGGAACAGCCCGAGCAACGACCGGTCGACGAAGGCGATCTCGTCCTCCGCGTGGTTCGCGATGTAGACGACCTGATCGGGGAAGAGCCTGATGTTGAGGGTGTGCAGGACCCGGCCGGTGCAGGGAACACCGAAGTACAGCTCGAGGTGGCGCCCCGAGTTCCACGCGAAGGTCGCCACCCGGCCGTCCGCGCTGATCCCGAGCGTGTCCAGCACGCCGCCTAATCGTCTGGTCCGCGCGGCCCACTCGGCGTACGTCAGCTTCGTCGGCGCCGGACCGCCGGTGTAGATGGTCTTGTCCGGGTAGAACTGCTCGGCCCGGAGGAAGATGGTGTCGAGGGACAGCTGGTAGTTCTGCATCAGACCCTTCATGAGCACACTCTGCCAGCCGCGCTGTCAGCTTGACCACGACCCGGCGCGGCACTCTGTCGGCACTTTCACAGCACTCCAGGGCGGCGCCTCTTCGATAGTTGACACGACATACATGTCGTGTAATGTATCTTCCATGAACCCCATCAGCCGCGTCACCGCACTGAGCACCGGCTCCGTGCGGATCAGGCCGGAGCACGTCGGCCCCACCAAGAAGAACCTCTACGTCTGGCTCGCGACGTCGCGAAGCTGGACCGCTCCGCGCCCGATCAACACCTACGTCGTCGAGCATCGCGACGGCCTGGTGCTGTTCGACACCGGACAGGACCGTGCGTCCGTCACCGACGCCGACTACTTCCCAGGCGGCGTCAACGGGGTGATCTACGACCGGCTCGCGAAGTTCGAGATCGGGCCGGAGCAGACGCTGACCCGTCTCCTCGCGGCTAACGGTTACGACATCCGCGATGTCCACACCGCCGTCCTGTCCCACCTGCACCAGGACCACATCGGCGGACTCCCCGAGCTGGCCGGCGCTCGCATCGTGATCAGCGAAGCCGAGTGGCGGTCGATGGACCGCCCGCTGGCCGCCGCCCGCGGTTACCTGCGCCGGCATATCGAACTCCCCGGCCTCCGGTGGGAGCTGATCCGGCCCGAGCCGCTGGGCGATCCCGGGTTGACGCCGTTCACCGCCGGACACGACCTGTTCGGCGACGGCAGTCTGGTGCTCCTGCCCACGCCCGGACACACCCCCGGCTCGCTGTCCATGCTCGTACGGCGCCCGGGCGAACCGCCACTGTTGCTGGTCGGCGACCTCACGTACGACGCCGACCTGCTGGCGGCCGGTCACATCCCCGGGGTCGGGACCAGGCCGGACCTGCGCCGAGCCGTCGCCCAGGTCAACGAACTTCGGGCGCAGCAGCCGGGCCTCGTCGTTCTGGCGGCCCATGACCCGGCGGCGGCCGGCCGGCTGGCCGAGGTCCAGGTGGGCAGGACGTGAAGACCGCCGAGGAGTTGCGGTACCTGATCCTGGCGATTCAGCGAGAGGGCAACAGACTGCTGGCCGCCGAGCTACGGCCGCTCGGACTGACGCCCTCGCAGGCCGAGGTGCTGCGCGTGCTCGGGGACCACGGTCCGCTCACCCTCAGCGCGCTGGGAGGACTCCTGGTCTGCGAGACCGGGAACAGCCCGAGCCGCCTGGTGGATCGGCTGGTCGCACAAGGGCTGATCCAGCGCGACACCGATCCGAACGACCGGCGGTACCTCGCGCTGAGCTTGACGGTGGAGGGTCGTCAGCTCAGCAGCCGGGTCGCCACTGCTGAGGACGTGCTGCACCAGGCGATCGACGATCTCGTGGCAGGGCAAGCAGTCGACCAGACCATCAACACGTTGCGGGTGCTCGCCGAGGCCTTCCCCGCGGGCGAGGCACTCGCCCGCCGTCGAACCGGAGGAAACGATGGAACAAGCGACGCTGACCATCCCGGCGGCAGCTGACACCGTCCGCGCCGTGCTGCTGGACCCGCTGGCGCTCCCGCTGTGGAACGAAGCCTTCGTTGCGATCGACGGACCGCGCGTACCCGTAGTCGGTCAGCGGTACATCCTGCGGGTACGGCCCGGGATGAACGGCTCACTGGAATACACAGCCATCGAACCGGACCGCGTCGAGATGAGTTGGCGGGTCACCGGATTCCATGAGGCCGGCACCTGGACCATCGCGACGAACGGCGCCATCACC
Organism: Kribbella sp. NPDC049174; assembly: GCF_043197365.1. Taxonomy (NCBI): domain Bacteria; kingdom Bacillati; phylum Actinomycetota; class Actinomycetes; order Propionibacteriales; family Kribbellaceae; genus Kribbella; species Kribbella sp. NPDC049174. Next base: position 124,947 of record NZ_JBICSZ010000008.1, on the reverse strand, counting down.
CACTCGTTCGAGCACACCGGTCCACTGGCAGCCGTACTCCGCCGCTCGTACCGCGGCATCGCGGCCGTCCGCCTCGACCGCCTCGCCAACCGCGTCCGCCGACTCACCAACCCCTGAACCGGCGTCAGGCACCGGGCTGCTCAGACCGCGAGGGGCACCGCGCGTTTGTGGGCGGTACGGCGGTGGGTGGCGATGATCGTGGCTGCGGCCTTGTCGTTCACCTCGTGTCCCTCGAGGAAGTCGTCGATCTCGTCGTACGTCACGCCGAGGACGATCTCGTCCGGGACACCTGGGTTGTTCGTCTCCAGGTCGGCGGTCGGGACCTTGCCGGTGAGCTCGTCGGATGCACCGAGCCGCGCCGCGACCGCGCGGACCCGCCGCTTGGTCAGGCCCGACAACGGCGTGAGGTCGCAGGCACCGTCGCCGTACTTGGTGAAGAACCCCATCACCGCTTCGGCCGCGTGGTCCGTGCCGACGACGAGACCGCCGCGCGCCCCGGCGACGACGTACTGCGCGATCATCCGCTGCCGCGCCTTGATGTTGCCGACGTGGAAGTCCTCGCGATCGGCGCCGAGCCCCGCGTGCCGGACCGACTCGACCATCGCGTCCGTGGCCGGCTTCACGTCGACCACGAGCGTCTCGTCGGGCTGGATGAACTCCAGCGACCGCTGCGCATCCGCCTCGTCGGCCTGGACGCCGTACGGGAGCCGCATCGCGACGAACGTCGCCTGACCGCCCTCGGCGCGGACCCGCTCGACCGCGAGCTGGCAGAGGCGGCCCGCCGTACCGGAGTCGACGCCGCCACTGATACCGAGCACGTACGCCGACGCGCCGGTCCGCCGGAGCCGGTCGGCCAGGAACTCGACCCGCCGCTCGATCTCGGCGTCCGCGTCGAAGGATGCGGACACGCCCAGCTCGGCGATGATCAGTTCCTGCAGGTAGCGGCGTTCGTCGCTCATCGGGCTCCCTCACGATCTAGGTTCGGCTGCACCAGCCTAGACAGGGCCCGGACATGAGGATTCCCCGCGCACCCGGAAGAGCTCACTTACCCTTGCTGCCTTCCGGCCCTGGGGGAGTTGGGCGAGATACCGCCACGCGGGGAACCAGCCAGAAGTGTACGTGATCGCATCGCCAGGCCCGAAATCCGCACCCCATGACCCGGGCGACGTGCTTACTCTAGTTAGGTGACGAATCATCAATTCGGTCCGTTCGGGATCACCACGGGCCTTGACAGCCGTCCCGAGTCGCTCGCCGCCGCGCAGGCGGCCGAGGAGCTCGGGTACCCCGCGATCTGGTTGTCGGGCGGTCCGCTGCCCGGTCTCCAGACCATCGTCGACCTGGTCGGCGCGACCAGTTCGATCAAGTTCGTCAGCGGCATCCTCGCCGTCGATCAATACAAAGCCTCGGACGTCAGCACGACGTACGCGGCGTTGGAGTCGTCCGCGCCGGGCCGGTTCACCGTCGGCCTCGGTGGTGCGCGCGGGCCGAAACCGATCGCCACGCTCAACGCCTACCTCGACGAACTGGACGACGTACCGACCGAGCGTCGGCTGCTCGCCGCGCTCGGGCCGCGGATGCTGGAGCTGGCCCGGGACCGGTCGGCCGGTGCGTACCCGTTCCTGACCACGGCGGCGTACTCCGCCGAGGCGCGGAAGGTGCTCGGGCCCGACAAGCTGCTCGCGGTGAGCCACCTGGTCGTGGTGGAGAGCGACGCGGACCGGGCTCGGGCGATCGCGCGGGACACGATCGGCTTCTTCCCGCGGCTCCCGTCGTACGCCGCCTCACTCGAGCGGCAGGGGTTCAGCGCGAAGGACCAGGCTGAGCTGCCCGATCACATGGTCGACGCACTGGCCGCGTGGGGTACGCCGGCCGATATCAAGGCGAAGCTGACTGAGCACCTCGACGCCGGAGCCGACCACGTCGGGGTCAACGTGATCACCGGTGTGACCGGTCCACAGCCGATCGAGCAGTGGCGGACGCTAGCCGGCACGCTGCTTGCGTAGCAGCACCGGGATCCAGTGCTCGCCGTACCTGGTCTGGAGCTCCGGACGCTTCCAGTCCTCGCCGGTGACGACGCCGCGGCAGAGCGGTGAGCCGCAGGTGCAGATCATCTCGAAGTCCACGCCGGTCGAGGTCCCGTAGTCGCTCGTCACCTCGTCGCCCGCCGCGATGTCCCGGCGGGCCTCGAGAGTGACGGCGTCGATCCACCACAGGTTCGGATCGCAGCTGTGGTTGCCGTAAGCAATCTTCGGTCGCGGATCGTTGCTCAGGACCAGGTGTTCGTCGTCGTCGATGGTGATCGTGTCGACGGGCGGGTTCTTCAGGAGTTCTTGAAGCTCTGCCGTGGTGACCCGTTGTCCGGACAGCTGTCCCACAACCGTGCCCTGGGCAATCGGTTTGGTTGCGAACAGCCCCTGTCCGGCGACTGGTGACTCCTTCACGAAGGGTCATCCCTCGAGCTCCTCGATGCGGCCGGCCATGATCGCGCGCACGTTCGCCGTGATCCGCTCGACCGGCCAGTCCCACCAGGCGATCTTCAGCAGCCGCGCCACATCCTCGGCCGGGAACCGGGTGCGGATCAGCTTGGCCGGATTCCCGCCGACGATCCCGTACGGCGGTACGTCGTCGACCACGACCGCACCGGATGCGATGATCGCGCCGTCCCCGATCGTCACCCCGGGCATCACCAGGCTGCGGTACCCGAACCACACGTCGTTCCCGACCACGGTGTCGCCGCGACCCGGGAGCCCGGTGATCAGGTCGAAGTGCTCCGCCCACGCGCCACCCATGATCGGGAACGGGAACGTCGACGGGCCGTCCATCCGGTGGTTGGCGCCGTTCATGATGAACGTGGTGCCCTCACCGAGAGCGCAGTACTTGCCGATGCGGAGCCGCTCGGGACCGTAGTGGTACAGCACGTTGCTGGTCTCGAACGCGGTCGGGTCGTTGGGATCGTCGTAGTACGAGTAGTCCCCCACCTCGATCAGCGGCGACGTCACCACCGCCTTCAGCAACACCACCCGCTCGGCGGCAGGCATCGGGTGCACAACGTTCGGATCCGGCGCTCCGTCCACCCCACCGACCCTAGATGAGCAGCCCCACCACCAGCAGCACAATTAAGGCGGCCGCGATCACGAGCGCGGTGCGGTTTGTCCCGAAGCGCCTCAACGCGATGCCCAAGGGCCCGATCGGCTTCATCGTTCCTCCAGTCTCTTCCTTGCTTGTCGGGTGAACACCAGGAATCCGGTCGCTGCCAGCGCGACCGGCAGACCGAGGAGGCCGTGGCCGGCAAGGACGAGCCCTGTTGCGAGCAGGACTGCGAAACCGGTAGCGACCCAGCCCGCGATGACGCGATCCCGGGCGAACAGGTGGCCGCGGCGTCGGAGCGCTCGGGCCGCTCGGATCATGGTCAGGAGCCCGGTGGTGACAACGACCGCGAAACCGATCCGTGTCCTGGCCGGCAGGCCGTCCTCGGTCAGCCAGAGCACCGTGACGAGCGCCACCACGGCCGCCGCCCCTGACAGTTGCACCACGGACCGGACCCGTCTGCGCAGCGAGAGCGCGTCCTGGAGTCCCGCGATCGTCTCTTCGGCCGAGATCACGATTCCGCTCCTTCCCGCAGCATCCGTCGCGCCCGATGCAGCCGCGATTTCACCGTTCCCACGGGTACGGCGAGCACCTCGGCGCACTCCTCCAGACTCAGGTCCTCCAGGTGGAACAGCACGAGTACCTCTCGCTCGACCACCGGCACCTTGTCCACCAGGCGCCGTACGTCCACCCGGTCGACCACCTGATCCGCCGGGTCCGGTTCGTCGTACGACAGTGGCTGCGGATGCTCGGCGTACTGGCCTCTGAGTTGGTTGACCACACTGCGGCGAGCAATAGTGAACAGCCACGCGGCGAATCGCTCCGGCTCCGTCAGCCGAGGCAGTCCACGGACCACTGCCAGCCACACCTCCTGCGACACGTCGTCCGCTACGTCGTCCCGACCGAGCATCCGCCGTACATACCCCCAGACCGGCTCGTGCCACCCCCGCACCAGCTCGGCGACCGCCTCCCGCTCCCCCAATTGGGCCCGCACCACCACCGCCACCCACTCCCGCTCCACGCTCACCTCCTACCAGCACAGTCGCCCGGCACCCCCATAAGGTTCACGCCCCGATTTCAGGTTCGCGAGCCGTCTCGCGTATCCTCTCCGCTTGGAGGATTCGCCTAGAGGCCTAGGGCGCACGCTTGGAAAGCGTGTTGGGGGCAACCCCTCACGAGTTCGAATCTCGTATCCTCCGCCACCTCCCAAGAGGCACAGGGAACCACGTTTCCGCAGGTCAGAGCGTGATTCCGAGCCTGGGGGCGAGAACGACAGAGGGGCCGGACGCTGAGCGTCCGGCCCCTCTTCTCGTCCCAGGGTCTCAACGAGGGTCTCAACGACCCCTCTCAGGCGGGTACTGGCAGCCCTTCAGGGCCGTCGTCGCGGCGACCCTTCTTCCGCTCCTTGCCCTTCGACTTCTTCCTGGCCTTGCCCTTCGGCTCAGCCCAGATCAGGCCGCCGACACGTTCGGCGATGTCCATCCGAACCGGTGCCGTGATGTGCTGATACCGCTTCACCATCGATGACGACGACCAGCCCATCACGTCCATGACAGCCCGCTCGGGAACACCGAGTAGGAGCAGAACGGTCGCGGCAGTGTGCCGGGCGTCGTGCAGTCGGCCTTCACGAATTCCGGCGGCGGCCAGGATGTCTTTCCACTCCCGGAAGTCCATGTTCGGGCTGAGCGCTTCTCCGGTCCGCTTCGCGAATACCCACCCTTCGTCCTTCCAGAGCTGGCGGGCTGTGACGCGTTCGTCGGCCTGTTCCTTCCAGTGCTCCCGAAGGATCTCGGTCAGCTCTGACGGCAGGCCGATCGTGCGGCGTCCGGCGCGGGACTTGGTAGGTGAGGTCTGCGGTCGGGCAAGCTGACGCGCTTTGCAGTGGCCAGGGCTGCGCCCGCACGAACCGTCATCGCATCCGTGCTTGTACTTCGGACGGTTCAGGCTGCGCCGGACCTTGAGGACGCCTTCGTCTAGGTCGAGGTCCGACCACTTCAGTCCCAGCGCCTCACCCTGGCGCAACCCGAGGGCAAGCGCGATTGCCCACCGCACATGGTTTCGACGCCTGCCCGCCTCCGCCAAGATCGCCTTGATCTCCTCGACGGTGTACGGGTCCACCTCGTCCTCTTCTTCCAGATCGAGGCGCGGCGGATTCGCCTTCTCCGCCGGGTTGTCGGCCGTCAGCGCGCCGCGCTTTTCAGCTTCGCCCAGCGCCGTCCGGATGGTCCGGTGCGCCTGGTGAGCCGTGCCCGGCTTGGCCCCGTTGTCCTGCATCTTCGTGTAAAAGCGCTCCAGGTGCTCCGGCTGCAACTTGTTGAGCTTGTGGGCACCGAGCCCTGGAATGAGGTGTACCCGAACAGCGACTTCGTACGCGTCGTACGCACCGTCACGCAAGTTTGGGCGGACGATCGTCAGCCAGTGCGTGAGCCATTCCGCAACGGTCCACTTCTTCGTTCCGGTGCGGCGCACCTTGCCGCTGTCACGCTGCTTCTCCAATTCCTTGACGCGCTCGACAACGTCTTCCTTGCGCCTACGCTTCACGTGCGGCCGGTCGGGTGTGCCGTCGTCCTTGACGCCCATCGTGACGCGACCGTGCCAGTATCCATCTGCTCCGAGGTAGATCGACGACCGGCCGTCAGGATTTTTGTGCCGCTTCTCTTTGTCCTCGCTCACTGGGAACTCCTTCCTAGGCGGCCTGGCGGCTGTCGCGGGCGGCAGCCCGGAGACGGTCGATGTACTCGGTGATGCACTCCGCCGGAATGCGCCGGAGACGCCCGAGCGGGATCGATTCGAGCTGGCCGGACTTCAGCAGGGCGAAGACCGTCGTTCGGCCGATGCCGAGCCGTTGTGCGGCCTGCTCCACCGTCAGCAACAGGGGCCCAGTGGTGGAGGTCGAGCCTTCGGTGATGCTCATGGGGAGGGATCTCCTTCGGTCCAACGGGTTGGTGTGGGGACATCTGGGACAGGTCCGCTAGACGGGTGTCCCAGGCGTTTTCGCAGGTCAAATGAGGTGCTGGGACTCTGGGACACCTGGGACAGTCCCGGTGTCGGGTGGGAAGTAGCGGCCTCCATCGCGGCGGCGTAGTTGGCCGTCGTCGGCCATGCGTGCGCAGGTGCGGCGGATGCTGTCGCGGTCTTCTCCGAGCGCGTCGGAGATGGCCTTGGGGGTTGCTCCGGGCGACTGCCGCAGGTAGGCCAAGATCCCGGCGCGAGTGCGGTGCAAGGTGTGGTCGACGGCGGCCCCGGCGAGCAACTCCCATGTGCCGGTGTTGGGGTCGAAGCGCATTGCGCGTTCGGCTTCGTCGACGTCGCGGCCGGTGATGTGGAGTACGCCGTCAGCCTCACCACGTGGCCGCTTGAGCGCCATGATCGTGTCGGCCGCGCCGACGATGCCGTTAGTGCCGGACAGTTCGGCGGTGAAGTCATCGGCGGCCATCTTGCGCAGGTGGTGCACGAGGACGACCGCGATGCCGTAGTCATCCGCGATGCGCTTTGCGCGGCCCATGGCGGCGTAGTCGGCGTCGTACGGGTTGACGCCGGACGGGCTTGTTCCGCGCATCTTGGCGAACACGTCGATGACGACCATGCGTGCGTTCGGCCGGTTGTCGAGCCATCCGCAGATGGCATCTGCGCCACCGGCGGGCAGGGTCGGGAACTCGGTCAGCAACGTGAGTCCGGCCGGTGCCGGGTTGCCACCAAGGATCTTGCCCATGCGGCTTTGCAGCCGTCGCGGTGTGTCCTCCAGCGCGAGGTACAGCACCTCGCCCGGGTCAACGGCCACCTCGCCAAGGACCGGCGCACCGGCAGCGATGCCGAGCGCGAGGTTGAGCGACAGCCACGACTTACCGGCCTTGGGTGCGCCGGCCAGAAGCGACAACCCTTCCGGGATGAGGCCGGGCACTGCCCAGCGCGGCGGCGCAAACTCCTGTGCCATCAACCGATCGGCCGTCCAGGCGTTCGCGAACGGATCGACCTTCGCCGGGCGAGCCGGTTCGGGCTCGGACCGTTCCTCGAGCGGCGGCAGCCAGTCGGGATAGATCACCTCAGCCATCCGGTACGTCTCGTCCGGATCAGGCTCGTACGCGGGTTCCATCACGCCGCCACCTGACGCGGGCGCTTCGCTCCGGCCCGCAGCCCGGATGAGATCGTCTTGTCGGCTTCCCATGCCGTGTATGCACCGGACGCGATCTGCGCCGACGCAGCGTCAGCGAGGACAGCGCGTACGTCCGGCTCGGTGAGGGAGCCACCGGCAACCAACTGCCCAAGAGCAACGGCGGCGGTGTAGAGCACGTGATTGCGCTGCCCCTCGCAGGCAGCCCGAACACGATGGGTTTCGGCCCGGATCGCAGCATCCAGGTAGCCCGACCGGCGGCCCGTTTCCAGCTGGACGGGCGCGGACTGCTGAACCGGCGCGGGGGTGGGCTTGAGTGCCTCTGTGAGCCACTGAGGCAGGCGAGCCGGGCCGATGCCGTAGACCGCGCGGTAGCGGCGTCCTGAGACCACAGAACCGGCTCCGACGACGTACCCACCGTGTGCGCGGGTATCGATCAGCCAGCCGAGCCGAGCTTGGGTGTTGCGTAGCTCGATCCCAGCCGGTGCAGCGAAGTAGAGGTGTTCGCCGCCACGTCCCGTCAGCACGGTGTGGGTGTCCCACGGATAGCACTCCCCCGCCACGTCCGCGCGATCGGCGAGCACGTCAGCTCCGCAGGTGACGCCCGGCTTGCGCCACGCCTCCGGTGCCGTCTGGCCGGGCTTGGGCTGGTCCAGGTCGATCACGACCAAGCCGGACGGGCCGCATGCGATGCCGACGCCGTACGGGCCAGCCGACCAGCAACGCTCGATCCGGGCCGTGTCGGTAGTGGCGCGGTGCTCCCAGTCCTCTACTGCCGGGCGCTTGCCGTCCGGGACGAGCGGGAACACATGCCAGCCATGCGAAGCGGCAGTGAGGGCGGCAGTCAGCAGGTCATTCATCGGTGGTTCCTCCTCCGAGATGGGTCAAGCGGCGTGGGCGCAGTCGGCGGCGTCGATGCAGTCGATGCAGCGGCCGTCCGAGGTGGGGATGCAGTAGGTCTGTTCGCGGTGGCACTGCCCGCAGGTACGGCGGGCGCGCATCGCCTTGTCCAGGGCGTTGAGGACTGCCGGGGTTGCGCGACGGGAAGGCTTGGCGAGGTCGAGCCGGTAATGCCACGCCCAGCGCTTGCCCTTGCGCCAAGCCAGCAGGGCGTAGGGCTCCTGTCCGCCGGGGCACATGTGGACGGCGCGGAGCTGGCGGCGAGTGGCCAGACCGGCGGGTGCCCAGCCGAACTTGAACACCGGCGTGCCGTAGTGCTCCCAGCCGAGCGCGTATTTGCCGTTCCACAGCTCGACGTAGACCGAGCGGGCCGGATGGAGGCTGACTTCGAGCGCGGCGGCCATTACCGGCCGCCCTTGCTGGTCGAGTTCTCCCCGGCTCCCCGGACGGCGCGGACGTGGTTGACGATGTGGCGGCCGAGCCGGACACGCAGGCCGCTGCCCTGGCACTTGCTGCAATAGCGGTACGCGCGGCCGAACGGGGACTTGAACTTGCCCGCACCCTTGCAGCGGCGGCACTTGCCGAACGGCCAGATCAGGCAGCTCAGCAGGTACAGGCCGAGAGCGATGGTCACGATCAGTAGAACCGTGGCGACCTCGCCGGCGGTATGGATGGCGGCGGTGAGGGTAGCGGCAGAGTCGCTACCCTGGGTAGCGACGGTAAAGGTAGAGGTAGCGGCGCGGGACAGCACAGGAAGCCTCCAGAGGCCGGATTTTGGGCGCGAGGAGCCAGAGCCGCGACCCGCTACCTGCGGAAAGACGGCCTGGTCAGGTGTGAGATTCGTGGTAGCGGGGTGGGGTAGCGGTGCCGCTACCGGTAGCCGTTGGCGCGCTACCTTCGGCGGCCGACCACCCCACCCGCTTTGATCACGGTGAGTTACGCGTTGCGACGGTCCATCGCGGCGCGGATGTCAGCGGCGCGGCAGCCCTTGCGGTTCACGCCATCGCGCTTCACGTCGCGCGAGGGGACCTTGAGTGCGCGGGCCTGAGCCGAGATCGCGTCGGGCGTGGTGCCGTCGTACTGCTCAGGCATCTGCTCGGCGAGCCGTCCGGCGATCGCCTCCCAGTGCGCGGCCGTGTCCGCACCCAACACGGTGAGGATGTCGGCGAGCACATCGCGGCTCTCGCGGGCCAGCTCCTCCCCGGCTGCTTCGCCGGTCAGCGTGCCGAGCCGTTCGCGGTGCTTCCGGGCGGCGTCCAGGATCTTGTCCGCGTCCTTGCCGTCGGCAAGGAAACCGCGCACGGTCGGGGTGTGATCGCTCGCCCCATACAGGTAGCCCACACCCCGGAACTTCTCCCCGACCGGCAGCGAGGACGCGTCGTAGCCTTCGGCGTAGGCGTCGCCACCGAGCACGGCCATCGACACGTCGCGGTTGCCGCACTTGAGCGCGAACCGGATGGTGTGGTTGTCGCGGTAGCGGTTGAACAGCCGCTGCACGTCACCCGCACCGACACCGGACGGCTTCTGCGAGCTGGACACCAAGATCACGCCAGCACTCGGACCGATGGCGAGGATCTTCGACAACTTGTCCGCGACCTGCTTGTTCACCTCCTGGCTGGCGGTCTCGAAGTACACCTGAAACTCCTCCATCACCAGCACCATCACCCGCAGCTCCGGGTAGCGCCGATCCCGTGCCAGAGCAGGGGTGAGCTTGCCCTCCTCGCACTCGTCCACCGGCAAGGACGTGAGCTTGGCGTTGACCTTGTCGATGTGCTCCAAGACCTCGTCCAGGACAGCCAACAGGTGCCCGATCGGGTCATCGTCCAGCGGGTTCGGCAGCTCACCGAACACCATCCGGTGCGCGACCTTCCGGAAGCCGAGCCAGTCCGGCGACTTCTTGCCATCGACAACGATCAGCTTCACGTACGGGTCGAGCGCGGCGTGCAGCGCGACCAAGCGCGCGGTGAACGTCTTGCCCTTGCGCGGCTGCGCACCAACCAGGACCGAGAACCACATCAGCGACAGCTCGACCAGGCGGTCTCGCTCATCCTTGCCGAGTCGCATCGGCTCCCAGATCGAGCGCTGCTTGCCGTCGAGCATGTCGGTGCGACCGGCCGGGATCGCGAGCGGGTCCTTGTCGGCGACGAACAGCACATGACGGCGGCTGGACGAGTCGTCCTCGGTCAGGAACACCTGCCGCACGTGCACGTCCAGGCCCGACGCGATCTTCTCCCGCGACTTCAGCACGTCCGACCACGACTTGCCCCAGGGCAGGTCGATCACGACCTGAGTACCGGTATCGGAGGCGTCGCGGGACATGATCGACCCGAACGTCACTTGCTGGTCCGCCTTGTCCGGATTACCCAAACCCGCAGCGTAGTAGGCACGTAGAACCACGTCCGAGGTGAGTTTGCGGTACCTGGGCGCGACGACTGCGGTACCGATCAGGGTCTGACCGGCCGGGCGTCCGTAGTGCGCCAGAGCACCGGCCGCGACTGCACCAGCCGCGACCAGAGCCGCACCCGGAGCCGACGTGTACGCGATCGGCGCACCGATCAGCAGACCCACGTTTTGCACGGCCAGCACACCGCCGCGCCACATCCGCGTGGCCTTGAGCTGACGGTGGATCTTCTCCCACTCCCTCAGCTCGCCAGCGTCAGCCGCCTTCTGCTCAAGGGCAAACGAGTTCGGCACCCACCACCAGTTCACCTGGTTCCGCACCAGCCGAGTGAAACCGCGACCAGCGAACCAGGTGAACTTGACGCCGTACCAAGGCGTGCGGACCGCGTGGAACGCAGCCACGTGACCACTGCGGACCAGCGCGCGCCGGACCGTGCCGCGCAGGTTCCCCGGCCGCAGATGTACGGGGATGATGGGATTCCGCGCACCCTCCTGCACAGGCAGCATGAGTCCCGGGGTGTCCACCGGGACCAGCACGTTCCCGGTCGCCGGGTCGTCGTCGGCGTCGCCGTCCAGGGCGATTTCGTAGGCGGTGTCCATCCTCTCGACCTCGCCCGGCGACAGCGGCACCACTGCGCCGGCGGTTTCGTCGGCCGGGCGCGAGTCGTCGTCGCGGCGGGTGCGGTGGGCGTCCAGGTCGATCGGCTCGGGCAGGTTCTCGGTCATATCAGCGACTCCCGTTCTCGCGGGTTTGGATCAGGTGGGCCAGCGCGGCGCCCATGCCGAGTACGGCGACGGGCAGGCAAGCAACAGCGGTGGTGATGGGCCACGGAGCGGCCGTGACGCCTTGGGCGTCCAGGAGGTGGTAGGCGACCTGTCCCAGCGCGCCAAGGGCCAGCGACGCGAGGGCGGACACCTTGGCGAAGCGGCGAGCGCGGGCGGGGACGCGGCCGGACAGCCACACCCGCAGCGCGAACGCGGCATAGGTCTCGACACCGATCGGCAGCGTGATCGCAGAGTTGATGGTGAAGTCGTCCGCGATGCCCGGCAGCGGGTGCACGACACCGAATCCGGTCAGCTCACCGAGTCCGACCCAGCCGGACCAGACAGCGACGAACGCGGGCAGCGCCAGCAGCAGCACCGGCCACGACCGCACCAGCCGCGCGTCCTCGTCAGTCTCGGCAGCGGTCTCCGCAGCGCTGTCGTCGGCCGGAGAGATGCTCTGCCGGTTCCGTAGCCGCGGGGACCACTTCCGCCAACCCGGGCGCTCCACCGAAGCCGGGTCTCCAGGAGGCGTGACCTGCGCAGGTGTCTCCACAACTTCCCCAGCGGCCGCCTCGGGTGTCTCGGTCACGGGCCCGGCCTCGTCGGTGTCGGGGACCGAGTGCAGGTGCGTCTCCGGGCGGGTCTCGGTCCGCTCCTCGATCAGGGCGGCGTGGACGGCCTTGGCCTTGTCCTTGCCCACCCGCAGGTGCTTCATCAACCGGTTCTGCGACGGAACCTCACCCAACTCGACCGCCAGACGGCGCGCGGCCGGGATCAGGTCTTCCACCGGGACCGGGTACGACGTACGAAGCGGCGTGCTCATGCGACGACCTCCGCACTTGCGGCGGGGATGGCCAACTCACGGGCGATCACCAACACCCGGCGCTCGGCCCGGCGGATCCGGCGACGGTCCAGGACCGACACGTTCGGACCAGCGTTGATGAACGCGATCTCGGCATCCAGCAAGTCCCGCTCGGCCGCGATCAGCGGCCACTCCTGCTCAATCGCCGCCAGATCGGCGGCGGATGGCTCATCGTCACGGAGGACCGAAAGGTGGATGATGCTCATTGGGTTGTGCTCCTTCTCAACGGACTAGTGCGACCCAGACGCCTCGGCGGTTGCACCCGCCGGGGCGTCGCTACGTTCGGAACCGACCTGTCTTACCTGTGCCAACAAATCTGTACCAACAGGTGGCACTGGGTAACCGTCACATGACCACACCCCGCAAGTCAAGGCTCTTGGGTAGAGTTGTTGGTACAGATCTGTTGGTACTGATCAGAGGAGCAGTCAGGTGACGACCGATGGACCAGCTCGAACCGCAGCCGGGGTGCATCTGCATGAGGCGATGGCGGGTGACCTGAGGCGAGCTATCGAGACTGGCGAGCTCCCGCCCGGCGCAGCTCTGCCGAGCGAGGCCGAACTCATGCAGCGCTACAACGTCTCCAGGAACACCGTGCGCGGCGCTTTACGGACGCTGGAGAACGCCGGGCTTGTCACGAGCGTCAAGGGGCGCGGGCGGCACGTCAGCCGCCGTGAACCCGTGTGGATCTACGCATCACGCTCGGAGAGCAGAGCACGGAGGCGGCCGACTGGCGTGGACTCCTGGGTAGATGACGTGGAGGCGCAGGGTCGTCGGGCCAGGACCGATATCGGGGTCGCGGTCGTACAACCGCCGTCCGACGTCGCCGAGCGATTGCGCCTTGAACCTGGAGGTTTGGCCGCCGTTCGGCAGCGCATTCGTCTCGTCGACGACCAGCCTTGGAACATCAACGACTCGTACTACCCGATGGAGCTCGCCCAGGAGGTCCCGGCGATCCTCGATCCGGCCGACGTCGTAACAGGCTTAACTGTGCACCTCGCCGACCGTGGTCACGTTCAGGTCTCCTACCTAGACGAAATTACAAGCCGAATGCCTACGCCAGACGAGGCGAAAAGGCTCGAAATCGGCCCTGGAGTTCCCGTGACAATCCAAACCCGGACTGGCAGCGCGAAAGACGGTACTCCGATTCGATGCACCGTCAGTGTGCTGCCCGGTGATCGACACCGGTTGCTTTACGAGGTACAGGCATGACGAGCATTAGGCGCGCCGAATCTTCCGACCTGGATGCTTTTCTAGACGTGCTATCTGCCGCAACCGCGCGCTTACACGCGCGCGGCATCCAGCAATGGCCGCCCCGGTTTGCGCCGAGCAAAGTCCTTCCCGACATCGAAGCCGGTCACGCATACATGGTTTGGGATGGACGAGACGCCATTGCCACAACGATTCTCAGCCCGAATGGCGATAAGGATTTCTGGACGCCTGACGAATTGACCGACTCCGCCTACTACGTCAGCAAGATTTCTACCGTCAGCGGATACGACGGACTCGGGTCAGCAGTACTCGACTGGTGTAGCCGGAAGACTGCACAGCTGGGCGGGGAGCTGTTGCGTCTCGACGCTTGGCGTACGAATTTCGACTTGCAGAAGTACTATCTCTGCCAGGGATTCCGGCATGTACGCACCGTCGAATTGGCACACCGGAACTCGGGCGCGCTATTCGAGCGCCCTGCGCATGACGTCACCACGGCCGGCATGCTCAAGTACGGGCTCAACAGTTAGTCGGCGTCCCTCTCCTGGAGGAGCACGGTCATCGGCTCACCAATGGCGTCATAGCCCACGCTGACGATAACTGCACCAGAGGCGTTTACGGCTTCCGCGAGCAGCTCGATCCACAGGACTCCATCCCTGCCAGGATTGCTCGTCAGATACTCGGCAATGAATTCCTTGCTTCGCACGAAGCGGTAAGGCACCTCGCCTCACCCGCCAATCGTGTTTACAGCGACACTCACTACGGCGGCCAGCGCGAGGGCAACTAGGTACGGAATCACGCGAGCACCTCTAGGCTTCTCGCCTTCGGCGACGATCTCGACCGGCGGAAATATCAGACGGAAGGAGCTTTCAACCACCTGCATTGCGATCACAAATACACCCGCAGCGGCAGCCGCTATCCAATATTTATTCTTCCAGTCAGCGAGGTCGACCAGAAGGGAGAAGGTGACTACCACCATCAGATAGACGATGAGGTTGAAGATCACCGTTCCCAACATAGAGCGAAAGAATCCCCACCACGGTGCACCGTGGTCGATCTCCTCGCTGATCTCCGCCATCGCTTGCTTAGCCCACCCGGGGTCAACCGACTCTACTTCGAATTTCACCCCAGGCGCTGGCGTACTGCGATTCATTTTTATGCTGAGACTTTCGCCGTAGTGGCGCGGGGGGAACCTGCCTTCGAAGGTCAGCGCGCGATACGTTCGCTTATCAAATTCCATTAGAACCGCTGCCGGGTCGCCGATGACCTCATCAGAATGGTTGTCCACCAACGAAAACCGAACTCCGACATCATTCAGCCGCTCAAGCTCCGCATCCCGCTGTTGCATGGCCGACTTGTAGTCCATGAGTTCAAAGTAGACCGTTGCGGTGACATCTTCCGCAGCCTTCTCTTCATCGACTGGCGCAGTCGGCTTGGGGTGCTCCGCCTCATATTTTGCGACTAGGCTTTCTCTCCGCTGATCCATCAACTGAGACATTACCTTCGCTATTCTCTCCAGATCAGCAGTCGTTCCCGTCCACGCTTGCCATTCCCGGTGCCTTCGGGTGATGCGCTTCGGGTTGTCAGCCATGTGCCCTCCCCAGGGTCGCGTCGAATTGCGACTCAGTCTGGCAGTTCAACCCGACCGCTGGCTCACGGACTCTCCGGGACTCACAGCATCCAATCGGCGCGCGTGTGTCCCAGGTGTCCCACCGTCCCAGCATCTGTTCTGACCTGCGCCGATGTCTGGGACAGGGGAGGGCGACCGGGTGTCCCAGGTGTCTCAACACGTCGACCGGAGCGACTCTCGACGGAGGCGTCGATCCCCCGGTGTTTCAGCAAGAACAGGCGCTGAAACACGGAAGGTCCTCTGCGTTCGATGACTCCCACCCGGTCAGATCGTGGCCCGCGTCAGGTCACAGTCGCGCCGCCTGGCGGACGACGACATCCCTGACATTGCGCCCTAGCCCGAGAATCCGGCGATCCCGAGCCAGCTTCTCGAACACAGCAATCGGAGCATTTGCCTGACGCAGAGCACACATTACGTAGAGCCAATACAGGCTCTCCCCCAGGACGTGCAGATCCGGCGCGTCGCGCCGCAGGTTGCGCCCGAGGTGGTGCGCAATGTCGTCGCGGTGGTAGCGCACTACGTTGACCCAAGCAGTTGAGTCGCTGCCTGTCACGACTTCAAACGGCGTACCAGCGAAGGAAACCGCGCGCGAAATCCGTGTTGCGAAGGTGCTGTTTCCATAACCGGTACGAAGCTTGTCAAACGCTTCTAGTGCTGCCGTACAGTTCAGCAGACGATCAGAGACCAGCATTCCGCCTGAATACCGGGTCGACATAACTCGCCCCAGGGTCGATCGATAGACAGCAGCGCTGTCGAGCCACAGTCGCACTCCATCTATCCCCCCGATATCAGAGAATGTAAAATATACGTCGCGAACCGACAGGTCGGAAGTTGAAGCGTCCCGAGCACTCCAGGCAGCGTAGTACTGGAGGGGACGCGGGCCGCGATCAACGTCTCCGATCGGTGGGTACCGCACGTCCGAGCGACACAATGCGACACTTCGGAACTCAGCGATCCTGCCGGTCGCGATTGACACCAAGTCCTGAAAGTCGCTGGAAATCTCCAAGATGTCATCGATTGACAGCCTCGATGACGGCGTCACCTCAACCCGGAAATCCTGTAGGACTTCTCGCGCCGCAACCCGATTGCCCTCGATGCCGATGGAATGACGCAAGATGACCTCGGTGCCGTCCTCCAGGACTACCCGCTCTGGGTCTCGGCGCTTAACGCTGAGTTCGTAGCCAAAAGGCGCAGGATTCTTCTCATCACGAAAAAGGTGCTGCTCCTTAATCGCGTCGCACATGATCCAATGCGGCAGGTAGTGCATCCTCACAGAACATTGATTCATGTCGAGCGGATCCGAGATCGCAGCACCATGCAATATCGAACTGACCGACACCGTCTCTTCCCCGCCGCCCCTGAAGAGTTGAGAACGGAAATGAGTCGATAAGCAATCGTCAAGAGTGTATTGACCCCAGTCGTCCTCACCGAGAATTCGGGGATATACGCCTGATCCCTGAAGCGAGTCCTGGGAGAACTTGGTGAGCTGAGTCCCATCAGGCTCCGTCACCGTTTCGCCAGCCTCAGACAGTCGCCGAAACGAGCCGATGAGTCGAAGCACGCCACCCTTGTCGGGATCGAATCTCAGCACGCCAGACACCTTGTTGTCCGGCCGGTCCGCCAGCCACCAGTGCCCATGAACCTCAAGATCCGACGTGTTGTCCACGCGAGGATCCTCTCACTCGCAGGGGGACACAGGTGCCAGTAGCTCAGGCCCCCCTGCTCCAGCCGCCCGCCATTGGAGACGGTCCCAGGGGTCTCAAAGTGGGTCTCATCCGCGACGGTTCAGCACCGTTCGCCAACGAACGAGGTCCGGGAGGTCCACGCTCCCGAACGACTCCCGAACCCCGCTGAACGTCGGATAGCGGTCTTGGAAAGCGTGTTGGGGGCAACCCCTCACGAGTTCGAATCTCGTATCCTCCGCCACTCCCCTGGAGTCCAGAAACCGCAGGTCACAGCGTGGTTCAGGGTCTGGAGGGACGAACAGAGAGAAAGGCCGGTCGCGTCAGCGACCGGCCTTCTTTCGTTCGGGCCTGAGGGCTGCGTCAGGGGATCGGAGGGGGAGGTCCTGCCAGGGGGCCGTACGGGGTGCGGAAGAAGTTGGGGACCGCCGTTCCGACGAGTCGCTCCACGCGGGTGGCCGACCTGGCCCGCGCGGCGAGGCGGCGTCGTACGGCGCATCGAGTTCGCGGAACGTCGCCACCGCATGGCCGAGCACCGCCTGGGCGCTGCGCGCATCGTCCGCGGCCAGGAGGACTGCGCCCGTCATGTGTCCGCTGATGGCGATCAGCAACGGGGCCTGCAGGCGCTCGGCGACCCCGGCCAGTTCTGTCGCCGCAGTCCGAGCGACCTCGATCGCGCCCGCGGCCAACATCACCTCGACGAAGGCCGGCAGGATCCTGCACCGCGACGCCTGGTCGCGGGCTCCGTCGAGTGCGGTGCGGATCGCGCGTTCGGCAGCGCCGGTGTCGCCGGACGCCAGCAGGAGCAGGGCAAGTCCCGGCTGCGCGGTATGACCAAATCCGCTGGCCTTGCGGTATGCCTGCTCCGCCTCGCTGTACTCCCCGCGCAGCCGGTGCAGCTCAGCGAGCTGGTAATAGGCGGCATCGACCGAGCGGACGGCCGGCAGTGAACCCAGCCATTGGCAGGCCTGGTTCGCCTCGTCCACGGCATCCGCCCAGTTGCCTTGCAACCGCATGATCTCGACGCGGTGGGCCAGGCACACGCCACGGTAGGGCACCGCCTCCTGCTGGGCCGCACACCAGCGCGACAGCTCGGCGGTCCACTCGCGGGCCCGGCGCAGGTCGAAGATCTCGTCGCACGCCGCGATCACAGCGCAGTACGCGAGCGCGGACACGGTCGGTGAGACCTCGCCCGCCGTCACCGCGATCATCGCCTCGTCGAGGAGCCGGATACCTTCGCCTGGTTCACCGAGCCGGATCAGGCTCTCGCCGAGGGTGACCATGGCGCAGGTCTGCAGGTCGGGGTCGCTGAACCGCGTGGCGAAGGTCAACGCCTCTTCCGAGACAGCCTTGGCGTGAGCGGCGTCGCCGGCGAGATAGCTCTGGAGCCCTTCCAGCGCGAGTAGGTAGCCCTCCTCGACGCTGCTCTGGTGGGTCGACTGAAGCAGACGCCGTCCTCGGGCCAGCCAGCCCGCGCTCTGCGCCCACTGGCCACGCACCACCAGGTTGACGCCCAGCCAGAACGCGCACCGTACGGCCCGCGGCACATCGCCACCGCTCAGCCACGCATGATGAGCCCGCGTCCACAGGTCGTCGCTCTCCGGATCCTCGCCGATCATGTGCGCGGCGAGCGCGCACCACTCCAGGTCATCGGGAGCGAGCGGATGCTGCCGATCACCCTCGGACAGGATCGCGAACGCGTCCCCCCAGGCGTGCCGTGCCAATGCCTCGCCGGCGGACCGCGGTGCTGCGGCTGGGCGCATGGCCTCAGTTTGCCAGCTTCGGAACAGAGAAGCAGGGCGTCGTTTCAGCTGGGGATGGTGCGAGCGCGACCCGATGCTGCATGACGTGGTCAGCGGGTCCAGGTGTTGGTGATTCGGGTGATCAGGGTGGCGTCGATCTTGGATGGGGTCGGTTGCCTGGGGGCGTACTTGCGGTTGATCACGCGGCCGATGGAGGTGATGCCTACGTCGTCGGGGCCGTCGCTGACGGCGAGGTTGATCGGGTTCGCCGGCGGGAGTTCGGCCATCGCCTTGGCGGCTGTTGTGAGGTCGGAGTCGGTGATGTCCTTGGCTACGGTCAGGTTGGCGAATTCCGGGCCGATCTGCACTTCGGTCACACCGGTCAGGTCGGCGATCGTCGAGTAGATCCGGAACTCGACGTCCTTGTCGAAGGACGAACTGCGGAAGACCGGGTTGCCTGGCCGTCCGACGTACCGGGACGGCCTCCGGACCAGCTGGATCGGCAGGTACGAGTCCCAGACCTTGCGCACCGTGGTGACGGCGGTGATGAAGCCGGCCCGGTCCTTGACCGTGACCGATGCCGGCTCGCCGTCGCCGTGGTCGTCGCGGATCTCGATCGCGGTGACCCCGGGGATCTTCATCAGGTGGTCGACCAGCGTCCGGAACTGCGGGGTGAACGCCGCGGCAAAGACTGCCTCCGGCGCCCGAACCGGCCCCCAGCCGAGCTGGAGCTCCCCGAACGTGGTGGCGTCCACCAGCTTCGGCAGGCCGGCGAGCAGTGCATCCAGCGAGATGTCCTTGGCCGCGAAGTGGACGCCGGCCCGGCGCTCCGGCCCCGCGATCCAGCCGGTCAGGTTGCGGTACTTCGACTGCAGATCGACGAAATGCTGTGCCGCGGCACGATCGAGGCGGAAGCCGAGGGTCGGACTGTCGGTCCACTCGACGACCACCTGCCGATCGGCGGATTCGACCCGATGCGTACGGCGAGCATCCTCGCTCGGCACCACCTGATCGAAGCCGAGGGCTACCGCAGCCACCGCGGCCGCCGGAGCGGTGATGATCAGACCGGACGCGCCGTACGTCGACGACGTCGCACGCCCGTCCCGGCGCAGCCAGAGCGCCCGATCCAGGTCCGGGTCGCTCTTCGAGGAGCTGGATGGATAGAACCGGCCGTGGTACCCGTCGATGGCCACCTCGATGCTGCGGAAGTAGTCCTCATCGTACGTCCGGAACTCCCGCTTGACCTTGTCCACCAAGGCGTTCACGTCATGGTCGGGAAGACGCCTGACCAAGGTGAGCCGGACCAGCTTGTCCTCGGGCTGTACGGCGGGCGTCACCAACTCGGCCTTCTCGACGCCGTCGAGACCACGCAACCACTCGAGCCGATCCGCGGACGCCCGCTCGGGAGAGTTGTTGGAGGTGCACCCCGTGACCAGTCCTAGTACGACGCCGCCGGCGAGGGTCCCGAGAGCACGCCGGCTGATGAGCATGCCGCGATTGTCGCCGCCGGCAGGGGTCACTTCCGCAGTGCGGCGATCACTCTCATCGAACCGCTCGTCACGCGGATGCGGCGATCGCGGAGGAGCTTCAACCGTTCGAAAGGTGGGATCAGCCGGGACGCCGGGTGGAGGAGTTCGCGGACGCGAGAGGTGACGAACGGCAAGGTGTAGTACTGGTAGGCGGAGTCGACGGCTTCGACCGTGAAGTCGGCGCGGTTCAGCAGCGTCGTGATGGTGGCGGGGTCGTAGTAGCTCACGTGCTCGGGGATCTTGAACGACACCCACCGGGAGCCGGAGACGCGAGACAACAGACTCTTGATGTTCGGGGTCACCATGACGATGAGGCCGCCGGGCCGGAGCAGGCGCGACGCCGTCTCGAGGAAGGCGCCCGGCTCGGTGAGATGTTCGATCAGGTGCGAGCCGAAGATGACGTCGTACTGCTGCTCCTGGATCTCCGGAACCTCTTCGAGCAGCCCGCAGAACACGCGACCGGGATGACGCTCGGCCGCCCATTTGACGGCGGCCGGTGAGAGGTCGATGCCATAGGCGTCGTACCCGGCGTCCAGCGCGCACTGCAGGAAGTACCCGTAGCCACAGCCCACCTCGAGCACGCGTCCCGAGGGGATGAACTCGGCGATCCGCCGGACGTCCTCGCGGAACGTCGCCAGGTATTCGAGCTCCTGACTCTCGTACTGCGAATAACCCGTGTCACCGTCCCCGCCGAAGTACGAGTCGCCCTCATACAAAGCGCGCAAGGTCTCGGGAGTCGGCGTCGGCACGAGCTGCACGAGCCCGCACGCTGGGCATTCCTCAATGCCGTAGCCGTCCTTCGCGCCGCGCGGGCGGAACGGTCCGCTCTGCGCGCACAGGATGCACGTTCCATTCGCCATGACGACAGGTCCCCCTCCGGGCGAGTCTCGGGACTCTAGCTTTCCATCGTTGTCAATAGCAATGTCTTGTTCATGCACCGGGCGTTCGGTCGCCCGGGGAGACCAGGCCGGTTTCATACGCGAGTACGACAGCCTGCGCCCGGTCGCGGAGTGAAAGCTTGGCGAAGATCCGGGCAACGTGCGTCTTCACCGTCGCCTCGCTGAGAGTCAGCTCAGTCGCGAGCTCCGCGTTGGACAGACCGTGCCCCATCAGCGTCAGCACCTCGAGCTCGCGCGGCGTCAGGACGGCAAGATCCCGATGTACGGCGGGTTGGGTCGGACCGTGATCACCGACCGCGAACCGTTCGACCAGTCGCCGTGTGATCGACGGAGCCAGCAGCGCGTCACCGGTGTTGACCAGGCGGACGGCCGCCGCGAGGTGCTCCGGGGTCACATCCTTCAACAGGAACCCGCTCGCGCCGGCGGCCAGAGCGGCGTACACGTAGCGATCCAGGTCGAACGTCGTCAGCATCACCACACGACAGTCCGGCGACTCGGCCAGGATGCGGCGGGTGGCTTCCAGGCCGTCCATGGTCGGCATCCGGATGTCCATGAGTACGACGTCCGGCCGCAACCGCCGTACCGCCTCGATCGCCTCACCACCGTCGCCGGCCTCGCCGACCACCTCGATCCCGCGCGCGGTCAGGATCATCCGGAACCCGATCCGTACCAGCGCCTGGTCGTCCACGATCACGACCCGCGGCTCGCTCACGGCCGCTCCAACGGGATCTTGGCCCGCACCCGGAACCCGCCGCCGAGTCTCCGCCGCGCGTCGAGGTCACCGCCGTACACGGCGACCCGCTGGCGCAACCCGAGCAGCCCCCGGCCCTCCCCATCCGGACCCGGTGAACGTCCACCGGACAGCACACTTGGCCCCGTGTTCAGCACCTCGACCCGCAACGCGTTGTCGGCGTACCGGACCGTCACCTCCGCCTTCACCCCGTCGCCGTGCTTGAGCGCGTTGGTCAGCGCCTCCTGGATGATCCGGTACGCCGTGACGTCGACCCCGGCCGGCAACGGGCGGGGCTCCCCCGAGATGCGTACGTCGACCGGCAGACCGGCGAACGCGATCCGGTCGATCAGCGGGCTCAACCGGCTCAGACTGGGCTGTGGCGACAACTCCTCGGCCGAGCCGTCGGACGAAGGCGCGAGCAGGCCGAGCAGGTGCCGAAGCTCGGCCATCGTGTCGCGACCGGCTGCCTCGACAGCGAGCAGGGCTGCCTCGGCCTCTGCCGGTTCCGTCGCCAGCACGTGCCGGGCGGCGCCGGCCTGGATCACCATGACGCTCACGTTGTGACTGACGATGTCGTGCAGATCCTGGGCGATCCTGGCCCGCTCGGCGTCGACCGCGTTCTGCGCGGCGCTCTCTCGCTCACGCTCCAGCAGCCAGCCGCGCTCCTCGAGCGCCCGGGCGTGCGCGCGCCGGGCCCGGACGAGCGCGGCCGCCAGTGTCACGGCCGCCAGGCAGGCCAGGACGAGCAGCCAGATCGTGATCACAAGGTCCACTGTCCCAAGGGGCCGCGGATTCTGCATCATCCGCAGGTGGCACGCCGTACATCCGCAGGATGACAGGGCCCGGACGTTACGTCCGCAGACTGACGTCCGGCGAGCGCCGGCGGCCCTAGCGTGAACGCATGACGGATGCAGAAGGCAACGAACAGGCGGTCGTGCGGCTCAGTGAGGTCCGCAAGGAGTACGGCGAATCGGTCGCGCTGGACGGGGTCTCGCTGGAGATCCACGCCGGTGAGGCAGTGGCGGTGATGGGACCGTCCGGCAGCGGCAAGTCGACGCTGCTGAGCATGGTGGCCGGGCTGGACCGGCCGACCTCCGGGTCCATCGTGGTCCACGGCGAGGAGCTGGGCTCGCTCGACGAGAAGGGCCTGGCGCTGTATCGGCGCCGCCGGATCGGGATGATCTTTCAGTTCTTCAACCTGCTCGACGATCTGTCGGCCCTCGACAACGTCGCTCTGGCCGCGCAGCTGACCGGGACCTCTGCGTCGCACGCCCGGAAGCGCGCACTGGAGCTCTTCGATGAGCTGGGCATCGCGGGACGACGCAACACCTACCCGGCCCAGCTCAGCGGCGGCGAGCGGCAACGGGTCGCCGTCGCCAGGGCATTGATGAACCGCCCGGCCATCCTGCTCGCCGACGAACCCACCGGCGCGCTGGACACCCGCGCTGGCGAACAGGTGATGGACCTCTTGCTCGACCTCAACCAGATCGGCCAGACGTTGCTGCTCGTCACCCACGACCAGCAACTCGCCACCCGGTGCGCGAGCCGGCTGATCGAGGTGGTCGACGGACAGATCGCCCGCGAGCGCAGTCTGGAGCGTACGCCGTGAGCGCCGTCTGGCCGGTCTCCCGAGCAGCGGTACGACGTCGCAGGCTCCAGACGATCGTGATCGGCGTCGTCGTCGCACTGTCGACCACGATGATCGTGGTGGCGCTAGGACTCCTGGCAGCCTCGTCGGGGCCATTCGACCAGGCGTACGCGCGTCAGAGCGGTGCACACCTGGTGGCGTCGTACGACCGGAGCAAGGTCTCGGACAGCCAGCTCACCGACGCTGCGAAGCAGTCCGGGGTCGAGGCGGTGGCAGGACCGTTCGGCATGGCAACTGTGGACCTGGACGCGAATGGACGCCCGCTGGTCGTCGTTGGCCGTGCGGACGCTGGTGGACCTGTCGACCGCCTCAACGTGTGGGAGGGCCGCTGGCCCGACAAGCCCGGGGAAATCGTGCTCAACCGCAACCCGGTCACCTCCAGCAACCAGCGCGGCGCCGCGACGCTGGGGACGCAACTGTCGACCGGTGGAACCACGCTGACCGTTGTCGGGTTCGCCTACAGCGTCAGCGGGTCTGCCGACGCCTGGGTCACTCCTGAGCAGATGACGGCGTTGAAGCCGACTGGCAGTCAGATGCTCTACCGCTTCACGCAGGCCGCGACCGATGCGCAGGTCTCGGCGGGGCAGACCGCGGTGACGGCGGGTCTGCCGTCGGGTGCGCTGCTCGGCACCCAGTCCTACCTTGCGCTGCGGGCCACTGCGATCGGCGAGCCGAACACGTTCGTTCCGTTCCTGATGGTGTTCGGGTGGCTCGGGCTGGCGGTCGCCGTACTGATCGTGGCCAACGTGGTGAGTGGTGCGGTGGTGGCTGGGTTCAAGCACATCGGCGTACTGAAGGCACTCGGGTTCACACCGACGCAGGTGATGGCGGTCTATCTCGCGATGATCTCCATTCCGGCGATCGTGGGGTGTGCGCTCGGGACGGTGCTCGGCAACGTCCTCGCAGAGTCCTTGCTGACAAGGGCTTTCGAGAACTACGGCGCTGAGGGTGTGGGGGTGCCAATCTGGGTGGACGTGGCTGCGCTGATCGGCGTACCGCTGCTGGTGGCGCTGTCCGCTCTGGCGCCGTCGCTGCGAGCTCGTAGCTTGTCGGCGGCTGAGGCGATCAGTGCGGGGAGCGCACCGCGGGCCGGTCGAGGGCTCCGGGCTCAGCGCTGGCTGAGTGGTACTCGGCTGCCGCGGTCGGTCAGCCTGGGGCTTGGGCTGCCATTCGCTCGTCCTGCGCGTACGGCGCTGACGCTGGCGGCCGTCGTACTCGGGGTGACGAGTGTGACGTTGGCGGTGGGCCTCGGGGAATCGCTGACGAACTACCAGACCGCTGCGAGTCGCACGGGCGCTGTCGACGTGACGATCTTCGCGGGTACGACGGAGCCGGGTCCGCAGCTCGCTCCGGAAGGTGCGGAGCCGGCGCGACCGGTCGCGAAGCTGAGCGATCCGGCGGACGAGGCGCTGATGCGGTCGACATCCGGAGCCGCGTATGTCACGGCCAGCCGGGACCTGCTGATGCGGCTCGTCGGAACGAATCAGGACCTCCGGGTCACCTTCTACCGGGGCGATTCGGAGCAGATCGGCTACCGGGTGCTGGAGGGGCACTGGTTCGACGGACCGGGTCAGGTGGTCGTGTCCGAACGGTTCCTCCGGCAGCGTGGTCTCTCCGTCGGCGACACGATCACGCTGGAGTCGAAGGGCAAGAGTACGCAGGCCACGATCGTCGGCAAGGCGCTCTACAACTCAGGTGAGGAAGTGCTCTCCAACTGGGAGACGCTGGCACTGATCGACCCCGACCTACGGGCGACGATGTACGAGATTCAGCTCGAGCCGGGCACCGACGTCGATACCTACGTCAAAGCCGTGCTGGCAGGCGATTCCGGGTTGCAGGAGGTTCCCGGTCAGGATCCGGGCACGTTCGTCGCGGTCGTACTGGCGACCGTCGTACTCCTCACGCTGATGCTCGGGACCGTGGCGGCGCTCGGCGTCTTCAACACCGTCGTACTGAACACCCGGGAACGACGCCGCGACCTCGGCATGCTCAAGTCGATCGGCATGACACCCGGCCAGGTCACGGTGATGGTGGTGACGTCGATGGCCGCGCTCGGGGCTCTGGGCGGTGTCCTCGGCATCCCGTTCGGCATCATCGCCCACCGCCTGGTCGTCCCCGCGATGGCCAACGGCGCCCAGGTGGCCCTCCCCGACTTCATGCTCGACGTCTACCCACTACCGTTGCTCGCGCTCTTCGTCCTGGCCGGCATCGCGATCGCCGCCCTGGGCGCCTTCCTCCCGGCCCGCTCCGCCGCCCGAACCACCATCGCCGAAGTCCTCCACAACGAATAATGTCGGTGGCCCTTGGTACGAAGGCTTTATGCAGCGGCCGAGAGTGATTGTGTCCGTGACAGCGTCGGTCGACGGACGGGTCACCCTCGGCCGCGACCGGCTGCTCCTCCAGGAAGAGAACGGGCAGGTCTGGCGGTCGTTGTGGTCGGACAGCGCGATCTCGGCGCGAACCGCGCTCATCGAGGAGCTGTACGCCCCGACGGTCCTCCTCGAAGGCAGCGGCACCTTCGTCATCGACTCCGCGGGTCCGCTGGACCTCGCCCCGGTTCCGGCCGACGCCGAACTGTTCGAGGACTACCTGCCTGCTGAGATCGTCGATCATCCCGGCCACAAGAAGTGGTTCACGGTCGTCGACAGCCGAGGCCGCGTCGAATGGACGGAGAAGGGCGAAGAAGGCATCGACCTCTTACTCCTGGTGGCCCGCGCAACCCCTCCGGCGTACCTGGCCTACCTCCGCGGGAAGACCATCCCCTACCTGGTCGCCGGCGAGGACCGCGTCGATCTCCCGACCGCGTTGTGGAAGCTGCAGGATCGCCTAGGCGTCACCTGCGTGGTCTCAGAAGCCGGCGGCAACCTCAACGCCGCCCTCCTCCGAGCCAACCTCATCGACGAACTCCACCTCTCCCTCTTCCCGGCAGCCGTAGCCGGCAAATCCGTCCCCACCATCTTCGACGGCCCCGAACTCACCGCCGACGAATCCCCCACCCAGCTGAAATTCATCTCCGCCACCCCCACCCCCGACGGCACCCTCAACCTCCGCTACGAAGTCATCCACTAACGAGACGGGCTCTGAGCCTGGTGGCCTGGTCGTTGGTCAGCCCGCCTTGCTTGAGGTAGCGCTCGGCGCCGCCGTACGTGCGGTCGAGGTGATCGAGGAGGGCGAGCATCGTGTCGGGTCGTGCGGTGAAGGACTCGGCCAGGTGGCGTCGCTCGGTCGGGTCCTCGACTTCGCCGAGTTGTCCGGCGAAGTGGTCGCGCATGCGGTCGGTCAGGATGGCGTAGTCCGCCGCAACCTCCTCGGGCGGTACGCCGACCAGACTCAACGCCAACGCAACCACGCTCCCGGACCGGTCCTTCCCGGCATGGCAATGAACGACAACCGCACCGGCAGGTGCATCCGCGATCGCCCCGACCGCGGCGGCGAACAGACTCGGGTTCTGCTCGACCATCTGGATGTACTGCTCTTCGATGCTCAACGTCGGATCGTAAGGATCGTCAGCGTTGGCGAGCGGCCGATTCCGGCAGATCGGGTCGGTCGCGAACGGCGACGGATCCCACTCGCACTCCACCGGCGTCCGTACGTCGACAATGCGACTGACACCGGCCGACCGAACAGCCTCGACCCCGCCCTCGGTCAACCGACTCAGATTGTCCGACCGGATCAGCGCACCAGGCACGATCCGTCCGTCATCCCCCGCCGGCAACCCACCCAGATCCCGCACATTCAAACAATCCGGCCAATTCAGCTCCATCAAAACCTCCAGGCGGAAAGCTGAATCCGGACAATACGTGACGAACGAGCTGCCGGGCCGGGGCACAGACCGCAACTCGACCACCCTGGAGCGCTTCCGATCTGGTCACAGGGACGAGCTGGAACTACCGTGAGTGATCAGGTGGGGATTGCAGGGGGAGTGCTTGTGGTGACCGAGACCCGTGCGTCGTTCGAGCTCGACATGTTCGTCGAGTTGTCCCAATTGCTGTCCGACGACGACCGCGAGCTTTACGTGTGGAGACACCCTTGGTTGCTCGAACCAGGAGTGGCTGAGCGCATGACCGAGCAGCTCTCCTCAATTCCCGTTGGGGAGCATCCTGCGATGTCTGCTGCGCTGGCCTCGGTGCGGGACGCCCGGCAACGGTATGAGGAGCAGGACAGCGGCTATCCGGCCTATCTCGGACCGATCGAAGCTGTGTGGCAACTCGTCGGCGACGGGGAGATCTCCATGGCCGAGGGGCAGCGGAGGGTGGGCTCAGCGGCATTCACCGCGACCCTGTCCGCGCGCTACCTGATCGCATTGTCTCGCTGGTTCGGTCGCGAGGGCGTCCGGGGCAACTGGCGTCCCGCGCTCCAGATCGCGCGTCTGGCACGGGCAGCAGTCCAGGCGTCCGACCACACGATCGCCTCGATCGAGGTTCGCGTCGGCCTCGCGATCGCGTGGTCCGACGTGGCGAAGTCGGCGCTGGCGGAGAACCCGGATGGCGGGTTGTTGGCCGAGGCCGGCTCCATCTGCGAGGAAGTGCTGGCAGACCTCGGTCCCGATGGCGATCGGCATGCCCGTTCCTCCCTCTACTTTGCCCTCGGCACCTTGTTCTTGGATCCATACTTCGCCCGGGCAACCTCCGGTCGCGCCGAGGAAAGAGCACTGACGTGGTTGCAACGGGGGGCGCTGACGCGGGATCCGACCGACGACGACGGCCCGCCCATGCCCGAGCCGCGGGAGGCACTGCACACCGCCGAGGCCTATCTACGACAGGCCGTGCAACTCGCCTCGCCAGGAGGCCGCGCGTACGGGCTCAAAGCTCTCGCCGATGTTCTCGGCTGGCGCCGCGAACTCGGGGAGGACGTGGACGACGGTGAGATCGCGGAGATCTGCCACCAGGCCCTGGCCGATCTTGCCGAGCAGGACAACCCCCGGTTGCGGATCTTCCTTCTCAACCATCTGCAGTACCTCGGCGAGGAGATCGACGCCGGAGCGGTCGCGCCGATTCTGGAAAGCCCGCTGGACGGCCTGGTGGAGTACTACGGCTTCGAGAACGCGACCACGATGCTGCTGGCTGCCGTCCGGCTGCTCCTGCCAGCGGCGCCGCGAGCCGCACTCGACGAGATCAAACGCCTCCGGCCCTTCTTCGCCGGAGGAACCGATGACCTACGGACCAGCGTCTTCGAGGCCGAACTGACCGCGCTGGCGGACAGCCTGGTCGGCGAGATTCCGGCGTACGAGTCGCTGGTGGCCGGCGTTCAGGCGATGGACGAGCGAGCTGTCCGGGAGAACTGGAACGGCGCTCGGCGAGCGGCCGCGCTGCTGCGCCTGGCGGGCCGGGCGAGCGCGACCGACGAGGAAGCTCTCGGCCTGACCTTGCTCGACCAGGTGCCCGAGATCAGTCCGATCGTTGCCGCCGAGCACTGGCAGCTGCTTATCTGGCGCCGGACGAATCTTCAACTGAACATGGGCGTCAACGCCTACCACGCACGGCAATGGGCCGACTGCGCCGACTGGTACGCACAAGCACTGTCCGGGTTCCTGGACCTCGGTCTCGACGACCAGGGACTCCAAGTCCTGTTGAGGATCGGTGACATCGTCAGGCAGGCAGATACACCGATCGAGGTACCGTTCCTCCGCGCACTCGCACCCAACGCGGCCCGCATCGAGACAAGACTCGGTGACGGCGCGACCCAGGTCATTCAGGACATGGTCCGGGAGGCGGTGGCGGTCATCGGTGCCCACCCGACCAGTGGCGAGGCGCTGAACCTGTTGTGGCAGATCGCCAAGGGTGCGCGCCTGGCGCCGGTCCTGGCGGCAGGCACTGAGTACGACCCGACTTCCGATGACCATGCCGGCCGGTATCTCGAGCGCATCGACCAGCTCCGTGCGGTCGTGTCGGCAGAGCCCGGAGTCGCCGATTCGGACCCGGACGTCCTGCTCGACGAGGAGACCGTGCTCGGTACCTACGCTCGCCCCCGAGCTGTGGAGGGCGGTGCGACCGAGAAGGAGCAGCTCGCCAACCTCGAGTACGCCTTCGATGAGCTCGTCAGCCGGAAGATGCTCCTCGCGCCCGGGACCGCCACGTCGGCGTACCTGTCGCTCGAAGAGGTCCAGGCGGCGCTCGGTGCGCGTACCGTCCTGATCAGCCTCTACGTCGGCGCGGTCAAGGACGGCCGGATGGCGGTCTACGTCCTCTACATCACCAACGACAACGTCGGCGTGAGCGTCATCCCGCACGCCTTCCCCTCCAGCATGATCGAGATGGGCGGCCTGCTGACGAACCCGTTCGGCCTGCTGGTCGAACAGGTGAGGCGCGACGTGCAGGATCCGCCACTCGGCCGCCGCGTGGTGTCCCGTGACGCGGAGCACGCCCTTGCGGACTATCTGCCGGGCTTGTTCGGTCATGTCAGCGAGCGCCTGCAGGAGTTTCTGGCCACCGGGCGCGACCACCTCTGCATCGTGCCGCACGGCCCGCTCCACTTCTTCCCCTTCCACCTGCTCGGCCCGCTCGCGCGGCCGTTGGCGCAGGACTTCGTGGTCACCTACCTGCCGCACCTGTACCTGCTGGCCGCCGGACGTGACCGGGAACCGAGCCGAGGACCCGGTACGGCGATCGGCCTCGGCTTCGCGCACGACGGACGGCCCGGCCTGAATCCACTGCCCGAAGCGGTACCGGAAGCCGAGGAGATCGCGGCCTTGTTCGGCCGGCAGGCCGTCATCGACGACCAAGCCACCGAGCAGGCCGCGGTGACCGCATTGTCCGGCTCGCCGGTCGTTCACCTGGCCACCCACGGCCGTCACAACGTCGACGCACCTGCGTTCCAGACGCTCTATCTGCACCCGACCGCCGAGTCGGACGGAAGGCTGCACGCCTACGAGCTGCTCGGCCTGGACCTGACCGGACTGCGTCTCCTGACTCTCAGCGCCTGCGAGACGGCGTTGGGCCGGTTCGACCGCGGTGACAACATTCGCGGCCTCCCGGCCAGCTTCTTCATCAGCGGAGTCGGCACCCTGATCGGAACGCTGTGGAAGGTCCGTGACCCGGTCTCGCGGCACTTCTTCGCAGCTTTTCATCAAGCCTGCGTCGGTGGAGCGCCGATGCTCGACGCATTTGTGACGGCGCAACGCGATACCAGGACACAGTTCCCGCAGTACCGTGACTGGGGGGCCTTCTACTTCGCTGGCGACTGGGCCGATCGCGACGCGCACGTTGGGGAGGAATCATGATCGTTGTCGAAATGCCCGATCCACCCATGCAGGACGTCGTCCTGGAAGCCAAGGAGGAGTTCGTCCGCAGCGGCGACTCCGACCCGGCTGCCGCCGAACCGGTTCGGCAGCGGATCTCGGTCGGCGGACCGATCCACCGCCGCATCGACGCCGATTCCACCGACGATGCGGAACTTCGCCACTTCCTGAAGGAGGAGGCCGCCGACTCGGACTTCTACCTGCTGCACCTCACCTGCACGCTGAGGCACACCGACGACGAGCCGTTCACCGAGGCCCTGCTGGAACTCGACCTGACCGCGGCGGGGACGGAGACGCCGCCGATCGCCTGGTCGATGCAGCCGGACCGGATGAGCGACGCCGTCGAGGTGTCCCGGACGGTGAGTCTCGGACCGACCATGAAGATCCTCGGTGTCGGTATCGAGGCGAAGGGTGAGTTGGCACGGACGGTGACACGCCGAGAGGCATTCCTGGAGGCGATGTACGAGTTGGAGTCCACCCCGAGCTGGGCGCTCTATCGCACCAGCTCCACCGAGCTGCGCGGCCTGTATCGGTTCCACCTCGTCGTCCGGACCCCGAAGGACGCGAGAGTCACCGGCACCACCACCATCGAGGCGAAGGTTCGGCGTAAGCGTTTCGGCGTCATCCCCTACCGTGCTGTCCTCACCGACGTCCCGGCCACGCTGTCATTCCAACTGGACGGCAGTGACACATGAGCGCGTCAGTGGATCCGTACGCCGTCCCTGACCATCTGGCCACTCGGTTCCTCGAAGTGCGGTCGATGGCCGAGGCGCTGCGGTCCGAGAATCCACCACGATTCTTCGTCCTGCTGACCCAGTACTTCATCGCCGGAACGCCGTACGCTGCCTCGGCTCTGACTGTCTCGGCAACGGGCACCCCGAACCTCACCCAGACTCAGACTGGATTCGTCTGCGAGGCAACGTTCCCGACCGAGTTGCTCGCCCCGAACGCACTCCGTGGCGCGACAATCCACGACGGCGCGGCCACTGTCCCCCTCGAAGCCCACCTGGAAGACATCCTCCAGATCCTCCCCCTCTCCGACTGACCGCGACCTTGGCGTACGGGAGACTGGGGCGGTGGATGAGGTTGTGCGGAGTAATCGGGTGGCTTGGGAGCGGGCTTCTGCCAAGCATGTGCGGGAGTACGACGAGTTGCTGGAGGAGGCGCGGAGTGGGCCGCGGCTCTTTGAGCGGGAGGCGGAGCTGCTGCAGCCGTTGCTCGATGAGCAGCCGATCGTTGTGCACTTTCAGAGTGGGCACGGGCTGGACGATGTCGCGCTGGTGAAGGCTGGGGCCCGGCAGGTAGTAGGAGTGGACTACAGCTCAGTGGCCGCCGGTGCGGCGCAGCGGAGAGCGGTCGAGCTCGGCATCAGTTGCCAGTACGTCGTCGCCGAGGTCCCCGGCGTACCAGTGAAGGACGGGGCCGCCGACCTCGTCTACACCGGCAAGGGTGCGCTGATCTGGATGCGCGACATCGCGGCTTGGGCAGCAGACGTGGCCCGGGTACTGCGGCCAGGCGGTCACCTCTTCGTTTAT
Organism: Kribbella sp. NPDC049174; assembly: GCF_043197365.1. Taxonomy (NCBI): domain Bacteria; kingdom Bacillati; phylum Actinomycetota; class Actinomycetes; order Propionibacteriales; family Kribbellaceae; genus Kribbella; species Kribbella sp. NPDC049174. The sequence goes on along the minus strand of NZ_JBICSZ010000008.1, from coordinate 92,981 downwards.
GAGGCCCACCCAGCCGTGCCGCTGTGGACCTGGGACGAGGACGAGCCGCGGATCCGGCCGGATCGCAGTTACTTCGCCGAGTCGCACATCAACGACTCGTTCCCGGCCAACGGCGCCCAGGAATGGCAGTGGAACCTCGGCCAGATCGTCACCGCGGTCGTCGCCGCCGGCCTGCGGATCGAGGCCCTCGAGGAGTACGCCGAACCGTTCTGGCGCCCCGCCGACGGCCACAGCGCCGCCGCCTGGTCCGGCCGACTGCCCAACGCCTACGCCCTACTGGCCCGCCGCCCCTGAATCACCAGGTACTCAGCCGGCAGTACGGCGTCATACGAAGTGAAGAGCTTGAGCAGATCATCACGCAGCGCAGGCCACCGATCGTCCAGCGCCTGGCGCGCCAGCACGACCGGCCCGAACTTCGTCGCGTAGCAGTCGACGGCAGCCGACGGCGACTCGTGGCGGATGACAGAAACCTCGCGACCGAACGAGAGCTCGATCCCGGTCCCCTCGAACAGCTCGCGCACGTGGTCCTCCTCGCCCCAGCTCAACGGCGGATCGACATACGACGCATCAGGCGGGAAGTACCCGCCCACGACGCGGAAGAACTCACCGATCACGCCGGCGGGCGTCCACGTACACACCCCCAACCGCCCGCCCGGCCGCAGTACCCGGGCGATCTCGTCGGCGACCACCTCGTGCCGGGGCGCGAACATGCAACCGAACGTCGACAGCACCACATCGAACTGCTCATCGGAGAACGGCATCTCCTCGGCGTCACCCTCGACCCACTCGATCTCGAGCCCGCCCGCTCGTTCCCGGGCGCGAGCGAGCATCACCGGTGTCAGATCCAGACCGGTCACCCGGGCTCCAGCCTGGGCAGCCGGGATGGTCGCGTTCCCCGTCCCGCAGGCAACGTCGAGCACGTCCTCACCAGGCCGGACTCCCACCGTCCGCACCAACCGCGACCCCACGTCGTACAAGCCTTCTTGACGCATCATCGCGTCGTAGTCCCCGGCCGACCAGGTCGTCCGCACCGATTCCTTGTACTGCGCCAGTTGCTCCATGACCCTCAGCATCGGCAGACCCGGCCCGCGGCCGCTTCACCCGCAGCGGCCAACTCATTCAGATGGCCTGATCAGGCCATCAGGCCCAGCTGGGTGGCCCGAGACACCGCGGCCGCACGAGTGGAACAGCCCAACCGCGTGTAGATGTTGGCCACGTGCCGGTGCACCGTGTGCTCACTGATCACCAACCGCTCGGCGATATCCCGATCCCCGAGGCCGGCGGCGACCAGTCGCAGTACTGCGACTTGTCGCGCGGTGAGCATCGACCGGCTCGGCACCCGGGTCAGCTCCGCCCGGGCCTGATCGGCTTCGAAAGGAGCCATCCCGTCGTACAACTCGACAGCGTCTTCGAAGCACACCCGCGCCTTGTCGTGGTCCCCAAGGGCAGCCGCGTACAGACCCTCCAGAAAGCGTGCGGCCGCACGCAACGGCCGCGTCCCCACCGACGCCGCGATCGAGCAGAACTCAGCCAAGTGGGTCGCAGCCGCATCGAGCTCCCCCAGCGCCGTCTCAGCCCGCACGAGCAACTCGAGCGGCCAAGCACGACCGACCGATCCCACCGCGGGCACCTGTCGGAGCACCCGGTCCAGCACCGCCCGCGCCGCCGCCGGATCTCCTCGATCCAGACTCAGCTCCGCCACCCCGCGCTTGGCGAGCGGGTGCCACGACACCTCGTTGAAGAGGGCCTCCGCCTCGGCGAGCCGTCCCTGTCGCCGGCGCAGCTCACCAAGCCGTACGACGGCCTCAGCCCGCCAGTACGGCCGTTTCGCGGTCAGCTCCGCCTGTGCTCCGGTCAGCTCGAGTTCAGCCTCGATCACCTTCCCGTGCCAACCGAGGATCGCGGCGTAGTGCGCCCGGCAGACCCCGATGACGAACCGCGCCTCCATCCGCCGGCTGAACTCGTCGATCTGCCGGCACCACTGAGCACCGCGCTCGTAGTCGCGGATCTCCTCACAGACCGACATCAACTGGCAACACGTCCACGCCGCCGGCGCCAGGTTCTCGTACTCTCCCCCGAGCGCGGCCGCCGAAGCCTCGTCCAGACACCGCATCCCCTGCTCGACTGCGCCCTCCGCCACCAGGGCCAGTCCTTCGGTGGCGAGACTGAACATCTCGAGATCCACCGCCCGATGCCGCCGACCGACGTCCCGAGCCTGTACGGCGAGAACGCGCGCGCGACCGGTGTCGTGCCGATTGAGCGCGCCATGCGCGTCGAACACCGTGAGCCAACCACGCTCCGGACAGTCCAAGTCTTCGAGCAGCCGGCCAGCCCGGTTGAACCAGCCCTCGGCCACCGCATCGGCACCGTGGAACTCGTTGTGATCGTCACCAAGCCACAACGCCATCCGGGCCGCACCGCGGACGTCGTCTGCCTGCCGATACAGGCGATACGCCCGCTCCCGCGCGTCAAGACAAGCAGCCACGTCCTCGAGCCACCACGCAGCCCAGCTCAACCCCTCGTACGCCTCAGGAGTCGCCGCAATCTCGAGAGCCTTCTCGAACTGCCGCCGAGCAGCCGGCCAGGCGCCCCGCGACAGGGCATCCCGGCCGGCCTCCACAGCCTCGTCGTACACAGGCCAACGCTGATCCGGTCGGCCGTCGAACGCAAGAGCGGACTACAGGTGAGGCAGGAGCACGGCCTCCTCGTAGTCCAGGTGGGCGATGAGAGCAGCCGTCAAGCGATCCACCTGCGGAAGCAGATCGGGCGACGGATTGGAGAGCAGCTTCTCCAGCTCTTCGAGGAGTACGGCGATCTGGTCGTGCTCGGACTGGAGCGTGGCGAGCGCGTCGGCCAACTCGGGATGCTGGTCGGCGAGCGCCGGGAAGAGCGCGACGGACTCGCCGGTGTGGTGATGGTGCAGAGCTTGGCAGAGCGTCAGGCAATTGATGCGCAACTGCGCGCCGAGGCCTGCCGTGCCGGAGGTGGTGACTTCCTTGCGGATCAAGGCCAGCTCACGCCGGAAGGTGGTGTGGATGCGCTTCAGCGTCTCGGCGAAGGAGCCGCCGGCCGGTGGACCGGGCTGCGCGACCAGCGCCACGACCGGGATCGTGCGGGTGGTCCTCGCCTGGTACTCACCCCACCCACGGTCCGCCTCGACGAGCCGGGCGAACACCTCGTCGCGTTCGGCGTCCCGCAGGACGACGGCCGTGGCGGGATAGGTGAAAAGGCCGGTCTCGATGGTGACCTCGGGGTTGGCCACCAGGTTGTGGTACCAGTCCGGATGCTTGGGACCGCCACCGGCCGAGCCGACGACGAGGACGCGATCGCCGTCCGGGTAGTAGCCGAGGATCGCGGTGTGCGGCCGGCCCGAGCGGGCACCGGTGGTTGTCAACAGCAAGTACCTGCTGTCGTCGACCTGGCCAGCGTTCGCCCGGAAATGCTCGATGAGATCGTTCAGGATTCGCTTCTCTCTGGAGTGTTCGGACATGCGGAAATGAGCTTGTCGACAACAGAGATGCGAAGGTGGGCCGCGAATGGCCCTACCGGCGCTCAGAACGCAGCCGGGAACCCGACTCGTGAATGGCCAATGGCCGACCCGGTAGTCACGACCGGAATCCTAGACGCAGAACGGCTTCGAGACAATCAGGATGCTCGACGGGCATAGTCGTCCACGTACTCCTGGTGCGAATGCGATTGCAGCACGCGCATCAGGTGGTCGGTCGCCTGGCGGACCACCGGTTGGCTCAGCGGGCGGCCGACGTACGGCGAGAGGTCGAGTGGTGGGCAGATCTTCAGGTGGACGTGGCCGAAGTGCCAGCGCCGCGTGTCCGGCGGGTTGACCCGATCGGTGCCAGTGACAACGACCGGTACGACGGGCGCACCGGTGGCCAGTGCGACGCGCATGACGCCGGTCTTGCCGCGGTAGAGGCGACCGTCGCGTGATCGGGACCCCTCGGGGTAGATGCCCCAGATCCCACCTGACTCGAGGATCGCGGTCGCGGCGGCGAGCGCGTCCTGGGCGGCGCGTCCGCCGGAGCGGTCGATCGGCACCTGGCCGACTGCCGTGAAGAACCATCGGATCAAACGGCCCTTGAGCCCACTGCCGGCGAAGTACTCCTGCTTCGCGACGAACGTGATCCGGCGCCGGACCAGCAGGCACAGGTAGAGCGAGTCCGCCAGCGCCAGGTGGTTGCCGGCCACGATCACCGGGCCGGACCGCGGGATGTGCTCCAGCCCCTCAACCGTCGGACGCCCGACGAACCGGAGCAACGGACCGGCAAACACATACTTGAACAGCCAGTACCACACAGGATCCTCCTGCAGTAGACAGTGTCTACGCAGAGATAGTAGACAATGTCTACCGTGACCGACACCCCCTTGCGCGACCGTCTCGTCCAGACCGGCGTCGAACTGCTCGAGGAAGAGGGTCTGGCCAACCTCACCCTGCGCGCCATCACCCGCCGCGCCGGCGTCTCGCACGGCGCCCCGCGCCGCTACTTCCCCACCCACAACGCACTGCTCGCCGCCATCGCCTCCACCGGCCTGGATGACCTCTCCACCCGTCTGCATCCAGCGCAAGGCGAAGCGGACAGGCGCCGGTCCACCCGCCGGCCCGAGGAGCTCCTGATCGAGGCAGCTTCGGCCTACCTACGGTTCGCCGCCGAACGCCCGGCCATGTTCGAGCTCCTGTTCAGACACGACCTACTGGAAGGCGCCGGCGGCAACCTCCGCTCCCGCTCACTTCCCCTCTTCCAGCACTTCGCCGACCTGGTCGCCCAAGCCCGCCCGGACAGCACCGACGCCCGCGACCGTGCAATCGCCCTCTGGACCAACATCCACGGCCTAACCACCCTCCGCGCCACCCAAGCCCTGGACCTCCTCGGCACAGACGACCTAACCCCCGTCGTAAAACACATCGTCCGCGTCCACCTCAGCTAGCTCAGCGTGTAGTCCAGGTCGGTGAGTACGGCGAAGTGGTCGCTGAGCCAGACTCCGTCTACCGGGGCGTCGCCGATTAGTTCGGTGTGTAGGACTCTGGCGCGGGCGTCCGGGTGGGAGTGTGCGGAGCCGACGAAGACGTAGTCGATGCGCCGCCGGAGGCGGGACTGGCCGAGCAGGCGGTCGATCTCGGCGGCCGCGAGTGGGTTGGCCACGGTCCAGGTGAATCCGGTGCCGTCGCCGGCCACGGCCCACGCGTCGTGGTACTGCGTACTGCGACCGCCGAGCGACTGCAGACCGGTCAGGAAGCGGACCCCGGCCGACTTCGGCGTCGCGTTCAGGTCCCCGGCGATGATCGAAGGCAGCCGGAAGCGATGCTGCTCGTCCAGCTCGACCGCCGCCAGCAACTGCTCCTCGCGAGCCCCGGCCTGATCGAGTCGCCACGGCGTCGAGGGGTGGATGAACAGCAACTCCCCCAGCTCAGGTACGTCGACCGCCGCGGCCAGCGTCCACCAGTGCACATCCGACTCCGCCGAAGCACGACGCTCCTGTACGTCGACGACACGATGCGGCCACCGAGTCGCGAGCACCGACCCGTGACGCCAGCTGGATTTCAGCACCTCGGACTGGTGAGTGGTGTGCGTCAGCCCGGTCCCGTCGATGAGCTCGGCGAGCTGGTCGTCGCAGACCTCCTGGAACGCGACGAGGTCCGGCGACAACCGCCGGAGCTCGGCATTGATCAGCCCCGTACGGCGTGGGTCGCCGGCGTCATGCTGGACATTCATCGTGAGCACCCGGATCCGCATGCCATTCCAGGTTCCCCGGAAGGGCTGTGCCTACCCACGGTCGCCCGGCGGGTGCGAAACGTAGTACCAACAGGGCAATTCGGTAAGGTCTCGCAGAAATCATCCGGGAAGTAGCAGAAAAATCCGGACGAATGCTGTAACGGCGGCCACACTGTGACGATAAACGGGTGAGCGACCCGGCGGGGGGACCGAGTGGGAAGCTCCGGTGTTTCTTCGGGACCACCGCATGTTGTGGGGGGCCTCGCAGGTGCTCACCCGGGGCGGGGTGAGCACCTGTTCGAGGTTTACCGGGCTGTCAGCCCTTGATGCCCACGTTCGCCATTCCTTCGACGAACCGCTTCTGGGCGAACACGAACAACACGATCATCGGCAGTGTCGCCAGCGCCGTACCCGCCATCAGATAGGGCCATTCGATCTCGGCCGGGTTCTGGGAGAAGATCGCCAGCCCCAGTTGCAGCGGCCGCATCGAGTCCGACGTGGTGATCATCAGCGGCCAGAGGAACCCGTTCCAGGCCGCCTCGATCTGGAACACGGCGATGGTGATCAAGGCCGGTTTGATCAGCGGCGTCATGATCCGCCAGAAGATGCCGAACTCCCCGAGCCCGTCGACCCGGGCCGCCTGGGCCAGCTCGTTCGGCACCGAGACGTAGAACTGCCGGGCCAGGAAGGTGAACAGCGGGGCCGCGCCGAGCGGGATGATCAGGCCCCACCACGAGTTCAGCCAGCCGATGCCGCCCTGACCGAGGATGTTGTTCCCGCCGAACAGCGGGATCGACTTCACGATCAGGAACAGCGGCACCAGGATGATCTGGAACGGCACCAGCAACAGCACGATGAAGTAGTTCAGCAGGGCCTTCGACCCGCGCAGCGGCAACTTGGCCAGCGCGTAGCCGGCCGTCGTACAGACCGCGAGGGTGAAGGCGGTCTCGCCGACCGCGATGAACAGGCTGTTGCGGAAGTACCGCAGGAACGGCGCGGTCTGCATCGCCTCGACGAAGTTGCGCCAGCGCAGTTCCCCGGGCAGCCAGCCGAACTTGGCGATCTCCGCGTTGCTCTTGAACGCGGTCAGCAGCATCCAGATGAACGGGGTGATCATCAGGATCGCGCCGACGGTCAGGACGAGGTACAGGACGATCTTGCCGAGCGGGACCGAGGACGCCTTCGACGACGCCGCCGGTCCGGCCACACTCACGCTAGTCATTGGCATCCGCCTTCTGGAGCAGGCGTCCGACCCCGATGAAGAGCGCGATCACGACCATCATGATCACGGTCTCGGCGGACGCGTAGCCGAGTTTCAGGTCCTGGAACGCGTTCTGGTAGATGTCCATCACCAGCACCCGGGTCTCCGATCCCGGGCCGCCCTGGGTCATCACGTAGACCAGGTCGAACACCTGGAAGGTGCCGACGATCGAGGTGATCAGGACGAAGAACTGGACCGGGCCGATGGCCGGCCACGTCACGTTGACGAACCGCTGCCAGCGGTTGGCACCGTCCAGCTCGGCCGACTCCAGCAGGTCGCGGGAGACGCCCTGCAGCGCGGCCAGGTAGATGATCACCTTGGTCCCGAGCCCCTGCCAGATGCCGACCACCATCAGCGACGGCAGCGCGGTCGCCGGATCGGCGAGCCAGCGGTTCGGCGCGAAGCCGAACAGGCTGAGGAAGCCGTTCGCCAGCCCCGAGCCGGGGTTGTAGATCCACAGCCAGATGGTGGCGACCGCGACCGTCGCGGTGACCGTCGGAATGTAGAACGCGGTCCGGAAGAACCCGAGGCCCTTGATCTTCTGGTTCAGCCCGACCGCGACCGCGAGCGAGATTGCCATCGAGATCGGGATCACCACGATCGCGTAGAGCACCGTGTGCCACAGCGAGGCCTGGAAGTCGACGTCGCGGAACAGGTCGGCGTAGTTGCCGAACCCGACCCAGGCCCAGGTGTCACCGAAGCTGTAGTCGGTCAGGCTGAGCACCAGGACCGCGATCACCGGGATCACGATGAAGACGCCGGAGTGCAGCAGCGCCGGCGCGAGCAGGGCCCAGCCGGCCCGGACCTGGCTGCGGATCAGCGTTCGGCCGTCCTTGCTCGGAGCGACCTTGCGGGGAGTGGCGAGTGACGGACGTTCAAGAGTTGTACTCATCGTGACTGTCCTGCCAGGTTGGCCAGCACCTTGGCGGGATCCTTCTGACCGAGGACCGCCTGGGTGAGCTGGATGTCGAAATTGCCGCGCATCTCGAGCCAGTTGGACGGCACCTCGTTCTCGTTCGCCGCGTAGACGAGGCCGTCGGCGACGAACTGGCTCAGTGGGTTCGACTTCGCCTGCGGCGAGTTGCTGGCGTCCTTGTAGGCCGGGATCTTCTTGTTCAGCTTGGCGACCGCGTCCAGCGTGGTCGGCTTGGTCAGCTCCTGGATGAAGGCCCAGGCCGCGTCCTTGTGCCGACTGCGCGATCCGATCGAGGCCAGGTCGCCACCGACGTACTCGATCTCCTTGCCGCTGTTGAAGCGGAAGAACTTCAGGTCGTCGCAGGTCTTCTGGCCGATGCCCTTGTCCGAGCAGTCCACGCCGCCGTTGACGATGCCCATCGCGGCCTCACCACTGAGCACGAGGGGTTGCTGGGCGGCGTTCTGCTGGCCGTACGGCTGGACGTTGTTGATCATCGACTTGATCCACAACAGCGTGTCCAGGCCTTCCTTGTTGTTGAAGTTCGGTTCGCCGCCGACGTACAGCGGCGTACCGGTCGAGGCCAGGAAGGTGGTGAACGACTGCCGGAATCCGGTCGCGGAGGCGAGGTCGAAACCACTGCGGGTGATGTTGCCGTCCTTGTCCCGCTTGGTCAGCTTCTCGGCGGCCACCTTGATGTCGGCCAGCGAGGTCGGCGGTTTGTCCGGGTCCAGACCGGCCTCGCGGAACGCGCTCTTGCGCAGCGCGACCGCGCGGGCGTCGGCGAGCAGCGGGTAGGCGAACAGCTTGCCGTCGTACGTCGCCGCCGGGATCAGCGCCCCGAGGCTCTTCTCCTTGATCACGTCCGGTGTCACGCCGTACTTGCCCAGATCCTCGAAGATCCGCTTCGACGCGAACGGCTGGACCCAGCCGACGCCGGTGACCACCACGTCGTACGGGATGCCGGCCGCGATCGAGGTGGACAGCTTCTCGTTCAGGTTCTTGTACGTCGCGAAGTCCGGCTCGACCTTCATCTTCGGATAGGTCTTGCTGAAGTCGTCGACGACCTTCTGGAACGCCTCCCGGCCCGCGGTACTGGGCGGGAAGGACGGGATCAGCACCCGCAACGTCCCGGTCGCCTCGGCCGGCGGGACGCCGTCCGTACTCTTGTCGATCACCCCGTTGCCACAACTGCTGACCACCACGCTGAGCGCCGCGGCCAGCAAGGTCAGTCCCACACCACGTCTCACAGGGGAACTCCTTCGCTGCCTGGTTCGGCCGGGGTCCGTGACCAGACCACCACCCAAGTGCAGCGAAAGTATGGGAAAGGGCTTTCCTCGTCAATACCCTAGCGCTCGAATGATCACATTCGATCAGTTCCGGAACAAAACGACGCCGGGTTCCGCTGGGAGGGCCGCCCCACAGGAGGTCCGGATGTTCAGATCAGGCAGCAGGCTGAGGTGCTGCACCGGCGCCGGACCCGACTGCAGTTTGCGCAGCAGGAGCTCGCAGGCCGTCTCGCCGAGAGCGAACTTCGGCGGGCAGACGGCGGTCAGCGGTACGACGGCCAGCGCAGCGGTCACGTCGTTGTAGGCGATCACGGCCAGGTCCTCGGGGACCCGGAGCCCACGCTCCATCGCCCGTTCCACCAGCCGCGCACCGTGCTCGTCGGAGTGCACCAGCACCGCCCGGCTGCCGAACGACTCGCACTCGGCCAGGAACGCATCGAGTTGCGCCAGCGCAGCCGGGTCCTCACCGTGCGCCGGCAGGTCCACCGGGGAGAGAAACACCTCGACGTCCAGCGTCGACGCGGCCGCCTCGATCCCGCGCCGCAGCCAGTACGCCGTCACCGTCGCCTGCAGGTTGATCGCGATCCGCCGATGCCCGAGTTTCGCGAAATGCCGGAGTGCGAGCATCGCGCCGTACGCGTGATCGGTGCGGACATGGTCGTACTCGCGCGCCAGCTGCGGGAACCCGAACGCCCGCTCCATCAGCACCACCGGTACGTCGATGTCGTCCAGCCACGACCCGAGCCGGTCCGCATCGCCGTCACCGAGCGCGGTGCTGATCAGCAGCCCGGCCACCCCGATGCCGAGCACCCGCTCGACCCGCTCCTGCTCCTTCACCACGTCGTATCCGGACACCCCGAGGACGAGGCGGGCGCCGTACCGGTCGGCCATCGCCTCGGCGCCGCGGATCACGTCGGAGTAGTACGACGCCGCGCTCGGTACGACGATCCCGATCGTGAGCCGGCTGCCCTGCGCGCTGTTGCGCCCCTCGGCGCTGGCCCCGATCGCACCGCCGTGCACCCGGCGGAGCAGACCGGCCGAGTCCAGCTCGGCGAGGTCCCGGCGTACTGTGATCGCGGAGACGCCGAGCTCGGCGACCAGCTCGGTCACCCGGAGCCGGCCGTGCCGCCGTAGGCTCCGCAGGATCAGCTCGTGGCGCTCCGGTGCAAGCATGCAGTCCCCTGTGCTGTGGCCCTGTGAGATGGCGCGTGATTGATCGTGATCATACGATCAACGCAGCCCGCGCGGAACGAGGAGGCAATCGGTGGAAGGTGCCGGCCGGACCAACGCCGTCGTGGCGAAGCTGTCGATGATCGGCGACCTGCTCATGCTGCAGTTGGTCTTCCTGGTTCTCAGCGTCGGCATCGTCACCCTGTTCCCCGCGGCGTTCGCGATGCAGCGAGTGCTGCCGGACGCGATCAGCCAGGACCGGCCGTCGCTGCTGCGGCACTACTTCCGGCAGTTCAGGTGGGCCTTCAAGAGGTTCTGGCTGGTCGGGCTCGGGCTGTACTTCGGCGGGATCGCGCTCGCCTTCGGCCTGGCGTTCTGGGCGTACAGCGACGGTGTGGCGCGGATCTTCGCGCTGGCGGTGCTGATCCCGCTGACCGGGATGATCGTCGGCCTGTACCTGTGTGCGCTCGCCGTACTCCCGGATGCCGGTGACGAGACGACCACGAAGAGTCTGTTCCGGGCCGCGAACCTGTTCCTGCTCCGCCGGTCGCTGCCGGTGGCGGGTGGGGTGATCGGTCTGTTCACCTGGTTCGCTCTGCTCTCCACGCTGCCGACCCTGTTCGTGGTCGGATCCGGGCTCGTCCCGGCGCTGCTCGCGTACTGGATGTCGAAACCGGCCAGAAAAACTTCGAAGGGCGTGTCAATCTGAGCGGTCCTGGTCCGACGTAAGGGTGTAAGGCCCCTACGGACCAAGGAGAGAACCGGAAATGTACGCGACGACCGACACCCTGGCGACGACGCCGGCCGCGCAGGGCGGCCGCTCGCGCTGGCTGGCGCTCTACACCCTGTGCGCGGGCATGTTGATGATCGTGCTCGACGTCACCGTGGTGAACGTGGCCCTGCCGGCCATCCAGGACGACCTCGGCTTCACCAGCTCCTCGCTCGCGTGGGTGGTGAACGCCTACCTGATCACGTTCGGCGGCCTGCTCCTGCTGGCCGGACGACTCGGCGACCTCCTCGGCCGGCGGAACGTCTTCGTCGGCGGCCTGATCGTCTTCACCATCGCCTCGGTGCTGTGCGGACTGGCACAGTCACAGGAGGTCCTGGTGATCGCCCGCTTCCTCCAGGGCGTCGGCGGCGCGCTGACCTCCGCGGTGATCCTGGGCATGATCGTGACCCTGTTCCCCGAACCGCGTGAGCAGGCCAAGGCGATCGGCGTCTACGCGTTCGTGGCGTCGGCCGGCGGCTCGATCGGTCTGCTCGCCGGCGGTCTGCTGACCCAGGCGATCAACTGGCACTGGATCTTCTTCGTCAACCTGCCGATCGGCGCGCTGACCGCCGTACTGGCCGTCAAGCTGATCGACAAGGACAAGGGTCTTGGGATGGGCCGCGGCACCGACGTACCGGGTGCGGTGCTGATCACCGCGGCACTGATGGTCGGCGTCTTCACCATCGTCAAGCCGGCCGCCGAAGAGGGCTGGACCGCGCCGCGGACGCTCGTTCTCGGCCTTGTCACGCTGGTTCTGCTGGCGGGCTTCATCATCCGGGAGGCGACCGCGGCCAACCCGCTGGTGCCGCTGCGGATCTTCCGCTCCCGCAACCTGACCGGTGCGAACCTGATCCAGGCACTGTCCAGCTCGGGCATGTTCGGCATCTTCTTCCTCGGCTCCCTCTACCTGCAGCGAGTGCTCGGGTACGACGCTCTGGAGATCGGACTGGCGTTCCTGCCGACCACCGTGGTCATGGGCCTGCTGTCGGTGCGGTACTCCGAGAAGCTGGTGATGCGGTTCGGTCCGCGCCGTCCGCTGATCGCCGGACTGGTGCTGATCGTGGTCGGCCTGGCCCTGTTCACCCAGGCTCCCGTCGGTGGCAACTACTTCGTCCACGTGCTGCCCGTGCTGATCCTGCTGGGCCTCGGCGCAGGTGTCTGCTTCCCGGCTCTGATGGGTCTGTCGATGGCAGACGTGAAGCCCGAGGACGCTGGTCTGGCCTCCGGCCTGATCGGTACTACCGCCGAGGTCGGCGCGGCGCTGGGCCTGGCCGTCCTGGCCACCCTGTCGGCCACCCGCACCGCCGGCCTGGACGCCGCCGGCAAGGCTCCCCTGGAAGCCCTGACCTCCGGCTACCACCTGTCCTTCGGCATCGCCGCCGCCATCGTCGCCGCTGCCGTAGTCATCGCCTGCACCCTGATGCGCCCGGCCAAGCAGCCGGTTGAGGTTGCCGAAGAGGAAGACCTCGCCCTCGAAGCAGCCTGAGCAACTACGACGAACTCCCCGCGACCACTGTGGTCACGGGGAGTTCGTCTATTTGCGATGTCGTGCCGGGGTTTCGGTGTACCACTGCCACCAGGACAGGCCGCGGCGGCGAGCTCCGATGGTCAGGAGCAGCATCGCCAGCAGGACGAGAGCCAGGCCGCCACCCACCAGGCCGAGGCCGAGCTTCGGAGTGTTCTTGTCGTCGGCCCACTTGCGGGCGTCGACCACGGCCAGCGCGGTCGACGGCTCGGACTGGCGGTAAACGATGTGCAGCGGCATTGCGTAGCGCGTGCCGGCAGCGGGTGCCTGAGCACCTTCCTTCATCCCTTGCCGATCGTCTTCGATGTCGTTGAGCGTGGTCCGGATCCGGTCCACACCGCCGGCGGTGAAGTCGACCCGTACTTCGCTGATCGCCGGACGGCCCGCCCCACCGGTGACCTCGACCTGAACCGAGTCGGCCACCGTTTCGATCCCGCTGTCGAGCAACTCACGACTCAGCTGCTGCCGCGACGTCACGTCGACCAGCACCAGTACGCCGAGCAGCACCAGAACCACCGCGGGCATACCGATCCACGTCGGCCCACGCCCCGGCGACTCGACCTTCCCGCTCACCGGCCGGCCACCACCACGATTGCGAGGGCCCCGACGCTGAACACCACCTGGACGATTCGCAGCGCGACACGCGGCGGCAGCAGTGTGCGCACCACGTAGACGTCGAACTGCCGCATGTGTTCCTCCCAGGCCGTGGCGTGATCATTGCACGGAAGTTGTCCACAGGGAGGGGGATCGGGTTTCGGCGTGGGGGGTGGGATGGGGAAGGATATGGGCCACGCGGGTGCGGGTCGCCCGGGCAGGTTGTCGGTAGAGGGGAATCGGACAGTGGTGGTGCAGTCGGTCGAGCAGCGGATCGCCAGCGAGCTGGAGGTCGGCGAGAACCAGGTGCGGGCGGCGGTGGCGTTGCTCGACGAGGGGTCCACGGTTCCGTTCATCGCGCGGTACCGCAAAGAGGTGACCGGGATGCTCGACGACGCGCAGCTGCGCACACTCGAGGAACGCCTGCGCTACCTCCGCGAGCTGGAGGAGCGCCGGCAGACGGTGCTCGAGTCGATCGAGAGCCAGGGCAAGCTCGACGACGCGCTGAAGGCCTCGATCCTCGCGGCGGACACCAAGTCGCGGCTCGAGGACATCTACCTTCCGTTCAAGCCCAAGCGGCGGACCAAGGCGATGATCGCCCGCGAGGCCGGCCTGGAGCCGCTCGCCGACGGCCTGCTCGCCGACCGGTCGGTCGAGCCGCTCGCCGCGGCCGCGGTGTTCGTGAATCCCGAGGCCGGGGTGGCCGACCCGCAGGCGGCGCTGGACGGCGCGCGGGCGATCCTGGTCGAGCGGTTCGCCGAGGACGCCGACCTGATCGGTGAGCTGCGCGAGCGGCTGTGGACGCAGGGCCGGCTCGCCTCGGCCGTCCGCGAGGGCAAGGAGACCGAGGGCGCCAAGTTCTCGGACTACTTCGACTTCGACGAGCCGTTCACCAAGATGCCGTCGCACCGGATCCTGGCGATGTTCCGCGGCGAGAAGGAGGACGTGCTCACGCTGACCGTCGAGCCGCTCCCGGCCGGGGTCGAGCCCGACGGCCCGACGGAGTACGAGACCACCATCGCCCGCAAGAACGACATCGAGAACCAGGGCCGCCCGGCCGACAAGTGGCTGGTCGAGACGGTCCGCTGGGCCTGGCGGACGAAGATCCTGGTCCACCTCGGTATCGATCTGCGGATGCGGCTGCGGCAGATCGCCGAGGACGAGGCGATCCGGGTGTTCGCGGCCAACCTGCGCGACCTGCTGCTCGCCGCCCCGGCCGGCACCCGGGCGACGATGGGCCTGGACCCGGGCTTCCGGACCGGCGTGAAGGTCGCCGTGGTGGACGCGACCGGCAAGGTGGTCAACACCGGCGTCATCTATCCGCACGTCCCGCAGAACCAGTGGGACAAGTCGATCGCCACCTTGGCCGCGCTGGCCGCCGCACACAACGTCGAGCTGATTGCCATCGGCAACGGTACGGCGTCGCGCGAGACCGACAAGCTGGCTGCGGAGCTGATCGCCAAGCACCCCGAGCTCAAGCTGACCAAGGCGGTCGTGTCCGAGGCCGGCGCGTCGGTCTACTCCGCGTCCGCTTTCGCCTCGCAGGAGCTGCCCGGGATGGACGTGTCGCTGCGCGGCGCGGTCTCGATCGCCCGCCGGCTGCAGGACCCGCTGGCCGAGCTGGTGAAGATCGACCCGAAGTCGATCGGCGTCGGGCAGTACCAGCACGACCTGCCGGAGAACTCGCTGTCCCGGTCCCTCGACGCGGTCGTCGAGGACTGTGTGAACGCGGTCGGCGTCGACCTGAACACGGCGTCCGCGCCGCTGCTCACCCGGGTCTCCGGGATCACGCCCGGCCTGGCCGACAACATCGTCCTGCACCGCGACCAGAACGGTCCGTTCGCGTCCCGCTCGGCGCTGAAGGAGGTGGCGCGGCTCGGGCCGAAGGCGTTCGAGCAGGCGGCCGGGTTCCTCCGGATCCCCGGCGGTGACGACCCGCTGGACACGTCCAGCGTGCACCCGGAGGCCTATCCCGTCGTCCGGCGGATCCTCGACGCGACCGGGCAGGACGTGAAGTCGCTGATCGGGTCGGCGGCGCTGAAGAAGCTGAACGCGGCGGACTTCGTCGACGACATGTTCGGTCTGCCGACGGTGACCGACATCCTGGCCGAGCTGGAGAAGCCGGGCCGGGACCCGCGGCCGGCGTTCAAGACCGCGGTGTTCGCCGAGGGTGTGGACAAGATCGCCGACCTGAAGCCGGGGATGCGGCTGGAGGGTCAGGTCACCAACGTGGCCGCGTTCGGGGCGTTCATCGACATCGGCGTCCACCAGGACGGGCTGGCGCACGTGTCGGCGCTGTCCAAGAACTTCGTCAAGGACCCACGCGAGGTGGTCAAACCCGGCGACATCGTCAAGGTGAAGGTGCTCGAGGTCGACATCCCGCGCAACCGCATCTCCCTCACCTTGCGCCTCGACGACGAGCTCGGCAGCTCAGGCGGTCGCCCCGGTGACCGCGGCGCCCGTACGGCGGGCAACCAGGGCGGCCGTGGACAGGGCGGCCAGGGCCGCGGACCCGGCGGCGGCCAGGGTGGTTCCGGTGGGCAGGGCCGTGGTTCAGGCAGTCAGGGTGGCTCCGGCGGTCAGGGCCGTGGACCGAGTGGCGGCCAGGGTGGTCGCGGCGGACGCGGCCCGGGCGGCCAAGGCGGACGCGGTGACGGCCGCGGCGGGTCGAACCGTGGCGCCTCCCAGCCCGAGACCCCGATGGACGAGACCTCGCTCGCCGATGCCTTCCGCAAGGCAGGCTTCACCGTCCGCTGACGACATGATGTCGACGGGTGGCGATCGAGTCCGACGTACAGCTGAGACCTAGGAGGAGAGCTGATGCGGGAGCTGATCGTCACCCAGAACATCACGGTGGACGGCGTCGTGGAGGCGGGCGATTGGTTCGGCCCGGCCGACGGCGGGTCGGACGTGCTCGACGTACTGAACGAGCAGTCTTCGCGGGCGGACGGGTTCCTGGTCGGGCGGCTGACGTTCGAGGCCATGCGTGAGTACTGGCCGCAGCAGACGGACGACACGACCGGCGTCACCGCGTATCTGAACCAGGTGCACAAGTACGTCGTGTCCAGCACGCTGCAGGAGCCGGGGTGGGAGCCGACCACGATCCTGCGCGACCTGGACGGCGTGCGCGAGGTCAAAACCACGGCCGGTAAGGACATCGTCTGCACCGGCAGCATCAGCCTCGCGCACGCTCTGATCGCGGCGGACCTCGTCGACGAGTACCGCTTGTTCGTCTACCCGACCGTCGTTGCCGAGGGGCGGCGACTGTTCCCCGACGGCACTCCGCAGTCGCTGCGCCTGACGAAGACCACGTCGTTCGAGTCCGGCATCGTCCTGCTCATCTATCGACGCACGGCCTGATCACAAAGCCTCGGCGAGCTCGTAGCCGGCCACCTCGATCGCAGCACGGACCGCGGCCGGCTCCAGGACCCGGGAGCTCACCACCGTCACCTGTTCCGCGGGCAGATCGACCGTCACCGACTCGACCCCGGGCAGCACCTCGAGCTCCTCGGTCACGAACTGCACGCAGTGACCACAACTCATCCCCAGCACGCGGAACTCCTGGCGACTCATCGCGCACTCACATCCCGCGTCGCCTGCGTCGTACGGCGAATCCGCCCGTCCGGCGCGACCTCGCCGAACAGATAGACCTCGGTCGAGATCGTCCGCCCTCGCCGCATCTCCGCATGCACGGTGAACCGCGCCGCGAGCCGATCACCCGACCGCACCGCCTCATGCACGTCGTACTCCCAGGCCACCAAGTTCTTCCGCACCGGCCGCAGGTGATCGATCAGCCGCTGCCGGTCCAGCGTCACTCCGTCGACGACCTGCTCGATATCCGGTGTGTAGTACCGATCCACGATCTCCCCCGCGTCACCCCCTCCGACGACCTCCCGGGTGAACGCGTCGAAGAACTCCCGCACAGTTAACTCTGACATACCGTCAAATTTAACTCGCTCCGCTAACCTTGACAAGGTGTCAAAGGATGAGCTGGTACAACGGAGAAGGCGGCGCGCGGACGCGGATCGGAGCCGCACCGCGATCCTGGCCGCGGCGATCACGCTGCTGGACGAGCGGATCGACGCGAGTATGGAGAGCGTCGCCGAGGCGGCGGGCGTCACCCGGCAGACGGTGTACGCGCACTTCCCGTCGCGCGACGTCCTGCTGACCGCGGTCGTCGACGAACTCACCCACGAGACCGTGCAGGCGATCGACGCCCTCGATCTCGATCACGGGCCCGCAATGGACACACTGCTGGCACTGATCGACCTCGGCTGGCGAGAATTCGAGCAGCACCCACTGCTGCTCCACCTACCGCTGTCGGTCGAGCAGGATGAGCGACACGGTCCGGTGGTCGAGCGGTTCGAGCGGCTGATCCGCCGCGGTCAGCGCACCGGCGAGATCACCCGCGAGGTCCCGGTCGCCTGGCTGGTCTCCGCCCTGATCGCCCTCGGCCACGCGGCCGGCGAAGCCGCGGGCGCCAACCGGCTGCCGGCGAAGAAGGCATCCACAGCGCTCCGCACGAGCGTCATCCGCCTGCTGACGCCCTGACCAGAACCCGCCTCAGCGTAGGTCGGCGAGATGGCCGCCCGGATCGCCCAGGTGTACGGCGGTCGCCTTCGGTGCGTAGCCGAGACGGCGATAGATGCGGTCGGCACCGTCATCGCCGGGCGTCAGCCAAGCGAGCGTGGCGCCTGCGAGCTCAAAGGCCTGCTGGGTCGCGTACGCCGTCGCGATCGCACCGAGCCCACGACGACGGTGCGTGTGGATCGTGCCGACGCCGGCCACCTCGGTGACGCCATCCGCCACAGCGACCCAGGAAGCGCTGGCAGCAGCAACCCCATCGACGCGCACGAGGACACAGCCGCCGTTCGCAGGATCGGAGTGCCGAGCGAAACCCGCTCCCTCCATCTCATAGGCGTCAGCGGACACCGCGTTCGCCTCGACCTGGTCATCGTCGGTGGTGACCACCTGGACGGTGACACCAGCGGGAAGCTCAGGGCTCAGCAGGTCGCCGGACTCGACGACGAGGAGCGGCGGATGGGAGACGATCGTCATGCCGTTGGCCTCGAGAGCTTCGGCCAGGCCAGGGTTGGCCTCGTCGACCAACTCGGCACTCAGCCACCGGCCCTCGGCGGCGAACGCCTGGCGAATGGTCGCCAGCGCCCACGGGACCTCGTCCGGATCGAACGGCTGTCCAGGCTCGGCCGCGAGCATGGCGGACAGGTACCAGGCATCGTCGTCGTGCAACAACCCCACCAAGGGCCCTGCCACCACCTGCCGCTTCGATCTCGACGATCCGGCCAGCTGAGCCGCGGCGATCCGCGCACCGATCTCCATGCTCGGACCCTACGGGGCGCGGACCACACCACTCGACCGGTTATCCCTGGTCAGCGAGAAGCAGCAGGTCCAGGAGACGGTCGAGATCGGCGGCGACGGGTGGGCGACCGAGGACGGCTGCCAGAGAGTCGAGGGTTTCGATCAGCTGGGCGCGCACGGCGGCGCGAGGGCGGGACTCGCGGCCCACGGCCGTGGGCACTGTGGGCGATTGAGCGGCGGCGAGAGTGGCGACCACCCGGTCGGCTCGAGGGGATGCGGCCAGGAGATCGGCGCCGACCGATGGCGGAGGCGGCGGCGGTTCGTCGGAGATGCTCACCTCCAACTGGGCACCGAGCGCGGTGGCGAGGCGGTCCAGCGCGGACACTGTCGGGTTGCCGCGACCGTTCTCCAGGTTGGCGATGTAGGGCACGGACAGGCCGGCGTCGACGGCGACCGACGCGATCGTGCGACCGGCCGCTTTGCGGCGATCCCGGAGGACTTCACCCAGTTCCACAGTCGCCAGCATATTCTCACAGAACACTCTTGCCAATATCTATCTCGTCAAGATAGCTTCCCGATCCGTGAGCACACTTCGGAACCGCGACTTCCGCCACCTGTGGATCAGTGGCGGGATCTCCGGGATCGGCTCCTGGCTGCTGGTCGTCGCGATCCCGTTCCATGTGTTCACCCTGACCGGATCCACCGTGGCGACCGGCCTCGCCCTCGCCCTCGAGGCGCTGCCGGCCCTGTTCATCGGGCCGTGGGCCGGCGTCCTGCTGGACCGCTGTGATCTCACCCGCGCGATGTGGATCGCCGATCTCGTCAGCGCAGCCGCGGTCGCGCTGATCCTGTTCGCCGACGCGGACCGGATCTGGCCGATCTACCTGGCGATCCTGATCGAGAGTACGGCGACCACCGTGTTCCGCCCGGCCACCCGCGCCCTGCTGCCCGCGATCGTTGGCACCGGCAACGAACTCGCCGCGGCCAACGCCCTGAACGCCTTCACCGGCAGCGCGATCCGGCTCGCCGCACCACCGCTCGGCGCGCTCCTGCTGGCCGGCCCGGGGATCGAGTTCGTCCTCGCCGTCGACATCGCCGGCTATTTGTTGTCGGCGGCAATCATCAGCGCGGTCCGCACCCGCCGGCACGTGACCGCGGAGCGCGTCGACAACCCACCCGCCGGATTCCGGTACGTCGCCGGCCACCGAGCGCTGCGCGGGATCCTGATCGGCCAGACGGTCTTCCTCACCGCGAACGCCGGCCTGACCGCCCTGCTCGTCCCGTTCACCGTCGACCGTCTGCACGCACCCGGCTACGTGCTCGGCTACCTGATCTCCGGCCTCGGCGCCGGCTACCTGATCGGTGCAGCACTGAGCACGAAAGCCCAGTCCTGGTTGGGAGTCCGCGACCTCCTCGCGCTCACCCAGCTCGTCACCGCCGCCGGCTACTTCGCCCTCTTCAACGCCCCCGGCATCCCCTGGGCGATCGCCGCCGCGGTCCTCATCGGCCTCCCCGGCAGCATCCTCCTGATCACCGCCGAGACCGCCATCCAGCGCACCGCGCCGACGGGCCTGCTCGGCCGGATCGGCGCCCTGTTCTTCGCCGCCGACTCCCTCGCCCTGCTCATCGGCGCGCTGGCCGCCCCCGCACTGACACTGCTCCTCGATCTACCGCTGACGCTGAACGCACTCGCGGCCTTCGCCGTACTCGCGGCGGCTCTGACGTTGGTCGCCGTACCGGGTCATCCGGCGAACTTCACGAAGACGCCGGCGCGGCGGTAGCGGCGTCGTACCTCGCCCTCGCGGCGGCGATCTCGGACTGGTGGGTCTCGGTCCAGTTGACGAGCGACTGGATCGTGGCGTGCAGGGTGACGCCGAGCGGGGTGAGTTCGTAGTCGACCCGCGGCGGTACGACGGGATACACGGTCCGCTTCACCAGGCCGTCGCGCTCCAGCTGGCGCAACGTCACCGTGAGCATCCGCTGGCTGATCCCGTCGATCGTCGTCTTCAGCTCGGTGAAACGCATCGACTGGTTGTCCAGCAGCGCGATCACCAGCAGCGACCACTTGTCACCGATCCGGTCCAGGATCTGCCGGACGTCACAGTCCTCCCGGGTGTCCCACTGGAACGCCTCCTCGGTGCAGCAGGAGTAACTCGGTTCCTTTGAAGTGCCTTCTTCCACAATTCTTCATGGTTCCTGATGATGGGGTCAGTTACAAGAGGTAACTGTGGATCGAGGGAGTCTTTCGTGTCATCAACCGTCACCCAGGAGCGGCTGACCGGCCGCGCCTGGGCCGTTCTGTTCGTGCTCTGCGGCGCGATCTTTCTGGAAGGCATCGACATCTCGATGATGGGCGTCGCACTGCCGTCCATCCGGGCCGAGCTCGGCCTGGCCACCGGTGAACTGCAGTGGATCGTCAGCGCCTACGCGCTCAGCTACGGCGGGTTCGTGCTGCTCGGCGGCCGAGCCGCGGACCTGCTCGGCCGGCGCCGGATGTTCGTCGGCTGGCTGGTGGTGTTCCTGTTGTTCAGCGGCCTCGGCGGATTCGCCGACGAGGGCTGGGTGCTGATCCTGGCCCGTTTCGTCACCGGTGTCGCCGCGGCCTTCATGACCCCGGCCGGCCTGTCCATCATCACCACGACCTACCCCGAAGGACCCCAGCGCACCAAGGCCCTGCTCGTGTACGCCGGTACGGCGGCCGGCGGATTCTCGTTGGGCATGGTCACCGGCGGACTCCTCACCGCGATCGACTGGCGGTGGGTCTTCTTCGCGCCGGTGATCGTCTCGGCGGTGATCCTGGTCGGGGCACTCGCGTTGCTCCCACGGGACGTACCGAGCACCCAGCCACGCCAGGGATTCGACATCACCGGCGCACTGACGCTGACGACTTCGATGCTGCTACTGGTGGCCACCGTCGTACGGGCGCCGGACGTGTCGTCGACGCAGACGCTGGCGACCGGCGTCGGCGGGCTGGTCCTGCTGGGGATCTTCGTACTGATCGAGATGCGAGTGGCCTCGCCGTTGGTCCGGTTGGGACTGTTGCGGAACACGGCGCTGATCCGGGCCAACGTCGGCGCGATCCTGCTGGTCGGGTCGTTCGTCGGCTTCCAGTTCATCGCGGTGCTGTACCTGCAGGAGTTGCGGCACTGGTCCGAACTGGAGACCGGGCTGGCGTTGATGGTGATCGGCATCGACTCGGTGCTGGCGCCGACACTGACGCCGTGGCTGGTGAATCGCTTCGGCAACGGGCGGGTCGTGTTCGGCGGGTTCGTGCTCGCCGTCATCGGCTACGCGGCGTTCCTGCCCTTCGGATCGACCTTCGCGGCGATGCTGCCGGCCTTCCTGCTGCTCGGACTCGCATTCGCCCTGGCCTACGGGCCGTTGACGATCGCCGCGACCGAGCGGGTCTCCGAGGACGAGCAAGGGCTGGCCAGCGGCGTCCTGACGACGTCGTTCCAGTTCGGGTCGGCGCTCGGGCTGGCCATCGTCGCGGCAGTGCTGACAGCTGCGGACGAACTGACGATCGACGGCTTCCGAAACGGGCTGGCGGTGCCACTGGTGGCAGCTGTGGTGGGGGTTCTCGTGGCCGGCGGGGGACTGCGGATACCGGTGGGTAAGCAGGTGAGTGCAAACGGTTAGCAGGACGTCATACATTTCGGTCTTGATCGAAAAAGCAGCGTCGCCGAATCGTTATTGGCAAATTCCGGCAAACATTCTTGACAGGACATTTCAACTGGTCCAGGCCAGTCTGTCACGACTGCTCTGACCAGCGGATTCGTAGGGTTTCCCTACTCTGCGTCAAGGCTCTGTAAAGGTCCCTTCGGAACTGTTCCGGAGGGACCTTCGGGTGTTGTGTTCTTTTCTCAGCACCGGACAAAGCCGTTCGGGGCACCGACCGAGACTGCCGAAGGACCCGCTGATGACGGAGACGCTCGAAACCCCCGCCTCGCACCGCCGCGTGCGAGTCTGGTTCGGAGCTCACCCGATCGCGGACCACACCGCCACAGCGGAGCAGGCAGCGCAGTACGAGGAAGCCATGCGGCGGCGGTTCGCCTCCCTCCGGGTGACGAGCGAGCCGGTGCTGGCGGACAGCACCGCGGAGCCGGGACGATGACGACCCGGCCGACGCTTCTGGGGTATGTACGGGCCGACGCGCTGAGCTGCGCGGAGGAGCTGGCCGCGGCGACGGATTCCCTCGTCGCCTTCGCCACCGCCGAGGGATTCACCCTCGGCACCGTCTACACCGAGCGCGACGCGGCCGAGTCCGCGGCCTTCCACGCACTGCTCGAAGAGGTGAAGCGGACCGACGTCCGGGCCGTCGTCGTACCGACGATGAACCACCTCGGCTCGGTCGGCACCCCGGCGGCGATGCGGCAGGACCTCGAGTTCCACCAGGCACACGTCTGGGCGGTCGACACGAGATAACTCCACACAGGCAAGCGGAGCTGACGTCTTGACCCCTGCATCGGCGTCGGTTCCGCTCTCCACCTCCACAGCTGCACCGGGAATGCCCGGGCGGTAGTGGACCACCAGGGCCCCACCGGCTGCTACCGGTGGGGCCTTGTCGTTGTTCCGGTACGACGACGTCTCAGGCGACGATCTTGTACCCGTAGCGCTTCATCACCGCGGCGACGGAGTTGTTGAAGACGCCGGTGACCTCGAGCTTGAAGTGCAGTTGCACCTTGCGGATCACCCGCTGGAAGTGCAGGTGCCACGGCACTCCCTTCGGCGGCACCGTCTCCGCCTTCGTGATCGCGCCGACCCGCGGGTGCGCCGCCCAGGCGATCACCCGGGCCCGGTCCGCACCCCAGGCCCCGGTCATCGCGTCGTGCGTGCGGGCGTGCGCCATCGCGCCGAGCGAGATGGTCGAGTCGGGCACCGGCTGGGCCGGCGGGTGCGCCTTGAGGTACAGCTCCCAGGTCATCCCGTAGTACCCGGCCGGGCCGTCGTCCTTGCCCCGGTTGGCCAGCCCGTTGCGCTTGCGGCGGTACTCCGCCACCTGGTGCGCCGCGCCCCGGGACAGATCCTTGTCGCCGATCGCGATCGCGTGCACGTGATACGGCCAGTTGCCCTGGGCCGGCGTCCGCAGCCAGGCCGCGAACCCGACCTGCCGCATCGCCTTCACCACCGCCAGGCGCTGGGCCGGGCTCTTCGACGCGACGTCGAGGTCGACCGCCCCGCCGCCGTCATGGGTACCGGCCGACGCGGCCACGCCACCCTTGTTGTACGACCCCTGCAGGAGCGCGAACTTCGACTTGTACAGCTTCTCCGCGGCCTCGATCATCGCCACGGTCCGCTTGTTCAGCGTGGTGTCCCGCCAGACGATCCTTGCCTCAGGCATCTGCTGCTTCCCCGAGCGCCGCGGTCACGATCAGGTCCGCGTCCTCCGCGGCTCCGAGCGCTTCCAGCTCGTCCAGGTCGTCATCGGTCAACTCGTCGTCGAACAAACTCGACATCCCTCGTTCCTTCCCCCTGTGCCGTCCCGCGGCCTCCCCCGGCGCGCGGAATCGCCGTCCAGCGTAGGTGCGCGCAGGGTCGCGGTAAATGTCTTTCGGGGCACCGAAGGTTCGGGGAATGTGAAGATCGGGCCGGTTTCCGCGTGCCGGGGGGTGTGATCCGGCGGCGGGTGGGGTACCAGTTAGTGGTCCCGCGGTTCGGTCAGTGCCATTCGGGCATGGGTGGTGTTCACCGAGCCGCGAGTTCTCCCACTGAGGGGCGGGAGAACGACCGGCCCCGGCGGGCGTATCCCAGGGTGCGCCCGCCGAGTTCGGACCCCTCCCGGTGACTGACGGTCAGAGCGCCGAGGCGACGAACAGGTACCGGTTGAGGCTGAAGAAGTAACTGCCGCCGAGCGCCCGCAGATCGTTCGCCCACGCCTGCGCCTCCTCCTCGGTGACACCCGCGCGACCGGGCACGAACGCGGTGATGATGTCGATCAGGCCGGCACTCAGCGTGTGCGCGTCGTACCCGGCGTTCAGCATCGGCACCACCTGCAGATGAGTGAGCATGAAACCGGACTCGGCCAGTACGTCGCCCAGCCGCCGGGGCAGATGTGGATCGGCCAGATGGTCCTCGAACGCGGTCAGCACCCGCTGCATCCGCAAGTCGTCACTCGACCGCCACACCACCGAACCCCAGTCGGTGTCCAGCAGTACGACGCGACCCGCCGGCCGCAACACCCGTCGTACCTCGTCCAGCGCGCCGGCGACATCGTCGACGTACTCGAAGACCTGGGTCGAGACGACCACGTCGAAGCTCTCCGGCGGGTGCGGGATGCTCGTCGCGGACCCCACTTCGAGCTCGATCCCCGGCCCGCCGGGCACGTCGGCGCGGGTCCGCGCGATCGCCAGCATGCTGTCACTGACGTCGATCCCGCAGATCCGCCCACTCGGCCCGACCTCGGGCGCCATCTCCGCCGCCAGCAATCCCGGGCCGACTCCGACATCCAGCACCCGATCGCCCGGCCGCAACGCCAGTGCGGCCCGGACGATCCGCCGTTGCTCGACCACATCAGGCGCCGTGTAGACCGCCTCGACCTGCCGAGAGACCCCCGAATCAAACTGCAATGCATCTCCGCCCATCCCCACATCATGGTCTGCCACCTGCCGCCCGGACAGACCTAAATGAGGCGCGTCGCCGATCTGCCCCGGGCTAGTTTGTCCGGATGATCGAGGTGCCCGCGGAGTTCCTGGCCATGCCGCGCTGGTGGCGGGAGGGCGCGGAGTGGTTGGCAGGGCTGCCCCGGGCGGTGGAACGGCAATGTTCCGAGTGGGGGCTCTCGGTCACGGGCGAGGTTGCCTTTGGCTCCAACGCGATCGTGGTGCCGGTCGGGGCGGATCTCGTCCTGCGGATGAACCCGCCTGGTCCCGAGGTCGAGGAGCAGGTCCGGGCGCTGCGGTGGTGGGACGGGCGCGGAATGGTTCTGCTGTACGACGCCGACCTCGACGCCGGTGCGATGTTGCTAGAGCGGTTGTCGACGCCGTTGACGACCAAACCGGTCGCCGAGGCGGTCGCCGTACTCGGACAACTGATGCGGCGGTTGGCGGTGCCGGCACCGCCGGATGCGCTGTCGACCGCGGTGATCGTGGCCGATCGGTCCGCGGAGTTGGAACGCGAGTGGGAGCGGTTGGGCCGGCCGTTCGATGTCGGGATCCTGCGAGAGGCGCTCGACGTCGCGCCGGCGTTGACCGAGACCACGTCAGAGCTTGCCGTCAACGGCGACCTGCACTCCGACCAGGTGCTCGCGGGTACGCGCGAGGACTGGCTGACGGTCGATCCGGTGTTGCTGCGCGGCGACATCGAGTACGACCTCGCCCGGGTGCTCTGGACCCGGCTCGACGAGATGACCGATATCGTCGCGCACTTCGACATCGCCGTCCGCGAGGCCGGGCTGGACAGGGACCGGGCGCGCGACTGGGTCGTCTACCGCACCGTCGACTACTGGCTCTGGGGTCTGTCCGTCGGTCTCACCGAAGACCCAGTGCGCTGCGCCCGGCTCCTGTCAGCAGTGTGACTTCGAGACCTCAGTGAGCAGGGGCGAAGTCGTGGAAGCCGATGATCTGCTGGATGTGGCCGTCGGAGGTGAGCAGGACGATGTCGGTGCCACCGGCCACCGGTTCCTGGCCCTCCGCCGTCAGGTGCCAGGTCCAGCGCAGGTAGGTGTGGTGCTCGTCGATGTCGCCGATGCGGACGAAGCCGAGGCCGGGGAACATCTGCTGGGCGGTGCCGACCAGCTTGTTCAGGTCGTCGTGGCCGGCGACCTCGAAGCTCGGGTCGACGAACGTCGCGTCCGCGGCCCAGCTCGCCCCGATCAGCGCGGCCCGGCGGTCCGCGTCGGCCTCGTTCCACATCGCGAAGTACTGGTCGGCGAGAGCGTTGGCATTCATGGTTTCCTCCTCGGAAGTTCGGATGACCAGAACCTTGCCGCCGAGCGCCGCATCCGGTCGATGACGTCGGAGGTAATCGCGACGACCACCCCAACGGTTACGGTCGGACCATGGCAGCGACGATCGAGGAGACCTTCCAGCGCCCGGTGGGTGAGCTCTTACGCGGCTGGCGGGAGCGCCGCCGGCTGAGCCAGCTCGAGTTGGCGAACCGGGTCGAGGTGTCGACGCGGCACGTGAGCTTCGTGGAGACGGGCCGCTCGAAGCCGAGTCGCGAGATGGTGCTCCGGTTGGCCGAGCATCTCGACGTACCGCTGCGGGACCGCAACCAGCTGCTCCTGGCCGGCGGCTACGCGCCGATCTACAGCGAGGCGTCGCTGCACTCGCCGTCGATGCTCGCGATCCGTACGACGCTCCGCCGGTTGCTGAAGGCGCATGAGCCGTACCCGGCCCTCGTGGTCGACCGCTGGTGGAACATCGTCGAGGCCAACGCCGGCATCCAGATCTTCACCACTGACGTCGACGAGCAGTTGCTCAAGGCACCGATCAACGCACTGCGGCTGACCCTGCACCCAGACGGCCTGGCGCGCCGGCTCGGCAACCTGGCCGAGGTCCGCGCGGCAGCCCTGTCCAGCCTGCAACGCCAGGTCGCCAGTACCGCCGACCCCGAACTCCAGGACCTGTACGACGAACTCCGCGAGTACGCTGCCGGCGACAAGCCCGTCCACCCGGGGCCGACCGAGGTCGTCGTACCGATGAATCTCCGGCATGAGGGGCACGACCTGTCGCTGCTCACCACGATCGCCACCTTCGGGACGCCGCTGGACGTCACGGTGTCGGAGCTGATGATCGAGTCCTTCTATCCGGCCGACGAGCCGACCGCCGAGTTCCTTCGAGGACTGTCATGACGCAGCCTCCGCCTGTCGGAGAAGGCGACACGATCGCGCTGCATCTCGGTTTCCTGGACCACTACCGCGGCGTGATCGAGGCCAAGCTGACCGGGCTGACCGAGGCCGAGCTGAGGTCCAGCCGGTTGCCGTCCGGATGGTCGCCGCTGGAGCTGCTGAAGCACCTGGTGTTCATGGAGCGGCGCTGGCTGCGCTGGGGGTTCGCCGGCGAGCAGGTGGACGAACCGTGGGGCGACTCCGCCGCAGACCCGGACGGCCGCTGGTCGGTGGGGCCTGATGAGACCCTTGCCGAGCTGATCGCCCGGCTGCACGAAGGTGGTGCGACCACCCGCCGACTGGTGAGCGGGGTGGATCCCGCGACGCCGGGAGCAGTCGGTGGGCGGTTCGGTGAGGCGAACCGCCCGACCTTGAACTGGATCCTCTTCCACGTGTTGCAGGAGTACGCACGGCACGCCGGCCATCTGGACGTCGTCCGCGAACTAGCAGATGGGGTCACCGGCGAGTAGGGACTCGCATTCGCCTACCCGCCGGTGACCGGGACCTCACCGGTCTGAGGAGGGTTGACCGGTGGGGAAGGTGGTCGGGAAGCTCGGGGTCTCCTTGGGGAGGGTCGGCTTCGTGGTGGGCAGGGACGGCTTGGTCGTCGGGACGGCGGGCTGCTGACCCGGGTCGACGGTGACCTTGACGCCACCGGAGACCTTCACCGTCGGGACGGCCGGCTTCGGCGCGGACGGCTTCGTGGTCGGCAGCGACGGCTTGCCCGGCAGGGTCGGCTTCGGCGCCGGCACGGACGGCTTCTCGGTCGGAACGCCGTCCACGCAGTCGGGCAGGGTCGGCGTCGCGACCGGCTTGCCCGGCAGCGACGGCTTGGCCGACGGGAGCGAGGGCTTCTGACTCGGGACCGCCACCGACGGCAGGGTCGGCTTGGCCGTCGGCACCGTCGGCTTACCCGGCAGCGACGGCGTCGCCGTCGGGATCGACGGCTTGCTCGGCAGCGTGGGCTTGCCCGTCGGGAGGCTCGGCGTGGCCGTCGGGATCGACGGCTTGCCGGTCGGGAAGGTGGGCTTCGGCGGCAGCGACGGCGTCTTCGTCGGGATCGACGGCTTGGCCGTCGTACCAGGTAGCGAAGGCTTCGTCGTCGGCAGCGACGGCTTGCCGCTCGGAACCGACGGCACGGTCGGCTTGGCCGGCAGCGACGGCTTCACGCTCGGCGGGTTGTTCGGGTCGATCGTCTTGTCCACCGACACGGTTGCCTTCGGCAACGTCGGCTTGGCCGGCAGACAGGTCGGGTCGACTGACGGCTTCGGCGTGTCCGCCGGAACCACGGACGGTACCGGCGGCTTGCCGTCACCGGCCAGCAGATTCCTTGCGGCGGACGGACCGCCGACCGCGGCGGACACCGTCGCAACGGTTCCGGCCAAGGCGGTGACGCCCGCCGCGGCCAGTCCACGGCGGAGCCAGGCCAGCCGCTTGCCGCGACGCATCAGGTCGGTCGCGTTCGGCTGCCAGGGCTCCAGGTCGTACTCGAGTGCGCTGCGTACCCGCTGCTCGTCACTCATCACAGTCCTCCAACTCCGGTATCGATCAGGTCGGGTGCCAGACGCAGCTTGGCCAGCGCGCGGGATGCCGTGCTCTTCACGGTCCCGGGTGCCATCCCCAGCAGCTCGGCGGTCTCGGCCTCGGAGAGATCCTGCGAGTAGCGCAGCGCGACCACGGCTCTCTCCCGCACGGTCAGACCGGCGAGAGCCGAGAGCACGGCCTCCCTGGTCTGGACCTCGCCGGCGAAGTCCGCCACCGCTCGCTGGTCCCAGTCGTTGCTCACCGGGTCGCTGGGAACCTCGTTGTTCCAGCGCCGGCGGGTCTGGGAGAGGAACCGGTTGACCAGGACCCGGCGTACGTAGCGCATCGGGTCACCGTCCAGCCGGTGCCATTTCGGATAGGACCGCATCAACGCCTGCTGCACCAGGTCCTCGGCGTTGTGCCGATCGCCGCACAACATCTCCGCGAAGCGGAGCAAGGGGGTCGACTGCGCCAACACGAAGCGCTCGAAATCGGCGTCCGCGGTCCGGGTCATCGATTCTCCTCTGCCTCTGTCACACCGGTCCAAACCCGCTGGGTGATCGATCCGGTTCTGTCCGTACACCAACTCCTTCGAAGAAATTTATTCACGGGCTATACAGAGGCCCGGTTGATTTGTCACATTGGGTGAACCACGCAGTGCACCTTCACCGCCCCGGAGGTAACCGCCCATGCGTATCACCCGACCTGCCCAGCTCACAGCCTGTCTGGCCGCGACGCTGGCGATCTTCACCGCCACCTTGCAAAGCACCGCCGCACCGACCGATCCGGTCTCGGTCGCGGCCCAACCAGTCGCCGGATCCAGCAACGTGAAGGTCGAGGGCAGCCGGATCATCCTCGGCGACGCCCCGGCCGCGACCGGCTCGAGCGAGATCAAGCAGCGCTCCGGCCTGGCCGAACTCGTCCCGGTCCGCTTCGACACCGCCACCTCGGCCGTCGTGGTCGGCTACACCGCCGGTACGCCGGACGGTTCGTCGGCCGACGTCGACGTACGGGCGTGGGTCAAGGACAGGTGGACAGAGTGGACGCCCGCCCGGTCCGGTACGCCGACCGCCCTGCCCGGAGCCAGTGACCAGGTCCAGCTCCGGATCATCGTCAGCGCCCCACCGACCGGCGGCAGCCCGTGGGTCGGCGACCTGACGGTCCTGCCCACCGACAAGGTCGACCCGAGCCGGATAAGCGTCCAGGCCGCACCGCTGCAGTCCCGCGTCTTCGCCACCCGCGAAGGCCTGGTCGGAGGTACGACGGCCAACGGCCACGTGATCGTGAACCGCGACCACTTCGTCGCCCTGCCGTCTCGCCGCGGACTTTCCGGCAACGGCTCCGGCACCTACTCGGTCAAGGTGTGCACAGCCTCCCGGTGTGCCTTCGAGCCGGTGTGGGACGTCGGCCCGTGGAACACCAAGGACGACTACTGGAACCCGAGTGCCATCCGGGAGATGTGGAAGGACTTGCCGCAGGGTCGCCCGGAGGCCCAGGCGGCGTACCAGAACGGCTACAACGGCGGTAAGGACCAGTTCGGCCGGACCGTCGCCAACCCGGCCGGGATCGACCTCGCGGACGGGACGTTCTGGGACGCACTCGCACTGACGAACAACGCGTGGGTCGACGTGACCTACCTGTGGACCGGCGACGGCGGCCGCGGCACGGTGTCGATCACGTCCGGCTACCTCAACGTGCGGAACACCCCGAACTCGTCCGGCGCGGTCGTCGGCATGGCGGGTAAGTCGGCCCAGGTGACGGTCGAGTGCCAGACCACCGGTCAGACCGTCACTGGTTCGCAGGGCACCAGCAACATCTGGCTCCGTGTGCACTCCGGCATGTACGTCGCGAAGGCCTACATCTCGGCCGGGTCCTTCGCCGCCTGCTGAGGTTTGTGACTCCCGTACGCCGCTCTGGGCGGCGTACGGGAGGTGGTGCTTCAGCAGCCGTGGCTGACCTGAGCGCAGGTGTCCTCGCCCCAGACCAGGAGGAACGTCCGTAGCGACTGGCCGTTCGGACCGAACAGCGTGACCTTGATCTGCGGGCCCGGCGCCGAACCTTCCTGCCAGGGCGTCGCGGTCTGGTGCTGCATCAGCCAGTAGTTGCCCTTGATCACGGCGTCCGTGGTCCGGCCGTCGGGGAAGGTGTAGGAGATCTTCGCGACGCCGGACGGCAGTTGGCCGGCGGCCCAGTAGTACGCGTACTCCTTGCCCTTGATGGGGATCAGGTTGTTCGCGACCTCGAAGGCCTCGGCGTCACCCGGTGCGGGCTTGGCGATCTTGGCCGGTTGCCGGATCGAGCCCTCGCTGCCGTTCCGCGCGAACGCGGTGTCGCAGCCGGCCCAGTACTTGCTGTCGGCAAGGATCATTACGGTGCCCGGTACGCCGTCCAGCCGGGCGGCCACCTTCGCGTTCGGACCCGGTGCCGGTTCGCCGCGCTCGCTCGCGACCTCCTTGAGCCAGGTTTTGCAGGCTGCGACAGGGTCGGCTGGCGGCGCCTTTGCCGCCGGCTTCGGCGGGATGGCGGGCTTGCGTCCGGTGCCTTCCGGACCTGGAGTCTGGCTTGGTTCGGGGGTTGCCACCGGTTCAGGCGTCGCAGCCGGTTCGGGCGCCGGTGACGGTGTGGCGGGGTTCGCCGTACCGGCTGCTGGGGTGGCCAGGTTGGCCGGGCTCGGTGTCGCGGCCGGGGTGTCCGGTCCGCCCGCGACCGCGGTCTCTCCCGCCGACTGCCTGCTGCGTGCCACCGCCGTACCGGCGATCGCGACGCCGGCCACCGCCGCGACCGCGAGCCCGGTCACCAGCAGCCTGACGATGCGCCGCTTCCGGTCCTGTTCGATCATCGTTGCCCTCCACACCCTTTCGTCCGGTCGGTCGGGCTGAAGGACGCGCGGCCCGGCCGGAATGGTTCTGCCTGGAACGGTTCTGCCTGGATAAGTTCTGCTCAGCAGCCATGGCTGATCTGGGCGCAGGTCTGCGTCCCCCAGTTCAGCCGGACGTCGTTCAGTACGGCGCCGGAAGGCGAGAGCAATTGGACCCGGATCCGGTCGCCCAGGTCGTGTGCACCGGGCGGCACGGTCGAGACGTGCCGCATCATCCAGAAGCCGTTGCTGACCTCGGCATCCACGACAGCACCGTCGACGAAGCTGTACCGCACGGTCGCGACGCCGGTGGGCAGCATCCCGGCCGCCCAGAAGAAGTCACGCTCGCCGGCGGCGGTGCCGATGGTGTTGCCCGCGACCGCGAAGGCGTTGTTGTCCTGGATGCCCGGTCTCTGCAGCTTAGCGGGCTTGCGGGCCGACGGGGTTGTCCGGAACGTGTTGTCGCACGCCATCCAGTAGTTGCTATCGGCCACGATGATTAGCCGGCCATCCAGCGAACCTCGCTGCTTGGCAGCCGGCGCAGGCACCGGAACGCCGGATGCGGCCGCCTCCTGGAGACAGCTCTCCACCGTCGGCGGGGTTCCCGCCGGACCCCCTGTCTGTCCACTGGACGGCGGCGTGGACGCGTTCGGCTCCGGCGTCTCGGATGGTCGCGGCGTCGGCCTGTCCTGCGTCGCGAGCGTCGGAGCTGGGACAGTCAGTGCAGGGTCGGCGGGCTGGGGCGCGTCGTCGAGAGACCCGCCACCGGCCAGGAATCCGCCCGCGGCGACGCCGATGACAGCCACCGCGGCGACGCCGGCCGCGGCGAGACCGTGAACCTTCCGTCGGCGGCGCGCACCGGCGATCACCCGGGCCGGATCGAGCGGCGCGATGGTGTCGTCCGGTGCCAGCGCGACCCGGAGATCGTCCTCGGGCGTGGTGCGGCGCTCATCGTTCATGCTCGTTCTCCTACATACCGGCCGCTCAGCTCGGGAGCCGCGCGCAACTTGTCCAGCGCTCGCGCGTTCGCGCTCTTCACCGTCCCGACCGCGACCCCGAGGACGGCCGCCGTCTGCTTCTCGGTCAGGTCCTCGACATACCGCAGTACGACGACCGCACGCTCGCGCCGGCTCAGCGTCGCCAGTGCGGCGCCGATCGCGACACGGCGAGCCACCGCACCGGCCGGGTCGGCGACGGACGTCCCGAAGTACTGATCCAGTTCGCTCGCGTCACCGCTCGGCCGCTCGCGCCACGGACGACGCCGTACCCAGGACAGGTGCTGGTTCACCACCGCTTGCCGGACGTAGCCGAACGGATCGGCCAACTCGATCCGGTCCCAGCGCAGGTACGCCTTCTCCAGCGCCGTCTGGACCAGATCCTCCGCGAGTCCGGCGTCGCCGCAGAGCATCCGCGCGAAATGCACCAATCGCGCGGACCTGGCCAGCACAAATGCGGTGAAGTCGTCGTCACGACTCCCCGGACCCGCCATACCCTCTCCGTCCTGCTGCCCTCACACACAGGACGCCGTACCCGGGCAAAAGGTTCTGCCCGTCCGCAGGGGGACTCGACGGAGTGCTGTCAGGTGCGGTCGGTCGGAGCCGCGGCGCCAGTGGTCACCGGGTGATCGGCGGCTTGGCGGCTGGGGTGGGAGTCCGAGTCGTCGAAGGGCACGGCCGGGTGCGGGATGGGGCGGGGCGGCGGGAGTACGTCGGCGGCCAGGCGGACCCGGTTGCGGCCGGCGGCCTTGGCGGCGTACATGGCCCGGTCCGCACGAAGGAGCAGGTTGTCGACGGTGATGCCGTCGGCGGGGTAGACGGCGACGCCGATGGAGACGGTCAGGTGGAACGTGTCCGGATCGAGGTCCGGGTCGTCCAGGACGCCCGCGCACATCGCGGCGAGTGGGCTGGCGGCGACCGCGTTGCGGAGCCGGTCCGCCGTCACGGTCGCGTCGTCGAGACCGGTCTCCGGCAGGGCGATGACGAACTCCTCGCCGCCGAACCGGCCGATCACGTCCTTCGCCCGGATCGCGCTGCGCAGGATCGTCGCGACCGCCCGCAGCGCCTCGTCGCCGACCAGGTGCCCGTGCCGGTCGTTGACCTGCTTGAAGTGGTCGATGTCGATCAGCAGCACTGCCATCGGTTCGCTCTGGTTCCGAGCGACGCGCAGCATCTCCTCGGTCCGGCGCCGCCACCAGTCGACCCGGCTCAGGCTCGTCTTCGGATCGGTCTGCACCTCGGACTCCAGTTGCGTGAGCAGCAACGCCCGCTGCGCGGTGAGCGTGATCGGGATCGCCAGGAACGCGAACCACGGGCTCACCAGACAGGCCGCTGCCAGCAGGCAGCCGAGGGTCGCGGCTGTCGCGTCGGTGCACAGGTCGTCCATCGTGCCGAACGCCTCGCGCCAGCTGCTGCCGGGGAGGATCAGCGAGATCGCCAGGCCACACAGCACGGTGTCGGTCACGACGTACGCCATCGCCGCCGCGACCATCGCGACGACCAGGCCGAGGCCGCCGTTGCCGGTCAGGTGATTGACGGCGGTGAAGACGGTGTGCGCCGCGCCGACCGCGAGCACGTAGACAGCGGTCGAGAAGGCCCAGCGGTACGGGATGCACTTGCCGGCCCGGATCCGCCACCAGATCCGGAGCAGGACGACCACCAGGATCGCCAGCGCGGGGTGGAGCACCACGGCGGCTGCGATCATCCAGGCGGGCGCGAGGTCCTTGTGCAGCGCGCCGCCGCGACGTCGCCGGTTCTCGACCCGGCGGGCACCCTCGACCGCGATCAGCGCCGAGACCGTCAGCGCGAAGACCACGTCGAGCCCGCGCCAGCTCGGCAGCTCGGCGAAGGCCTGCACGCCGTACCCGATGGCGGCCAGGTCGACCAGCACGACAACAGCGAACGCCGGGACCGTCAGGGTCCACAGCGCCCAATAACGTACCGCTCGCCTACTCTGCGCAACCATCACCTCTCACGGTACGACGAGTGAGCGTCTCGTCCCAATCCGCGACGGCGCGCTGTGGATGACGATGTGGAAACGATGGTCGACCGTTGAGAATTCAGTCGTTTGATCAACCATCAAACGCGTGAATCCCTTCCAGTACAGGTGAAAACAGCTGCCCTGACAGGTGAAACGTTTGACCTCAGCGTTTGCGGCGGGCCGCGCCGAACAGGCCGCGGACGATCTCGCGGCCGGCCGAGCGGGCGAACTGCTTGAACGCCGACGAGCCGATCACCTGCTCCACCATCGACTTGTCCTGCTTCTGCGCCCGCGGCCTCGGTTCCGGTGCCGGCTTGGCCTGCTCCTCGGCCCGCTGTTCGGCCTCGGCCTGTTCGGCGCCGGCCTGGACCTTGGCGGCGAGCTTCTCGTACGCCGACTCGCGGTCGATCACCTCGGTGTACTTGGCGTTGTTCGGCGACGCCTGCACCGAGGCGGTCAGCTGCTCCGGCGACGCCGGCGCCATCAGTGACAGCGGTGCCCGCAGCCGGGTCCACGCGACCGGGGTCGGCGCGCCCTTCTCGTTCATCACCGTGACGACCGCCTCGCCGATCCCGAGCTGGGTCAGCACTTCCGCCAGGTCGTACGACGAGCTCGGGAAGGTCGAGACGGTCGCCTTCAGCGCCTTGGCGTCGTTCGGGGTGTGCGCCCGCAACTGGTGCTGCACCCGCGAGCCGAGCTGCGCGAGCACCTCGTCCGGTACGTCCTTCGGCGTCTGGGTGACGAAGAAGACGCCGACACCCTTCGACCGGATCAGCCGGACGGTCTGCGCGATCGAGTCGAGGAACGCCTTCGACGCGTCGTTGAAGAGCAGGTGCGCCTCGTCGAAGAAGAACACCAGCTTCGGCTTGTCCACGTCACCGACCTCGGGCAGGTCGTGGAACAGGTCGGCCAGCAGCCACATCAGGAAGGTGGAGAACAGCGCCGGCCGGTCCTGCAGGTTCGGCAGCTCGAGCAGCGAGATGACACCCTTGCCGTCGCGCTGCTGCATCAGGTCCGCGGTGTCGAACTCGGTCTCGCCGAAGAACGCCTCGGCGCCCTGGTCGGCGAACCCGATGAGCGAGCGCAGGATCACCCCGGCGGTCGCGGCGGACAGCCCGCCGAGCTCCTTCAGGTCGGCCTTGCCCTCGTCGCTGGTCAGGTGCGTGATGACCGCGCGCAGGTCCTTCAGGTCGAGCAGGGTCAGCCCCTGCTTGTCGGCGAAGTGGAAGATCAGGCCGAGCGAGGACTCCTGGACGTCGTTGAGCCCGAGCACCTTGGACAGCAGCACCGGGCCGAACGACGTAATGGTGGCGCGGATCGGGACACCGGTGCCCTGGCCGCCGAGTGCGTAGAACTCGGTCGGGAACCCGGTCGCGGTCCACTCCTGGCCGATCGTCTTGGTCCGGGCCAGCAGCTTCTCGCTCTCCTGCCCCGGCTGCGAGATCCCGGACAGGTCGCCCTTGATGTCCGCGGCGAACACCGAGACACCCGCCGCGGACAGTTGCTCGGCCATCAACTGCAGGGTCTTCGTCTTACCGGTACCGGTCGCACCCGCCACCAGGCCGTGCCGGTTCACCATCGACAACGGGATCCGGACCGCCGCCTCCGGCTTCGGCTCGTCCCCGGCCAGCAGCGCGCCGAGCTCGATCGCCGCCCCCTCGAACGCGTACCCCTGCTTGACGGTCTCCACGACGTCGGCTGTCTCGGCCATGTCAGCGTGCCTTTCCCCGGTTGACAGAACTACCCGCTGCGCATGCTAGTGCCTGGGCAACTCGAGCCTGGGGGTTGACGGGCTGCAAGCGTCCCCGGTCAGCGCATCACCACGACGCGGACCGACTTGGCGGCGAACGACCAGATGGTTGCCGACATCGAGGCGGACACCCGGATGCAGCCGTGCGAGGCCTTGTAGTTCGTGCCCAGCAGGTAGTCGGCGTGGATCTGCCGGCCGTTCGACTTGTACGTCGGGATCTGGTGGAACCCGATCCCGCACGGGGCGAAGCGGACGAAGTTGTTCAGGTACAGCGACCCGCCGTCGGTGTTCTTCCGGATCCGGGCCGCCCGGCCGCATTTCGCGCCGCTGGTGTACGTCCCGGCCCGCAGGTACCGCGGGTTGTCGATGATCCCGCCCTGACGGACGACCTTGCCCCGGGCATCGATCAGCCAGACCCAGTTCTGCGACTGGCTGATGACGATCCGGCGGCCGCTCCCGGACCGGGCCGGGACCGCGCGGACGTCACAGCGCTTCGCCGTACTCGCCATCAGGCGGGTGTACGTCGTACCGGTCGGCGAACCGTTCTGGCTGAGCCGGTTGGCGGACTGGAACCGGACCGTGGCGGCCTTGGTCATCGTGCCGATCTTGCCGTCGACCGGCCCGGCGCCGCAGCCGAGCTTGTTCAGCCGGGTCTGGGCGGCCTTGGCCTGGGTCACGGTGATCGCGTCGGCCGGTAGCGCCGTACCGACGGCGACGAGCGTGATCGACGCGGCCGCGACACCGAGTTTGGAAAGAATTCGCATGCGGTTTACCCCCTAAGTCGCGGGCACCGTGGGCGCCCACCAGCTGTGCCCTGCCCCTACCCCTTTCCCCGTGTGACGCAGATCGTGCCCAAAAGGTTGAGTCCCCACTCCGGACTATTCCGGTGACATTCACGACCTCTCACAAGACCTTTTACCCCGCTAGACTTTGCGGGGTGATCTTCAAGCGCGTCGGGGAGGAACGGCCGTACCCGGACCACGGGCTCAAGCCGAAGGACTGGTCGTCGCTGCCGCCACGGCAGGTGCGGCTGGACGAACTCGTCACGACCAAGGGCACTCTCGACCTCAACGCACTGCTCGACGAAGACTCCACCTTCTACGGCGACCTGTTCGCGCACGTCGTCGAGTGGAAGGGTGAGATGTTCCTCGAGGACGGTCTGCACCGCGCCCTGCGCGCGGCGCTGCAGCAGCGTTCCGTCCTCCACGCCCGGGTACTGGTCGTGGACTGACACAATGGCTGCTCACGGGGGGTTGAGCCGATGACCGCGATACATCCGCAGCCGCGACCGCACTCGCGGATCCATTGGCGGACGCCGATCACGATGGTGATCCTGCTCGGCGTCCTCGTCGGCGGTGCCTGGTGGGGCTGGAACTCACTGATCAACAGCAGCGCCGAGCCGACCTGCGTCGAGCAGAAGCTGCCGAACAACCGCTTGGTGCCCAAGCAGGTGGTGGTGAACGTCTACAACGGCGGAGCCAAAGCGGGTACGGCGGCCGCCGTCGCCGAGGTGCTCAAGAAGCGCGGCTTCCACGTCGCCAAGGTCGCGAACGAGCCGAAGGGCGACAAGATCGACGTCGTCTCGGTCCGCGGTGCCGCCGACAACTCCCCCGAGCTGCTGCTGGTGACCGGCCAGCTCACCCAGAAGGCCCTCACCGTCGGCGACGGCCGCACCGACCACACCGTCGACCTGATCGTCGGCCGCGGCTACACCACCCTCAAGGCCAAAGGCCTCGCCTCAGTCACCGTCCCCCCAGACTCCACCGTCTGCCTCCCCGTCATCCACACCCCCCAACCCATCCCCTCAGGCCAAAACCCCAACTGACCAGTCAGTCAGTCGGTCGCCTTGGGATGCCCGGTCCCGGCGTAGCTGATCCACACCGTGCGCCTGTCCGGATCGACCAGATACCAAATCCGTCCGCCGCCGGTCACCTCGTACTGCCACTGCTCGAGCCCGTTGTCTGTGGACAGTTGTCCTTTCAGACGGTGATGCCGGCCTGAATCCGGAAAGGGCTGGGGCTCTGTCCGGATCTCCGCCCACGCCTTCGCCGTGTTGCCCGGCGCCTGCCGGCAGAGTTCCTCCCATCCCTTGGCGGCGGGCGTCGTCAGGAACTTCAACTCCCACTGATCGGGCCCCGCGGGAGGAGCGACCCGATCACCGCGCTTCGCCGGCGTCACTCGACAGTCGGCCTGGGCACCGGACCGAAATCACCCTTGCGGGGCGATCGGAGGATGGCGAGCAACTCTGGATCCGCCCAGATCTCGGCCGTGTTGCGCCATTGCTGGATCAGCGTCAGCACCGGCGCCGTGACGCCGAGGTCCGAGCCTGCCTCCATCACATCGACAAGCTCCTGAGCGAATCCCACCCGGTCCTCGGGCGGCAAGAACTGCACCCAAGGGAAGATCCGCGGCAGGATGTCGAGAAGGGTGTGCGAGCGCAGTACCGGGTCGCTCATCACCGCGCGCAGCACACGGACAGCGAGGTCCACCACCTCGTGCTCTTCCGTTACCTGCGCAACCGTGGTCAGCACCAGGTCGTCCTCGGATCCCCGGCGGCGGACCCGCAGCGCACGGTTCCGGCTCGCCTTCAGCTTTTCGACTGTTTCGTTGGGGCGCTGGAGTAGATCGGAGAAGTTGACTTCCTGCAGCTCGGACATAGTTCAAAGGTAGTTCAGAAGTCCTGGCCGAACAAATGAGTTCGTCACTGGGGGTCGCGGCCGCGTTCGCCGAACCAGCCGGCTAGGCGGCCGGCGCGGGAGACGGCTCGGAGGCGGCGGACGGTTTGGTCGCGGAGGGGGGTGGGGGCGACGACGAGGAGGGAGTCGTCGGCGCGGAGGACGGTGCGGAGGTCGGGGACGAAGGCGCGGTCGCCGCGGATGACCAGGGAGACCGAGACGCCGCCGGGGAGGCGGAGTTCGCCGATCTCGACGCCGGCCAGGCGGGACTCGCTGGGCACGTGCACCTGAAGCATGTCGGCGCCGAGCGACTCCAGCGGCGCCACGTCGATGTCCACCTCGGACGCCGCGTTCTCGTCCAGCACGTTGAGCCGTTTGGCCACCCAGGGCAGCGACGGCCCCTGCAGCAGGGTGAACAGGAACACCAGCACGAACACCACGTCGAAGATCCGGTCCGCGTTCGGCACCCCCTCGGCCAGCGGAATGGTTGCCAGCACGATCGGCACCGCCCCGCGCAGCCCCGCCCAGGAGATGAACGCCTGTTCCTTCCACGGCAATCGGAACGGCAGGGCAGAGAGCGTGACCGCCGCGAACCGGCCGACCACCGTCACCGCGATCCCGATCACCAGGGCGACCGCGGCGTCGTCCCACCCGATCCGCCCAGGCGACGCGAGCAGACCGAGCATCACGAACAGCCCGATCTGGGCCAGCCACGCGATCCCGTCCACGAACGACCGGGTCGCCATCCGGTGCGGCAACTCGGCCCGCCCGAGGACCAGAGACGTCACGTAGACCGCCGCGAACCCCGACACATGGAGCAGTACGGCGCCACCGGCGTACGAGATGAACGCGAGCGACAGGATCGCCAGCGGATACAGACCGGCCGAGCCGAGGGCGATCCGGCGGATCAGGCCGACGCTGATCCAGCCGATCAGGAACCCGAACAGGGCGCCGACCACCAGCTCGTAGAGCACCAGGCCGCTGAAGTGCAGGAGGCCCTTCTCGCCGACCTCGCCGGTGCTGACCAGGGTGACCAGCAGGACTGTCGGGGCGTCGTTCAGACCGGACTCGGCCTCCAGAGCGCCCCGCAACCGCGGTCGGATCGGGACCCGGCGCAGTACGGAGAAGACCGCCGCCGCGTCAGTCGGCGAGGTGATGGCCCCGATCAGTACGGCGGTCTGCCAGTCCACCCCGAGGCCGTAGTGCGCCACGCAGGCGACCACGCCCACGCTGACCGCGACGCCGAGAGTCGCCAGTACGACGCCCAGCGGCATCACCGGGCGTACTTCGTTCCATCGGGTAGTCAGACCGCCCTCGGTCAGGATCACCACCAGCGCCGCGAACCCGAGGGCATGGGCGAGCTGGGCGTCCTCGAACTGGATCCCGCCCGGCCCCGACTCGCCGAGCAGCAGCCCCATCAACAGGTAAATGAGCAGCGACGGGAGCCCGATCCGCCCGGTCAGCCGGATCGCGACGATCGCGACCAGCAGCACCGCCGCGCCGGCCAGCAAGATCCGGTCGAGCTCTGCAACGTCCACGTGGGGCCCTCTCCCGCATCAGGTCCCGAGAGACGAAAACCCTGACGCATCACACAGCATCAGGGTCTCCGGTCCTACTCCACCCCGGAGGGTGGTTGGCGGTGGCGGAGGGAACCGTCGCCAGCTCCTCCCAAATCCCACAGCACTTGATATGCGCCGGATGGTCCCACACTTCGTGCGGAACCATCCAACGCATGGCGGTGGCGGAGGGATTTGAACCCTCGGACGGGGGTTGCCCGTCACGCGCTTTCGAGGCGCGCTCCTTCGGCCGCTCGGACACGCCACCGCCGGAGAGGCTATCAAGGTCTGTGCCCGATGAAGAAATCGCGGAGCCGAGCACCCGCCTCGTCGGCCATCACACCGCCCACCACCTCGGGCCGGTGGTTCAGCCGGCGGTCCCGTACGACGTCCCACAACGACCCCACCGCCCCCGCCTTCTCGTCGTACGCCGCGAAGATCAGCCGGTCCAGCCGGGACAGCACGATCGCCCCCGCGCACATCGTGCACGGCTCCAGGGTGACGACCAGCGTGCAGCCGGTCAGCCGCCACTCACCGACGTGCCGGGCGGCCTCCCGGATCGCCACCACCTCGGCGTGCGCGGTCGGATCACCGGTCGTCTCCCGCTCGTTGTGGCCGCGGCCGATCACCTCGCCGTCGGCGTCCACCACGATCGCCCCGATCGGTACGTCGGGCAGCGCCTTCTCGCCTTCCGCCAGCGCGAGTGCCATCAGCCGGGCCCACTCCCGCCGGACCGCCGGGCTAACCAATGGCTTCGATCGCCTCGTGGAACTGGTTGCCGAACCCGAGCGACTCGGCCACCTCCTCGAGCATCTCCTCCGGGTAGAGGTCGACGTCGTCGCACAGCGCACCGAGATCCATCGCACTCATGCCGAGGTCGGCGATGATGGCGAGATCACCGGCCGGGACCTGCTCGTCGTCGTCATCGGCCAGCGGGATGTCGAGTTCGTCGACCACCTGCCGGGCCAGCGGCCACTCGGTGGCGGCGGTGACGTCGGAGATCAGCAACCGGGCCCGGCCGCCGATCACCCGGACCAGGATGAAGAAGTCCTCGTCGACCGAGATCATCCCCAGCACGCCGGCCTCACCCGGGTAGCGCCGGAGCGCGGACACCAGGGTGGACAGGTCCGGCTCACCGCGCAGCACCAGCGGTGTGACGGTCCAGACCCCGTCCTCGGTGTACGCGGCGACCGCGAAGTCGAGGTCGGTGGTCATCGGCCCTGCCGTGGCATCAGACACGGCCTCATCGTCGCAGACTCACGGCGACCACGGGAGGTATTCGTGATCTCGACGCGATATCAGTAGTACCAACGCTCAGTGATGGTACGTCGCTCTGCGCATCGCTTCCCGCAGTTGCCGGACCCGGGCGCGCCGTGGCGCGATCCGGTCGCGGAGGGCCTTGGCCTCCTCCAGTTCACGGAGGAATGCGGCACGTCGGCGAAGGCGGTCGAGATGCTCTGGCGTCTTGCCGGCGTTCTCCGTCATCGGCGTACTCCCTGGGGGGCGAACAGGGCAGATCCGGTGCACTTTCAAGTCTGACAGCGAGCGAACTTCCCCGCCGCGAATCGCCGACGGTACCGTTCCGGCTTATGCAGATCCTCGTCGTGGACCATCCGCTCGTCGCCCACAAGCTCACCGCGCTGCGGGACGAGCGCACGGACTCGCCCACCTTCCGGCGGCTGACCGAGGAGCTCGTCACGCTGCTCGCCTACGAGGCGACCCGCGACGTCCGGACCGGGCCGGTCACCGTCCAGACGCCGGTCGCCGAGGCCCAGGGCATCAAGCTGACCGCGCCGAAGCCGCTGGTCGTACCGATCCTGCGGGCCGGTCTCGGCATGCTCGAGGGGATGAGCCGGCTGCTGCCGACCGCGGAGGTCGGGTTCCTCGGCATGGTCCGCAACGAGGAGACGCTGACCGCGTCGACGTACGCCGAACGGCTGCCGGAGGACCTGTCCGGACGCCAGTGCTACGTGCTCGACCCGATGCTGGCGACCGGCGGCACGCTGGCCGCGGCGATCCAGTTCCTGGTGGAGCGCGGCGCCGACCACATCACCGCGATCTGCCTGCTCGCCGCACCCGAGGGGGTCGAGCGGATCGAGCGTGAGCTGGCCGAGCTCGCCGTACCCTGCAACCTCGTCATCGC
Organism: Kribbella sp. NPDC049174; assembly: GCF_043197365.1. NCBI lineage: Bacteria > Bacillati > Actinomycetota > Actinomycetes > Propionibacteriales > Kribbellaceae > Kribbella > Kribbella sp. NPDC049174. The sequence goes on along the minus strand of NZ_JBICSZ010000008.1, from coordinate 50,107 downwards.
CGGCATGGACTCGCACCTGAACGAGAAGGGCTACATCGTCCCCGGCCTCGGCGACGCCGGCGACCGCCTGTACGGCGTTGCCCAGTAGCCCGTTACGTCCGAAGAAGTGCGGGCCATCGGCCCCACTTCTTCGGACGCAAGGACAGGCTCAGACGAGTTGGTTGCGGTAGAACAAACTGGCGCGGCGGTCGCCGGTGACGCCGGAGGCGAAGCCGAAGTACAGGCGCGCGGTCGCGTCGGTGGAGCCGTAGACGGCCATCCCCTCGGCCTCGCGGTACGTCAGGCTCTGGCCCGCGAGGGTGCGGAACGAGTCGACGATCTGCCCGGTGTTGATGTCGTAGCACCACAGTTTCGACGTCGCCTGGGCCGGGTCGGGGTCGCCCGGATATGCCTCGCCCTCCCAGAAGTAGACGTACGAGCCGTACAGCGCCCACCCCTGGAAGTCGATCCCGGACGTCAACGCGGGCTGCTTGAACGACGCAAGCACGGTCGAGAAGTCGCCGGCGCGCGCCGCGGCCAGCGAGTACACGTTGATGTGCATCCCGTCGGACAACGAGTAGCGCACACCCAGACGCCCGTACCGCTGATCGACCGCGGGTGTGAACACGCTGCCGTTCGAGACGGGCTTCCACTTCGTCACCTGACTGGACGTCTTCGTCGCGCCGTTCTGCCACGGGAAGCGGGCGATCTGCCGCCCGCGCCCGTTGGCCGTGTCGACGTCGGTCTCGGTCCAGATGTACGTCGTACTGCCGACAGCCTCGGCGCCGATGGACACGGCATGGCCGAACCCGGTCAGGTACATGTGACCGAGCACGGTGCCGGAGAAGCTCAGCTGGCTCAATGTGAGGTCGCCGCTGTTGGCCGGCGTACCGGATCGCAACTGACCGGTGAAGAGGCGGTTGTTGGGAGTGTCGAACGCAAACGACTGCATGACAGTCGGTCCCCACAGCGGCTTGCTGCGGAAGAGTTCACCACCGGCTCCGCCCATGACGAAGCGCTTGGTGGCGGGCAGGGCGAGAGGGCGGACAGGGCGGGCGGAGGCGGTGGATGCACCCAGCGTGCCGGCAGCGATGATCGCGCCGGCCCCGCTGAGCAACCCACGGCGGGAAAGGTTGTCCATACCGGTCGACGGTAAGTGTCTTACCGCGAACTGTCACCATTTCGCACAAAAATTCCTGCGAACTACTCAGTGATCCGTGTTAGAACGCGTACGGGTACGGCGACCAGTCGGCCGGCCGCTTCTCGAGGAAGGAGTCGCGACCCTCGGCGGCCTCGTCGGTGCCGTAGGCGAGGCGGGTGGCCTCGCCGGCGAACAGTTGCTGGCCGACCAGGCCGTCATCGATCAGGTTGAACGCGTACTTGAGCATCCGCTGCGCCGTCGGGGACTTGGCGCAGATCTTCTTGCCCCACTCCAGCGCGGTCGCCTCGAGCTCGGCGTGCGGGACGACCTTGTTCACCATGCCCATCCGGTAGGCGTCCTCGGCGCTGTACTCGTCACCGAGGAAGAAGATCTCCCGGGCGAACTTCTGCCCAACCTGCCGGGCCAAGTACGCCGATCCGAAGCCACCGTCGAACGACGCCACATCCGCGTCCGTCTGCTTGAACCGCGCGTGCTCCGCGGACGCCAGCGTCAGGTCGGCGACCACGTGCAGGCTGTGCCCGCCACCCGCGGCCCACCCCGGTACGACGCAGATGACCACCTTCGACATGAAGCGGATCAGCCGCTGCACCTCGAGGATGTGCAGCCGGCCCGCCTTCGCCGGGTCGATCGACTCGGCCGTGGTCCCCTCGGCGTACTTGTAACCGTCCTTGCCCCGGATCCGCTGGTCGCCACCCGAGCAGAACGCCCAGCCGCCGTCCCGCGGCGACGGTCCGTTGCCGGTGAGCAGCACACAACCGACGTCGGTCGACATCCGCGCGTGGTCGAGCACCCGGTACAACTCGTCCACGGTGTGCGGCCGGAACGCGTTGCGCACCTCGGGCCGGTTGAACGCGATCCGCACCACCCCGGCGTCGACCGCCCGGTGGTAGGTGATGTCGGTCAGGTCGAACCCGTCCACCTGCTTCCAGGCCGACGGGTCGAAGATCTCGGAGACGTGCTCGGCTTCGGTCACGCCGCCGAGCATATTTCAGCGCCGCGCGGTGCTTTCCCGCAGGACTCAGCGGTGTGCGGTGCTCTCCCGCAGGACGACCTCGGCCTTGAACGTCTCGGTGGTCGCCTCGCCGCCCTCGATCGCGAGCTCGAGCGCCCGTCGGCCCATCTGCTCCAACGGCAGCCGGACCGTGGTCAGCCCCGGCCACACGTCCCGCAGGGTCGCGATGTCGTCGAACCCGGCCACACCCAGCTCCCGCGGTACGTCGACCCCGCGGGCCCGCAGCGCGGACATCGCGCCGACCGCCATCACGTCGTTCACCGCGAACACACAGTCCAGATCGGTCTTGCGATCCAGCAGCGCCTCGGCCGCGGCATACCCGCCGTCCCGAGTGAACTCGCCGGCCTCGACCGCGACCGGCTGCAGCCCGGCCTCGGCCAGCCCGGCGACGAATCCGTCCCGCCGGTCCCGCGCCGTCGCCAGCGCATCCGGTCCACCCAGTACGGCGAACTTCCGCCAGCCGAGCCCGACCAGCGACCGGGCCAACTCGGCCGCACCGGCACGGTTGTCCGGCTCGATGGTGTGCGCCGGCATCCCGGACTGACTGACCAGCGCCAGTCCGGCACCGGAGTTGAGGAAGGTCTCGACCTCGGTCGCCGTACGGGCCAGGCTCTCCGCATCGGTACGACGGCTGCCGATCATCACCGCGGCCCGGGCCCGCTGTGCACGCAACGACGACAGATAAGCAATCTCACGATCGGAGTCACGGAACGTGCTGGCCATCATGACCAGCAGATTGCGCTCGTCGGCCGCCCGCATCACGCCGTTCGCGATCGCCGCGAAGTACGGGTCCTCGATGTCGTGCACCAGGATGCCGACGACGTTGGTCGACGACTTGGCCAGTGCCTGGGCCTGCGCGTTCGGCGTGTAGCCGAGCTCGTCCGCGGCGGCTTTGACCCGTTCCTGCAGCTCAGGACGGGGAACCCGGTCCCCGCCGTTGAGCACGCGGGACGCGGTCGCGACCGACACACCCGCGCGCTGTGCCACGTCCAGCAATGTCACCGGTGCTCGCAGATTCACTGGCCTACCCTTCCGTACTCTCCCCCTGGGTGGTGGCGGTCACCCTATCGGAACTAGTCCACCATTACGCTCTGTGGCTGGGAAGTGGCTGCCAATATCGTCAGAATCTGGCTTTAGGCCTCCTGAGTGACTAGCCTTCCCAGCCATGACGACCGTCCGCGCCAGGGTGACGATCCTGGTCTCGTCCACCATCCTCAGCCTGGGAACCGTGACCGGTACCGCCACGGCTGCCCGGATGCCGGACGACCCGAGCGCATCGGGCGCCGCCGCACCGGCGCCGAGCCCGGCGGCGCCGCCGTACGTCGACCCTGCCACCAAGAGCACGCGCCCGGTCTACGACTACGCTGACGCACTCCGCGAGTCCGTCTACGTCGACACGAAGCTGGACACCGACTCGGACGGCACGAACGACGTCGTCGCGGTCGACATCGTCCGGCCGCGCGAGACCGACCTGACCGGGCTGCGCATCCCGGTGATCATGGACGCGTCGCCGTACTACTCCTGCTGCGGTCGCGGCAACGAGAGCGAGAAGAAGACGTACGACGAGAACGGCGTCATCCAGAAGATGCCGTTGTTCTACGACAACTACTTCGTCCCCCGCGGGTACGCCGTGGTGGGCGTCGACATCGTCGGCACCGGCAGGTCGAGCGGCTGCGGAGACGTCGGCGGCAAGGACGAGATCGACTCCGTCGTCGCGGTGATCGACTGGCTGAACGGCCGCAACACCGCACACACCGCCGACGGTGCGGACGTCGAGGCGACCTGGTCCAGCGGCGCGGTCGGGATGATCGGCAAGTCGTACGACGGCACCCTGGCGAACGGTGTCGCCGCGACCGGAGTCAACGGCCTGAAGACGATCGTGCCGATCTCCGCGATCTCCTCGTGGTACGACTACACGCGCTCCGGCGGCGTGCCGTACTCCGACGACTACATGCCGTGGCTCGGTAGCTATGTCGGCCACGACACGCCCGCGTGCGACGCCGTACGGGCCGAGCTCGGCGACAACGACGATGACGACACCGGCGACTACACCGCCTTCTGGGCCGAGCGGGACTATCTGAAGACCGCCTCGAAGGTGAAGGCATCGGTCTTCATGACCCACGGCCTGAGCGACTACAACGTCCAGACGAACCACTTCTCGCAGTGGTGGACCGCACTCGCGAAGAACAACGTGCCGCGCAAGCTGTGGCTGGGTCTCGAGGACCACGTGGATCCGTTCGAGTTCCGTCGCGACGCCTGGGTGGACGAACTGCACGAGTGGTTCGACTACTGGCTGCAGGGCCTGCAGAACGGCGTGATGAAGGAGCCGATGGCGTCGGTCGAGACCGCACCCGATGTCTGGCGCGACTACAAGACCTGGCCTGCCGTCAACCGGACCGTCCCGGTGCCGCTCGCGGCCGGCAAACTAGGTGCCCCAGGCAAGGGAACGGTCACTGTCACGGACGACCCGGAACTGACCGAGGACGACATCGTCGCGACCCCGTCCGAGGTGATCGCCGGCCGGCAGATGTTCCTGTCCGCACCGTTGCCGGCCCCGATCCGGATCAGCGGTACGCCGACGGTCACCCTGAAGATCAAGGCCGACTCGGTCACCACGCCGGTCACCGCACGACTGATCGAGTACGGCGACGCCGACCGGTTCTCCGGCATCCGCCGTACCGACGACAGCACCTGCGAAGGCGACAGCACCGACTACGACGACGCCTGCTACTACACGGTCGAGAAACTCACGACCCAGAGCGACCACGGCATCGTCAGCCGCGGCTGGATCGACGCCGCCCACAGCAGCTCCCTGAGCAAACCGAAACCGCTCACCCCCGGCGAGTGGACCACCGTCACCGTCCCCCTCCGCGCCCAGGACGAAGTCATCCCCAAGGGCCGCATCCTCGGTCTCGCCGTCACCTTGAGCGACACCGAATGGACAACCCCCAACGACACCGGCGCCACCATCGACATCGACCTGGCCGGCAGCAAACTCAACCTCCCCGTCACCTCCGGCAAGATCGCGGCCCCGAGCAAGGTCCAGCCGATCGACGTGGACATCACCACCCCCACCCAACGTCCCGACCTCCACGACCCGACCAACTAGCTGACCTGGTAGACCCACGGCACCGCTACGCGCGCTCCTCCGTCGCGTGCTCGCCGGCGCTCCCACCCACCCTTGAAGTTGCGCGCTGCCGCGCGCGTCGGCGGGCTACCGCCCGCAAATCGACTACCCCGCGGTTCGCCTGCGCGCGGATCCTCAACCCACCGTGGACCGGGGTTGTGAGCGGCCCTCATGCGCCTACGCTCGGCACCATCCCGGCATCCGTTTGCGAGTGTCAGACCGCCCTGAGCGCCTCTCCGAAATCACGGACCATGCCTTCGCCGGCGTAGCGGGACCGCAGTTCCTGGTCCAGCTCGCCGGCGACCATGAGGAGGTGGACACGGCTCTGCCTGCCATCCCGAAGTCCGTCGAGGCCAAGCCCCACGGCCTGCTCGAGGTCGCCTTCCCGGCCGGCCACGAAGCCGAGGGTCAGTCGGCACTCCGAGATCCGCATCGGGCTCAGCTCGGTGCCGTCCGGCGCGATGTTGTCCCGGATGACCGTCTGCGCGTGGGCGCGAGCACGGTCGTTGTCCCCGCCGATCCGATGGACGTCCATGCTGTAGTAGTCCCACTTTGCCGGATCGACCTTGAAGTGGTTGTCGGGCCGGTCGGGATACGGGAGGCGCTCCAGCATGGCGCGGCCGGATTCCAGCAGATCCTGAAGACCTGGTTCACCCAGCCGGGCCTTGGCCTTCGCCTCCTGGGCGATGAGCTGGACGTGGACGCTGGAGAACTTCGCAGCCGCCTGGCCCCGCTGCGCCGCGTCGATCGCCTGCCTGAAGCGGCCCTGGGTCAACGCGAACCAGGCGGTCATCTCGTGACCCCATCCGACGATCTCCTGGTGCTCCGCCTCGACGCCGAGTTGGACAGCGGCGGTGCGCGTAGCCTCCGCCGCCGACCGCAGCCCGAGGTCGTACTCGACACATCCGGCCAGCAGCGCGAGCCAACCGCCTGCGACCAGCAATTCCTGATGCGCTTTGAGACCAGTCGGACGATGCAGAAGATCGACGACGTGCTGAAGCCAACCGTGAGCCTCCCGCCGAAGCTCCAGGGCGTCGCGTCGGTTGTACTGGCAACACAGCTCCTCGACGGTCGCATGGAGCGTCTCGAGTGTTCGAGAGGTGGTGTCGCTCACCTGCATCCGCTGCACAAGCTCGGCCGTCTCCCAAGGCGTCATGTCCAGGCGCGCAACAGCCTCCGCCTCGAACGCACCGATCAGTTCCCCCTTCGCACGCAGCGCTCTGTCGCACACACGCACAAGCTCTTCGGTCGGCGTCTTACGACCGTTCTCAACATTGCTGAGATGCCCCCGGCTGTAGTGAGTAGCGCGAGCCAAGTCCCCCAACGACCACCCCCGATGATCGCGGTACTCACGCATCCGGTCGCCGAACGTCATGAACAGAGTGCCCCCCGTCCTCTGTATTCCTGTCGCCCACCGCGGTCACCGAGCTGATCGATAACCAGCACGGCAAGTCAGCCGACCGTGATACGGATGGAGGATGAGAGTTGTCAGCGTTGGTGCCGGGACGTTGGGGACCGCGGTCAGTGAAGTACTGAAGGCGGATGGGCATGAGGTTGTCGGGGTGTCTCGGTCGTCCGAGCCCGGTGTGGATCTGAGCAAGCCGGAGTCGCTGAAAGGTGCCTTGGGCACCTTAATGCCGTTCGATGCCTTGATCTGCCTTGGTCCTGGTACGCCGTTGCGGCCCCTCGACGAGCTGTCGCCCGCGCAGCTGCAGGCGGACTTCGCCGGGAAGCTGTTCGGTCAGATCGAGGCGCTCCGTGTTGCTGCCCGACTGATGACGAACGGCGTCGTGGTGCTCACCGGTGGCGCGGCGCCCGACCTGGACGGGGGTTCCGGGGGTACGGCGGTCAACGCCGCGCTGGCCGCCTTCATCACTGCGGCCCGACGGGAATTGCCGGTCCGGGCACACGTGGTGGCACCAGGCTGGGTGAGCGAGAGCATTCCACCGGACTGGGACATCCCCCGATTCCATTCCGGCGGCTGAGGTTGCCGCTGTTTACCGGCACGTCCTCGCGACCCCCGACGCACCCGCCGTACTCACCGTCCCCTAGGTACTTCAACGACCGCGGTGGACTTCGTCGAGGCGGTCCAACATGAGCAGTGCGGCCTCGTGGCGGGCCCGTGCGTATGTCTGGAGGGACGGCTCGACCGCGGTTGGGTTGTCCAGGTGTTCGCTGAGTGGGTAGGTCGAGGCCAGCATGTAGGCGCAGCCGACGGCGACTGCGGACGTGAGGTCTTCCGGTCTCACGGTGGGGTGCTCGTCCTGGTATGCGGCGAGGAGCTCGGGGAAGCCGGTGATCCATTGGTCGCCTAGGAGGATGGTTCTCGGGTCGCAACCGATACGGGCGATCTCCCACGACAGATAGCGCGGCGTCGGGGGCTGGAAGTCGATGACGGCGGCGACCTGGTCCGCGCGCAGGAGCAGGTTCGGAGAGGCGAGATCTCCGTGCACGATCTGCACGGTTAGATCGGGGAGGTCCGCCAAGATGACAGCGGCTCGGTCCAGCAATGCGCGCCGCTGCCTGACGGCGTCCAAGGCCCATGCCTCGAACGGGCTTGGCGTCTTGCGCCGGCTGTACTCGCTGATGAGCCGATCGAAGCGGGCCCGCGACCGTTCGATGTCTGACACACCGGTCGCGGGTCGGACCGTGGGTGCGGCTGCGGGGTGGTCGGCGAGGTGGCGGTGGAGTCTGCCGAGTACGGCGCCGACGGCCTGCCACCGGCCGCCGACGATCCCTGCTTCGGCGGTCTCGGCATCGGCGACGTACTCCCACAGCGACATCGGTAGCGCCGCATCCTCAATCAGCCTGGCCTTGCGGGTCGGGCGCAGGCGTGGCACCGGCACTCGGCCCGCTCGAGCGTATTCGGCCAGCTCGACCGCGTCGTACTCTCGTCGCAGAGCTGCGCGGTCGCGGTAGATCTTGGCGAACCACTGGGCACCTGCATGGTCGGTGACGCGGTAGTTGATCGTTGACGTTCCGGCGGCGATTCGGGTGATTTCGGCCGGTTGTACGTCGTACGCGAGATCCAGGGTCTTCGCCAACTGTTCCTCGTCATCACTGGCCGCCGACACGTGCCCGAGTGTCCCATGCTGGGACGTGGGGTAACTACTTGCCTTCGGCTACGTAGTGCATGGGGTCGCCGAAGCCCAGGTCGGTGATGCCGGCGGTGTAGAAGGCGCCGATGAGCAAGGACCTTCGGTGGGCAGCGAAGGTGAGGACGTGGGCGACCATGCCGCCGTACGTGAAGACGCGGGGTGGTTCGCAGGTGGTGTCGACGAAGGACTCGTCGAAGCGGCCCTCCTCGTTTAACTGGTTGACCAAGGCAACGAAACGGGATCCGGCGATCGCGTGCCGGTCGCGGAGTTCCGGGATCGGGGTGACGACCTGCCGGCCGCACTCGGGCACCTGGAACGGGCGGTCCTCCACCGAGGCCAGCCACATCTCTTCCTGCCAGACCAGACGATCCAGCAGGTAGCGGATCGAGATGTCGTCGTCGATCCCCTCCACCGACATTTCGATCGGCCGGTCCAGCGCCGCCGCGTCCAGGCGGGCGCCGCGCTCGATCATCTCGCCGGTCAACCAGACGTGATGTTCGACCATTCTGACCAGGACATCCATCCCTCTCACCTCTTTCCTGGCCGGCAGGCGCAGGCCCGCTGGCGGCTGAAAATGAACCCCGCTCGGAGCCGACAGGAAGAACACCCGCGACGACTCCCGCCGCCACTCCCGCGGCGACATCCCATACGCCCGCACGAACGCTCGCGTGAACGCCTCGTGCGACCCGTACCCCGCCTCGACCGCGACGTCGAGCACCGGCGAGTCCTCGGCCAGCAGCCGGAACGCCGCCCGCTCCAGCAACACCCGCCGCCGAAACGCGTACGGCGACTCGCCCGCCACCGCCCCGATCACCCGATCGAAGTGAAACCGCGACAAATGCACCCGCCCGGCCAGGTCAACCCCACCCAGCCGCTCGTCCTCACCCGGCCCGGCCAACCCCTCAGCCACCACCGCAACGAACTCCTCGAACACATCCGCCATACCCCCACTGTGCCCGAGCCCCAGACGCAGCACTTGATCGAAATTGCTGACCTCCCCCGATCCCCGTACCGCCACGCTGATGTTCCATGGATGATGAGCCCGTGCGCAGCTACTTCTCCGGCCCGCCCAGGTGGCTGTTGCCTGCCTTGGCCGGCCTGATCGGCGGCGCCGGGACGGGCATCTTCGTCAGAACCGACGGGCAGAGCTGGACGGAATCCGGTGTCTTCGCCGCGATCAGCGCGGTCCTGTTCGCGCTGGGTGCTTGGTGGTTCGAGCCGCGGTGGAAGCGCGAGTGGGCCGAGGTTGAAGGCGACCTTCCGGAAGACACATTGCAGCTCGCGCGCCGCGCCGCCGAGCGCGGCCCGGTGCCGACCGACCCCGAGATCCGAGCCGCCGCACTCCGGATCGCCTCACACTCGCTGACCGGCTCGTCCTGGCGCCCCGGCCCGAAGGCCATCACGGCCATCGGTGTCGTACTGGCGATCGCCACAGTCGGAGCCGCAGTTTCCGGCTCGCTCTGGGCTGTCCTCTACGCCAACTCGACCGCGATGATGCTGTACTCCGGCTGGCTCTACCCCAGACAACTCCGCCGCCGCATCGAACTGCTCACCGCAGCAGACACTCCTGCGGCTTAGAACCACCGCCATCGCGGCAGCCGGTCTGCGGGGTCCTGTGGGCTGGGCGCGTGGGACGACCACGGGGTGCTGTGTTGTGGAGTACTCCGCAATGTGTAGTAGTGTGGTCAGTAGAGCACCGGGAGGGTGGTCTGAGGGGTCCGGCCTCCCGGTGCGCCGAGGAGGCGTTATGGATACGAGCCAGTTGCTCAAGGGTGTGCTGGATCTGGCGGTGCTCGCCGTGTTGCGGGATGCCGACGGGTACGGGTACGACGTGCTGCGCCGGCTGCGGGCCGCTGGACTCGAGGATGTCGCGGACGCTTCGGTGTACGGGACGTTGCGGCGGCTGTTCGCGGCCGGTGCGCTGACGTCGTACGTGCAGCCGAGTGAGGAAGGCCCGCATCGCAAGTACTACGGGCTGAACAAGACCGGCCGGGATCTGCTCGCCCAGTCGACCAAGACCTGGAATCACTTCGCCGACACGATGTCGGTGCTGCTGCTGGAGAAGGAGGCCGCGTGAACAGCACCCTGACCGGAGTGGTCGCGATCTACCTGGCCCAGGTGCGGGCCGAGCTGAGCGACCTGCCGCCGGGTGAGTTGGAGGACGTGCTCGAGGACGTGAGCGGTCACCTCACCGAGGTGGCGGCCGAGTTCGAGGCGGAGCCCACCACAGCCGCTCTGCAGGAGCGCCTCGGCACACCGCGGGAGTACGCCGACGAACTGCGCACCGCCGCCGGATACCCGCCCCGCACGCAGCCGGTCGCGGATCGCGACGCCGGCCGCAAGGCGCTGCGCTGGGGACTGATCGCGGCCACCGTCGGCCCGTTCTTCGTTGCCATCGGCATCTTCGCCTGGTCGCACGAGGAGACCCTGTTCTTCGGCGTACTCGGGTTGGCGGTGCTGTTCGGCTCGGCGTACCTCGGCGTTCGCGCACTGCGCGGCAACGATCCGCGGATCGTCCTGGAGACCCCGCGCGGCGAGCGTGGCGCCGCCGCGATCCGCGACCTGATCGACCAGATCCCGCCGAACGTCCGTCGCGAGCTGGTCACCATCGGCCAGCCGGTCTGGTGGGTCGCCCGCGGCGCGATCGGCGGCGGCGGTTTCTTCGCGCTCTTCGGCGCCGGGGCGGTCACGGTGGTCGGCGCGCTCGCCGGTGCCGCGGTGTCGGTTTGGATCGGCCGCCGGACCCAGCAGGACCCGCGCTGGCTCTGGTACGTCGTACCGCTCAACCTCGTCGCGGCAGTCGCTGTACCCGCGTTCCTCGCCGCCGCGTACATGGGAGCGTCGTTCGGCTTCCTGAACAACTACGGCGACTACAGCAGCAGTGGGGCGTCGTACACCCCGGACGGTCTCGTTCTGAACGGTATGACGATCGGCAACATCTACCCGTTCGATGCTCAGGGCAAGCAAGTCACCGTGCGGCTGTACGACCAGGACGGCAACCCGATCGCCCTACCGCGGGATGACTGCGACGCGCGCTTCGGCCGGGTCGACCACAGCACGACCAGCAACGTCTTCCCGCTCAAGATCGCGACACCGGACGAGTCCGGCAACGTCAGCGAGGAGACCTGCAAGGACTCAGACAAGGCGTCCTTCGTTCCACCGCCGGCGCCGGCCACCACCGCAACCCCGACCGCTACGCCCAGCACCAAACCCACGACACCCACCGCGTCGGCAAGGCCCAGCGTCACGCTGACCGTTCAGCCCACCCGCTAGCCGGCGAGCGGCTTGCTGAGGCGGACGGCTCCGGCCGGCGCCGGGTCGTCCGTGAGTACGTAGCCGGACTTCTGGTAGAGCGCGATGTTGCGGTCGCTGCGTTCTCCGGTGAACAAGGTGGCGACCGTGGCCCCGTCCGGCGCCTGGGCCTCGGCGAAACCGAGCAGGCGACGGCCGAGGCCGGTACGTCGATGGTCCGGCGCGACCATCAGCCGGCCGATCTCCCAGGTGTCCGCGTCGAGTCTGGCCCGCACCGAGCCGACCAGCCGCGCACCGGATCGCACACACCAGGTCGACCACGTCCGCAGGTCCGAGCGGACGTCAGCCTCCGACTCCAGCAGCGCCGGGAGATCGAGCCGGTCGTTGGCGATCGCCTCGTCCACCCAGCAGCACCGCTGCAGCACGAGCAGCTCGGCCGCGTCGGCGGGCGCCGCCCGGGTGATCTCGATCCCGTCGCGATAGAGCGGTCGCAGTACGTCGGCCACGCGACAAAGCTGACGTAAAGCCTCGCCGGCCCGCGCATTCAACTGCTCCGAGTCGATCACCACGCCGTCACGCATGCTCTCGGCGATCCGCAGGAAGATGTCACCCCCGATCGACAGCATCCGCAGCGAGGTCGCTACACCGCGGGCCATCTGCACCCCACGGGTGCCGGCCGAGGTGTTCCCGTAGCCGACGAACAGGCACGGCTTCCACGCCCACTCGGCATGCAGGTAGTCGAAGGCGTTCTTCAGCGTGGCCGGCATCGCGAAGTTGTACTCACTGGTGACGAAGACGAGCGCATCGGCGGCAGCAACCCGCCGGCTCCAGGCCCGAGTGTGTTCGTGCAGGTAGATCCCGGTCGACGGATGCTCGGGCTCATCCAGGAACGGCAGATTCACCTCGGCCAGGTCCGTGACGTCGAGGTCGGCGCCGAGATCGGCTGCCGTGGCTGCCGCCGCCCGGACGAACCAGTCGCCCACCGCCGGCCCCAGCCGACCGGGCCGGGTGCTGGCGATCACCACGAGGATTTTCTTTGACATGTCAAAGAGCCTACCACCCTCTTTGACACGTCAAAGAGTAGGATCGCGCCGTGACCAACTGGTTGAGCGCCGACGAGGAACGCGCCTGGCGGGCGGTACGCCGGCTGCTGACCGTCGTACCGTCGCGACTGGCGCGGGACCTGAACCGGCTGGGTCTGTCGGCCGCCGACTACGAGGTGCTGAGCACGCTGTCGGAGAAGCCGGGCCGGCGGTGGGGACTGAAGGACTTCGCGGAGAAGATGCAGTGGTCCCGCAGCCGGTTGTCACATCACGCTGCCCGGATGGAGGCACGCGGCCTGATCGAACGGGAGGCGGATCCGAACGACGCCCGCGGCTCGATCTACCACCTCACCAACCACGGCTTCGACGTCCTGGCCGCTGCGGCACCGGGTCACCTCGACTCGGTCCGGCAGCGGTTCATCGACCACCTCAGCGCCGAGGAACTCGCCGTACTCGAACGCATTTCGACCAGGATCGCCGATCTCCCCGACTGAATACCTAAAGATGCGCGGCCGCGACGCGGCGGTAGGTGTAGCCCAAGCGGTGGTAGACCGCGATGGCGGCAGCGTTGTCGCCGTCGACCATCAGCCCGACGCGGCCGTGGCGTTTCATCAGTTCGGCTGTGACGAAGCCACAGACCTGGCGGGACAGGCCTTGCCTCGGGCAACCGGGTGGGTGGCGACGCCGGCCAGGAAGCCGATCTCCGGGGCGCTCCACGCATCCGCTGCCACACTCAGCAGCTCCCCGCTGTCACCGGCAGCTGCCGCCCAGCGTCGTACGCCGGAACGGCCGGGCCAGGCGTACGACGCCGGCGCCGACTCGGCCAGTAGCGCCTCGACGCCGGTATCGCCCTCGAGCCAGGCGGCCGTGGTCGTCACCACCGGAAGCTCGGCCGTGTCCATCCAGCCGAACGCGGCCGATAAGGACAGGTCCGGCACGTAGTCGGCGAGGTCTCGGATCAGCTGCTCGTCGCCGAACGGGCGAAAGCTGGGACCCACCTCGGCGAAGACCTCAGCCGCGAGCCGTGCGACAGAGTCCACCGGCCCGACGACCGCGAGACGATCGCGCTTCGACAAGTCCGGCGCGGCGACGGCGACCGCATCCCCGTCGTACCAGGCGCGGACTCCGGGGCGGAAACCCTGCCCGGCCCAGACGATCACCGAATCGCCCGCACTCACCTTCGCCAACTCGGCCGTCGTCAGAATCTCACGCACACGGGCAATTCTGACTCACTCCGCACGTTGCAGGGCGTACGGGACCAGGTGGTGGTAGCCGCGGACCGAGACCCGGCGCAGCCGCCGCAGCCGGTAGTCGACGTGGCCGTCCAGAGCCGCTGCCAGCTCACGGTCGGCGAGAACGCGGCCGGGCTTGCATTCCGAAGTGAGACGGGCAGCGAGATTGACCACCTCGCCGTACACGTCACCGAGCCGGATCAGGATGTTGCCGTAGGCAAGGCCGATGCGCAGTTCGGGCAGGTCGCCGGCCGCCGCCACCGCGTCCTGCAGCGCGAGGGCGACCGCGGCACCCTGCGCCGCGGTGTCGGTGACGAACAGGACCTCGTCGCCGATCGACTTGATCACCCGGCCGCCGTTCAGAGCGACCACGTCCGCGGTCGTCCCCTCGAACCGCTCGATCAACTGGCCGAGCTCGACCTCACTCAGGCGGCGGGCCAGCCGGGTGTAGCTGACGATGTCGGCGAACCCGACGGCACGGATCCCGCGGGCCACCTCGTCGGACCCGGCCACCGCCCGCCCGGCCGCGGCGGCCAGGTGCCGGCGCCAGACGTACGTCTGCAGCCGCTCCATGGCCGGGAGCAACTGCCCGGCCACCTCGATCGCCTCGTCGGCGGACAGCTTCGAGTTGCCGAGGAACTCCAGGAACATCGCGGACTGCCAGGATGCCAGCCGGGACTGGGTCTGACCGAGTTTGCGGGCCAGCGACGACTCCAGCTCGGGATCGATGAACCCGTCGTCCTCCAGTGCCGCGACCAGCCGCAGCGCCTCGACGTCCCCGTCAGTGAACGCGATCTCGTCGTCCGGCACGGTCGCGAACCCGAGCGCGTGCCACATCCGCTCGGCCCGCGCGCTCGAGATTCCCGCCCGCTCCGACACCTGGATCCGGGTGAACTTCCGCTCTCCGCCGAGCAGCGCCTGCTCGAAGTCCCGCTGGAGCCCGGCGAGATCCACCGCACCGGGCTCCGAGGGGTCAGGATCCACCGCGGCGCTCGGCGATGGTGGCGTCGATCGCGTCCCGGAAGGCGGGCAGCCGGTTGGTCAGGTCGTCGAACTTCTCCCGGGTGAAGTGCAGCAGCTGCAGCCGCGATTTCGCCGTCACCGTTGCCGTCCGCAACGTGTTCTTCCGGACCGCGACCTCGCCGGCGATGTCACCCGGGCCGAGCTCGGCGATCTCCTCGCCCTTGACCCGGACCGCCGCCGTCCCGCTCAGGATCAGGTACGCCGCGTCCGGCGGGGTCTGCTCCAGAATCAGCGACCAGCCGGCCGGCACGGAGACCTCCTCGCCGGCCCGGAAGATGTCCCTGATGTCCCGTCCGGACAGCTCCGCGAACAGCGGCAGGTCCCGTGGGGATGTCCTACCCAAAGCCACGTCGATCCTCCGAGCCCGCCGGGCCACCCCGGCGATCAGCCGATGTTTCCAGTCGGTAACTCTAACGGACGGCAGAGACCAGGAGTAACGGCGGCCGACGGCGATGGACGGCGAGATGCGGATGTCTCTCGACCTGCTCAGCGGTCGGCAGCGGCTCGTCTACGACGTTCAACCGGAACCCGTGCTGCCGAAGCACTCCCAGCACTGTCCCGAGGGTCTGGTGATACTTGATCACACCGTCCACGAACCAGGCTCGTTGCCGCGGCCCCTCATCCGCGTAGTCGTCGACCACACAGTCCGCCGCGACCAGCGGCGCGGTCACCACCGGATGCTCGATCGAGAACGCGAAGGTCCCGCCGGGCGTCAACCACCGCGCAACCCGCCCGACCAGCCCAGAGAAGTCCTCGACGTAATGCAGCGCCAGACTGCTCACCACCAGTTCCACAGACTCCGGCGGCAGGTCGAACTCGGCCAGATCCGCCCGGACATAGCGCACCCGCGGATGCCGAGAGGCAGCCGCCAACATCTGCTCCGACGCATCAACCGCGACCACCTCAGCTCCACCGGACGCCAGTCGGACCGCGAGCCTGCCTTCACCACACCCGAGGTCGACCACCCGCAGCCCTTCCACCGCGGGCAGTACGGCGTTCATCGCGGGGATCTCCAGCGAATCGTTGAGCCCGAGGCGGTCCCGCCGCAACTGCCGATACCCGCTCAGGAAGTCGGGATCGTCGTACAGTTCGGAGCCCTTCACAGCCAGCGGACCAGGTCATGGATGTCGATCATCGGCAACTCCCAGCGCAGCGCGAACTGCTCCAGGTCGGCGGGCCCGGCCATCACGCCATCCGGCCGCATCACCTCGCAACACACGCCAACCGGCGCCAGCCCGGCCGCGACACACAACGCGACTGTCGCCTCGGTGTGCCCGAGCCGCTCGGCCAGCAGTCCGGGCCGGGCAGCAAGCGGAAACACATGCCCTGGCCGAAGGAAGTCCGTCGGTACGGCGTCCGCAGCCGCCAGCCGGCGAATCGTCGCCGCTCGCTCGGCCGCGGACACCCCGGTCCCGGCCGCCGATGCGAGATCGATCGACACGTGCATCGCCGTACCCTGCCGGTCGCCCTCACCCGGCATCGGCGGAATCTCCAGCCGCTGCAGTACGTCGGCCGCAGCCGGAATGGTCGTGTGTCCACAGGCCTGTGTGAGCAGGAACGTCATCGCCTCCGGACGGAACCGCTCACCGGCGAAGACGACATCGCCCTCGCTCTCCGCGGTCGGATCCCAGACCACGACCCCACCGCCGGCGGCGATCTGCGCGACCACCTTCTGTACGCCGACCTCACCGCTGAACTGGCCGGCCCACGGCAACTGACTGACCGCCCGCAGCAACTCGGGACCGTGACTGTCGCGGGCCATCCGGACCAGCAGGTCGCTCTCAAGATTCACCCGGTCCCCCTCGGCCAGCGCGCCGAGCGTGGTCTTCTCCAGGGTGTTCGGCACCAGGACCACCGAGAACCGATCCTTCAGCACCTCGGCCACGGTGATGCTCACGCCGTCGATCGCGACCGACGACTTCGCCACCAGTTTCGCGAGCAGGCGGTCCGGCGGTCTGATCCAGACGCGTTGACCGGCTGGTTCGACGCTGATGCGGAGTACCTTGCCGACGCCTTCTACATGACCCTGGACCAGGTGTCCGTCGATCCGGTCTCCGGCGGCGATGGGTAGCTCGACGTTCATCGTCGTACCGGCCGCGATGCGGTCCAGCGTCGTACGGCGCCGGGTCTCGTCCGTCACGACCACCCGGACCTCGCCGGCGTCGGCCGACTCGGCGGTGAACCTGATCCCGTCGAGGCAGACCGCACCACCCGGCGTGACCGGGATCGCGGACTTGACCCGCAGTACGTCGCCGCTGACCTCAGCGACCGTGGCCGTGTGCTCGATTCTTCCTGTGAACATGCTTCGCTCTCCGGCTGAAAGTTCCGGCCAGGGACCTGGGAGGGTCCGAGCTGAAGCGGGGTATCACCGCGTGGCCCCGGTCAGCGCCGGGTCACTCCGCCGTCCGGCGAAGCCGACGGGCCCGGGAAATCCCGACCGTCACACCTTGGAATCGCACCAGACGGCAGTAAACCACACCGTGCCGCGGCCGAACTGTTGACCGGTTGACAACGAAGGACTAGGTTCGGCGGAAATCGATTTCTCACCGATGTGCTCTGCCCCGCCCGAGGAGACAACGCCATGCGGAAACGATTGTTGCTGGTTCTACCCCTCCTGATCGGAGCCGCGCTGGTGCCGGCCGACCAGACTCCCGACGCTCAAGCCGCAGCCGTACCGTCCCCCGCCGACCAGGTCGCGAAGCTGACCGGGCCGGGGTCGATCAACGACACCGAGGCACGGTTCGCGCTGAAGGCGACTGACCTCGGCATCCTGTGGGACAACGGGTCCGGCGAGATCCTGACCGCGTTCGGCGACAGCTACGGCAGTGGCTGGACCGGGCCCGGCGGCGGTGTCGGCGATCCGGCCACGATCGACTGGCGCTGCAACCTGCTGTTCCGCAGCAAGGACCGCAACCTGGCCGACGGCATGTCGCTGGACTCGGCTGCCGAGGACCGCCCTGGCCATGCCAAGCAGTTCCTCGACTGCAAGAAGATCGACCGCGACGAGCACACCGTGATCCCGACCGGCGGCATCGCGGTCGGCAAGCGGCAGTACGTGCAGTACATGTCGGTCAACTACTGGGGTCCGGCCGGCAGTTGGTTCACCAACTACTCCGGCTTCGCCTACTCCGACGACAACGGCGAGACCTGGACCAAGGACCCGAAGGCGCGCTGGCAGAACACCAAGGCGTGGGACAACAACTTCCAGATGGTGGCCCTGGTCCGTGACAAGGGCTACGTCTACATGATCGGTACGCCGAACGGCCGCTTCGGCAACGCCCACATCGCCCGCGTCCCGGAGCAGCAGGTCCTGTCGAAGAGCGCCTGGCGCTACTGGGACGGCCGCACCTGGTCGCCGAAAGAGAGCACCGCGGTCCCGATCGCGATCGGCCCGATCAGCGAGGTCTCGGTGCAGTGGAACGCGCACCTCGGCAAGTGGCTGATGATGTACCTTGACGAGTCGCGGGCTTCCGTCGTACTGCGGTCGTCGGAGTCGCTGACCGGCCCGTGGAGCGGCGAGAAGGTCGTTGTCAAGGGCAAGGACTTCCCCGGACTCTACGGAACGTACCTGCACCCCTGGTCGTCCGGTGAGGATCTCTACTTCACGATGTCGCAGTGGGACCCGTACAACGTGTTCCTGATGCACACCAAGCTCGCCGACGACGGTCAGGTCACCAACCTGGTCACCGACCCCGGCTTCGAGGACCAGACCGGCAGTACGCCGACCGCACCCTGGCAACTCAACGGCCGCGGCGGCATCGACCGGGCCAACCTAGGCCACAGCGGAGCCAACAACGCCTACGTCCGCGACTCGGTCGGCACTCACCAACTCCAGCAGAACATTGCCGTCCGCCCGCATCACCGCTACCGCCTGTCCGCCTGGATGCGGACCGCCGAGAACAACTCCGAGACGATGGTCGGCGTTCGCACGCTGCGCGGCACGCCGATCGCGCAGAAGACCGGTGGCGCGCACCCGACGTACGAAGAGGTGAGTGTCGAGTTCGACTCCGGACGTGAGTCGCTGATCCAGCTGTACGGCGGCTTCTTCGGCCACGGCCAGGACGTCTGGCTCCAGCTGGACGACGTCGTACTCGAGGAGATCAGGTGAGGCGGCTGGTCGTCGTACTCGCGCTCATCGCCGGATTCCTGGTCGCACCGACCACCGCGGAGGCCGCGACCGGTCAGCTGCTCCGGGACGACACGGGGCTCTACCCACGCGTGATCCAGCTGTCGAACGGCCGGATCCTGGCGAGCGTCGTCACCTTCATGGGCAACGCTGACGGCATCGGCGCGATCTACGAGAGTACGAATGCCGGCAAGAGCTTCACCCAGGTCGGAACCGTCGAGGATCCCGAGGCGGCCGACGGTCAAGGCCTGTGCTGCGCAACGCTCTTCGAGCTTCCCAAGCCGGTTGGCGCGTTGCCGGCCGGGACCCTCCTCTGGGCAGCGAGCGTCGGCGCCTCGGACCGGCCGATGTCGCTGCGGATCTGGAAGAGCAACGACGTCGGCCGCACCTGGTCGTACCTGTCCAGCTGCGCGACCGCTCCGAACGACCGTGGACTCTGGGAGCCCGAGTTCTCCATTGCCAAGGACGGCCGGCTGGTCTGTCACTACGCGGACGAGACCGATCCGGCTCACAGCCAGAAGCTGATGCAGGTCCGCAGCTCCGACGGTGTCACCTGGACCGATCCCACTCCGACGGTCGCCAGCCCGACGGTCGCGCACCGTCCGGGGATGCCGGTCGTACGGCGCTTGCCGAACGGCACCTACCTCATGTCGCACGAGATCTGCGGCCAAGGCGGTCAGTACGACTGCGCCGCGTACACCCGGCAGTCCACGGACGGCTGGAACTGGGGATCGCCCGGCGTCCTCACCAAGACGGCGGACGGCAAGTACTTCACCCACGCACCGACCATCGCGGTCGCGCCGAACGGCAACTTGCTGGCGGTGGGTCAGATCCTGCAGAACCCCGACGGCTCAGTTGCCTCTGGCAACGGGCGGACCCTGTTCGTGAAGAGCAGGAACGGCAACTGGCGCACGATCCCCGCGCCCGTAGCCGTCACCAACCCCTACAACAACTACTGCCCCAACTACAGCTCACCGTTGCTCGTCTCTCCCGACAGCAAGCGGGTCCTGGAACTGGCCTCCGACTACGACGCCGGCATCTGCAAGACGTACTACGCCACCGGCCGGGCCAGTTAGGACGACGCGGACCGGCTGCGACCGCGCCGGGAGCCGGTACGACGACGTATCGGCCGGCGTGGTCCGACCAGACGAGGCCCGGCGAGGCGATCTTCGAGTCGCCGGGCCTCGCGGCGGATCGGCTGTGCGACGTACTCGCCGAGGATGACACCGGAGGCGAGCGCGACACCGATGGCTACCGCGGTCGCCAGGCTGACGATTCCGATCAGGTTGCCCAGGCCCATCAGCTCGTACAGCCCCTTGTAAATGGTCAACCCCGGCAGCAGTGGGATGGTGCCGGAGACAACGACCACCAGCGGCGGCACGCCGGTCCGGCGGCCGAGGGAGTAGCCGCCAAGGCCGACGGCGAAGGCCGCGGCGGCGGTCGACCAGGCCGGCCCGAACGACGCACGCGTCATCAGCGTGAACACCAGCGATCCGACCGCGCCGATCACCGCGATCGGCAGCAGCGACCGCAGCGGGGCGTACGACGCATAGGCGAAGGCGAGCGCCATCAGAGCGCCCGAGCCGACCATGATCGGCAGGTTCGCCAGCTGGATCGTCTGCGCCTCGATGCCGACATGCAGCCCGAGCTTGATGCCGAGCGTGAGGCCGAGGCTGACCCCAGCGATGATCCCGCCGGTCAGCAGCATCGCCTCGAGACTCCGGGCCGCCGCCGTCACGTAGTACCCGGTGAGCGCGTCCTGGACCGCACCGGTCAGCGCGATCCCGGCGAGCAACATGATGATGCCTGCGGCAACGACCAGAGACGGTTTCACCGGCGCATGGACGGCGTACAGGATCAGCGCGACCGCGGTGGCGACGAAGGCGCCGGCCACCTGCTGGTAGAACGCGGGCAGTCGCTGCCGGTTGAACCACCGGTTGTTCAGATCGATCACGATCGCGGTGACGACCGCCACCAACGTGATCAGCCAGCCACCACCGAGCAGCAGCGTCGCGCCGCCGGCCATCACGCCCCAGGCCAGTACGGCGCTCCAGCGTGGGTACGGCGGCCCTGCCGAGGTCAACCGCGCCAGCTCCCGGCTCGACTCGTCGCGGGTGACGTCACCCCGGGTGAGTCGGCGGACCAGCCGATCGACCTCGGTCAGCCGGGAGAAGTCCTGCGATCGGTAACGGACCAGGCGGATGTGCGTCTCCGGCGCGACGTCCGGTGCCGCCTGGTACGAGATGGCCATCGAGGTGAAGGTGATGTCGACCTCGCAGCCGCGCAGCCCGCCGGCCGCGGTCACGCCCAGGATGGTCGCGGTGGCGTCGGCCGTACCGGCGCCGCTGGACAGCAGCACCTCGCCGACCCGCAGCGCCAGGTCGAGTGTCCGGTAGACGTCGCGCTGTTCGTCGCGATCCATCAGGTTTCGAGCAGCCGGTCGGCCATGGCCAGGTCGGTGATCAGGATGTTGACCCAGCCGCCGAGCAGTGCGGCCCGGATCGCGGAGAACTTCCGCTCCCCGCCGGCCACCCCGATCCGGCGCGGCACCGCCAGCAGTTCCTTGGCGGTCACCCCGATGACTCGCTGGTCGAACGTCGAGCGCACGTGATTTCCCTCTTCGTCGAAGAACCGGAAACAGACGTCACCCACCGCACCGAGCCGGCGCAGCTCTTCCTGGTCCGCCTCGGCGACCGCGTTCCCACTGCGCTGCAGCAGCGGCGAGGGCTCGAGACTGCCGATCCCGACCAGGGCGTCGGTGAGCTGTCCCCAAGTGCCCAGAACGTCCCGAACGGACACGTCGTTCATCATCGCCCGCCGGACCGCGGGCGTCCCGACGAGCCCCGGCGCGGGCAGGTAGACCGGCATCCCGCCGGTCAGCTCGGCGAACCGGGCGGTCAGCCGGGTCGCCTGCATCTGCACCGCCGCGTCGCCCAGTCCGCCGACGATCTGGACGACCTTGTCCACCACCGGCACGCTCTTGCGCGGCATCCGGTCGACCGCGCTGATCAGGGTCTCGCTCCAGGACGAGATCCCGATCACGTGCCCGCCGGTCAGCGTCATGTCGATGTACGCCGCCGCACCCGAGCCGAGCGCCGGGAGTACGTCGTCGCCCACCACCCCGAGCGTGTCGACGACCACCGCGTCCCGCAGTCCGTAGCGGCCCTGCAACTCGTCCTCGAGATCGCTGTGCACCCCGCTCGGCATGGTCACCACGGTGTGCACGATGCCGACCTCGACGGCCTGTTTGAGCATCCGCGACACGCGGGCCTGAGAGAGGTTCAGCTCGGTGGCGATACGGGGCTGCCGGATGCCCTTCTCGTGGTACATCCGGGCCACCTTCGCGAGCAGCCGCAGCTCGTCCAGCCCCGGCTGGCGCACCGCGCGGTTGCCGTTGGCCACCTCAACCCCCTAACAGACGATCAGCATTGGACTATAGGTCAGCCGCGCAGATGTAGACGCGCGGTGCGCCGCCTGGGTCTGGCAGCGGATCCCGCGGCGCGGCGCGTTTCCCGGTCGCGACCACCGAGCCGTCGCGCGGATCCACGATCCGGTAACCGAGCGGAATCGCGTCGTCGAAGATCATCACCGGCCCGCCGTTGTCCCGGTACACCACGAACAGCTCGCCGGGCACGCTCAGCGCCCGCCCGGTGATCGCCCCGGTCCAGTCCGGTGCCATGTCGGTCGTCGCCAGCCCCGCGAGGATCTTCGGCAGCAGCCCGACGTACGACGACCCCTCGAAGCCGACCGCCTCGCGCCAGCCGGCTCCCGGCGCGGTGAAGAACTCCGACTGGCCGGTCTCACCCGGGTGCAACAGCCACTGCCACAGACTGCCCGCGCCGTAGACGACGCCCATCGTCCCGCCCGCACACAGGTTGCTCCAGGCCTCGTGCCCCTGCCACCAGCCGGCCGCCCTGCCGAGGTCCCGGGTGTTCTCGTACGTCGGCTCGCCGTTCGCGACGGCCTTGACCGGCAGGTTCCGCCACATGTCCGCGACTCGCTCGGGCACGTGCTCGCCCTGGTGGCCGGTCTGGCACCACTGGAAGTCGAGCCACTCCGCGTCCTGGTGGGCGTTCGCCTGGATGTGGGGCCGGTAGTGGATCCCGGTCGGCTGGCCGTAGCAGTCGGTCGCGTGCACCTCCTCTCCACCGGCTGCGATCTGCGGTTCGCGGCCCGATCCGTCGCCGCCGACCAGGTAGATCGCGGGCTGAGCGCCGTACCGGGCGACGAGGTAGCGGCAGTACCGCGCGTACTCAGCCGGCGGTACGACGGTGCCGGCGACTTCGAGGCCCTTCCAGCCGAAGCCCTGGAACACGGGCTGGAGGACCGGGACGAGGCCGTGGTCGACCAGGATCCGGAGCAGTTCGTCGAGGTACTGGAAGTACTCGACGTTCAGCTCGTTCAGGTGGCCCTCGGGGAGGTCCTCGAAACCGACGGCGAAGCTCTCGTCCTGAGTGCGGTCCCGCGGGCCGACGGCTCGCATGTCGGGCTGGACAGTCATCAGCAGTACGGCGTTGAAGCCCTTGGCCTGCCGGTCGGCGGCGTACTCCCGGACCTGCTCGGGTGTCGCTCGCCAGGGCAGCGCCCACGCGGTGTCCGCGGCCAGGATCGCGGGCGTACCGTCCGCGTGCACCAGGCTGCGGCCGCCGGGCGACATCCGCCAGAAACCGTGGGCGTAGAACGGGTGCTCGCTGTCGGCGGCGGTGACGTCGAACTCACCACTCTCGTCGCCACTCGACCACTTCCAGCGGCCGGGCTCGGGCGCAGCGAAGCGGACGCGCCACGTCCGTCCACCGTCCCAGAAGGCCGGGCGCCGCAGCCGCAGGCCGGATTCGTGCTCGAACTCCGCCCAGACCTCGACGTCGGTGTAGGGGTCGGCGACCTCCGGAACACCGGTCAGCTCGAGCTCGTGCTCACGCCAGACTGAGATGGACATGACACTCCAAGGGTGGTTGTGACGGATAGACTGAGCGGCGAACAGCAAGACCACACGTGCTCTGGGGTCGGTGAAATTCCGAGCCGGCGGTGACAGTCCGCGACCCGTACCTCCGCGAGGAGGTGCGGTTGACCTGGTGGAACTCCGGGACCGACGGTGAAAGTCCGGATGGGAAGACGCACGTGGCAGTCTTCGCGGTGCGCTGCCGACGGTTCCGTCGGAGGTGCCCGCGGAGCTTGTCGTTGCCCCGGAGTGCCAGGCCGAGAGGACAACGACCGTGAGCTCCGCGACTACAACCCACCTGGACACCATCCAGCGCGCGATCGAAGAGATCGCCCTGGGCCGGCCCGTCGTGGTCGTCGACGACGAGGACCGCGAGAACGAAGGCGACCTGACCTTCGCCGCGAGCCTCGCCACTCCCGAACTGATGGCCCTGCTGGTCCGCCACACCAGCGGCTACGTCTGCGCCCCGGCCGCGCCGGAGCTCCTCGACCGGCTCGAGCTCCCGCTGATGGTGCCGAACAACCAGGACAGCCTGCGGACCGCGTACACGATCTCGGTCGACGCGAGCACCGGGATCGGGACCGGGATCTCGGCGGCCGACCGGGCCCGGACCGTCCGCGTGCTGGCCGACCCGTCGGCACAGCCCGCGGACCTGATCCGGCCCGGTCACATCCTCCCGTTGCGCGCGGTGGAGGGCGGCGTCCGGCAGCGGCCCGGTCACACCGAGGCCACCGTCGAACTCGTCCGGCTGGCCGGACTGCCGCCGGTCGGTGTGATCGGCGAACTGATGAACGACGACGGCACCCTGATGACCGGGCCCGACCTGCGCGCGTTCGCCGACACTCACGATCTCGCGATGATCTCGATCGCCGACCTGGTCAGTTACTTGTCTTGAGCAACTGCCGGGCGGAGTCCGCGATGCCCTCCGGCGAGAGCCCGTAGCGGTCCAGCAGATATCCGGCCGACCCCGTGGGTGCGAACTCGGGGATCCCGAGGATCGACACCCGCGCCGGATGATGCTGTACGACGGTCTCCGCGACCGCACCGCCGAGGCCGCCGCCGGTCACCGCCTCCTCCGCGGTGACGATGCCGGCCGTCTCCCGCGCGGCCGCGACCACGGCGTCGACGTCCAGCGGTTTCACCGTCGGCATCGACAGCACCCGGGCCGAGATCCCTTCGGTGGCGAGCTGCTCGGCCGCGACCATCGCCCGCCACAGCACGGTGCCGTTACTGATCAGCGTGACATCGTCACCGGCCCGGACCGTGATCGCCTTGCCCAGCTGGAACTCGTAGTCCTCCGCGTACACCTTCGGCACACTCATCCGGCTGACCCGGATGAACACCGGCCCGTCCGAGGCCGCCGCCCAGCGCAGCGCGGCCGCCGTCTCGATCGGGTCGGCCGGCACGATCACGGTCAGGTTCGCGATCGCCCGCAGCCAGGCGATGTCCTCGATCGAGTGGTGGGTCGGGCCCAGTTCGCCGTACGCGACGCCGGGGCTCATCCCGCACAGCTTCACGTTGGTGTTCGAGTAGGCGACGTCCGCCTTGATCTGTTCCAGCGCGCGGCCGGTCAGAAAGCAGGACGCGGCCGAGACGAACGGGATCCGGCCGCCGTTGGCCAGCCCCGACGCCACGCCGACCATGTCCTGCTCGGCGATCCCGACGTTGATCAACCGGTCCGGGAACGCCTTGCGGAAACTGTTCAGCTTGCTCGAACCGACCGAGTCGTTCACCACCCCGACGATCCGGTGGTCGGCGTGTGCGAGCTCGGCGAGCGTCTCGACATACGCGTCCCGGCAGTCGTACCGCGGCTGGTCGGCGACGGACGTGTGCACGGTGGTCATGGGGCCTCCCGGCCTGGACTGAGGAGCGCAGGGAGCGCAGCGACTGGAGCGACGAGGGAAGGCCGGGAGCCAAGGCCCCATGACCCTGCCGGCGCCGAAGGCCCGGCCAAAAGCACCGTCATACCGGCTCCCTGTCGAATCGAGGTCTGCCCCCGACTTCCAGCTCGGTCAGGGCCTGCTGGAACTCCTCTTCGTCGGGCACCCGGTGGTGCCAGGCGACGTTGTTGCTCATGAACGAGATCGGGTGGCCCTTGTGCGTGTGCGCGATCACGAAGGTCGGCTTGCCCGGCCGGAACGGTACGGCGGACAGCACGTCGAGCAACTCGCCGTGGTCGTGCCCGTTCACCTCCACCACCGCGAACCCGAACGCGGTCGCCTTCTCCGGCAGCGGATCCAGGTCGTTGGTCTCCTTCGTGGTGGCACCCTGCTGCAGCCGGTTCCGGTCGACGATCACGGTCAGCCGGTCCAGCTGGTACTGCGAGGCCGCCATCATCGCCTCCCAGTTGCTGCCCTCCTGCAGCTCGCCGTCCCCGACCAGCACATAGGTACGGCGCAACGAGACGTCGAGCTTGGCCGACAACGCATGTCCGACCGCAACCGGTAGTCCGTGACCGAGCGGACCGGTGTTGGCCTCGACCCCGGCCACCTTGTTCCGGTTGGGGTGCCCGTTCAACGCGGACAGGGGTTTGAGGAAGGTCGCGAGCTCCTCGACCGGCAGGAACCCGAAGGCGGCGAGGGTGGTGTAGAGCGCACCGGCGACATGGCCCTTGCTCAGGATGAACCGGTCCCGCTCCGGGTCGGTCACCGTGTCCGGGGTGATGTCGAGGACCGCGCCGTACAAGGTGGCCAGGATGTCGATCGCGGAGAAGTCACCGCCGATGTGGCCGGCGCCTGCGTGGTGGACCAGCTTGAGGTCCTGGATCCGGATCTGCTTGGCCGCCTCGGCGATGTGCGCGACCTGCTCGGCCCGGCTGCTGTGCAGCGGCAGCCGACCGAGCACCGGCATCGTCGTGTGTTCGACGGTCAGGGTCATGGGGCCTCCCGGCCTGGACTGAGGAGCGGAGGGAGCGAAGCGA
Source organism: Kribbella sp. NPDC049174 (assembly GCF_043197365.1). Lineage (NCBI taxonomy): Bacteria > Bacillati > Actinomycetota > Actinomycetes > Propionibacteriales > Kribbellaceae > Kribbella > Kribbella sp. NPDC049174. The sequence continues at coordinate 23,194 of NZ_JBICSZ010000008.1, read as the reverse complement.
CTGGAGTGACGAGGGAAGGCCGGGAGTCAAAGCCCCGTGACCCCCGAGCCGGAGGCGAGGCGTTCAACACAGTCATGCGATCTCCGCCATGGAACTCAGCAGTACCTTCTGGACCAGCTTCTGCGCGGCCAGCGCGTCATGGGACGCCTGGGCCGCGGCGAGAGCCTCCTCGTCCAGGACGTCGAGGGCGTGGTGCACCGCCTTGAGGAAGCGGATCGCCTGCTTCGCGGCCTCGACGCTGTCCTCGCGGAACGGGAACTGGTCCAGCTGCCAGACGCCCTCCCAGTTGTTCCGCCGCAGCGTGTGGAAGAACTCGAACGTCTCGACCAGGTGGACCGAGCCGACCACCATGTCGTCGTCCCAGCCGCGCAGGTTGTCGTTCACGTCGATCGCGAACAGCCGGCCGTAGTCGATCGCCAGCTGCGCCGCGTCGGCCGGCGTCTCCTGACCGTACAGCGAGTGGCCGAAGTCGAGCAGGATGCCGAGGTTGGGCAGGCCGATCTTCTCGATCCCGAGCAGGGTCCGGGCGACGTTCGGGAAGATGATCTTGACCCGCGGCTCGCGCGGCTTGTACTCGATCACGAAGTCGATGTCCGGGTGGGCCGAGACGAGTTCGCGAAGGCCGTCCAGCGCCAGGTTCCAGATGTCGTGGTAGTTCACCTGGAACGGGTAGTCCCAGCCGTCCTGGCCGGGCCACAGCTTCACGTACGAGCAGCCCAGGTCCTTGGCCAGCTCGGTGGCGTTGTGCATCAGGTCCAGCGCCTGCTTGCGGACGCCCGGATCGGGGTTGGTGAAGGAGCCCTTGACGAAGTCGCGGGTATAGATCTCCGGGGTGATCGCGATCGCCTTCAGGTTGTTCCGCGCCAGCGCCGCCTTCACCTCGTCGAGCGTCCCGTCGTACCCGGCGAACGGCCAGTTCAGGTCGACCACGGACAGGTCGCCGACGGCGCCGGCCCGGTCGATCTGCTCCAGCAGCCCGACCGGATCGCCGTACCCGTCGGTCGCGTAGCGGTCCTTGTAGGTGGCGAAGTGCCAGATGCCGGCACCGAAGGTCGGTAGATCAGTCATTGTCGTCATCTCTTCTGTCGGGGCGGTTTCACTAGTCGGTCAGCCCTTGGTCGCGCCGGCCGTGAGGCCGCCGACGATCCAGCGCTGCAGGAGGGTGTACGCGATCAGGATCGGCACCACGGCGATCAGGATGCCCGCCGCGAGACCGGTGTTGTTGTTGGCGAACTGGCCCTGGAAGTTGAGCAGTCCGACCGGGATCGTCTTGGTGGCGTCGGAGTTCAGCAGGATCAGCGCGAACAGGAACTCGTTCCAGGTCGCCACCGCGTCCAGGATCGCCACCGTCACCAGGGCCGGCAGCGACAGCGGCAGGATCATGGTGAAGAAGATCCGCCAGTCGCCGGCGCCGTCGACCTTGGCGGCCTCCAGGATCTCGTCCGGGATCTGCCGGAAGAACGACTGCAGCACCAGCACCTCGAACGGGATGCCGAAGGCCAGGTACGGCCCGAGCAACCCGAACAGGCTGTCGGTCGCACCGGCCGAGCGCATCATGATGAAGACCGGGACGATGGTGATGTAGATCGGGATGGTCAGCCCGAGAAACACCGCGAACATCACCGTCCGGCGGAACCTCATCCGCAGCTTGGCCAGCGCGTACCCGAGCATCGCCGAGATCAGCACGCCGAGCGGCACCTTCATCAGGGCCAGCAGCGCGCTGTTGCGGTAGGTGGTGGCGAAGTTGCCGATCCCCCACGCGTCCTTGAAGTTCGACCAGGTGAACTGGTCCGGCCAGGACAGCGGCCCGCTGCCGATGAAGTCCGACAGCGGCCGGACCGCGGTGATCACCAGCAACGCCAGCGGCGAGATCCAGAACAGCGCCACCACCACGAGCACCAACGTGATGACCAGGCCCTTCCGGCCCTTCGGCGGCTCGCTCGCCGGCACAGTCTCAGTCGGTACGACGGGCGCGTCGACCCGGACCGGTGCGATCGAGGTCATGGGGCCTCCCGGCCTGGACTGAGGAGCGGAGGGAGCGAAGCGACTGGAGTGACGAGGGAAGGCCGGGAGCCAAGGCCTGGACTGAGGAGCGGAGGGAGCGAAGCGACTGGAGTGACGAGGGAAGGCCGGGAGCCAAGGCCCCATGACCACGCCGGCGCCGGAGGCCCGGCCAAAAGCACTGTCATGACGCCTCCTTGGTCTGGGAGCGCACGTACGGGATGCCGACTGCGATCGCCACGAGGGTGATCACCACGGCGATCGCGGTGCCGTATCCCGCCTGGTAGTACTGGAAGACGTTGGCGTACATCCACGTCCCCATCACCTGTGTCGCCGTACCAGGACCGCCGTACGTCATCGCGTAGATCATGTCGAAGACCTTGAACGAGTCGATCAGCGACAGCGCCAGCACGATGTAGTGGGCCGGCCGCAGACTCGGCATCGTCACGTGCCAGAACTGTTGCCAGCGGCTCGCACCGTCGACCGTCGCGGCCTCGTACAGCTCGTTCGGGATCCCTTGCAGCGCGGCCAGGTAGAGCAACATCGGGAAGCCGGTCCGCAACCAGATGGCCGGCACCATCACCGCCCACAACGCGGTCGAGTCCTGCCCGAGCCACGGCTGGGCCAGCCCGTCCAGACCGATCAACCGGAGGAACGAGTTGATCGCGCCGTACTGCGGGTTGTAGAGCCAGCCCCAGATCGAGGCGATCGAGACCAGCGGCAGCACGGCCGGGGTGTAGAAGATCAGCCGCAGGACCGGCTTGCCGTGCACCTTGCCGTTCAGCGCGATCGCGAGGCCGAGCCCGATCACGGTCGGGACCACGATCGTCACCACGGTCCAGATCAGGTTGTTCCGGACCGCGGTGGCGACCACCGGATCGCTCGGCATCTTGGCGTAGTTGTCCAGCCCGACGAAGTTGTACGTCGCACTCAGGCCGTCCCAGTCGGTCAGGCTGAACCACAGTGAGGAGATCGCCGGGTACACCAGGAACGCGACGTACACCACCAGTGCGGGCAGGGCGAACAACCAGGGTGACCACTTGCCACCGCGTTTGACCTTCGCCGGGGCGGGCTTCGAGAGTGCGACCGTCGCCATGACCTCGACTCAGCCCTTCGCCCAGGCGGAGACGATCTCCTGCATCTTCTTCGCGGCCGCTTCCGGGGTGACCGAACCCTGCAGCAGGTCGCTCTGCACGCTGAAGTACTGGTCGGCCTGCTTCTTCGGGAACGCCTGGTCCTGGATCGTGTAGAACGGGTTCGAGCCGTACTTCTGTGACCATTCGGCCGACAACGGCAGGGCCTTCGGGTCGGGCTCGGCACCCTTCACGGTCGAGGCGCTGACCTGCATCGCCTTCTGCGTCGCGGGCTGGACGATGAAGTCGATCAGCGCCGCGGCTTTGTCGGCGTTCCCCGTCTTGGCGTTGATCATGTAGCCCTCGACGAAGCCGGAGTGGCGGGCCGGGCTCTGGTCGGTGGGCAGCTCGAAGTTGCCGAAGCCGGCCGGGTTCTTCTTCGCGGACAGGATCGCGGCCGCTTCGGTCCACGGTCCGGTGATCGTGTACGCCGTCTTGCCCTGGACGTACGCGGGCTCGATATCGGCCGGGTCCAGACCGAGCGCACCCTCCGGCAGCCACTTCTTGTCCTGCCACTTCTTGAACAGCGCGAACGCCTCGACCACCTCGGGCCGGTCCCAGCTCTCGCCGCCGGTGAGCAGCTTGTCGTGCAGCTCCGGCCCGGCGGTGTGCTCGAGCAGGTACTCGAACAGCCGCATGATGTCCCAGCCGTACTTCCCACCGAGGCCACACGGCGTCACGCCGACCGCGACGAGCTTGTCGTTCATCGCCTCCAGCTCGGCGTACGTCGTCGGCGGACCGCTCACGCCCGCCTTGGCGAGCAGCGACTTGTTGTACCAGGCACCTATTCCGAGGGAGACGAACGGGACCCCGGCCTTCACGCCGTCGAACGTCATCCCGCTGATCGCCGCGGTGTTGATCTTCGAGTCCCAGCCGAACTTCGAGTAGTACGGCGCCAGGTCGAGAGACTGCTTGGCCTTCGCGAACGGCGCGCCGATCTGGCCGCCCCAGATCCGCCAGACATCCGGGCCCTTTCCACCGAGCAACTCGGTCCGCAGCTTGTCGGGGTACACCGCCGCACCGGACCCGGGCAGGCTGTCCACTGTCGTGGTGGTGCCGTTCTGCTCGTCGAACTTCTTGACCTGCGCCTTGAGCAGGCCGATCGTCTCGTCGGCTTCGTAGGTGAACAGCCGCAGGTTGTTCGAGGCCGCCGCGGTGGCGCCACCGCTGGTCGACGCACCACCACCGGTGCAGGCGGACAGACCGACGCCGACAGCGGCGGCGGACGTGAGACCGAGGAACCCTCGGCGGGTGAACGAACTACCGGTCATGACTGACTCCTTTGCCGGGCGAAACGGCGGATCTTGGCGAACATGTCCTCCAGCAGGAACCGGACGTCGACGTGTTCGCAGACGCTGATGGGGTTGTCGGTACCGGGCAGGTACCAGCCGTCGACGCCGAACCGCGGCGCCGGCCGGACCCGCAGGTCCCCACTGCGCGGGAACAGCATCAAGGCGATCGCCGGTGAGTCGCCGAGAGAGCGGGACTCGATCGGCTCGCCGTGGTAGGTGGCGTTCCACTCGTGCAACTGCTCGATCAGGTACTTGCCGAGCGGGCCGGCGTCGCCGATCTTCTCGTCGAGTTCCGCGTAACTCACCGAGACCTTCGTGTACACGTCGCTCGGCACCTGCCAGATGGTGATACCGGAGCCGAACACCACGTTGGCGGCGTGGATGTCGTTGGACAGGTTGAACTCGATCCCCGGGTACGACGTGTAGCCGTCGTACCCGCGGCCGCCGATCCAGATCACGATCACCTCGCGGTGCACGATCTCCGGGTCGAGCAGGATCGCCGAGGCCATGTCGGTCAGCGGGCCGAGGAAGGACACGAACAGCGGATCGCCCGCCGACGCCAGCTGGGACTCCTCGATGATGAGCCGCGCACCGGGCGAGTCCAGCGGGGTCTGCTCGTCCGGGATCCCGGTCGGCGCACCGTTCGCGACCGGCACCTGGCCGGTCAGATCCATCAGGTCGACCAGCAGGTCGATCTCCTCGCGCGACTCCGCCATACTCCGGTCCGACCGCCGGGTGCCGAAGTGCGCGGCGATCAGCCCGCGGATGTCGAACGTGGGCGACAGCAGCCCGTGCACGATCGCGAACTGGTCGTCCGCCTCGTTCTTCGCGTCCGTGTTGATGATCACCCGGCGTCTGCTCGGCTTCGTCACCCCTGCGACCTCCCTGTTCACACTTTGAATGGATATTCACTAGTGCATAACCTGTCGCGATGAGTGTCGCCATGACGCTAGAGTCCCGTCAAGACCTCAGTTGAAAGTTGTCCCACCGGAAAGGCGCTGGACGTGGGCGAATCCGCGGTGCTGGCCATCGACCAGGGCACGACCAACTCGAAGGCCGTCCTGGTCAGCCCGGACGGCGCCGTGTTGTCGACCGGATCGGCGCCGGTCAGGCTGTCCACACCTCAGCCGGGCTGGGCCGAACAGGACGCCGAGGACATCTGGCAGAGCGTGCTTCGGGCCGTCTCACAGTGCGTTACCGCGGCTGGTCCCGTGGAGATCGCCGGGATCGCCCTGTCAACACAGCGTGAGTCGGTCGTCGGGTGGAACAGCCAGGGCGAGGCAGTGGGACCGGTCATCGGCTGGCAGGACGTACGGACGACTGCCTGGTGCGCCGCGTTGCCGGCCTCGGTCGACGCGCTGGTCCGCGAGCGCACTGGACTGCGCGTCGACGCGATGTTCTCCGCACCCAAGCTGCACTGGCTGCTCGATCACGCGACCGCGGATCGCGTCGGCACGATCGACTCCTGGTTGATCCATCGGCTGACTGGTTGCCGGGAGCATCTGACCGACGCCGGCAACGCGTCCCGCACCTTGCTGTACGACGTTCTCGACCTCGACTGGTCCACGTCGCTGCTGGACGCGTTCGGCATACCGAAGTCGGTCTTGCCGGAGGTGCGGGCGTCGAACGGCGGCTTCGGCACGACGTCCGGCGTACCAGGACTGCGGGACGGGATCCCGATCGTCGCCGTACTGGCCGACTCACATGCGGCGATGTACGGGCAGGGATGCACACGGGCCGGGATGATCAAGGCGACGTACGGGACCGGGACGTCGGTGATGACGCCGGTCGACGCGTTCGTCGCGGATGGCTGCACGCTGGCCTGGCTGACCGACGAGCCGCTCTACGCGCTCGAGGGCAACATCGTGTCGTCCGGCGCAGCGCTGGCCTGGACCGCGGAGTTGCTCGGCCTGCCGGATGTCGGCGCATTGGTGGCGATGGCGGCCACGGTGCCTGACACGGGCGGCGTCGTACTGGTGCCGGCACTCGCGGGCTTGGGCGCGCCGCACTGGGATCGGAACGCCCGGGCTGCGCTGACCGGCATGAGCAGTTCCACCACCCGCGCACACGTCGCGCGCGCCTGCGTCGACGCCGTCGCTCATCAGATCTGCGACATCGTCGACACGATTCCCGGCACGCCCGGTCGCCTGCGGGCCGACGGCGGCGCGACCGTCTCCGACCTGCTGATGCAGACCCAGGCCGACCTGCTCGGCCACCCGGTCGAGGCGGCGGACGTCGCCGAGATCTCCGCCCTCGGCACCGCCGAACTCGCCTGGACCACCCTCGGTGAGACCACCTCGTGGGCCGACAAGCGCACGGGACGCATCTTCGAGCCGGCGATCGACCCCGAATCCCGGGTTGCCCGCCGTACCCACTGGGCACTTGCCGTGGCGGCCGTGCGTACCTAGCGGGGTTGGCCGGATGCGGTCGGAGATCGCTTTCCGCAACAGGTTGACTCGTCGTGACAGCCCACCTAAGGTTGCGGTCACAAGCCTCGGAAAGCCCTTTCCAAGGCTTCACGAGGGAGGCGCTCATGTGCGAGTTCGGGCCCGGCTCCGCGGTGGCGCTGCCCGGCGGGATCGGCATCTCGCGGCTGACGGTCTATGACATCGAGGCCCCGGACGGTCTGGTCGGCGGTACGCCGCACGTCCACCTGGCCTGTTCCGAGGGGTACTACGTGATCGCCGGCTCCGGCGCGGTCCAGACCCTGACCCCCAAGGGCTTCACCGAGACACCGCTGCAGGCCGGCACCGTGGTCTGGTTCGACCCCGGCACGATCCACCGGCTCGTCAACGGCGGCGGCCTCCAGATCCTCACCCTGATGTCGAACTCCGGTCTCCCCGAGGCTGGCGACGCCGTACTGACCCTCCCGCCCGAGCACCTGACCGACCGCGAGACCTATCTGCAGGCGACCACCCTCACCGGCGAGGGTGAGGCGCGGACCCCGTCCGCGATGGCTCGCCGCGACCTCGCACTGCAGGGCTTCGCCGTACTGCGTGAGTCGTACGAAGCCGATGGTCCGTCGGCGCTGGACGACTTCTACGCGGCCGCGATCCGCATCGTCCAGCCACAGCTGGCGGACTGGCGACGCCGCTGGAAGCAGGGCGCCCGCCGCCTGGCCGACGAGACCGGCGCCGCGCTGGACGCGCTGGACGCCGGCACCGCGCCGCACCTGCAGACCGCTGAACTCCATCAACTCCCCGCCCCCACCGAGTTCGGCCGGCACGGCATGTGCGGTCGCCTCGACACCTACGAGATCAATACGTGAGAGGTAAGACTGTGAACGAGCGACGCATCGGCATTGTGATGAACGGTGTCACCGGCCGGATGGGCCTGCGCCAGCACCTCGAGCGCTCCATCGTGGCAATCCGCGCGCAGGGCGGCATCCTGGCCGCGGACGGAACGATGATCATCCCCGAGCCGATCCTGGTCGGCCGCAACGAACTGAAGCTGCGCCGGATCGCCGAGCAGTACGAGCTGACCCGGTGGACCACCGACCTGGCCGAGGCCCTGGCCGAGCCGGACGTCGAGATCTACTTCGACTCCCAGCTCACCCAGCTGCGCGAGAAGGGCGTTCGCGCCGCCGTCGAGGCCGGTAAGGCGATCTACTGCGAGAAGCCGATCGCCGAGGGGCTGGAGGCCGCGGTCGACCTGGCCCGCCTGGTCCGCGACTCCGGGCTGAAGAACGGCGTGGTCCAGGACAAGCTGTCGCTGCCGGGCCTGCGGAAGCTGAAGCGGCTGGTGGACGGCGGGTTCTTCGGCCAGATCCTCTCGGTCCGTGGTGAGTTCGGCTACTGGGTCTTCGAGGGCGACTGGCAGGAGGCGCAGCGGCCGTCCTGGAACTACAAGTCCGAAGAGGGCGGCGGGATCATCGTCGACATGTTCTGCCACTGGCGGTACGTGCTCGACCAGATCTTCGGTTCGGTCAAGTCGGTCTACTGCCAGGGTGCGACCCACATCCCGACCCGGTACGACGAGCAGGGTAAGGAGTACCCGGCCACCGCGGACGACGCGGCGTACGGCGTGTTCGAGCTGGAGGGCGGCATCGTCGCCCAGATGAACTCCTCCTGGGCGACCCGGGTGTTCCGCGACGAGCTGGTCGAGTTCCAGGTCGACGGGACCGAGGGCAGCGCGGTCGCCGGTCTGCGGAGGTGCCGGGCGCAGCACCGGTCGGCGACGCCGAAGCCGGTCTGGAACCCGGATCTGCCGGCCACCGAGAAGTTCCGCGAGCAGTGGGCCGAGGTGCCGGACAACGAGGTGTTCGACAACGGGTTCAAGGTGCAGTGGGAGATGTTCCTGCGGCACGTGGTCGACGACGCGCCGTTCACCTGGGACTTCGTCGAGGGCGCCAAGGGTGTGCAGCTCGCGGAGCTGGGGCTGCAGTCGTGGCGTGAGGGCCGCAAGCTCGAGGTGCCGCCGCTCGACATCGAGGCGCAGCTGTGACGCTTTCACTCAAGCTACCGCTGGACGGCGGCCTGTCGGAGTATCGCCTGATCGGCGAACCGGTTGCCCAGGGCACCTATGCGCCCGCGGAGAGTCGCTTGGCCTTCGCTGCGGCGCATGTGGTGGCGGACCCGCTCGGCGACAATTCGCCGGGCCAGCCCGCCGTGGTCGACTGGGAGCACACGCTCGAGTTCCGGCGGCACCTGTGGTCGCTCGGGCTGTCGGTGGCCGAGGCGATGGACACCGCGCAGCGCGGGATGGGTCTGGACTGGGCGGCGACGCAGGAGCTGATCCGGCGCTCCGCGGCCGAGGCGCCGGACGGACGAATCGCAGTCGGTGTCGGTACGGATCAGCTTGCGGCCGGCAACCACTCGCTGGAGACGGTCATCGGTGCGTACGAGGAGCAGCTCGCGGTCGCCGAGGAGGTCGGCGCGCAGCCGATCCTGATGGCCAGCCGGGCGTTGTGCGCGGCGGCGGGGTCGCCGGACGACTACCGGAAGGTGTACGACCGGCTCCTGAACCAGTCGTCGCGACCGGTGATCCTGCACTGGCTGGGCGCGATGTTCGACCCGGCGCTCGACGGCTACTGGGGCAGCGACTCGCTCGACACCGCGGCCGACGTGGTGGTCGAGCTGATCGGCGACCACACGGCGAAGGTCGACGGGATCAAGGTCTCGCTGCTGGAGGCGTCCCGCGAAGTTGCCCTGCGCAACCGGCTGCCCGAGGGCGTTCGTCTCTACACCGGCGACGACTTCAACTACCCAGAGCTGATCAAGGGCGATGACGATGCCTACAGCGACGCGCTGCTCGGCATCTTCGCCGCGATCGCGCCTGCCGCCGCAGCCGCCCTGAAGGCGTTGGACGACGGCGACTTGCAGCGGTACGACGAGGTGTTCGCGCCGACCGTGCCGCTGTCCCGGCAGATCTTCTCGGCACCGACGTACTACTACAAGACCGGAATCGCCTTCCTGGCCTGGCTGAACGGGCATCAGCCCGGGTTCTCGATGGTCGGCGGTCTGCAGACCGGCCGGTCGTTGCCGCACCTGGCCGACACGTTCCGGCTTGCCGATCAGGCCGGCGTACTGACGAATCCTGAGCTGGCCGTGGCGCGGTTCCGGCAGCTGCTGCTCGTGGGTGGAGTCGACGCGTGAATCGCTACAGCCTGAACCAGGCGACGACCAAGTACTGGCCGCTCGAGGACGTGGTCGCGGCCAGCGCCAAGGCCGAGCTGTCCTGGATCGGCCTGTGGCGTGAGCCGATCCAGGAGTACGGCGTCGACAAGGCCGCCCGGCTCGTCGCGGACGCCGGGCTGAACGTGTCGTCGTTGTGCCGGAGCGGATTCTTCACCTCGACCGATGTGGCCGAGCGGAAGGCGAAGATCGAGGACAACCGCCGCGCGATCGACGAGGCGGCCACGATCGGGACCTCCGTGCTGGTGCTCGTGAGTGGTGGACTGCCGCCGGGGTCGCGCGATATCGACGGAGCGCGGGAGATGGTCCGCGACGGGCTGGCCGAGCTGGCGCCGTACGCGTCCGAACGTGGGGTCAAGCTGGCGGTCGAGGCGTTGCATCCGATGTTCTGCTCGGACCGGTGCGTGGTGTCGTCGTTGTCGGGAGCGCTCGATCTGGCCGAGCAGTTCCCGGCGTCGCAGGTGGGCGTGATCGTGGACGCCTATCACCTGTGGTGGGACGCCGACGTGTACCGGCAGATCGAGCGGGCCGGCGAGCGGATCCTGTCCTACCAGGTGAGCGACTGGGTCGTTCCGCTGCCGGCGGACACGCTGCTCGGGCGGGGCATGATGGGCGACGGCTCGATCGAGCTGCGCCGCCTGTGCGAGGCCTGTGACGCGGCCGGGTACGACGGCCCGATCGAGGTCGAGATCTTCAACCAGAAGCTGTGGGACGCGCCAGGACAAGAGGTCTTCGACCTGGCGTTGGAGCGGTACCAGGAGCACGTCGTCTAACTCGGAGGAGCTGCCTGTATGACTATTCCCGCCGACGGCATCGGAATGCACCTTTACACGATGCGGGATGTACTGGCCGAGGACTATCCAGGGACACTGAAGCGGCTGGCCGGCATCGGGTACCGGACCGTCGGCGTGAGTGGGCGGTTCGGCCACTCCGCGGACAAGATCCGCTCGTTCGCGGACGAGGCCGGGCTGTCGATCGTGCTGGAGCACGTGAAGTACGACCGGCTCGCCGACGACTGGGCCGGCGCGCTGGCCGACGTACAGACGCTGGGCGGGAAGTGGGCCGTCGTACCGTCGATCCCGTCCGAGCTGCACTCCGTGGAGGGGTTCCGGACGGCGGCCGCCGCGTTCACCGAGGCCGGCAAGGCGGCTCGGGACGCCGGGCTGAAGTTGCTGTTCCACAACCACGGACGCGACTTCGACGAGGTCGACGGGACGGTGCTGTTCGACATCCTGCTGGACGTCGATCCCGAACTGCTCGGCTTCGAGCTGGATCTGTACTGGGTGGTGAACGGCGGCAAGGACCCGGTGGACTACTTCCGAGACCACCCCGGACGATTCCCCGCGTTGCACGTCAAGGACATGGCCGCGGACGGGTCGTGGGAGGACGTCGGCGCCGGCACGCTCGATTTCGCCGGCATGTTCGCGTACGCCGAGAACGGTGGTGTCGAGCAGTGGCTGGTCGAGCACGACAAGCCGACGGACGCCTGGGCATCAGCCGAACGCAGTTACCGCGGTTTGTCCGATCTCCGGTTCTGAGCAAACCCTTAACCGGATCAGCCCTGATTACAACTGCTCACCGCGGGTGAGATCGGCCTAAGCTCGACGCGTGCAGAACGAACCCACTGTTCGGTTGACTGCCGTTCGCCGCCTCTACGAAGTGAGCGCCCGGATGGGCGCTGGGCGGAGCCTGGCCGAGACCATGCAGGCGGTCGCCGACGGCGTCGTGGACGGACTCGGGTTCGGGATCGCGGTGGTGAACCTGCGCGCGCCGGACGGGAAGTTCGAGGTGATCGCGGTCGCCGGGTCACCCGAGGCCCGCGAGGCCCTGCTCGGCACGGTGAGCGCGGCGGACATCTTCGATGCCGAGTTCGCGATCGCCGACGAGTGGGGCCGGCTGCGGTTCGTGCCGCACGAGCGGCTGCCGGAGGGCGAGGTGATCGGCTGGGTGCCCGACGTACCGGTGTCGGACGACCCGGCCGCCTGGCACCCGCTCGACGCTCTGTTCGCGCCGCTGTACTCGTCGGACGGTGAGCTGGTCGGGATGCTGTCCGTCGACCTGCCCGAGGACCAGCGACGGCCGGGGCCGATCCACCGGGAACTGCTGGAGATCTTCGCCACGCAGGCTGGGCTGGCGATCGACAAGGCCCGGTTGACGGATCAATTGCTGGCCGAGAAGTCACGGCTCGAGGCCAGCGAGACCACGTTCCGGATGGTGTTCGAAGGCGCCGGGAACGGGATGGCGACGATCGCGTTCGACGGGCCGGAGGCGGGCCGGATCCTGCGGGTCAACGACGCCTTCTGCCGGATCACCGGGTATACCGCCGACCAGCTGATCGGTGCCCTGCTGGTGGACTTCCTCCGCGACGAGGAGCCCGACCAGTCCCGGCGGGAGCTCGAGAAGGTCGCCGCCGGCAACGCGACGTACCGGTTCGAGCGGATCTTCTCCCAGCCCAGCGGCAACGAGATCTGGCTCGGCGGTACGGCGGCCATCGTCGGCGCCGGTCAACCACGGATCCTGCTGGTCCAGATCGACGACGTGACCGCCCGCAAGGACGCCGAACGCGAACTCCGCCATCACGCGGCGCACGATCCGCTGACCGGCCTGCCGAACCGCCGGCTGCTCCAGCACCGTTTCGCCGCGGCACTCGAGCGGACCCGCGCTTCCGGCCGCCGCGGTGCCTTGCTGTTCTGCGACCTGAACCACTTCAAACTGGTCAACGACGGCTACGGTCACGAGGCCGGCGACCGGGCCCTCCGCGAGATCGCCGAGCGGCTGGCGCGCGAGGTCCGCCACGGCGACACCGTCGCCCGCCTCGGCGGCGACGAGTTCGCCATCCTCGCCGAGGACATCGCCGACGACGACCTGGCCACCCTGATCAGCCGCCTGGAGTCCGCCGTCAGCCGCCCCCTCCCCGACATCACCGTCCAGGTCACCACCAGCATCGGGACCGCCCCCATCACGCCCGAAACCACCGACCTGGACACCCTCCTCCACACCGCCGACCAGGCCATGTACGAGTCCAAACAACGCCGCAACTGAAGCTCAGGAGCCCAGGCGGGTGAGGGGTTCGTCGGTGAGGCGGTAGGTGGTCCATTCGTCTTGGGGATGGGCGCCCAGGGACTGGTAGAAGTCAATGGCGGGGGTGTTCCAGTCGAGGACGGACCATTCGAGGCGTTCGTAGTTGTTGCGGACGCATTCCTGGGCCAGGGCGGTCAGGAGTGCTTTGCCGAGGCCGGCGCCGCGGGTTTCGGGGCGGACGAAGAGGTCTTCCAGGTAGATGCCGTGGACACCGCGCCAGGTGGAGAAGCTGAGGAACCAGATGGCGCAGCCGGCCACCACGCCCTCGTGTTCGGCGACGTGGCAGAAGACCTTGGGCGACTCGCCGAACAGCGCGGTCTGCAGTTGTTCCGCGGTGAGCCTGCACTCGTCGGGGGCTCGTTCGTACTCCGCCAGGCCATAGACCAGTTCCACCAGCGCCGGTACGTCGTCCGGTCGCGCCCGGCGTACTCGTTCGTCAGTCTGCATTGGACCATTAACTCTCAGGACACCAAGCGCCGGAAGCTGGCATCCTCCCCGCCCGACACACGAGGGGGCAGCAGTTCCTGGCCGCCAACCCGCACCTGAAGTTCTTCAACGCCCAGCGCGGCTACGTCCGCGTCACCGTGAACCGGAAGCAGTGGCGCTCCGACTATCGCGTCGTCCCCTACGTCACCACCCCCGGCGCCCCGATCACCACCCGGGCGTCGTACGTCGTCGAGGACCGCAACCCTCACGTCCACGCGTCCTGACAGAGGTGAGGACCCCGGGCGCCCCGGGGTCCTCCCCTTCACTTCCGCGCGTAGATGCCGAGAGCGTCGTACGCGATCCAGGAACCGTTGTCCTTGAACAACTCGATCACGTTCGGCCCTTCCTTGAAGAGGGCCCGCGACAACGGCTTCTCCAGGTACGACGGCTTGAGCGGCGATCCCGGGTAGGTGCTGTCGGCGATCGTCGACCCCTTGGTGGCGCCGTTCGCGAACGTCAGCCGGCCGACCTCGGTGCCGTTGACGGTGAGGAGGGCCGTGCCGGCGAGGCTGGCGTGACTGTCGATCAGCCACAACGCCAGGTCGAGATCCTGCGCCGGTACGGCGGCCAGATCGAACCGGAACGTCGCCCGGTGGTTCTTCGACCCGGCCCACTTGTCGGCCGGCCCCGGCAGCAGGTACGACCAGTCGGCCGACGGCGTCGACGTACCGAACGTGAAGTCGACATCCGACGGGAACCGCGTCGGATAGCTGGCGTAGCCGCCCGGCGACAGGGCCAACTCCGAGCCCTTGCCGTCGAACTCGCCGACCCGCGCGAGCGAGGTCCCCGAGACGGTGACCGACGTCAGGTTGGTCGCGGCAACTGTTGCCGACGGCCTCGACCGGTTGCCTGCGGCATCGACCGTGACGACGCGATAGGACCTGGTGACACCGGTGAAGCCCAGTCCACGATGGACGAAGTGCGGATAGACGGTCTTGCCCGCCAGTTCGTAGGAGCCGTCGGCCAGGACGTAGACGGCGTAGTGGTCGACGACCGTTGCCCACGACACCGGTTTCCAGTCGAGCGTGATGGTGCCGAGCTGACCGCTGCCGGTCAGCTCGGTGATGGCAGGAGGACGATTCATTTACAGGGCCTCCAGACGGGGAGAGTCGACCGGCGAGCGGAACGACGCGACCACGCGGGCCTCGGCGTTCGCGTCCGCCTCGATGTACGGGAAGTTGACGAACTCGGCGGTCAGCTCGGACCGGGTCAGCGTCGTGTGCACGTAGCCGCGCCGGGCGTTGTAGAACTTCACGTACGGATGCTGGAGCCAGTCCTTCGCGTACTGATCCGTGTCGGCGCCGTCCCCGTCGGACCCGATGGACGAGCACACCAACTCCACCCCGATCGTCGGCGACGCCGGGTCCGCGAAGTCCGCCTTCAGCTCGGATGCGACGTGCCGGTGGATGTCACCAGTGAGCATCACCGACGGCCCGGCGGCCTCCTGCATCGCCGTCAGCAGTCGGCGCCGGTTCGCCGGGTAGCCGTCCCACTGCTCGATCCGGTCGTCGGTGATCGCGGTGAGGACGACACCGCCGGCCAGGACGTTCCAGGTCGCGGGTGAACGCCGCAGTCCGTCGTACAGCCACTGCTCCTGCTTGGCACCCAGGATGGTGCGTTTCTCGGACACCCGATCGGCCTCGTCGACCGGAACCGGGTCGCGATACTGCCGGTTGTCGAGCAGGTTGAGTCGCGCCAGCGAGCCGACGTCGTACCGTCGATAGACCTGGGTGTCGGGTCCCTTCGGCAGACTGCCGAACCCGATCGGCAGGTTCTCGTAGAACGCCCGGTAGGCGACGGCCCGGCGGTGGACGAACAACTCCGGTGGGATCCCGTAGATCGAGTTGTCCGCACCGTAGTTGTTCTGCACCTCGTGGTCGTCCCAGACGTTCAGCCACGGTGCGACCGCATGCGCGGCTTGCAGGTCCGGGTCGGTCTTGAAGAGGCTGTACCGCAACCGGTACTGCTCCAGCGTCTCGATCTCCACCCCGTGCTCGGGACCGACCGACACGCCCTCGCGCCAGAGGTTGCCGCCAGCAACGATGCCGTACTCGTAGATGTAGTCGCCGAGGAAGAACACCGCATCGGGTGCGCGGCGGGCGATGTCCCGGTACGCCGGGAAGTAGCCGTGGTACCAGGCCTGGCAGGACGCGGTGGCGAAGCTGAACCGCGAGCCGTGCACCGGCAGCGTCTTGGTCCGGCCGACCGGACTGAGCTCGTTGCCGACGCGGAAGCGGTAGAAGTACTCACGTTCGGGCCGCAACCCACGCACCTCGGGGTGTACGGCGTGCGCCAACTCCGGCGTGGCGATCGCGAGCCCGCGCCGGACGACGCGCTTGAACCCGCTGTCCTCGGCCACCTCGTACTGCACGGGCACGTGGTCGGCACGCATCCCACCATGACCGTCGGCGGCCAGCGGGGTCGGCGCCAACCGGGTCCAGAGGACGAACCCATCGGGCCGCGGATCACCCGAGGCGACACCGAGCGCGAACGCACCGGACGGGATCGGACGTCCCGGCGTGGCATCAGCACTCGCCGGCGCTGAGACGCCCAGCGCGACGCTCGCAGCACTCAGGCCGGTGAGATGGAGAAAGGTACGACGTGATGTGGGTGGAGGCACGGGCGGACTCCTTCGACAGGGGGAGAGCTGACTTGCGTCACATTCTTACGTATGTCCCGTCCGTAATGTCAGTGATTGACTGGAAGTCGCCAAAGATTCAGCAACCGGAGTACTTGGTGTCTGCGAAGATTCCTGTTGGAAGTCTGAGTGGCGGCGCGCAAGGCTTGAACCCATGGCAGCTCAGACGAAGAAGACGCGGCGGATCGGCGAGGTCGAGGTCAGTGGGATCGGGCTCGGCGCGATGCCGATGTCGATCGAGGGCCGGCCGGACGAGGCGCGGTCGATCGCGACCATCCACGCCGCCCTCGACGCCGGGATCACCCTGATCGACACGGCCGACGCGTACCACCTGACCGCGACGGACGTCGGTCACAACGAGACCCTGATCGCCAAGGCGCTGGCGTCGTACGGCGGTGACACGTCCGGCGTCCTGGTCGCGACCAAGGGCGGGCACCTGCGGCCGGGTGACGGGCGGTGGACGCTCGACGGTTCACCGGTGCACCTGAAGGAGGCAGCGGACGCCTCGCTGAAGCGGCTCGGGGTCGAGGCGATCGGGCTGTACCAGTTCCACCGGCCGGACCCGAACACGCCGTACGAGGACTCGATCGGCGCGATCCGCGACCTGCTCGACGCGGGCAAGATCCGGATGGCCGGCATCTCGAACGCGAACCCGGCCCAGATCCAGCAGGCCAACGAGATCCTCGGCGGCCGGCTCGTCTCGGTGCAGAACCAGTTCTCACCCGCCTTCCGCTCCAGCGAACCCGAGCTCGAGTTCTGCGACAAGCTCGGCATCGCGTTCCTGCCCTGGTCGCCGCTCGGCGGCATCTCCAACGCCGGCGAGCTCGGCGCGAAGCACCCCGCCTTCCACGAACTCGCCGCCGAGCTGGGCGTCAGCCCGCAGCGCCTGACCCTGGCCTGGATGCTGGCCAAGTCCCCGCACGTCATCCCCATCCCAGGCTCCAGCCGCCCGGAAACCATCCTCGACTCGTACGCCGCCCTCGACCTCGAGCTCACCGCCGACCAGGTAGCCACTCTCGACGCAGCCTGATCCGCACCGGCGCCCCGGCCCACGGAATAGCTCCGTGTGCCGGGGCGTTCCTGTCATGTCCCCGACAGACAGGAGGTTCCCCGTGGAAGACCTGCGGGCGTTGAGCTATGGGCTTGGGCAGCAGTACTTCGATGAGCGGGACTATCGGGGAGCGATCCGGGCGCTGCTGCCGGTGGTGGAGGAAACGCCTGACGACGTCGGCACGCGGTTGTTGCTGGCTCGGGCCTACTACCACGCGGCGTTGCTGAAGCCTGCCGAGGAGCACTTGCTCGAGGTGATCGAGCGGGAGCCGACCGAGTACTACGCGCACCTGATGCTGGCGCGGACGCTCGAGCGGTTGTCGCGCGGTGACGAGGCCGGCAAGCACCGCCGGATCGCGGCGGCGCTCACCGGTGACGACGAGTTGCTCAAGCCCCATCGCGTCTGAGTTGGCGTTGGGCGGAGTACAGGTCGGCAACGGCCGGGCGTTGGCCCAGTAGGTAGGTGCCGTTCTCGAGGTCGCCTTGGAAGTCTCGGGGTAGGCCGCTGGCGTTCCCGGTCAGGCCTTGGAGGCCGACGGTGATGCTGCGCGGAGCGACGTCGGCGAGGTGGATCGCGTACGGACTGCCGGAGGTGATCCGGATGTTCCAGTGCGCGATCCGCGCGCCGAAGAGTGGTCCGGAGGCGGCCGAGCCGCCGACGCGGCCGTTGTTGACCAGGGTGATGTCCGTCCGGGCGTTCTCGAACGGCATCGCCCGGTGCGTGTCGAACGTCCCCTCGGCCATCCGTCCGCGCCGCCAGACGTTGCCGGCCGACAGGCCCTCCAGGTTGAGCCCGTGATGCAGCGCGCCGGTCGGCAGCGGCACCGAGAACGGCTCGATCTCGAAGCCGTCGACCAGGTTGTCGTGAGACTGCATCCGGCACGCGAAGCTGTGGTGCGCGGATCGTCCGCCGACCACCACGTTCGTCAGCGTCACCGCTTTGGTCGTGGTGAACCCGAACCCGAGATCGCAGTTCTCCACCCGGACGTCGTCCGCCCAGCAGTCGTGAACCGCCTGGAAACACAGGCCGTTCGAGCCCGGGTGCTTGTTGTGCGCGGTCATCGGCCGCAACTCGTTCCGGATCGTCAGCGACTCCACGCCGACGTCGTGCACGGTCGGCCCGATCTCCCGCAGCCGCGACGGCCAGCTTGGCCGAAGGTCGTACCGCAAGGGCTGCGCCAACCCCACCAGCCGGTCGCCGAGCACCTCCGCGATCCGCACCGGCCACTGGAGCGTCGCGTACTGCACGTACTGTCCACCCGATCCGGTCGTGAGCTGCGGCGCCTTCACCGGCCAGTCGTACTCCCGCGTCCCGGGCACGTCCCCGGCCAGATGCCGCAGTACGCCGGCATCCGCCGGATTGTCGGTCTCCAGTACGACGATGTCGCCGGCCGTGAGGTGCTCGGTCGACGACACGACCACCGTCCGCTGACCACGCGATGCGGACCCGACCTCGGCCAACGTCTCGCCGAGCAGCCAACCTTCGGTCGAGGCGAAGTCCTCGGCCTCGGAGCGAGCCTTCCGTTCGGGGGCGATCACCCAGATCTGCCCACCGGTCCAGGACCATCGGCTGTTACCGGTCGACTGCAGGTTCGGCCGGTAGCTCTGCTCGATCGGCCGGGTGAAGTGCAGGATCGTGCGCTCCCGGCCGGAGCCTGTCAGTACGACGCCGGACCAGTGGATCCACACCGGCGAGTCGAGCCGGTAGACCCCGGGCGGTACGACGACCGTGCCGCCGCCGCGTGTTCCGGCGTACTCCACTGCTCTGTTGAAGGCGCCGGCGCAGTCGTCGGGGCTGCCGGGGCGGGCACCGAAGTCGGTGACATTCGCGACCACCCGCGGACGGCGTGGTCGCGAGCCGCCGCGGTAACCGGCGTGCGAGAGGTCGGGGATCAGGGGGTGAGCACCAGGAGCCTCGGCCCACTCGGAGAGGAGCCGGGTCGAGAGGTCGGGCGGGCCGGCCGCGGGCGGGCTCCCCGCGTTGGCCGATCGGTTGAGGAAGGTGGTCGCGGGGATGGCGGCGGCACTGCCGAGCAAGAGGCGGCGGGTCAGGCGATGCTGCATGGAACGCTCCTCGGGGCGGTGAGGCGGCTTCTGGTGCGGGTGCTTCGGCCGGTCGACGGTTTCGCGTGGCGGGACCTAGTTTCACCACGCGGACCCGCGCTGACAAGAGCTGGGAATGACGGACCATGGATTGGCGTTGTGCGGTGCAAAGGTAGTTTAATTGTGAACTACCAAGGTTTTGGAGGAGGACAGGATGCAGTTCGGTGTGTTCAGCGTCGGTGATGTGACCGAGGACCCGACCACCGGCCGGACCGTCAGCGAGGCCGAGCGGATCAAGGCGATGGTGACGATCGCGCTGAAGGCGGAGGAGGTCGGCCTGGACGTGTTCGCCCAGGGTGAGCACCACAACCCGCCGTTCGTGCCGTCCTCCCCGACCACGCAGCTCGGGTTCATCGCGGCGAAGACGTCGAAGCTGATCCTGTCCACCGCGACCACCCTGATCACCACGAACGACCCGGTGAAGATCGCCGAGGACTACGCGATGCTGCAGCACCTGGCCGACGGCCGGGTCGACCTGATGATGGGTCGCGGCAACACCGGACCGGTGTACCCGTGGTTCGGCCAGGACATCCGCAACGGCATCGGGCTCGCGGTGGAGAACTACGCCCTGCTGCGCCGGCTCTGGCGCGAGGACGTGGTCGACTGGGAGGGCAAGTTCCGGACCCCGTTGCAGGGCTTCACCGCGACACCTCGGCCGCTGGACGGCGTACCGCCGTTCGTCTGGCACGGGTCGATCCGGTCGCCCGAGATCGCCGAGCAGGCGGCGTACTACGGTGACGGCTTCTTCCACAACAACATCTTCTGGCCGGTCACCCACACCAAGCGGATGATCGAGCTCTACCGCAGCCGGTTCGAGCACTACGGGCACGGCGCCGCGGACCAGGCGATCGTCGGGCTCGGCGGTCAGGTCTTCATGCGGAAGAACTCGCAGGACGCGGTCCGGGAGTTCCGGCCGTACTTCGACAACGCGCCGGTGTACGGGCACGGCCCGTCGCTGGAGGACTTCAGCCGGGAGACCCCACTGACGGTCGGGAGCCCGCAGCAGGTGATCGAGCGGACGCTGACGTTCCGGGAGCACTTCGGTGACTACCAGCGGCAGCTGTTCCTGATGGACCACGCCGGACTGCCGTTGAAGACCGTGCTGGAGCAGCTGGACATCCTCGGGTCCGAGGTCGTTCCGGTGCTGCGCAAGGAGTTCGCGGCGAAGAAGCCTGCGCACGTGCCGGACGCGCCGACGCACGCTTCACTGAAGGCCGCGGCCGAGCGGGCCCATGACCTGGAGACCATCGAGGAGCCGACGGTATGAGCGAGCGTCTGATCGCCGTGGTGACGGCCGGGCTGACGACACCTTCGTCGTCCCGGCTGCTCGCCGACCAGCTGGCGGCCGCCGTCCGGGACGAGTTGTCCGGTCGCGGGATCGCGTCGCGGGTCGAGACCATCGAGGTGCGCGACTACGCGCACGACCTGACGAACAACCTGCTCACCGGTTTCCCGTCCGAGGAGCTCAGCAAGGTGCTCGACACGGTCACTCGGGCTGACGCTGTGATCGCGGTGACGCCGACGTTCAGTGCGTCGTACAGCGGGCTGTTCAAGATGTTCTTCGACGTCCTCGACGACAAGGCGCTAGCCGGCAAGCCGGTCCTGCTGGGTGCGACCGGCGGCACCGAACGCCACTCCCTGGTGCTCGACTTCGCCCTTCGCCCCCTGTTCGCCTATCTGAAGGCGCTCCCCGTCCCGACCGGTGTGTACGCCGCCTCCACCGACTGGGGCACCGGCGCGACCAAGCTCCGTACCCGGATCGCGCAGGCCGCGACCGAGCTGGTGGCGACCCTCCACCACGAGACGCCGACGCAGGCCGACCCCTACGAGAACCCCACCCCGTTCGAGGATCTGCTCAACGGCTAACGCTCGTCGATCAGCAACGAGATGCCGTCGAGGATTCGGGTCAGGCCGAACGAGAGGGCGTGGGCCGGGTCGATGACAGACTGGAAGTGTTCGCCGACCGAGGTGCCTACGCGGCCGGCCACCGGGAAGCGGTCGGCCGCACCGGCCATGACGTGGGTCAGGGTCGGGGAGATCTCTCGCCACCATTCCTGATCGGACAGGCCCGTGTCGCGCTGGGTGCGGAGCTGCTCGGCACCGGCACGGGCGGTGCCGTGGACGTGGGTGAGGACGAGAGTCAGCGCCGAGTCCATCTCGACATCGGTCAGGCCGAGGCCGTCCAGCGGACGGAGCTCGGCCTCGTACTTCAGCGTGATGTTGGGACCGAGCGCGTTCCGCATCGTCGGGACCTCGTGGATCCACGGGTGCTTGGTGAGCACGTCCCAGTTGCGCTGGGCGATGAACTCCAGCGCACCACGCCAGCCGCCCGACTGCCGGGCCGGCTCGTCGACGTCGGCGTACAGGTCGCCGTACACGCTGTCGAACATCAGGTCGGTCAGCTCACCCTTGCCCGGGACGTGCGTGTAGAGCGACATCGTGCCGACCTTCAGCTGCTCGGCCACCATCCGCATCGAGACCGCCTCGAGCCCGTTCGCGTCGGCCAGCTCGATCGCGGTGTCGACGATCGAACGCACCGTCAGGCCGGACCGGCCCGCCTTCGTGTGACTGCCCCACAACAGCGCCAGACTGCGCGCCGGATCGGGCGCGACCGCCTTCTTCGGACTCAAGGGAACAAACTCCAACCGCTCGTCGTTGACCCGATCGTACCTGAGTCGTACAGTGTACGGTACACTCTACGGTTCAACCCCGGCGAGAGGTGGGAAGTGACTACGGAACGTGTGATCGAGGCCGTCGGCGTACGGAAGAACTACAAAGGCGGCACCGAGGGGGCGGGGCTGAACGGCTTCGACCTGGAGGTCACCGCCGGCACCGTGACGGGGCTCCTCGGCCCCAACGGCGCCGGCAAGACGACAGCGGTGCGGATCCTGTCCACACTGCTCGAACTGGATTCCGGTACGGCGACGGTCGCGGGGTACGACGTACACCGCCAGGGCAAGGAGGTCCGGCGCCGGATCGGACTGGTCGGCCAGTACGCGGCGGTCGACGAAGTACTGACCGGCCGGCAGAACCTGGTGATGTTCGGCCGGCTGAACCACCTGGGCCACGCGGCCTCGGTACGCCGGGCGGACGAACTGCTCGAGCGGTTCAGCCTGACCGAGGCGGCGAACCAGGCGGTGACGAAGTACTCCGGCGGGATGCGGCGGCGGCTCGACCTGGCCGCGAGCCTGATCGTGGCGCCGTCGGTGCTGTTCGTGGACGAGCCGACCACTGGGCTGGACCCGGCCGGCCGGCTCGAGGTGTGGTCCGCCATCCGGCAACTCGTCGACGGCGGGACGACGGTGCTGCTGACCACGCAGTACCTGGAGGAGGCGGATCAGCTGGCGAACCGGATCTCGATGCTCAAGGAGGGGGTGGTCGTCGCCGAGGGCACCCCGGACGAGCTGAAGACCCGGCTCGGGTCGGACTGGCTGGACCTGGTGCTGGCGGATCTCGGGGACGTGTCGCGGGTGGTCGAGTTGGCCGAACCCCTGGCGGACGGGGAGATCCGGGTCACCGACGTACGGATCAGTGTGCCGGTGAAGGACCGCACCCGGGCACTGGTGACGATCGCCAATTCATTGCACGAGGCAAAGATCGAACCGGAGGACATCACCTTGCGCAGACCGACCCTGGACGAGGTCTTCCTGTCCCTGACCGGACCGGGGGTGGCGGCATGACGGTGCTTTTGGCCGGGCCTTCGGCGCCGGCGTGGTCATGGGGCCTTGGCTCCCGGCCTTCCCTCGTCATTCCAGTCGCTGTGCATATTGGCACGCC
>NZ_JBICSZ010000007.1:0-467280 GCF_043197365.1 Kribbella sp. NPDC049174 | reverse complement strand
ACCGCGCGAGCCTTGACCTCGGGATCGATCCTCTTGCGCACGTCCTGCATCCTTCCAAACTCAGAAAGATGCGGCATCAAACCTGGGGCGCTTCACTTCCACCGCATGCCCAATGCTTCGGCCTGCCGCAGACCCCGGGCAAAAGCGACGGACCATCGAGCCCCATTACGCATGCTGGCCGCTTGCCTGAGAATCGCCGTCGCCTCCAGGTGCTCCAACGCCTCGAAGTCGGAGTCATCATGAGTGGGTGCATCAACCAAGACGGGCCCCTCCAGGACCCGAAAGCGCCGCCACCGGAGGGCGGGCCGCCTGCCCTCCACTCCGCTTCGCTTCGCTCGCGGCCCTTGGCATGGCGCGCAGGTGCCAACAGGGTGCCGGGTCGAAGACAGCCGAACTCGCCATCAACGATCGACACCCTGTCGCTGTAGTTGTTCGCCCGAAACGGCCGGCTACCCGCTGCCCCGCGGTCGGTGTGCGCTCCCGGCTGACTGACCCGGAGCTCCCGCATCGCCCCGCTAGCAATCATGGAGAAGTGCGGTCCAGCCCGGCACGCATCAAGGGCGCCTCCGGCGTCGCAAGCGATCGAGCAAGCTCGACCCTTGACCCCCACCGGTCCGAACCTGAGGTCGGCAGCTATCGGGGCGATGCGGTGGGACTGGCCGAGCCTTGACACGTAACCGTCAATTGTTGCTCGCGAGTTGAGGACCTGGAGTGGCCTCACTCTGACCGTTCCGCGCGACCTCTAAGCTCAGCCGACCGGAACTGCCGTGACCTCGAAGTGTGCTTCGAAGGTCCCAGTCTCGTCGGTTTCGGAGACGTCTGAGGTGCAAGTGATGAGGTCAGGGCTGTTGGCGTCCTTACCCCCGGCCCAGGTCTTGGACTCACTGAACGGTTCGGGTGTTCCACCAGTCGGCGTGAAGGTGCCCTCAATGGAGAACGTCACGGCGTGGTATTTGGTGTCATCGATCCAGCCGTTGCGGCCCGCGGTGACGATCAGCGTGTCCTTGCCATCGCAGACCCACTCCTCGGGGGATCTTTGCTGCGGTTGCGCAGCCGCAGGCACTGCTGTCCCAATCAGGGCGATCGTCGACACGACGCCCGCGATCAGCATCTTGCGCATGACACTGCCTCCTTTCCAGAACTGTCGTATCTTTTCGTCATGCCCACCGCCAGCGCCCGGCGCGGGAGCTGGCGGGGTGAGTTCCCCAGGAAGACCTAGTGACAGTGGAAGAACTCGTTGACCGTGCCGTCGGGCCGGACGTTGAAGTGATCGACTTGGTTGGTGCGGATCGTTGACCCGTCCGAGCCGGTGGCGTGGAGGTTGAACGTGAACGTGCCGTTCACGGTCGCCCCGTTGGCGTTAAAGCCTCCCCAGATCGTGACCTTGCCGGTGTAGCTCGGCAGAGTCGGGTCCTCGAGCGGCACCGCGACGAAGGTGCCGGTCTGGGTGAAGGTTGCGTGCACGCGGCCGTCATCGAAGGTGGTCGTGTGCTCTATCAGGTTGGTGGTGGTGGTGATCGTGTAGAGCGGTCCTTCGTCCGAGCAGATGGGATCGGGAATCACATCGACGAAGGTCTCGACGAGGTTCTTCTGGGTGGTGGTCTCGGTGACCGGTGGCGCGCCGAACGCGGGCGCTCCGGTGAACAACAGGCCCGCGATCAGCAGGCCGACCATCAGTAGCAGGCGACGAAGCATTCCATGCCCCCTCTTGCGAGATGGAGCTCTGTGCGCCGGGCGGTTGTGACGTTACTCGCGCCAGGCTGAGGGAACCAGGGCTGATCCGGGGCGACGCCGGCGACTCCTGACGAGCTGACCGACGCCCATCGGGTTGAAGTAGGCAGTCCGTGGTCGTAGTTGCACCGGTAGTTGCAGTTCACCCCGATTCGCGCGCGTTCCCAGGGATACAACAACCAGGTGACGAGCGCGGTGCGGACCGCGACGACCTCGCTGGACAGAGGCTGGTCGAACTTAAACCTCGCGGCCGAAAGGCATACGGGTTCGAATCCCGTCCCGGGCCCTGACTACTAACGGCACCGCTTGAGCGGGGGCCTGATCGGTCATTCGGCGCCTTCGTGTTCTGTGTCCCTCGTCGCGGGGGTGGTGTGTGCGGTCAACGCGCGGTTTTTCGGGGATGCGCCCACGAGTTGCCAGCGGCGGTATTCGTCGACTGGGCGGTGTTTCTCGATGTAGCCGCCGTCGGGGAGGCGGACTACTTGGCCGGTTTCGACGCCGTGGATCGCGATCTGCGCATCGTGTGCCTGCAGGCCGAGGCAGATGCGGCGGGTGATCAGCAGGGCGGCGGGTGGGCCGAGGATCAGGAGGACCTGGAAGACGTGGAGGAGTGCGTTGACCGAGAGGTGGAACAGCACGGCCAGGGTGTCGGCGCCGGCTGCGGCCCAGAGGACGCCGTAGAAGGTGATGCCGGCGACCCCGATGCCGGTTCGGGTCGGGTTGTTGCGCGGGCGCTCGAGGAGGTGGTGGTGCCTGCGGTCGCCGGTCAGCCGCTCCTCGATGAACGGGTAGACGGCGACGAGCGCAAGGAACAGAGTGCAGACCGCGACCGGCAGCAGTATGGCCAAGGTGAACGTCTTGCCCCACAAGACGAATTCCCAGCCTGGCGCCAGCCGGAGCGAGCCGTCGAGGAAGGCGAGGTACCACGCCGGGCCGACACCGGCCGAGGCGTTCGCCGGATCCGCGGGGCCGTACAGCCACACCGGGTTGATGGTCGCCGTCGCGGCCATGAAGACCGCAACCCCCGCGACGAAACAGAACAGGCCGGCACTCTTGACCGCGGCCACAGTCACCGGACGTCCCACCACGTTGTCTTCCGTTCGCCCGGGTCCAGCGAACTGCGCGGGCTTCTGCCTGAGTGCGAGGACCGCGCCGACAACGAAGAGGACGACGAGTACGGCGGGCAGGACGACGATGTGCAACGGGTAGAACCAGGAGATCACATCGCCCGGGAAGTCTCCGCCGAACAGCAGGGCCGAAAGGGCAGTGCCGACGAGCGGAGTCGCCTGCAGGACACCGTCGAGTACGGCGAGGCTCATGCCGGACGCCATGTCGTCCGGGAGTGAGGTGCCGGTGAGGCTCGCAGCCAGCGCGACGATGAGCAGCCCGAAGACCACGAGCCAGTTCAGGCGCCGTGGCCGACGGAATCCGGCGGTGAAGAACAGCCGCAACAAGTGCAGCGTGATCGCCGCGACCATGATCAGCGTGGCCCAGTGATGGATCTGGCGGATCAGCAGCCCACCGCGGACCTCGAACGTGATCGCCATGGTCGAATCCAGGGCCCGCGACATCTCGGTACCGTGCAGCGGTGCGTACGGTCCGTCGTACACAACGTGATCGACCGACGGTTCGTAGTACGCCGTCAGGACCACGCCGCTGAGCACGATCATGACAAAGCTGTAGAAGGCGATCTGTCCGAACAGCAGCGACCAATGGTCGGGGAACACCCTTGCTCGCAGGTTGCTCCATCGGCGGTTCATGGCTCGACCTCCTTGGTCATCCTCCATGCCGGCCGCAATCCGCGGTCATACATATGACCCCGCGACCACCGCGACTGTGACGTCCCGTGTCGCACATCACGTCCACGTCAGCACCGGATCGGAGGTCCGGCCCACGTCTGCGCGCTGGTCAGGTGGTCGTGGAGCGTCTTCTTGCGGTGAGTTCGAGGGAGAGGGTGGCCAGGAAGAAGGAACCGAAGGCGAGGGTGCCGCCGGGGAAGGGGTGGCCGGCCAGGAGGAAGACTCCGGCCAGGATCAGGAGGACGAAGGTGATCCGGGAGGCACCGGCGCGCCGGCGGGCGATCGCCGCCGCTATCAGCGCTACCACCCAGGCGCCCGTTCCGACGATCGAGAGGCTGAAGATCGCGCTCAGGCCCGGCATGTCCTTCACCATCTCGAAGACGAGGGACTGGTCCTCTGTCGAGAGATCTCCTGCCTTGCGCAGGACGTAGCCGGTGGCGATCCCTGCGGCGGCGTCGTACGCGCTGAAGAAGACGGCGAAGACTCCCGTGGCCCAGCGGCTGACGGTCACCGCCCGCCCGTCCAGGTCTTCGGTCAGCAGGTAGACCGCCAACGCCATCAGGCCGATGAGAGGGAGTTGGATCATGTGGAACCAGAAGAACCAGTTCCCCTGATCGATGGCCTCGGCAGCATCGCTCGCATCCGGATGGAAGACCTCGAGTACGGCGAGGGCGAGCGGCGTCCCGAGCAGTACGAGCCTGCTCCACAGCGAGTTGTGCGGCATCATCCGCCTCCTCCGTGCTGCCGCGCTCTGCCGCCGCGGTCGCGGAAACTGCGAAGGCCCGCGCCGGCATCCTTCAAGAATGCGGCGTTCATCCCCTCTGCAAAAGCATTCGCGCCCGGACCACGCCCACGTCCTTCGTCCTTGCCGGGGTACGGGATGCGGCCTAGCGTCGAGGAGGAACGACGGCGAGGGGCTGCGCCATGGGGGAGGTAGCGATGGACCGCGATGAGATGGTGCGCATCGACGAGGCGATCACCGACGCGATCGGAGCGGGTGACCTGGATGCGCTGGATGGGCTGATGGGGCCGGAACTGGCAGTCGACTTCAGGGAGGGCATCAGCCAGATTCGGCGGGCGTTCCCGGATTATGCCGGTGCTGCGACCCGGCGGGTGGTCGAAGGCGACAGAATGGCGACCCGGTTCGTCTATCACGGCACCCACAAGGGCACCTGGCTCGGGGTGGCGCCTACCGGGCGGCGGGTGACTTTCAACGGAATCAGCCTGAATCTGTTCGCGAACGGCGTGATGGTCGAAGCCGACGTGGTGATGGACTGGCTGGACGTGCTGGAGCAACTCGGCGGGTATTCCGAGACAGATCGCTGACTGTTGGTTCAGAGGCCCGCGAGGGACTTCGCGCGGGAGAGGACTGCGTCGAGCATGTCGGCGGTGAGTTTGCCGGTGAAGGTGTTTTGTTGGCTGGGGTGGAAGCAGCCCAGGACGGTGAGGTTGCCGATGCGGTGTTCTACCGCGTGGCCGAACTTGGGGCGGGGTTTGGGTACGGCGGCCCCCAAAGACGCGAGGGCGTTGAGGAGGGCGTCGTAGCCGAACTTGCCGAGGCAGACGATGGCGCGAGTGGTGGGGAGGGCGAGTTGTAGTTCGCTCCGGAACCACGGGGCGCAGGTGTCGCGTTCCTCGGGTGTCGGTGTGTTGGCGGGTGGGGCGCAGCGGACGGCGGCGATCATTCGGGTGGCGATCAGGTGGAGGCCGTCGCCGGCGTGTTCGCTGGTCGGCTGGTTGGCGAGGCCGACGCGGTGGAGGGCGGCGAACAGCCAGTCGCCGGAGCGGTCGCCGGTGAACACCCGGCCGGTGCGATTGCCGCCGTGCGCCGCCGGAGCCAGGCCGGCGATCAGGATCCGTGGCTCGGCAGCACCCCACCCCGCGATCGGCCGGCCCCAGTACGGCTGGTCGGCGAACGACTTCCGCTTGCCTAAGGCAACTTCCTCCCGCCACTCCACCAACCGCGAGCACGCCCGGCACACCGACACCCGGGCCTCCAGCTCGGCCAGCTCGCCGGTCGCGGCCAGCTCGACCACCTGGGCCGCAGAGTGTGCCACCGGAGTACCCCGTACGGCGGGATCCTCCGGCCAGCCGGACCCCGGCGGCACCGGACTCTCGAACAACTCCCCCGTCAACGGATGCGGCAACTTCATACCCATCAGACTAAGGACATGAGCGTCGTAGGTGTCGTCGCGTCGGCACCCGGTGGAGTCGAGCAACTACGCGAGCACCTGATCAAGCCGCTGATCACGCGAGGGCACCAGCCCGCGATCACCCTCACCCCAACAGCCGCCGAGTGGCTCGCGCCGGCCGAGTCGTCTTTCCTCACGTGAATGCGGCCCACGCGAGACATCCCGCGCGGGCCGGTCACTTGGACGCTCTAGCTGGCCAGCTTCTCCAAGGCGGGCTCAGGGGTGACAGTCGCGCGGCGGGCTCGCGGGATGGCCAGGGCCAGGAGTACGGCGACCGCGCAGAAGGCGGCGAGTAGCAGGAAGGTGTCGGTGAAGCCGGACTCGGCCGGCAGGCCGTTGGTCTGGAGGTGGCCGGTGATGATCGAGCTGGCGATCGCCGTACCGATCGAACCGCCGATGGTGCGGATGTTGGCGTTCATGCCGGTCGCGGCGCCGGTCTGTTCACGCGGCACGTTCTGCACGATCAGACTCGTCATCGACGCGTAGGCCAGGCCCAGACCGAGGCCGAACACGGCGGTCGAGATCCCCACCTGCCACGGCTCGTCGTGGAACTCGGCGAACGCCACGGACGCGACCAGGCTCAGCGCCGATCCCCAGACGACCTGCGACTTCACGCTGAACCACGGCGCGATCGGCCCGCTCAGCGAACCGCTCACCGCCATCGTCACCAGCATCGGCAGCATCAGCAGCCCGGCCTGGCTGACACTCG
Source organism: Kribbella sp. NPDC049174 (assembly GCF_043197365.1). Taxonomy (NCBI): domain Bacteria; kingdom Bacillati; phylum Actinomycetota; class Actinomycetes; order Propionibacteriales; family Kribbellaceae; genus Kribbella; species Kribbella sp. NPDC049174. The sequence continues at coordinate 460,849 of NZ_JBICSZ010000007.1, read as the reverse complement.
ACCCGAACCCGAAGCCCGCGACCGTCGGGATCTGCATGAACTGCGGCACGAACGCGTACACCGCGAACATCGCCGCACCGAACAGCAGCGCGACCAGGTTCGTCGTCCAGACCGCCGGCAACCGCATCATGCGCATATCGATCAACGGGTTCCGCGACCGCAGTTCGACCGTGATCCAGCCAACGAACAGTACGGCGGCCGCCACGAACAAACCGATTGTCGACAAGGAGGTCCAACCCCACGACCGACCTGCACTCAGCGGCAGCAACAACGCCACCAACCAGCCCGACAGCAACGCGGCGGCCAGCCAGTCGATCCGGCCCGGCACCCGCTGCGGCGACTCCGGCACGTACCGGCGAACCATCACGGCGGCGACCGTCACGACGACGAGCGGGATCCAGAACAGCCAGCGCCAGCCGAGCGCCTCGACGATCGGGCCGGCCAGGACGATCCCCAGACCGCCGCCGACCGCGATGATCGCGGACAGTACGCCGACCACCGACGGCACCCGCTGCGGCGGGAACTCGTCCCGGATGATGCCGAACGCGAGCGGGAACACCGCGCCGCCGAGGCCCTGGACGACCCGGGCTCCGATCAGTACGCCGATGTTCGGCGCGATCGCAGCGAGCAGACAGCCGACCGCGAGGGCAGCCAGTGCGATCAGGAGCGTGCGCTCCTTGCCGACCATGTCACCGATCCGGCCGAGCAGTGGGGTCGCCACCGAGACCGACAGGAGCAGTGCGGTGAACACCCAGGTGACGGTGCCGGCCGTCGTACCCAGGTCGCGCTGGATGACCGGAAGGGCCGGGCTGACCAGCGACTGCAACATCGAGAACGCGGCCACGACGGTCGCCAGCACAGCCAGCGTCAGTCGTGGCGAAGTGCTACTTCCAGGCATGCAAAAGTCCTTCGAAAGGGGTGTGAGTGCGCCACATCCGGCGGCGCGTGAAGTCCCCGGCCTGGTAAAGTCGAGGTATGCCTCCACTATAACGGAGGGATGCCTCCGGTTCCAAGTCGTTAGGGTGAAGTGTGGATCAGACCAGGCCGGCGTTGCGGGTCGACGTCCGGCGGCCGCAGCGGGCCGACGCGCGACGGAACTTCGACGCCCTGCTCACCGCCGCCCGGGACGCGTTCGCGACCAAGGGGGTCGAGGCCTCGCTGGAGGAGATCGCCCGTCAGGCCGGCGTCGGCATCGGCACGCTGTACCGGAACTTCCCGACCCGGCAGGATCTGCTGAACGCGGTCTACCTCGGCGAGATCGAGGAGCTGTGCATCGCGGCCGAGGACGTGGCCGACCTGCCGCCGTGGGAGGCGTTGACCACCTGGCTGCGCCGGTTCGTCGGGTACGCCGCGACCAAGCGGGCGATCTACGAGTCGCTGAACCGCGAGTCCGAGAGCTTCAAACTCGCGCGCGAGGCGATGTACGCCGCCGGCACGCCGCTGTTCGAGCAGGCGCAGGAGTCCGGCGACGCCCGCTCGGATGTGAACTTCGACGACGTACTGCGGATGGTCAGCGGCCTGACCGCGGCCGGGTACGTCGACGACGCGCAACGCGACCGGGTCCTGGCGATCGCCCTCGACGGCATCCGCAACCGCTAGCTAGCCGAGGGAGAGCGCGACGCCGTCGAGGATGTCGTGTTCGGAGACAAGTACTTCGTCGACGGCCATGCGGTCGTACAGGCGCTGCAGGATCAGGGCGCCGGCTCCGATCACATCCACCCGCCCGGGATGAATCGACCGTACGGCGGAACGCTCGGCGCGACTGGAGTCCGTCAGCCAGGTGGTGGTGTCGCGGAGGACCGGGCCGGGGATGTGGGCGTGGTGGATCTGCGAGCGGTCGTACTCGGGGAGCTTCAGTGCGACGGCGGCGACTGTGGTGACGGTGCCTGCTACGCCGACCAGGGCGCGGGACCGAGCGAGCGGCACTGTGGTTGCGTCGAGCAACGCGTCGATGTCCTTGCGCATGGCGGCTAGCTCGTCCGGCGTCGTCGGATCCGAGCTGACATGGCGCTCGGTGAGGCGCACCGAGCCGATGTCGAGGGACTCGGCGGCGATCACTCCCCCGAGGTCGCCCAGGACCAGCTCGGAGGATCCACCGCCGATGTCGGCCACCAGGTAGGGCCCGGGGACGTGCAGAGCGGCCAGCCCACTGGTCGCGCCCCGGAACGTCAGCTCGGCCTCCTCGGAGCCGGAGATGATGTCCGGCTCCACGCCGAAGCGCTCGGCGATCCCCGCGAAGAACTCGTCCCGGTTGCTCACGTCCCGAGCCGCCGACGTCGCCACGAACCGAGTCCGCGTTGCACCGGCCGCGCGGATCGCCGCCGCAAACTCGTCCGAGGCCGCGAACACCCGCTCCAATGCCTCCGGCGCAAATGCTCCGGTCGCGTCCACACCTTGGCCGAGCCGCACGATCGTCATCCGCCGATCAACCTCAACCAGCTCACCGTGAGCCAGGTCGGCGATCAGCAAACGGATGGAATTCGTTCCGCAGTCGACCGCGGCAACGCGCTCAGACACACGGACCTCGGCGGCCCCAGTCGTCCAGGGCGTTCAGGGTTTCGTCGCCCAATGGGTTCACGCCGGAGCCGGCGGCCAGGGAGTGTCCGGCTAGGACGTGGAGGCATTTGACCCGGGTGGGCATGCCGCCGGCGGTGATGCCGGCGATCTCCTCGACGTGTTCGATCGACTCGCGGTGGGCCAGGTAGGCCTCGTGGGCGGCGCGATAGCGCGCGGCCAGGTCCTCGTCGGTGCCCAGCCGGTCCGTCATCTCCTTCATCATGCCTTCGGCCTCGAGTGTGCCGATCGCGGACGCGAGCCGCGGACAGGTCACGTAGTACGTGGTCGGGAACGGCGTACCGTCGGGCAGCCGGGGCTCGGTCTCCACCACGTCGGGCAGGCCACAGCTGCACCGGTGCGCGATGGACCGGATCCCGCGCGCGGTCCGCCCGAGTTGCTTGCTGACCGCTTCGACATCCTCAGGACTAACGCTCACCGGGTCGCTTTCGGAGACGGGGTCAGGATGGGCTTCGGGGTCGGCTTGACCGGCTTCGGGGTCGCCGGGACCGCGGGCTCGCCGGCTCCCTCGACGCTCCCCCACAGCTTGGTGTACCAGGTCGGCTTCTGCTCCTCGGCCGAGGCGTCGGACGGCGTCGTCGGCTCCGGCGGCGCACCGATCGGCTTCCCGTCCGCGCCGATCACGCGGTACCCGACCTCACCCGGCATCACCCAGCCGAGCCGCTGCCGGGCCTGCGCCTTCACGTACGCGTCGTCCTCCCAGCGGGCGATCTCGTCGTTCAGCTCGCCGACCCGCTTCTCCCGGTCGCGGATCTCCTGCTGCAGCGCGGTGATCTGCTGGTGCTGGTCGAACCACACCCGCAGGCTCTGCGCGTACGACACGATCAGCGCACCGAGCACCAGCAGGACGACGGCCGCCCGGCCGGTGAGGTTGCGGGAGCCCCGGGTCCGGACCGGCTCGGACGCGGTCCCGGTCGTACGGCGTTTGGGCTGGTCGCCCCGCCGGGCCGGTGGACGCGACTGGGTCCGGCTCGACGGACGCGAGCCGGGGCGTGCACCGGATTCCCGACGGGACGAGGCCATCCAATCAGCCCTTGAACCGCGGGAAGGCCGAGCGGCCGGCGTAGACCGCCGCGTCGTCGAGCTCCTCCTCGATCCGGAGCAGCTGGTTGTACTTCGCGGTCCGGTCGGACCGGGCCGGGGCGCCGGACTTGATCTGACCGCAGTTCGTCGCGACCGCCAGGTCGGCGATGGTGGTGTCCTCGGTCTCGCCGGAGCGGTGGCTCATCATGCAGGTGAAGCCGCTGCGGTGGGCCAGGTCGACCGCGTCCAGGGTCTCGGTCAGCGAGCCGATCTGGTTCACCTTCACCAGCAGCGAGTTCGCCGCCTTCTCGGTGATCCCGCGCTGCAGCCGCTCGACGTTGGTGACGAACAGGTCGTCGCCGACCAGCTGGGTCTTGGCGCCGAGCTCGGTGGTGATGCTCTTCCAGCCGTCCCAGTCCTCCTCGTTCAGCGGGTCCTCGATCGAGACGATCGGGTACGACGCGACCAGGTCGGCGTAGTAGGCGATCATCTCGTCGGCCGACTTCTTGCCGCCCTCGAACGCGTACACGCCGTCGGTGTGGAACTCGCTCGCGGCCACGTCCATCGCCAGTGCGATGTCCTTGCCGAGCTGCAGACCGGCCTTCTCGATCGCGATCACGATCAGGTCGAGCGCCTCGCGGTTGCTGGCCAGGTTCGGCGCGAAGCCGCCCTCGTCACCGAGACCGGTGGACAGGCCGCGCTCCTTCAGCACCGCCTTCAGCGCGTGGTAGACGCCGGCGCCCTGCATCACGGCTTCGGCGTACGTCGGCGCACCGATCGGGGCGATCATGAACTCCTGCACGTCGACGTTGCTGTCCGCGTGCGCGCCGCCGTTGAGGATGTTCATCATCGGCACCGGCAGCACGTGCGCGTTCGGGCCGCCGACGTACCGGAACAGCGGCAGGCCGGCCGAGTCCGCGGCCGCCTTGGCGACGGCGAGGCTGACGCCGAGGATCGCGTTCGCGCCCAGCTTGGCCTTGTTCGGGGTGCCGTCCAGGTCCAGCAGGGCGTGGTCGATCAGCCGCTGCTCGTGGACGTCGTACCCGACGATCTCCTTGTCGATGTCTTCCAGGATGGCGGTGACCGCCTTCTGGACACCCTTGCCGCCGTACCGGGCCTTGTCGCCGTCCCGCAGCTCGACGGCCTCGAACTGACCGGTGGACGCGCCCGACGGCACGGCCGCCCGGGCTACGGTGTCGTCGTCGAGCAGAACCTCGACCTCGACAGTGGGGTTGCCGCGCGAGTCGAGGATCTCGCGGGCGCCGACGGCCTCGATGGTGGCCACATTGACTCCCAAGTTCTCGATGACGAATCAGCCCGAGCCTAGCTGCCAGACCAGCGAGCAGGGTGGACCGCGTCCTCGCTCAGCCCACCCCACCGCCCCGGTCAGGGTCGACCTTCACAATCGCATCCGGCGGCACGAACCGCGTCAGTAACACTCCGTTGGGCGCCCGATAGACGGCCAGATTCGCCGGATCCACCGCCAGCAAGACATCCACGGCCGATCTCCGCCCCACGTGACTGTCCTTGGCGGGCGCCAGATGGACATGAGTACGCCGTCCCGGCAGCAAGCCGTCGACCTGGATCGCGGGCAGTGCCTGCCGATTCGTCCCGTGCCAGAGCAGGTGATCGGGGTGAACCCGTTCCCAACTGTTCTCCAAGGCTTCACACGTGACGGGCATCCCTTCCAGCGAGTGCCCCTGACACGCCCGAATCCGGTCCCCGTCCACCTGCAGGCGCTGCTTGTCGTTGTGCTTCACCGCGGCATCGAGCGCCGCACGGTCCAGCTTGAGGACTTCGAGGACATCTTCGATCAGCGCCCAGCCATCCGCACGCATGGTGAGACCGTGCTCACCTGCTGTATGCCTGAGCAGCCGGGAGATCCTCCGGCTGTCCCTGCTCACAGCAACAACCCCTTCAGCTCGTCCACCCGATCACTCCGGTCCCCGCGCGTCACGACGTAGTACCGCACCGGCGGCAGGTCCTTCACCGGAATCCGCCGTACGGCGCTCGTCACCCGGACCGACCCGTTCACGACGGCCGGGCCTACTCCTAGACGGACGAAGTGGACCAGCAGTTCCCACCCCTCCGCCTCCACCGCGACGGACCACCGGATGCCTTGATCCAGCATGCTCCGCTCCAACTGCTGCCGGTGCGGACGCCCTTTCGGCGGTACGACGAGCGCCTCGTCCTGCAATTCCTTCAGCCTGATGCGCCGCCGGTCGGCCAGGCGGTGATCGGCCCGCGTGATCAGGGTCTGCGGGTACTGCGCCAGCAGCTCGCACTCCAGGTCGTCCGGCGGGACCGTGAGCGCTGTGACCCCGATATCTGCCGTACCATCTCGAACCGCCGCGAGCGTGTCAGCGGCATCTCCGGTCCGCAGTTGAAGCTCGAGGCCCTTCGCCAGGAACCGCCGGATGGCATCGCCGAGCAGATACAGGTAGGAGCCGGAGCCCGCCACGAGCACCAGCGGCCTTGGCGGAGCCAGCTCCAACGTGGCGAGGAACTCGGCCGCCCTGTCCCGGCTGTCGTTCGCGAATGCCGCCAGTTGCTCGCCGGCCTCGGTCAGCCGCAGCAGCCGCCCCTGCTTGCTGTAGAGCGACCTCCCCAACCGTCGCTCGACTTTGCGGATGCGGGTGTGGAGGGCCGGCTGACTGACGTGCAACTCGACCGCGGCGCGGGTGAAGTTGCGGTGCCGGGCGAACACCGCGAACGCTTCCAGATCCTCCGCGACCAATCCGATCATTACCTCAGACTATAGCTACGGGCTTGATCGATAGTTCTGCTGGAGAGCCGGAGTCGTCAGCCTGGTGACATGAACAGATTGGGAATCGACATCGGCCGGGTGATCATCGACGGTTCCTCGGGGACCGGTGACACGTCGTTCTTCTCCGGCGACACCACGGCGATGCTGCGGACCCCCGCCGTACCAGGGGCTTTCGAGGCGATCGCGCGATTGGTCCCGCGCTTCGGTGCGGCGTGGTTGATCTCGAAGTGCGGGCCGCGGGTGCAGCAGCGCTCGCTGGAATGGTTGCGGCATCACCGCTTCTTCGAACTGACCGGGATTGCCGAGGGCAACGTCCGGTTCTGCCTGCAGCGGCCGCAGAAGGCGATCCACTGTGCCGACCTCGGCATCACCCACTTCGTCGACGACAAGCCGGACGTGATCGCGGCGATCGACGGCGTGGTCCCGTATCGCTACCTCTTCCGGACCTGGGCCGAGACCGAGGCGGCGATCCTCCAGGACCTACAGACCGAATGCGCGCCGGGCGTCGGCAAGCCCCTTGCGGTTCTCGGCCGGGTCCGCGATCCCGGTGCGGACGTCGTTTGAGCACCGCCATGCGAAGTACCCGGCCTGCACGGCGTACCGGACCTGCAGGAACGTGTCGAGGCCGGCCTCGACCTCATCCCGCAACTCCGGCCGCTCCACCAGGTACGCCGGAACGACCTGACCGGCCCCGTTGACGTACATGACCGCCGACGCCACGTCGTACAACACCGGCCCGCGCATCGCCGCACCCCAGTCGATCAAGGCCGTGGTGCCGTCGGGCTGCCGCAGGAAGGCCTCCGGCGCCGGATCCCCGTGCAACCAGGCCCAGCTCAACGGTGCGAGCCGTCGTACGCCCTCCATCGCCCCCTCGACGGCCGGCCGGATCCACTCCTCGAGGTCCAGCCACGGCTCGAAGAACCGGAGGAACTGCAGCCATTCCTCCACCTCCCCCTCGGCAGTCCACGTCGCCTGATGCACCCGCCCCAGCATCTCGCCGACCGCAACCGCATCAGCGCTGGTCAGCGGCTCCCCGTCCACGAACTCGAGCACCCCGACCAACCGCCCGTCGTACGCCTCGACCAACCGCCGAGCGTCGCTCGGCACCGGCCGCCCGGTCACGAACCCGGCATCACCAAGCCGAGCCGCCAACTCGAGCCCGGGCCCGAAGCCCTCGTCCCCCGCGCGCACCGCCTTGACGACGACCCGCCAGCCATCGCCTGTGGCGAGCCACGTGTGCGACCCCATCCCGCCGGTCAGGGGCTCGAGCTGTTCGGCATCCAGCTGCCAGCGATCGCGCAACAATCGGTCAACGTCCACCGGCGCCACCTTGCCAGTGGCGCCGGTGACGCGCACGCGGTTTACCGGCCGAGTGGAGAGACAAGACGCGGCGACGAGTGGTCCCAGGGGTGCGGCGGAACCTGTCGCAGTCGCACCGTGAGCTCAGCCAGCCTTGCGCGCAGCGCCGCGAGCCGATTGTCCCGATCGATGACCAACTGCATACTCACCGGCTCAGCGCCAGGAATGCCGTTGTGGATCGGCGGCCGGATTCGAGTACCGGTCATCACCTCGACTTCGGTGCCGGCCGGGATCCGCGCCGCGTCGTTCGACAACCCGCCGATCTGCAACCGGAGGAAGTTGTACGGCGCCCGCGCCTCGTCGACCACGTTCTGCGCATCGCTGAGGATGGCCGGGACGACCTTCTCGACCAGCTCGCGGTCGAGGCTCCTGGCCAGCGCCAGGTCCGCCTCGGCCTGCTCGACCAGTTCGTCGTACTCCGCCCGATCCGCGTCGAGGTCATCCGACAGCGCGTCCCGCTCACGCGACACCTTGCTGCCGTCGAGAGCCTTCCCCAGGAACGCCAAGGTGGGCATCAACAGACCGGTCGTGACCGCCAGCATCACCATCACCACGGTCACCGCCCTCTCCGCCTGTCCGAGGGTGTCCAGTCCGCGCTCGATCAGCGCTGTCGTGATACCGACCGCGACCGTCGCGGTCACGGCCAGGTACCAGAGCCGCTGGCGTCGGCTGGCCTCCGCGTGATGCTTCTGCCCGTCGGCCTGGGCTTCCCGCGCGTGGTTGTGCGCACGAGCGGCGTGATCCACCAGCCAGGTCTGGCCCAGCATGATGTAGACGACAAGGATCAGCGAGAACGTCCAGCCCATCCAGTCTCGCCACGGCCTCACGATCGGGACGTTCAGGTAGTAGGTGAGGAAGGCAAGGAATCCAAGGGCCTCGGCCCACGGCGCCACGTGCGAGATGAGCCGGAGCCAGGCCGGAGCCCGGTCGTGGTGACGGTGCCCCTCGGCCCGATCCGACTCGACCCGATCGGTCAGCTCCTCGACCCGGTCGACCGCTGTCCGCCCGCTGTAGACCTTGTTGGTCTCCGGCGTGCTTAGGTCGCCCGGAAGCTTGCCGACAGCATCGATCGTCGTCTCGACGTCGTCGCACAGCCGGTCGATCGCGTCCAGTGCCGGGTCGGCCAGGTTCTTCAGCCGCACGCCGACCAGATCCTGCGCGTCCCGCCCGTAGGGAGCACTGAGCTGCCGGCCGACGATGTCCTGCGGCTCCCACTCACTCCGCGGCGTACCACTGGCCCGGTGATGGCGTACGACGTAGTCGTAGTAGGTGGCGGCGATGCGGTACTCCGCCTTGGTGCACAGGTCCGCCCGGACGGCTTCGCGTCGCGTGTACTGCGGTCCCCGATTGTTCTCTGTTCCGTTGTCCGGCAACGGAATCGCCTGACCAGCCATCTGCGTCTCCTGTCAGCTGGCGTTGTTGAAGCGAACGACCACACAGCGGTTCCTGGGGTCGCTGGGGTCAGGGAACGGCTGTTTCGCGTTGCCGTATCCCCTGACATCGATGCGGTTCCGCGCAACCTTGAGCTGAACCAGCAGATCGGCCACAACCTGCGCCCGCTGAGTGCTGAGTCGTATGGCCACCGGGTTGTTCGGCCGCTTGGCGACCGAGGAAGTGTGCCCTTCCACCGATACGCGGCCGGTGGTCCCGATCGTCGCCGCGCAGGGCGCCAGCGCGCGTAGCGTCGCCCGCCGATCCAGCAGGACCGCTTGGTCCGAAGCGAAGTACGTCGCCGCACTCAACGTGCACGTCTTCTCCCCGCGCACCTTGGTGGTCTTGGCCGGCACCGGCGTACTCGGCGGCGGCGGGATCGGTACGACGGGCGCCGGCAGGGTCGAGGTGGACGGTTCGCCGTCCGGGTACTCGTACCGGACCGTCGGCGCTCCGGACGCCCGGAGCAGCGTGGTCCACAACGTCTCCCGATAGACCACCTGCGGCCGCCGCAGGACCGGTTGCCGCCCGGACTCCCCGAGCACCGCGAAGGTGATCATCGCGCCCTGCAGTGCGGGCAACTCCCCCGCGGCCCGCAGTTCACCCGCCAATGTCGACGGCGCCACGTCGAAGGCCAGCTTCCGGAAGTCGACCGGATCGGTCGTATCCAGCCCCGAGGAGAAGATGAACACCGGCCGCGAGACGTCGATCCGCGCCCGCGACAGCCCGGCGAACAACGCCTCGCCTCCAACGGCCGAGCTCTTCTGGTTGAGCTGGCTCTGCATCGTCGCGATCAACCGGTCGATCTCCGCCGCGGCCCGCTCCGCAACCTTGAGCGGCTCCCCGTCCGGCTTCCCATCGATCCGCGGCGTCATGTCCACCGTGCTCGTCGAGACGGCCCCGTTGCCCTCGATCCGCACAACTCGCACGACCTGATGGCCGGCGCCAGCCCGCTCGAGCATCTCCCGAGCACTCCCACCAATCCGGATCGCCGCCTGATTGGCCGTCGGCGCCGTATAGACAATCGTCCCGCCCAGCACCGGCTCCGGCGTTTCCTGCCTACGCGACGCCCAGATCGCCGCAGACGCGGACACCACCGCGAGCAGCAGCCCGATCACGACCCCGAGGAGCCATCTCCGGGAACCCCTCCGCCCCCGGGCACGCCTCCTCGGCCTTCCCGCAACCCGCAAGGGCCGGCGCCGCGCGGTGCGATAGCGGGTCCTCCCGCCTCGCCTGCTTCTCATCACACACCTCCGGGCCGGAGGTGCTTCGAAGTCTCGGCGGACTGGACCGGAATGGTCGCAACCGCCGCGTTGAGCACAATTGTGCACATTGCCTTGCACATCGCACAGCATGGGATAGGCTTTTGTTTCATCACTGACTCGACCCCTCACTTGGCTAAGTCGTCGGGTTCTCGGTGATGTTGGGGCGGCTCGGGTGCCACCGAGCCGCCTCGTCGTATTTCAGCCTCAACCTCAGCGTAGTTGCGCTCTGTGCGGAAGGTCAATACAAAGTGCGCTCCATCTATGCACAGGTGCGCACATGGCGCACAATGTTAAACACATGATTGCGAGTGGGGGTCGCGGAAGCAGCCGCGGGGGCAGGTCTAGGCTCTGTTGCACGTTGGTGAACTCCGGCGCGGCAACCAGGCTTTCGTCGACGTTCTGCTTGTATGGCGCCAGGTGTCCCAAGACGCCGCGCGCGGAAGACCGGACCTCGAGCGACACTCTCAGAAGGAGAAGGCGGTGAACGACACACCCGCTGGCCCGATCGCTGACGATCCCCGGGAGACCCGCCGTGAGATCGCCCGCCAGATCCGGATGGCGCGCAACAAGCTCGGGCTGAGCCAGGCGAAGCTCGGCGCGCGCGTCGGGGTGAGCCGCTACGTGATCAACCGGCTCGAACTCGAGAACAAGGATCTGTCGCTGGACCTTGCCGGCAAACTCGCCGAGGTTCTCGACCTGCCGGAGCTCGAGGAACGCGCCCGCGCCCAGTTCGCCTCCTCGTCTCTGCCGACCCAGCTGCCGGACACTCGCGACGCACTGCTCGAGGAACTGCTCGGCTCTCAACGACTCGACCGCTTGGTCATCGTCGTCGCCGACGAGCTGGACATCTTGGGCCTGCTGGAGGGCGCCCGTCTCAACCTGCCGGAGCGAGTGACCATCGTCTTTCCCAGTCACGCCCGCCAGCAGCAACTCCGAGGGACGGCAGCACCCAACGCAGCCACCTGGGACGTCCAGAAACAGATCACCAGGATCTTCGAGGCCCTCGCGGTCGGCGGACGGCTGAACCCGGACGACGGGCCGCTCGACTACGACATCAAGCTTTACGAGTCGGACGATGTCCGACAGTCCTTCGCCCTGGTCGGGACGGCGGAAGGCAACCGCTGCGCCGTCTGGCCGACGCTGCCGAACATTCAGCGCGACCAGCTCGAGACCATTCCGGTTGCCGTCTCCGCGGAGCCGTCGTTCATCCAGGTGATCGAGGCTCACTACCGCGATCTCGTGCGTGACCGGCTGCCGCTGACCCATCTGAAGGCCGTCGTCGTCGTTGGCGAGGGCGAAGAGTCGACGCCGGCCGGCCCAGCCGCCCGGCACCGCCTCTCCAGCTACTTCCAACTCGGTGTCGACTCCGAGAACGACGAGGCGGCGACCGGCGACGGACCGAAGGGCCGCTTCGGCTTCGGTGTCGCGCTGGTGCTCGTCCATGGTTATGCCGTGCGGGGAGGACGCCCGCTCGGCCGTAGGGTCCTGCTACAGCAGGACCCGAAGTCCGCTACGTATCAGCTCGTCAGCAGCCACATCTCCGACGAGGATCTCGTCGGAACCGGGGAGCGTGGGCCACGGTCTACGGCCACGAGCCATCAGGCGAGACGAAGACTGATCGCGGGCGATCGAGACGCGCGAGTCACCTCGGCCGCGTTCATCCGGGCAGCCCGGCACGGGCTCCTGGACGAATTCGGCGCGGATGTGCCGGCCAGCGCGCTCCAGGAGCTCCCATTACCGGAGCCCTTATGGATCGTTGAGAAGTTCGACTCGCAGGGCAACCGCCTGATGCCGGTCGTACCACGGTTGTTCCATCTGGACCTGACCCCCCGTGACAACGAGTACGGGTCGGCCCGGATCGAAGCGAGCGGGCAGAAGGGGGATTCGGCGCAGTTCGACGACTGGCTGGCATCCGTCGGCAGCCTCGAAGCAGCCCTGCTCGACACCGCTGGGACTCTGGCCTTCGGCCAGAAGGATCTGCAGGATCCGGACGTCCCACTCAACGACTTCCTGGAGACCGCGCGGACGCAAGCGGGGGACTGGTTCTTATCCGTGCTGGAAGACTTAAAGATTGTGATGGAGTGATGAACACAACTGGTGTTGACCATGACCTCAGGCGGGTTCCGCGCGCGTGGCTTGATGCGCTGGAACTGACCGCGGGGTCTGCCGAACCCGTCGCGACGTACGCGCCGGTCCTCGCCCTGACGGTCACCCGTGAGGCCGAAGGTTCGCGACAGGTTCTGGCGTGTGTGCGTTCTCCGCAGGAGAACCGCACGCATCCGGGGGTGCTGAGCTCGCCGACGGTGCGGGTTCGGGGGGTCGAAGACCTGTCCGGTCTGCCCACGGGGCGGGCGACGGAAGGCGTGCCGGCGTGGCTGGGCGCGCATGTCGACCAACTGCTGGGCGGGAAGCTGGCGGCGGCGAGCGAACTGACGGCCGGCCTGGCGCCGGACTTCGTCCAGGTTTGGCAGGCTCACAGCGTGATCGGTATCGCCGGCGGCCGCCCGGTGACCGAGGCGTTGACGATGATCAACGCGCACATCTCGGTGCCGGCCGGTGTCGAGGTGTTTCCGGCTACGACGGCGTCGTACTCGTGGATCGGGTTCGTCGACGAGGAGCGGCATGCGCGGGCGGTGGAGCGGCGCGATGCGGAGCTTCTGGGGGTGTCCTTCGGAGCCGAGACGCCGCTCGTCTACGGTCTCTGCACCTTGAGTACGGCGGCCATGCTCAAGGCCACCGCACAGGCCCTGATTTCCTGACCCGAGTCAGCTCTGCTCCGCGGTGCGGATCCGGTCTGCCAGCGATCGGACCGCATCGCGGAGTGCTTGTTCGGGGTCTACGCCGGCGGACCTGCTGTGCTGAACGAGGGCCAGTAGTTCCGCGCCCAACTTCTCATGGTCGCCGCCTGTTCCAGCCGGGATCGTGAGGTCCTCTGCCGACTGCGGCAGAACCCGAGCTGCTCGGGACAGGACTTTGTCTGCCAGCGCTAGAGCCGGGAGGGCAAGCGGAATGCCCTCAAGGACCGAGCTGCGCTGCTTCTCCGCGGCTTTGATGCTCTCCCAGTTGGCTTCGACCGCTGCGAGGTCCTTGTTCTTCTCGTCGCCGAAGACGTGGGGGTGGCGGCGGATGAGTTTTTCGACGATGTCGGCGGCTACGTCGTCGATGGAATAGCCCTCGTCCGGGTTCTCCTCGGCGATGCGGGAGTGGAAGGCGACCTGGAGGAGGAGGTCGCCGAGTTCCTCGCGGAGGTGGGCGCGGTCGCCGGTGTCGATGGCTTCGAGGGTCTCGTAGGTCTCCTCGAGCAGGTACTTCGCCAGGCTCTCGTGGGTCTGCTCCTGGTCCCACGGGCAGTTCCGGCGCAGCCGGTCCATCACCCGCACCAGGTCGATCAGCCGCGCGCCGGGTACGTCGTACGACCCGTGCAGGATCTCCACCTGGTACGGCGGACGTGGCTCCCGGCTCAACTGGTCGGCGACGACCCGCAGCAACCCTGGCTCGCCGTCCTCACCCACCAGCCAGGCAACCCGCTGACCAGCGCCGGCCGCGGCCGAGAGCCACGCCCAGTGCTCAGCGACTCCGCCTTCGATCTGGGCGACCACAAGGCCCGATCCCACCAAGGCCTGCACGTCCGGCCTGGCCGGGACTGCCGCTTCGGCGCCGGAGGCGACCCCGGCGGCGCCGATCACCCCGGCGGCGCCGATCACCTCGGCGTCGGCGAAGGCCTGCCAGGCCGCGCGGGTGAGCAGTCCTGGCGCCACCCGAGGGCTGGTCAGGACGACCTTGATCGCACCACCCGCGGTGTCACCAGGCATTCAGGAACCTCAGCCCTGGCCCTGGCTCTGCTGCTGGGCCTGTTCGGCGGCTTCGCGCTTGGCCTTGGCCTGGGCGGACTCCTCGGACAGCGAGCCGGAGACCTTGCTGTCGATCCGGCCGTCAGTCCACTGGCCGAAGCGCGGCGAGATGTCGACCGTGACGCCCTTCGAGGCTTCCTTGACGATCTGCAGACCGGCCTGCTGCGCGACCTGCACCTTCGGGTCCTTGACCCCGGTGCCGCCGCCGAGCTTGATGGTCGCGACCGCGGCCGCGGCGACCTGGTTCAGGAAGTCCCGCGCGACCGGGTCCGCCTCGAACTTGGCGTACGCCGTCGGGTCGTTGACGACCAGCTTGGCCGCCTCGGCGGTCTCGGCGTCGCTGACCGCGACCGACCGCTGCTTGCTGACCTCGGACACCAGCGCGTTGTTCACCAGTTCGCTCAGCGCCACCGTGCTGTTGAACTCCTGCCCGAGCGCGGTGCTCACCGCACGGGAGGTGGTGTCGACGTCACCGACGGTGATCTCGGTATCGCCGACCACGGCCGCCGCGCCCGGGTGCGTCCCCGCCGCACAGCCGCCGACCAGCAGCACCGTCGCCACTGCCGCACCGAGGGCCCGAAGCCGTCGTGATGTGCTCACCGAATCTCCTCGCATACTCATCAGTTTCATGCCGGAACCCCGATCGGTTCGGCGATCACGTCGTCGATCAACCGGGTGCACCACTGCAGCAACTCCTGGTCGCGGAGCGGCTGACCGGCGACCGGCCGGGTGGCAGGTCTCGGCACCAGGATCGTACGCAGTTGCGGCTTCACCAGACTCTTCGGGTACAGCCTGTTCAGCCGGAGCACCTTCGAATCGGGCAGGTCGACCGGCCCGAACCGGATCAGATTGCCCTGCAGGGTGACGTCGTGCAGGCCGGCCCGGCGGGCGTGGTTGCGGAACTTCGCCACCTCGATCAGGTTCAGCACCGGCTGCGGGATGTCGCCGTACCGGTCGTGCAACTCCTCGACCAGCTCGGCGATGCCGTCGGAGTCCCGGACGGCGGCCAGCCGCTGGTACATCTCCAGCCGGAGCCGCTGCGACGGGATGTAGTCGTGCGGCAGGTGCGCGTCGATCGGCAGCTCGATCTTGACCTCGGGCTCCTCGGCCTGGGTGTCGCCGCGGTACTCGGCGACCGCCTCGCCGACCAGCCGGACGTACAGGTCGAAGCCGACGTCGGCGATGTGCCCGGACTGCTCGCCGCCGAGCAGGTTGCCGGCGCCGCGGATCTCCAGGTCCTTCATCGCGACCGCCATGCCACCACCCAGATCCGCGTGCTGCGCGATCGTGGCGAGCCGGTCGTGCGCGGTCTCGGTCAGCGGCTTCTCCGGCGGGAAGAAGAAGTACGCGTACGCGCGCTCCCGGCCACGGCCGACCCGGCCGCGGAGCTGGTGCAGCTGGGACAGCCCGAGCAGGTCGGCGCGCTCGACGATCATCGTGTTCGCGTTCGAGATGTCGATCCCGGACTCGACGATCGTCGTACAGACGATGACGTCGGACTGCTTCTCCCAGAAGCCCTGGATGACGTTCTCGAGGGTGTGCTCGTTCATCTGGCCGTGCGCGACACTCACCCGGGCCTCGGGGACGAGCTGGCGGATCCGCGCGGCCGCCTTCTCGATCGTGTTCACCCGGTTGTGGACGACGAAGACCTGGCCCTCGCGGAGCAGCTCGCGCCGGATCGCGGCGGTCACCTGGCCTTCCTCGTAGGCGCCGACGAAGGTCAGCACCGGGTGCCGCTCCTCCGGCGGGGTCGCGATCGTCGACATCTCCCGGATCCCGGTGATCGACATCTCCAGCGTCCGCGGGATCGGCGTCGCGGACATCGTCAGGACGTCGACCGCCGTCCGCAACCGCTTCAGCTGCTCCTTGTGCTCGACGCCGAACCGCTGCTCCTCGTCGACCACCACCAGTCCGAGGTCCTTGAACGCGACCTCGCCGCTGAACAGCCGGTGCGTCCCGATCACCACATCGATCGACCCGTCGGCCAGGCCGTCGATGGTGGCCTTGGCCTCCTTGTCGGTCTGGAACCGCGACAGTGGGGCCACGTTCACCGGGAAGGCGGCGTACCGCTCGGCGAAGGTCGCGTAGTGCTGCTGCACGAGCAGCGTCGTCGGCACGAGGACGGCGACCTGCTTGCCGTCCTGGACGGCCTTGAACGCGGCCCGGACGGCGATCTCGGTCTTGCCGTAGCCGACGTCACCGCAGACGATCCGGTCCATCGGCATGACGCGCTCCATGTCGCGCTTGACGTCGTCGATGGTGGCGAGCTGGTCCGGCGTCTCCACGAACGGGAACGCGTCCTCCAGCTCGCGCTGCCACGGGGTGTCGACCGCGAACGCGTGACCCTTGGTCGCCTGCCGGGCGGCGTACAGCTTGATCAGCTCGCCCGCGATCTGGCGAACGGCCTTGCGGGCGCGGCCCTTGCGCTTGGCCCAGTCCCCGCCGCCCATTTTGTCGAGCGAGGGCTGTTCGCCGCCGACGTACCGGGTGACCTGGTCGAGCTGGTCGGTCGGCACGTACAGCCGGTCGCCGGGCTGGCCGCGCTTACTCGGGGCGAACTCGATGACGACGTACTCGCGGGTGGCCTTCTGGGTCCCGGTGCCGACGGTCCGCTGCATCATCTCGACGTACCGGCCGACGCCGTGCTGCTCGTGCACGACGAAGTCGCCGGGCTGCAGCTCGAGCGGGTCGATCGTCTTCTTCCGCCGGCTCGGCATCCGTTGCTGGGAACGCCGTTCGGCCATCGACCGCTGACCGGCCAGGTCGTTCTCGGTGAGGACGGCGAACTTGATGCCGTCGGCAATGAACCCGTGGTCGAGCTGACCCTGCGAGATCAGCACGACGCCCGGCTCGGGGATCTCCTCGATGCCGTCGACCGCACGGGCCGGCAGCTCGGCCTCGGAGAACACCTCGGCCAGGCGCTGGGCGGGACCATGACCCTCGGTCACGCAGACGACGCGCCAGCCGTCCCGCAGCCAGCCGCGGACATCCTCGACGGCGGCCGCGGTCTCACCGCGGTACGGGTCGACCCCGTGGGCGGCGATCGCCCGGCTCCGGACCGCGCCCGCGTCCGGGTCGATGTCGACCGAGACCCGCTCACCCATCGAGTCGCGCAGCTCCGGCGCGTCGGTCGGCGCCGCGGCGAACGGCGACATGCTCCACCAGGCCAGGCCGTTGCTCAGCGCGTGCGACCGGACATCGCCGAGGGATACGTACGCCGCCGCACCCAGATCGATCGGCGCCTCGCCACCACCGGCGGCGGCCGCCCAGGACGCTTCCAGGAACTCCTGGCTGGTCGCGACCAGGTCGTGTGCCCGAGCCCGCACCCGCTCGGGATCGCTGACCACGACATGTGTCCCGGCCGGCATCAGGTCGACCAGCAACTCCATCTCGTCGACGAGGACCGGCGCCAGCGACTCCATGCCCTCGACGGCATGTCCTTCGGCCAGCTTCTCGAACAGCTCGGCAAGCTCCGGGTGCTCCTTCGCCAGTACGGCGGCCCGCGAACGCACCTCGTCGGTCAGCAGCAACTCACGGCACGGGGGTGCCCACAGACCGTGCTGGGCGATCTCCAGCGAGCGCTGGTCGGCGACCGCGAAGTACCGGATCTCCTCGACGTCGTCGCCGAAGAAGTCGACTCGCAGTGGGTGCTCCTCGGTCGGCGGGAACACGTCGATGATGCCGCCGCGGACCGCGAACTCACCGCGCCGCTCGACCAGGTCGACCCGGTGGTACGCCGCCCCGGCCAGTGCCTCGACGACCTCCTCGAGCTCGACCGAGTCGCCGACGTGCAACTGCACCGGCTTCAGGTCCGCGAGACCGGCCACCTGCGGCTGCAGGACGGATCGCACTGGCGCGACCAGGATCTTGATCGGCCCGGTCGTCTCGTCCGACGGGTCGGGGTGAACCAGTCGCCGCAGTACGGCGAGACGCCGGCCGACCGTGTCGGACCGGGGCGAGAGCCGCTCGTGCGGAAGGGTCTCCCAGGCCGGGTAGTAGGCGACCGTGGCGGGATCGACCAGGCACTGCAGGGACTCGGTGAGCTCCTCGGCCTCGCGGAACGTCGCCGTCACCGCGAGCACCGGGCGGCCGGCGCCCTTCTGCTCGGACGCGAGCGCGGCGAGCAGGACCGGGCGCACCGGGCCGGGCGTGCTCAGGTCGAGGGTGGTGACGCCGTCGGTCTTGGCGTCGCGAACGGCCTCGGCCACCACCGGATCGGTGATCAGGGTGTCGACGAGACCGCTCAGGTTCACGAGTTGTACTTCCCTTGGGTTGCTTCCAGGCCGTCGGTGAGCAGTGATTCCACCGCGTCCGCCGTACGATCCACCGCGAACGGCAGATCCTTGCGTTCGGTGGCGGAGAACTCGTTCAGGACGAAGTCGGCGGGGTTCTGCCGGCCCGGTGGACGACCCACACCGAACCGGACTCGATAGTACTCACCGGTGCCAAGCGATTTCCGCAGCGACTTGAGCCCGTTGTGGCCGTTGTCGCCGCCGCCGAACTTGGCCCGCAGGACGCCGAAGTCGATGTCCAGCTCGTCGTGCACCACGACCAGGCCGGTCGGCTCGATCTTGAAGAACTTCAGTAGCCCGGACACCGGCCCGCCGGACTCGTTCATGTACGACCGGGGTTTGGCCAGCACGGTCCGGATGCCGCTGATCCGGGTCTCGATCACCTCGGACCGGACCTGCTTGTGCTGCTTCCACTTGCCGCCGGTGCGGTCGGCCAGCTCGTCGGCCACCAGGTGACCGATGTTGTGCCGGGTGCGGGCATAGGAAGGGCCGGGATTCCCCAGTCCGACGACCAACCACACGTCGTCCGCCACGGATCCCGGCCCTCCTGCTGTGTCTGGGTGCTGAGGCGCAGACTACTCGGCGGCCGCGGCCACCGGCTCGTCGGCCGGAGCCTCCGGCTCGTCCCGCTCGATACCGGCCTCGGCCTCGGCGTCGGCCAGCTCGGCCTCGGCCTGCTCGGCGGTCTGCTGGGCGGTGACGTTCACGATCAGGGTGTCCGGCTCGATGGCCAGCGTGGTCCCGCTCGGCAGCTTGATGTCGGACGCGTGCAGCTGGGCGCCGACCTCGAGGCCCTCGATGGACAGCGTGACGCCGTCCGGGATGTGGGTCGCCTCGGCCTCGACCAGGATGCTCGGGTGCTCCAGCACGACCAGCGTCTCGCTGACGGCCTCGCCCTCGAGGTGAACGGCGATGTCCACCTGGACCTTCTCGCCGCGCTTCACGATGACCAGGTCGACGTGCTCGATGAAGCCCTTCAGCGGGTCACGCTGGACCTGCTTGGGCAGCGCGAGGTGGCTCTCGGCGCCCTCGACCTCGATCAGCAGCAGGGCGTTGGCGGTCTTCAGGGCCAGCATGGTGTCGTGACCGGGCAGCGTGATGTGCACCGGGTCACTGCCGTGGCCGTACAGGACTGCGGGAACCTTGTTGTCCCGGCGGATTCGGCGGGCAGCACCCTTGCCGAACTCCGTGCGCGATTCGGCTTGGATCTTGACCTCGGCCACGAGATGAACTCCTCAAGTGCGTTGCGGTGATCTGTTGTCTAGGTGGAACTCGGCTGCGGCCTCAGCGGGCGCTTTGTGACCCCGGAGAAGGCGTCAGGCAACGAACCACCGCGTCGATCACGGAGCCGCGCCCAACAGTTCTCGGGGGGCGTCCCTCGCCGAGGCAACCAAAACAGTCTACCCATCACTCCGCCCAGACAGGAAATCCGTTCTGCAGGGCACTTTGGCCCGCCCGTACGACGCTCTCAGGTGAGTTTGGTCCAGACCAGTCGGAGCGCGCGGGCGGCATCGCCTTCGAGGCCCGCGTCGTCCAGTGTCTCGGCCAGTTCGTCGAACTCCGGGCCCCAGCGCCACGCCACTCGGCGCAGTTGCTCGGGCAGCGACGGGTCCTGGAGCGAGCCTGCATCCCCTCGGACCTGTTGTGCGGTCAGGGCCTCGGTGACGCCGTACTTCTCGGCAAGCTGGAAGGCGAGGACCGCGAGGGCTGCCTTGCCCTTGTTGTAGAGCGCGTACGACGACTTGGCCGCGCTGGCCGCACCAGGCTGATCGCCGACCACCATGGGCGTGACCGCTGTCCCGGCCCACAAGCCGGCAGCCTGCTCGGCGGCTGTGCCGGACAGCATCAGGTGGGTCGGACTCGGCCCACCGGTCGGCGGCGGCCCGATCACCCCGGCGTCCACGAACGTCGCCTCGGAGACCGCCGCCTGCGCCTCCCGCAGCGATTTCGGCGACAACGGGTTCGCCTCGATGTACAGACCGTCGAACCCCGCCCGACCGACCTGTACGGCGATGTCCACGGCGCCCTGTGGTGCGCACGAGCACAACACCGCCTCGGCCTGCTCGACGGCCTCGGCGAACGGCGTACCGATCAGCCCCGCTTCCTCGGCTCGCGTCGTACTCTCCGGACTCCGGCCCTCCGGCACCCAGTGCACTTCGTGGCCCGCAGCAACCAGTTGCCCGGCCAGCTTCGAACCCATCGCACCCGGGTGGAACACAGCGATCCGCATGGAGCCATCCTCTGAGAAGCGGTCAGTGCTCCCCAAGATATGCCAGTACGGCGAGGACGCGGCGGTGTTGTTCGTCGTTGGTGAGGAGGCCGAGTTTGGACAGGATGCTGCCGACGTGGGTCTCCACGGTGCGTTCGGTCAGGAACAGGCGGCGTCCGATGCCGACGTTGGTGCAGCCCTCGGCCATCAGGGTGAGGACCTCACGTTCGCGCGGCGTCAGGGGCGCGAGCCGGTCGTCGGATCGCTGGCGGCCGAGCAGGCGGGTGACGACCTCGGGATCGAGCGCTGATCCACCGGCCGCGACCCGATCGAGCGCGTCCAGGAACTCGTCGACCGCGAGCACCCGATCCTTCAGCAGGTAGCCGAACCGGCCGGTCGCGACGAGTTCGACCGAGTGCCGGGTCTCGATGTGCTGGGACAGCAGCACGATGGCCAGCTCGGGATGCAGCATCCGGAGCCGGCGCGCCGCCCGGGCTCCGTCGTCGGTGTGATCGGGCGGCATCCGGATGTCGATCACCGCCAGGTCGGGTGCGGTCTGCGCGACCACGGTCATCAGGGTCGGCGCGTCCGGTGCGAGGCCGACGATCTCGTGCCCGGCGTCGGCCAGCAGCCGCGCCAGCCCTTCCCGGAACAACGCCGAGTCCTCCCCGATCACGATCCGCATCGTTCGCACCCGTTCACGATCCGCATCGTCCGCACCCGTTCACGATTCGCATGGGAGCACCGCCTCGACCGTCGTCCCCCGGCCCGCCGGGCTCCGCAGGTTCAGCGAACCACCGACGGCCGCCACCCGATCGAGCAATCCGCTCAACCCTGACCCCGGACGCGGCGCAGCTCCCCCACACCCGTCGTCCTCGATCAGCACCGTCACCTGTTCGGCCGACCGAGCCACCCGGACCGCGATCGACGTCGCGTTCGCGTACTTCGCCGCATTCGTCACCGCCTCGGCCGCCACGAAGTACGCCGTCGTGGCCAATTCCTCAGGCACATCCGACGGGATCTGCAGCCGGACCGGAATCGGCAGCGACTGCGTGATCGCGCTCAAGGCTGCATGCAGTCCATCGTCCAGACTCGCCGGCCGCAACCCGTGCGCGATCTGCCGCAACTCGGCGACGGCGGTCGCCAACTCCGCGACCCCCTGATCGAGCAGCCCGTCCACGTCGACCGTCCCGTCACCCAGGTGCCGCTGCGCCAACCGCATCGCCATCCCCAGCGAGACCAACCGCTGCTGCGCCCCGTCGTGCAGATCCCGCTCCAGCCGCCGCCGCTCCTCGTCACCCGCCTGCACCAGCCGCGCCCGGCTCGCCTCCACCTCCCGCAACGCCCCGGCCAACTCGGCCCTCAGCCGCGTCACCTCAACCAGACTGGCCGCCCCAGCCGCCACAGCCTTCAGTACGGCGGGACTGGTCGAAGCCGATCCGAGTACGCCGATCTGGGCACCACCCAGCATCACCGGCACCAGCTGCGGCCCGCCGACCGGCGTACCAGCGGCATCGACGAAGCCCGACGCACCAGGGATCAGCAGACCGACGCGAAGGCCCGGGTCACGCAGTGCGGTCCGCAGAGCGGATTGCAGCTCCTCTGGTTGGGCGTGCTCGGTGTGGATCCGGCGCTGCAGGTCCTCGATTGCCAGCAACGCCGCACGCCGCGGTGGGTAGAGCCGGCGATCCACCGAGCGCTGTAACCGGCTTCGCAGTGGCGAGAGGACCAGCGCGCAGACGGCTGTGGCGGCAGCAGCCACGACTGCGGAGTCGCGGCCGAGCACGAGCCCCAGTGACACGGCTGCGACCGCGTAGGTGCCCAGCAGGACGACCATGACGATGCCGTACGTGACGGTGTCGGCCAGCACGCGATCAACGTCGTACAGGTCGTGCCGGAGCATTGCCACTGCGACGGAGGCGGGGAGGGACACCAGCGCGACCAGTCCGAAGACAGTTGCCACGATGCCGGTGTCTCCGGTGATGACGATCTCGGCGAGGCACACCAGCGGGTAGAGCACGGCGGCCACTCCGGCCAGCGAGAGCCATTTGACCTGTTCGCGGACCTTGCCGGTCGACCGGCGGTACCGGATCACCACGGAGACAGCCGCGGCCAGACACAGAGCCAGGAAGGCGAAGAAGACGACTTCGCTCAGCACCCGGAGCGGCTGCGGCAGGGCGTCGTACGGGCGAGGGAGCTCTTCCAGCGGTGAGAGGAAGGGCGCTGTGGCGAACGCGCCGAAGGCCTGCTGCGCGGCGCAGAGCAGCAGCAACGCGGGTGGAACGGGTCGCCAGCGGGGGCTGATCAGTCGACCGTTCGGGAAGTACAGCAGCAACAGGCTGATCGCGGCGAGCAGCCACCAACCGCTCTCCTCGAGCCAGGCGACGACGCGGCTGTCCAGGGGCAGGCCGTCGGCGTTGTAGTAGACGTCGCGGGCGGTCAGGAAGACAGTGACCGCGCCGATCCAGCCGAGAAGCGCTCCGACCAAGGGTTCGCGCCTGCTGACCACGAGTCCGAGCAGGGCGACGGCGGTCCCGATCGTGGCGATGCCGACGAAGTTCCGGAGCGTGTGCGGGCCAGTGCGGTACGCGATCAGCAGCCAGGAACTCCCCGCGACCATCACCAGGACGAGCAGGAAGGTACCGAGCGCGACCCACCGCGGCCACCGCATGTCGTCAGAGTAAGGCCGCACCGTGCCCCACGACTCCGAGCCAGCACGGAGACCGCCTCCGTGTCCGCTCCGATGTGTCAGGCAACCCGCCCGGCGTTTCCTGAGGTCGTCAGCTCACCTCGCGGAGGATCACCATGACGACCCAGACTGCACCCAGCCCGACCGCCACCGATCCCGTGCTCCGGCGCCGGGTCGGAATCGTCGCCTTGCTACTCGCGCTCACCGCTGTGGCGGCGGTTCCGGGCGGCTTGCTCTGGCCGGAGCCGGCCGCGGGCGGCGAGACGTACGCCTACAGCGACATCCAGCCCGTCCGCGACCTGTGGTGGGGGCTGCTCGTGGTTCTCAGCGCCGCACTCGTGATCAACGTGCCCGCTCAGGCGCTGCTGACCACGCTCCTCGTCCGCCGCCGCGGCGCCGCGTGGGCGACCACAGGTGCCGTCGTGATGTGGATCGGCACCGCGCTGTACGCCGTCGGAGGCGCCGGCTGGGCCGCCGCCTACTACTTCGCCACCGCACCCGGCGTCGACCCGAGCGTGATCGACCGGATCAACGACGACCCCGCCCACCTGTTCGGCGTGATGATCCCCGGCGCCCTACTGGTTGCCCTAGGCACCGTCATCCAGGCGGTCGGCCTGTGGCGCTCGCACGCCGTCCCACGCTGGATCCCCCTGTTCTGGCTGACGATCGTGGCGACGTTCGTCGTCCCCGGCAACGGCATCGCCGGTCTCCTCACCGCTCTGCCGATGACAGCCGCCTCACTCGGTACGGCGTACTACGCCTGGCGCCAGGCCTGACGGTCAGCAGGCGGAACGCTACCCCTCGTCGTCGTGGGGTGCGAACCGTTGCCCAGGGGCCCGGCCGGGTGCAGCGTGGAGGGAATAGCGGATCTCTGGGGAGGGACTCCAATGAGCGAGAACGCAATGGGGCGCCGCCAGGCGCTGAGGGGTGCGGGCATCGCCGCGGGTGGTGTGGCGATCGCCGGACTGGCGACGGCCACGCCGGCCGCGGCGGACAGCGACAACGGATTGCTCGGCAGTTGGATGTGCCGCCGGCAGGACGACGGCTCGCCGGACACGGTACGGCTGGTGCTGAGCTTCGCCGCGGGTGGCGTGATCGTCTCCCACGACATCAGCCCGGCCGGACCACCGTTCACCGGGACCTGGTCGCGGCACGGCAAGTCGTTCCAGGCGACCTTCTGGACCGGGTTTCCCGGCGAGCAAGGACCGGGATCGACCGGGCCGACGGTCCGGGTACGACTCAGGGGCGTCCTGTCCCACGGCAAGATCTCGGCGACCTACCGGGTCACCGTGTTCGCGCCGAACAGCGAGACCGAGGTGCTCGAGACCGTGACCGGAAAGGTGAGCGGACGCCGGATCAGCGCCTGAATCGTCTGACCTGGTACGACGCCTGACGGTCAGGCGCGGCCCTCGAACAGGCTGGTCACCGAGCCGTCCTCGAAGACCTCGCGGATGGCCCGGCTGATCAGCGGCGCGATGGACAGCTCGGTCAGCTTGTCGAACCGGCGGTCCTCGGCGATCGGCAGCGTGTTGGTGACGATCACCTCGCTGGCCTGGCAGTTCTTCAGCCGGTCCACCGCCGGCCCGGACAGGATCGCGTGGGTCGCGGCGATCACCACACCGGCCGCACCGTCGGCGTACAGCGCGTCGGCGGCCTTGGTGATGGTGCCGGCGGTGTCGATCATGTCGTCGACCAGGATGCAGACCCGGTCCTTGACCTCACCGACGACCCGGTTCGCGACCATCTCGTTCGGCCGGTCGATGTCGCGGGTCTTGTGGATGAAGGCCAGCGGCGCGCCACTCAGCCGGGCCGACCACTGCTCGGCCACCTTGATCCGGCCGGCGTCCGGCGACACCACGGCCAGCTTCTGGTCGCCGTACTTCTTCTGCACGTACTCACTCAGGATCGGCAGCGCCATCAGGTGGTCCACCGGGCCGTCGAAGAAGCCCTGGATCTGCGAGGTGTGCAGATCGACGCAGATCAGCCGGTTCGCGCCGGCGGTCTTGAACAGGTCGGCCATCAGCCGGGCCGAGATCGGCTCCCGGCCGCGGTGCTTCTTGTCCTGCCGGGCGTACCCGTAGAACGGCAGCACCACGGTGATCCGCTTGGCCGACGCCCGCTTCAGCGCGTCGACCATGATCAGCTGCTCCATGATCCACTCGTTGATCGGCGAGGTGTGGCTCTGGATCACGAACGCGTCGCTGCCCCGGACCGACTCCTCGAACCGGACGTAGATCTCGCCGTTGGCGAAGTCGTACGCCGAGGTCGGGACCAGGCCGGCGCCGAGCTGCTCGGCGACCTCCTCGGCCAGACCGGGGTGAGCCCGGCCGGAGAACACCATCAGGTTCTTCTCGGTGGTTCGCTTCATCCCGCTCATGGCCGGCCTCCCGTTACGCCTTCTCGCCAGTGTCGCCCACAGCACCGTCGTCCGTCTCCGGTGCGGCCTGGGCCTCTTCCGCGGCCTTCGCGGTCTTGGTGCCGGCCCGCTTGCGGGCCACCCAGCCCTTGATGTTGCGCTGCCGGGCCCGCGCGACCGCGATCTCACCCGGGCCGACGTCCTCGGTCAGCGCCGTACCGGCGGCCAGATACGCGCCGTCCGCGATCGTCCGCGGCGCGACCAGTACCGAGTTGCTGCCGATGAACGAGTGCTTGCCGACGTGCGTCGGGTGCTTCGCGACCCCGTCGTAGTTGGCGAAGATGGTGCCGGCGCCGATGTTCGCGCCGTCGCCGATCGTCGCGTCACCGGCGTACGTCAGGTGCGGCACCTTGGCGCCGTCGCCGATGCTGGTGTTCTTGGTCTCGACGAACGTCCCGATCTTGCCTTTGACGCCGACCTTGGTCCCGGGACGCAGGTAGGCGAACGGGCCGACGGACGCCTGCGGGCCGATCACCGACTGCGAGCCGTGCGCCCGGATGATCGTGGCCTGGGCGCCGACCTGTACGTCGGTCAGCGTGGTGTCCGGGCCGATCGTGGCTCCCTCGTCGACCGTGGTCGCGCCGTGGAGCTGGGTGTTCGGCAGCAGGGTGACGTCGCGGGCCAGCTGGACCGTCTGGTCCACCCACGTCGTGTTCGGGTCGACGATCGTGACCCCGGCGCGCATCAGCTTGTCGAGGGTCCGGCGGTTCAGCTCGGCCCGGAGCGTGGCCAGCTGGACGCGGTCATTGACGCCCTCGGTCTGCATCGCGTCGTCGGTCACGTACCCGCCGACCCGCTTGCCGTCCTGCCGGGCGATCGCCAGCACGTCGGTCAGGTAGAGCTCGCCCTGCGCGTTGTCGGTGGTGATCCGGCTCAGGCCGTCGCGCAGCGTGGCCGCGTCGAACACGTAGATCCCGGCGTTGATCTCGTCGATCTTCCGCTGCTCCGGCGACGCGTCCTTGTGCTCGACGATCCCGGCGACCGTGCCGTCGTCGCCCGGGATGATCCGTCCGTACCCGGTCGGGTCGGGCACCCGCGCGGTCAGCACGGTCACCGCGTTGCCCTGCTTGTCGTGCGCGGCGGCCAATTCCTGCAGGGTCTCGGCCTCGAGCAGCGGTACGTCGCCCGACGTCACCACGACCGAGCCGTCGAAGTCGTTCGGTACGGCGGTGAGCCCGGCCCGCACGGCGTCACCGGTGCCCAACTGCTGCTCCTGGACGGCGGTCTTCACCTCGGGGTCGACGGCGGCGAGATGCGCCTCGACCAGCTCGCGGCCGTTGCCGACCACGACCACCAGATGCTCCGGGGCGAGTGCACGGGCGGTGACCACGGCGTGCCCGACGAGACTGCGCCCGCCGATCTCGTGCAACACCTTCGGGGTCGCAGATTTCATCCGGGTTCCCAGACCGGCGGCCATGATCACGACCGCCGCGGGACGATGGGAAGTCACGCGGTCTTCTCCTCGAGTTCCCTGCGAGTTGGTGGAACAAGTATCTGCACAGGCACTCGCGGTGTTCACCGTCTGGGGTGCCCGCGCAAGCCTACTTGCTCCCCCACCCACTCCCCGAACCCGCCCGCACCTCCCACGTGACCGGTCTCACTCCCCGGCCCCGGGTAGCTGCCTGTCGTCCCGCAGTGAACGTTCCGGACGTAGACCGTCCGGAACCTGTTCTACCGTCGCTGTCTGAGGGTCTTGACGGCTGCAATCCTGGACGCGTCAGAGTCCGGCCTATCAGGCAAGGAGCTTTCATGAGTTTGTCGCTCGGAGCGATCGTGTTGAACGTCCCGGACATCCACGGCTCGGCGCCCTTCTGGAGCGAGGCCCTTGGGTACGACGCCCGCCCGGACAACCCTGCGTTCCTCGGGCCCCGGAACGGCGCGGGCACCCGGCTGCACCTCGACGAGACCGACCGCACCCACCTTGACCTCTGGGTCGACCGCAGCACCTCCACCCTGGAAGCCGAGGTCGACCGACTCATCGCCCTCGGCGCTCAGCGAGTCGAGTGGAAGTACCCGCCGGACGCCGACTTCGTCGTCCTCGCCGCCCCCGACGGCACCCTCTTCTGCATCATCGAGTGAACAGCCGTGTCGAGGGCCCCAGACCCGTGGATTTGCCAGGATGGCGGCGTGACGGAGAAGCGGCTGGAGGTTCTCAAGCGGGTGGCCGAACTGGTGCCCGATGCGGCTGGCGAGGATTGTGTGCGCGTGGCTGTCGACGGCGTCGACAGCTCGGGCAAGACCGTCTTCGCCGATGAGCTCGCCGCTGTCCTCCGCAGCCTCGGCAGATACGTCGTACGCGTATCGGTGGACGACTTCCACAACGTCCGCAGTACCAGATACCGCCGCGGCCGGCTGTCACCCGAGGGGTTCTGGCTGGACTCCTTCAACTACGACCGCCTCCGCGCCGATGTCCTCGCGCCGCTAGGACCAGGCGGCTCACGTCGATATCGCTCGGCAGCCCACGACCTCACCACCGACGAGATCCTCGACCCAGCCCAGGAGGTCGCTCCGCCCGGCGCAGTCCTGGTCGCCGACGGCCTCTTCCTCCACCGCGACGAACTCGCCGGCTCCTGGGGGTTCTCGATCTTCCTGGACGTCCCCTTCGAGGTGACCGCGCCCCGGATGGCAGAGCGCGACGGCACCAGTCCCGACCCCAACCACCCGACCATGCAGCGGTACGTCGGCGCCCAACAGCTGTACTTCGCCGCGTGCACTCCCCACCAGCGCGCCACCCTCCTCGTAGACAACACCACCTTCGCCACGCCACACCTGGTCCGAGTCCCAGACTGATCGGCGCCGCTGGAGATGTCGGCGGCGGCTGGGATGCTCGGGGCATGGGTGACGGGGCGCTGGTCGACGTCGGGGACGTCACGTTGTTCTGCGGGAGCTCGGGGAGCGCAGTGACCAGCCGTCGTTGGTGGTGATGCACGGCGGGCCGGACGTCGGCCACGGCTATCTGGTGCCCGGGTTCGAACCGCTGGCTCGCGACCACCACGTCGTGCTGTTCGACTTCCGGGGCTGCGGCCGGAGCAGCCGCGGTCTTCCCGACGACGCTCTTCAGCCGGAGTACGTCGTACAGGACACGGATCGGCTGATCGACAAGCTGGGGCTCGGACAGGTGGACTTGCTCGGCTTCTCCACCGGCGGCCGCGCCGCGACGCAGTTCGTGGACAAGCATCCTGAGCAGGTACGACGGTTGGTCCTCGCGTCCACCTCGGCCTACAGCAGCGCGGACAACGAGCGCTATCTGGCGAACTGGGACGAGTATCAGCGGCGTCGTCGTGCGGAGGAGGCCGCCGACTGGAGCATGCGGAACTCCACCATCTTCGTGTGGGACTTGGACCGCGCACCGGCGTACCTGGAACTGCTGGAGAGTCTCGGCTCCGACCTCGGCGACTGGAGCGAGGAGCGCGCCATCAACGGCACGATGCACCCGTGGTGCCCCGGCGACCCCGAACGCATCCTGCGCGACTCCGGGAAACCCATCCTCATCCTCCACGGCGAGAAGGACATGGGCTTCCCCGTCCAGCTGGCCCACCGCCTGCACACCGCAGTCCCCGGCAGCCGGCTTCGCCTGATCCCCGAGGCCGCCCACATGTGTCACTTCGAGAACCCGGAGCTCTGGTCCGGCCATATCCGCCAGTTCCTCCGAAGCCGTCCGGAAGATCAGTAGGGTCCTGGACGTGAGCATTCGCATCGAAGTACTCGATCAGGTCACCGACGAGGTAACTGATGCCTTCCGCCGGCTGCTGCCGCAGTTGTCCCGATCGGCTCAACCACTCACCGAGGACGCGCTACGCCAACTGGTCTCCTGCGAGACCAACACTGTCTTGGTAGCGCGTGGACCAAGCGCGATCGTGGGCACGTTGACCCTGGTGATGTTCCCGGTCCCCACCGGCCTGCGCGCCCGGATCGAAGATGTCGTCGTAGACGAAAGCGCACGCGGCCAAGGCGTCGGCGCAGCCCTCACGGAGGAAGCCCTCCGACTGGCCCGCCAGGCCAACGCCCGCACCGTAGACCTGACCTCCCGCCCAGACCGCACCGCCGCCAACCACCTCTACCAACGCCTGGGCTTCCAAGCCCGAAACTCCCAGGTCTACCGCTTCACCCTCGAGTGACCCCCGAGGTCAGGAATCCGGTTCGTGCGCTGCGGGCGTCGAGCCGCGGCGGGGTAGGCTGAGTTGGGCGGCGAGCACACCGGCCGCGGCGACCAGGGTCCAGAGCAACCATGGGCCGATCGCGTACAGGGCGCCGCCAACGAGTGGTCCGATGCCGGTGCCGGTCGTGTACGCGGCGAAGTACAAACCCTGGTAGCGCCCGACCATCCGCGGCGGAGTCAGACCTCCCAGGTAGGCGTTGGCGACGGAGCTGGACATCATTTCGCCGAGGGTCCAGATCAGCACCGTCGCCGCCAGCAGCACCATGTCGGTCATGAGCCCGGTCAGCGCGAGACCGGCACCGATGAGCAGGTTGCCGACGGCCAGTACGTACTCCAGCCGAAACCGCGAGACCACGCCGGTGATGGGCAACTCCAGCACCAACACCACCAGACCGTTGAGCCCGATGAGAAGACCGAAGTCGCGCGCGCTCAAACCCACGTCGTTGACGTGCAGGGGAAGGCCGACGGTGCACTGGATGTAGACGAACTCGGCGACCAGGGTCATCACCAGGAATCGCACCAGCATGCGGTCGGAGAGTGCCTGCCGGTACCCGACCGCCTGGTCCGCCTGCTCGCCCGCGTCGCCCTGGTCGGACCGCGGCTGTGGCGCGTCCCGCAGCAGCACCGCCACGACCACGCCGAACAGCAGGCACGCGGCGGCATTGCCCAGGAAGAGCTCCACATAGGAGGTGCTGGCCAGCACGCCGCCGATGACGCCGCCCAGGGCAGCGCCGATGTTCATCGCGAACCGGAACACCCCGAAGGCGGCGAGCCGTTGCTGGCTGGTCGACACGGAGTCGAGCAGAACGGCGGCCGCGGCCGGCCGGTAGATCTGCGACGTGACGCCGATCAGACCGACCACCGCGACGAGGACCGGGAACGGTTCGACGTACGGCACCATCGCCGTCAGTCCGGCGGTGGGCACGGCGGACACCACGATGGTCCATCGCCGGCCGATCCGGTCGGTGAGGTAGCCACCGACGGCGTTGCCGAGCACGTTGGCCAGACCGGACACGCCCAGCACGAACCCCGCGGCGCCGGCGGAATAGCCGCGCCCGGTCAGGTAGAGCACGATGAACACGGGCAGGAAGTTGCCGACCCGGTTCACCATGATGCCGAGACTGATGAACCACACCCGCGGGGGCAGGCTGCGCAGCGCGTCGCGGAAGCGCGGCCCGTCGACGCCCGTCCGGTCCGGCGGCGCGGCGCTCACGCGACGGGCTCGGTGCGTACGTGGATCGCCGCGGCCAGCCGCTTGCCGTGGGCGATCGCTTCGGCGGCGGTGGCGCCGCGAGCGATGACGTGACCGACCTTGTCCTCGTTCCAGGTCAACGGTGGTACGACGTCGCCCGGCCCCACCTCCAACTGGAGGTCGACGTACGCCGGATCCGCGCGCACGACGTCCACGCCGGTCACCTCCACGACCCGTCCGGGCTCCGGCGTGAGGAACCGGATGGCCGCTCCGCCCCGAGGCTCGGGCGCCGCGGTCAGGGGCTCCACGACGCCGAACCGGGCGCCCAACGCGTAACGCTCCATGTCGACGCCGTAGGCGATCTCGGCCAGGTCGTTGATCCGGTCACCGCCGACGCGGTTGTGCGACTCGATGATCCGCGGGCCACGCGAGGTCAGCTTGACCTCGGTGTGCCCTGGACCGTTGCGCAACCCCACCGCGTCGAGGAAGTCCGCCACCAACTGCGTGACTTCGCGCAGCGTCTCGGCCGAGACGCCGCTGGGCTGCGAATGCCCGATCTCGACGAAACCGGAACCGCCGATCTCCTTGTCGGTCACCGCGATGACCACATGCCGGCCGTCGAAGCTCAGGGTCTCGACACTGATCTCCGGGCCGTCCAGGAACTCCTCCATGAGGAACTCCTCGAAGGAGTCGGCCGAGGACAGGTCCCCGGTGGCCCAATGCCCGTCGTCAAGAGATCGGAATTGTTCGGCGACCGCGTCCACGTCGGCCCGGTCGCGGATACGGAACACCCCCAGGCTGCCCGATTCGCGGATCGGCTTGACGATGATCGGCAGCCCGTGCGCCTCAACGAACTCCCGAACGTCCTTCGCCGAACGGCCGACCGCAGAGGCCACCGGGCTGATCCCCTTCTCGGCCAAGTGCCGCCGCATCCGCCACTTGTCGAGCAGCAACTCCACCGTCTCGACGGACTCGCCACCGAGCCCGAGCGCCTCGTTGATCCGCGCCGCCGGCAACAGCCCGAGCTCGAACAACGACACGGCTGCCTGGAACGGATACGCCTCGTGCAACGCCCGGACCACCGGCAGCAGCCGGTCGATGTCGCCGTAGTCGAGCAGCAATGCCTGGTCGACGTACGGCCAATGGCCGCGGTCATACTCGTCCGGGTACTGAGCATGAACCACGTCCAGCCCGAGCTCCCGGGCCTTCCGCACATGCTTCAGCTTGCCGCCGACAACCAGAACGCGAGGCCGTCCGGTAGCGCGCGCGCTGTAGCCAACCTCTGCCATCTCGGCGTCGGTGAACATCTACTTCCTCCTGGTTTGGGGCGGCGTCTGTCGACCCCCGAATCTGCCCACCTGAGGAGCCCCACACATCGGGACTCCTCCCTATCCCTGCTTCCCAGAGCCTCCCTAAGGCCCCCAACCGCGCCATAGGTAACTCCCCGCCGCCACGCGGTCGCCGAGCGCGGTCTCGCATCAGCCCCGCCCTGAGTGAGCACATGCGACGAGAGGAGCGACCTCGGACGCAGCGACTTCAAGAGCGCCCGTAGCGCCGCGTGGGAAACAACGCCGTCACACGATCCACTCAACAGACCACATGCGAGCGACACCACGAGGCAGTCACCGCGCGGCAGCGCCAACCCAGGGCGACAGCCCGCAAACACCCGCGCGGCAGCGCCACCACAGGGCGACAGCCTCGCAACACCCCGCGCGACAGCGTCAGGAGCGCGCAACAGCACGCACCGCGTCGGGCGGGCGGGAGCGGCGGCGAGCACGCGACGAGGGAGAGCGCGTAGCGCCGCGTGGGTAGGACCCGCGGGACGACAAGGTCCACGGGTCCTGCAAAGAGCTCCCCCGCCTGGTTTCGATCCAGGTCTTCGAGATTCAAAGTCTCGCGGGCTGCCGAGTACCCCACGGGGGATCGTGGTCGCCGGGACAGTTTGCCACGAGTGGGGCGCACAACACGCTGAGGGGTTCCTTACCTACGCCTCCGTAGGTTACGGTAGCGTAGGTAAGCAGTCCTCCAGCCGAGGGAAACACGCCAATGACTCCACCCGCCGTAGCCGCACCGGAGGCGCCCGCCCGCGTCCAGGCCGATGAGCTCGACGTCGACACCGGAACGCTCGGGGGTGAGCTGAAGCGCCCGTGGGAACAGGTGGCGCTGGCGCTGTTCATCGGGATCCCATTCCTGGCCGTGCTGGCCGCCGTACCGATCGCCTGGGGCGGGTTCCTGGGCTGGCGTGACATCGTGATCGCGGTGGTGTTCTACACGATCGCCGGCCACGGCATCTCGATCGGTTTCCACCGGCTGTTCACGCACAAGTCGTTCAAGCCGAACCGGCCGATGAAGTACGCGCTGGCCATCGCCGGCTCGCTGGCGATCGAGGGTCCGGTGATCCGCTGGGTCGCCGACCACCGCAAGCACCACAAGTTCTCCGACCGCGACGGCGACCCGCACAGCCCGTGGAAGTACGGCACCAGCCTGGGCGCGCTGACCAAGGGTTTCCTGCACGCGCACATCGGCTGGCTGTTCGACACCGAGCAGACCCCGCAGCGGCAGTACGCGCCGGATCTGCTGAAGGACAAGGACATCATCAAGGTGTCCCGGATGTTCCCGCTGCTGGTGACGATCTCGCTGC
Source organism: Kribbella sp. NPDC049174 (assembly GCF_043197365.1). NCBI lineage: Bacteria > Bacillati > Actinomycetota > Actinomycetes > Propionibacteriales > Kribbellaceae > Kribbella > Kribbella sp. NPDC049174. The sequence goes on along the minus strand of NZ_JBICSZ010000007.1, from coordinate 426,981 downwards.
TCGCGCCGGCCGTCATCGGCGGGCTCTGGTCGTGGTCGATCGAGGGCGCGCTGACTGCGTTCTTCTGGGCCAGCCTGGTCCGGATCGCGCTGCTGCACCACGTCACCTGGTCGATCAACTCGATCTGCCACACCATCGGCGACCGGCCGTTCAAGAGCCGGGACAAGTCGGGCAACGTGTGGTGGCTGGCGATCCTGAGCCAGGGCGAGTCGTGGCACAACCTGCACCACTCGGACCCGACCTGCGCGCGACACGGTGTCCTCCGGGGCCAACTCGACACGTCGGCCCGCTGCATCTGGTTCTTCGAGAAGATGGGCTGGGTCAGCGACGTTCGCTGGCCGGTGCGCGAGCGCCTGGAGGCCCGCCGGGTCGATGCGAACGCCAAAACCCCCCTGAAAGCGGCGGCCTGAGGCATCACCTGTACTAAATCGCCCACCGGCAACACCCGAGTACGGCATGATGCTGACGTGATCTCGACGTGACGGAACCCAAACCGCGGCGGACCGGCCGGATCCGGATGACGAGTGCCGAACGTCGCGAGCAACTCATCACCATCGCCCGCGGCCTGTTCGCCCAGAAGGGGTACGAGGCGACATCGGTCGAGGAGATCGCGGCACGCGCCGAGGTCTCCAAGCCGGTCGTGTACGAACACTTCGGCGGCAAGGAAGGCCTGTACGCCGTCGTCGTGGACCGCGAGGTCCGTGCCCTGCTCGACGGTGTCACCGGGGCACTGACCGCCGGCCGCGCGCACGAACTGGTCGAGCAGGCGGCGCTCGCGCTGCTGGACTACATCGAGAACAACTCCGACGGCTTCCGCATCCTGGTGCGCGACTCGCCGGTCGGGTCGTCGAGCGGTTCGTTCATCTCGATCCTCAGCGATGTCGGCACCCGGGTCGAGCACATCCTGGCCGAGGAGTTCAAGCGCCGCGGCCTGGACCCGAAGAACGCGCCGATGTACGCGCAGATGCTGGTCGGCATGGTCGCGCTCACCGGGCAGTGGTGGCTGGACGCCCGCAAGCCGAAGAAGCCGGACGTCGCCGCCCATCTGGTCAACCTCGCTTGGAACGGCCTCTCCGGCCTCGAGGCCAAGCCGACGCTGTCCACTCGCCCACACAAGTAGCTTCCAGTACGACGGCTCCGCGAAGCCGATCACCCCGCTCCGGACAGCTGATCACCGCACTCCGGATAGGCGATAACCCCACTCCGGATAAGTGATCACCAGACTCCGGTAGTACGCGACATCCACCCGTGGCATGACCTCCGCGTCTGCGGATCCCCGTACCCTGGCCCGCATGACGGGGATCCTCACCGCCCGGCCCGTGCCTGCCCGCAGCAAGGCGTTCGACCTGCTGCTCGCCGGCGGTCTCTGCATGGTCTTCGGGCTCCTGTCCATCGCGCAGGCCGGGTTCGTGGGGGTCCTGGGCTTCGGCATGCTCGTCCCGCTGATCTGGCGCCGCACCCATCCGGAGCTCGTCCTCCTCGGCGTCTCCGCGGTCGCCACGCTCCAGTGGCTCGGCGGCGCCGACCTGATGCCGGCCAACGTCGGCCTGCTGGTCGCCCTCTACACGATCTCCGTGTACGGCGCCGTCCGCTACAGCCGCATCGCCCTGGCGATCGGCGGCCTCGGCGTCCTGATGGCGGTCTCGCGCTACTGGTCGAACTCGGACTGGCGCCAGCAGGTCACCATGATGGTTGCCCTGGGCGCGGTGGTCTTCGGCGTCTGGGCGTTCGGCGAACGGCGTCGGACCAGCCGCCTGTACGTCGCCCAACTCGAGGAGCGCGCCGCCCAACTCGAGCGGGACCGCGACCGCGAGGCCAAGCTGGCCGTGTCCAACGAGCGGACCCGGATCGCCCGCGAGATCCACGACGTGGTCGCGCACGGACTGTCGATCATGATCGTCCAGGCCGACGGCGGTCTGTACGCCGCGGACCAGTCACCCGAGCAGGCGAAGAAGGCGCTGGCGACGATCGGCGACACCGGCCGCGCCTCGCTGACAGAGATGCGCAAGATGCTCGGTCTGCTCAAACAGGACGAACAGAACGGGCTCGACCCGAACCAGCCACGCCCCCAGCCCGGGGTCTCGAGCCTGCCCGAGCTGATCGACAACGTCCGCGACGCCGGGCTCACCGTCGACTACCAGGTGACCGGCGAGCCGCGCGATCTGCCCGCGCTGCTCGGCCTGACGGCGTACCGGATCGTGCAGGAGGGTCTGACCAACACGCTGAAACACGCCGGGCCGGGAGCGCGGACCTCCGTCCAGCTGGACTTCGGGCGCGAGATGCTGACCGTGGCGGTCACCGACGACGGCCGGGGTGGCGGGGTCGCGCCGAGTTCGGATCCGGGTCACGGCCTGGTCGGGATGCGGCAGCGCGCCTCGATCTCGGGCGGTACGGTGAGCGCCGGACCGAAGGCGGGCGGCGGTTACGAGGTGATCGCCAAGCTCCCGTACCACCTGCAACTTGGAGGACAGACGTGAACGAGCGCAGCGAGTGAACAATAGGCACAGCAGCATTCTCGGTCACACCGGAACCGAGCGAAGCGAGGTGGAGGTGTGAGCGAGACCGACGTGATCAGAGTCTTCCTGGTGGATGACCAGGAGCTGGTCAGGGCCGGATTCACGATGCTGGTGGACTCCCAGCCGGACATGCGCGTCGTCGGCCAGGCCGGTGACGGCGGTGAGGCGATCGAGAAGATCCAGGTCACCGCCTGCGACGTCGTCCTGATGGACGTCCGGATGCCGCGGCTGGACGGGGTGGAGGCCACCCGCCGGCTGCAGTCGTTGCCGCAGGCACCGAAGGTGATCGTGCTGACCACCTTCGACCTGGACGAGTACGCCTTCGCCGCGATCAAGGCGGGTGCGGCCGGCTTCCTGCTCAAGAACACGCCGCCGGCCGACCTGCTGTCGGCGATCCGGCAGGTGTACTCCGGTGATGCCGTCGTCTCCCCGAGTACGACGAAGCGCCTGCTGGAGCATTTCGCCGGAGCACTGCCCGACGCCGAGGTGGAGCGCCCGGACCTGGCCGAGCTGACCGCCCGCGAACGCGAGGTCCTGGTCGAGGTCGCCCGCGGCCTGTCGAACACCGAGATCGCCCAGCTCTTCACGTTGTCCGAGGCAACGGTCAAGACCCATATCGGCCGCATCCTGGCCAAGACCGGCCTGCGCGACCGGGTCGCCCTCGTGGTCCTCGGCTACGAAACGGGCTTGGTGCGACCGACCAAGTAATACTGAGATACGCGGTCGGAACGGGGGATTTGCAAACAACCAACTGCGTGGGACTGAGTTCGCCAACTAGTTTTGACGACGATGAGGCTATACCATCCAGCCTGATGAGAACCGGATCCTACTCTCGCTAACGGGGGCGCCGATATGAAGAAGCCGACCTTCAACGACCTGTACTTCGGTCTGGCCTCGGCAGAGGCGGAGGTCGCACGGAATCCGGAACGCTTTCTGCGAACCTACTACGATCGCTGGAACCTGGCCGCGTCGATTCAGTCCCAGGAGTTCTTCCTAGTCATTGGACCCAAGGGATCGGGTAAGAGCGCAGTCAGTGAATACATTCGCCTGAGCCTGCGTAAGAAGCACGGCGAGCATGCGGTGTTCTACCGAACTCTCAATCTGGACGAAGTCAGTCCGGGCATGAACCCCCTCAGCTCTATGCGAACCAAAGACGTAACCGCGCAGGGCGCCGCGTTGACTGATTCTGCCTGGCGCCTGTTCCTTTGCCTACAGATCCTGGATCTCTTGAGTCAGGACCATGGCTGTTCATTGTCATCGGACCATCAAGTGCTCAAGCTGATTGACGATCTCCGCCGGGCGGATCTGCTCGGACAGGACTTCCCGTCGATCTTCAAGAGAGTACGCGAAAACAAGACGACAATCAGCTTGAAAGGCATCATCAGTCACGAGCGTTCATCTCGGGATTCCGATGAGATATCTGCTGCACACCTCGGTGAGGCGCTGCTGCGGCTCATCGTCAATGCCCGATCGAGCAGTCATTTCCTGCTCTCGATTGATGGCCTGGATCGCATCATCAGCGAGAACGAGGCCTACTGGCTTACACTGGCCGCACTCCTCCGAGTTGGCGACGAGCTATTCCGGCGGCTTCTCCCAGCCGAAATCGACATCCGACTTCTGGTCATGTGCCGAAGCGACGTGTTCCGGCGGATCCGATTCGCGGATGCCGACAAGATCGCTGCGGACTCGTCGATCTTCGTCGACTGGGGCGCCGAGCAGACAATACCGGCCGACAGTCCGCTGTGGGACTATCTAGCCAGTAAAGCTGAAATTTCTGCCGATCAACTGCTTGCTTTCTTTCCTGAGAACATCACCGTGGGCCAGCGGTCTCAACGACCCCGTCCGATCCCATCGGCGGAGTATCTCATCCAGTCGACTCGATCCACGCCCCGGGAGATGACGGGCCTGATGCGCAGGATCCAGGAAGAAGTTCCACCGAGAGGATACGTAACGCCGGAACGGGTCCGGAACGCCGTCGATACCTTCGCTACCCGAGATCTACTGTCGATCGTCACTGCCGAAGCGACCGGGATACTCCATGAGCATCTACAGGACCACCTTGCCGATATCCTGCCCTCCTTGCCAGCTGCGTCGAATCTAACCGAAAGCTCCATGGTCGAGGCGGTCACGGCGGTCGGATTGAATGCGAGCTTGACCCCGGAGCTGACCCAGTTCATGTTCATGGCAGGACTCTTGGGCAACTACGACCCACGCACCGGCTATGTCCAGTTTTATCACCGCCGGAACACGTACAAGTTCAAGCGTCAGGGCCCATGGCAGCTGCATCGCGGCCTGATGTACGCCTTCAACATCCCCTTCAGCTAGGTCTCACGGGTTCCATTTCGCCTGGCTCCGGGGCTTGCTCGCCAATCGACCGAGAGCGTCGACAGCCTGTTGTACTACTCAGGTCGTACTGAGGTCGCGACCTGGGTCCGACGAGATGTCCCGGCGGAATCACTAACTTCTTGACCAACGACAGTCCGTTGAGTTGAGGAGTGACATGAGTTTGCAGACCGGTGACCTTGCGGTGGGGCGGCTGCCGCAGGACGGGGTGCCGCGGACGGCGATCCGGGCGCACGAGCTGCGCAAGGTGTACGGGCAGGGTGACACCGCGGTGGCCGCGCTCGACGGCGTGTCGGTCGACTTCGGGGTCGGCCGGTTCACCGCGATCATGGGGCCGTCCGGTTCGGGCAAGTCGACGCTGATGCACTGCCTCGCGGGCCTGGACACCCCGACCAGCGGGCAGGTGCTGCTCGGCGAGACCGAGCTCACCCAGCTCCCCGACGCCGAGCTGACCAGGATCCGCCGGGACCGGGTCGGCTTCGTGTTCCAGTCCTTCAACCTGCTCCCGATGCTGTCCGCGAAGGACAACATCCTGCTTCCGCTCGAGCTCGGCAACCGCAAGCCCGACCAGCAGTGGTTCGCGACGCTGATCGACGTACTCGGGCTGCAGGACCGGCTCACGCACCGGCCGTCGGAGTTGTCCGGTGGTCAGCAGCAGCGGGTCGCGGTGGCGCGCGCGCTGGTCGGCCGGCCCGAGGTCGTGTTCGCGGACGAGCCGACCGGCAACCTGGACTCCCGGTCCGGCGCGGAGGTGCTCGGCTTCCTGCGCCGTTCGGTCCGCGAGTTCGGCCAGACGGTCGTCATGGTCACCCACGATCCGCTGGCCGCGTCGTACGCCGACCGCGTCGTGATGCTTGCCGACGGCAAGCTTGCCGGCGAGCTGCTCGAGCCGACCCCGGAGACCGTGCTCGACGCCCTGCGGCAGCTGGGGGCCTGAGGTGCGACGCTCCATCCTGTCCTCGCTGCGCGCCCACCTGGGCCGCCTGATCGCTGCCTGTCTCGCGATCGTGCTCGGGGTCGGTTTCGGCACCCTGGCACTCACTGCGCACTCGTCCGCGTCCAACGGCATCGACGAGACGATCGGCGCGCAGTACCGCGGTGTCGACACCGTCGTCTACCCGGAGAACGCGCAGATCACGGCGGCCGACGTCGCCAAGCTGGAGAAGCTGCCCCAGGCCGACTCGGTCGTCACCCTCACCTACGCCTACCTGACGGCCGCGTTCCCTGACCTGGTCCGGCCGGAAAGCCTCCCGGTCGACGCGCTCTACGACACCACCCGGATCGCCGGCCCCGGTACGTCGTCCGGCCGGTTGCCCACCGCAACAAACGAGATCGCACTGCCGGCCAAACTGGCCGCCAAGCACCAGGTCTCGCTCGGCCAGACGCTGCGCGTCAACGCGTACACCGGCAAGTCCTGGAACCTCACGGTGGTCGGTCTCCTCGACGACTCGAAGGTCGTCGGACCGGCGTCGGCCGTGGCAACTCTGGCCGCCGTGAAGACCCTCGAACCGGACGCCTTCATCCGGGCGGTCGGGATCGCCGCGAAGCCCGGTGTCGACCAGGAGACCCTGGCTGCCGCCGCACAGGCCGTCGTCTCCAAGGACCTGAAGGCCTTCACCGGCGAAGCCTGGATCGACCACGAGGTGAAGAGCTACACCAACGGCATCGACGTACTCGGTGGTGTGTTGGGCATGTTCGCGGTGATCGCGTTGTTCGTCGCCTGCCTGGTGATCGGCAACACCTTCACCATCGTGATCGCCCAGCGCACCCGTGAGATGGCGTTGCTGCGCTGCGTCGGCGCGTCGCGCAAGCAGGTGTTCTCGTCAGTCCTGGCAGAGGCGTCGGTGGTCGGGGTGGTCGCGTCGGCGATCGGCGTCGTCTTCGGGGTCGCGTTGTCCGCGCTCGCGCTCGCGCTGGCCCGCGAGTTCGACTGGGGTCTTCCGCCGGTGTCGCTGCACCTGGATCTGTGGTCGCTGCTCGTGCCGCTCGCGCTGGGTACTGCGGCCACCATCGCGGCCGCGGTCGTACCGGCTCGTCGGGCGACCAAGGTGGCTCCGCTGGTCGCACTGCGGCCGGAGGCTGCTCCGGCCGCGGCGTCGAAGGCCGGCGTGGTGCGACTGGTTCTCGGGTTCCTGTTGCTGGCCGGTGGTGGACTGCTGCTGGCCACCGGTGCGTCGTCGCATCAGGTTCTCATCGGAGTCGCGGGCGGTGTGCTCTCGTTCATCGGCGTACTGGCGATCGGCTCGCTGCTGGTGCCGGCGTTGATCAGGTTGCTCGGTGCACTGCCGGCGCGTGGTGGCGGAGTCCCGGCGCGGATCGCCGTCGCGAACGCGGTCCGGAACCCGAAGCGTACGGCGGCCACCACGTCGGCACTGTTGATCGGTGTGACGCTGATCAGCCTCACCTGCGTCGGAATCGCGTCGGTGCGCAAGACCTTCGACGTGTCGATGGACGGGCAGTACCCGGTCGACATCATGGTCGCCACCTACAACGAGAAGATGCCGGCCGGCGCCGAACAGCAACTGCGCGACATCAAGGGCATCACCCAGGTCGTCCCGGTCAGCAAGGTGACGGTGAAGACCGGCGGCCAGGAGTTGCCGGTGACCGGGATCGACCAGGCCGCGGCCGGCTCCGTCATCCACAACCCGCCACTGGCCGCCCAACTGAAGCCGGGTACCGCGCTCCTGGACCCGCAGACGATGAGCATGCTCGACCTCGCAGAGGGCGGCCGGCTCACCGTCGTGGCGGGCGCGCGGAAGCTGACACTGACGGCACACCGAGCGATCGGGCTGGATCCGGTCACGATCACCTCGACGGACCTTCGCACGTTGTCCGCCACGGCTCCGACCACCGGATTCTGGCTGGCCTCGGATCCGAAGGCGGACGGCTCGGACGTGATCGACGCGGTGGAGCAGTCCATCCCGACCGTCAAGGACCTGACGGTCAGCGGCGGGCTGCCCGAGCGGAGCACCTACACCCAGATCTTCGACGTTCTGCTGATCATCGGTGTCGGACTGCTCGGGGTGTCGGTGCTCATCGCGCTCGTCGGGGTCGGCAACACGCTCAGCCTGTCGGTGCTCGAACGGACCCGGGAGAACGCGTTGCTGCGGGCGATGGGGCTGACCCGCCGCCAGTTGCGCAGCATGCTCGCGGTCGAATCGTTGCTGATGGCACTTGTTGCCGCCGGCCTCGGGATCGCGCTCGGCCTGATCTACGGCTGGACCGGCACCAGCGCGTTGATGGGCGGCCAGACGGCCGACGGCAGCGTCGAGTACGCCGTACCCGTGAGCCTGCTGGTGGCGATCGCCGCGGTGGCAGCCGTGGCCGGCCTGCTGGCCTCGGTGCTCCCGGCTCGGCGGGCGGCCAAGGTGGCGCCCGCCGGAGCCTTGGCGACCGAGTAGATCAGACGATCTCGACCCTGTTCCCGTGGCCGTCGGCGGTGTGGAACCGCCGGCGGCCCGGGATCGTCTCGTTGTCCCAGGTCACGGGATAGCCCAGTTTCTCGAGCTTCTCGGCCAGCGCATCCAGGTCGTCGACGGCCAATGCCGGATGCGCCTTTCGAGCCGGCTGGAAGTCCTGCTCGACTCCGACGTGCACCTCCGCCGTACCCTCGCGGAACCAGCAACCGCCGCGAGCCTGCAGCAACGGTGGTTTCTCCACCTCGGTCATCCCGAGCGCATCGCGGTAGAACGCCCGTGCGATCTCCTCACCGCCCGGCGGACACGACACCTGCACGTGGTCGAGGCGCATCGTCAGGCCACCTTCTGGGCGACGGCGAAGATCCGGCGGAACGGCAGCAGTGTCCCGTACTCGCGTTGCCGGTAGACGTCGGCCAACCGAGCGCCGTACTCATCCTCGAACCGCTGCCGCATCTCATCCGGCAACGACTGCAGCACCGGCCGCGCGCCCGTCCCCTTCACCCACTCGAGTACGGCGTTGTCACCTTGCAGCAGGTGGTAGTACGTCGTCTCCCACGCGTCGACGACACACCCTTCGGCGCTCAGCGCATCGACGTAGGTGTCCGGACCGGGGACCTCGGCTCGCAGCGACGCGTTCTTCGCGTACTGCGCATAGGGCTCGGTCGCGGCCAGGTCGCGCAGGATCGAGTGCGACGGGGCGTTGCCGTTGCCGGGGATCTGGATCGCCAGCCAGCCGCCCGGCCGCAGCGCCTTGACGAAGCCGGGCAGCAGGTCGAGCTGCTCCGGGATCCATTGCAGGACCGCGTTCGTGACGATCACGTCCAGGGATCCCGGCTCGGCGGTCCACTCCAGCAGGTCGCCGATCTCGAACGTGAGCTGGTCGTCGGCGTACTGCTGGGCCGCCTCGATCATCTGCGGTGAGCTGTCGATCCCGCGGATGGTCGCCTCCGGCCACAGCTCCCGCAGCGTCACGGTCAGGTTGCCCGGACCGCAGCCGAGGTCGGCCACCGTGCGTACGTCGTCCGCCCGGATCCGGCCGACCAGGTCGGCGAACGGGCGGCCGCGCTCCTCGGCATAGGTGCCGTACTGCTGCGGACTCCAGACCGGTGACGTTCGCATGCTGCTGCCTCTCTCCGAGGATTTATCTTGATGTCGAGATACTCTAGGCATGCGAGTTGTCTTGATGTCAAGAGTCTTGATGGCGTAATCTCAACAGCATGGAAGACGAGGTCGATCGGCTGCTCGAGGCCTGGCGCAGAGAACGCCCCGACCTCGACGTCGCGCCGATGGAGGTGCTGTCGCGGGTCAGCCGGCTCGCGCGCCACCTGGACCGCGCCCGAAGTCAGGCATTCGAGACCCATGGCCTCGAGTCGTGGGAGTTCGACGTCCTCGCGGCCCTTCGCCGGGCCGGAGCGCCGTACCAACTCTCCCCCGGCAAGCTGCTGAAGGAAACCCTGGTCACCTCGGGCACGATGACGAATCGGGTCGACCGCCTGGCCGCTCGCGGCCTGGTCGAGCGCCTCCCGGACCCGGCCGACCGCCGGGGCGTGCTGGTCCAGCTCACCGACGCCGGGCGGGACGCGGTCGACGCCGCGATGGCCGACCTGCTGGCTCACGAGCGCACCCTGCTCGGCTCGATCAGCGATCGCGACCAGGCGAAGATCGCCCGCGTGTTGCGCGAACTGGTCCGGCCCTTCGACCTCGAAAAGCACTGAACCCGCATTGTTCCGGGCATCGGAGAAACCCCCGGGAATTGTGCCGGAATAATCCGAAAAGACGACCCGTCACTTCGCCCCGGTTCCGATCGTTGCTAGTTGCAACGAGATCGAGAGGCTGTTGTAGCGGTCGACTATCGACAGTGCGTGAGCGGGGCCACTAGGGTCCTTACTGTCGGTGGCTGACCGACCACGAAACGTTCAATTCAATGGTGACTTCGGCGGCAAGAGGTGGTCCGCCGAAAGTGGCCGCGCGGTGTCCGGGGCTCGGGGCCCGAACAACGCCGGCCGGCACGGGGCCCGCTCACCCGGTAGTCGCGGCGCGCCCTCCGAATCACAGGGGATCGGAGGGGGCGCCGCGACTCAGTTCTGTTTCCACACGTTTTCCACAGGCGCGGATAAAATATTACTCACCGGTCGGGATCGTGCGGTTGTTCACAACCTGGGGATTAACTCAGTGCGGATTTCCACCGCTGGAGATCATTCGGCGCGTTCGGCCGCGTCGAACCAGGCGGTTTCCAGTTCGGACCGTTCCTCGGCCAGCTTGCGCAGCTCGGTGTCGAGCTCGGCCAGCCGTTCGTAGTTGCTCGCGTTCGAGGCCAGCTGATCGTGCAGCTTGGCCTCGGTCTCGGTGAGCTTGGCGAGCTGGCGTTCGATCCGGTTCAGTTCCTTCTTCGCCGCCCGGGCCGCTGCCGCGTCAACCGCCGGCTCCTCGGGCTCGACCGCCTCAGCCGGTACGGCGGTTGTCGGACGGCGCGGCGGCTCGCCGGTGAGCTCGTCGATGTACTGGTCGACGCCGCGCGGCAGGTGGCGGACCTGACCGTCGCCCATGATCGCGTAGACCATGTCGCTGACCCGCTCGAGGAAGTACCGGTCGTGGGTGACGGTGACGACGACACCCGGCCAGCTGTCGAGGAAGTCCTCCAGCACCGTCAGCGTCTCGACGTCGAGGTCGTTGGTCGGCTCGTCGAGGATCAGCACGTTCGGCTCGTCGAGCAGGATGCGCAGCAACTGCAGCCGCCGGCGCTCACCACCGGACAGGTCGGAGATCCGCGTCGTCAGCTTGTCGCCGCTGAACCCGAACCGCTCCAGCAACTGCGACGACGTCAGCTCGCCACCCCGGCCGGCGAGTGCCGCCGTACGACGGATGTCGGTGATGTGCTGCAGCACCGTCGCCGTACCGTCGATCTCCTCGAGGGTCTGCGACAGGTTGGCGACGCGGACGGTCTTGCCCTGCTTGACGATGCCGCGGTCCGGCGGCAGCTGGCCGGTGAGGACTCTGAGGAACGTCGTCTTGCCGGCACCGTTCGGACCGAGCAGGCCGATCCGGTCGGCCGGGCCGAGACGGAACGTGACGTGGTTGAGCATCACCCGGTCGCCGAAGCTCAGGCTCACGTCCTCGGCGTCGAACACGTCCTTGCCGAGTCGCGCGGTCGCCAGCTGCGACAGCGCGAGCTTGTCGCGGGGCGGCGGCTCGTTCTCGATCAGGGCGTTGGCGGCATCGATGCGGAACTTCGGCTTGCTGGTGCGGGCCGGTGCGCCGCGACGCAACCAGGCGAGCTCCTTCTTCAACAGGTTCTGCCGCTTGGCCTCGGTGACCTGCGACGAGCGGGCGCGTTCTGCCTTGGCCAGTACGTAGGCGGCGTACCCACCGTCGTACGACGTGACGCTGCCGCCCTGCACCTCCCACGTGTCGGTACACACCGCGTCGAGGAACCACCGGTCGTGGGTGACGACGAGGAGGGCGCTGGCCCGGTCGACCACATGCTCGGCCAGCCAGCTGACCGCCTCGATGTCGAGGTGGTTCGTCGGCTCGTCGAGGATGAGCAGGTCCACCTCGGTGAGCAGGAGCCTGGCGAGTGAGGCCCGCCGCCGTTCGCCACCGCTCAGGGTGCCGACCTGCGCTTGGTGGTCGACTCCGCCGAGCAGGTGCTCCATCACCGAACGCGCACGCGGATCCGCCGCCCAGGTGTACGTCTCGACGTCGCCTAGCACCGCGTGCAGCACGGTCTGGTCGGGGTCGAGGTCGTCGGTCTGGCCGAGGTACCCGATCCGGACGTCGCGATTGTGGGTGATCCGGCCGTTGTCCGGTTCCTCCCGGCGGGCGAGGAGTCGCAGCAACGTCGACTTGCCGTCGCCGTTGCGCCCGACCACGCCGACGCGCTCACCCCGGCCGATGCCGAGGCTCACCGAGTCGAGCAGGGTACGGGTCCCGAAGCCTTTGGAAACGGCTTCCAGATTGACCAGATTAGGTGCGGGAGAACCAGCCATATCGCGGACCAGGGTATCCGACGGCTGTGAGCGTGCCAGGATCGTCCACGTGCTGACTCCTTCATGGCTCGACGGCCTCGAGTTGGGTGAGGTCGAATCCACTTCGCCGTTGGAAGGCGGTGTCGCCAACAAGACCTACCGCGTGGGTACGACGCTGGGCCGGTCGGTGATCGTGAAGACGCATGACGATCCTCCGCCCGGGATGTACGCAGTGGAGGCTGACGGGCTCAACGCGTTGCGGGTGCCTGGCGCGTTCGTCGTACCTGCGGTACTTCGGGTGGCGCCGGACTTCCTGGTGTTGGCCGATCTGGGCTCCGGCGCCCTGGCCGATCAGACTCCAGACTTCTGGCGCGACGCCGGCCACCGCCTCGCCATCCAGCACCAGCAGACCGCGGACAAGTTCGGCTACCACCAGGACAACTATCTGGGCCTACTCCCCCAGCGAAACCCGTGGACAGCCGACGGCCACACGTTCTTCGCCGAACACCGCCTCCTCCGCTACCTCGAAGTCCCCAACTGCTACAACGCCCTCCCCGCAGACGACCGCCACCGCCTGGAACGGCTCGCTGCCCGCCTCCCCGACCTGATCCCTCCGCAACCTCCGGCTCTCCTCCACGGCGACCTCTGGCACGGCAACCTCCTCCCAGGCCCCGCCCTGATCGACCCAGCCGTCTACTACGGCTGGGCCGAAGCCGAACTCTCCATGCTCGACGGCTGCGGCAACATCCCCGCCGACTTCTTCACCGCCTACGAGGAAGCGCACCCCCTGACGCCGGGCTGGCAGGCCCGCCTCCCCCTCCTCCACCTCCGCGAACACCTCTGCGTCCTGGCCCATTTCGGCCCCACCGAAAACGCACTGACCAAGATCCACGAAACCGTCGCGCCGTACTGAAGCCTTCACGCCTGGTTGAGGTGGAGGAGGTATTGCTTGTGGTTGAGGGGGTTGCCGTCGGTTCGGGAGCGGGTGGGGGTTGGGGCGGGGGCCGGGGTGTAGGTGGTGTCGGTGGTGGTGAGGATGCCTTCGCCGTGGGTCTGGCCGGGGAGGTGGGTTTCGAAGGGGTGGGTGGTGGCGGCCGGGATGGTGCCGTGCAGGGTCGCGATGTCTTCGTGGAGGGTGGCTTCTTCCACCAGGGCCCGGGATTCGGCCAGCAGGGACAGGACTCTCGACAGGGAGTCGGGTGGGACGTCGAGCTCGAAGTGGCTGACTGGTTCGTGGACGGTGGTGCCGGCGTCGGCGATGGCCTGCAGGAGAACCGGCGGGACGAGGCGGCGGAAGTCGGCGGCGACAGTGCCGGCTGAGTCGTAGCCGGTGTGGGTGACTGCTACCTCGATGTCTGGGATCTCCCAGCCGTGGAGTCCCTGCTGCAGGGTCAGCCCCACGGTTTCCTCGATCGCGGTGTGGAAGGCTCGCGGGAGGGCTCCGAGCTCGGACTCGATGCGGTAGTCGACGCCGACGTCACCGGGCGCAACGCGGAAGCCGACGGTAGCGGTCCAAGGGTTGTCCGGGTCACCCATCTCCCGGTGCGCCGTGCCGACCCCGTTCAGCCGTTCGATGTGGATCGGCCTAGTCTCACTGAAGTCGACCTCCAGGCCGTACTCAGTCTCCAGCAGCGATGCGATGACTTCCTTCTGCACCTCGCCGTACAGGCAGACCGTGAGGTCGTCGGCCTTGCGGACGCGGATCAGCGGATCCTGCTCGGCGAGTTGCGTCAGCGCCTGGTAGAGCTTCACCCGGTCGCGCGCGTCGACGGCCGTCTCGAGTGTCGGCGGCGCGAACAGCCGATCGACACCGTCGACGCGGTCGCCGAGCTGGTCGCCGATCTGGATGTCCTTCAAGCCCCGCAGCGCGACGATCTGGCCGGCCTCGACCCGGTCGACGGTACGGCGGGCTCCGCGCTCGAACAGCTCGACAGCACTCGGACGAGCCCGGTACGACGGACCTGCCGCCGGGTACACATCGACGTACGAACGCGGCGACAGCGACCCGGAGAACACCCGCGCCGACGCGACCTTCTGACCGGCCGCGGCCCGCTCGACCTTGAAAACCCTTGCCTGCAAGGACTCCGCGGCAGATCCCGTTGCGCGCGGCAACCACGACTGGATGCCGGAGATCACCTCCGGCACGCCGACACCGGTCATCGCGGACCCGAAGAAGACCGGATGCACCTGCGCCGCGCCGACCTGGCGCCGGAGCTCGGCCTCGATCTCGTCCACGTCGAGCGAGTCGTCCAGATAGCGCGCCAGGAACTGATCGTTGCGCTCGGCAAGCAGCTCGCTCAGCGCCTTGTTCCGCAGGTCGAACGGCTCGAACCGGGCCGCCCGGGTGCCGAGATCCGGCACCGACCCCATCGGCACACAGGCCGGGGTCAGCAAGCGCCCGATATCGGCCAGCAGGTCGTCGTACCGGGCGCCGAGGCGGTCGATCTTGTTCACGAACAGCAGCGTCGGGATGCGCAGGCGCTGCAGCGTGCGCATCAGCAGGCGGGTCTGGACCTGGACCCCCTCGACCGCGGAGATCACCAGCACCGCGCCGTCCAGGACGGACAGCGCGCGTTCGACCTCGGCGATGAAGTCCGAGTGTCCGGGGGTGTCGATCAGGTTGACGGTCAGGTCGCCCAGCTCGAACGACACCACCGCCGAGCGGATGGTGATCCCGCGCCGGCGCTCGAGGTCCATCGAGTCGGTCTGGGTGTTCCCGTCGTCGACCCGGCCGACCCGGTCGATCACACCGGCGGCGTGCAGCAGCCGCTCGGTCAGGCTGGTCTTACCGGCGTCGACATGCGCCACAATGCCCATCGTCAGAGAGTTCAAGGGTCCTCGCGAATGCGTCGAAGTGATCAGTCCTGCTGAGGTAGATCACAGCGCGGCGCATCCCGGTCTCCCATTCAATCTCTGTTCCGAGGCAAACGCTTGGATGGTAACCCGGCCGGGAATTGGCCGCGACTGATTTTCCGCGAACCCGTTCAGCGGCCGACGACCGCGCACTGCTGCTTCTTCCGCACCGGCCAGTCAAACGACCGCTTGGCCTCGCCAGCCCCGAGCTCGGCCTGGCCACCGTGTACGGCGTCGCGCAGTCGATCCGGCCGGGAGCCATCGGACTGGAGGAGACGGCGCAGGCGTGGTCCGAGGTCGGCGTGTTGTGGCACTTCAACGGGATCGACCACGGGTTCCACTGCACGTTGTTCTGGCCGGCGGTGTATCTCGCCTGCGGGGTGCCGCCGGAGGCGATCGGCGGCGCGCAGGTGAACGACTTCCCGACCGGCCTGGACCAGGCGATCCCGGCGAACGAGTTCCTCCACGACGAGGATGTCGACATCGTCCGCCTGTACCTCGCCTGGAACCGCCCCGACCGCTACCCGACCGACTTCACGCTGTCGGCGTACCGGCAGTTCGAGGCCTACGTCCGCCCGCTACTCGACGGCGCCGGCCGATCCACCCCGCCCGCCGCCTTGACCGAGGAGGACCTGAGACGAGCCGCAGCCGCGCTACACCCGCACGCCTTCGACCCACCGCTCGCCGTCCGCTCAGTCCTCACCGCCCTCGCGGCCAACGCCCCCGCCGCCGAGACCCTGCTACCGATCCTCACCGGCCGGTAGCTCGCGCGATCACCGGTTGACGGTGGCGGGGAGGATTCGGGCGCCGGGGACCGGGCCTTCGGCTTGGCGGACCATGCGGCAGAGGCCGGATTCGGCGAGTTCCACGGCCAGGTCGACGGCGCTGCGGCTGTCGGCGGCCAGGAAGAGGCAGGTGGGGCCGGAACCGGAGATCTGGGCGGCGAGGGCGCCCTGGTCGAGGCCGAACTGGAGGGTGTCGCCGAGCTCGGGCCGCAGCGACAGGGCGGCGGCCTGGAGATCGTTGCTGAGAGCAACCGCGAGGGCGCCGGGCTGGCCGGTCAGCAAGGCCGAGAGGAGCTCTGGTCGGACCGCCGGCGGCTCGACGCGGCGGATCGGACGCAGCCGGTCGAGCTCGCCGTACACGGCCGGCGTGGACAGGCCGCCGTCGGCGATCGCGAACACCCAGTGGAAGGTGCCGCGCGACATCACCTCGGTGACCTGCTCACCACGCCCCCGGCCGAGCGCCGTGTGCCCAACCAGGCAGAACGGCACGTCGCTGCCCAACTCCCCCGCGAGATGCTGCAACTCGGTCTGTGACAACTGCAAACCCCACAGCCGGTTGCACGCCACCAGAGTCGCTGCCGCGTCAGTCGAACCACCCGCCATCCCACCCGCGACCGGAATCGTCTTCCGGACGGTCAGCGCCACCCCCTCCTCGACGTCGTACTCGGCCTGCAGCAGCCGCGCCGCCCGCACCGCGAGATTGGTCTCGTCCGTCGGTACGTCGGCCGCGAAGTCGCCGACCACCTCGACCGAGATCGACGCATCGTCGTCCCGGACCACCGCGGTGACATCGTCGTACAGGGCGACGGCCTGGTAGACCGTGGCGACGGGGTGAAAACCGTCCGGGCGCGGCGGACCGACGGACAGACCGAGATTGATCTTGGCCGGCGACCGCACCGTGACCTCAGCAGAAGGTGGCACTCGCACAGGCTAGGGCATGTCCGTCCCTTCCATGCAGTAGCGAGCAGGTGCTCGGCGGAGTGCCTTGGGGCGCTGGGGCGAAGGTTGCGATGCTTCTATCCATCGTGACCTTTGCCCCAGTGCCGCGAGGTGCCCGCCGAGTGCCGCGCAGCACGCATGGAAGGGACGGACATGCCCTAGGTGCCTTACACAGTCCTAGCTGCACCGGCGAGCGCTGCGAACTCGGTGATGCCGAGCATCTCGCCGCGCAGCCGAGCGTCGATCCCGGTGCGGCTGAAGACCTCGTCCAGGCGGTCGCGGTCCGGCATCCAGCGGGCCAGTGCGGACCGGACGGTCTTGCGCCGCTGCGAGAAGGCCGCCTCGATCACCGCGAACACCTCCTCGCGCGTCGCCGCGGTGGCCGGTGGCTCCCGCCGCTCGAACGCGACCAGGCCCGAGTCGACGTTGGGAGCGGGCCAGAACACGTTCCGCCCGATCGGCCCGGCCCGGCGGACCTCGGCGTACCAGGCCGCCTTCGCCGACGGTACGCCGTACGTGCGCGACCCCGGCCCGGCCGCGAGCCGGTCGGCGACCTCGGACTGCACCATCAC
The DNA here is from genome assembly GCF_043197365.1 of Kribbella sp. NPDC049174. NCBI lineage: Bacteria > Bacillati > Actinomycetota > Actinomycetes > Propionibacteriales > Kribbellaceae > Kribbella > Kribbella sp. NPDC049174. Next base: position 409,589 of record NZ_JBICSZ010000007.1, on the reverse strand, counting down.
CAGCCCGTGCCGCAGCGAGTCGGACACCTCGAGCAGATGCAGCAGCACCGGTACGGCGACGTTGTACGGCAGGTTGGCCACACACGCGGACGGCGTCCCGATCTCGGCCGGTCCGACGGCCATCGCGTCCGCCTCGACCACGGTCAGCCGATCGGCCTGATCCGGCGCGTACGACGCGATCGTCGACGGCAGCGCGGACGCCAGCAACGGGTCGATCTCGACCGCGGTGACCCGATGCCCCGCGGCCAGCAACGCCAGCGTCAGCGAACCCAGTCCGGGGCCGACCTCCAGCACCGTCTCGCCGTCCGGGGACAGGCCGGCCGCCCGGACGATCCGGCGGACCGTGTTCGGGTCGATGACGAAGTTCTGCCCGCGCTGCTTGGTCGGGCGGACGCCGAGCGAAGCGGCCAGTGAACGCACATCAGCCGGACCGAGAAGCCTCGGTCCGGCTGATGTGGGTGAATCAGACGAGGTCACCCCGTCAGTGTGTCAGGCGCGGTGCAGTAGCTATGCCCACCCCACCGCCCCGGTCAGGCCCGCTGGCCGCAGACCGGCCAGTCGCCGTAGCCACCGCGAGCCGCCCGAACCTTCTCGGCGATCGCGATCTGCTGCGCCTTGCTGGCCAGGTGGGCGTTCTCCGCGTAGGCGTCGCCGCCGTACGCCACCCAGGTCTGGTGGCTGAACTGCAGGCCGCCGTAGTACCCGTTGCCGGTGTTGGTCGCCCAGTTGCCGCCCGACTCGCACTCCGCGATCCGGTCCCAGGCGCTCGTGTTACCGGTCGCCGGCGGCTCGGTGTCGGTGGTCGGTTCCTCGGGCTTCGGCTTGGTGCCGACGGTGACCTTCGCGTCGACCGGCGCGGTGACGATCTTGCTCGTGACCACCTTCGTGGTCGACAGCTTGCCGTCCAGGTAGGTGTACAGGTACGTGATCGACTTCTCGCCGGCCTTACCGGCGGCGGTGGTCTTCTTCGTCCCTTCGAGCACAGTGGCCGACTTGGTCTCGTCGGTGCCGAACGCGATCGCCTCGGTCTTGGTGACCGTCTTCAGGTCGACCTTGACGTACCCGATCTTGTTGACGCCGGGCTTGAGCGCGGTGGCCGGCGCCGGGCTGATCCGGTCGTCCTTGTCCCAGACGATCTTCGCGCCGGTCAGGGCCTCACCGACGGTCCCGGCCATCGACTTGATGGTCGCGACCTTGCCCTGCCGCAGAATCTGCACGGTCTTCGGGGTCTTGACCACGAGCTCCAGCCCCTCGCGCCCGATCGGCGCGCTCCGGCTGGTGGAGAAGACGGCTGCGGTGTCGTAGCGCAGACCCAGGTCGGCGAGCGCCTCGTTGACGCTGTCGGCAGTGGTCCAGAAAGCCTTCTTGGTGCCGTCGGCGTTGACGGTCAGCTGGCGACCGTACTCGACCGCGATCTCCTGGCCGTCCTTCAGCTTCGAGTCCAGCGACGGGGCAACGACATCGTGCTCGCCGACCTGAACTTTCTTGGCTTCGAGGGCGTCCGCCACGGTGGAGCCGAAGGTGTGAACCTGCTGCACCTGGCCGTCGACGGAAAGGCTGACGGTCTTGCTCTTGCTGGCATAGGCCACGGAGCCGCCCGCGACGGCAAACGCAGCCGTCGCACCGACGGCCACGATGATGGACTTACGCACTAACGCTCCCAGGTAGGGCTACCCGGGCACGGGGTCGGACAGCACAGGCGCGGGCCGCGAATGCCGGGATAACAGGGCCCGGAAACCACGGTCTACGCCGAGGGGCGTGCTGCCCGGGATCTTCCCCGATCCCGGCCAACATCACGAGACAGTAACGAGAATGTCCCGGAAGCGCCAATCCTCTCGTCGGCGAGTCGCAAAAAGGTGTAATGGGGCAGTTACGCCTGGTGATGGCCCCACTGCCCGCGATTCACCACTTCCGCCGTACTCCGGCGCCCTCGCTTGAGCGACGGGGATCGCTTGTCCGGGGCCCGGTAGCCGACCGACATCAGGCCGATCAGATCGAACCCGGCCGGCACCCCGAACTCCTGGTAGAGCTTGCCCACCTTGTCCGCGGGAGGCCCGAAAAAGCAGGCTCCCAGGCCTTCGTCGACGACCGTCTGCAGCATCAGCAGCACCGCCATCCCGGTGTCGACGTACCAGTACGGCGCCGTCCAGCGGGACTCGTCGCGGTCGGTCCAGCCCTTGTCCGGCTCGGTGTAGCGATCGAGGTACGCGTCCTTGTGCGCGAAGGCCAGGATCAGCAGCGGCGCACGGCGCAGGCCTGTGATCCATTCCACATACTTCTCGTCGACGTCCTCGGCCGTGATTGCCCAGTACCGGTCCCGGTCGTCGCCCTCCAGGGTCAGGAACGCCCACCCCTGGCTGAACCCGCCGGAGGGGGCGTGCAGACCGTTCTGCAGGATGCGTTCCCGGATCTCCGCGGGCACCGGGCGATCGGGGTCGTAGTTCCGGACCATCCGGCGCCGCCGGACCACCTCACTGAACTCCATGAGGCACTGTCTACCAGGCGCCGCCGAAGGCCCTGTTCGCGTTGGTGTTCAGAGCGTCGCAGAGCTCCGCGACCGAGATGTTCAGCACGCCGGCCATCTTCCGCACCGTGTGCGGGATCAGGTACGACGCGTTCGGCTGACCGCGATGCGGTGACGGCGTCAGGTACGGCGCATCCGTCTCCACCAGCAGGTGGTCGAGTGGGGTCACGGCCAGCGCGTCCCGCAGCGACTGGGCGTTCTTGAACGTCACCACTCCGGCGAAGCTCAGGAACGCACCCCGGTTCACGCACTCCCGGGCGAACTCGGTGTCACCGGAGAAGCAGTGCATGACCAGCCGGTCCGGCACACCCTCGCGGTCCAGGATCTTCAGGATGTCGTCGTGCGCGTCCCGGTCGTGGATCATCAGCGCCTTGTCGAGCCGCTTGGCCATGTCGATGTGCGCGGCGAACGACTCGTGCTGCGCGGCCCGGCCGTCCTCACCGGTCCGGAAGTAGTCCAGCCCGGTCTCGCCGATCACCCGGACCTTGTCCGAGCTCTTCGCCAGTTGCTCGATCTCGGCCAGCGCGCTGTCCAGCTCGCCGACGGCCTTCAGCTTCGGCGCCTCGTTCGGATGCAGGGCGACACCGGCGACAACGCTCTTGTACTGCTCCGCGGCCTCGACCGCCCAGACCGCACCCGGCAGGTCGCAGCCGACCTGGACGATCCGGGTGACCCCGACCGACGACGCCAGCTTGATCGCGTCGGCCGGGCTCAGCCAGGCACCGTCCTCGCCGTCGGCGATGTCCAGATGGCAGTGCGCGTCGACCACACTCATCGGCAGCGGATCGGGCACCGCCGGCCGGGTCCGGTCCCGCGAGCGGCCGTCCTCCCCGATGGCGGCCCGCTCGCGAGTGGGCCGGTGGACCTCCACACCGTCAGCAGACATACGGCCTAGATTACTGACTATTCCTCAGCTGATTCCTTGACCTTCGTCACGAGCATCTCCCACATGCCCTGGGAGTGCTGCGCCTCTTCCTCGCTGCCGTTGTTGTCCTGGGTGAGTTTCAGGTGGGTCGAGGTGCCGTGGTCGTCCAGCGTGTAGGTGAGGGTGTGGTAGTTCTCCGGTACGTCGGGCTGCCCGCTCAACGGGCTGTAGTGCGTCACCCGCAGCGTCCGGCCGGGGTCGATCTCCAGGATCTCGCCCTTGTCCTCGTACGCCTTGCCTTCGTACTCGCCGCTCCAGGTGATCGGACTGCCTTGCTGCCAGTCCGTCTTCACCTCGGCGCCGAACATGAACTTCCTGATCTCGTCGGGATCGGTCAGCACCTCCCACACCCGCGCCGGTGAGGCCTTGATATCCGTCTCCGCAGTGGCCAGGTAGTCGGCCATGTTCCTCAACTCCTCTCTCTACCCCGACCGTACGACCACCGGCGCTTACGGTCTTGTACAAACGCGTCACCCGAGTCGCGCGAGCTCCTCGTCGACCACCTCAGGCGCCAGCTTCGTGAAGATCGGGGTCGGCGGACGCACCGGAGTCCCGGGGACGACGGGCTCCTGGGCCCAGCGGGGTTGCGCGGAGTAGTCGCCGGTGATGATCGGGTACGGCGGGCCGCCGTCGAGGTCGTCGGCCTCGTGGATCTCCGGTCGGGGCAGGAAGGTGCCGGTGCCACCGAGGGCCTCGTGGACGCGTTGGGCCGAGTGCGGCAGGAACGGCGCGAGCAGACGGTTGCTGTCGGCTACCACCTGGGCGGCGACGTACAGGATCGTTGCCTTGCGTTCCGGGTCCGGCTCGTTCCAGGGCGCCTGCTTCGAGAGGTACTGGTTCGCCTCGGCCGCGTTCCGCATCGCCTCGCCGATCCCGAGTTTCAGTCGCTGGTGCCGGAGATGGTCGCCGACGGCCCCGAAAGCCTTGTTGCTGGCGGCAAGCAGTTGACGATCGGCCGGGACGAGCTCGCCGGCCGCCGGGATCGCACCGAAGTTCTTCGCGATCATCGACGCGGTCCGGTTCACCAGGTTGCCCCAGGTGCTGACCAGTTCGTCGTTGTTGCGGCGGACGAACTCGGCCCAGGTGAAGTCGGTGTCCTGCGTCTCCGGTCCGGCCACGGAGATGAAGTACCGCAGCGCGTCCGGCCCGTAGCGTTCGAGGACGTCGCGGACGTAGATCACCACCGAGCGGGACGACGAGAACTTCCGGCCCTCCATGGTGAGGAACTCGCTGCTGACCACCTCGGTCGGCAGGTTCAGAGCGCCGTACCGGCCGGGAGAACTGTTGTGGCCGAGGAGCTCGGCCGGCCAGATCTGGGCGTGGAAGGTGATGTTGTCCTTGCCCATGAAGTAGTACGACTGCGCGTCCGGATCGCACCACCACTTGCGCCAGGCGTCCGGATCGCCGGTGCGGCGGGCCCACTCGATGCTGGCGGACAGGTAGCCGATGACGGCGTCGAACCACACGTACAGGCGCTTGTTCGGGTTGTCCTCCCAGCCCGGCAGCGGGACTGGGATCCCCCAGTCGATATCGCGGGTCATCGCGCGCGGCCGGACGTCGTCGAGCAGGTTGAGGGCGAACTTCAGCACGTTGGGGCGCCAGCCGGTGCGGGTCTGCAGCCAGGAGCCGAGCGCGTCGGCGAGGGCCGGGAGATCGAGGAAGAAGTGCTCGGTCTCGACGAAGACGGGCGTCTCGCCGTTGATGCGGCTGCGCGGGTCGCGGAGGTCGATCGCGTCCAACTGGTTGCCGCAGTTGTCACATTGGTCCCCGCGTGCGGCAGGGTACGCACAGATCGGGCAGGTGCCCTCGATGTAGCGGTCCGGCAGGGTGCGTCCGGTCGACGGCGAGATCGCGCCCATCGTGGTCCGGGGGACGAGATAGCCGTTGCGGTGAACGGTTCTGAACAACTCCTGCGCGACGGCGTAGTGGTTGCGCGTGGTGGTCCGGGTGAACAGGTCGTACGACAACCCGAGACCCTGCAGGTCCTCGACGATCACCCGGTTGTAGCGATCCGCCAACTCACGAGGCGTCACACCTTCCCGCTCGGCCTCCACCAGGATCGGCGTACCGTGCTCGTCCGTCCCCGACACCATCAACACGTCATGACCAGCCATCCGCAGATACCGGCTGAACACGTCGGAGGGCACACCGAAGCCGGACACATGGCCGATATGCCTGGGCCCGTTCGCATACGGCCAGGCCACGGCAGACAGAATGCTGGTCATCTGCCGACTGTAGAACGCCCGCAGCCTGGCGGCGATCGCATTCCGGCAGGAACGACGCCGACTCAGCAGACCGGTTGGTAGGGGACGCCTGGCAGGTACCTCGCCCATTCGTCCTCGGACACCGAATCCCCGCCGGCGGAGCAGACCAGTTCAGCAGCCTGCAAGGGATTCATCTCCCAAAGCCTGACCGTCCGGTCCGATCCTCCGGTGACGACGGTGTGGCCATCCGGGCTGAACCCGACCGCCCACACCGCCGCATCGGACGCGCTGAGCATTGCCACGGTCTCGGGTCGATCCGGCGTACCCACGTCCCAGAACCAAACCTGGCCACTTCGCGTACTCGCGGCCAGCGTGTGACCATCCGGACCGAAGGCAACGGATGTCACGGTGCCATCCGGACCTCTCAGCGCCGCACCGATCGGGACGAGCGCGGCGGGATCGGTGACGTTCCAGAGTCGCACCGTACCGTCGGCGCTCCCGGTGGCAAGGAGCTTGCCGTCCAGGCTGAAGGCGGCCGAGTACAGCAGGTCAGCAGACCCCTTGACCGGAGGCAGCGCGCGCAACTGCCGCGGATCAGTCATGTCCCACAGCCTGATCACCCCGTCCGCGGTCACTCCGGCCAGTGTCCGACCGTCTGGGCTGATGGCGACCATGTAGATGTAGTTGCTGTCGCCACCGGGTGCGACCGGGAGAGCTGCTGGGTGGCCCGGAACGCTCACGTCCCACAGGTGCACCCTGCCGTCATCGGCCCCGGCCGCCAGAATCCGGTTGTCCGGACTGAAGGCCAGCGACTCCACCACCGCGCCCGGACCCTGCAGAGGTGGCCCGAGGGACTTCGGCCGGGCGGGATCGCTGACGTCCCAGAGGAGAACTGAGGTCCCTGTGGTCCCGCCGGCAAGGATCTTCCCGTTCGGACTCAACGCCCCCGCTCCGCTGATCGGCTTATCCGCCAGCGGTGACAGCAAACCCGCTGCGAGGGCGACCGGTGCTCGCGGCTGAGAGACGTCCAGGAGGAAGGCACCTCCCCCGAACGCTGCCAATGACCGACCGTCCGGGCTGAACGCGGCGGATGCCACCGTTGACGTCGGGCCGCTGATCACCGGCCCGGGGATCGACCACAGCCGGGCGACCCCGTCGTACCCAGCAGTCAACAGTGTCCGATCCCCGTTCGTGAACGCGACCGACGAGACCGGCTCGGCATGAGGCAGGTTGGCGACCAGACGCCCGGTGGCCAGCTCCCAGACCTGTGCGACGTTCTCCGAACTGCCGATCGCCAGCAATCTGCCGTCCGGACTGAACGCGACCGCGTTCACCCAGTTCTCCGGCACCTGGATCGGCGACGACGTTCGGCGCGGCGCCTCGGGCTTCGTCAGGTCCCAGAACTGCAGCAGACCCTTCGTGCCACCGACGGCCAACTGCCGCCCCTGTGGAGCGAACTTCAGCGCATTGAGCTGCGTTGAGCCGATCTGCACCTGGCCCACTTGGCGGACCTCCCCGAGATCGCGGGCATCCCAGACGTACAACACGCCAGCGGCGTCTCCGGCCACAAGCGTGCTCCCGTCGGAGCTGAACGCGACGCTCTGGACAAAGCCTTTCAGCGGAGGCAGGGCTGCCAGCGAGACCGCATGGGCAGGGTCACGGACATCCCACAGTCGAACGATCCGGTCAGAGCTGCCGGCCGCGAGGGTCCTGCTGTCCGGCGTGAAGGCCAGTGAATAGACGGTTCCAGCCGGACCCGCAGGCAGTACGCCGAGGGGGATCGGCCGTCCCGGATCCGCGACGTTCCAGAGCCGGACGTTCTGGTCCCGGCCGCCGGTCGCCAGCAGCCGGCCATCCGGGCTGACGGCCAGCCCGAAGACCGGCAGCGTGTGATCGGTCAGCGGCGTCCCGATGGCGCGCGGATGGCGAGGATCGCCGAGATCCCAGGTAAGGACGGCGGTGTCTCCCGGGCCTGTGCCGGCCGCGAACATCGTCCGGCCGTCCGGTGTGAGCACCACGTTCTGTGCGCCCTTCGAAGGCCGCACGATCCGCGTGACCGGCGGAGTCCCGGTGGCGTCGAGCAGACTCGATCTCGCTTCCATCGTCGGTGCGATGGCGTACGAAGCCAATGACAACCGAGCCGCGAGGGCCGGGTCGGTCGCACGCAGGCGGTCCGCGGTGATCGCCACCTGGCGCGACATCGCCAGGTCGCGTTCCTTGTCGGCCGCATCGCGCTTCCAAAAGGCGTAGACGGCCAGCCCCGCCGTCGCCAGGGCAAGCACGGTCAGTGCCGCGACCATCCGCTGCAGCCGGTGGGTTCGGCGCCGAGTTGCCTCCCGGTCGAGGCGTTCCGCAGTCAGGCTGGTGGTGAGGAACTCCAGTTCCAGTGCGTTGAGGTCGCGGCCGGGCGCGTCACGGGCGGTCCAGTCGCGGACGCCGTCGAGCTTCCCGCCGCGATAGAGGGATCCCGGATCTCGGTCGAGATCCCGCCACTGCTTGGCGGCGTCGGCGAGTTGGCCGTGCCGCCGGAGTCCGTCGCGATCGCTGTCGATCCAGCCCCGCAGCCGCGGCCAGGCCGACAGCAGCGCTTCGTGGCTGATCTCGACCGTGTCCGCGTCCATCGTGAGCAAGCGCGCTCCGACGAAGTGCTCGATGACATCGTCCAATTCGGCGGCGGTGTCGCCGACGCCCTCCAGTTCGGCACGACTCACCTTGCGGCGGGTGTCGGTCGTGTCGTCCCCCAGGTTCACGAGCCGAAGGAAGACCCGTTGGGCGACGAGCTGCTGAGCCTTGCTGAGATCGCCGTACACCGCTTCGGCAGTCTCCGCGACCGCACCTTTGATTCCGCCCGTCGACAGATACCCTCGCGTCGTCATCCGGCCGCGCTCCGCACGCTGCCAGGTGGCCAGGAGCGCGTGCGACAGCAACGGCAGAGCACCGGCCCCGGACTGCGCCACACCGGCCGGAGCCGTACCGGGCGCTGCCTCCCGGATCAGCAGTTCGACGAGTCCCCCGTCGAGTTCGACGTTGGCCTTCGCGGCCGGCTCGGCAATCGCACGCCGCAACTCCACCTCGCTCATCGGCCCGACGACGAACTGCGCGTTCTGCAGAGCGGTGGCGACCTCGGAGTACCGCAGTGCCTGTGGGTAGAAGTCGGCGCGCAGGCCCAGCACGACGACCGTGGCCACCGGCGGCCTGGCGTCCGGTCCTCGACGCAGCGCTGGTGCGTGGGCGGCCGCGTTCAGAGCCGCGATGAACGAGCGACGCTCCTGCTCATCGAGACACATCGTGAACAGTTCCTCGAACTGATCCACGACGACGAGCAGCCGATCGGCGACATCGGCCGCACCTCTCCCGCTCGGCGCCGCCGGACGTGTGGCGGCTGTGACGAACCTGGCGACCTGTTCGAGCACGGCGGCCGCCGGATCGGCGCTGATGAGTTCGGCAAGCCGATCCGTCTGGACCTCAGTACCGGTAGCAAGCGCAGCCGCCAACTGTTGCACGGGATCGGCGCCAGGGGTCAGGAGAGCTACCGGCCAGGCGGGCCGGCCGGGCGCGGCGCGCGTACCCAGAGCCGGGACAACGCCGGCCCGAAGGAGCGACGACTTCCCCGAACCGGATGCTCCGACGATGACCTGCAGACCACCGCCACCGGCATGGAGAGCCAGGATCTGACTGGCCACCTGCTCGGTCAGAGCCTCGCGTCCGAAGAACCAGTCGGCATCCCCGGGCTGGAAGCTGGCAAGGCCCCGATAGGGTGCGGTTCCTCCCCTCGGGCCGGGAGCCCGCCGAACCCGGCGCCAGGCTTGAAGCCAACGCTCGATCTCATCGTCGGCCGTGACTCCGCACTCGCGCAGAACCCTTATCAGCAAGGCCTTCGACGCGTCCGACGGAAGACTTCGTCCGGCGAACCATTCGCCCAGCGTGCTGTGCGGCTGACTTCCGTCGATGGCTCTCGAGATGTCCCGTACCGTCCGGCCTGCCTGACTGCGGAGCAACGTCAGTTCATCGGAGAACTGACTTCGAGTCTGTACCCGGTCCGGAGACGCCCCCAGCGGCTCAACAGATCTTTCCCCCATTGCGGCCCCCCTCAAAGCCCACTCCCACAGGGAGTGATCAAGACGCTACAGGAGAGAACCGGTGGGCGCTGTACGTCGGCCGTACGAGTTTGTACGGACATCTGCCGCGCACCTACCCGATCACCCTTCGACGGCTGACCGTGGTCTCGAGCGCTGTGCTCGGCACTGGGGTCCGTCCGGCAATCCCGGATCGATCCCCGGAGGGGGAACCAATGAACAGCAGCCGACCTCGTGGGCCCAGACCGGCGCCCACACCGATCCGACCGCGTCGTTATCCCATCGCCTGTGTCGGACCCGCTGAGGTGCATCCGACCGGACCCGACATCCGCCTGAGGGTCGGCCCGCTACCGATCCGCGCGCTCCGCGCCGTCTGGGGCGCTGCCCGGCGACTGTTCAGCGTTCCCGCGGTTCCACCGCCGACCGGCGTGCCGTCACCCGGACCGCGTCCCCGGCACCGAGGCGCTCCGCGTTGTCTGCACTGCAAGGTGCCGATGAGGGAGAAGCATCGCAACGTGCCAGATCCCTTTGGCGTGTGGTCCGTCTTCGCCTGCTACGCGGTCTCCTGCGCGGTCTGCCAGGGCTCCTGCCGGAACGAGTCCCGGATGTTCCTCCCGCCACACTGGCAGTCGGGTCTTCCGGGCGAGATCACCCACCTCTGATCGACCCGGGTTCGGGAGGGGGATCCCGGGTTGGCGGTGAGGCGGGCTCCCGCCTCACCGCTCCTTCGATCCCAGCGACTGTGGGCTGGGCCGACTACAGCAGTACGACGACCTTGCCCTGGGCGTGGCCGGATTCGCTCAGCTCCTGGGCCTTGGCTGCGTCGGAGAGCGCGAAGGTCTCGGCGACCCGGACCGTCAGGTTGCCGTCCGCGGCGGCCTGGAGCTGCTTCGACAGCCCGGCGCCGATCTCCTCGGGTGAGGCCGAGCTGGCCGCCGAGACCGCGACGCCCAGGGCGCCGGCCTGCATGTCGGCGATGGTGACGATGCGGTCGGTGCCGCCGCGAAGCTCGATCGACTCCTCCAACCCGCCCTGGCCGGCCGCGTCGAACACCGCGTCGATCCCCTGCGGCGCGGCCTCGCGGACCCGGTCGAGCAGTCCGTCGCCGTACGCGACCGGGATCGCGCCGATCTCGCGCAGGAAGTCGTGGTTCACGGGCGACGCCGTGCCGATGACCGTGGCACCGGCGGCCGTCGCGAGTTGTACGGCGATCGAGCCGACACCGCCCGCGGCACCGTGCAGGAGCAGAGTCTCGCCGTCCTTGATCCCGAGCTCGTCCAGGACGCGCTGAGCCGTCTCACCCGCGACCGGCAGACCGACCGCCTGCTCCCAGCTCACCCCGGCCGGCTTCGGTACGACGTTGCCGACGACCGCGTGCTCGGCGTACGAGCCGGTCGTGGACCAGCCGACGACCTCGTCACCGATCGCGAACTCCGCGCCCGCACCGACCTCGTCGACCACCCCGGCGACCTCGAGCCCGGGCGTCGCCGGGAAGGTGACGTCGATGAAACCCTGGGTCCAGCCGCGGCGGATCTTGAAGTCGATCGGGTTCACCCCGGCGGCCCGGACGCTGACCCGCACCTCCCCCGGTCCGGCGTGCGGCTCGGCCACGTCCTGGGTCCGCAGCACCTCGGGACCGCCGAACTCCTCGAAAACCACCGCGTGCATGTTCTGCCTCCATCGATTGATTGATGCTTCAATCAAGGGTGGCCGGACTCGGTGGAGATCCGACTGGCCGTTCGGACAGTTGTCCACCGCCCGAAAGACGGGCTCGGGTGGACGCGTCAACCGACGTACCCTGAAGAACATGTTGATGACAGGCGAGAGCGTCGGAGCCGCGGAGGTGCTCGCGTCGGTGGCGCAGATCATCGACGGACCCGCGTCGGAGTTGCTCGAGCGGCTGTCGGCGGCGACCGCCGAGCTGATCCCGCACCGCGCGGTCGCCCAGCTCGCCTCCCAATGTGCGTCCACACCTGTCACCGCACACGGCGAGCCCGCGCTGGCCGAGGCCATCACGGGTGCCGACCTAGCCGCCCTGCTCGGCACCGTCACCGCCGGTCAGCCGTGGCAAGGCGTAGTACCGATCGCGGGCTCGGACCACCCAGTCCTCGCCGTCTCCAGCGACCGGGCACCGCGCGGATCGGTGGTCGTCTTCATCCGGTACGACGAGACGCCGACGGCCACCGCCGTGATGATCCAGCACCTGTGGGACCTGGTCACCGCGCACATGTACCGGCTCACCCTCGAGCGGGAGCCCGGCGCGCTGGCGCAGAACCGGGCCGTCGCGGAGGCCCGCGCCGACGTCGCCGCCGAGCTCGGCGAAGCCCACGCGGCCACGCTCGCCACCCTCCTCGGCGTCCTGCGGAACCAACGGATCGACGACGCCTCGGCTCGCTCGATGGCGGTCGAGCTGGCGCTGAACGGCCTGGCCGAGCTCCGGACCGACACCCAGCGGGACCGGGTGTGCAGCGGCGAGGAGCCGGCCGGCAAGGCCTTCGACCGACTCACCGACTCGCTCCGCGCCCTGCTCCGGCACGGGCCGGTCGAGCTCGAACTGGACGCCCCCGGCAATGACCGGCTGATCCCGGCCGGCGTCGCCCATCGGGCCCGGGTCGCCGTCCGGTCCGTCGTCCTCGCGATGCTCACCCAGGACCAGGTACGACGGATCCGGGTCGGCTGGCGGTGGACCGGGACGGAGCTCACCGCGACCGTCCGCGACGACGGCCCCGGTCGGCTCGAGGACGTCCTCGACCTCGGCCAACTGGCCGAACGGCTCCGCCTGCACGAAGGCGACCTCGACCTGGACGCCGTCCCCGGCTGGGGCCTGACCGCCCGGATCACCCTCCAGGCCAGCTCGACACCCCAGACGATCACCTCAGACCCGCTGGCCGCCCTCGGCACCCGCGAGCTGGAAGTCCTCGAACGCCTGGCCCAAGGTCACCGCAACCGCTCCATCGCCGACGCCCTCCACATCAGCGAATCCACGGTCAAGTTCCACGTCGCCAACATCCTCACCAAGCTCGCAGTCACCAGCCGGACCCAGGCCGCCGCCCTCTACCACGCAACGGCGGTCTAGGTCGTGTCTGGTGGTCCCGCGCCGTAGCGAGCAGGTGCTCGGTGCGGTAGCTCGCCGCACTGGAGTGAAGGCCTCGATGTGGGTTTCATCGTGGCCTTTGCTCCAGTGCGGCGAGATGCCGTGCCGAGTGCCGCGCAGTAGGCGGGGGACCACCAGACACGGCCTAGGACTCTTCGAGGCGGGGGAAGAGGTTGGCGCCCTTGGTCAGGGTGGCGCCGGCGGGGAGCTGGCCCCAGGTGCCGGCGTCCTGGATGTGCTGGTCGTCGAGGGATCCGAGCTTCTCCTCGGCGCCGAGCAGGGTCCACAGCTTGGCGGAGGTCTTCGGCATGGTCGGGTTGTGCAGTACGGCGACCGCGCGGAGGGCCTCGGCGGCCGAGTAGAGGATGGTGGCGAGGCGGTCACGCTGGGACTCGTCCTTCGCGACCTTCCACGGCTCCTGCTCGGTGACGTAGCCGTTGATCGCGCCGACCAGGTCGTTGATCGCGGCCAGCGCGTCGTGGAACGCCAGCGTCTCGATCGCCTTGTCCGCGGTCGCCACGGTCTGGGCGAGCTTGTCCGCGAGCGCCTGCTCGGCCGGGCCGTGATCGGTCGGCTCGGGCAGGGCGCCGTCGTAGTACTTGCCGACCATCGCCGCGATCCGGCTGGCCAGGTTGCCCAGGCCGTTGGCGAGCTCGGAGGTGTAGACCGCGCTCAGGTGCTCCCAGGAGAACGACCCGTCCGAGCCGAACTGGATCGTGCGCAGGAAGTAGTACCGGAACGCGTCCGAGCCGAAGTGGTCGGTGATCTCGTGCGGCGCGATCGCGGTCAGCTTGGACTTGCTCATCTTCTCGCCGCCGACCAGCAGCCAGCCGTGCGCGAACACCTGCCGGGGTACGGCGACGCCCGCGGCCATCAGCATGGCCGGCCAGATCACGGCGTGGAACCGCAGGATGTCCTTGCCGACCAGGTGGACGTCGACCGGCCACAGCTGCTCGAACCGCTCCGGGTCGGTGCCGTACCCGGCCGCGCTCACGTAGTTCAGCAGCGCGTCGATCCAGACGTAGAGGACGTGCTCCTCGTCCCACGGGACCGGGATGCCCCAGTCGAAGGTCGACCGGGTGATCGACAGGTCCTGCAGGCCCTGCTTGACGAACGCGATCACCTCGTTCCGGGCGCTGGCCGGGGCGACGAAGTCGGGCTGCGACTCGTACAGCTCCAACAGCCTGTCGGCGTACGCCGAGAGCCGGAAGAAGTAGTTCGTCTCCGAGACCGTCTCCAGCTCGGTGCCGTGGATCATGCACCGCTGGGTGCCGTCCTCGTCGGTCAGGATGTCCGCCGGGAGCTTGAACTCCTCACAGCCGACGCAGTACAGGCCCTCGTACTCGCCCTTGTAGACGTCGCCCTTGTCGTAGAGGGTCTGCCAGAACTCGCGGACCCGCTCGGTGTGCCGCTGCTCGGTGGTCCGGATGAAGTCGTCGTACGCGATGTCGACGTCGACCCAGGCCGGCTTCCAGGACTCCTCGACCAGCTTGTCCGTCCACGCCTGCGGGGACATGCCCTGCGCCTCAGCGCTGCGCATCACCTTCTCGCCGTGCTCGTCGGTACCGGTCAGGTACCACTTCTGCTCGCCGCGCTGGGCGTGCCAACGGGTCAGGACGTCCCCGGCCACCGTCGTGTAGGCGCTGCCGATGTGCGGCGGAGCCGTGACGTAGTAGATCGGGGTGGTGACGTAATAGGCCTTCTCGGACATAGGAAAAGGGTAGTGCCGCGCGCCAGACCTATTTACCAGGGTCCCGGGCAGCGAGAACAGCGTCGTACACCGTCCGTTTCGGCACGTTGAAGCGCTTGGCGACGTCGGAGATGGCCTGCTTACGGGGTGTGCCGGCCTCCTCGTCGGTGGCGACCTCCCGGGCCAGGTCCTCCTGGGTCATCACCTTGTCCGGGTCCGCGCCCGCCACGACCACGGTGATCTCACCCCGTACGCCGTCCGCCGCCCACGTCACCAGCTCCGCGATCGGGCCCCGTTTGACCTCTTCGTACGTCTTGGTGAGCTCACGGCAGACCGCCGTACGACGCTCCGCTCCGAAGGCCTCCGCCATCGCCTCGAGCGACGCGGCCAGCCGGTGTGGGGCCTCGAAGAACACCATCGTCCGCGGCTCGTCGGCCAGCTCACCCAGTCGCCGGGCCCGCTCCCCCGGCTTCCGGGGCAGGAACCCCTCGAAGGTGAACCGGTCCACGGGCAGCCCGCTCAACGCCACCGCCGTCAGTACGGCGGACGGCCCCGGAACCGCGGTGATGTCGATCCCGGCCGCGATCGCCGCGGCCACCAGCCGATACCCAGGATCCGAAACGCTCGGCATCCCCGCATCGGTCACCACGACCACCGTCTGCCCCGCGGTCAGCGCGGCCAGGAGGTCCGGGGTCCGCTCCCGCTCGTTTCCCTCGAAGTAGCTGACCACCCGCCCGGCGATCACCACCCCCAGCTCCGACGTCAGCCGGCGCAACCGCCGGGTGTCCTCGGCCGCCACCACATCGGCCTCACCCAGCACCTTTCCCAGCCGAGGCGACGCATCCAGCACATCCCCGATAGGACTCCCAGCCAGCACCAATCGCCCGGTCACGGGCCCCATCATCGCAGCCCCGGACCGCACACCGGGGGTCAGTGCTACTGAGGGCTCCGTACCATGGCGGGCGTGACTGCTGCTTTCGAGGATGGGTCCGCCCAGTGGGAGGACGCCCGCGGCGGGCGTGAGACGCTCGGGCGGGACGTGCTCGGGAGACGGCTGCCGCCGCTGAAGGACCGGTTGTACCCGCCGATGCCGAGGGACTTCGAGGGCGGCTGGATCGCGACGCTGGCGATCACCGCGATCGCCGCGTTCCTGCGGTTCTGGAACCTCGGCGACCCGGTGAAGTTCGTCTTCGACGAGACGTACTACGCCAAGGACGCCTTCAGCCTGCTCAAGTTCGGCTACGCCCGGCAGTTCATCGACCAGCCGGAGGGCGCCGCGGACAAGGCGATCCTGGCCGGCAACCTGGACGTCTTCAAGGACACCCCGAGCCTGACCGTGCACCCCGAGGTCGGCAAGTGGATGATCGCCGCCGGTGAGCAGCTGTTCGGGATGAACACGTTCGGCTGGCGGTTCATGCCGGCCCTGTTCGGCACCCTGACCGTGCTGCTGGTGATCCGGACCGTCCGGCGGATGACCCGGTCCACCCTGATCGGCGCCGTCGCCGGGCTGCTGCTCGCGGTCGACGGCCTGCACTTCGTCATGTCCCGGGTCGCGCTGCTCGACATCTTCCTGGCGTTCTGGCTGGTCGCCGCGATCTCCTGCCTGGTCGCCGACCGGGACTGGACCCGGCGCCGGCACGCCGAATCCCTCGACACGCCGACGCCTGACGGCGAGCGCCGTACGCTCGGGCGCTGGTTGCTCATCCGCCCGTGGCGGATCGCGGCCGGGGTCTGCTTCGGCCTGGCCCTCGGCACCAAGTGGTCCGCGGTCTGGGTGATCGCCGGTTTCGGCATCCTCGTCTTCGCCTGGGACTTCGGTGCCCGGCGCGCGCTCGGCGTCCGGCACGCGTTCGTCAAGTCGGCGCTGGTCGACGGCATCCCGGCGTTCCTCAGCATCGTCCTGGTCGCCATCGTCACCTACACCGCGACCTGGACCGGCTGGCTGCTGCACGACAACGCCTACGACCACGACTACGCGTCCAAGAACCCGGCGCACGGCGTGATGAAGGTCGTCCCGGACGACTTCCGGTCACTGATCCACTACCACCAGGAAGTCCTCGCCTTCCACACCGGCGACTACATCAAGAACGCCACCCACCCGTACGCCTCGAACCCGGCCGGCTGGCCGATCATCGCCCGGCCGATCGGGTTCGACGCGGTCAACGACATCAAACCCGGTACGGCGGGCTGCACCGCGCCGGCCGGGACGAACTGCCTGTCGGTGATCTCCGCGCTCGGTACGCCGCTGCTGTGGTGGGGCGGCGCGCTGGCGTTGATCGCCGCACTGGTCTTCTGGATAGGTCAGCGGGACTGGAGATTCGGCATCCCGATCGTCGGCTACGTCACCTGCTGGGTGCCATGGTTCGCCTTCGACGACCGGCCGATCTTCTTCTTCTACGCCGTCACGATGATCCCGTTCACGGTGATGGCGCTGGCCCTCGTGCTCGGCAAGATCCTCGGCCCGGCCCGGACCGCACTCGGCCAGGCGACACCACGCCGGCTGATCGGCAGTGCGGTGGTCGGCGCGTTCGTCGTCCTGGTCGTGCTGAACTTCGCCTACATCTGGCCGATCCTGACCGACAAGGTGCTGCCGCACCCGGACTGGCTCAACCGGATGTGGTTCAAGTCCTGGATCTAGTCCTAGTGGCCTAGCCGGCCGTGGCCCTTGTTCTTGTTCTTGTGGCGTTTGGACGACTTCTGGCCGCCGACGCCGCCGAACAGGGCGAGGCCCTTGACCACGACGGTCGGGGCGTTCGGGTCCGGGTCGTCGCCGCCGCGGACCCCGAAGCCGCCGAAGATGCCGACGCCCTCGCTGCGGACGGCGACCGCGTCCGGGACCGTGATGTCGATCCCGCCGAAGATCGCGAACGCCCACACCGTCACCTCGCGGCCCTCGAACACCGCGTTCGTCATGTCGAGGTCGTGGCCGCCGAAGATCGCGACCGCGTTGGTCCGGCGCCGGACCCGCCACCGGCCGGTCCGCTCGCCGCCGCCGAAGACTGCGAAAATGGTGTCGAAGCTGTCCGACGGGTTGGCCGGCTCCTCGATCGGCACCGGGCTGTTCGACGGCGCGGGACTCGCGGCCGGCATCGCCTGCTGCGGTACGACGAGATCCTGCGTGATCGGCTCGAGTTCGCCCAGTGTCCTGGCCTGCAGGGTCTGCTCGAGCCGCTCGGCATGCTCGTCCTGCGTCAACCGTCCCGACATCAGGGCATCTCGCAGTACGTCGACCACCCGGTCACGATCGGTGTCAGACGCACGCAGATGCGCATGCGGATGCGGGCGCTCGGGCAGGTTTTCCATAAGACGGAACAATAGCCCCGTCAGCGTCGTACCCGCAGGGCAAAAAGCACCGCGATCAGGGTGATCGACGCGAAAGTCAGGGCCGTGCCCGGGTATCCACCGAGGCCGAGGCCCAGGCCGCCCAGCGCGGCGCCCAGGAAGGTGCCGAGACTCATCCCGGCGGCGTTCACACTGAGCGCCGAACCACGGAGGTCGCCACTGCGCCGGACCAGCAGCGTCGTCACGCAGGCAGCGACGGTTGCGTGGCTGGCGCCCATCAGCGCGGTCAGCAGCAGGGTGAGCGGGAGCGTCGGCGAGAAGTAGAAGGCCGCGACGCTGGTGAGGGCGACGGCGAGACCGATCAGGAGCATCTTCTCGGGGCCGATCCAGGGACGCTCGAGCGCGATGTAGCGCCCGGCCAGCAGGTTGCCGAGGAAGAAGGACGCACCGCTCAGCGACCACACCAGCGCGAACCAGCCCGGCGCGAGGTCGAACTTCTCGTCGTAGAACGCGGCCAGGTAGGCCAGGTAGCCCATGAATGCAGCTGTCCGCAGCATCGCGACCACGAGCAGTGGCAGCGCGCCGGGAACCCGGGCCAGTTCCCGGTACGTCGCCAGGTAGCTCATCCGCCGGCCGCCGTCCGCCCGGAGCGGCGCCTTCCGCCCGCGGCCGCGCCAGAAGAACGCGGCCGACAACGCGAGTGAGACAGCCGACGCGGCGAGCAGGTTGCCCCGCCAGCCCCACACCATCCCCGGTACGGCGAGCAGCGGTGCAGCCAGCATCGCCATCGCCGACGTGGTCGCGGACACCAGTGTCGCCGCCCGCCCGGCAGCCGCCGGCGACGTGAACCGGTCGGCCGCGGCGGCGCCGATCGACGGCGCGAGGATCGAGGTTGACGCGCCGATCAGCAGGCAGAACGCGGCCAGTGCGAACACGTTGCCGATGGCACCCAACGCGGCCGAGATCCCCAGCAGCGCGAGACCTCCGGCGGCCACCAGTTCACGCGCCATCCGGTCGATCAACGGCGCCAGCGAGAACCCGACCACCAGCGCCGCCAGACCACCGAGCCCCCGCAGCCCGCCGATCTCCGCCACGTTGCCGTCCGCCGCCGCCGCGATCGGCACCAGATACATCCCGAACACCGTGAACGGAATCAAACTCACCGCAGACGCCAGCAAAAACGGCCACAACCGCCGAGCCATCCGCAAATCCCCCGGCACCTCCGCCCCCGCGCTACGCGCGGCGGCGGAGCTGGGAGATGGGGAGGAGCCGGCGCTCAGCACGGCACTGGGGCGAGGACTGGCGGCAGGCGCGGGATTCGGGGTACTGCTGCTCATGTGTCCGTCCTGGGGTAGCGGTAGAGGCTGCTCGGGCGGGAGCTGAATTGGGAGAAGGGGAAGGGTTCGGCGGAGAGGGCTGTGACGCCGGAACCGAGGAAGGACCGGATCACGGCGCTTCCGGTCTGAGCATAGACCGCCAGCGGCTTCTCTTGCTGACGGCAACGATCGAGGAGGACGTCGAATGACCCGTTGGACAAGGTCATTCCGGTTGCCACGACAGCGTCGGCGGCGTCGATAACCTCCGTCATGTCGCGGGAAACCGGCAGCCCCGACGCGGTCTCGCGCAGGTTGAAATCACACGGCAGACACACTCCGCCGCGCGCGGTGATCGCGTCGACGAGCGGGTTCACCACGCCGATCAACGCGACCTTGGTGCCCTCGGCAACATCCAGCAACCCGGCGACGGCGGCATCCCGGGCCCGCGCCCGCACGTCCGGCGTACCGGCGGGCAGCACGATCTCCTCGGCCAGCGGCGACGCGTGATGCGGCTCGACCGCGGCCAGGTAGGCGTCCAGCGCCGCGATCCGGACCGGCACGGCAACCCCGTCCGAGGACAACAGGTCCTGAATCGTCAGCCCCGAGGTGTCAGCGCAGTACGACGGATCGAGCTCGCCCGCCTCGAACGAGCACGCACCGAAGACCTCGCCGACCCGGAGCAGCACGTAGTAGTTCCGATAGGTGACGTCCGCACCGGGCAACCGGGTCGTGTGGTGCAACCAGAAGGCACTGGTGACGGACAACTCAGCAGGACGAACACCGAGTGAGCCGGAGAGGACGGAGGAGGTGAGGGCGGTCACGGATGCGGTCATGGGGCCTCCCGGCCTGGACTGAGGAGCGGAGGGAGCGAAGCGACTGAAGCGACGAGGGAAGGCCGGGAGCCAAGGCCCCATGACCACGCCGGTGCCGGAGGCCCGGCCAAAAGCACAGTCATGGGAGATCGGAGAGCCTTTCGGGGTCGTATGTCAGGGCGGACAACTCGGGACGACCCGCGGGCTGGAAGCAGTACAGGAGCGAGCGGCGATCGGAGGCGGTCCGGTTCGGCGCCGAGCGGTGCACCATCAGCCCGGGGAACATGAGGACCGACCCGGCCGGCGCCTCCACCGTGAC
This sequence comes from Kribbella sp. NPDC049174, assembly GCF_043197365.1. Lineage (NCBI taxonomy): Bacteria > Bacillati > Actinomycetota > Actinomycetes > Propionibacteriales > Kribbellaceae > Kribbella > Kribbella sp. NPDC049174. Next base: position 389,347 of record NZ_JBICSZ010000007.1, on the reverse strand, counting down.
CGCGCGGGACGCGTCGACGGCGAGCGGATCCACCAGCAGGCCGGTCGGGTCCAACGGATCCCGGCGGACCGGACCCTCCGCGGGACTCCCCGGAATCAACGTCATCGCACCGTTCGCGACAGTGTTGTCGTCCAGCATCACGATCGCGGTCGCGATGTCGTACGCCGCCGGCCCGGCACAGCAGTACCAGTACGGAAAGTCCTGGTGCCAGGCGAACTCCGAGCCGACCCCGGCCCGCTTGAAGTTTAGCTTGGCCACGAACCGCCCGGCCGTCGCACCGATCAGCGAACTCATCGGCGCAATCAGCCGCGGCTCGTCCCACAACGCCTCCAGCGCCGGATGCAGTTGCGACACCGGGGACAGACTGCGCACGGCCTTCCCCGGCGCGTCCGACTCCCAGTGGACCGTTGTCCCGCGCACCTTCTCCAGCCGGTGCCCGTCCGGCCAGACTGTCACGTCGGTCTCCCCGGACTCGGCCGCCTGCACGACGCCCGCGTGCACCTCTTCGACCACGTCCCGCAACCGCTCCACTTCCGTTGCCGCGAACAACTCAGGCAGCAGCACATACGCCATGCAGATTCCTTCCCCGCCCCGCCGCCCCAGTCAGGCACACACCCAGACTAATGCGACGGCGTCGCAGATGGGAACTCCTCGCGCCGGGCCAGCGCCGAATCCCGCCGGTCCCACGACATCGCCGACCACGGCACCGCGAGCTCGTCCAGCGAGTCGATCTCCCGCGGCCGCATCGACGCCATCGGCCGCGCCTCGGCATGACGGGCAAAAGCCGACTCGACGTACCGCGTCCCGGTGTCGGCGGCCAGGAAGACGTGCTTGCGGCTGCTGTCGCAGTTGTGCTCCCACAGCGCCGACAGGTACGCCGCTCCGGCCGAGAGCCCGGCGAAGACTCCAGAGGTCCGGAGCAGGTCCACCGCCGCCGACATCGCGTAGTCGAACGACACCCAGTGCAGCCGGTCGTACAATTCGTGCCGCACGTTCCGGAACTCGATCGAGCTGCCGATCCCGGCGATGATCATCTCCGGATCCTGGGTGTGCCCGGCCCCGAACGTGATGCTGCCGAACGGCTGAACCCCGACCAGATTGACGTCGCGCCCGCGATTGCGCAGGTACTCCGCGATCGCACCGGTCGACGCACCGGTCCCGACCCCGCCGACCAGACACAGCGGCCCGGTCGGCACCACGTCGTTCACCAGGTCGGCCACCGCGCCGTACCCGAGATAGTGGATGTCGTCGTGGTACTGCTGCATCCAGTGGTACGTCGGGTTGTCGCGCAGGATCTCGCCGATCCGCCGGACCCGGAGGTTCTGGTCCAGCTGCAGGTTGTTCGACGACGGCACCTGTTCGACGGTCGCGCCGAGGATCTCCAGCTGGATCCGCAGCGTCCGGTCGACGGTCGTGGAGCCGACGATGTGGCACTTCATCCCGTACCGGTGACAGGCCAGCGCCAGCGCGTGCGCGTAGATCCCGCTCGAGCTGTCGATCAGCGTGTCGCCGGTGCGGACGGCGCCGGTCTCCAGCAGGTGGCGTACGGCGCCGAGCGCGGAGTACACCTTCATGGTCTCGAACCGCAGGCAGATCAGGTCGTCCCCGGATGCGGCACCGACCCGGATCGGGTCCGGGTCCTTGATCGCTTCCGCCAGGTGGTCGTGCAGTCGCGTCATCGGCGCGGTTCGCTCCTCGTGTCGGCACAGGTGGTCAGCACGGGCGGAGATTCTGGGGTGTGTCCGATCCGCGCGGCCCTCACCAGCCGCTGGGTCAGCTCGGATGCCGGCGCGGTCATCACGCTCGCGGGTGGACCGTGCTCGACCACCCGGCCGGCGTCGATCACCAGGACCTGGTCGGACACCGCCGCGACCAGGCCGAGGTCGTGGCCGATCCAGACCAGCGCGGTCCCGCGCTCCCTCAGCTCGGCGAGCAGTTCGACGACGAGCGTCGTACCGCGGTCGTCGAGGGCTGTGGTGATCTCGTCGCAGACCAGTACGTCGGGGTGCGCGAGGACAGCCCTGGCGAGTGCGGCGCGTTGCAACTCACCGCCGGACAGCCGGCTCGGCGGCCGGGCCGCGGTGATGGCCGAGACGCCCAGCCGTGCCAGGGTCGAGACCGCTTCGGCGTGGGCTTCCTTGAAGGCGAGGCCGCGCAGGCGTTGGGCTGTGCGCGCGACCTGCTGGTCCACCGGACGGCGTTCGTCGAACGAGCCGCGGACCTCCTGCCAGACGTACTGGACTCGGCGGTTCTGTTCCAGCGATCGCTTCCGCAGGACGGGCAGTTCATCGCCGTCCAGGAGAATCCGGCCCGTGAAGCGCTCGTGCAGGCCGGCCAGGCAGCGGGCGAGCGTGGTCTTGCCGCTGCCGGAGCGACCGACGATGCCGACGCATTGCCCCGGCCTGACGGCGAGGTCGACGTCCTGCAGGATGGGATCACGGCCGCGCGGGCGCAGCGACGCCGACAGGTTCATTGCCTGGAGCAACGGTTTGCCCCGGCTCGGCGTTCCCAGCGGCCGCAGTTCGAGCGCGGCCGGGAGCACCTCGGGACCACCGGAGTCGATCACCTGCCCGGCGGACAATACGACGACGTGCTCGGCCAGCGACCGGACGAGGTCGAGGTCGTGGCTGAGCAGCAGGATGCCGAGCCCACTCGTCGCCAGATCCTCCAGCTCGATGACCAGTTGCAGCCGGGTGATCGAGTCCAGGCCGGTGCTCGGCTCGTCCAGCACCAGGACCTTCGGCCGGCAGGTCAGCGCCTGCGCCAACGCGGTCCGCTGCCGCTGCCCACCGGAGAACTGATGCGGAAATCGTCGCAGCGTGGCGCGATCGTCGGGGAGCTGCGCCGCTCGCAACGCCTCCGGCACAACGTCCTCGCCCGGGCGATGCAGGCGCTCCAGCTCCTGCAAGGTCTTGCCGATCCGGCGCGCGGGGTTGAGTGCGCTGCCGGGATGCTGAGGCATGTACGCCACCACCCGGCCGCGGACGGCGGACGCCGCAGCCGTCGGCCCGTTGCCGTTGACAACCACCTGGCCGTCGACCTCGACCGTACCCTCGAGCCGCACACCGTTCCCGTGCTCACCGAGCAAGGCAAGAGCGGAGGTGGTCTTGCCCGATCCCGAGGCACCAACCAACGCCGTCACCCGCCCGGGCCACACGTCGAACGAGACGCCGTCGACAAGAACCGACGACCCGGCGCTCGCCGCGAGGTCGCTCACGCGAACCAGCGCGCTCATCTGCTCACCTCGACCAGGCGGCGGGACCGGTGCACGAGGCGGTCGGCCAGCAGGTTGAAGCCCAACGTGAAGGACACGAGCATCAAGGCAGGTGCGATCACCGCCCACGGCTGGAGCAGGAGCCCTTCACGGTTCCGCGACACGCTGACCGCCCAGTCGGGGGCGGTCGGGCTCAACCCGAGGCCGAGGAAGTTCACCGAGGCGACGAGAAAGACGGCCAGGGTGATGCGGGTACCGATGTCGGCGGCAACCGGGCCCAGTACGGCGCGACCGACGTACCCGAGGTGGATGCCGAACCAGCTCTCCCGCTGCATCCGGAGCGCCTCCACGACCGGTCCGCTGGCCGCGTCGAGGGCGGCCGCGCGCACGAGTCGGGCGACGGTCGGAACGTTGACCATGGCAACGGCCAGGGTGATCGCGAACGCCGACGCCCGCCAGCCGACGGCGACCACGCTGATCACCAGGAGGGACGGCAACGGCAGCAGGACATCGAGCGGCCGGATCAACACTTCGTCGAGCCAGCGGTGCCGGGTGGATGCCGACGTCAGCCCGATGAGGCCGCCTACGAGGTAGGCGATCAGGACGGCACCGAAGGCCATCCCGAGCGCGGTCCGACCGCCGTTCAGCAAAAGTTGCAGCACATCCCGCCCGAGCCCGTCGGTGCCGAGCGCTCCCTCCGAGGAGTAAGGAAGGCCGGGCGCGGCCCGGAGCTGGATGAGCGGGCCGAGGGCGGCGACGAGGAGCGGCACGACGACCAACCCAGTCGACACCGCCACCGGGATGCTGGCCGCCAGCATCCCGGACCGCGTGCGGGCCGCACGCACCCCGGACCGCGTCCGCGCGGCCGAAGCGCCGGACCGCACTCGCGCTCTCATCGGAGCAGCTCCGTGCGCGGGACCAAGCGGTTGCAAACGAGGTCGGCGCCGAGGTTGATCACCAGTGCCGCGACCGCGAGCACCAGCGTCAGCCCCTGCACGACCGGCACGTCCCGCGTCTCCACCCCGTCAACGAGCGCCGTCGCGAACCCAGGGATCGCGAAGATCGCCTCCACCACCAGAACCCCGCCCAGCAAGGTGTCTCCGGTCCGCGCCAACTCCTGCACCCCCGGCACGGCCGCGTTCGGCAGCACATGCCGCAGCAGCAACCGTCGCCGCCGAACCCCGAGCCGCCGAGCCTGTACGACGTACTCCGCCTGGAGGGCCGTGATGGTTCCGGCCCGGACCTGCCGGGACAGCAGACAGACCGTCCGCCCGAGCAGCACCGCGACCGGCAGCACCAGCAACACGGGGCTGGCGAGCAGATCACCACCGATCCACGTCGCCGGCAGCCACCCGAGTTTCAGCGAGAACACCGCCACCAGCAGCACCGCGATGACGAAGTCGGGGATCGCACTCAACGCCAGCGTCACCGAGGTGATCGCGCGGTCCAGCCGACCGTTCTCGCGCGTGCCCATCACGATGCCAAGGGCAACGGCCAGGGGGACCACGACCGCCAGGGTGGCCAGCGTGAGCACCAGCGTCGCGCCGACCGAGTCCTTGACGATGTCGATCACCGGTCCGCCGCTGATCAGCGACGTACCGAGGTCTCCCGTCAGCACGTTGCCGAACCAGTGCGTGAACCGTTCGACCGCCGGCTGATCCAGTCCGAGCTGCGCGCGCAACTGATCGACCTGCGAAGGTGTCAGCGTCTCGGTGAACCGCATCTCTGCCGCGTCACCGGGAAGCAGCGCGGTCAGGACGAAGACGAGAACGGACAGTACGGCGAGCTGGACGACGGCGAGTGCGGCGCGTTGCGCTGCGTACGACCGCATTCAGGCCAGCCACACCTTGTCGAACCGGCCCGAGTCCAGGGTGTTCGGCGGGACCGCCTGCACGCCCTGCACCTTGGCCGACACGGCGACCAGGTAGTCCGGCAGGCCCCAGGCGATGATGCCCCCCTCGTCCCGGAGCGTCTTCTGCAGTTCGCCGTACTTGGCCGACCTCGCCGCCTCGTCGGTCAGCACTTGGGCGGCCGCGAACGCCGCGTCGAAGGCGGACCGGCGCCAGTGTGTGACATTGAACGGCGACTTGGTCAGCAGCCGGTCGGTGACGTACTGCGGGATCGGCATCGCACCGGACCGATGGTTGCCGATGACACCCTTGGTGAGCAGGTCCTTCGCATAGGTCTGCGGACTGCCGGTGGTGACCTTCAGCTTCACCCCGGCCTCGCCGACCTGCTCGGCGAACAGCGTGGCCGCCTCGACGAACCCGGCCGACGCGTCGGCGGTGAAGATCTCGATCTCCTTGTTCACCAGACCGGCCTTCTTCAGCAGCGCCTTCGCCTCGTCGACGTTGCGCTCCCGCTGCGGCAGGCCGTCCGGGTAGTACTGGTAGCCCTTGCCGAACAGGTCGTTGCCGACGGCACCACGACCGGCGAGCACCACGTCGACGAGCCGCTGCCGATCGGCCAGCAACTTGAAGGCCATCCGCACATCCGGGTTGTCGAACGGCGGCTGATCGCACTTCATCACGAACGCCTGCATCGTGCTGGCCTTCGCCGCGACGATCCGGACCGTCTTGCCGGCTTCCGCCGTCCGGGCGAAGGTCGCGGTCATGTCGTTCGCGTACTCGGCCTGTCCACCCTGTACGGCGTTCGCCCGAGCCTCCGCATCGGCGGACAGGATGTGCAGTTCGTCGATCCGCGCCGGGTCGTCCCAGTAGTCGTCGTACCGGCTGGCGACCATCGACCGGCCGGCGTCGAACGAGACGAACCGGAACGCACCGGTGCCGATCGGCCTGGTCGGGTCGGTGAAGCCGTCGCGGACGATCTGGGTGCCGATCCCGGCCAGCAGCGCCGGGAACTCGGCGTTCGGCGCGGACAGGGTCACCTCGACGGTGCGTGGGTCGATCGCCTTGCTGCGGCGCAGATCCAGGGTGGCGAGTGACGACTGGGCGACGCGTTCGGGGACCTTCGGGTCGGCGATCCGGGCGAGGCTGTAGAGCACGTCCTCGCTGGTCAGCTTGGCGCCGTCGTGGAAGGTCGCGTCCCGGAGCATGAACCGCCAGGTCGTCGCCTGCGCGTCGCTCTCCCACTTCTCCGCCAGCCGCGGCACGGGCTTCAGGTCGGGGCCGAGCTCGACCAACTTCTCGTACATCGCCTTGTGCCGCGCGATGTCGACGAACAGGCTCTGGACGTGCGGGTCGAGCACCTCCTTCGCCCCGCCGCCGGCGTACACGGCCCGCAGCCGCCCACCCTGCGTGGGCTGGGCGGCTGCCTGGCCGTCCGATCCACACCCGGTCAGTGCCGCCAGTCCCAGTCCACCGGCCAGCCCCAGGAATCCTCGCCTGTTCAGAGCATCGGACATGCGCGTTTCCTTCACGGTAGAGGTCCCGACGAGGTCGCCGTCGGGGAGAGATCCTGCCGTTAATGAAAATCGTTGTCAAATTCAGCGCGCATCCGAACGAGACGAGTTCATTCTTTCCGGCTCACCCACCTCCTGCGCTCCGTGACGGCGTGTCACCAGCCCTTACCTCCGAGTACCGGGAGTCACCACCGGTTTCGCGGCCTCAGGCCGCCGGAACAGCCCGGACGCCGGCCAGGGCGTTGCTCCAGCTGACAACCTGGTCGAGCATCGCGTGCAGCGCGGGCTCCTGGTACTCGGCCGGGGCGAATTCGCTGTAGTTCTTGAAGTCCGTGGCCAGCGACAGGGTGACCTGATTGCGTACGTCGGCGACCTTGAGCTCACCCATCACCAGCCGCAGGTGCTCGACCGCACGGGCGCCGCCGACCGCGCCGTAGCTGACGAAGCCGGCCGCCTTGTCGTTCCACTCCTTGAACAGGAAGTCGATCGCATTCTTCAGCGCGCCGGAGGTGGAGTGGTTGTACTCCGGGGTGACGAAGACGAACCCGTCGAAGCTGTCGATCGTCCGCGCCCAGGCCAGCGTGTGCGGCTGGGTGTACTGCCCCATCGACGGCGGGATCGCCTCGTCCAGGTGCGGCAGCTTGTAGTCGGCGATGTCGATCAGGTCGAACTCGGCGTCACCGCGCTGCTTGGCGAGGTCCAGCGCCCACTTGGCCACGGCTTCGCCGTTCCGGCCGGGGCGGGTGCTGCCGAGGATGATCGCGATCTTGGGCATGACAGTTCCTTCGGAAGGAGGGAGCCCGCAGGCTGTTTGATGATGCGTCACCAAAATAGCGTTTCGAGATGACATGTCAACTCGTTCATCGGAACTCTCTCCTGCCGAGACGGCGAGAGGAAGGGGGAGGAAGGAAGGAAGGAGGGAGGGAGGGGGCGCGCCGGAGGGCCGGAGGGCCGGAGGGCCGGAGGGCCGGAGGGCCGGAGGGCCGGAGGGCCGGAGGGCCGGAGGGCCGGAGGGCCGGAGGGCCGGAGGTGACTACTCGTCGCAGTCCGCGGACGCGCAGGGGTCCGCGGGGATCTTCGCGACGATGCGGTCCAGCAGGCCCGCGAGCTGATCCTGCTCCTCGCGGCTCAACTGCTCGAAGAAGTACGTCCGGACCGCGTCGACGTGATCCGGTGCGGCCGCGTCGATGGCTTTGCGGCCCACGTCGGTGAGGCGGACCATCGAGCCGCGGGCGTCGGAGACGCACTCCTCGCGGCAGACCAGGCCACGCTTCTCCATCCGGCTGACCTGGTGCGACAACCGGCTCCGCTCCCAGCCCACCGACCGGCCGAGATCGCGGGTCCGCAGGACCCCTTCCTCGGCGACGGACAACGGGTGCAGCAGGGCATAGTCGGCGCCGGACAGACCGGAATTGCCGATCAGCCGGCTCTCCAGCGCGCGCATCAGCTCGCGGTACGCGTCACGGTACGACTGCCACAGACGCGCCTCGCGCGCGTCCAGCCACCGTGGTTCCGTCATTCAACCATCATACGGACTTCTGTTGACATATCACCGAGTACGACGCTCAGGGCGTGCGCGACAGGGCAACGGCCAGCCCCACGGTCCCGGCCATGATCAGCAGTTCGACGACCGCCAACCGCCGGAAGGCCGCCGGATCCCCCGCCGCGAGGTCCGGGAGGGTCGTCCGCCGATGCCACCAGCCGACCGTGACGAGGACGGCGAACGCGACCGTCTTGGCGAAGACCAGAGCGCCGTACCCGCTCGTCACCCACTGCGTGATCAGGCCCCAGCCGTCTTCCCGGTCGCCGAGGTGGATCTCGCCCGTCAACAGCCCGGTGACGCCCACCGCGATCGCGCAAACCAAGGCCAACCGGCTGAACTGCTCAACCGCGTGCCGCTCCCGGGCATAGCGCAGTACGGCGCCGAGACCGCCGATCCATGCGGTTGCCGCGAAGACATGCACGACCAGAGAACTGGTCGCGAGGACCGACCAGAAGCCGGTGCGGTCGATCGCGCCGTGACCGGTGAGCAGCGGCCCAGTCAGCGCCGCCGCGGTCAGGACGACGGCGAAGCGGGCTCCTCGGGTCGTGCGGCAGCCGCTCAGGATCACAGCCAGGATCGCCGTGAGTACGACGGCGACCGCGAGTGCCCTGACCTGGTCGAGCTCGCCCGCCGCGGACGCGTGGTCGGCGAGGTGGGACAGCGGGATGCCGAGGATCACAGCCGCGGACGTGACCAGTCCGCCGATACTCGCTACCGCCCACACACCGGCCGCAACCGCCGCGTCTTGACACGCTCGCAGCGCTTGCGGACCGAGCTTCCCATCAGTTGCCGGAAGCAACAGTACGACGGCCAGCAGCGCACCGCCGGTCGCGATGGCAGCCGCGTCCGCAACGAAGCGCAGGATCGGAACCGACCAGGACAAAGGCATTCCGGCGCCGATCAGCCCTTCGGGTGGTCGCTGCGGCGCACCACCCGCGGCGGCCAGGGCAACGACCATCACCACGATGCCGACCGTAACCATCCCGGCGGCGAGCACCCAGCCCGACCGTCGGTCGCTCCCCTGCCCCGCGCTGACCGGACTGGGCGAGCCGGCGCTCATTGGGAGGCCGGACGGCGACGGACGATGACGACGGCCAGGGCGACGACGACCAGCATGACGAGGAACATGGCGACGATGGTGACCGCGTTCGAACTGCCCTCGTCGGCGGGTGTCGTGGTGCCGGCCGGCTGGGTTGCCGGGTGGCCGGCGTGGGTGACGGTGAAGGAGCCGGTGACGGTGATCGGGTGACCGTCGGCGGACACCACCCGGGCGTCGACCTGGTACCGGCCGGCCTCGATCATCGCTCCGACCGGCTGGGTCACCTTGTTGTCGAGCACCTGCACGTCACCGGTGGCGACGTTCTTCCCGCTGGGTGACTTCACCTGGACCTGGGTGCCGTTGCTGCCGACCGGTTCGCTGAAGGTCAGCGCCACCTGGGTCGGCGGCGCGGCCATCGACGACCCGTCGGCCGGCGTCATCGACTCGAGTTTGGCGTGCGCCGCCGCCACCCCGGTGGAAACCACCAGGGCGAGCAGCGACGCCACCAGAACAGCAATCAATCGACGCACGGTTACGACTGTGCCTTCGTCGTACCGGCATCGGCAACGGGTGCGGCCTTGCGTGGCCGCAGGCCGAAGGCGAGTCCGAGCAGGCCGACCGCCAATCCACCCGCGCCGAGCCAGCGCGCCACCGGGTCGGACGAGTCCGTGCTCTCGGCGGTGGTCGCGGCGACCGGGGTGATCGCGGCGGCCAGCTTCAGCGTAGGTGCCGGGTGCTCCGGCGCGTCGGCGCCGTCCTTGGCGGCCTCGGCCCACTTGACCACCTCGCCGTCGCTGTACGTCTGGTCGGCGGGGAAGCTCAGCGCGTCCACGCCCTCGGGAATCCGGCCGACCGACAGCGCGAACTCGTCGAAGTCGTTCGGCGGGATGCCTGCGCCGGTGGCGGTCCAGGTGACCGTCGTGACCGCCTCGGACAGGTTGACGTCGCCGACCTTGACCGGCGCGGCCAGCTTCTCGGTCTTCTTCTCCACCTTCCACCCGTCCTTCACCAGGGCCCCGACGTGGGCGAACGGGTGGTCCTTGGGCAGCGAGACGACGAGCTTGGTGGTGCTGGTGGTGTCGGACTCGGTCGGGACCCGGAAGACCAGCTTGGCGTACCCGCCGGGCTTGGCGTCCGGCGACGACACCGTGACATGGGCCGACGCCGAGGTGGCGGCACCGGCCAGAACGAGCGTGGACGCCGCGGCGATCGCGGCGGCACGCAGGACGAACCTCTTGGACATGAAGGACCTTTCGCGGTCACACGAGTTTCACCGGACCGCGATGCGACGCGGGCCGGTCAGGACGGAACTGGGATCACTCGGGTGAGCGGCGGTCCACGCCGGGAGACATTCGCAGTCAGCCACCGTTGCAGCAGTCGGGGCTGTGCGGGTGCCGAGAGCAGTACGGCGGCGTACCGCCGTACCGGGACCAGGACGGGAAGGACCGGCAGCAGGCGCGCGAAGATCCGCAGGACGCGGTAGATCCACTGATGGGCCTGGCTGATCGCCAGGACCCCGGCGAGGAGGACCGCCAGGTGGGCCGCGGTCATGAACAGACTGCCACCGATCCCACGATGCATCGTCTCGTGCCCGGTGTGCGCTGCATCCAATGTGACGTGGACGAAGAGCTGCACACCGGCGAGGACAAGGCCGGACAGCAGGCGTTCGCCGGCGAGGTACTCACCGAGCAGCCAGCACACTCCAGTCAGAGCCAGCAGCGGTGCGACCACCCTGAACGGCACCGGCCCACCACCCGCGAGCACATGGCCGACCACCGCGATCACGACGCTCAGCGCCGCGACCACGGAGGTCGCTCTGCTCTCCGCGGGCATGCTGTCCCCTCAGGTGCCGATCAAGACACTCTACGAACAAAGCCCAGGACGGAGTTCCGGAAGTCGTCCGGTTCCTCGAGGTGGGCGAAGTGCCCGCTCCCGGGAAGAACGGCCAGCTCGGCACCAGGGATCCCGTCGGACAACTCCTGCGCCGAGTTCAACGGGGTGATGAAGTCCGCCACCCCGACCAGCACCAACGTCGGTACGGCGATCTCGCCGAGCCGGTCGTGGATGTCCCAGTGCTCCTCCTGCCGGTTCGGGTCGAGGGTGATGGCGAGGGCGTTCCGCCAGTCGGTGAGCCGGTCCTCGATCGACGCGTAGTCCTTGAAGTACATCGGCAGCAGCCGCCGGAACGCGTCCATGTGGGCCTCCGGCTCCGGCGGATCGTCGTGCCACGCCTGGACGACCTGCTCCGACAGCGGGTCTCCCGGCGGGCGGCCGGCGACCCACGCCTCGATGTTGCGGTACGCCTGATCGAAGAGCTCGCGGCCGTAGAAGGCGGCACCGCCGTACACGATGATCCCGGCCAGCCGGGCGGGGTGGTCGAGTGCGGTCTGGAGGGCGACGAACGCGCCATGCGAGTGGCCGAGCAGGAAGACCTTCGACTCCCCGAGGTGCCGGGCCAGGTGGTCGGCGAAGGACGCGTACCGCTCGATCGAGTAGTCGCCGTCGGCCAGTAGGCCGGAGTTCCCGCTGCCGGGCGGCTCGACGTACACCGTCGTCAGGTGCTCCTCGAGCATCGGCAGCCGCAGGTAGCGCCAGTCGAATCCGGGGCCGCCGGGGTAGACCAGGCACACCGGGCCGGTGCCGTGGACGTGATAGGTGAACCCCACACCGTCGAGCATGAGCTCATGCACGAAAAGAGTCTGCCGCACTCGTGCAACCAAATGCAGTTGTCGTCACGTTCATAACTGACGACCCGGGGGAGGCTGACGGTGAAGAGCGACGTAGAGGCGGACTACGTCGACTTCGTGACCCATCAGGCCAACGCACTGTGCCGGACCGCTTACCTACTGTGTGGGGACTGGAAGCGGGCCGAGGACGCGACCCAGGAGGCGTTGATCCGGCTGTACCGGGTCTGGGGCCGGATCCAGCGGAAGGGCAGCGTCGGCGCGTACGCGCGCAAGGTGGTGGTCTCGACCACGCTCGACGGCCTGCGCCGCAAGTCCAGCCAGGAGGTCGTCGGCGGTGACGGGTACTTCGCCGCCGAGCCCGATCCCGCCAACCCGCTCGGCATGCTGGAGAACCGCATCGTCATCACCCAGGCCCTGGCCGAACTCCCGACCCGCCAGCGCGCGTGCGTCGTACTGCGGTACTTCGACGAGCTCTCGGTCGACGAGACGGCCGCCGTACTCGGGTGCCGGCCCGGAACGGTCAAGAGCCAGACACTGCGGGCGCTCGACAAGCTGCGCACCCATCCCGCCCTCGCGGAACTCTCCGACCTCGCCGGACTGGGAGGCTGATATGACGCGTGAGCTCAAGAACCTGATGGACCGCGCGACCGAGCGGCCGGACAGCTTCACGCCGAATCCGGCCGCACTGGTCGCCGCGGGGCGTCGGCGGGTGCGGAACCGCAGGCTGGCCGGCTCGCTGGTCGCCGCACTCGTCCTCCTGTTCGCCGGCGTCACCGTCGTACTCGACCTTCAGGACCTGCGTGGCGTCGACCCGGCGGCCCAACCCACCACCGCCCCGACCGGTCCGAACCGGCCGCAGGACAACTACAAGCTCTGTACGGCGTCGAACGGACGGGTGCTCGGGTCCGAGGCCTGGGCCTGGTCCGAGGTGCTCGCGATCACCGACGACTACGGGTCGGTCTCCATCCGGCGACAGCCCGGCGAGAAGAACGCGGCGATCGCCATGTATGCCTTCTGCGTCACCCAGCCGGAGGTCGCGCTGTCCGTGCCGACCGGCGGCCGCGGCGGCGTGCTGCTGCGCAAGAGCCCGATCGACGCGACCAGGAGTATGACGACCGTCTTCGGCCGGGCCTACGGTGAGGCGATGAAGGTCGTCGTCGAGACCGGCGACGGCCAGAGCGGCGAGGGGGTGGCCAAGGCCGACTTCTTCGTCTACCGGCATATCGAGGCGCGGCCTTGGCCCGGAGCGATGCCGACCGCGGTGATCCGGATCTACGACGCGCGCGGCCGACTCGATGCCGTGGGCAAGTGGTGATCCCCGGTCAGGGATGATGGGCCCATGGATGTACCGGTGCTGGAGGTCGGAGGTAGCCACGTGACGGCCGCGGTGGTGTCGTCGGACACCTGGGCCGTGGACGTGGTGGAGCGGGCGGATCTGGAGTCGCAACTGGCGGCCGAGATCGTCCTCGGGCAACTCGCGACCGCGGCCCGGAAGTTGCCGTTGGCAAAGGGTCTGGCGGTGGCACTGCCCGGCCCGTTCGACGTCGCGACCGGGATCGCCTGGTACCGCGGCCAGGGCAAGTTCGACCAGCTCTACGGCTACAACGTCGGCGAGAGCCTGCGCGACCTGCTCGACCTCGACGAGATCCTGTTCATGAACGACGCGGAGGCTTTCGCGGTCGGTGAGTGGACGGCCGGCCAGGTCCGCGGGATCGACCGCTGCGTCGGCGTCACCATCGGCACCGGCATCGGTACGGCGTTCCTCGCCGACGGATGGGTGGTGCGCGAGGGCGAGACCGTGCCGCCGGGCGGTGAGCTCTACAAGACGTCGTACGACGGCAAGCCGCTGGAGGACTCGATCTCCGCGCGGGCGATCCTGCGCGCGTACTTCGACCGGACCGGCAGCGAGGAACCGGAGATCGGCGTGAAAGAGATCGCCGAACGAGCCCGGGGTGGAGCCGAGGACGCGCGGGACGTGCTGCTCGACGCGTTCGGCGTACTGGCGGCTGCGCTGAAACCGTGGCTGGAACGGTTCGGGGTGACGAAGGTGGTGCTGGGCGGCTCGATCTCCGGTGCCTTCGACATCATCCGGGAGGTGTTCGACGTCGAGGTCGCGGCCACCAAGGACACCGAGCACTCGGCCCTGATCGGTGCCGCCGCGCACTACCTCCGGTCGCGCTGAACTGTCGGCAGCCCTGGTTACGGTCGGCGTCATGAAGATCGCCGCACCACGGTTACGCACCCAGCTCGACCCCGCCTCGCCCGCACCGGACGACATCGACGACGAGACCCGGCTGCTCGACCTCGCGCTCGAGGACGTCGATCTGAGCGACGTGGTCGCCGAGCACGTCGAGTTCAGCGGCTGCCGGCTGACCCGGTGCAAGCTCGGCGGTTCGGACCTGGACAAGCTGATCCTGGTCGACTCCGAGCTGTCCCAGTGCGATCTCGCCAACGCCCGCTGGTCCGACGCCGCCGTGACCCGGCTCGCGATCGCCTCCTCGCGGCTCACCGGTTTCGCCGCGCCGGGGACCAGCCTCCAGCACGTCACCGTCCGCGACTGCGTGCTGGACTTCGCGTCGTTCCGGTTCGGGAAGTTCGTCAAGGTCGAGTTCAGCGACTGCCGGCTGCAGAGCGCGGACTTCGTCTCCGCGGATCTGAGCGGCACGGTGTTCCGGCGCTGCGACCTGACATCGGCCGAGTTCTCCCAGGTCAAGGCGGCCGGCGCCACCTTCGTCGACTGCACCTGGGAGGGCACCCGCGGTATCGGCAGCCTGGCCGGTGCCACCATCGCGAACGCCTCCCCGATCGACATGCTCGCCGTCACCACCGCCCTGGCCTCGGCCCTCCAGATCAAGCTCGCCCATCCCGACGAGCTCGACGGAGCGTGAGCCTGCCCACGTGGGGGCGGCGGCGGACGCGGCGCCTATTAGGGTGGGGCTGTGACTGACTCGACGATCATCTACACCCACACCGACGAGGCCCCCGCACTGGCGACGTACTCGTTCCTCCCCGTGATCCAGGCGTACGCCGGTCAGGCCGGTGTCCGGGTGGAGACCCGGGACATCTCACTGGCCGGACGGCTCCTCGCGGTGTTCCCGGAGTACCTGAAGGACGACCAGCGGATCGCGGACGCGCTGGCCGAGCTCGGCGACCTGGCCAAGACGCCCGCGGCGAACATCATCAAGCTGCCGAACGTCTCGGCCTCGATCCCGCAGCTGAAGGCCGCGGTCGCCGAGCTGCAGAGCCAGGGCTATGCGCTGCCGGAGTACCCGGACGAGCCGAAGACCGACGAGGAGCGCGACATCCGCGCCCGCTTCGACAAGGTCAAGGGCTCCGCGGTGAACCCGGTGCTGCGCGAGGGCAACTCCGACCGCCGCGCACCCGCCTCGGTGAAGAACTACGCCAAGGCCCACCCGCACCGGATGGGCGCCTGGACCGCCGAGTCGAAGACGAACGTCGCCACCATGGGGCAGAACGACTTCCGCTCGACCGAGAAGTCGGCCGTGATCGAGGCCGACGGCAGCCTGCGGATCGAGCTGGTGGCCGAGGACGGCAGCACCACCGTGCTGCGCGAGTCGGTCCCGGTGCTGGCCGGTGAGGTCGTCGACGCCTCCGTCATGCACGTGGCCGCGCTGCGCGAGTTCCTCGGCGCGCAGGTCGCCCGGGCCAAGGCGGACGACGTCCTGTTCTCGCTGCACCTGAAGGCCACCATGATGAAGGTCTCCGACCCGATCGTGTTCGGCCACGCGGTCCGCACCTTCTTCCCGAAGACCTTCGAGCAGTACGGCGAGACGCTCGCGAACGCCGGCCTGTCCCCCAACGACGGGCTGAACGCGATCCTGTCCGGGCTCGCCGAGCTGCCGGAAGGCGCCGCGATCAAGGCCTCGTTCGACGCCGAACTGGCTGACGGCCCGGCGCTGGCGATGGTCGACTCCGACAAGGGCATCACCAACCTGCACGTCCCGTCCGACGTGATCGTGGACGCCTCGATGCCGGCCATGATCCGCACCTCCGGCCACATGTGGGGTCCGGACGGCCAGGAGCACGACACCCTCGCGGTGCTGCCGGACAGCAGCTACGCCGGCATCTACCAGGTCGTCCTCGACGACTGCCGCGCGAACGGCGCCTTCGACCCGGCCACGATGGGCTCGGTGCCGAACGTCGGCCTGATGGCGCAGAAGGCCGAGGAGTACGGCTCGCACGACAAGACGTTCGAGGTCGCCACTGCCGGCACGGTCCGGCTGGTCGACGCCGCCGGCACCGTCGTCCTCGAGCAGGCGGTCGAGGCCGGTGACATCTTCCGCGCCTGCCAGACCAAGGACGACCCGATCCGCGACTGGGTCAAGCTGGCCGTCACCCGGGCCCGCGCCACCGGCGACCCGGCGGTCTTCTGGCTGGACGAGACCCGCGCCCACGACGCTCAGATCATCGCGAAGGTCAACGAGTACCTGACCGGGCACGACACCGAAGGCCTGGACCTGAGGATCCTGGCCCCGGTCGACGCGATCAAACTGTCGCTGGAGCGGATCCGCCGCGGCGAGAACACCATCTCGGTGACCGGCAACGTGCTCCGCGACTACCTGACCGACCTGTTCCCGATTCTCGAGCTCGGCACCAGCGCGAAGATGCTGTCGGTCGTCCCGCTGATGGCCGGCGGCGGTCTGTTCGAGACCGGCGCGGGTGGGTCGGCGCCCAAGCACGTGCAGCAGCTGGTCAAGGAGAACTACCTGCGCTGGGACAGCCTGGGTGAGTTCTTCGCGCTGGCCGCGAGCTTCGAGCACCTGGCTCAGGCGACCGGGAACGCCCGCGCCCAGATCCTCGCCGACACCCTGGACCGGGCCACCGCGACGTTCCTCGAGGAGGACAAGTCGCCGACCCGCCGGGTCGGTGGGATCGACAACCGCGGCAGCCACTTCTACCTGTCCCTGTACTGGGCCCAGGAGCTGGCCAAGCAGACCGACGACGCCGAGCTGGCCAAGGAGTTCACCCAGCTCGCCGAGACCCTCGCGGCGAACGAGGAGGCGATCGTGGCCGAGCTCCTCGCCGTCCAGGGCAGCCCGGTCGACCTCGGCGGCTACTACCAGCCCGACCCAGCCAAGGCCGCCGCCGTCATGCGCCCGTCCAAGACCTGGAACGAAGCCCTCGCCTCCCTCTGACCCGCACAACAGCGCCCGGTGACCAATGCGGTCACCGGGCCAGGTACCTGCGGACGTCGTCGGCCACCTGGGCGCGGTTGGCCATGCCGTACTTGCGCAGGATGGCGCTCAGGTGGGTCTTCACGGTGTTCGGGCTGATACCGAGCTCCGCGGCCAGCTGATCGTTGTCGATACCGTCCACCAGGCGGACCGCGACACCCTGCTGAGCCTTCGTCAGGCTCGCGTACCGGCGCTCCGGACCCTCGTCGGTGTCCATCAGCATCTCGATCAGCTCGGACTGGATGTGCTCGGTGGCGTCGATGATCCGGGTCAGGTGGCTCCGGACCGCGGCCGTCACGTCGGCTTCGTCCATCGCCTCGACCGCGATCTCCCGGATCGACCCGACCCGGTGCGCCAGGTACTCCATCACGTGGTCGGACGTCAGCAGATTCGGCCCGGCGTCGCCGGCCGGCAGCCGCCGGAGCGCCTCCCGGTCCTCGCCCTCCCGAGTCAGCACCCGCTCCACCACGCCCCCGAGCCACTCGAACGCCCGGATGGCGTTGTCGTCGTAGCTGTTCGGCACATAGCTCTGCATCGACAGCATCCCGAAGAGCTGCTCGGGGCCGTCTTTCGCGGGCCGGAAGATCGGCACCGTCACCGCGTCCTCCGACCTCCGCCCGACTTCCCCGATCGCCACGCCGGCATGCAGCGCGGCTCCGTGGTCGTAGGCGGGGCGATAGGTACGCCGGTGCTGGAGCAGCCAGGCGGTCTGGCCGTTCGGGCCGAAGATGTGCGTGTCCGGGTCGACGTACCGGCCGTCGTCGTACCCGTAGGGATACCGGACCCGGCTGGTGCCCTGCAGGAATCCGACGAAGAAGGTGTCGACACGGGCGATCTTGCCGGCCACCACCCGCACGTAGTCGTACAGGCCGTAGTGGTCGGCGCGGAACAACGCCTCGATCTTGTGGTACGCCTCGCGCAGGATGATTGCGGTCTCGGCATCAACCCGCAGCGGAGCGGCCGCCTTGTCTCCTTCCACGACATCGGCTCCCCACGCTGCTGTATCGATCACTCGACTATCCGCCGTACTCCGACGGTTGCCAAGGGCTAGCGTGTCAGTCTGGTCCACGACGGCTCGTCGATCCAGAGCGACTCGGGATCCAGGTACGGGCGGAGCAGAGCGCTGACCTCGGCGTCGTCGGAGCCCTTCAGCTGGTCCGAGGCGATCTTGCGGGCCACTCCGGCGAGGAAGTCGGCGACCTGGACCCGCTGGTCGGTGAACGAGTCGACCTGCTCCAGCCCGGCGAACCCCGGCGCCGACCGGCGGAGCGTGAAGACGCGCTCGGCCGACAACGTGGTCTGCCGGTCGTGCGCGATCGCCACCGGCTGTCCGCCCGCACCCCAGTGCTCGACGGCCCGCACGATCGCCGGGATCAACGGATCGAGCGGCGAGACGACCGGCTGCTCGTCCCGGAACGTGGTCCGGAGGAAATCGTTCGCCGCGACCAGGAACGCTTCGGCGTCCGCGGTCCGGCGGCCGGCGTCGTACAGGAACCGGGTCAGCGCCGGCCGGGCACCGAGGAAGGTGACGAGCTCAGCGGCCAGGAAGTAGGTCTTGTCGACCAGGAACACCTGCGCGTTGCCGAGCAGCGGTCCGTCGGGCCCGAGCAGCCACAGCAGCACCGACCGGTGCTTCGACCTGAGCAGATGGTTGGCCTTGTACATCGTCGCCGGCGACCGGATCCGCAGCCGTAACTCGGTGATGCAGCCGGCCGCGGTCTCCTCGTCGATCCGCACACTCGCATGCGCGAAGACGTCGGTCACCCCACCGACCAGCTTCTCCCCCTCGTACCCGGACTCGTCGCACACGATCTCGACCGCCGCCGGTGCGGTCCCGGTCCTCGCTGCGCCCGTCACGCCCCGACTCTCTCACCAAGAGCCGGCGCGCCGCACACGATTACTGTCCGTACAAAGCAGTCGCGGGTGGTGGGTCCGAGTTCCCGAGTCGCCCTCCCAAGCCTCGGTCGAACTCCACACCACCACCCGCAACTACGGTTCGGGACGCCTGTGCTGTGAGCCCCCGCGTCGTTCGATCCCACGCCCCCTGCGAGATCGGCGACCCCCCGACAGTCTGCTCGGCGTCCTCACCTCCACCCCCCGTTGACTACACGGTGCCACCTTGGCTGAGGCCTGCCTATCGCCCGGGGCATGAGATCGTTGTCTCCTCAATCTCACCCCGGGGATGAGACTCTCCGTAGTCGTTTACGCAACCGTTCCGGGCCGGAAATCGCCGTCCGACGGAACGCTCCTGTCACCAACTGGTATCGAGCGGCTTGCCTTCGGTGTAGCCGGCCGCGGTCTGGATGCCGACCACGGCCCGCTCGTGGAACTCGGCCAGATCGGCGGCACCGACGTACGTACAGGAACTCCGGATCCCGGAGACGATCGAGTCGAGGACGTCCTCGACGCTCGGGCGGTCCGGGTCGAGGTACATCCGGGCGGTCGAGATTCCCTCGCCGAAGAAACTTTTCCGGGCCCGCTGGAACGGCGTGTCCTCCACTGTCCGTGACCGGACCGCGCGGGCCGACGCCATCCCGAAGCTCTCCTTGTAGATCCGGCCGTCGTTGTCGCGATGCGGATCGCCGGGCGACTCGTACGTCCCGGCGAACCACGACCCGATCATCACACTCGACGCCCCGGCGGCCAGCGCCAGCGCGACATCGCGCGGATGCCGGACGCCGCCGTCCGCCCAGACGTGCTTGCCGAGCTGGCGCGCCCGCTCGGCGCATTCCAGTACGGCGGAGAACTGCGGCCGCCCCACGGCCGTCTGCATCCGCGTCGTACACATGGCGCCCGGTCCGACGCCGACCTTCACGATGTCCGCGCCGGCGGCGACCAGGTCGCTGACCCCCTCGGCGGTGACCACGTTCCCGGCGACGACCGGCACCTGCGGCTCGAGACCGCGGACCTGCTTGAGCACCTCGATCATCCGCTCCTGGTGCCCGTGCGCGGTGTCGATCACGAGGACGTCGATGCCGACGTCGAGCAGTGCCTTCGCCTTCTGTTCGGCGTCGCGGTTGATCCCGATCGCGGCGGCGACCCGGAGCTTCCCGTTCGCGTCGACCGCCGGCTCGTACAGGGTCGCCCGGAGCGCGCGCTGGCGGGTGAGGATGCCGACGATCGTGCCGTCGGCGTCCACCACCGGCGCCAGCCGGTGCCGGCCGTCGTGCAGCAGGTCGAAGGCTTGCTCGGCGTCGATCCCGGCCGGCAGGGTCAGCAGCTCGCGGGACATGATCCCGCCCAGCTGGGTGAACCGGTCGACGCCGGCACAGTCCGCCTCGGTCACCACGCCGACCGGCCGCCCGTCGTCGACCACGATCACCGCGTTGTGGCCACGCTTCGGCAGCAGGTTCAGCGCCTCGCCGACGGTCCCGGTCGGCGGCAGCACCAGCGCGGTGTCGTGCACGGTGTGCCGTTGCTTGATCCAGGCAACCACCTCGGCGACCACGTCGACCGGGATGTCCTGCGGGATCACCGCCAGCCCGCCGCAGCGTGCGATCGTCTCGGCCATCCGCCGCCCGGACACCGCGGTCATGTTGGCCGCGACGATCGGAATCGACGTACCGCTGCCGTCACTCGTGGACAGGTCCACGTCCAGCCGCGACGCGACCCTGGACCGGTTCGGCACCAGGAACACGTCACTGAAAGTCAGATCCCCAGCAGGCTCCCGATCATGGTGAAACCGCATGGCAATCTCCTTCAAACGAACGGTTCCGAGCCCCGCCAGCCTGACACGCGCCCCGACCACGAACAAGCGACGTCGTCAGCGCACCCAGGACAAGACCGGCTCCCTCGGGGTGAGGGAGCCGGTCTTGGTCAGGTCAGGCGCGATGTGGCTCAGCGCAGGTCGAAGCGGTCGAGCTCCATGACCTTGGTCCAGGCCTTGGCGAAGTCCTTGACGAACTTCTCCTTCGCGTCGTCGCTTGCGTAGACCTCGGCGAGGGCGCGCAGCTCGGAGTTCGAGCCGAAGACCAGGTCGGCGCGGGTGCCGGTCCACTTGACCTCACCAGAGGCGTCGCGGGCCTCGAAGACCTCCTGGCTGTCGTCGACCGCGGTCCACTCCGTGCCCAGGTCGAGCAGGTTCGCGAAGAAGTCGTTGGTCAGCGAGCCCGGGGTCTCGGTGAAGACACCGAGCTTGGAGCCGTCGTAGTTCGCACCCAGGACGCGCAGGCCGCCGACGAGGACGGTCAGCTCGGGTGCGCTCAGGGTCAGCAGGTTCGCCTTGTCGAGCAGCAGGTACTCGGCCGGCAGCCGGTTGCCTTTGCCGTAGTAGTTGCGGAACCCGTCCGCGGTCGGCTCGAGCGCGGCGAACGAGTCGACATCGGTCTGCTCCAGCGAGGCGTCCACCCGGCCCGGGGTGAAGCCGACCTCGACGTCGTACCCGGCGCTCTTGGCCGCCGCCTCGACACCCGCCGTACCGGCGAGGACGATCAGGTCGGCCAGCGAGACCTGCCTGCCACCGGCGGCGTTGAAGGACTTCTGAACGCTCTCGAGCGTGCTCAGCACCGTCGCCAGCTCGTCCGGGTTGTTGACCTCCCAGCCGTTCTGCGGCTCGAGGCGGATCCGGGCACCGTTCGCACCGCCACGCTTGTCGCTGCCGCGGAACGACGACGCCGCCGCCCATGCGGTGGAGACCAACTGCGAGACGGACAGCCCCGAAGCGGTGACCTGGGCCTTCAGCGCGTTGATGTCGTTGGCATCGATGAGCTCGCCCTCGACCGCCGGCAGCGGGTCCTGCCAGATCAGCGTCTCGGCCGGGACCTCCGGGCCGAGGTAGCGCACGATCGGGCCCATGTCGCGGTGGGTCAGCTTGAACCAGGCGCGCGCGAACGCGTCCGCGAACTCGGCCGGGTTCTCCAGGAAGCGCCGGGAGATCGGCTCGTAGATCGGGTCGAAGCGCAGCGACAGGTCGGTGGTCAGCATCGTCGGCTTCTGCTTCTTCGCCGTATCGTAGGCGTCCGGGATGATCTCCTCGGAGTCCTTGGCGACCCACTGGTGCGCTCCGGCCGGGCTCTTGCTCAGCTCCCACTCGTACCCGAAGAGGATCTCGAAGAAGCTGTTGCTCCACTGGGTCGGCGTCGTGGTCCAGGTGACCTCGAGGCCGCTGGTGATCGCGTCGGCGCCCTTACCGGTGCCGTACGTGCTCTTCCAGCCCAGGCCCTGCGCCTCGATCGGCGCGCCCTCAGGCTCCACCCCGACGTTCTCGGCCGGACCGGCACCGTGGGTCTTGCCGAACGAGTGGCCGCCGGCGATCAGCGCGACGGTCTCCTCGTCGTTCATCGCCATCCGGCTGAACGTCTCGCGGATGTCGCGGGCCGCGGCGATCGGGTCCGGGTTGCCGTTCGGGCCTTCCGGGTTCACGTAGATGAGGCCCATCTGGACCGCACCCAGCGGGCTCTCCAGGTCGCGGTCACCGGTGTAGCGCTCGTCGCCCAGCCAGGTGGTCTCCGGACCCCAGTAGACGTCCTCGTCCGGCTCCCACACGTCCGGGCGGCCGCCGGCGAACCCGAACGTCTCGAAGCCCATCGACTCCAGCGCGACGTTGCCGGTCAGGATCATCAGGTCGGCCCAGGAGATCTTCTGACCGTACTTCTTCTTGATCGGCCACAGCAGCCGGCGGGCCTTGTCCAGGTTCCCGTTGTCCGGCCAGCTGTTCAGCGGCGCGAACCGCTGCTGCCCGGCACCCGCGCCACCGCGACCGTCGCTGATCCGGTACGTGCCGGCGCTGTGCCAGGCCATCCGGATCATGAACGGGCCGTAGTGACCGAAGTCGGCCGGCCACCAGTCCTGCGAGGTGGTCAGCAGCTCGGCGATGTCGCGCTTCACCGCGGCCAGGTCGAGGGTCTTGAACTCGGCGGCGTAGTCGAACTCCTCGCCGAGCGGGTTCGCCACGGCCGGGTTCTTGGCCAGGATCTTCAGGTTCAGCCGCTCCGGCCACCAGCCCCGGTTGCCACCGCCCTGGGTCGGGTGCGGCGCACGAGAGGTGTGCGCGACCGGGCACTTGCCCTCGCTCTCCGGGCTCGCTTCGGCCGGCAGCGGCGGATGGTTCTCAGACATCGGATTCCTTCCAGACTGGACGTTTCAAGGAAGTCAGGTACTGCGTGGAAGTCAGGTACTGCGTGCGGTGGAGCAGTCGGAGCACAGGCCCCAGTAGATGACCTCGGCCTCGTCGATCACGAACCCGTGGTCATCGGACGCGGTCAGGCAGGGCGCATGACCGACAGCACAGTCGACATCGGCGATGACACCGCACGACCGGCAGACGACGTGATGATGGTTGTCCCCGACCCGCGACTCGTACCGGGCCACCAGACCGTGCGGCTGAATCCGCCGCACCAGCCCCGCCGCCGTCAACGTGTGCAGGGAGTCGTACACCGCCTGATGCGAAACCTCGGGGATTTCGTTGCGCACGGCACCGATAATCGAGTCCGTATCCGCATGCGGGTTGCCGTACACAGCCCCCAACACCGCCAACCGCGGCCGTGTCACCCGCAACGCAGCCCCCCGCAACAACCCCTGGAGCTCGTCAACCGTCGGCACGCCCCGAAGTCTGCCACCCTTTTCTGGAACCAGTCAAGATTAGCTTCCGTGACACGAGTCGGGGTGTTTCCCCACGCGCCGGCTACGCCCACTCCTGCGTCGCGTGCTCGCGCCTGCTGCGGCCGTGAAAAGCGTTCGGTGCGGCGAATCATCGCTCAACGTAACGATCTGACCTGAACACTCCACTGCACTAGACGACACGGCTACAGACTGTCACCCTCACCTTGAGATCCATGGGGGGACCATGGCGGGACAGGGGGATCAGATGTCCAACGACAAAGTGCAATGGCCGGGCAAGGCGGTCAATGCGGACGGCGATGACCTGAGCGGTCCGGTCCAGCAATTCCTCCGCGATCTGCGGCTGCTGGAGAAGAAGTCCGACGTTGCCAACCTGTTCGGTACTCCTGCCAGCCTGCAGGTCATCACAGCCGGCGCCACGAGTTTGGGAAAGGTCTGGCCGTCGATCGTGGCTGCCATCGGCGGCGGCAGCGCGATCGTGACCGGCTTGATGGGTTTCGGCGTCGGCCCAGACGACGCCAACGTCGTACAGCGGGCAGCCTTCACGGTGTCGGCGTCTTTGCTGGCGTCAGCCGTGGCGATCGCCATCGCCATCATGGTGCGAGCAGATGTCAACGCACGTTCTACGGCCTCCGCGGCACAGTTCGAGGCGCGCGCCGCGGTGACCACAGCCATCCTGTCCAGTTCACAGTTCGGCCGCCCCGTCCCGACGGCGCCGGCGCCCCAACCGGACTACATGCTGAGGACAGACAACGACGAGTGGCTACCAGTCATCGGCTTCAGGCTGCAGAACGGCGGTGTGGTCGCCGACGTCGGCCAGGACGCACCCGTCCTCGCCCAGAACTTCGTGGCCATCGTCCCCACCAACAGTTGGCATTCGCCAACCGCTCCGACCCCGAACGGCTCCGCCCCGGCGACACAGGCCAGCAACACATAGCGAGACGGTGAGGCCGCGGTCGAACGTCCTGAGATGCGTCGCGAGGCGGTCGCAGCGAGCTGCGTGCGTAGCGGCTGCGTGGGGAATGACAAAGGCCGGTCCATCGGACCGGCCTCTTCACCTCGGGTGGAGCTGAGGGGATTCGAACCCCTGGCCTCTTCGTTGCGAACGAAGCGCGCTACCAACTGCGCCACAGCCCCGAGCGATCACCTGGTTTCCCTGGCGACCGCGAAACTCTAACACGCACATCGTCTCGGACTGAAACCGGGATGTCGAGCGGGTTTCAGTCGCCGACGGCGCGCTTGATCTCCGGTTCCTCCACCGTCGTGGGGGCCGGCGATTCGACGACCGGCGGTGCCTCGGCGGGGTCCGTCGTACGGGCTGAGGAGAAGACCTCGTGGTCGGAGAGGGAGATGGTGCGGACGGTACGGTCCGGGGCCTTTTCCTTCATGACGTACGTCGGCAGCGTGACCGGGACCGGGTCCCACAGGCCGTCGGTCCGCGGCTTCTCGACCGGGGCCGGTTCGGCGGGGAGCCGGACCTCGATGGTCATCTCCTCGTCGGGAGACGGAGTCGGGGCGGGCTTGCCGGCCGGGCCGCGGTCGTGCCGGGCCTGGGCGCGGGCACGTCGCTCGGCGGCGACCCGGGCACGCTCGCGGGCCTGACGCCGAAGCTGGACCCGGGTCAGTACGACGAACGCGACGATCAGCGAACCCGGGATCGCCACCGTCCACCACAGCAGCATCCCGAGACCGGCCAGTGCGGTCACCGACAACAGCGAAAGGGTCAGGAGCGACAGGACCCGCCGGCGGCGCATGGCGGCCACCCGGCGGGCGCGGTTGGGGACGTACCGCGGCGCGGGCGGCGGCAGGTCATCGGCCTGCGTCGCCTCGTCCACCGCGGCCGAAGCACCACCAACCGAAGGACCAGCACCAGCAGCAGGGCGTACGACGTACCGCGACCGCGACTGCGGATCGCCTTGCCGGGCGAGCACGCGCGCGTCAGCCGACGCCACCGGCGTGCGCCGTGCCTCGTCGTTGCGCTTCAGCAGCATCGGGACGAGGTAGGCGGCCCACGCGGCGACGATCGCCACATAGATCAGCCCTGTCGTCCCCATGCGACGACGCTAAGACCCAGCGAGGGCCAGATGAGGCATGTCTGTCGGTGTGTCGCAAGAAGACTCGTGTGACTGATGTGAATAGCGACGCTGTGTGATCAAACCAGTCGCGCTACGAGACCGGGCCCGACTTCCTCCACGTTGAGAGCGAAGATCCGATGGTCGCGCCAATCACCGTCGATGTGCAGGAACCGCGGCCGCTCGCCTTCGTACCGGAAGCCGAGTTTCTCGACGACTCGCAGACTCGCCTTGTTCTCGGGGCGGATCGCCACTTCGATCCGGTGCAGGCCGAGCGTGAACCAGCAGTGGTCGGCGGCCATCGCGACCGCGGTCGGCACGATGCCGCGGCCGGCGTACTGCTCGTCGACCCAGTAGCCGAGGTTGGCCCAGCGCGCGGAACCGTAGGTGATCCCGGACACGGTCAACTGCCCGACAAGCGGCCATTTCGATCGCGAGCCGAGTCCGGCGGCACCGCCGTACGTGATGACGAACGGCAGCATCCGGCCGTACCGCGCTTGGCGGTTCCAGTCGCGTGCCATCGCGCGGAACGTCCGCGCACCGTCCTCCGCGCCGGGCGGTTGGGTCGCGTCCCACGGCCGCAGCCAACTCACGTTCCGCTGCCGCGCGGCCGCCCACTCGGCACCGTCACCTGCGCGGAGCGGCCGGAGTGCGACCTGCCCGTGCCGGAGTTCGACGGGCCAGTGGACGATCGCCATCAGTCGTGGTCCGTCCGGACGTGGTCACCGCCGCGAACCTGCTCGACCGCGTGCCGCAGCAGCGGCTGCAGCACGGCCAGCCCGTCTTTGACCCCGCCGCGCGAACCCGGCAGGTTCACGATGATCGTCGTACCTGCCACACCGGCAAGCCCGCGGGAAAGAGCAGCGGTGGGTACGCCGTTCGCCACCCCATACGCCCTGATTGCTTCAGCGATACCGGGGATGATCTGGTCGAGCACAGCAGCCGTCTGCTCGGGCGTCTCGTCCGTCGGCGAGATGCCGGTGCCCCCGGTCGTCAGGATCACGTCGTACGACGCCTCGACGCCGGCACTCAACGCCGAGCCGACCGCAGCGCCGTCGGGGACGACCTGCGGGCCGGACACCTCGAAGCCCCACTCGCTGAGACGCTCGAAGATCAGCGGACCGGTGGTGTCGGTGTAGACCCCGGCAGCGGCTCGGTTGGAGACGCTGACGACCAGAGCTCTCACGGCCGCTCCCAATGCCCGGTCTTGCCGCCCTCTTTCAGCTCCACCCGGACGTCGGACAGCACCGCGGCCGGGTCGATCGCCTTCACCATGTCGATCACCGCGAGACCGGCGACCGCGACTGCTGTGAGCGCCTCCATCTCGACGCCGGTACGGTCGGTGGTCTTGACCTGGGCGGTGATGAGTACGGCGTCGTCCGCGACCTCGAGGTCGACCTTCGCGCCGGTGATCGCGATCGGGTGGCAGAGCGGGATCAGGTCGGGCGTCCGCTTGGCGCCCATGATGCCGGCGATCCGGGCGACACCGAGCGCGTCACCCTTGGGTACGCCGTCGCCGCGCAACGCCTTGACCACCTCGGCCGAGACCAGAACCTTGCCGCTGGCAACAGCTCGCCGCGCGCCCGATTCCTTGGCCGACACGTCCACCATCCGTGCGGCCCCGGTCTCGTCGACGTGGGTCAGCCCCGGGTCCTGCGTCATCCGGTCTCCTCGTCCAGCAGCAACAGCTCCACCTGATCGCCGGCCCGGACCGAGGTCGCGTCCTCGGGCACCACGATCAGCGCGTTCGAGCGGCTCAGCCCGCCGAGCAGGTGTGAGCCGTGCCCGCCGACTGTACTGGCCATCCAGCCCTCGTCGCCGGACGTGGCCGCGGCGCGGACGAACTGGCGCTTCCCCGCCGGCGAGCTGAAGCTGTCCAGTGAGACGCCGCGGACCGGCTGCCGGCGGTACGGCATCTGGCCCATCAGCTTGCGCAGGGCCGGCCGGACGAACACCTCGAAGGACACGTACGCCGACACCGGGTTCCCGGGCAGCGTGAAGATCGGCGTCTCGTCCTCACCGAGTACGCCGAAGCCCTGCGGCTTGCCCGGTTGCATCGCGACCTGGGGGAAGTCGACCGTACCGAGCTTCGACAGCTCCTCCTTGACCACGTCGTACGCCCCCATGCTCACGCCGCCGGTGGTGATCACCAGGTCGGCGCGGACGAGCTGGTCCGACAGCGTGTCCATGATCCGCTTCGGGTCGTCGCCGACGATGCCGACGCGGTACACCACGGCCCCGGCGTCACGCGCGGCGGCGGCCAGCGTGTAGCTGTTCGAGTCGTAGATCTGCCCCTCGCCCAGCCGGCTCCCCGGCTCACGCAGCTCGGCTCCGGTCGACACCACGACCACGCGGGGTCGCGGGCGCGCCTTCACCCGGGCCCGGCCGACGGCAGCGAGTACGGCGATCTGCCGCGGACCAAGCACGGTGTCCCGGTCCAGGACCTTCTCCCCCGCCTGCACGTCCTCACCGGCGCGCCGCACCGACGCTCCCAGCGCGGGCTGCTGGGCGATCCGCACATTCGCCGTACCGCCGTCGGTCCACTCCACCGGTACGACGCTGTCCGCGCCCCGTGGCATCGGCGCGCCGGTCATGATGCGTACACAGGTCCCCGGCGTCACCACGATGTGCTCGACCCGCCCGGCCGCGATCTCACCGACCACGGGCAGGGTGACCGGGTTGTCCTGCGACGCCCCGGCCAGATCGGCGGCCTGGACGGCGTACCCGTCCATCGCCGAGTTGTCGAACCCCGGCAGACTCAGCCCCGAGACGACGTCCTCGCAGAGCACCAGCCCGACAGCCTCCATCAACGGCTGCTCGAACGCCGGTAGCGCCTGCACCCTCCCCAGCACTACTTCCAGATGCTCATCCACACTCCGTCTCACGCCCCGACCCTAATCCAAGGTCGCGCGTCCGGCCTCAGCCGGTGGATTCGGGGTGGTTGCCCCAGGTCATGCGGATGTCGGGGGACTTCTCCTCGTTGGTGGCTCCGTCGGTACGGCGTACTTCGGTGAAGCCGTGGCGCTTGTAGAAGGACTGGGCCCGGAGGTTGGTCTGGAAGGTCCACAGGGCCAGGCCGCCCGGGCGGAGGTCCTTCGCCAGGTCCACCAAGGTCGACCCGACACCCTGGCCGGCCGCGTCCGGGTCGACGTACAGCTGGTCGAGGTCGTCACCGTCGAGGGTCAGGACCGCGACGATCCGGCCGTCGTCGAGCGCCACCCAGGTCTGGGCGTCGGGCAGGAGTACGTCGGCGAACCACGTCGCGACCTCCTCGAAGGTGTGGATCGCGGCCGGCAACAGGTCGGGACTGGCATGCCGCGACCGCCACCACAGCCGGGCCGCCTCATCGGTGTCGTACGGCTCCAGCGGCCGGATCAACAGCTCGTCCATCGATTCCCCCAGGGTGCGCAGTCAGCCGCCGAGCTCGGTGCCGTCCGGGATCTCGCGCCGCTCGCCGTCCGCGGCCGCGATCTCGACCTCGCCGACCACTGTCACATCCTTGCCGAAGGCAACGTCACCGCGCACCTCGAGCCGGTCCGCGCGGACCAGCGACGGCGGCCCGGCCGGGAACCGCGCCTCGAAGTCGGCCAGGATCTTGAAGTACTCCGGATCCAGGTCGACGTACGGCTCGTCGCCCTCGTGGGTCGTGGTCAGATCGCCGGCCTCGGTCAGCTCGTACACGTCGGAGCGCAGTACCAGCAGGTCGTTCGTCGTCTTCACCGGCTTGAACCGGCTGCGGTCCACCAGCACCGCCTGCGATCCCTCGAAGGTCTCGATCGCCGTCCCCATCCCGGTCTCCAGCTGGATCACCTTCGGCGACGACGGGTCGGCCGGGTCGACGGTCTTGCGGTTCACGATGATCGGCAGCCCGAGGACGCCGTCGTGCCCGTCCATCAGCTCGGCCAGCCGGTCCAGGTCGATCCACAGGTTGTTCGTGTTGAACGTTCTGTGCCGGGTGATGTCCTGGAAGTGCTTGGTGTCCTCGTCCGCGACCTGAGCGCTGTCCCGCAGGATCAGCCGGCCGTCGGACTTGCGCATCGCGACGTGCCCGCCCTTGCGGTCGGACCGGGTCCGCCGGCAGACCTCCATCCCGAACGGTACGTCGTGCTCGGCCATCCAGGCCGCGATCCGGGGGTCCGGGGTGGCGCCGAGGTTGTCCGCGTTGGAGATGAACGCGTGCCGGAAACCGCGCTCCCGCAGCGCATCGAGGGTGCCGGAGGCAACCAACGCGGTGAACAGGTCGCCGTGACCGGGCGGGCACCAGGCCAGCTCCGGGTCCGGCGGCCACTCGGCCGGCGTCAGGTCGTCGGCGAGCAGCTTGGGCTCCATGTTCTGCAGGAAGTCGAGCGGGATGCCGTCGACCGCGAGGCCGTCGTACTCGCTCAGGATCTGCAGCGACTCCTCCTTGGTCCGGAAGGAGTTCATCAGCACCAGCGGCAGCGGTACGTCGTACTCCCTGCGGGTACTGAGGATCTGGCGGGCGATGATGTCGAGGAAGCTCAGCCCGTCCTTGACCGGAAGGGCGGACTTCGGCCCGGTCACGCCCATCGACGTGCCGAGACCGCCGTTGAGCTTGATCACCACCGTCTCGGCCAGCGCGGCGCGCATCGCCTCGGCGTCGGTGTCGAGGTGGTCCAGGTGTGGCAGCTCCCCCACCGGCTCGATGTCGTCCTCGCGGATCGTGCCCTGCTGACCCGACTCGAGCAGCCGGTAGTAGTGCGTGAAGACCCGGATGGCGACGTCGGCAGCGCCGGCCGCGCGCATCTTGTCCTGCGCTTGTCGAAGACCTGCCTCACTCATGTCACAACCCTAGGGGACGCCGGGTAATCACCGTGTTATCCGCGTCACGCCGCTTACGATCAGGGAGTGTTCCCGTCCAAGGTCGCGGCGCGACAGTACTTGCTCAGTGCCCGCAGAAGTCGGCCTCACGCGGGTGACCTCCTCGGGGTCGCTCAAGCGCAGCCTGCGGTGCAGGAGGCGCGGCGGATCG
Organism: Kribbella sp. NPDC049174; assembly: GCF_043197365.1. Taxonomy (NCBI): domain Bacteria; kingdom Bacillati; phylum Actinomycetota; class Actinomycetes; order Propionibacteriales; family Kribbellaceae; genus Kribbella; species Kribbella sp. NPDC049174. The sequence goes on along the minus strand of NZ_JBICSZ010000007.1, from coordinate 358,688 downwards.
CTCTGTACGTTTCGATGGGTGCGGAGCCGCAGACCGGGGCGCTGATCGACTGGCTGCTGGCAACCGACCGTGAGGTGCTGCTGCCGATCCTGTACGCCGACAACGACCTCGGCTGGGGTGTTGCACCGGGTGCCGCCGACCTGGTCCCCGGCCGGCGGGGCATGTCCGAGCCGCCGGTCGACCTGGGCCCGGACGCCATCGCCACCGCCGATCTGGTCATCTGCCCGGCTGTGGGGGTCGCCCGCGACGGTGCACGCCTGGGACGCGGTGGCGGCTCTTACGACCGGGCACTCGCCCGGGTCAGGCCTGGTACGCCGATCTGGGCCGCGGTGTACGACTCAGAGGTCGTCGAAGCGCTTCCGGTGGACGATCACGACCAACGGGTGCACGCGGCGCTGACACCAATTCGGTTGATCCCGTTGAGAAGATCGGTGGATGACTGAGAACGCGGTACAAGCCGCCGCAACGGCCGCACGAGGCCTGGGCCTGACTGTCACCGACCCCACTGTGCTGTACGACGCGTTCTCCGTAGTGGTGCACCTCAAGCCGTCGCCCGTGGTCGCGCGGGTCCCCATCACCCTGCCGGATCACCTGATGGAGCCAGAGGTCGCCGTACGACGGCAGCAGCGCGAACTGGATGTGGCCGCGTGGCTGGCGGAGCAGGGCAAGCCGGTTGCCGCACCGAGTCCACTGGTACCGCTGAAGCCTGTGCAGCAGGACGGGTTCTCCATGACGTTCTGGCAGTTCGTGGAGCAGGACAGGTCCGTGGAGCTCGACTTCGTCGCAGGTACGGCGAGGGCCGCCGAGCTGCACGCCGTACTCGCGGAGTACCCGCACGAGCTGCCGTGGATGACGCCGCTGCTCGCTGTGCCGCCAGCACTTGCGGATTTGGCGGCTGTGCCGGGTCTGCTCGAGCAGGAGGACGTGGACCGCGCACGGGCCGAGTGGGACGTGCTTGGGCCGCTGCTGACCAGTCGGGCCGAATTCGAGGCGGTCTTCCCGTCGGCGACGATCCAGACGATCCATGGCGACGCTCCGTCGTACAACGTGATCCCGACCGCGGACGCCGTGCTGTGGTCCGATTTCGAGGACACCACGCTCGGTCCGCTCGAGTGGGACATGGCCGGCTTCGGTCCGGACCTCGGGAAGGTCTACAACGAGGCAGCGACGGCTCTGGGACGGCCGGTGCTGGATGAGCGGGTCCAGCGGGTGATGGACACCGCCCGCGTGCTGCAGGTCATGGTGTGCACCCCGCTGGTGCCGCGACTGCCCTCACTGGCTGACGGCATCCGCATGTTCGTCGGGCAGTGGCGGGACACCCCGTTCGCTGGTGGACTGGGCTGATGCTGAGCTCGTACGTCGAAAGCGGGGACCTGCCCGGATTGGTCTCCTTGGTGAGCCACGAGGGCGAGACACGGGTCGAAGTACTCGGTGATGCCGCCTTCGGTGGTCCGCCGATGCAGCGGGACAGCCTGTTCCGGGTCGCGTCGTTCACCAAGCCGATCGTCGCGGCCGCGGCGATGGTCCTCGTGGACGAGCTCCGGTTGTCGATGGACGCGCCGGTCGGCAATCTGCTCCCTGAGCTGGCGCATCCCGTCGTACTGCGTCAGCCGGACGGACCATTGGAGGACACCGTTCCGGCGCACCGGCCGATCACGCTGCGGGACCTGCTGACGTTCCGGCTGGGGCTGGGCGAGTCCGACCACCCGGAGATCCGGCAGCGGGAGGAGGAGTTGGAGCTACGGACGTTCGGGCCGCCGGTACCGCGGACTCCGCTCGAGCCGGACGAGTGGATGCGACGGTTCGGAACGCTGCCGCTGCAGTACCAGCCGGGTGAGCGGTGGATGTACTCGACCGGCTCGCACGTGCTCGGCGTACTGATCGCCCGAGCCACTGGGCAGCCGCTGGAGGTCTTCCTGCAGGAGCGGTTCTTCGAGCCGCTCGGCATGCGTGACACCGGGTTCACCGCGTCGGACCCTGCGCGGCTGACCACGGCGTACGTCGGTGACGATGTGTTCGACGTGGCAGCGGACAGCCAGTGGCTGGAGCCCCCGTCGTTCCCGGACGCGAGTGGTGGGCTGATCTCGACGGCAGATGACTTCCACGCCTTCGCCCGGATGCTGCAGGCCGGTGGGGACGGCATCCTGTCGCCGGCCGCGGTCGCGGAGATGACGACGGACCACCTGACGGCTGCGCAGCGTACGGCGGCCGCCGACTTCCTCGGACCGGAGACCGGGTGGGGCTACGGCCTGTCGGTCAGCAGCGATCGCTACGGCTGGGCCGGTGGGCTCGGCACCCTCTGGTCGACCGATCCGGCCGACCAGACGATCTCGATCCTGCTGACCCAGCGGGCGCTGTGGACCTGGCCGGAAGAGCTGTTCGCGGAGGCCAGCGCTCCGGCCTGGTGACGTCGCCCTGGGCTTAGGGCTCTGGGCTCAGGGTCCCGGATTCGCTTAGGACTCCGGCTTCGTGAACGTGACGGTGTGCTCGCGGGCCGCCTCGACGGCGCCCTTGGTGTAGGCCCAGGGCAGGGTCTCGCCACGCACCCACAGATCGGTCTGGTCGGTGTAGTGGGACGAGAACGCGTGCCCGGACACACCGGTCAGGTTGATCCACCGGGACTTGTCGAAGTCGGACAGGTCCACGACCATCCGCATCGACGGCGTCGCGGTCACCGTGTAGCCCTCCGACGCGTCCCAAGCGGTCGCGTCGACGATCGAGGAGCCGCCGCCCAGCTCGTACGGGCCGCGGTTGAACATCCTGTCGACCATGCCGATCCCCGACTTGCCGAGCGTCTGGTTGGTCAGCGTGAGCTTGTGCAACCGGCCCCACTCCCAGTTGGACGGCTCGCGAGCCATCTTCTGGGTGATCTCCTGCCGCGCGTCGACCAACGCCTCACGCAGGATGTCGTCGCGGCTCTCGTGCTGCGGCGTTCGCAGGTCGTCCCACCAGCCGCTGTTCGGCTGGGCGAGCAGCGTGTGGATCACCTCGAACCAGCGGGAGCCGCCGTCCGGCCAGGTGCCCTCCGGGAGCTGGTCATGGAAGGTCAGCGCGAGCAGGTTGCGCCAGACGACGTTGAAGTACGCCGCCGCCGCGGAGTCGGGCGGCTGGGTGAAGTCCCAGTCCCGCAGTGTGTCCTGCCCTTGACGCTGGAAGTCGTCGTCGATGCCGATCTGGAGCAGGTACGGCACCAGCATCTCGGCAGCGCGGTTCTTGGTGTCCAGCTGGATCGACGCCATCGCGTTCGCGTCCAGCTTCCCGGCGGCCTTGATCCGGTCGAGGATCTGCTGCGAGCGGTAGCCGTAGTCCCAGTCGTTGGTCAGGTAGTACGTGTACGTCCGCGGTACCACCGCCTGGTTCGCGGTCACGATGATCCCGTCCGCGGGATCGAACTCGGTGGGCAGCGCAGCGAACGGGATGTACCCGGTCCAGTGGTACTTCGGGTCCCAGCCCGGCACCGGCCAGTCGCCCCGGCCGGTCTTCCGGATCGGGATCAGACCGGGGGCCTGGTAGCCGATGTGGCCTTCGGTGTCGGCGTACACCAGGTTCTGCGAAGGGACCTGGAACAGCTGGGCGGCGGCGCGGAACTGGGTCCAGTTCTGGGCCCGGTTCATCGCGAACAGGGCGTCGGCGGTGCGGCCCGGGTTCAGGGCGGTCCACTGGATCGCGACGCCGTACGCGGTCGGGTACTTGCCCTGTTTGGCGGCCGTCTCGCCGGTCTCGCGCTGGTCCTCGCCGACGTCGGAGATGAGCGGACCGTGCCGGGTCTCGCGGACGGTGATCTTCACCGGCTCGTCCTGGCCGGCGACCTTGAACGTCTCCTCGCGGGTCGCCATCGCCCGCCACTTGTTGTTGTAGAGCACGTTGTTGCCGTCGACGCGCTCGAGGTAGAGGTCGGTGACGTCCGGGTCGAGATTCGTGAAGCCCCAGGAGATCGCGTTGTTGTGGCCGATCACCACCCCGGGCAATCCCGAGAAGCTGAAGCCCGAGACGTCGTACGGACAGGCCTGGCCGACGTTGTTGCAGTGCAGACCGACCTGGGTCCAGATCCCCGGCATGGTCGCACCGAGGTGCGGGTCGTTGGCCAGCAGCGGCTTGCCGGTGGTGGTGTGGTCGCCGGAGACGACCCACGAGTTCGAGCCGATGCCGTCACCGCGGCCGAGGAGCTGCGGGAGGCCCTTGGCCACCTTGTCGACCGTGTCCAGCGACTTGAGCAGGTCCTTGGTCAGCATCCCGCGGCGGGCCTCCGAGGCGAGCGGCGCGGTGGTGAACTTGCCGTCGCTGCCGACCGCGCCGGTGGACATGATCGGCTCGTTCCGGTCGTACGGGTACGGCGGGTAGAGACTCTCGATGTTGCGCGCCGTGTACGTCGCCAGCAGCTTCGTCCGGGTGATCTCCTCGTCCATGTTGCCGCCGAGGTCCCACGCCATCGCCTTCAACCAGGCCAGCGAGTCGGCCGCGGTCCACGGCTCCGGGCGGTAGTCGGTGCCCTTCAGCGACAGGACGGCGTACTCGAGGCTGAGACCGGAGCCGCTGTGCGTGTCCAGGTACGAGTTGACGCCGCGGGCGTAGTCGTCCAGGTACTGCCGGGTGGACGGGCTGAGCAGGCCGAGCTCCTTCTCCGCGACCTTGCGCCAGCCGAGCGTGCGGACGAACTTGTCCGTCTCCAGCGCGTCGGAGCCGAAGAGCTCCGACAGCCGGCCGGCGGTGACGTGGCGGCGGAAGTCCATCTCGAAGAAGCGGTCCTGCGCGTGCACATACCCCTGTGCGGCGAACAGGTCACTCGGGCTGTCCGCGTAGATCTGCGGGATGCCGTTGGCGTCCCGGACGACCTCGACGTCGGCGTCGAGACCGGTCAGCTCGATCGTTCCGTCATACGTCGGGAAGGAGTGGCGGACGACGAAAACGACGGTTCCCGCGATCACCACGAGGACCGTGGCGAGGGCGATTCCGCTGATGATGACGACTCGTAGCAGGCGACGCACGGACCAACCGTAGAGAATGCCGGGCCCCGCCCCAAATGGGGTACCGCACAACTTTGCGTTGCTCTGCGTCCGGTGGACAACCACGCTGAGTTGAGGTATCCCACGCCCGAGTTGGAATAGTTCGGCTTGCTGGAGCATTATTAGCAGTCGAGTAGTAGGAGTGCCAACGGCCTGAAGGGAACGAACCGTGCCGACGTACCAGTACCAGTGCACCGACTGCGGCGAGGCGCTCGAGGTGCGTCAGAGCTTCACGGACGACGCGCTGACCGTCTGCCCGGCGTGCCAGGGCACCCTGCGCAAGGTCTTCAACGCCGTCGGCGTCGTCTTCAAGGGTTCCGGCTTCTACCGCAACGACAGCCGCAACTCCGGCAAGAGCACAGTCGCAGCCAAGTCCGACGCCGCATCTTCGTCCGGCTCATCCTCGACGTCCTCCTCCGACTCCAGCTCCTCGTCGTCGAGCTCAGCCTCCTCGAGCGGTTCGTCCTCCCCCTCGTCGAGCGGCACCTCGTCAAACACCAAGTCCAGCGCCGCCTGAACCCCGCCGCCCCTCGGCGGCACCACGCCACCACGCGCCCCGGCCAACTCAACTTCCGGCCGGCTCACCTCGCCGTCCGGCTCACGTCCCGAGCCGCACCACGTCCAGGGCCTCACCTGCCCGGCTCAACGACGTCCCGGCACCTATCTCCCCAGCCTCACCGCGTTCCGGTCGCCCAGTCCCCCCGGCGCCGCGACGTCCCGGCTACCTCACTCCCCCGCCCCACCTCACTCCCCGCCTGCCGACCACCCGGCATGCCGCCCCCGGCTGTGGATAACCAGCAGGCGGGGGATCGGGAAACTCGTACTTTCTCTGGCATGAGAATCCCTTCCCCACTTCGTGACCTGATCCGCGCCGCACGATGGCATCGCCGACTGCTGGCCGGCGCGACCGCCGCGGCAGCTGTGTACTTCGGCCTCGCCGCCCTCTCCCCTCCACCCCCGCCAACCGTCGCCGTGCTAGCCGCCGCCCGCGATTTAGCCGGCGGAGCCGTGCCCGCCAACTCCGACCTCCGCACCCTCGACCTACCCACCACCGCCGTCCCCGACGGAGCCCTCAAACCCGGCACCGACCTAACAGCACGCGTCCTCAGCGGCCCAGTCAGATCCGGCGAACCACTCACCGACGCCCGCTTCCTCGCGCCGGTATCAGTTCCCAAGGACTTCCTCGCGTACCCGTTCCGCATCGCCGACCCTGACATCAGCGCGCTCCTCCGCGTCGGCGACCACATCAACCTGTACGCCGCCACCAGCACACCGGCCGACTCCGCACGCCTCCTCGCCAGAGCCGTCCGCGTGGTCGCCCTACCCTCCCCACGTACGACGACCTCCGGCGCGCTGATCGTGGTCGCCACCAGCCCCGACGTCGCCACCCGCCTGGCCCAGGCCACCGCCAACTCCAGAATCACCGTGGCCCTGACCCCGGACACCAGCTGACGATCACGTATCGGACACAAGCGAGCACGATGTGTGCCTGCCCGGCGCGCTCTCTCGCACTGACCGAGGCAGCGCCCTACGTTGTCGGGGAATATCACCGCTTCGTGGAGGCACCCCACATGCTCAAGGGCTTCAAAGAGTTCATCATGCGAGGAAACGTCGTGGACCTCGCGGTCGCCGTGGTCATCGGCGCAGCGTTCGGTCAGGTCGTGACCGCGCTCGTGAACGGCCTGATCAACCCGTTGGTCGCAGCGATCTTCGGCAAGACAGACATCAGCAAGGTCTGGACCTTCACCATCAACGACGCGGTCTTCTCGATCGGCGCGATCCTGCAGGCACTGCTCAACTTCCTGTTCGTCGCAGCCGCCATCTACTTCGTCATCGTGATGCCGCTCAACAAACTCGCCGAGCGCCGAGCCCGCGGCATCGAGCCCGAGCCCGAGCCCCTCACCACCGACCAACAACTCCTCACCGAAATCCGCGACGCCCTCCAACAAACCCGCCCCTAACCCCTCGGGAGTGGGCGGGCCACTACCTCAGCCCCTGAGCTCGCCAACAGCCCACCCACTCCCCCGCCTGCCCACCTCCCAACTTCACCTCCAACTCCCGGCTCCAGCCCCACTTCCGACTTCCCGCTCCCAGCTCCCAGCACAGCTCCGCTCCCGCTCCGTTCCCCCGGCTCCTGCTCCAGCCTCACCTCTCGCACCCAGGTCCCGCCCAATTCCCCAGGTAACGGTTCCGCCTGGTGTGCGGATCTTGTGGCGCCCACGAACAGCTGTCGATCCGGCAAGCGAGCCACAGGATTCCGCGAAGCATCCAGCCCCGTCCGAAGCTGTCTCGCGCAGGGTTCGTGTCCACAATTCCGGCGAGCGCTTTCTAAGGAGCTAACGTCTTCAATGACCGCGAACCACAATCCCGACCTCCCGACCACAGACCGTCCCGCTCTGCTACACCTCGGCGGACCGGGTCCCCGAATCGGACATCGAGCCCCCGAGGGCTGGTCAGAACGCCGCTAGCCGTGCGAAGGTCGTGCGGCCGCCTCGGCAGGGTGAACACCGTCATGACACGCACGGACGAGGACCACCGAGCCCAACACGGGACTCGATGCAAAACCAAACTGCCGACCTACGGCCGACTTGAGGAATCAATGTCGATCTAGGGCCAGTTCGCCACGCCGGGGCTGCCGTCAGGAGCAAAATCGAGAGCCAACACTCCCGTTGACCCGAAATGTGATTTCCGCAGTACGGTCACTGACAGCCATTCGAACGCCGCAGGGTTGCCGATCAATGTCGGTTCGATCAGGAGCTGCAATTCGTCGCGCGCAGTGTTGAACGAGAACGGAATGTCACTGGTGACTGCTTCTCCACCCGAGGCGAGCGGCGTCCGATCGATGACGGATGCATTGAACGCGGAGCCATCCCAGGCCAGCAGAACGAAGTATTCAAACGGTCGCACCTGTCCTGGAGAGAAAGGATAGCCCGCGATCGAACCTGGCTGCGTGTCAACGGCAAAGACCCACAGAAGCAGCCCGGAAGCGCCCGTGGGGCGCGGCGGCGCTTCCGGCACGGGAATTGCAACACGCATGGTCATGGCAAAGGTTCCAGATTCCTTGGAGACCTCGGCTCGGACGATGTCGAAGTACTCCTGCGCCTTCTCATTGCCCAGGCTTTGGCCATGAGGGTTTCCCGAATCTCCAACAGGGTCCTGAACCGCCACGGTTTGGGCACTGGCGGTGCCAGTACCGACGAGGGTGATCAGGACCGACGCGAGCGCCATGGTAATGATTCTTCTAGACATGGTTCCCCCTGTTGCTGCTGCCTCCAGACGACCGGAAGCCGAGGCAGTCGTCTCACCACGCCCGACGACTGCTGCCCCCTTTTGTAGCCAGAGTCCTCCCACCGGATCGGTTTCCACAAGGCTGCGCATCAGCAAAATAGAGGTATTTGCAAAATTGCCTCAGCCAAGCATTTGAGTAATTCCTGGACGCTCTGTGTTTCGCAAGCCAGGTACGACGTCAGTCGGTGGCGTAGCGCATCCAGCGGTAGGGCTGGGGTTGGGCGGCGTTCCACTCGTCCATTTCTTGTTGCGAAACGTCGACGAAGCCGAGGCGCAGATAGGTCTTGATCGCGACCGTGTTGTCCGGTCTGACTCGCAGGAAGATGTCCGGATGACCGGCTGCGATCGCCGGCTTCAGGAGCGCGCGGACCAGTTCGGCGCCGATCCCCCGGCCGCGAAGAGACGGGTCCACGATGAGCCGGGCCAGCTCGACCTCGTCCTCCTCGTCGTCGAGCCACACCTCGCCGTACCCGACCGGCTGGTCGCCGTCGAAGAACAGGTACGACTGGATGTCAGGGTCGACCTTCACCCAGCTCCCGATCAGCTCCTCGGGAAACGGGTACTGCTCGCGACCGCAGAGCAAGCCCACTTCCTGCGCCGTCCGGGCCCAGCCGGCGACCAAACGCCCGTACTCATCCGTGAACCCCCGAAGCTCCATCCCGTCCCCCTCGCATGAACTCCACGATCGTGCCCACCAGCGAGTCCAGGTACGGCGCGAACCCCTGGCACCGGCGGCTCCGGACACCCAGCCAGCTCCCGGCTCCCGGGGATCAACCGCAGCAGCGAGTCGACCGTCTTCCGCTGGTGCGACGGATTCTCCGGCACCGACGGCACCACCGCCACCGGGATTCGCCCGAGCTCGGCCAGCTCGGCATCCTTCACCCCACGCAACGTCTCCCCACAAGCAGCCCGTCCACGAGCTCCGCCGCACACCCTCGATCGAGCAAACCCGCCCGAGTCCGTGCGTCGACCACCGCATCGCCACCGGTCGCCGGCCACGCGAGCAGCAGGCGGTCAACGGGGTAACGCAGCGCCAGCAGGGCGGCCACTGTGCACCCGTTGGATGCCCCGACGAGCGTCACCGGTCCGCTCCGGTTCTCCAGCAATCCCCCCAAGGCCGCGACCTCCACGTCCCAGCCGGTCGGCTGCTTCGGACGATCGGGCGCGACCACCGTCAGGCCGTACGACGAGAGTCCGGCGGCGATCCCCGTCGTACGCCAGAAGCGTTCCGCGTCCATGGCGTCCCACAGTCCGCCGTGGACGAGAACGACGGTGTCGCTCATTCGTGGTGCGGTGGGACCTCGCGGAGGATGCGCTCGTCGTCGTCGCTGCCGAAATCGTTGTCGCCCCAGGTCCGCGGGTCGTCGTCGCGGGTCTGCTCGGGGAGCAGCGGCTCGTCGTCCTCGTACGGGCTCGTCATGGCTCCAGGTTACCGAGTCGCCGCGGCTGTCCGGTATCCAATTCGCCGTGAACACCCCCCGGCGGCAACTGGTGTCCGGTCGCGGCCTCGATCAGCGGCGCGATCCCCGGTTCGCCTTGCCAGCGGTCGTTTCCGAGCACGCACCACGCGGTCAGCACGGACAGCGTCGGCGTCGCCAGTCCGGCCAGCCGCAGCGGCTCCGCGTTCTGGAAACCGAACGTGATCGTCCAGTTCGCCGGATCGGGATAGAACTCCTGCACGGCGCTGTAGTAGAAGCTCAGCCAGCCACGCCGCGGCAGCAGGCACAGCAGCCGGTAGTTCGTCGCCACGGTCGGGACTTCCTGCAGGTCGCGCCACATCAGCTGCATGTCCCGTTTGGCCGCGGCCTTCCGGCTCGCGTTGACCGCGGCGTTCGCCGCCATCATCCCGAGCACGACCCCCGGTTTGCCGATGAACAGGCCGCTGTTGTGGGTGTAGCGACCACTGCCGCCGTACAGCCGGGCGTAGTGCGCCGGAGTGTTGACGTAGGCGACCTCGCCCTGCTCGAGGACCAGGCCGTACATGGTGAGTGGTTGCGGACTGTTGCCGGCCATCAGCCAGCGGGCCCAGTCGATGCCGAGCTGCCACTCGTCGCGCTCGCGCTGCGCCGTCGCGTCGTCGTTCTTCTTCCGGCCCACGGCACAGCATGGTAATCAGGGCCGAACAGCGCGTGCACGTTACAGGTGTGCCTCGGTTGCCGCACGATCCGTCGGCGTGACCGGAACGACGCGCCGCCGTGATGCTTCTGGCACGCCGGACGAGACCCCTGTCGACCATCATTGATGACCTTGCCAACCCGGAAGGACCGAGTCGTGAGTGCATTACGGACACGGGGCCTGATCGGTGCGACGCTCGTCGTGGCTGTGCTCGGAGTTACCGCCGCCTGCGGTAACGAGAGCGCCACGTCCCCGCCCGCCGCCCAGCCCACGGATACCCCGACCACCCCTTCGCCGCCCACCCCCAGCGGCACACCCAGCATGGACTGCCCCGACACCATCGCGGCAGTGCGCGCAGCCACCGACAAAGTCGTCTGGGGCAAAGGCGCGGCCACGTCGCTGTTCCAGCCGGTCAGCGTGACCGTCTGCCAGTACGACGCCAAGGCGTCCGGGCAGGACTACGCGACCGTCAGCGCCAAGCGCAACAGCAAGCAGGCCGCGGACCTGTTCGCTCTGGTGAACGCTCCGAAGCCCGTCGCCAAGAAGCCGACCTACTGCACCCAGGAGCTCGGCCCCACGTACGTACTGCGGTTCACCGACAACGACCGCGGCGTTCTCTCCTACACCGTGGAGACCTTCGGCTGCCGCCGCCTGGTGGCGACCTCCCTGGAGGGCCAGGGCAAGCCCGGCGAGCTACCGGCTCCACGCCAGGTGTCACCCGAGCTGATCAAGTCGCTCGGCCTGCGCTGACCCTGCATCGGACGCGCCCCCCGAAGCCGTCCGGACCGGGGTCAACCCGCGCCTGCCTTGCGGGTCCCTCCCTGGGGTCGACCCGCAAGGCAGGTAGCGGCCTTGCCCCGAAGTGTTGGAAGCTTCAGCGTGGGCACACGACTGATCCGGCTGCTGTGTGCGCTGCTGCTCGTCTGCACCGCGTGCTCCTCGCCGGCCTCGAAGGACTCGACGGACTCGACGGACCCGACGGACCCGACGGACCCGCCGAAGCGCTCTGGCCCCTGCGTTGCAGGCTTCACCTGTACGACGCTGCGCGTACCACTTGGCGTGGACGATCAGACGCTGGATCTGGCCGTAGCCGCAGCAAACAACGTGGACGCACCACGCGGCGTTCTGCTGATGCTCACCGGCGGCCCGGGCCAACCAGGTGTCTCCCTGCTGGCCCGTGTCCGCAACAACCTTCATCCTGACGTGCTCCGCGAGTACAGGCTCGTCATGTTCGACCAACGGGGCACCGGCTCGTCCGGCATCAATTGCTCTTCTCTACAAGCAGCCATAGGCGGTTCGGACTTCTTGACCGCCCCTGCCGGGACAGTCGAGGACTGTGCCCAGCGGATCGGTCAAGGGGTCGGGTACTACGGCACACCGGACACAGTCGAAGACATCGAGCGGCTGCGTCAGCACTTGGGTGTCGAGCGGCTGACACTGAACGGGACGTCGTACGGGAGCTTCACTGCGGCGCAGTACGGGCTGAAGTACCCGGACCGCGTCTCGTCGCTCGTGCTCGACTCAGTGGTCCCGCACAAGGGCTTCGACCCGTTCGGTGTGGACCTGATGGCTGCGACCGGCGGCGTACTCAAGGCAGCCTGTCGCCAAGACCCTGCGTGTACGACGGACCCTGTCGCGGACCTGGCGTGGTTGGTGCAGCACGGTTCGGTCGACGGCCCGGAGCTCCTGGAGAGCCTGTCGATCTCCAGCCTCAACACGGTCAACCCATCCCTGAAGGGGATCCCGGCGACCCTCCACGCCGCCCGCAACGGAGACGATGCGGGCTTGAAGGAGTTCCTCCAGTCAGTGAGCAGCAAAGGCATCGGGTACGACGTACTGTCGGCCGGACTGCACCTGGCCACGCTCTGCTCCGACCTGCGCATCCCCTGGGCCGGCGGGGCCGTCAGCACTCTCGAGACCGCCGTACGACGCCTGGACCCCAAGCAGCTGTATCCGTACGACGTGCAGACCGCCCGTCAGCAGTTGATCGTGGACGGGTGTCTGCGGTGGCCGGCCGCGCGGATGTCGACGTACCCGGCTGCTGCCGAGTTGTTGCCACGGACACTGATTCTGCACGGCAGCAACGACCTGTTCTGCCCAGTGGAATGGGCGCGGTGGGAGCTGGCGCATGCACAGTCGGCGCAGCTGGTCGTCGTACCAGGGAGTGGGCATGGCGTGCAGCGGGACCCGCGCGGGCGGGAGGCGGCGCGGGCGTTTCTGCTGGGCTGAGACTCAACTGTGCGTGAATGGTTGCAGCACCCTGGGCGACTCGATGCGTCTAATAGGTGTGAGGTGTTGTACGCCCAGCCGGGGAGTGGCGAGTGGAGTTCGAGGAGTACGTGTCCGCGCGCGGACAGGAACTGGTGCGGCTCGGTTTCACCGTCTCCGGCGACTATCAGCGAGCGGAAGATCTGGCCCAGATCGCGTTGATGCAGGCGTTCCGGTCGTGGCGGAAGGTGCGGAAGGCGGACGATCCGCACCACTACGTCCGGCGGATCCTGATCAACGCGTACCTGTCGATGACGCGGCGGCGATCGTTCACCGAGGCACCGACGGCCGAGATCGACCCGCAGCACACGGTGCCCGATCCCGCCACCGACATCGTGAACTCCGACGATCTCTGGCGAGCGCTCGCTGAGTTGTCGGCCAGGGAGAGGGTCGTGCTGGTCCTGCGGTACTACCAGGATCTCGACGACCGCACGATCGCCGACGTACTCGGCATCAAACCGTCCTCCGTCCGGGCGACCGCCAGCAGGGCGCTCGCCACCCTGCGGAAGACCAGGCAGTCCCACCATGTGTGATGAGAGGTTGTCGTGAGCAACACCGATCTCGAGGATGACCTGCGGGGAACCTTCGACCGTGCCGCGGCCTCGGTGCCGCCGGCCACCGGCCTGACCGAGCGGGCGACGACGGGTGCGCGCCAGGCCCAGCGTCGTACCTGGATCATCTCCGGAGCCGCCGCCGTGGCGGTCGCCGCCGTCGCCGTCGTCGGATTCAGCCTGGGCGGGCGGAACGCACCGGTGCAGCCGCCGGTCGCAGGCGGTCAGACGCCGGCCGCGTCGACCTCGGTGCAGGCACCGCCGTCGGCCCAGAGTGTGTCCGGGACGTGGCGGCCGGTCCAGATGGCCGGTCTCACCACGCTGAAGGCTGAGCGGCCGGACGATCCGCTGATCGAGTTCAAACCGGACGGGACCTGGACCGGCTCGGATGGCTGCAACGGGCTGTCGGGGACGTACACGATCGGTCAGCGCGGCGAGTTCACCGCCAAGGCGGGCCCGCAGCGGTTGGTCGGGTGCGACAACGTGCCGCACACCGCCGTACTGCAGGGCGCCAAGCGCATCACTCTCGACGCAGACACGCTGAAGTTCTTCGGCGGCGACGGGCGTGAACTCGCAAGTTACGCTCGCGCACGGTAGTCAAATTTGCTCGCTGACGGTGATCGACTCTTGACTGAGTGAAGTCTCTGCCCGGACGATGGATGCGGCCGTCCACCGATCTGGGGAGCTACGTGCGACTCTCAGTTACCGTCCCGCTGCTCACACTCGGCTCAGTATCACTCTTCGCGGTCGGCCTCACGGCGTCCGTGGCTGCCCCATCCGCTGCTGGAGCGGCATGCTCGCACGCCCAGCCGAGTGCGAACTCGGTGCAGTCCCAGCGGCTCGCCCAGCCGACGTCCGCCTCGGATCCGCGGCCGCTCGGCGAGACCCTCGGCGAAGGCATCAGCCTCGCCGTACGGTCCCTCGAGCCGCTGGACGCCACCGGCAGGCCGACATCCGGGCTGCCCTACGGGTTGAGCCAGGGTGTGATCGGTGTCGTCGGTTCCGCGTCGGCCGGGTACAAGGTCGTGGTCGACAGCTCGGTGCTGGACACCCGCAGGTACGAGGCCGCGATGGCCCGCAACGTCCCTGCGGCCGGCAAGCAGATGGTCGGCATCGAACGCAGCTGCCGATCCGCCAAGGTCATTGGCGAAGCCTGGAACACGGTCGGCGCCCGGTCCTGGTCCGCCGACGCCCGCGGTACGACGTTCGCCGCCGACCTCGACCCAGTCAGCGAGGACATCGTGGTCGAGTACGACAAGGCCAGCACCTCCGCCGCGTCACTGGAGGGGTTGCGCGGCCTGTCCAGCGTACAACTCGTCGAGAGCTCGCTGGCGCGGACGTCCCGGCTCAACGACACCCCGAAGGGCGGCCACTGGGGTGGCGCCCGGATCACGTCGGCCCTGAAGAACTGCACCGCCGGCTTCTCCGTCGTACGACGCTCCAACGGCCAGCGCGGGTCCGTGACCGCCGGCCACTGCGGCGGCGTCGGGACCTTGTGGAAGTCGGGCTCGTACTACTACGGCACCACCTCGGTCCGGGCGAACTACCCCGACTACGACCAGGCCTTGCTCACCGGCAGCACGTACGGCCCGAAGATCTGGACCGACGGCCCCGGCGACACCGCCAACACCCGCACGGTCAAAGGCGGCGGCGACCCCGGCGTCGGCACAGTCGTCTGTCAGTCCGGCAGCTTCAGTACGTCACTGTGCGGCATCACCGTCCGCTCCACGTCAGCGAAGTACTGCGATACCGACGGCTGCACCACCTACGTCATCCGCGCCACCCGCGGCGGCCAGATCGCCATCATCGGAGGCGACTCCGGTGGACCTGTCTACACCCGCCCCGGCTCCACCACCGCCACCATCCGCGGCATCACCTTCGCCGGCGCCGGCTGCGCGTCTTCCCGCTGCACCACCCTCTACGCCGAACGCTATGCCTCGATCAGCGGCCACCTGGGAGTATCGGCTCTGACTGGCTGACCGTTCAGGTCCACAGCGCCAGTATCACCGCTGCAACGAGGATTCCCACGACGTGATAGCCGGCGGTGATGCCGATCCAAGTCTGCGGTTTGGGCTTGCGCGGGTCGAAGAAACCCGTGACGAACAGGGCCGAGGCAACGAGTCCGATACCGACCACCAAGCCGAGCACGATGCCCTCGCCGAAGGTGTCGGTGCTGGTTGCCTCGGACACCATCGCGAGCGCGATCGTCGTCACCAGGCAGGTGACCGCCGGAATGACATACATCTTCGCCGGCGTCGCCTGCGCGGCGTCCGCCTCGTTCCACCCGATCGCCTCCTGCCACTGCTTGCCAAAGGCAACCGGAGCGAACCACAGCCCGCCGATGGCGAAGTACACGACCGCGGCCACGACCACCGTAAGCCAGTTCAGATCCCCGAGCACGCTGAAACTCATAGCCCCTCCCCCGCGAATCCATCCCGTAGCCCGAAGCGTGCGCCCACCACCAACCCCCGGTCCACACCCGTCGCACGATCGTGATCACGATGAGCGCCCCCGCCCCGAGTCCGCTAGGCTGGCCCCGGCCCTCGGGCCCACCAGTGCGCCCCCGTAGCTCAGGGGATAGAGCGTCGGTTTCCTAAACCGTGCGTCGCTTTCTCGAACTATCCACCAAAAAGTGGCTCTGACCTGCGGGAACTCTACACCTCACCCGACGCTCGTTGCGTCATGGGAACACAAATGGGAACACGGAGCCGATACCGTGGTTGCCGTGAGCAAACGATCGTCTAGCCGCGGCCACATCGAGGCGCGGCCGAACGGAACGTTCCGGGCAGTAGTGTCCGCCGGCATCGATCCCCTGACGGGCAAACGACGCTTCCTCAGGGCGACCGCGCCCACCCAGAAGCTGGCGGAGAAGGCACTCACCAATCTGCTCCACCAAGTCGACCAACAGACGCACGCACGTAGCGACCTCACGGTCGGCGAGGTCATCGAAAAGTGGCTGACCATCAAGGAACCCGTCCACGTGCGGAAGACACGGGTGCGCACCCGCCAGCTCGTGCGCGACTACATCGAGCCGCGGTTTGGTTCGATGAAGGCCGCGAAACTCGACGCCGAGGTTCTGGAGAACTACTACGCACTCCTGCAGACCTGCAAACACAACGCGGTCCGCGGCACGTCCCACAAGGATCACGAGTGCGAGCCGCTGGCGAACAGTTCGGTCCGCGCGATCCACTTCGTTCTCCGCCCGGCTTTCGATCGCGCCGTCAAGTGGGGATATCTCGGAAGGAACGTCGTCGCGTTCACCGAGCCGCCGTCGTTCGGGGCGCCGGATCCTGACCCGCCCACACCCGAGGAACTCGCACCGGTGATCAACGAGGCCTGGCGCGACCCGGCGTGGGGCCTGTTCCTGTGGCTGACCATGATCAGCGGCAGCCGCCGCGGGGAGATCTGCGTTCTCCGGTGGACCGACGTCGATCTGTCACGCTCCACGCTCATGGTGGAGCGCGCCGGCGACCAGTACGACGGAGAGGTCATGGAGGGTCCCACGAAGAGCCGGCAGAAACGACGAGTCAGGCTGGACGATTACACCGTCGACCTGCTGCGCGCATACAAGGGCAAGTGCCGTCGTCAGGTCGAGGAGCTGGGCTTCGAACTCGCGCGCAACGCCTTTGTGTTCTCGCTTACACCAGACTTCTCCAAGCCCCTGAAGCCCAACACGGCAACTCAGCGATACCGACGCCTCGCCAAGAGGAATGGTCTTCGCAGTACCCGCCTTCACTCGATTCGGCACTACTCAGCCACGGAGCTACTCACGGCCGGCATCGACCTGCGATCGGTGGCCGGGCGTCTCGGCCATGGCAGCGGCGGGGCAACGACCCTGAAGTTCTACGCCGCGTGGGTCGAGAAGGCGGACACGGCCGCCGCCGAGACACTCGCTCAGTCCATCCCCCGCCCAGACTTCGGCGAGCGGAAACCGCGGCACGCATTCGAGAAGCTCGCCGCCGAACTCCGCGGCGCGATCGAGTCGGGCCAGTACCCGGTTGGCTCGGAGCTGCCGTACGCGCGCGAGCTAGCCGATACCCACAACGTCTCCGTGGGCACGGTGAGCCGAGCAATCGCAGACCTGAAGGACCGCGGCCTCGTGGAGGCCAAGCAGTACAGACGAGCCACGGTGATCAGCCCGGGTACGGCGCGGGAAGACAGTCGCCGGGAAGAAGCAGGCTAGGCCAATTGTGAAGGTGCCCCCGGCAGGATTCGAACCTGCGGCACATGGTTTAGGAAACCACTGCTCTATCCCCTGAGCTACGGGGGCCTGTCACAGGGAGCCTAGCGTAGTCGCCACCACGCCAGGGGACGGGTCGGTGGCTCCGTGCCCCTCTCCATTCGCGAGGGACCAAAGGATTCGGCCGAGCCGAAAACAAGGGAAGTGGCCGGAGGCCATCGCCGCCGGCCACTCCCGCCTCGTTGCCCATCACCGAGGCAGCGTGGCTGCTAGGCCACGCTGTGCATCCCGAAGCGCTCCCAGCTGGACCACCTCGCGCACTTCGGCGCGTCGGCAATCCCACACCGGCAGATGTACAGGTGGCGTCCGGTCGGGACGAGGCCCGGGGCGCAGCCGATAGCGTCGACGACCTGATCCATCGTCAACTGCTTGCCGTGGGTAACAACCAGGATCTCCGGCGGGTTGGCGGCGCGGTAGCCCCACGCCTGGGAGAGCAGGTCGTTGACGCACTCGTCGCGGAAGGAGTAGCCGGCGATCAACCACCGGTCGGCCTTGTACAGGCTCTGGAAGAACGTCTGGTAGGCGAGGAGGAACGGATGCTTGGCGACGACCTGACTCTTGGCGCTCTGGTTCGTCAGAACCACCTCAGGTGCCCACTCCGTCAGGCCATCCCTCCACGCCCGCCAGTAGTCGATGGTGCGGAGGTCTTCGATCCCGAACCGGTAGATCTCGTTCGTGCCGGGCCGCCGGAGCCAGGTGAGCGAGCCGTGCAGGTGGAGCAGACGGGTCCTCCTGGCCGGGAAGGTGCTCGCGTCGGTGCGCAGCGCCGAGCCGCTGATCGTGTAGGTGCCCGGCACCACGTCGAAGAGGCTCGGACCGTATCCCCAGGCCATGTCGCAGAATCCGCCCGTCGGCGCGGTCCGGCAGAGCCCGGCCATCGCCAGGGAGTCGTAGTTCAGGTTGCCGATGGCAACCTGTCCTGCAGCAGTCGCGGTCACGGCGCGGATGAAGTCCTCGATGATCCAAGTGGGCTGCAACCCGCCGGCGTACGAGCGCTCCTGGATGAGGTCGAGCGCGTCGCCCTTGCCCTGGCGCTGGAGGCTCTTCACGAAGTCGCCGACGGTCCTGATGGCATTGGCGACTGCGCGTGACTCCTGTCCGACGATCTCGGCCAGCTCCCGGAGGTCCGTGAGGTTCTCGCTCTGCTGGTCGAGCGGGCCGATGAGGGCCTCGAAGTCCTGGTGAGGGTCGCCCGTCTCGTGCGCCCGCGTCGCGAGACGGGCCAGGACCCTGTCGGGGGCTTCGCGCGCCGGGTCGATGGTCTTGAACCGGCGCTTGATCTCGGTGGTGAGGGCCGGGATGGCGAGGTCATGATTGAAGGCGATCGACAGACCGTTGCCGAACAGAGCGGCCAGGTCGTCGTTGGGACTGAGGGGCATGGTGCTGTTTCTCCAGTTAGTAGGACACGATGGCCCACGGAGAACCCAGCGTCAGCAAGGCAGAACCCACAGCACCTAAACATAACGAGGCTGTAACGATCAGCCCGTATGTAAAGAACCGGCTGGATGTTAAACCGACACCCAGTAAGGTCCACAACGTCACGGCAAATGACAACGTGTGGACCTCGGCTCGGCGCTTGCGTCGACCGGGGTCTTCGCATGTACCGCGCACGACAGTACAGCGCCCAGCCCCGGCATCCGAACCGCTACTCGGGCGGAAATTACCGCCTTGTAGTTCAGATTCGGACAGATTCAAACGGTTTTCACCAAATGGGATCACGCGGGAGAAATTGTGAAGAAACTCACATACTTGATTGCATCGTTGTAGCGCGGAGGGTATGCGCTATCCGTGTTACATCCCATCCACGGGATGGACGAACAGTGAAATGCGTAGTCGCGCGATTACATACAGCGATTCGGTTACGCGGTACAGACCGCTCGTGACCGAATTGTTATAAACGGCCGCGCCACCAGCCGCTTCCGCGGGGGTCGTGGCGGATGGTATTCGCGCGGCGCGCGGGAGACCCGCCGCCGACCGGGGCCTGCCTGCTCCCAGGGCCTCGCGCCTCGACGCTGTGCGGGCAGCGGCTCGCCTGCGAGTGGTCTCTGGCCGCGGCCGGCGACGTGTCCAGCTTGCCGGAAAGTCGGCGGCACCGTTTGGAGTTATCCACAGGCCATGTCCTGCGTCGCGAACTCCGCCTGGAAGGCGGCGCCGTACGACGCGAGGTCGGGATCGTTCGGATCGGCGGGGTGGCAGTTGACTCCCTCCTGCCATACCCACAGGTTGCCGGGTCCAGGCGTGTAGCCGAGCGCCCAACCGGGACCGGTTGCCTCGGTGCGGCCCATCCGCTGGGCGGCCTTGATGCGGCCACGGAAGTCGGATTCGAGGTAGATCTGCCCGTGTCCGGGGCCTCCTTCGAGCTTGATCACAGGACCGGTCATCAGCTTGCCTTCTCAACCGGCGGGTCTCCGGCGGGACGTAGGTCGTCGGCGGGATACCACCGGACCCGCCCTGTGTCGTCGCAGACCCTGCCGTACCACTCGCCGCGGTCCCGGATCCACACATCGATGGTTCCGGCTGGCTTCCATCGCCTGGCGGCGACAGGGACTGCGGGCTTGCACCAGCGCACCGCCTCGGGTCCGCGCTGGTAGCTGTCGCACCGGGCGTTCAGGTCGGCCGCCAGCTCCGCGGCCTCAGCCTCGCTGAGATCCAGCGGCATGCTCCACCTGCTGGTGGCAGAGTCGGACACTCCGAAGCCACTGGCGGCATCCCCGCACACCTCAAACCTGCTCATGACCCCAGGATGCCACAAAGGCGAACATATGTTCGAGACATGATCGCCAATTCATTGACCGTGGCCGGTCGGCTACTCGGCGCGCACCCAGACCCTTGCAGCCGGTCTGCAGTACGTGAAACTTGAGGGCGGATTAGCGGTTACGCGCCGTGCGCACGCGGGCGTAGTGCACGGCCACCCGGTCGCGGTAGCCCGGGTCCTGATAGCTGTCGGCCTCGTACGGCGGGGCCGCCTGGATGTCGGCCTCGCTGACGTCGACGGTGATCTCCTTGGTGTGGTGGTTGATGTACTCGACCACGCCCGCCGGCAGCAGGACACGCTGCCCAAAGGGCCCTAGACCGGTATCGACCACCAGCGCCGCCTCGCCGGGCGGATAGCTGGCATCTTCGACCTTGCCGACCTCGCCATCCGGAGCCAGCACCTTGTAGCCATCCAACCTGCTTCGATCGCTGAAGCCAGAGCCCGACCGAAAGCTCCACGGTTCAAAGCTGCTCATAAA
Source organism: Kribbella sp. NPDC049174 (assembly GCF_043197365.1). NCBI lineage: Bacteria > Bacillati > Actinomycetota > Actinomycetes > Propionibacteriales > Kribbellaceae > Kribbella > Kribbella sp. NPDC049174. The sequence continues at coordinate 337,990 of NZ_JBICSZ010000007.1, read as the reverse complement.
ACACCCAGTACCCGCCCGCCCGAGCAGGGATTCCGCCGGGAACCTGGCGCACCCGTCAGGCTCGCACCGAGCGACTGCTACACCGGTAGTCGATCCACGTCGTTCGGCGTGAGGTCGCCGCGGACACGGTGGAATCGAAGCGGGTGGCGGTAGTGGTCACCTTGCATAGCGGCGTCGGCCGCGACCTCGGCCACGACGAGCGGCCTGACCTTGACTATCGGGACCTTCTTGGCGTCGCGGCCCCAGTACCCGGCGCTGATCTCGTCTGGCCAGGGGTGCCGGTCGCCTGCCGGCTTGAGGACCGCCGCCTGCTCGTCGGCCTGGGCAGGGTTGAGTGGAACGGTCCGCCCGACGATCTCCAGGTCGCGTCCTCGGTAGCGTCCGCACACGACGACTTCCGGGTGGTCGATGCGGCCGGTCACGGCACCGACGATCACCTCGATAGTGTCGCGGTGCTTGACCTTTTAGAGGGCTCGATTCTGTGTCGTGCACTGTCGCGCTGGGTGGCATTCGCCAGGTGCGCGACACCGTCCACGGTGCTACGGCCTGCTCGACATCGCCGCGTGCCTCCGACTGAGCCGAACGACCGAGATTCCACGGACATCTGCCCTCGCCGATGCAGAGGCGGCAGGCGAGCAGTGACCGGTATTTGAGCTGCGGTCGGTTCGCTTCAGTCCGTAGGGTGCGACATGTCCAGGGGAAACCGGAACCAAGGGAGCCGATAGACGTGCGTGCAGCGGATGCCGACATTCCGGTGGTGTCGCTCTCGGATGGTGTGGTCACTCTCCGGCCGTGGTCGAGAGATGAAGCCGGGTTCATGGCGGAAGCATTCGCCGATCCAGCGATCCGACGCTACAACGGGGCCCACGATCGACTCGGGCGGCCGGCTCCGCCGCTCTCGATCGGGGACGCTGAAGCGATCATCGACGAGTTCGCGTCGAGGTGGCGGGCGTTCGGCGCGGCGGAGCCACCATCTGGTGTTGCATTCGCGATCACGGACGCAGCCTCTGGTGGCCTGGTCGGCTGCTGCGGCGTCGATGATTGGTCGAAGGGAGACGTAGCGCAGTTCGGCTACTGGATCGGGCCGAGCGCGCGAGGGCGCGGGTACGCGACTCGGGCGGTGGTTCTGCTCACACGGTGGTTGTTCAGGCTCGGCGCAGCTCGCGCCTTCCTGACGGTCGAGGCGGACAACGAAGCGTCAGCTGCGGTGGCCCGCCGCGCGGGGTTCGTGCACGAGGGAACGATGCGCGCACACAGCGTGTGGCAGGGCGAGCGCATCGACGTGATGTGGTTCGCGGCGCTGCCGCTCGAATGGACGATGCGCGAGCCGGACGAACCAACGTGATGTGCAACGCAATCGGAGCCGGGGCTGGTCATGTCCTTCGGCGGGGCAACGAGTCAGTGGATGTACGCCATGCAATGAGAACGTCGACCGCTCGACGAGGACGATTCTCATCCGCTCGTGACGACTTGCCCTGCAGCAGCACGTCCGTACCCTGGAAACCGGCTGTCAGAGAGCCTTGGTGAGACCGTCTTCTCCACAGTGCCTGGGGGCACCCGACGACGTCCGCAGCCTCTTGCAGGCGCTCGCCGACCGCGAGCAACAACTCCTCGAGCTGCGCCGTCGGCTTGAGGAACGCGGCGACGAGCTGATGATTCAGCTCAACACCCCGCCGACCTGAAGCTCGGGCGGGACGGAGATCCGTCGATACTGTCGCACTATGTCTCGTGCCTTCCAGAGCGCGCTGGCCGCCGTGGCTCGCTTCAATGACGCCCATCCTTGGTCCCACAACGACGCATATGCCGCACTCGTCCTCCACCATGCGCGTCGTGTCCGCGCCGCCGGTGGAACGGAGGCCCTGGACGTGGGCTGCGGGACAGGAAACCTCGTTCGCCGGCTCGCGGGCGTCTTTCCCGCAGTGACTGGCATCGAGCCCGATGTCCCGACCGCAGCGCGAGCTCGGCGCACAACCGCAGACCTCGCCAACGTCCGCATCCTGACCCAACCGTTCGACGAGTCCCACCGGAACCGCTACGACCTCATCACCTTCGTGGCGGTGCTGCATCATCTGCCGTTGCAAGCCACGCTCAGGAAGGCGCGCGAATTGCTGCGACCGGGTGGCCGACTCGTTGTGGTCGGCATCAGCCGAGAAGCGCGTGCAGACCTTCCATGGTCGATTGCCTCGCTGATCCTGAATCCGATCGTCGGTGCCGTCGTGCATCCGCGACGATCAAGCAAAATCCCGACGCACATGGCCGCTCCCACCGCCATGGCCGCGGAATCGTTCGAGGAGATCGCCCTCACAGCTGAACGCATCCTGCCCGGTGCGCGGCTCAGACGCGGCCTGTTCTGGCGATACATATTGTCCTGGACTGTCCCACAGGGACGCTCCGCCGAGACCGACCACTGAAGGCGACCTCGTCACTGCACCACTCCAGTCGTGCACGACACCTGTCGTGCACCGTCGCGCGGCAACGACTCGCCGCCTGACCTTGCAGGTTCAGTCAGAGCTAACCCAACCGAACACTGGCCACCCCAATAGAATTGATCTTGACCCAGTCGCGGCGGCCAGGGTGATATCGCGTGCCGGCGCCCTTCACGACCAGTCCTTCGACGCCGGAGTAGCTGAAGGCGTCGAGCCACTCACGTGCCTCGTCGGGATCGTCGGTGACGGGCGAGAGCTGCAGCGGCGGTCGCCATGGTTTCGCGAGTGAGCTGAGGCGTCGCTGCCGGTCGCTGAGGCGCATCATTCTGATGTCTACCTGGTCGATCGCCAAGAGGTCGAAGGCGACGTAGGAGGCCGGCCGCTTCGGTGCGAGTTGCCGCCGGATGGTCGCGGCGCTGTTGATCATGCGCTGCTGGAGTGAGCCGAAATCGAGCAGTTCGCCGTTCCACACGACCAGCTCGCCGTCGAGGACGCAGTCTCGCTCCAACTGGGCGCCGAGCGCCTTGTGGACATCGGGGAACTTGTCGGTCAGGTCGGTTCCGTTCCGCGACCACAAGCGGATAGTGCCGTTGCGGCGGACTACAGCGCAACGGTAGCCGTCGTACTTCAATTCATAGCGTGATCCGCCGGGAAGGCCGTTGCGGCCCGGCAGTTGCTCAACCGCCTTGGCGAGTTCCAGTTCCACGGGTCCAGCCAGGTCCGGCGGGAGGATAGGCCCGTGATCGGCTGGCAGGGGCGGCTTACGGTTCGGGGTCATCGTGGGCCGCCTCGTCTGGGCGGTTGATGACATCGGGTGAAGGAATGCGCACGTTCTCGATTCGAAGCGCCCAGTTGCCGTCTGAGCGCTCCAGCCATTGGCCGATGCTGATGCTGTGGCCGTCGTCGGTCTCGACCTCGACGAACCGCCCACCTTGGGGCGCCGGCGGTCCGTCGAAGACGATGTTGATCGTTTGCACGGATCCGTTCATGGCTCCAGACTGCGCCTGATCGGGTCGCCTGTCATCGTGCCTCGGTCTCCCATTGCGGTAGCGGTGCTCGATCTGCACTCGCGGGTGTTGCCGTTGGCAAGCTCCGGAGGCGTCTCCACGCCCTTTGCAACAAGCTGCAAACGGCTGGTCGCATGTCGGTGGCGGTGGCTACCCTGCGAAAGATGAATGGGGCTGAGAGCAACAATCCGCACCGCTCGACCCGACCGGAAGACACTTCCCGCCAACCCCTGCCTGGCTGGGCGGTAGCGCCCAGCCGGAATTCCCCACCGACAGACCAGGAATCGCCTCGTCCGGCTTCGATCCCACCGCCCGGGGCACGGCGGGCGGCCGGCCGAGCACGACGCTGGGACATAGCTGGCCTGACGGAGCTGCTGCTGGCGTTGCCGTGGCTGTGGTGGGCGTGGCTGGCGGTGCAGTTCGTTGGGATCCCGAGTGACACGATCGAGCATGTTGCCCTGGGCGTCTGGTTGGTATCAGGGGCGGCTTTGATCTACCCGCGCACTCAGGATCTGTTGGCCTGGAAGGTGTGGCGCCTCCGGCCACCGTCCGAACTGGAGTCCCGCCGCGTCGGCCCGGCCTGGTGGGCCGCATGTGCCGCAGCCGGCGTCAATCCCGACCGGTACCGTGTGTGGATCCACGAGGGACCGGAGGCCACCGCACCGCAGACAGCCGGGTCGACCGTGGCGGTCACGTCCTGGAGTGTCCACACGCTGCCGCCGCGCAATCTCGAGGCGGTCCTGGCGCATGAACTGGCACACCGACTCGCGGTGCCAGGCTGGCTGTCGCTGATGATCTACTGGTACTCGCTCCCGGCCCGGGCGCTGGGTGCGTTCATCCGGCATGGGGTGAAGGTGCCGGGCCTGAGTACGGTGATCAAGCTCGTGATCGGATTCCTCGTGGTGGGGGTGTTCCTGGTGGCGATCTTCACCAGCTTCGACGAGTACTTCGTCATGATGATCTCGCCGGTGTTCGCGCCGGTTGTCGTTGCCTGGGCGTCGCGTGCGAGCGAGAAGTACGCCGACCGGGTAACTGCCGATCTCGGGTACGGCGTATCACTGTGGGAGGTCTTCACCGGCCGCGAGGTCGCGCGCGCCCAGTCGCACCAACGGATCGACCGCACGCCCCTGACAGCGTCCCAACCGATCGAATCGGCCCGCCTGCGGGCGCTGGAGCATCACCTGCGCTCAACGACTCAGAACGGGCATCAGACACGCTGAGATTCCGGACTTTCGGCCCGTAGCGCAACGAAGTTGTGTATGGCGACGGCCGGGCGGACACTGCAAGCGAGTGACCAGTCGTCACCAGTCCGGGTTCCCCCCCCGCTCGGCCCTGTCGATGGCGGCTGGTCGCTCGACAGGTGGCGGACAACCGGTCCAACAACTCATCGTCGGCCAGCTCCGGATCCTCGCCAGCCGGCACGCGAGCAAGTACCGCTAGCAGCCCGAGCAGGCGCCTGGTCACCTCGAAGTCGATCTGGTCGCTGCTGCCCGGGCGGTATCTGCAACGTCTCATATCCCCCACCCCATCCTCTGACTATCGGAAGCCGACGGGTCGCCGTTACGGGTCATCGCCTGGCGGGAGCCGCCGTGTCGGAGGTTTAGTTGTCAACGAGCGGGTTACCTCCGGGTCAGGGCATGCCCAATGATCCCGGCCGGGATGGAGTCAGCGCCTAGGCCCCGACGTTCAGAAGCGAGCGCCGGGGCAGCACTCGGCCGCGGCCAAATGCCCCGCGGTCTCAGCTCGCCCGAAGCGCTTCCCTCGAAACTGTCGGTGCGCTATGGGATCGTCGTGTGGTATGGAGCTGACTGCCCGGGATTTCGAGCGGATACCGCGGGAGAACCTGCATGTGCCGGTGCGTGAGTTCGCCCGGCTGTGGTTGACGGCCGAGCGACGTGGCGATGCGCTGGCGGCTGAAGGCCGCGGCGACTGGTACCTGACCGGCGTGCAAATGACGTGCAGTTGGCTGGCGTGTGCCTTCGTGACCTTCAGCTACCCATCCGGCCCGGTCAGGCAGCGGGCGCGTGCTCCGATCACCCGCAGCACTAGAAAGGCGTACGAGGAGTTGATCGCGCTGGAGACTGAGGCTGCCGAGCTCGCGGTTGCTCGCGGTGGGCTGCCTGGTCGCCCAGGTTTCGCAGAAGGTGCAATGGCGACGCTGGCGTGGGCGTGGCGACGTTCGGGCGTGCCGCCGATTGAGATTGAGCAAGCACAGGCAGGTTGACAGTCAGCTCGCCCGTCCACGAAGAACGGGCCTCGGGAGCCATTGGCGGGTCCCTGAGGCCCGTTCCTCGTTCATAGTGTTTCTCTTCCCCTGCCTGTCACGCGGTTCGTTGGCGAGGGTGCTGTGTGCCGGCGGTGAGTCCTGAGGTGATGGTGCGTTCGGCTTCGTTGCGGGGTAGGCCAATGCGGCCGGCGGCGGATACGAGTTCATCTCGCGCGACATGCTGGTCGAGCAGCTGCGCGCCGACGAGCTGACCGAGTGCGAAGGCGGCGCGGTTGAGGGTGTCGTTGCGCTGGCCGGGTGTGGCGGCGAGGACTTTCTCGAGTTCCCCGGTGAGCGCGGCGAGGGCATACGCGGTGGTGTTTTTCAGGTTGGGTGCGGTCCGGGGTGCCTCGGCTCCGGGCCGGGTCGTGTCGAGGGCTTCGATGATCCAGCTGGGTAGAGGCTGCGGTGCCAGAGTATCCTCCGCGAGGTAGCGGCCGTGGTTGGTGATCGAGCCGGCGCCGACGATGTAGCCGCCGTGGCCGCGGGTGTCGATCTTCCAGCCGATGCGGCCGGCGCTGTTGCCGAGCTGGTGGCTGGTGGGTTGGCGGTAGTAGAGGTGTTGTCCGCCGGATGGTGTGGTGACGGTGTAGGTGGCGGGGATGCTGGCGTCGTGGTCGGCGGCGGTCAAGGCGAGTACGTCGGCGCCGTTGGTTGCGCCTCGGGTGCGCCATGGTTCGGGTGCCAGGTCTGCGGTGGTCTTGGGTTGGTCGAGGTCCACGACGAGGAGACCGGAGGGTCCGGTGGCGATGCCGATGTTGTATGGCGCTTGGCGCCAGGTGCGGGCGATCGCGAGGTGGTTAGTGGTTGCTTTGTGTTCCCAGTCCTTCTCCACGGCGGGTACCTTGCGGCCGGGGGCGAGCGGAAAGACGGCCATGCCGTGATCGGCGTGCCAGTGCGCGGCCCGGCTGAGCATCCGGTGGTCCGAGTCCAAGGCTCGCCCGCCGCGCCGCGTGGTGGCGGTCACGGCTCGATTCCTCTCCAATCGGGGTGGACTCGCTCGCTACGGACTCGCTGCTTATCCCGGCCTGCGGCGGGCTCGCGGAGTTCGAGGTAGACACGTACGCCGAACGATCCACGGTTCGGGTAGGCGCGGTCTGCGCCGGCCACTTCGAACTCGTGTCGTAGATGCTCGACCAGGCGCGCGATTTCGTCGGCCTCGCCGGACAGTCTGACTTTGATCGTCATGCCGTCACCCCTTGGTCCTTGTTCGCTCCGGGCCATGCTTCGGGGCTGGTGTCGCCGTTGAACACCACGCGCAGCGGGCCACGCTCGCAGAGACCGTCGAAGTCCGTGCGGCCGGGAATGTCATCGTCGGGGCACGGCACGGTGACCGCGTAGCCGTCGCCGTCCTCGGTCTCGAACACGATCCACGGGGTTCCGGCGCGGTCGATCACCACAGGGACCAAAGCCCAGCCCACCAGCTCGATCAGCTCGTCGTAGGTCGTGAGGGTTGTTCCGTTCTGGATGCGCTCAGCCATGGTCAGTTCTCCTTCGTAGTGGTGGGTACGCCGTAGTGGGCGAGAGTGGGGATGCGCAGGTGTGGCCAGTGCCCGGCGGCGAGGAGCGTGTCGGCGTGGCGTTGGCCGGCGGCCCAGTCCGGTGCGGTGTCGCTGCCGGGCAGTGGTGTGGTTTCGCGGGCGTGCTGGTAGAGGCGGCTGGCCAGGTCGCTGCCCCACCCGTCGGTCAGGTCGGCCGTGCGGCCGTCAGGAGTGGGGCCGTCGTTGACGAACCGGACTGTCACTGTCAGGTGCTCGGGGTAGCGGTGCGGGTCGTCGGTGCGCAGCTGCTCGAACCGGGCCTGGACGGTCGCGGTGAGCCGTTGCTGGTACTCGGCGCGGTCTGTGTGCTCGAGCTCGGCGAGCAGTCCCTCGATGTCCTCGATCTGTTGCAGCTGGTTCAGGGTCAGCCGGTCGCGCGATGGGGTCCAGCGGTCACCGAACAGCGTCTGGCCGATGTGGTTGGTGCTGGCGTCGTAGGTCTCGAACATGCCGAGGTCGTCGAACTCGTAGACGCTGTTGACCACGATCTCGATCGGCTCGGCGCGATACGTCAGCAGGTACTCGTCGTTGTACCCGACGGTGCTGCGCAGCAGGTCAATCACGCCGGCGGACTCCCACGATCCGGGGCGGCCGGCGGTCACTGCGTCGCTGCTGCCAAGGTTCGCGGCGACCGTGGCGAGCAGGTGCGTGATGAACTCGGCGCCGTCACCGGGGCGCTGGTTGTTGTTGATCGCGCGGATCGCGCGGGTGATCGCGGTGGCGGCCACCTGGAACTCGTCCGGTCCGGTGTCAGTCTCAGTGTTGGTGGATTCGCTCATGGGGGGCTTCTCCTTCGTGTGTTGACGGTTACGTGTCAATGGCCGGGCGGCCGAGGGGCCGGACCTCGGCGGGAGGTCCGGCCGACTGCGGCTCGGTCAGGCAGTGGTCAGGTCGGTGAGGTCGTGGCCGAGGGATTCGGCGACGGCGGCGATCAGGTCGCGCGCGGCGGGTGGGGTGACGGCGTTGCCGAGCTGGCGGACCTTCTCGCGCTTGTTGCCCAAGACGACGTAGCCGTTCGTGAACGCCATACCGGCCGCGACCTCGTGGGGCTCCAGCATCCGGAACAGGCAGTCCTCGACCGCGATCGTCTGCGGCTCCAGCACCGACTGGTGCCCTGCTGTTGTGATCGTTCGCAGCGTCTCGGTCGCGGGTGTGCACATCTCCGCGCCGTCGTAGCGGGAGCCGTTGTTCCGCATGACCAGCGCGTACCGGTCGCGGGTGGTGAACGTGCCGTGCGGCTCGCTGGTGTCGCGGCTGGTGGCGTTGCCGTAGTACGGCATCAGCAGGCCGTGGTGGTTGCCTGCGGCAGCGAACGTGTCGAACGGGTCACTCGCCCGCTTGGTCGTGTTGTTGTTCCTCAGCGGCACCTCCAGCGCCTCGGACTCCCGCGTGGTTCTGGTCCGCATCACCTCCGACACCGGCGTCGCGGTCTCGTTCCACGTGCCACCGGCGGGAACAAGTAGCCCGGTCTCGTTGCGGGTCGTCATCGTGCGCATCGCCTCCGACAACGGAGCTGCCGTTTTGCCGTCGCGGCCCTCGACCGGCACCAGCAGCTCGGGCTTGACGTAGCGGGCCAGCCCGGCGCGGATGCGGGCCATGGTTTTGTCGGCCAGCGGCCGGGCCCGGTCCCCGATCCGCTCGCCGGTCAGGGTCCAGTCGATCGCGGCCGCCGCCGGGAGCCAGCCCGGCTCGACGACCTGGTTGCGGCAGGCAACGTTCGGGCAGCGCCACACGTACTGGGCGCGGTAGCGGCCCCAGGTCCGTTCCGGCTTCTTCCACGCCTGCATCGCCCGCACCCTCTGCCCGCAGCCCGCACACCACGCCTCCGGGCGGGTCCACCGGTTCAGGTCCGGGCAGGTCGTCCTCCGAAGATGCGCCACGACGTACAGCCGGTCCCGTGACTGCGGCGCCGGAAGTCCCCCGGCCTGCGCATGCATCGAGTTCAGGTACACCAAGTGCACGCAGTAACCCAACGCATCCAGACCCGAGCGCCACGCCGGCCACAGCACCCACAGCGCGGCGTCGACGACGTTCTCGACCACGATCGCGTCGTAGCGGTGGTGCTCGGCGAACCGCACCACATCCCACATCGTTGCCCGCGACCGCTCCGCCGCCTCGTCCGGCAGCGTGTCCCCGAACAGGTCCGGCATCGCGTCCACGTTGCGCTTCTTGCCTTTGGCCTGGGAGTGGTTCGTGCACTCCGGCGACGCCCACAACACGTCCGTGCGCGGGTAGCGGCGCGGCTCGACCTGCGACAGGTCGGCGCAGTCGTGGTCGGTGGTCGGATGGTTGCTGTTGTGCGTCTCGACCGCGAGCTTCCAGTGATTCGCGGCCAGCTTCACCGTCACACCAGGCACCTGCACCGCACCGGTGCTCGACCCACCGGCCCCGCAGAACAGATCCGTCATCGTCAACGTCATCGGTCTTCAACCCCTTTCTGGGTGGTGCGGGGAGGCGCCGTGGGTGCGTGGACCTTCACCACGGCCCTCCCCGAGCTGGTGGGCTAGTTGGCGGTCTCGATGTGTTCCATCAGCAGTGCGTCGGCGTCGTCTGGTGTCGGGCCGGTGAACTGGCGCCCGCAGGAGCAGGTCGATACGAAGTCGTCGCCGTTGTATGGGTGTTCGCCGAGCGGGGTTGCGTCGCTGTGGTTCATCGCTTGGTGCTCCCGGCGCTGGACGGGCAGCCCGGCCGTCCGCAGCCGACCTGGCGCTTGGGGCTGCACCACGGCGGGCAGTTGGTCTGCTGGGGGGTGGTCGTTGTCTTCGGCATCGTGGCCCCTCTCGCTGGTGGCCGTTGTGTGACGGCAGCCCCTTGGGGCCTGCCGGCTACTGCCGTCTGCCGGGCCGCTAGAGGCTCCGAAGTCAAGGGGTTCTCGGCTGGTGGACAAGGAAATAAGCGGAGCTTGCGGAGCGCCGCCGTCCTCCAGGCGAGAACCCCTTGACTTCGGAGGGGGCGGTCTGGCACCAGGCCACCAACCCCAGCCACAGATGGCTTTTCGTCCCGGCCGAAGGCCGGGGTGCTCTCCCGCCCGCCAGGGGCGGGAGAGCCTGGACCGCGCGGTTAGTCGTCGTAGCCGCCGAGTTCCAGCACCGGTCCGTGGTCGTCCGTCGCCTGATCGGTGGCGGTGGTCGGTGATGTGTTGGCCTGCTCGGCGGCAGTGTCGTCGGCGTGCCACCGGGCGAGTTCCTCGGCTCGGGCTTCGGCATCGTCGGCGGCATGGAGTTCTTCGGCTTTGCGGCGGTGCTGAATCTCGATCAGCGCCCGCTGTGCTCGGCGTACCGCTTCGGCGGTCTCGTCCGCGGACGGAACCCGCGGAACATCGGACTCCGCGAGGGTCTCCTCGCCTGCGGCGACCTCCCGAATGTCGGCCGGCGCCTGGCTCTCCAGCACGGCGCGGTCCACACCCGTCTCTGTTTCGTCGGCGTCAACATCGCCGATCGCCTCGGCCGCGATGGTGTTGTCGTCGGCAACGATCTCCGCATCGAGGCTTTCGTCGGCAGCGACGTCGGACTCCGCTGCCCTGCTGGGTAGCTGGTCGTTGACCAGTTCCGCCTCCACGAACTCGTCGGCAGGCACCGCGTGCGTGGTGTCGGTGTCGCGCTGCTGCGCGATGTCGGCCAGCTCGTGCTCGTCGGTGACCTCGCGGTGTTCGTCCTCGGCGGCTTCGGCGTCGATGGTGTCGAGCAGTTCTTCGGGGGTGGGTCCGTCGTCGCTGTTGTCGATGCCGCGGGCCTCCAGTTCCGCCTCGGCGCGTTCGGCGTTCGCGCGGGTTTCGGCGGTGTGCGCCCACCAGACAGCGCGGGCATCGTCGGTGACCTGCAGCTCGGCGGCGCGGGCCTCCAGCGCCTGAGCGAGTGCCTTGGCCTGCTCGGCTTCGGCACGCAGCCGATCACGCGTCGCGGCGTCGTCGGCCGCGTCGGCTTCCGCGGCGCGGAGCGCGGCGGTGCGGCGTTCGCGTTCGACCGCCTGGCGGGTGCCGGCGAGTTCCTCGCCGACGTAGGGCGGCGCCCACGCCTTTTCCCGCTCGTAGGCGCGGACCCGGACCCGGAGCTGGCCGTTCGACATCTCGGCTTCGGCGCGGTCGGCTTCGGGCCGGCCGAGTGCGCGCCAGGCGGCGCGCCAGGAGGCGTACTGCTCGACCTGTCCTGGCTTGGGTGCCTTGCCGAGCGCGTCGTCGGTGGCCTCGTGCGCCACCACCTCGCGGTGTGCGGCCACCATGCCGGCCTTCTGAATCCACTCGTCGCGCTCCCGGCCGGGATCGGTCGGCGGCCGATCGAACGCCTCAATCGCCCACTGCGGCTGCTCCGTCGCGACCTGCTCGCCGAGCTGGGTGGCGCGGGCGTCTGCCTCAGTCGCGAGGTTGGCCAGGTACGCCGACCACTTGGGGTCATCGACTCGCGGAAGTCGCTCGCTGTAGGTGTCGCCGAGCGGGTCGAGGTTTCCGCCGGCGCGTTTGATCCGGTCCTGGATCACGTGACTGATCCGGCGCGCGTCGTGCAGCGACCGCTGCTGGATCGCCTCGGTCAGCACCTGGCGCGGATCGTGCCCGGCCAGCTCCACACGGCGCAGCAGTGTCTGGAGTGTTCCGGCACCGTCTTCGACCGCGAGGGCGGTGCGCTGCTCGGCCGTGAGCACGCCGGCGTCGGCGAGTTCATCCAGCCAGCGGGCGGTGCGCCCGGCGGTTGCCAGCGCGATGCCGTCGGCCAGCAGCTCCGCCGGGGTGCGCAGCCGGTCGGCTTCGGCGGCGGACTCGGCCGCGGTCGCCAGCGCCGACAGTTGCGGGTCGTCCAGCTCGAACGCTCCGCGCAGCACCGACAGCGGCGTCTGCTTCGCGGCGGTGGTGGTCTCGCCGTACTCGGCCTCCTTCGACAGCGACTGGGTGACAACGTGCGCGGTGTTCGCGACCCGGCCCCGGGTCATCGCGACATACAGCGCGTAGATCGATGTGTTCGGGGTGGTGACCAGGTGACTGGAGTCCACTGTCAGGCCTTGGGAGGAGTGGACGGTGGCGGCGTAGCCGAGCGCCACCCAGTCGCGCACGTAGCTGGCCGGCAACACCATCGTCTCGCCCGGTGCGGGCTGGCGGGTGCCGCGGATCAGCGGCGCGACCCGCAGTCCGCCATCGTCGAAGACCTCGACCACCTTGAACTCGTCGCGGTTGAACGCGGCGCGGGTGTTGCCGCGGTATCCGTTGAGGTGCCAGGCGTTGAGCCGGGTCTGGATCAGGTCACCGGCGCCGACGCGGTTGCCGGTCGCGGCCAACCAGGCGGTGCGTTCGTCGTCCACCTGGCCGTACTCGACCAGCCGGGCGCGCAGCTGCGCGGACAGCTCGGCGGCCTGGTGATTCGTGTCCACGATCAGCAGGGCGTGCAGCCCGTTGAGGTGGTCGGCCAGCCAGGCGTCGGCCGCGGAGCGCTGCGTTGCTTCGAGGTGGCCGCCGTCGAGGATGCGGCCCTGCTTGTGGTACTCGGCCAGCACCGACTCGTCGCCCTCGCGCAGTCGGAGCGACGCCGGGCCTTCCCAGTCGTTGGTGAAGCGGCGGGTCTCGGTCAGCTCGTGGGTTAGCGCGCCTGCGGCGACCAGCTCCATGCCGCCGCCGGCGCCGACCGCGGCGAGCTGGCAGTGGTCACCGACCAGCAGCAGCTTGGCTCCTGCGGCGTCGCAGTGCGCCTCGATCTGGGACAGGTCGCTGGTGCTGGCCATGGCCGACTCGTCCACCACGACCAGGTCCCCCTCTCGCAGTGCCCACGCCTGGTCTTCGGGCGTAGTCGAGCCGTCGGCGATACGTTGCTGGGTCATCAGCCACCGGGTGATGTTCTGCGCGGTGACGCCATCGGCGGCGAGCACTTCGGTGGCCACCTGGGACGCGGCAAGCCCGACCACGCGGTGCTGCACGCCGTCCCACAGCTCGGGGTCTTCCCACGCCTTCGCCAAGGCGCCCACAACTCGGGACTTGCCGGTGCCGGCCGGGCCGATCAGCGTCTCGACCTTCGCCCCGGAGCCGAGGATGCCGCGCACGGCGCCGGCCTGGTCGTCGCCGAGCTGGAGGCCGTCGGCGGCCAGCCGCTTCACGAACGCCTGCACGTCGGCTGGAGTCATCGCGGCGGCACCGCGGGCGTACCCGGCCTTGGCCAGCTGCCGCTCGGCTTTGACATGATCCGGTGTCACGTACCGGGCAGCACCCGGAGCCGCGTACGCCGACGACCCGTCACCACGGCGCAGCTCGGCCGGCAGCGCCGAGAGTTCGCCTGCGCTGTGGCCCGGACGGTCGGCATCGACTTGCTGCGCGAGCTTCAGGCCTCGCTCGGTCAGCCGGTCGAGCAGCCGCGCGATCTTCGCCGGCCTCATGTTTCCGAGGTTGTCGGGCAGCGCGTTGCTGATCGCCCGGGTCAAGTCCGCCGCCCGCCAAGTCGCGTGCTTGGCCTGCACGTCGGCCAGTGCCGTCTCGAGGACCTTGGCCTGGTTGATGCGGCCGGGCAGCCACTGGCGCTGCTGCAACCCGAGCACGTCGCGGGCGACCTTGCCGAGTCCCCCGCGGACCTCGGCGCGCAGCTCCCGATCCCACCGCTCCAGCCGCTGCTCGACCGTCTCGCCGTCGTGGGACTTGGCCTTGCGGGTCGCCAGCGACGCCTCCTGCTGGATGTAGGCGAGTTCCAGGTTGTTCGGTTCGCGGCCCATCTTGGCCTCGAACGCGCGTACCAGTGCGGCGGTCTTCTTCGTGATCGCCTTGCGGCGGGAGCTGAACAGGTCCATCACGGTCTGGTCGATCCCGACGATTTCGCGGGCTTTGCCGTCGGGGCGCTCCTTGAACTGCACACCGAGCGCCTTGACCAGGTGCTGTTCCATCACTCGCTCGCCGACCGCGCCCGCGGCCGGTTTCCAGCGGTGCAGGGCTTGCCCGTCGATGGTGCGCCACTTGCCGTCGGGTCCCTGCACGCGGTTGAGGATCGCGTTGTGGATGTGCAGCTGCGGGTCGTGCTCCCTGCTGTCGTGCTGGAAGAACGACGCGATTGTCCACTCGTGCGCGTCGGCCCACCGGCCCGCCGCGCCACCGAAGTGCCCGACGCGGGTGTAGCCGGCCTTGTCTTGCAGATACTTCAGCGCAGCGTTGTTCCCGGCCCAGATCGCGTCCTCGACCGCCTGGCGGTGCTGGCCCCACTGCACCGCTTCCCGCTCCGCTCGCTGCACCGCAGTGCGGTAGCGGTGCACCGCTTCACGGTCACCGGTGCGGTCGGCGTCGGTCAGTGCACCGCGGGCCGCCTCGGCGGCGGTGCGGGCCTGCACCTCCTGGGCCTCGAACGCGGTGTGGAGCACCGTGATGCTCTTGGCCGGGCTGAACGTCGCGTCGTGGAACGAGACGTTCTTGCGCACCGCTTTGCCAGCCAGTGCGCGCAGTTCGGCGCGCCGCTCCGGTGATGCACCGGGCTCCTTCGCCAGTGCATCGGCGTACACCTGTTCCTCGGTCTTGTACGCCCGCCCGGTGTGGCCGAGGGTCTCGGCCTCGTCCCATCGCGACGGGTCGCGGAACGCCTCGTCGCGCGGGTCGATGAACCGCTCGTACAGCGCGGTCATGTCCTGCGCATCGACCTCGCCGGACAGTCCAAGGGCCTCCGCGCCCCTGCCGAACCAGCGCCCGGGCGGTTCGCCGGCCGCCACGGCGCCGGTGTAGTAGTTCTCCCGCCCGGTCGCGACCGCGCCGGTCAGGTAGTCGGCCCGGTGGCCGCTGCGCACGCTCAGCATGAGCCACCACCGACCGACGCCGCGCCCGGCGCGATAGCGCCGACGGCCGCCGTAGGCGGCAGGCCGATATGACGACGCGAAGCGGAGTCGAGGCTCCATTTGATCGTGATGCATGGGTGTGATCTGAGTTCTTTGATCCTGCTGCGGCCTACTGGCTGCTGCTGAATCATCAGATCGGTCGTCGGCTGGGTCGTGGTCGCTGCTGGTCCGTTGCTGTCATGGCTGTTGTTTGCTGAGTTCGTGCTGTGGTTGCTCATCGGCTGTTGCTCGCTTCGAGTTCGGTGTTGCTTGTGGTCTCGTCGTTGGTGGTGGTGTCGGGGTTTTCGCCGGGCTCGGTGACGAGCTGGAGCTGTCCACGGACCTGCTGGACGGGTGGTGGGTTGTCATCGCTGTCGGTGGTGGTGGGCTCGGCCCACCCGGCGAGTTCCTGGAGGCGCTTGGCGCGGCCGAAGCCGACCGGCCGCCCGAATGCCTCTTCGGTGGCGCGGCGGATTTCGCGCTGGCCGAGAGGCGCACCGCCGTGCTCGGCTGCGTGGCGCACCACCGCGTCGAGCAGTTCGGCGTCGGACGGCCCGGTCGGCTTGCGCCGTGCGGCCTCGTCGGCGTTGGCGGACTCGTGCTCGGCCGGGTCGGTGCGGTGCGGTGCGTGCACCGGTGCAGGTGCACTGTTCGTGCCGTCGTTGTGCACCGGTGCAGTCGGTGCGGTGCGGGTCGGGTGGTGCACCGGTGCGGTGGCCGATGCGGTGCGGAGTGCACCGAGCAGGTAGGCGAGCAGCCATACCGGTGCACTCGGGTGCTCGTTGCGGGTGGGCACGTCGGCAGGCGCGGCGATCTCGGCCGGTGTGTTCTCGTCGGTCAGTCCGAGCGCGGCGGAATCGACCAGCGCAAGCAGCTCACCCGGCGCGAGGCGCCCGGCGGCCGGCAGCAGCGCGGCCAGTTCGCTGGCCGACAGCAGCCCGTCGCGGATCGTCTGCAAGGCCGCGGTCCGGGCCGCGCGGGCGGCGTCCAGCGGCCACAGCTTGCGGCTCGGGCACAGCGTCGCCAGCCGCGACGCCATCCGCACGACCTGCTGGACCAGCGCCCGCGCGGCCGCCGGGTCGTCGCTGCCGGTCCGCGACAGGTGCAGCCACACGCGGGTGGTGATCACCGGCGAGGTGAACCAGGTCAGCGCCGACAGCCGCGGCTTCGCTGGCTGCGCGAGCTTCATGTGCAGCCGCAGCAGGTGCGCAAGCATCTCAACCAGTACGGCGTAGGCCAGCGGCGCAAGCGCGTGCGCGAGGGCGTCGGCGATGCCGTGGGCCGTGTCGATGTTCAGCCACACGGTGCCGCCGATGAACATGTACGTCGTGACCAGCGCCCCTGGAATCCGCCACCCGCGGGTCAGCGCCGCCAGCCGCAGGGCGGTACAGGCCACGATCATGCCGTCGGCCACCAGCGGCACCAGTGGGCTGTCGAACTTCTCCGACACCGCGCCGAACGAGCGGGCACCGCCGATCCCGGCCACACCGAGCGCGGCGACGATCGCGACCACGATCAGCACCCGACGGGTCGTCAGGCGCCCGGACTCGATCGCGCCGGTGACGCTGCGAGCCGCGCGACGGGCCGCCCAGACCAAGCCGGTGAGGACGGCGGCGAGGATCAGCAGTGCGGCGCCGCCGGCGGCGATCATCGGCCAGGTGAGTGCGCCCGGCTCGAACGCCTCGGGCAGGTTGATGGACAGGGTGGTCATCGCTGGCCTCCAGCGGTCGTGGTCGGTAGGGCGGTCAGGCCGCCTCGGCGGCCAGCCTTGATCTGCTCCGGTGTCGGGGCGGGGCCGTTGTCGTCGCGACTCCTGGCCCACCAGGTGACGAACGGGTCGGCGTCAGCGGCCAGCGGCACGGTGATCGCGCGCTGTCCGGCGGGGTCGCGGTGGGCGAGCACGTCACACGCAGGGGCGTACTCGCCGATGCGGCGGGTGACGCCGGGACGCTGGCGGTCGTGCCAGTCACCGACGAGCTTGTTCGACGCCTCGTCGCTGTCGTAGGCGGCGATCCAGGCGTCCATCAGCCACAGCAATTCCTCAACGATCTCGGGGTGCCACAGCCAGCACGGCGGCAGCGTCTCCCGCGCGGTCGCGTACCGCAGATAGGTCGTCTCCATCCACGGCAGCAACTCGCTCAGCACCGCCTCGACCGCGGCCGAGTCCTCGGGCAGTCGCAGCCACGACCGCACCGGCTCGACCGAACTGGCGTCGGCGGCCTTGCCGCGGCTACTGCTGGGCTTGGCCGCGGCCAGCCGGGTCAGCAGATCCTCGAACGACGCGATGGTGTTGCCGAGCGAAGCAACGGTGTCGTTCAGCCGCGCAACGGCGGTCTTGGACGCGGTCTGCTTCAGACCGGCCTTCATCGCGGCCACGTCGCGGGTCAGTGCCTCGACCGACCGGGCCAGCCCAGCCACTGCCGCGAGCGCGGCGGTGCCGGGGTCCTTGTCGTTGTCGTACTGCATCAGTGGTTCTCCTGCCAGAGCGTGGGTTGGGTGCCGAGGGGCCGGTTGGACCACAGCACTTCGGTGCGGCGGCCGTTGGTGCCGGCCTGGCCGGTGAATCCGGCCAGGTCGAGGCGGTGCCAGTCGGCATAGAGGGCGTCGTAGAGGTCGCTGGGGTAGCCGGACAGCACTACCGCGGCGCGGCACGCCTTGAGCGCGTCGGCGAGTTCGACGTGTTCTGCCGGGCGGCTCATCTCGACGGCGTACTGGCGAGACGAGCGGGTGCTGCCCAGATAGGGCGGGTCGGCGTAGATGCAGACGTGTTCGTGGCGGCCGTAGGCGGCGATCACGTCCAGCGCAAGCCGGGCTTCCAGGCTGACCCTGCGCAACCGGCGCAGCGCCGGGGTCATGCGCTCGACGTAGGCCTGCAGGTAGTCCGGCATGGACACAGTGGTCCGATCGCCGGGGTCTTGGAAGTGCCGCCACCCGGTACGGCGGCGGGTGCCGCCCATGCCCTGGCTGAGCTGCACCCAGACCCGGCGAGCTACCTCCAGCTCGTCAAGGTCGTTGCCGTCGGCATCGGTCAGCGTGTAGGCGTCGGTGTGCTCGGCGCGGCTGTGCGGCGTTAGCCAGCAGACCCGGGCCAGGTCGTTGCCGCGGTCCCGCAGGACCCGCCAGAACGTCATTAGCGCCCCGTCCAGATCGTTGACGGTCTCGAACGGTGCCGGGGCTTTGGCCAGCAGTACGGCCAGCGATCCGGCGAACGGCTCGACGTAGTGGCGGTGCGTCGGCAGCAGCGCCGCGAGCTGGGCGGCCTTGGTGGTCTTGCCGCCGTAGTAGGCGAACGGCGGCGCAAGCTCGGCGGTCATGCCACTCCCCTCTCGATCCATGACCCGTCGTGCTGGTCATCGGTGTGGGCTTGCTCGGCGGCGGGCCGGTCGGCGTGGTCGTCGGCGTGCCAGTGGGCGAGCTGCTCGGCCAGCTCGGCCCCGGCTCGTGTGCGTTCGGCGTGATCGACGCGCGCCGTTGCGCGGGCCAGAGCCTCGGCGGCTCGGTCGCCGGCGGCCGACGCCTCGTCCTGCTGGGCCTCGTCGGACTCGTCCTCGGTTGCTTCGCTCTGCCAGGCCTGGACGGTGCGCCACCCGTCGGTGCCCCCCGCGGTCGGTGTGACACCGGCAGCGTGGCAGTCGCCGCACAGATGGTCGGTGGTGCGCACGAAGTGATCGACTGGGCCGCACTCTGCGCACACCTTGCGCGCGGCCAGTGCGTTGTTGACCGCGGCGAGCTGCTTCTCGCTCGGGGTCCGCCTGGCACGGGCGCGCTCGTCCACATACAGCCACGCGAAGCGCTGCTCGCGCTTCCAGGTCAGCCGGGCGAACGGCTCCTGTCCGCCGCGGGACAGGCCGCGCTCGCGCAGCTGTCGGCGCGTGGACAGGCCAGACGGCGCCTGCCCGAATCCGAACTCCGGCAGACCGTTGCGGATCCGGCCCGGCCAGCGCCGGCCGTCCCACAACTGCACCCACTCCACCCCGCGGCCACCGCTGATGTCGGCGGTCATGACCGGTCTCCGTCGGTGTCGTCGGAGCCGACGAGTTCCGGCGTACCTGCCCGGTTGGTGTCGCGGGCGGCGAGCGCGGCGCGCGCCTTGCGCCTCGCGCCAGCCAGTCGCAGGCGGGCGAGGAGTTCGCGCGCCGGGTCGGTTGCCTCCAGCCACGTCACCGCGGCGTCCACCCGTGCCGCGATCCGTCGTACGAAGGGCGCGGTCAAGCGCTGCCGCGCGGCGGCTATCCGATCGATGCCGCCGAGGAACTGGTCGCGCAGCCACGCGGCATCGCCGAGCACCCGGCCACCCAGGCGGTTCTCGAGCGCGGCCAACTGGCGGGCGGTCCACTGGACGCTGCGGCGGTTGTGGAACCGCTCCATTCGCAGGTCGCGCCGGTTCCACGCCATCTTGACCCGCCCGATCGCGGGCGGCATGCCGCGGGTGATGATCAGCGCCTGCCCGGCGCGCAGCTGTGCGACCTGGCCCGGGGTGAGGACCGGGACGCGGCGGTCGCTGATCGACACTCCGCCGGTGGTGCGGTCGCGGGTCGCGACCTGCTCCAGCCGTTCCCCGCACAGCGTGGACCAGAACTGCAGGTCGTCGTCGTCGGATGTGCCGGCCAGGACGACCTTCGTGGTCACGTTGGTCAGCAGCGCCCCGGTGGCGGCTTCGCCGAACCGGTCGCGCAGCTGGGCGCGGGACTGCGCGGAGATGTGCAGGGTGATCCCGCGGGACCCGAAGTCGCCGGTCCACCTGTCGAGCGGGATCAGGCAGATCAGCGCGGCCTCGTCCAGCACCATCGTCAGCTGCGGGTCCAACCGGCGCCCCGGTGTACGCACCGCGAGGGCCTTGGCCTGGCGGGCGATGTGCGCGGTCAGGGCCGTGACGAGTGGCGCGGTCTTCTTGTCCTCCGCGCCGAGCAGGTAGACGGCGCCGGTTTCGGCCAGCAGCCGCTCCACGTCGAACGGCACCCCGCCCGGTGTTGCCGCTGCGGCGGCGGTTGGGACCGAGAGCCAGCTCAGCGCGGGCATGATCGTGGTGGAGATGCTGGAGCGGGTGCGCTCGTTGTTGGTGAAGAACTGCGTGGCCTGCTGCTCGAACCCGGTCGCGTTCGCGACCCGCAGCTCCCACAGCGCGTCGGACTTCGCCTGGTCGTCGGGGTGCGCGATCCAGCGCTGAACGTCGGCCATGGTGTAGCCGCCGAGCGCGGCGGCGTGCATCAATGCGGTCAGCGCCTGGCGGGCCAGGTTCAGCCAGTGCTCGGCGTCGTCGGACTTCGCGCCGACTCCGTCGAGCAGGTCCGAGGCGCGGTCCATCACCACGCCCGGGTCGGCGCAGCCGACCAGCGGGTCGAACGTGATCGTGGACCCCTCATCGGTGAGGCCGTCAGGGTCGAACACCCAGACCGGGCCGCGCTTCGCGCGCTGGCCGCGGGTGATGTCGAGAATGTCGGTCTTCGTGCTAGTGGCGATCACCGCGCCCGGCGCGTCCAGCAGGTGGTTCATCATCAGGCCGGTCTTGCCGGCACGCGGACCGGCCACCGTCAGCGTGTGGTCCTCAGCAGACGACCGGACCTTGACCCAGCCGACCGTGGCCACGGTCGCGCCGATCTGCGTGAGCGGCACGAACCGCCGGCGCCACGCGGGCACTTCGGCAAGTGAGGGGCGGACGATCTTGGCCTTCTTGCGGAGCATCCGCGCTGACGAGACCCGCCGCACGTCCCATCCCGATGCCAGCCCGTCGGTGACGCGGCCGGCGCGGCCGAGACGGCGCAGCAGTCCGCGCGAGCTGGACCGCGACCGCAGGGTGAACCCCGCCGTGACGAGCAGCACGATTCCCGCAGCGATCAGCAGCTGCCACCAGCGCTGAGAAGCCTGCACGGTTGACGGCAGGGCCCGGAGCACGAACCCGGCGTAGCCGAGCCATAGCGCGACCGCGAGACCACCGCCGACCGGGCGGTTCACCGCGACCAAGGCCAGCGTGATCAGCAGCAGGACTCCTCCTGCGATCACCCACCCGGCCGCGCCACCCGGTGCACCGATGCGCAACCCCATCGCGCCGGCCAGCAGCACCCATAGCGGGGCCGCGATCAGCGCGCCATGCATCAGCCGCCAGAACAACAGGCTGGCTGTCACCAGTCCGACCGCTCCGGCTGCGGCGACCCAGTAACCGACCTCGGTCAGCGCCGGCGTCTCGTCCCAGGCGACCGCAGCCACGCCCGCGGCCAGCAGCGCCACCATCGCGAGGGTGAACCGCGGGACCATCACACCCTCGGTCCTGGTCGGCCGCCGCATCATCGCGCACCACCGATCAGCACACCGGCCACCGCGAAGATCCCGCCGGCAACTGCTGCGAGGAACGACACCCGCAGCCACCGGTGCTTGGTCCAGGCGATGTCCGCAAGCCGCTTGGCCTGGTGCACGACCGCCACCCCGGGGTCCGCAACGTCGTAAATGTCGCTCACAAGTCCGCGCGGAACGATGTGCCGACTGAGCTGCTCGATCGAGCGCAGCCGGACCGCGCCGAAGTACAAGAACTCCCCCGGCACCAGCGCGTCAGCCGGGCGGTGCAGCCGCGGCACCACGACCAGCAGCGCCGACCCCAGCGCCACCGCGAGCGCCACCAGCGCGACACCGAACAACACTCGCCCGGCCAGCGGGGCGTCGTGCGACTGCGACACCAACGTCAGGACAACCGCCGCCAGCGCGGTCTCCACCGTCGCCGCGAAACCGGCCTTCGTGTCGGCCTTGTCGATCGCCTGCGCGGCCGAGTCGTGCATCCGCCACGCCAAATCCAACTGCGTGCGCTCGTTCATCGCACACCACCGGACGGCTCCGTGGCAGCCGACTCGGCAGCCCGGTCGGACTTAGCGGCTTCTGTAGCCTTGCGGGCGGCCAGGGACCGCGCCGCGAAGGCCGCCATCCACTGCGGCTCGATCGCCAGGCAGTACACCCGGACCGAGCCAAAGAACCGCTCCGCGCGGTAGTGCGCACCGTCCTGGTCGAACTCCGGCTCGACCTCCAATGCCGGCGCGACCTGATCGACCAGTGTGCGCTCGGCATCCCAGCCGTCGTGCCGAGTCGGCACGTGCGCGGTGACGTCTGGCAGCGGCAGGTCCGGGTGATCCGCCACCCACGCCGCCAGCTCGAACAACCCCCGGATGAGCCTGGCCCGATCGGCAGAAACCTCCAACATCCCAAACCGCGGCACCCACTCCGTGCCGCCCTGTACTGCGTCAGTCATGCTGTAGACCTCTCGAACTCGTAGCTGAGTGATGGGAGAACCGGCCCTGTTCTGGTTGGCGCCTGTGCGGGGCCGGTCTTCGATGTCTTGGGGGTGCGACGACTGCGCCGACAGCTGGCGGGTCATCCCGCTACCTGCGCGGGGCGCCACTCGGCCGCATCGACGACTCCCCCGGTGGCGATAGCTGCGGTGGCCATGTCGTCAAGGGCCTGACTCGGAATGAACAACCTGCGACCCACCCGGACGGCGGGGAACTCCCCAGCCGCGATAACGCGATAGAGCGTCATCTCGGACAGGCCGAGCACCTCGGCGGCCGAGGCAACGCTGAGGAACTTCCTTACGACCTCGCTGGCCGTTGCGTCTTCACTCACTGACTCTCTCCTTCACAAGCGTTAACTAGGTTGACCTAGGTTAACCTAGGTCACTTGGTTCTACAAGAGTTCCTTGTCCAACTGACCTAGCTACCTAGGTCGACTACGGTTGAGTCATGCAGGTAGAGATCAATGACCCCCGCCCGCCGTACGCCCAGGTCGCTGACGGACTGCGCCGTGCAATCCAGACCGGCGAGCTGGCGGCCGGCACGAAGCTCCCGTCAGGCCGCGACCTGGCCAAGCAGTGGGGCGTGGCTTTGATGACTCTCCAGAAGGCCATCGACCAGCTGCGCGATGAAGGACTCGTGTACACCCAACGAGGCCGGGGCGTCTTCGTCGCCTCCTCGGACAGTCGTCCGCCCATCGATGACCTCACCGCGCTCCGGGAAACCGTCGAGGAGCTGAGGCGCCGACTGGACGTGGTCGAGGAACGCCTGCGTACAGGCGATGGCGCCTCAACCTGAGAGGTTTCGACTTGGCTCTCGATCACTTTTGCGTCCATATGAACCAGTGGACACTGGAGTCAATCGGAGTACCCGGACAAACTGTCCGGGTAGGTTAATTCCGCCCTGCACTATCGTTGTGGGCATGCGAGGAGCTGGCGACCATCTCAGCATCGGCGAGCGGATCGCGTTCTATCGCGCCCGCCGCGGTCTCACCCAGTCGGTACTCGCAAGCCTGGTGGGACGCACCGAAGACTGGCTGAGCAAGATCGAGCGCGGCGAACGCGAGATCCGGCGGCTGGACGTGCTCGGGGAAGTCGCGTCAGCGCTCCGGGTATCGCTCGGAGATCTCCTCGGGCAGCCAGTTCTCCTGGAGGACGATCACCAGCACGACGATGTGCCGGCCATTCGCGACGCGCTGATGGCTCCTCGGCGCCTCTCGCGGGTGTTGTTCGCGCCGGAGGAGGCCACTCGCCCCCCAAATCTCGAACACATCGCAAGCCTCACCGAGGGCGCCTGGGACCACTACCAACAGGGCCGCATCGGCCAAGCAGTCGTCCTGCTGCCAGAGCTGATTCGAGCCGCTCAAGCTGTCGAGGGTGATACAAGCAATGGCGGTCGCGGACCGGCGCTGTCGGCCCGGATCCATCACCTCGCAGCAACGACCCTTACCAAGATCGGCGAATCTGATCTGTCGTGGATCGCCGCAGAGCGAGCGATGAACGCCGCTGACAACTCTGACGACCCGCTGGTACTCGCCTCGGCGGCTAGGGCCGGCACTCACGCGCTACTCGCCGTCGGGCGGTACGACGACGCGCTTCAGCTCGGGCAGGCTGCCCGCTCTTGGCTCACGACCCGTGTAGCTCGGATGGACCCAGCAGCGCTCAGTCTGCTCGGCATGCTCGACCTGCGGATGGCAACTGCCGCATCCCGCCGCAATGACCGTGCAACAGCCACCGAACTACTCGCCTCCGCAGAGTCGGCCGCGCAGCAGCTCGGTTCGGATGCGAACTACTGGCAAACCTCCTTCGGGCCGACGAACGTCATGCTGCACAGGCTGTCCGCTGCGCTCGACCTGGGCGACGTCGCATACGTGACGGACCACGGCCCTCGGGTCGACTCAAGTGTTCTTCCGACCGTCCGACAGGTTGCGCACGGCATCGACCTTGCCCGCGCGCACAGCTACTCAGCTCAGGACGACGAGGCGATATCAGCGCTCCTGGACGCTGAGGCGAAGTCACCGCAGCTCGTGCGGCACAATCCCGCCGTCCGAGAGATTGTGCGGGACATCCACCGCAGGACACCTAGCACTGGTGGCCGTGGATCGCAGATTCTCGCCCTCGCCGAGCGCTGCCGGGCGGTTCAATGAGCGGCCGAACACTCGGCCTGGTGTGCGCGGCTGCCGGCGGGATCGAGGACGTGCGCGAGCGACTCATCGAGCCGCTGCTGGAGGATGGCTGGACCGTTGCCGTGACGCTGACGCCAACCGCTACCGCATGGCTGGAGGCCACTGGCGAAATCGGCAAGATCGAAGCGGTCACCGGCCTACCGGTTCGCAGCGCACCTCGCCTACCTCACGAGACGAGTCCGCACCCAGATGTGGACTGCTACGCGGCCGTTCCGGCGACCGCGAACCTGGTAGCAAAGCTGGCGCTGGGGATCGCCGACAATCAGGCACTGACTCAGCTCTGCGAGGCAATCGGCGGACGCCGTCCACCCGTCGTCGTCTTTCCTCGAGTCAACGCAGCCCACGCCGGCCAGCCCGGCTGGGAACACCACATCGCCGCCCTTGCTGGCGCTGGTGTCCACCTCGTCTATGGAGAGGATGTCTGGCCTCTGCACAGACCCCGGAGTGCCCCCAACAAGGAGCTCCCCTGGCGAGCAATCCGCGCCGCAATCGAGTCCGCCATAGCCACCTCGGCCTGACACCATCGGTTCGGCAGTCGTCGGCACTTGACTGACCGTCGACGAAGTCTCTGGCGGCATGACCGAAGCCGAGCTCATCGCAGTCCACATCCGATGCAGGTCCTAATCGCGGGCCATTGTGGTGGCGCGCTCCGCTGCAGCCGCCCTCGGATACGTCTGCGCGTTCTCTGTCAGACCCGACTTGGGTCACCCGCGCCCGATTCTCAGCACCGCAAGCCGTTGACCTGCGGAGATGACATGGTGAAGTGCCTTACCAAGGCACCAAATCCGGTCGATTCGCGCTGCGAAGCAGCGCTCTTGCGCGACAGCCCGGTGCTCGCCGGGTCTGTTCCATCGCCTGGGCGCACTTGAGCGTGTCTTCGCGCCGTCGAAGGGCGGCGTGTCGTCGTTGACGAGCGCCGACGACGCACTCCTGGGTTCGTGCTAGGCCCATTGCGCTGGTCGGCCCAGCCCGCAGCACGACCGGGTGTTGACCGGCAACCTGGCCCCTGACCTGCGACGACGCATGGACCGGCGGGCAGCAGAGCGCCCCTGCGCAAGGCACTAAGGGATTGACCCAACTCAGGTCAGATGTCCTTGAACGTCCCGTTGATCCCGATCTCGTTCAGCCGTTCTTCGACCTCTCTCGCCACTGTCGCGTCCACGACCAACTGGATCGTCCCCTGGAGGTAGCTGACCTGCCGTTCATCGAGCGCCATGTAGAGCGTCTTGAACAAGGCGGCGAAAGTGTCTGCATTGTCGGGGTTGCTCAGCAGGTTGCTGGTGAAGGAGAAGGCGGCCTGCTTATCTTTCGTTGCAGGCGTCTGCGTGTCCGTGCCGGATGGCGTACCGCCGTCTTGTCCGGTCGATGCGGGACCACCTTGAGTGCCCGCGGCTTTTCCTGTATCGGTCTCAGCGCCCGTGTCCCCGCCCGCGACCGCGGCGGGGCATTCGCCGGCGTGAGCGGGTTGGCCGCAGTCAGGGCAGATCTGTGGCTGCGGCTTCGCAAGCCGCAGCCCGGCGCTGGTGAGGTTCACCTGCCCGGGTGCCGTCACGGCTACGTCGTTGCCGCTTCCATCGACAATGCTCACCAACCCCTCGTTGACGGCGTCGAAGATCGCCTGCTGCAGGTCCCGGTCGCCGGCGTAGAGCAGCGGGAGTCGTGGTGCGCTATAGAACGCGGCTCGGACGTCGGACAGGGTCTTGCCGTAGTCCTGCTCCCGGAGGTTGTGCATAAGGGCCCTCGGCCCGAACTGGCCGGTATCGAACACCTTGTCTCGATCGGCGAGCCCTTTCCAGACTAAGGTTCCGTCTAGCGCGGTGAAGTTTTCGTCGTCGAATGTGATTTGGTCGAGGTACCGCTCGCCGTCCGGATCGGGCTGAGCGAGGTACGCGACGTGCTGATATGCCCGTTTGAGTGCCTTCTCGAGCTGCTCCTTCGCGGCTGCAAGCTCCTTGGTGCCAGTGGCTTTGAGTTCGTCGTCGTTCTGCACCTCCGGGGCAGCAAGTGCCTTCTGGCGGGCGAGATACTCGACGGCAAGCCCACGGGCGAGGCTGCGGCGTTGCGTGTTCGCAACGGCGTAGACGGCGCTACTGGCCCACTGAACCGGCAGTCGCTGCGTCCCTGTACCCAAACCCATGGCGACGGTCAGGGCCGCGAGAGTGGCCTCCTCCATGCCGTTTCGAAGACTGTACTGAGCGGGGTCGAGCACGATCAGGCGGCTGGTGTGTGCCGTATCAAGTCCTGCAGTGGCCAGCACGTCCGTGGCACTGCGACCTGGGTCAGCCTTGACGAACTTGAGCTCGCGAAAAGGACCGCTGCTAGCCAGACGTTGGGCGAAGTCGGCGAGAAGCTGGTCCCGTTCGGTGTCCGTGATCGTGCGGCGGATGTTGTTGACCAGCATCCGGTGCGTGAGGCGGGTTGAGAGGAAGTAGCGGGCCGGCTTGTTGTTGCCCTGCCCGCGGATGATCTCGACTGCACTCATGCCCTGGTCGGGGTCAACGAGATCCTCGACGACGCTGTCGGCGTCTGTCAGGCTGTAGTTGGTGTCGGGGACGCTGGTGGCTGCCTTGACTTCGGGCGCGCTGGCGCCCCGTCCACGGCCGGGGCGCAGTGTGCCGACGATGCTGGCGAGGAAGATGAACGTGGCGGCGCGCTCGGCGGCCCGCGGGTTGCTTTCGCTCCAAATGAGGGGCGGGCGTTCAAGGTCCTGGCGGCGAGCGGTGCCCGCCGAGCTGTCGTGGTTGACGACCTCGATCTCCGCAAGGCTCCGATAGTTCGCAATGGTCCGCTCGTCTTCAACCAGGCCGCTGCCCAGAAGTGCCTCACGGACTGCGCTATCAGACAGGGGCAGATCGCCGGGACCAATCAGCGCGGGGACCCATTGGCCGGCCGCCCCGCGCTGCTGTTGCGCGTAGACGGTGGCCGCGAAGATGCGGATGGTGGAGCGGACTCTTTGGAAGCCGGTGACCTTGCTCCATTCCTCCTTCGCAACATTCATCAACATCGGGTGAAAGGGATAGCAGGCGGCAACCTCGTCGTCCCAGCGACGTCGCCATTCGGCGCCGGTCGCTTCCCAGACGTTCTTGGTCCACGCCTTGTCGTCGAGCACTGGGCGATACAGGTCGGCGGTTGCGCTGAGGACCTCCGCTGGCGGGTCGGCGTCGAAGAGACGTCGCCGTAGGATGTCGGCGAAGTCGCCCACCTCCGTGACTGTAGCTGGTTTACCGTTCCGGTCAAGTTGACTGTTGAGATCTTCTCGCCGCTCCTGCCCGCCTGTCGACAGAGCCGTCTTGTCGTGATCGGAAGCGATCATCACCATGAGCATCGCGACATGTGGAACATCGTTGGCGACGTCGAGGATCGCACGAAGAAACGCCATGTCTTGCGCCATAAGGTCGGGCTTGCCGGCACCATCGAGGCCGTTGCCGACGTAGTCCATGATTTCGTCGACAATAATGAGGACCGGCCGGTTGACGGCACGAAGAGCTTCACCGATCTTGTGCTTGTCGCTCCAGTAGGGCTGATACCGCTCGTAAAGCGAATAGTCCTTACTGAAGAGCCGCCAGAGAAATCGCTCGTAGAGGCTGACGGCGGGGCCGTCAAATTCCTGGACACCCGCACCTGGCGTCATGTTATCGCAGGGCATCACCACGACATGTGGACGACCCAGATCACCTGGCAGCTCGCGCCCGATTTTCGCCTTTGCACGAGCGGCAATTCCCTGGCCGAGCTGGGTCTTGAACAACGCCTCGCTACTATGGGCCAAGTGGTATGCACCGATGCAAGCGTGCGATTTGCCGCCGCCCATACCCTGATCGAGGCGGGTGACGGCCCGAGCCTTGAGGTAATCACTACCGCTGCCGATACGGACAGCGATCTCGGTGAGAAGGTCGGTAAGCCGCTCGGTCGGGTGGGTGATGTCGCCGTAATAGGCTGCGTCAGCGTACGGCGGCTTGTCGTTGCCGATCCCATGGACGGCCCGAAACAGTGACATCTGTACATCGTCGATCTGTCCAGAGGCGTTCAGGATCTCCTGGCGGATCTTCAGAGTCTTCCACCACGGGGTCACGCTTTTCGTCACGTCGATCTCCTCAGATCTTCCGGGCCCGTGTGTTCATCGGCTGATTTGCGATGCGCGGCCGATCACAGCAGCCTCAACTGTGCGTCGTCGTTCACTTGACGTCGGCGTTCTTGCTCGCCACTTGCAGAGACCGCCTCAGCAGCGCTTGTGATACCGGATCGCGTGCGCAGTACCCGGTTAAAGAAGATGGAATCGGCGTCACTATCGGGAAGCCGATCAGCCAAGAACTTGATGGCGGCCCACAAGTAGGTGTC
Source organism: Kribbella sp. NPDC049174 (assembly GCF_043197365.1). Taxonomy (NCBI): domain Bacteria; kingdom Bacillati; phylum Actinomycetota; class Actinomycetes; order Propionibacteriales; family Kribbellaceae; genus Kribbella; species Kribbella sp. NPDC049174. The sequence continues at coordinate 309,204 of NZ_JBICSZ010000007.1, read as the reverse complement.
ATCGGCAGATCGCTTCGAAGCCACGAGGATCTCTCCCATCACACTGAGCCCGTCGTCAGACGCAGCAGCAAGAGCTAGCGCAACGTCAATGACTGAGGAGTCGGCGGTGATAATTCCTTTGAACTGACGGGACGTCGTAAATGCCACGCCCTTGCCGGCCTCAGGTACCAAGTCGCGAACTTCGGCGATGTCCAGAGATGACGCGAGTGACTGCCAGCGCAGTTCGGACTTTGCTTGTACCTCCCGGCCGTACAAACGAACCCACCAGAGGGCGAACCTCGTCCGAGCGTCGAAGGTCTCGAGCGGATGGTGGTCCACTTCGACCGCCATTGCGTCCTGAACAGCGGCCCGAGCGAGTGGCAGAAAGGTGTAGATGTCGACAGCTTCACCTTTGGCATCCAAGACCGATTCGTATCGCCCAACAACCTCCATCGCCGGACCAACGGCGGCCATCAACATGTCCGCCGGAGCAAGCCCCCAGCGCTCCCAGTCCAGGTAACGCTTCCTGATCTCGTCTCTGATCTCGCGCTCGACGGAGCCCTTCCGTCCCGGCTGTCGCTTCTCCGATGCGGGACGACAGCACATGGTGAGTGTGGTCTGGATGTTTGCCTTGTTCTGACGTCCACCTGACTCTGTGTTGGCCGGCCACGAGCCGGTCATGATGAGGCCCGCCTGATCTATCGAAGCCAGCAGTCGCTGCCACACTTCAGGGTCACCATGCCCGAAAACAATCGTGACAACTCCGTCGCGCTGGACCACGCGGCGCATCTCTGTAAACGCCTGCGCAATCAGGGTGTCGTAGTGTTCGCGAGTCCGGTGCTCCTTGAATTCACTCTTCGAAAGTCCTCGACTGCGCTTCACGATGATTTCGAGCGCCTTCTCTTGCGCACCTCCCGGCTCCGCGCTGACGGCCAACTCCGGCCAGGTGTTAACGAGTGCACGCCGGAGCCACGCGAAGAAGATGTCTGACGAATCGGCGTATGCGATCATCTCGTCGTACGGGGGATCGGTAACGACAGCGGCGAAGCGCTCCTTCCCAAAAGGTAGTTCCGTTGCCGACGCTCGCCGAATCTCCACACCGGTACCGGGTCGGCTCGGCATGAGATCTCTCAGCGTGCTGACGGAGCTGCCACGCACCCCCTCCCATGTTCCAGGGCCGTCACCTATACCGGCCTCGAAGAAGTCATAGGAGAACGAAAGGGATCCTTCGTTTAAAAAAATGCCAGCGATGCGCGGCGTACCAGCCGTGTGCAGCCAAGCGCCGCGCGTGCTGTATCGCAACATCCGAACCATGTTCGCGGCTGCATAGCCGGTGAGCGCACGCGCATACCGGTCACTTATCCCAGCCGCGGCGAGTTCCAGACCAATCTCATCTATTACTCTGCATAGCCGGACGTAGAACAGTGTCTGCCGATCACACATGAAGTCACCAAATGTTCGGGCCCCGTAGATACTGGGCCCAATGATGTTGTTGTTGCCTGGACCTATCACCTCGTCCGGGATTGCCGGCAGGAACGTGCCAAAGTTCTTCTCTGATCCGAGCGCCTCGCTGGCTGCCTGGGCAGCAGCGATCTCATCGTCGGTTGGCAGACGGAAACGTTTGCCTACCGTTGGGTCGTGGTCAGCCACCAGCAACAAGGCATCCTTGCCCTCGCCCTCGTTTGTCAAGCGACGATGAACATTCAGCGGGTGGGCGTGGGAACAGAACACACATACCGCGGCCTTACCGGGGATCTTCTTTCCATCAGTCCCACGAGCATTCACCAGGGTCGCGGGATGCCGCGGCGGGCCATCCTCTGGCACTATTTCGAATGTGTCTCCGGTTCGCGAGGCACGCACGAAGAAGGACTGCCCTGGATCTACGACCGAAGTTTTCGAACCCTTGACTCTCCTGGTGGATGGCTCGCGAAGTAAATTCTTCCCCACGAGCGGAAAGCGGCGGCCGCATTCCTGGCAAGGCAAGGTGACGGCCCAGAGATAGCCCCAAGGCTGCGATCCATCAGCATTGGCGGGGAATAGCTCACGCATGCTGGCTTGGTGGCGCCTGCCAATCTCGGCCAGAAGCAGGTCCACGTCCTCAACGAGACGATCCCCGATGCCAGCGAACTTGTCGCTTGACGAAAAAGGCAGTGGAGGCTCGTTGGTCCAATCGATGAATGGGTGCTCGGCCAGCAGCGATGTAGCAAGCACTGCGACAGGGGAGTAGTCAATTGCAGCGGCCGGCAAACCCAGCCGAGCTGCTTCAAGTGGAATTATCCCGCGGCCGGAGAAGGGGTCGAGGACACGGACAGGAGCAGTGTTGCTGAGCATGATCTCGTGACGCAGGGCCGTCCAGGCAGCATCTCGGCCCGTCATGGCCTCGCGTACCAACGTCTGAAGTCGTTTCTGCTCGGCCTCCTCGTCCGGCCACGGCAGGAGCGAGCAGACAACTGCAGCTTTCGCTTGGGCGGAGGGACGGGCCGCGAACCACGTAAAGAGCTTGCGCTCAACGTTGCCGCTCCCCCAACCACTTGCTGCTGCAAGGCTGACTTCCGCGCAGGGAAACCAGCGCTCGATCATGCGGGTCATACATTGCTCCCGGGTGCGTTCTTGAGGCTGCTGCCCGGGACGCGGAATACCGCGTCGCCGGTCATGTCGGTGGCGAACAAGGTTGCGGGGTCTTCGTAGGCGCCGAAGAATCGGCCCTTGCCGTCGGCGCATGAGTCGACGACGTAGAGCCAGTAGTCCTTGCGGTGTTGGGTTGCGATGAGGACCTCGTTGCCGGTCATCCGGATCCCACTGCTGGCGGCGCTGCCGAGTACACCTTTCACCTCGACGTGGCGAACCTGGCTGTTGCGACGGGCATCGAGGTCATAGCCGCGGCCCTCGGTGTGGATATCTTCCACGGTCCAGCCGTCGTCCTGCATCAACTGCTGGACATGTTTCATCGATACCATTTCGGCGTCGATCTCGGCCTGGATGCTGGGGTCAGCGGCGGCGAGGACGCGCAGTCGGCCTACGAGCTTTGGTTCGGTGAGCTGGACATCGACCAGCCGCTCGAGTTCGGCGAGCCGCTCGGTGGTCTGCGCTTGGAGTCGTTTGCGGAGGGCGAGCCGAGTGTCGCGGTCTTTGATGCTGTCGGTAAGGCTGAGCGGCAGGTTGGTGAGGTCTCTGCGGGCTTGGGCGAACCAGTCTGTCCGGACACTGCGGTGCTGTGCCACTGTCTCCTGGGCGACCTCGGCGGCGGCTTGGACGGCACTGTCGTGCCGGGCGGGGTGGGGCCCGGTACCGGGCCGGGTGGTGGGGACGAGGTTGGCGAGAGTCTCCCAGCGCACGGCGCGGGCATTGCCGCTGTCGTCGACCTTGATCAAGGTTGCCCAGATGCTGGCGCGTTTGCCGTCGCTCTCGGTCATCGTCGCCTCGAAGGCGTAGAGGTCGTACGGGGTGAGGCTGGTCGGGTCCCCGGCCGCGCCGGCCTGGTAGACGTCTTCGGCGAGCTTGTGGTCGGCGAGCTTGATGAGGTCGGTGAAGCCTGGTTCACCGGGGCCGAGGGTGATGGTGTCGCCGACGTCGATGTTCTCGGCGGCCTCGCGCAGCGCGTCGCCGCTTGTGGCGATGTGGACCTCGTACCCGCCGCCCAGGCTGGCCGGTAGCGTGCCGGTGGTGAGGGCGAGCCGGCGGAAGCCGGCGCCGGCGGCGGTGGGCTCGGCGCGCAGGAGGTCGGCGGCGGCGAGCCGGTCGAGGTAGGCCTCGACGATGGCTGGGTTGATGCGGGCGAACAGGTCGCGTTGCAGCAGTGTGAGCGCCGCGACTGCGTCGACCTGGCTCGCGAGCTTGCGCTCGGTGTCTCGTACTTGGCGGGCGGCCCGGGTCAGCTCGTGCGACTGGATCGCCTTGGCCGCGTCGATCGCGTTCTGCTTCTTGACCTCGTCGTTGCCGTAGAGGTCGGACAGCCATTTGTCGTAGTCGACGCCGGTGATCTCGGCGACCGCCGACAGGCTGTCAAACATTTGCCCGCGCAACTCGTTTGCGGCGGTGACGAAGTTGTCGAGCAGGCGTAGCAGCGTCTCGCCTTCGCGAGTGTCGGTGGCGACAAGGTTGTAGAGGAATACGTCTCGGTGCTGGCCGACGCGGTGAATGCGGCCCATGCGCTGCTCGAGCCGGACCAGCGACCAGGGAATGTCGTAGTTGATCAGGACGTGCGCTGCTTGCAGATCGATGCCCTCGTTACCTGCGTCGGTGGTGACGATGACCTGGAACTCGCCGCGCATGAAGGCTTTGCGGACCTCATCGCGGTCGGCTTTGCTCTGGCGGCCGGAGTACAGCCGTGCGGTGTAGCCCTGGGTTTGCAGTCGCTGGGCGATCCACTCGGCCGAGTCGGCGTACTCGGTGAAGACGACGGCCTGCTCGGTGTTACCTGGATGGATGCCGTGCTTGCCGAGGCAGTCGTCGGTGAGTCGCTTCCATTTCGACGGCTGCACGGTCGGGTCGTTGACTGTGGCATCGATCTGCTCGACGAGGGCCTTGATGCCGGCGCGCTCGGCGCGGCTCGCGGTCGAGGCCGCGTGCACGACCTTGGCTTCATCGATCTCGGTCTCGTCGCCCTGGTCTTCACGGTCGGCGATGAGCGCGGCCTCGGCTTCGCTCATCTGGCCCATGTGGGCATGCCGGCGGCGCAGTGTCTCCGCGAGAGCGTGAAGGCTGGAGGCGGCACGTTTGCCGTAGACCATGCGTGCGAGAGGCTGCGCGGTGGGCGGGAAGTATTGATCGACCATGTCGAGGGCGGCTTGGTAGTAGCCGTACTCGACCTGCGACAGCGGGACGCTGTGGTTGTGGGCCGTGCGGCCTTTGAACAGTCGCGTCTGTCCGTCGTAGTCGACCAGGTCCTCCTTCATGCGGCGCAGGAAATGGATCGGCCCGGGGCGCAGCGCGCTCAGCTCGATGTTCGGATCAGTGCCAGGGTCGGGGTAGATGCCAGGGTCGACCAGATGCAGCAGGTGGCGGAACAGCCACTCCTTGCCGCGGTGTGGTGTCGCGGTCATCAGCAGCGCACGTGGCGTGTTCTTGGCCAGCAACCGCCCGACCTGGTGAAAACCCGCAGCGGTCGGGGTGAGCCGGTGCGCCTCATCGAAGACCACGAGGTCCCACCCAGCCCGGTCCGGCCGGATGGCGTCCTGGACGGCAGGGTTGACGGCTGCCAGTTCGAGACTGACAACCCAGAGGTCGTTGCTGTTTAGTGCGTTCTCCCGCACGGTCGCCGACGTCAGCTGGCGAAGCCCGCCGCCGAGCAGCCGCTGGAAGTCGTCCACCCACTTGGTGGCCAGGTTCGCCGGGCACACGATGATCGCCCGCTTGACCAGGCCGAGCCTCTGCATCTCCCGCAGGTAGAGCCCAGCCATGATGGTCTTACCTGTGCCCGGCTCGTCTGCAAGCAGGAACCGCAGCAGCGGCTGCGGCAGCATCGCGCCGTACACAGCCGTGGTCTGATGCGCGTACGGTTTGAGCGGTGTCGAGGCCATCGCACTGGATTCCGCGTTCGTCGCGGCGGCATCCATCCACCGCGTCCACATGCCGGCCAGGACCCTAGCTGAATCAGCCTTCCCATCGCTGACGAGAGCACGAACCGTGGCTGCATCACCGGGAGCCAGGTTTACCTCGTGACGTCTTCCCTCATCATCCACGAGGATCAGGTCGAATGCCCCCGGCTGCTCTCCGGGAATCACGAACCGGACCGTCGCGAAATCGGGCACGCCAGCCGCGGCCACTCGGACCCGCTGTCCCTTCTCGAACATAGTTCACCCCCTTCCCCAGTTACCGCGACAACTTACCCCTCACCGGCGTCGAGGTTGCATACCAGCCCACACGATCGAGGCCGCTGTGACATGCGCAGCGGCCTCGCGACCGCCACGCGATGATCTCACTCTGCTGCCGGGCGAGTCGGCAACCTCACGCGAATCGTGATCTGGCCGACCCCAGATCGAGGCACGACTGAGGTTGACTTCAGGCGAGGGTGGGTGCCACTGCCCTCCGTCGGGGCGCGCCGGCCACCGAAGGCCAGCGTCAGCCGCTCCGCGATGACAAATCGCCCCGGCCGCCGCGGACATCAGCCACGTCCGCACTGAGACTCACGTGCGCGCGCATGCGTAGCCCCTCGGGTACTCACATCGATTTCGTCGGTTCTAGGGTGGCCGCCGCCTACATAGGTCGGCCAAGGGAAGCAGGCCAGGTAACTGCTCATCACCGGCCCCGCGGTGTGGGCTATCACAAGGGACTGCCGGACAGCGCTCCGGCGAACCTCAAGCGTCGCCCATTGATCTCTCGCAAGATGTGTGATTGTGTGATATTCGACGAACAGTCGCCCATCAGAGTCAGGAGATGTGCCATGAGTTACACCGAAGCACTGGTCAAGATCCGCCTGGACCACCGCGAACAGATTGAGGCTGATCTGGAGCACGCTCGTCTGGAACGCGACGACGCACGACACGCCCTCGGCAGAAAGGAGCGCCGGGTTTGCGTCCTCGAGGGTCTTCTCGAAATCGACGCCGAGCCACCTAGCGGATCTGGCCCGATCGGCCCGCAGACTGCGCACAGCGGGCAAGACGGCAGAATGACCCTGCACGCCGCGATGTACAAGGTGCTCACGGAGTCACCAGAAGGCAAGCTGCGGGCTGGAGAGATCATCGCCGAGATCGGCCGACGGGGTTTGTACAGGATGCGTGACGGCCGCCTACCCGAGTCTCAGCAAATTCACGCCAGGGCCAGCCACTACCCTGACATGTTCGGCAAGGACGGCTCCTTCTTCTACCCGAAGTAGCTCGTCAGACCGTGGCACCCGTCTTGAACGGCCGGACCTTCGCTCGTGACGCTAAAGCGCATCAACTCGAGAGAGAGCTGCAGGAGCTGACGCCGAGCTCCTGCAGCCTGAAGTCGGCCCCCGCGACTGCCGCCGTGTTTCATAACCTTTCGGTCTCGGGTACAAGCCCATCCGCAGGAGGCCAGCCTCGGCCGTTGGCCTCCAGGTAGGCGTGATACACCGCGTCGATGAGTTCGTCCGTGATCGTCGAGACCTCATTGCCCTGTCCGAGACGGGCTGGCGCAGCCGCATGCTCGAAGCCGACGATGCTGTTCGGTGCGCGCCGCTCGAAGACAGTGCGGTAGGGAGTGACCAAGGCGCGCCCGTCTGTCCACTGCCAGAACGTCACGAGACCTGCGTTGTCCGGCCGCAGCCTGGGCAATAGGGTCACCTCACCGCGCTTTCCGAAGTATGTGGACACGTCTGCCAAGCGTTCGACTTGAAGCCGTTCGCCCAGCTCGGAGAGGCGTACGAGCGCAGGCTGCATCTCGGGAGGGGCGTTCTGGATCGCTTCCCTGAACGGCGAGACCCCGGCGACGGAGTGACCCCGGCGTGCCAAACCTCCGGATCGTGACTGAGCGGGTGCCTCGTCGCTGCCCATCCTGCGTGGCGGTTCGGGCGCCACTCGCTGGGGCACGATGATTCGGCGTCCACCTAGCTGATAGGCGGTCACCGTGATCAGGTCGACGGTGATCACCTCGGCAACCGACTCCAGATAACCGACAAGTCCAACCAGCTCGTCGGGTGCTTCGTCCAGCACGAGCACCAGCCGAAAGGCGCCATCCCTCAATGAGATCGATAGCTCCTCGGCAAAGGCTTCAGCATCGACGCCCTCTTGGGTGGCCTCCGACTCGCGTACAACATCGAGCAGGGATCGGCCCTTCAGGTGACGTGAAAGGACGTCGCGTTCGAGTTCTTGCTGGGTGAGGCCGTGCAGGGCGCTGGCGTAGGCGAGGATCTGCGCTACGACGGCGCGCCGGGACTCGGAGTTGTTCCGCAACTTGACCTCGACGACGACCGGCCGACCAGTTGACTCGATCGCCAGGACGTCGGCATACCCGCTGCCCAACAGCACCTCCCGACCGACCACGGCCAGGCTCGGGCTACCCGACAGCGGCAGCAGTTCCGGCGAAGTCGCGACGATCTCATGCAGACTTGCCTCGTTCGGGAAGCCCGCCGCGCTGAGAAGCGACCAGCCGTCGCCCGCGTCAGCCCAGATTGCTGTCACATGCACCTCCCGCATCCGGGTCCAGACTACGATGCCCCAGGTCTCTGGTACGGGCATCGTCGCACCCGCCGCGGTGACCTTCCATACGAGGAACCGGCCCAGCTGGGCCCCGGCAGGATCGCTGGTGGGTGCGGTTCAAGGAGGCGGGATCGACTCGGCCGTGGCGCGCCGGCTACTGCATGGGCGCACCCGGTAGCTGCGAAGCCGAGCACGATCGGGTCGGCAAGGAGGGTGCGTATCTCGCGAGTCAAGGTACCGCTGAGGTCTCGCCTGCCACTCGTAGCCAATCAGCCTCATCTCAGTCGCTACGAGCTGCGCTAGCTCGGCGAACGCTCAGCAGTTCAGCGTGGGAACACCGTGGGAACAAAGGCGCGTCGATCCGAGTCGACTGGAGTCAAGAACAGCCGAACTGGTGTCGCCTGGTTGCGCCTCGAGAGGGGTATGTCGGTGGGGTGGGTCGGTTTCCTAAACCGTGCGTCGCAGGTTCGAATCCTGCCGGGGGCACCAAGTTGGTCCTTTCGGCCCGCCTTCAGTGCGCTGGCACTGCAGATCGGGACGCCTACGGACAGAATCACGCTTATCGGCTACCGGAGCCGGTTGCGTAATCACCGACCGCCTGAGCTCGGTGGGGATCAACCTCTCAATCTGGCCGACAGCCCAGCCCCAGTGGGGAATGCGGTCCCCATCTGCGGGACGGAGTATGGAGATGGTGGGCCGGGGGTGCAGCGTCGGAGACTGACGCCGGACTCGTAGTCGCGACTGGCACCGGGGCTGAGGTCGAAGCTGTGAGCTGAGGAACGCTGCCCCGGGGGGTGATGCGACGACCAGCCCGTCCCTGACGAGCGTCAGATGTGGGGCCCGGCCAGTCGTGGCGTGCAGGGCTGAGTCGGACACATTGGTGACCGGCATGTCGATCCGCGCTATGCCCCCCGGGAGTTCCTCGGTGAGCGGCTCATCGGGAAGCGTCAGGCTGATCTCCAACGGGAGGTCCGTTCTCGGCTGCCAGGCGATGGGCCTCCGTACCGAGGCCACAGTGGATCACCGCAATCCGCAAGGGTGCCACCGGCATCGCTTGGTGGCACCGCCATCTGGAAGTAACCTCCTCGGTTCGGTGGTGCTCAGCGACTTGGACCCACAGAGCTACCCGTCACTCGTTTGCCCGCTGGTGCGCGTTCCTCGCCCTAAGGCTCCTCCCGCGCGGGTTAGTGGCTAGTGCGGCGGCGAGCGAGCGGCTCGGCGGTGCGCAGCCAACCTGCCCCAGCATCGAGGCGTTAGTCCGGCTGACATCAGAACCGTCATCGGCTCGCTCAAACGTTCGCTTGCCGGTTTCTGCCCTGGCGCTACAGACGCCGCTTCCACGGCTGGTTGGTGGGCGGCAGCGATGAGCCGCTCGGCCGTCAGTACGGTAGTCCGGTCAGGGCGTCACGGCCCGCGCAGCTCGAGATCAGCGCGTTCAAGCGCGGCTGCGCGGGGGTCATGACCAACGCTCACGGTCAGTGGTCGAGGCTCGTCCAGAGCTGAACGACGGCGTATGCACGCCAGGGCCGCCATCGCTGTTGCAGCTTGGCGACCGAGCGGGGGTCGACCGGGCAACCCAGTGCCTCGAGTGCGCGGCGAAGACCAGCGTCGCCATTTGGGAACGCATCGGGATCGTGAAATCCTCGCATCGCCACGTACGCGGCAGTCCAAGGTCCGATACCACGAATCGCGAGTAGCCGGGTGAGCGCTTCGATCGGGTCTGAGCCGGCGTCGACCCGGACTTCGCCGTTGGTGAGCTGGGCGGCGAGAGTCTGCAACGGGGCGCGGCGTAGCCCCAGCCCGGCAAACGCGTTGGGGTCGGCTTCGGCGAGGACCGCCGCGGATGGGAATAGATGGGTCACCGTCCCGAGCGGCTGGCGCAGCGGCGTACCGAACGTTTCGACGAGGCGGGCTGTCTGTGTCCGTGCAGCCCGCAGCGACGCGCGCTGACCGAGCACTGCGCGCAGGGCGAGTTCGTCTCCGTCGACGCAGCCCGGCACTCGCAGCCCCGGCCGGGCGCGGACGAGGCCGCCGATCACCTTGTCACGGCCGAGGGCCCCGGCAATGGCCAGAGGGTCGGCGTCGAGATCGAGCAGGCGCCGGCAGCGTGCTACCGCCGCGGCGAGGTCGCGAAAATCGTCAAGGAGGAGAACGCACCGAACGGAACGCACTTCCGGGGTCAGCTCGACAATCCCGATGCCATGGGCGAGAGTCAGCGCTCGCCGATAGGTACCGCCGCTGACGTCTTCGAGACCGGGGACTGCGCGCACTTCCAGGAACCGCAGCAAGGCGGCCGCATCGAAGGGCTCCCGGCAGTTCAGGCGAAGCTCGACGACTCCGGGCGACCGGGAGCAGGCACGGTCCGACCGGTGCCGCATCTCGCCCGGGGTCAAGTCGAAAACGTCTTTGATAGTGGCGTTGAACTGGCGAACGCTATGGAACCCGGCCGCCAAGGCCGCATCGGCGAAGGACATGGCGGTCGACTCGATCAGGAGCCGGGCGGTGTTGGCACGCTGGGCGCGCGCAAGTGCGACCGGGCTTGCGCCGACCTCCTCGGACAGGAGTCGCCGAAGATGCCGATCGCTGAAGCCCAGTCGCTTTGCGAGCCCGGAGACTCCTTCGCGGTCGACGGTGCCGTCTCCGATCAAGCGCATGGCGCGCCCAACACGGTCGGCACGCCAGTTCCAATCGGGCGACCCGGGCGATGCGTCGGGGCGACAGCGCTTACAAGCGCGGAAGCCAGCCGACTGCGCGGCGGCCGCCGTTGGATAGAAGCAGACGTTCGAGCGCTTCGCAATCCGCGCCGGGCAGCTCGGCCGGCAGTAGAGCCGCGTTGAAGTGACGGCGATGAAGAAGATGCCGTCGTAGCGCGGATCGCGGCTGCAACTCAGCCGGTAGCAGCTCTCGAAGTCCTCGACGATGTGGCTCATTTCTCGCCCCGGAGTCAACCGTATCAGCGGTTTTCGGCCAGCTCGGTAGACGTCCACTCAGTTGGCCGAATCCCGCCAGTCACCGCCCTGGCAACGACTTAGCGTTGAGCACAACGATAAGTGAGGAGCGGCATGATGGAAGCGAATCAGCCACAGTTCGCCGGCGCGGATGGACGGCGCATGAAGACGAGCACCATCGACGTCGCCGGACTCGACGGCGCACTGGTGCGGCTGACGTCGGAGCAGCTCGACGAGTTCGAGTCGCGGGTCAAGTGTCCGTTGCTTCGCTCGGACGACGCCGGCTGGGACGACGCCGTGCTGGTCTGGAACGGCATGGTCGCGAAAGCCCCCGCGGTGGTGCTGCAGCCGACGTCGGCCCGGGACGTCGCAGCTGTCGTCGGCTTCGCGCGTGACCACGGTCTGTTGCTGAGCATCAAGGGCGGGGGGCACAACATGGCCGGTACCTCGATCGCCGAGCGCGGTCTGACGCTCGACATGTCGCGCATGCGCGACGTCACGGTCGACCCGGACGCGCGGCTCGCGCAGGTCGGGCCTGGGTGTCTGCTCCAAGACGTCGACCGGGCGACACAGGCGCACGGGCTGGCCACGCCGTTAGGCTCCTTCTCCTCCGAGGTCGGCGTCGCTGGCCTGACCCTCGGCGGCGGCCTGGGCTACCTCACGCGTCGCTTCGGCTGGACCGCGGACAACCTCGAGGAGGTCGAGATCGTCACTGCCGACGGCCAGATCCGGACGGCCAACCGCGAGGAGAACACCGAACTCTTCTGGGCGCTGCGGGGCGGTGGAGGCAACTTTGGCGTCGTCACACGATTCACGTTCCGCCTGCACGACGTCGGCCCGACCGTTACCGGCGGCCTCATCGTCTGGAGTGCCGACCGGGTCGACGACGTGCTCGCGACCTACCGCAACCTCACCGAGTCGGCGCCACGCGAGTTGACCGCCGCCGTGAGCGTGCGCCTCGCGCCGCCGGCCCCGTTCCTCCCCGAGGACTGGCACGGCAGACCGATAGTCGCGCTGCTCATATGCCACAGCGGTGCGGACGCGGCGGCCGACCTCGCCCCCGTTCGCACCCTCGGCGACCCGATCGCCGACCTCGTCACCGAGACGCCCTACACCGACCAGCAGTCGATGTTCGACGGCGATGAGCCCAAGGGGCACCGCTACTACTGGAAGACCGAGTACCTGGCCGGCCTGACGAATGAGTTCCTCGACATCTTCCGCGACAGTGCCTTGAAAGTGACGTCCCCGCTGTCGGCGTCGATTGTTATCCACCTCGCGGGTGAGCTGAACGAGAGAGCAGACGACGACGGGGCGGTCGGCAACCGCGACGCCCGCTACATGACCGCGTTCGCCGGTCAATGGCCGGCTGACAGCCCCGACGACGAGCACGTGGCCTGGGTACGGGAGGCATGGAAGAGCGTCCGACCCTTCTCGACAGGGGGCAACTACCTCAACTTCCAGACCGCCGACGAAGACGAGGAGCGTGTCCGCGCGACCTACGGCGCCAACTTCGACCGCCTCGTCGCGGTCAAGAACGCGTACGACGCGCAGAACCTGTTCCGCCGGAACCGGAACATCCGTCCCCGGGCCCGTACCGGATAGAGCGAGGCAAACATGAACGCCTCGCGGGTGCTCGTGGTCGGTGCAGGTATTGCCGGTCTCGCGCTGGCCCGCGCCCTGTGTCAACGGGGCATCATCGCTGAGGTTGTCGAGCGGGCAACAGACTGGCAGCCGAGCGGCACCGGCCTGTACCTACCGGCCAACGCCGTACGGGCATTGCACGAGCTCGGCATCGGACCGGCCGCAACCGCCCACGCGAACCCGATCGGGCGTCAGCGTCTCCTCAACCACCGCGGCCGTCTTCTCGCCAACATCGACCTCGACCGAATCTGGGACGGCGTCGGCGGCTGCGTCGCGATCCAGCGCGCGGCGCTACATGAGGCGCTTCGCCAGGCGACCGCTGAAGTGCCTGTCCGGCTCGGCACGTCGGTGACGGACCTGGAAATCGGCGGGGCGCCGCAAGTGACCTTCTCCGACGGCTCGACCGGCAGCTACGACCTGGTCGTCGGTGCGGACGGCGTCCATTCGACGATCCGAAACCTCGCCCTGGGGGGTCCCCCGGCCAACTACGTGGGACAGGCGTCCTGGCGATTCCTCGCACGGCTTCTCCGACATCACCGATTGGACGGTCATGCTGGTTGAACAGCGATCTTCGGGAACTGCTCCAGGGGCGCGGTGCGAGACGCTCCGGGCCCAAGACTCCGCTGTCCACAGCGTCACTGATTGACCTAACGGCTGCCGTCTCTGGCATGTTCTGACTCCCGTTCAGTGACAGATCCACTGACAGAGTTGTTGCTTTGGGCAACATGGCCCTCCGTGGGCGAGCGCCGGCGCGGTCTGCGTCGGCGATCGCTGTAGGTTCGCTCCGGTCAGGCTGGCCGGGCAGCTGTGTGGTCGCGGCGGCGCTGTACGCCGAGTGTGAGGGCGAGTCCGGCCCCGCCGAGCGCGATCCCGCCGAGGGCGCCGAGCGCGGCGGACGACACGTCCACCCCGCCGGAGGACGCTGTGGCATACGGCGCCGGCGAAGGCGCCGGGAACATCACCCCGGCTCGGTCGGCGTGGTCCTGGTTGATCGCGCTCGCCGGCGCGGCCGCCACCAGCAGTAGGGCCGCGGTCGCGGTGGTGCCCAGCGCCAGCCGGACGAGCATGGTCTTGCATGCGGTCTTGGTTGCGTTCTTCGTGCTGTGTACAGACATGACTACTGCGCTCCTCTTGAGCATCAAGCGGGACTTCCTGTGCCGGTAGTCCGGGTGCGCCTGACGGTCGGTGATCCCTTTGTCGCGCGCAGCGGTAACACGGCGACAAACGGCGGTATCACCGCGGTAACGCGGCCCTTGACCACGTGTGGTGACAGGTCGAGAGTCGAGATGTGGGTATCGCCGTTCTCGGCCCGCTCACGATCGAGGGGGAAGAAGCAGTTCTCGGACGACGTGATCGCGTCGTGCTCGCCGCTCTCGCCGTACACCCAGGAGAGGTGGTCAGCGCGGAGGTACTCGCCGACGCACTCTGGGACGACCAGCCACCGGCGACCTGGTCCAAGGTCGTGCAGGGTTGCGTGGTCCGGCTCCGCAAGCTGCTCGGCAGCCACACGATCGACACCACACCGCTGGGCTACCGGCTCGCCGTGCCGCTCGATGACATCGACGCGCAACGCTTCGAGCGCGCGGTCGGCCGCGCCGGTGAGTTGCTGGCCGCCGACGACCCGGAGCGGGCCGCGTTGGTGCTCGCCGATGCGCTGACGTTGTGGCGCGGCCGGCCACTGATCGAGCTGGAGGGGTGGGATCCCGGGCGGATCGAGGCGGCCCGGTTGACCGAGCTGCGCGAGACCGCGGAGGAGCTGTACGTCGATTCGGCGCTGCGGTCTGGTCAGCACGACAGGGTGCTGGCCAAGGCGCGGACGTTGGTGGCGGAGGCGCCGCTGCGGGAACGGCGGTGGATCCTGCTGGCCACGGCGCAGTACCAGTCCGGCCGGCAGGCCGAGGCGCTGCGGACGTTGCGTCGGCTGCGCGACGTGCTGAGTCGTGAGCTCGGCCTCGATCCGGGGACCGAGATCGACGTGCTGGAGCAGGCGATCCTGCATCAAGACCCCTCGCTGGTGGTGGCGAGTGCGTTACCGGAGCCGAGCCCGGTCTGCCCGTACCGGGGTCTGCAGCCGTACGACGTGGACGACGCAGACGAGTTCTTCGGCCGGGACACCGACGTCGCGGCCTGCCTGCGGAAGCTCGCCGACACCTCGGTGCTGGCGGTGGTCGGCCCGTCCGGGTGCGGCAAGTCGTCGCTGGTGCGCGCCGGTGTCGCCGCCGCGCTGCGGCGCGACGGGAGGACCGTCGTCGTGATGACGCCCGGCGTGCACCCGGTCGCCACGCTTGCCACCGTGATGCCCGGCCGGGGCTCACCGCCGGCACTGCTGGTCGATCAGTGCGAGGAGGTCTTCTCGCTGTGCCAGGACCCGTCCGAGCGCGAGACGTTCCTGACCGCGCTGACGGCACACACTGCCGTCGCGCCACTGATCGTGTCGTTCCGCGCGGATCGGATGGCCGACATCTCGTCTCACCCGGGGTTCGCACGCGTGGTGGCCGACGGGATGTACGTGCTGGCAGCCATGACCGAACCGGACCTGCGGGCCGCGATCGAGGAACCGGCCCGGCTGGCTTCGCTCGTGGTCGAGCCGGGACTGGTCGACCTGCTGGTCACCGAGGTCGCCGACCAACCCGGCGCGCTACCGCTGATGTCGCACGCCTTGGCCGAGACCTGGCAGCGCCGCGAGGGCCGCACCCTCACCGTCGCCGGCTACCGCGACACGGGCGGGATCCGTGGTGCCGTGGCGCAGTCGGCCGAACGGGCCTACGAGCGGGTCCCGGCCGAGCAGCGCTCGGTGTTGCGCGACCTGTTGCTGCGTCTGGTGACGCCCGGCCCAGAAGGCGAGCCGGTTCGTAGCCGACTGCCCCGGCGCCTGCTCGTCACCAGCCCTGCGAACGATGCGATGATCGACCTGCTGGTCGACGCTCGGCTGGTGACCAGCGACGACGGAGCGGTCGAGCTCGCCCACGAGTCACTCGCCCGGGCCTGGCCCCGGCTGCGCGGCTGGCTCGACGACGATCTCGAAGGCCAACGCGTCCTGCACCACTTGGCGGTCGCCGCCGACTCATGGGACGGTCTCGACCGCCCGGACAGCGAGCTGTACCGCGGCGTACGCCTGGCCAAGGCCCTGGACTGGCAGGACAACCGTCAGCCCACACTGACCGCCACGGAGCAGGACTTTCTCGCCGCGAGCAAGCGGCTCTCGGAGGCCGAGCTGCATGCCGCCGAGGACACCGCCCGGCGCCAGATCCGGGTCAATCGACGGCTTCGCGCCGCGTTGAGCACGGCAGCCGTGCTCCTCGTCGGCGCACTCATCGCCGGCCTGGTCGCCGTCAACCAGGCCGAACGCGCCGACCGGCAGGCGACAGCGGCTCAGCGTGCGGCAACCAGCGAGCTCGCACGTCGGGTCGGGACGCGAGCACTCCTCACCGAAGGCATCAGCCACTCGCTGCTGCTCGCGGCGCACGGGGCGCGCCTGGACGATTCCGCGGAGACCCGCGCCAATCTGCTCGCGGCGGTGAGCAGGCGCCCGCTGCTGGTCCGGTCGTTTCCTGGCCGCGGCGACGATGTGGAAGGTATTTCGGTATCCCCTGACGGGCGCCGGATCGTCTCCGGTGACGACGACGCGCAGTTCCACGTGTACGACGTCGACACCGGCCGCGTGCTCAAGACGGTCGTCCTTGGACCGGACCTGGAAGGGGCGCCGGTGTACGGCGACGCCCGCTTCAGCCCGGACGGAAGGTTCGTCGTCGCATCGGTGGTCTATCCGCCGCAGGTGCCTCCACCGCCTGACAAGCCGCTCCTTCGACTGTTGGACGCGGAGACGCTGGAGGAGGTGTCGACCCCGCTCGCGTTCCCGAGCACGAAGAAGCTCGCGCACGATGGGTTGGCGTTCAGCGCCGATGCGCGGTACCTCGCGGCCTCATTCCGGGAAGGCACCGACAACGATCCGGTGCCGAGGTCCGCTCCGAGCTTCGCCCTCGTGTGGGACCTCAAGGCGACCGACCGCCTCCCTCGCAGAGTGAACCTTCCGATCTGGGTTCAGGGCATCGCTCTCAGCCCGGACGGCCGCATCCTGTACAGCATGCAGACGCTCACGGCGTACGACGTCGCCACGGGGGCACAGCTTTGGCGGCGCCCGGACCTCACCGGCTTCATGCGCATCGACGTCACCCGTGACGGCAAGCTGATCGCTCTTCAACTGCACAACAAGGACTACACGGACCCGAGCGTGATCGGACTTGTCGACGCGCGCACAGGCAGGACGGTCAAGCTGCTGCCCGACCACATCGACGAGCCGCGCGCACTGGCCTTCTCCCCTGACGGCACGGTGCTCGGCTCCGTCTCGCACGACGGCGAGGCGATCGTCTGGGACGTGGCCACCGGCCGACCCCGCCATCGGATCAAGTCGTTCGAGATCTTGTGGGGGGTCGACTTCAGTCCGGACGGCCGGACGCTGTACACCGGCGGCGACGATGGGATCATCCGGGCCTACGACCTGTCCGGACAGCAGCGGTACCTGCAGGGCAGCCAGCCGATGCCCACGCGCACGTACGCGCATGTCCTCCCATCGAGAGACGGCAGGCGAACGGCCTATATCTGGAGCGACGCCGCGACCGCGTGGATGAGTTTCGCCGACTCGGCCACCGGCGCTCGCAGCGCACCCGTGCGACTGGACATCGATCCGGTGAGGTCCCTGGCTGCCTGGCATCCGGACAGCCGGCACTTCGCCGCCGTCGACCGGGCGGGCGTCATCGCGATCATCGACTCCGTGACGAACCGGGTGATCGTGCGGCGCCAGGTCGTCGGGAAGGAAGTCGAGTCGATTGCGTATGTCGAGGGCGGGAACCGCATCGCAGTCACCGACATCGACCGCCGGACGACCATGCTCGACGCGCACGGGCTGCGGCCCAGCGGCCCGCCCATCAATGTCGGAGAGGACACCCAGTGGTATGACTGGCCGGGCCAGTACTGTTGCGCTGCGATGTCGCCGGATGGGGAGCGTATGGTCCTGTTCGAGCACTCCCCGGACGCCGCCAAGGCCCAATGGCGCGTCGTCCGTGTCGCGACCGGCGAGGTGGTCGCAGACGGCGAGGTGCTCCTCAACCTGTTCGACGCGTCGTTCTCACCAGACGGCCGCAACATCGCCGTCACCGGGATCGGCGGCGAGCTCGTGGTCATCGATGTGGCAGCCGGAGCCGAGCTGCGCGCACCGACGACCGGCCACGGCGGCATTGGTGAGTTCGTCCGGTTCTCGCCGGACGGCACGAGGATCGTGACGGGAGCGTCGGATGGCACCGTGAGCCTCTGGGACACCCACACCCTCGACCTCCTCGGCACCGTCACGACAGCAACCGGCAGTGAACCGGCCTCCGTCTCACCGACCTTCACCCAGGGCAACGACATCGTGACCATCGCCGCGTACGACGGACACGCATACCGGTGGGACACACGCATCGATCGGTTGACGGACTTCGCCTGCAGCATGGCCGGTCGCAACCTCACCGACCAGGAGTGGAAGCAGGCTTTCGGCAATCGTCCGTATGAGAAGACCTGCCCGTGACCGGCCGGGTCCCTCCCAACGGCTACGAGCCAAATCGGCTGACACGTTGCGCGGCTACGTGGCGCGTTCGGACAGGGGCAGCCGTGCAGTGCTCGGGTCAGCTCCAGGTCCGATCGGGATGAGCCGCTATCTCATCCGGGTGAGGGGAAGCCTGCCGCGCGAGCTAACCAACACAGTTGCTCGTCTACGTGGTTCAGGAGCTTGGTCTTGACCTCTTCGGCAAACTTCTCCTGCCAGGACAACTCAGCCGAGGCCGGAGTGGGCGATGATGTTGGTGATGGTGATCCGGACTGCGGTGAAGCCTTCCTGGAGGAATGATTCGGCGACGTCGTCTGCGGGGGCGGAGGGGTAGTAGCGGGTGGCGATGCGGGTGCCGATGTGTCTGATGTGGGCCGGCTCTGCTGAGAGTTGGGCTTCTCCTTCGATGGTGACGAAGCTGTAGGGCTGCCGGTCGTCGCTGATGCAGAGTGCGATGCGCTGATCGTGGGCCAGGCTCTTGCCTTTGACACTCCCGGGGGACAGCGCGAAGGCGAGTTCGTCGCCGTCGAGGATGAAGCAGACCGGGGTGACGTGGGGCCGTCCGTCGGGGCGGGCGAGGGCGACGTGGGCAAGCCTGGTTCCTTCTGTGACGAAGGATCGCCATTCGTTGTCGGTCATTGTCGTCATTGGTGTGTCTCCTTCGTTTCGATAGTGTGGGTACGGCGGCGTAGTGCCGGGGCGACGGCATGTTGGGCGGCGAACAGCGCGAGTCCGGCTGCCGAGCAGGCCGCCCACAGCGCGGTTCTGCCGGCGTGGTCGAGTAGTGCGGTGCCGAGCAGTGGTCCCAGCACGGCGCCGAGGCTCCACGTGGTGGAGGCGACGCCCATGTATCGGCCGCGCAGGTCGGCCGGTGCGAGGTCGGCGAAGGTGGCGCCGAACATGACGGCAATGCCGATCTGGCCGAGGGTCCAGACGAAGACCGCCCCGGCGTGGCCGCCGGCGCTGTGCACGACAGCGCCGAGTCCGCCGCCGACGCCGGCCAGCAGCATCGAGACCGCCAGAACCGAGGCTCGGTCGCGCCCGTCGAGCAGCCGTACGGCGATCGGTTGGACGACGACGATCACGATCCCGTTCAGGGCGAGCACCGCGCCGTACGTCCCTGAACTGTGGCCGTCGCCGGCCATGATGAGCGGGAGCGTCGAGAACGTCTGCAGGAACGTTGCGAAGTAGACGACGTGGATCGCCGCCATGGCGAGCATGACCGGATCGCGCAGGAGGACTGGTAGCAGTGCCCGTCGGGTCGCTTTCGGCCTCGGCGGACGGGTCTCGGGGACGTGTCGCCATACGATCAGCGCCGCGAGGACCGAAGCCGCGGCATTGATCCAGAACAGGATGCCGTACCCCTGTTGGACCAGCACCCCAGCCGCCACCGTCGAGACCGTGAAGCCGAGGTTGGCCACCCAGAAGAGGAAACCAAAGGCACGGACCCGCTCCTGCGCAGGCAGGTCCGCCACGGCAGCCGATCCCGCCGGGCGGAACAGCTCCGCCATCAGCCCGACACCGATCGCCGCCGCAAAGCTCGCCGGCATCGTTTCCGCCGAACCGAGCGCGACCAGCGCGACGGCTGTGCCCAAGAACCCAACCAACATGGTGTGGCGTCGGCCGATTCGGTCGCCGAGCCAGCCGCCCAACAGCTGCGACCCGATATCTCCGACGCCGACCGCCGCGATCACCGCCCCGGCCGTCGTCGGCGAGAGCTGCCG
The DNA here is from genome assembly GCF_043197365.1 of Kribbella sp. NPDC049174. Classification (NCBI taxonomy): domain Bacteria; kingdom Bacillati; phylum Actinomycetota; class Actinomycetes; order Propionibacteriales; family Kribbellaceae; genus Kribbella; species Kribbella sp. NPDC049174. The sequence continues at coordinate 289,232 of NZ_JBICSZ010000007.1, read as the reverse complement.
CTCCTGGGTCAGATAGAGCACCAGGAACGTCCGCGCCACACCGCCGGCGCGACTCACGAAGTACGTCGCCGTGAGCGCCCAGACCAGCCTCGATGGCCGCAGCCGCGCCCGAGGCGGTTGGGATTCGAGGGCCAGTGTCCCGTGGGTTGTCATGGTCCCGACGCTAGATTCGCATTCCGATCGTGAAAAGCGATTGTTTCCGATCAAGTCGATCGCTAACGCCTATACTGGGCCTCATGGTCGAGGTGGAACTGCGGCATCTGACGACGATGGCCGCCATCGTCGAGGAGGGGACGTTCGGGCGAGCCGCCGTGCGGCTGGGCTACACGCAGTCGACGATCAGTCAACAGATCGCCGCGCTGGAGAGGTCCGTTGGAGGCCCGGTGTTCGAGCGGCCGGGCGGTCCCAAGCCGGTCCGGGTCACGCCGCTCGGCGCCGTGGTCCTCGAGCAGGGACGCGACCTGCTGGCGAAGGCGGAGGAGCTGGCCGATGCCGTCGAGCGGTTCAAGGCCGGCGACGGCCGGATCGACGTAGGCACGTTCCAGAGCGTGTCGAACGTGATCCTGCCGTCGGTCGTACGCCGGCTCCGTGACGAGCACCCCGGCTGCGAGATCAGGCTCTCCGAAGTGCCGGTGGATGCACAGATCGGCGGCCTGGACCTGCTGTTCTTCGACGGACCGATCGACGGCGACCTGGAGCGCGTCAAGCTGGTCGACGATCCCTACCTGCTGGTGGCCCGACCGGGCGACTTCGCCGGGGGCCCGGTCCGACTGGAGCTGCTCGATGGCAGACCGATGGTGGGCTGCCATGCGACTTGCGACCAGCAGTGGATGGATCGGGCCCTCGCCGATGCCGGTGCGCGACCGCGGATCGTCTTCCGCTCCCCAGGCAACGAGACGATCCTGTCGATGGTGCGAGCCGGGTTGGGATGGGCCGTGCTGCCGTGGCTCGCCCTGCACGGATCCGACGCCTGGTCCGACGACCGGCTCACGATCCACGAGTTGCAGCCGGCGCCCGCCCGCGAGATCTACCTCCACTGGCCGACCCGATCTCAGTCCCCACTGGCCGTACGGGCGATCGAGATCGCCACCGAGGTTGCGGCCGACCTCACCCGAGCACCCGGGTAACACCGGTCAACCTGCAGCTCTGTCCCCGTTTCGCGTTGCTCGCGAGCAGGTTCGCACTCGTCGCGGCGCCGTTACCAGCAGCCGCTCTGGGCGTGCCGGAGGTCGTCCCTGTCACCGCACGGCGCGTGCCACTGCGAGCAGATCACTGAGCACACCTTGGCCGGCGAGCTGCGGTCCCGCCCCCGGGCCGGTGATCGTCACGTACCCGACCGGATCGGCGCGGACCCGGATCGCGTTGGTGGTGCCCTCCGCCGTCGCCAGCGGGTCGTCGAGCTCAACCAGCTCCGGTCGCACCCGGGCGGTGACCTCGCCACCGCCATCAGGTTCGGCGAACTCGAGCGCTGCGACGTGTTTGATCCGTGCCCCCGCGGCCGTCGCCCGTTCGATGTCGGCGCGGGTGACGCCGCTGATCCCATGGCACTCGACCTGGTCAGCGCGGAGCTGGCGGCCGAACACCAGCGCGGACAGCACCATCAGTTTGGCGACGGTGTCCGCGCCGTCGACGTCCGCGGCCGGGTCGCGTTCGGCCAGACCGGCGGCCTGTGCCTCCGCGAGCGCGTCCGGGTACGACGCGCCTTCGCTCATCCGGGTCAGGATCGCGTTCGCGGTGGCGTTGAGCAGCCCGCGGACCCCGATCGGGACCGCACCGGCGAGGCCGGCGGTCAAAGTGCTAAGCACCGGAGTACCCGACATCACCGTGGACTCGGCGCGGAACGGCACCGCGTGCCGCCGGGCGAGCTCAGCGAGCTCCACACCGTGCAACGCCACCGGCCACTTGTTCGAGGTCACCGCCGGGATACGTCGACCCAACGCCTCGCGCAGATGGCCGAGGCCGGGTTCGCCGTCGGCGGCCGGGCTCTGCGACACCTCGACCAGGACGTCAGCCTCGGTGGCGCGCAGGCCGTCGAGTGCGACCGGCCAGTGCTGTACGCGGGAAAGCTCGGTGAGCGACCCACCGGCGGACGCCAGTGCACGCACCGCCGGGAGGTCGATGCCGTTCTGGTCGTACACGAAGCCGTCGCGGGCGTTCGCGATGCCGACCACGCTCACCTCGACGCCGTACCGGCGGTGCAGACGGCCGGCATGTGCGTCCAGGGCGTCGACCAGCCATCGGCCCACCGTGCCGTGACCGACCAGCCAGACGCGCAACGGTTGCACGTCGGCGAGCTTGCCCCAGCACCCGAAGGTCCACCAGCAATCTCCCGCGCCGGAGAGGCGCCGCTCCGAGGGATGGAGCGGCGCCTCTCTGGCTGCCGGGGGGACCACCTGAGTCAGTGCTCGGTGCCGGCTCGGGCGGTCTTGGGGAGCAGGAAGCCGGCCGCGAAGGCGAGGACGATCCCGCCGATGGTCGCGAGGAGCGCCGTCTGGGTGCCCTCGAGTGCGGCCAGTGCGCGGGTCGCGGGTGCGGCGTGGGCGACCTTGCCCATGAAGATGGTCCCGATCACCGCGATGCCGAGGGCGATACCCACCTGCTCGAGCGAGCCCAGCATGCCCGTGGCCGAGCCGACCTCCTCGTCCCGGACGCCGCTCAGGATGATGTCGAACAGCGGGACGAAGACCATGCCCATACCGGCCCCGCCGATCAGGTTGGGGGCGACGAGGTCCCAGTGCCCGACGTTCAGGCCGGTCAGCGCCAGCACGCCGTACAGGCCGATCAGTCCGAGCGCCATCAGCGCGAGGCCGATGTGCAGCAGCTTGCGACCGTACTTCTGCATCCCGATCCCGGAGACCGCCGAGCCGATCAGCGCCCCGAAGGCCCAGGGCGCCATCGCCAGGCTGGCGTGGATCGGGGTGTAGCCGAGGCCGACCTGGAGGAACATGCCCAAGACGAACGTGCCGGCCATCGCACCGAAGAACACGACCGCGAAGAACACGCCGGACAGGTACGAGCGGCTCCGCAGCAACCCGGGCTCGATCAGCGGCGTCGCGCCGCTGCGCTGCCGGCGGGACTGGTAGACACCGAACCCGGTGAGCACCGGTACCGAGGCGACCAGCAGCGCCTTCGACCACAGCGGCCAGCCGATCTCGTGACCCTGCACCAGCGGGTAGACCAGGGCAACCAGGCCGGCGCCGGCGATCAGCAGCCCGGGAATGTCCAGCGAGATCCGGCGGCCGGTGGGCTGGGCGTTCGGCAGGTACTTGGCCGCGACGACGAAGGTGAAGATGCCGACCGGGATGTTCACCAGGAAGATCGCTCGCCAGCCGGTGCCCAGCAGGTCCGCGTCGAGCAGCGTGCCGCCGACGATCGGGCCGACCACCGCCGACAGACCCATCACCGGACCGAAGAACCCGAACGCCTTGGCTCGCTCGCCCGGCTCGAACAGGTCCCGGGCCAGCCCGAAGCCCTGCGGCAACATGATCGCGGCGAATGCGCCCTGGGCGACACGCGCGGCGATCAGCATCTCCGACGACACCGCGAGGCCGCACAGGAACGAGGTGACGGTGAACCCGCCGACGCCGATCAGCAGCGCCCGCTTCCGGCCGACCAGGTCACCGAGGCGGCCGCCGACGAGGAGCAGGACGGCCAGGGCCATCGTGTAGCCGGCGGCCATCCACTGAAGGCTCGCGTAGGAGCCGCCGAGGTCGGCGCGGATGGCGGGGGCGGCGACGTTCATCACGGTCGAGTCGAGGAGGTCCATCACCGCCGCGGTGATGACCGCGGAGAAAGCGAACCAGCGCTTGCGAACGGGCTGCGAGGCGGCCTCGACGACGGTGGCGGCTGCTGCGCTGCTGGGGAGTTCTACGACTGCGGTCATCATCGACTCCAGGCTCAAACGGAACGAACTGTTCTGTTCCAACTCTAGCGGAACGGAGCATTCCGTTCAAGTGGTAATCTTGGGGATATGACGAAAGCTTTGAGTGGCCGGCAGGCGCAGGCGGCCCGCAACGACGAAGTGATCCTGGCCGCCGCCCGGGCGGTGTTCATCGCCGATCCCGGCGCCCCGATCTCCGCGGTGGCCGAGCGCGCCGGTGTCGGTATCAGCGCGCTCTACCGGCGGTACGCGAGCAAGGAGGAGTTGCTCCGCAAGCTCTGCAGCGACGGTCTGGCCCGGTACATCGAGGAGTCGGAGAAGGCCCTGGCCGACGACCGTGAGCCATGGGTCGCTTTCGGAGCGTTCCTGCACGCGTTGGTCGACGCTGACACCAACTCACTGACCCAGCGACTGGCGGGAACGTTCACCCCGACGCCCGATCTGTGGCAGGACGCCGCCCGGGCGGCTGAGCTGAACCAGGCCATCTACGCGCGGACGAAGGAGGACCTCCGGCCGGGGATCGTGGTCGAGGACTTCGGGGTGATCCTGGAGCAGATCACGTCGATCAAGCTCGGCGACGAGGCGCGGACGAACCAACTCCGGCATCGGTACCTCACCCTGATGCTGGAGGCGATGCATCGGCCCGGGGAACAACCGGGCGGCGATCCGGAACTCCCGGGACCGCCGCCTAGCAATGAAGAGCTGACCGACCGCTGGCGGGCCTGACCGGTGGGGCAACCGGGACCTCGCCAGGCCCTTCCATACGGACATCGACGAGGTGAGGTCGACGTCCATTGGGACGAGCGAGACGACGCCGACCTGTGTACGTCAACAGGCTTCGGTCTTGGGGCCCGGCCGCTGGGACAGCCACTGCTGGTAGGACTTGGACTCGTCGAGACCGGGTTCCGCACCACCGGGCAGGGAGCGGTCGAACACGAGCCGGGCGGTGGCCTCGAGTGTGCTTCGGAGCAGATCGGCAGGACCGCTCGCCTCGAACCCCAGGGTCCACCAGTCTTGGCCGATGCTGCTGACCTCGGTGAGCTCCACGTCGCACTGCGGCTCCTGGTCCAGCCCCGAGGCGCACGCCACGATCTGTCCTCCGGCCAGTGAGAAATGGCTGATGCGTCGACTTTTGTGTACCGGCCGCCAGCCGGCCGGGGAGCCGCTGTGCTGGTAGGGCGGGCTGACCGGAAAGGACAGCTTCTGCCAGGACTCCAGGCGTCCGCGGGCGCGACCCTCCACCTCCAGGATTCCCGGGCTCCCGTGGTACATCTTGACCTCCAGTGCCCTCCCCCCGCGAACCTTCACTGACAGCCCAGGCAACCGCGGATCCAGCAGGTAGCTGTCCTCGCGGGACTCCAACCCGGTGGGGAACCGCCCGAACCATCCGGTCACCGCGGTCTCCAGCCGGCCAGGGAAGATCCAGCGGACCTCCAGGGTGCGGACTCCCTCGCCGGCCAGGCCCTCGGGCGGTTCACTGGTCATCGACACACGCTCCTGACGCTGGCCGGACGCCAGATCTCTGTGGGGCTCTTTGCTCAGCGGCTGGTGGGAGTGCCAGTCATCGGCAGGGCACCGCCTTCAGCGGCCTCACGCTCGTCCTTGTCGGGCAATCCGCGCACGGCTCCGATGATCGCGACGGCGATCGCGGCCCCGATCAATGGACCGGCGATATAGACCCACCAGCCCGAGTAGTCGTTGCCGACGATGTCGGGCCCGAGGGTACGGGCCGGGTTCATGGACGCGCCGCTGATCGGGCTGGCGAACAAGCCGAGCAGCGCGACCGTCGACCCGACGGCGATCGCCGCGTTGTGGCCGATGCTGCGGGCCCCGGTCGCAGTGTTGAGGATGATGCTGACCAGGATCGCGGTCAGGACGGTTTCCATCACCAGCGACCTCCACTCCCCGCCGGGAGTGTCGATCGGGTAGTTCCCGCCCGTGCTGACGTCGCCGAACATCAGCTCCAGGAACAGCGCGGCACAGATGGCCCCGGCGAGCTGGACCACCCAGTACGGCACCACCCATTTGGTGGGAAACACTCCCCGGGCGGTAAAGGCGAAGGTCACAGCGGGGTTGATGTGGAGGCCTGACAGCGGGCCCCACGCGTAGATCATGGCCATGACCACCGCCCCGGGCGCAATCACCGCCGCGGTCCTGCTGATCGGTTCGTTGCCCACGTAATGGTTGATCACACCCGATCCGGCCGCCACCGTCACCAGGACGAAGGTGCCCAGAAACTCGATGATCAGCCGGATCCACAACGGCCGTTGCCGCAGGGTGTCTTCCTCGAACCGGATGAAGTACCGGCGCCCAAGTGACGCCCTGTGCTCAGCATCGGGATCGACGGCGGGGTCTGCCATGGCGCATTCCTGTTCTTCTCGGCCGTCCGGCTGGACCGCCGAGATTTCGGTGTCAGATGTCGGTGGTCGCTTCGGCTCTGCCGTCTTTGACGGCGCTCTGGAGCGCGGCGTAGTCGCGTTCGTTCTGGTCTGCGTAGGTTTCTGCGAAGTCGGCGATTGCCTGGTCGAAGGCGTCCGAGCCGCCGAGGTAGGCGGCCAAGGCGACGCGGTCGCCGGAGCGAGCGTGAGCGCGGGCCAGGGTCGATCCGCACACGCGGGCATAGACCACCATGCCCGCGGGTGCCGCCTGCTCGATCGGGAGGGAGAACTTCCAGTCCTTGAGCTGGCGGACGTAATAGTCGCGGTCCACTCCGTCCGGGCCCGGCGTGTGGGTCCAGCCGAGGAAGATGTCGCTCTCGGCCTGCATCAGGTGCTGTCCGGCGACCACGCGCTCGCCCTGGTTGGTGTATTGGCTGCGCCCGCAGTAGTCCGCCAGGACCGACGGCTGCGCCTCCTTGGCCTGCAGGAACACCGGTTCGACTCCGTCTCCGCTGTCCATCAGCACGATCCAGGCGCGGGTGCCGACGCTGCCCACGCCGACGACCTTGCGGGCCGCCTGGACCAGCGTGAACCGCTCGAGCATGTGCCGCCGGTCGGACTGCAGGCTGCGCCGGTACTTGCCCAGCACCGCGCGGATCTGGTCATACACTTCACTGGCCTGCACGTTGGCGAAGACCTCCTCGACGGGGACGACCATCGGGGGGTCACTGATGATCCGACGACGGCCCTCGACGATCGTGGTCAGTTTGCGCAGCGCCTGGGTGCTGTCGCGGGTGTGGGCCTTGGCCAGCATCTTCTCCGTAGCCGTGAACGTCTTCGCCTTCAGCTGAGACCGGAACTGCCCGATGGCCTGTTCGAGGTCCAGGTGCGCGTACCACACCTCCAGAAACGTCTGCTGCGCGAACCCACGCATCGCCTTCCGGTACCCCTTCACCGCCGCGAGGACGATCTTGCGGCGGTGTTTGCGATGGAACCCGCTGTCGCGTCCCGCCACCGCCAGGCTCGCCGCCAGCCGCTTGACATCCCATTCGAACGGGCCGGGCAGCGTCTCGTCGAAATCGTTGACGTCGAAGACCAGCTCCCGCTCCGGCGAGGCGAACGCACCGAAATTGGACAGGTGCGCATCTCCGCACAACTGCACCTGCAGACCCGACGTGGGCGTCGTGGCCAGGTCAGCCGCCATCGGCAGCGCAGCGCCCCGATAGAAGGCGAACGCCGACACCAGCATCCGCCCGTGCCGGATCGGCACCAGCTCCGGCAACCGCGACTTCGACTGCTCCAGCAGCAGCCCGACCGGATCCCGCGCCACGTCAGGCTGGAACTCCGCGTGCGACTCCCGCGGAGTGACCCTCCGGGCGTCCTTCCCCAGGGCGACCCGGTCCGCACGGCTCAACTGGCCGGCTGTCCCGGCCCGCTTCGATTCTCTACCGAACGCCCGCGCGGCAGGGCTCGCCACTCTGCGACCCTCAGTCTTCACGGTCATAGCCACTCCGTCCGCCTACGCCGATGAGACGCGCCGAGCCAGATCCAACGAATCGTGCAGTTCTTCCACCAACCAGAGCATCGGGCACGCAGCGCGGCATCACCCCTGCCGGGTGACGAGTGATCGACTCGCTCTCGGCCGACCAAGGGCCGGCAAACGCTCGAGCGAGGGCGCAAACGCTTGAGCGATCGGACCTTCCAGATAGCAGTGGGTCGATCATCCGGCCTGGACGATGCGACCGCCGGGCCGCACGCGGATGGTGGAGGCGTCTGAGAGGAGTCCATCGTGACGATCGGTGCGCCCTGTTCGCTCGAGCTCCCTCCGCGCCTGGGTGGTGGCGGTTGATGACCGACTCGCAACGCCCTGCGACCGGATCACCCGCGGCGGGCCCGACTTCTTCGCCGTCGGCTGGTCCACTGGCGATGGACCCGGCCGCGGTCATCCGTTCGAAGCCGTATCTGGTGGCGCTGCTGCTCGCCGCGGTCCTCGGTATTCCGATCTCGGCTGTCGCGTACGGCTTCCTGGCTCTGGTCGGCAAAATCCAGGAGTCCTTGTTCGACGATCTTCCGCGGGCGATCTTCACCGGCGGCGTCCCCGCGTGGTGGCCGGTGCCCTGGTTGGTGCTCTGTGGAGCGTTGACCGGGTTGACCATCCGGTACCTGCCCGGCAACGGGGGTCACTCACCCGCCTTCGGGTTCAAGGCCGGCGGAGGTCCGACGGCTGACATCGAACTCCCCGCCATCATCCTCGCCGCATTGACCACCCTCAGTCTTGGCGCCGTCCTCGGGCCCGAAGCTCCCCTCATCGCCATCGGCGGTGGCCTTGCGGCGCTGACCGTGCATCTCATCAAGAAGGACGCGCCACCGATGGCGCTGACGATCATGGCGTCGGCCGGCAGCTTCGCGGCGATCAGCACGCTGCTCGGCTCCCCCGTCCTCGGTGCGTTCCTGATCATGGAGGCCGCCGGCATCGGGGGTGCGACGCTGAGCCTGGTGGCGCTGCCCGGACTGCTCGCCTCCGGTGTCGGCGCTCTGGTCTTCGTCGGTCTGGACAACTGGACGGGCCTCGGCAGCTTCTCGCTGGCCCTCCCCTCGGTGCCGCCGGCGGTGGACCCGACGGTGGCCACGATGGCCTGGGCTCTGGCCATGGGCGCGGCTGGGGCGCTGCTGGGCTGGGTGATCCGCTGGATCGGGCTGTCGCTGCGTCCGGTCGTGCACGTGAACCGGGTGCTGGTGACAGCGGGGCTCGGCCTTGTCATCGGCCTGACCGCGATGGCCTACCAACTGATCTCTGACAACAGCTTCACCCAGGTGTTGTTCTCCGGCCAGGATGCTCTGCCCGGGCTGGTCGAAAACGCCGCGGACTATTCACTCGGCGTACTGATCCTGCTCGCCGTCTGCAAGACCATCGCCTACGGGCTCTCACTGAGCGCGTTCCGCGGCGGACCCGTTTTCCCCGCCATGTTCATCGGTGCGGTACTGGGCATCGCCGCGAACGGGTTGCCCGGCATGAGTCTCGCGCCGGCGATCGGCATGGGCATCGGAGCCATGTGTGCCGCGATGCTGCGGCTGCCGCTGACCTCGACGCTGTTGGCCACCCTGCTGCTCGGCACGGACGGCATTGTGGTGACGCCTCAGGTCGTGGTCGCGGTAGCGGTGGCCTTCGTCATCACCAATATGCTCCCGGAACCGGCTCAGCGGCAGGCCCACGACCCCGCACCGGCGATCGAGCCTGGGCGGACGGCATGAATCTGATGCCCGAGCCGCTGCGTGGCTACCAGCGAACCTGGCTGGCCCGCGACATCATCGCCGGTCTGACGCTGTCGGCGGTGGCGATTCCCGAAGTGATGGGCTACACGTCCATCGCCGGTACGCCGATCGTGACCGGGCTGTACACCGTCATCTTCCCCACGCTGATCTTCGCCCTGCTGGGCTCATCGCGGCTGCTCGTGTGGTGCCGGGCGCCATCGTCGCCGTCGTACTGCTGACCGTCATCTCCGCTCTGGCCGCCGCGGACACGCACGGCGTGGCCGTGGTGGGCGCCGTGCAGGGCGGATTCCCACCGATCGGCCTGCCGTCGGGCATCTCCTGGTCGGACGTAGGAAAGGTGCTGCCGACCGCCCTGTCCTGCTTCGTGCTCATCGTCGCCCAGAGCGCCGCCACCTCCCGCGGTTTCGCGTTCAAGCACGGAGACTCGGTCGACATCAACCGGGACATCGTGGGGCTCAGCGGCGCCAGCCTCGCGGCCGGCCTCAGCGGCACCTTCGTGGTCAACGGCAGCCCGACCAAGACGCAGATCCTCGACGAGCAGAAGGGGCGCACCCAGCTCGCCAACCTGACGATGGCGGCGGTCGTGCTGCTGTTCACGCTCTTCTTCACCGGGCTGCTGGCGGACATGCCCACGGCGGTGCTCGCCGGGATCGTCTTCCTCATCGGCGTCAGCCTGATCGACCTGCCCGGCCTGAAGCGGCTGTGGAGGCGACGCAAGGACGAGTTCGTGGTGGCTCTGATCACCACGGTCACCGTCTTCGCTGTCGGCGTCGAGCAGGGCATCATCCTCGCCGTCGTGCTCTCGTTGCTCGACCTCGTCCGGCGGCAGTACAAACCGGGCGACTATGTCATCGGTCAGGACCAGGCCGGCGAGCCGACATACCTGCCGGCAGTGCCGGGCGCGCAGAGCCTGCCCGGGCTCGTGGTCTTCCGCTACGACGCGGAACTCTTCTACGCCAACGCCAACCGCTTCGCCGACCAACTCGAGTCGGTGGTCTCCGCCGCTCCTGTCCCCGTCCGCTGGGTCGCGCTGGACTGCGCTGCGATCGATGACATCGACTACTCGGCCGGGGTGACGCTGGCCAACCTCGTCAACTACAGCCGGGCGCACAACGCCCGCTTCGTGCTGGTCCGGCCGGATACCCAACTGCTGGCGACGCTCCGGGCGTACGGGACCCTGGACGCGATCGGCGCGGACAACATCTTTCCGACTCTCGAGGAGGCCTTCAGCGCCTATCGGGCCGACCCGGGGACGGCGCCAGTGGCGACGCCGCCCAGCAGTCCGCTGTGATGGTCCCGGATCGTTCAGCACCGGAGCAGCCGGCCAGGGTGTCGCCCTACTCCCGCGCCATCATCGCGACGGCCTCGCGCTCCAGGTCGACGTAGGGCTCGCCACTGACGTCGATGACCACGCGATTGATCGTCCCACCGGTGAAGAACCACGGCGCTTCGCCGGGGTAGCCCTGGGTCACCGGGTCGCTGCTGTCGCGTCCGACGCACAGGCCGTCGCCGGCGAGCGTGAACTTGCCCGGCTGGGTCTTGATGCGGCCCTCGCCGACCTTGACGTCGCCGTGGTAGAGCGACAGAGTGCCGACCGCGACGCCGGGCGGGTCCTCGCCATCCTTCTCGAAGGCGGCCGACAGGACGACGTCCTGCCCCGTCGGCACCTCCTCGGACGCGACGATCTTCTGCTCGAGGCTCCCGACGAAGCTGTAGACGTAGTGCAGCCGGTTGTCCTTGACGTAGAGGGAGTGGCCGCCGAAGCGCGAGCCATGCGCGAACAACACGCCCTCAGCCCCGGGCGCAGGGAGGTCGACGCGCGCGGCGATCGCGTAGGAGCGGTTCCGGATGCTGACCGCCTGGGACTCCGGCACGTCGGCGACGCCCGGGTAGTAGATGTAGCGGTTCCGCGGCGGCGAGAGCAGCGGCCGCGGCGTCGTGAGGAGCTCCAGTGCGGAACGGTCGTCAAGCGGGAAGGCGGCGTTGCTGCCGGCCTCCGCATGCCAGAGGTTGATCAGCTCGCCCAGACGCTCGGGTTCTTCGGCCGCAAGGTCGTGCACCTCGGAGCGATCGACGTCGGTGTGGTAGAGCTCCCACGTGTCCTTGGCGTAGGCGTCCCAGCCGCTGATGGTCGGGTGGGTGGTGACGGCCTTCCAGCCCTGGTGCCAGATGCTGCGGGAGCCGAGCATCGAGTAGAACTGCGTCTGACGTGCGCTGGGCAGCGGCGCGCTGTCGAAGCTGTAGCGCATGCTGACGCCGTCGAAGTGGCTCTGCTGGTGGCCGGCGATGGTCTCGGGCGGCTCGACGCCGAGCGCGTCGAGGATTGTCGGGACGATGTCGATGGCGTGGTGGTACTGCTCGCGGAGTTCGCCCCTGGCCTTGATGCCCTGCGGCCAGGAGATGATGCACGGGTCCGACGTGCCGCCCTCGAACTCGTAGCGTTTCCACATCTTGAACGGCGTGTTGAACGCCATCGCCCAGCCGTTGGGGTAATGGTTGTACGTCGCCGGGCTGCCGAGCTCGTCGATCTTGGCGAGATTCTCCTCGAGGTCGTCCGGGATCCCGTTGCAGATCTTGTTCTCGTTGACCGACCCGTTGGGGCCGCCCTCGCCACTGGCGCCGTTGTCGGAGACCACGATGATCATCGTGTTCTCGCTCTGGCCGGTGTCCTCGAGGTAGTCCAGCAAGCGGCCGATCTGCGCGTCGGCGTGCGCCAGGAAGCCGGCGTACACCTCGGCCATCCGGCTGAACAGCCGCTGCTCCTCACTCGACAGCGAGTCCCACGGTCGCGTGTAGTCGAGGGCCGGGTAGGGCTGGCCGTCCGGGCCGCTGCGGGTGTCGGGCGTCCCGATCGGATTCAGCGGCGGCAGCGTCGTGTCAGGCGGGACGATGCCCATCTCCTTCTGACGTGCGAGGGTCTGCTCGCGCAGGACCTCGTAGCCCATGTCGAACTGTCCCTTGAAGCGATCGATCCATTCCTTGGGCGCGTGGTGGGGAGCGTGGCAGGCGCCCGGCGCGTAGTACAGGAAGAACGGCTTCTCCGGGGCCATCACCTTGGCGTCCTTGATGAACTCCAGCGCCTTGTCGGTGATGTCCTCGGACAGGTGATAGCCCTCCTCGGGGGACCGTGGCGGGTCGACGGGGTGGTTGTCGTAGACCAGGTCGGGATACCACTGGTTCGTCTCGGCCCCGAGGAACCCGTACCACCGTTCGAACCCCCGGCCGCTCGGCCAGTTGCGCCGCGAGGAGGCCAGGTTCATCTCCGACTCCGGGCACAGGTGCCACTTGCCGACCATGTACGTGTTCCAGCCCTGGGCACCGAGGATCTCCTGGACCTGACCGTTCTCGGGCGGGATCACCCCGTTGGCGTTGGGGAACCCGCTGGCGCACTCGGTGATGCACGCCATCCCGTTACGGGTGTGGTTGCGGCCGGTCAGCAAGCAGGAGCGCGTCGGCGAGCACAGCGCCGTGGTGTGCCACTGCGTGTACCGCACGCCGGCGCCGGAGATCCGTTCGATGTTCGGCGTCGCGATCGGACCGCCGTAGCAACCCATGGCCGAGAAGCCCACGTCGTCGAGCACGATGTACACCACGCTCGGCGCTCCCTCGGGTGCCTTCGGCGGCTCGAACGGCGACCAGTCCGGCACCGAGTCACGGATGTCGGTGTTGATAACGCCCCTGAACGTGCTGCCCATGATCGACTCCCCTTGGGTTTACGGCCCCCCGGGGCACGGCATGGCTCCACCGGGCTGTTTCACCACAGGCTGGTCAACGCGACCCCGCCGCGCCTCCCCCTCAGCGGATGACCAACGGACCGTGAGACCCGGACGGTTCCGGTGTTCCCGGGGGGCTCATGCGCGGCGGATGAGGTGCGACGGACGGGGTTGACGCGATCCTTGACACGACGTGCGGAGGGGAGATCCGGGAATGTCTGATCCGTTGCCGAGTTGGAACGACGGCCAGAGCAAGGACGACATCGTCGCCTTCGTGCGACAGGCCCGCGGCGAAGGCTCCGCACCCGGGGTGCCGATGGCGGACCGAGTGGCGGTCTTCGACAACGACGGCACCCTGTGGTGCGAGAAGCCGATGCCGATCCAGCTCGACTTCATTCTGCGTCGCCTCGTCGAGATGGCGGCTGCGGATCCCGAACTGCGGGAGCGCCAGCCATGGAAGGCCGCGTACGCGCAGGACTACGGCTGGTTCGGCGCGGTGATGGCCGAGCACTATGCGGGCGATGACACGAATGTCAGAACGGTGGGGGCCGGCATCCTCGCCGCGTTCGGGGGAATCAGCGTCGAGACTTTCGCCGCCAAGGCAGAGGAGTTCCTCCGCACCGCTCGCCATCCCACCCTCGGTCGCGGCTACCTCGAATGCGCCTATGCGCCGATGGTCGAGTTGCTCGCTTACCTGGCGGACAACGGCTTCGCCAACTACATCGCCTCGGGCGGCGGCCGGGACTTCATGCGACCGATCAGCCAGGAGGTGTACGCCGTACCGAGCGAGAGGGTGATCGGCAGCACTGCCGCGCTGACCTACGCGCCGGACGGGCGCGGCGGCACGATCATGCGAACGGCCGCGGCCGACTACATCGACGACGGCCCGGAGAAGCCGGTACGGATCTGGTCGCGGACCGGACGACGGCCGGTGCTGGCGGCGGGCAACTCCAACGGAGACGTCCCGATGCTCGACTTCTCCCAGCATGGCGACAAGCCCTTCCTGCGGCTGCTGGTGTTACACGACGACGGCGAGCGGGAGTTCGAGTACACATCCGGCGCAGAGCAAGCCCTCGAGCGAGCCGCCGCGAGTGACTGGACCGTCGTGAGCATGAAGAACGACTGGGCAACGATCTTTAGGCCGACCTGAGGAGGAGCGACGTGCCCGGACTCAGGCAATCGCCCGGTTCCATGACAGTAGGGCCCGATCCGACGTGAGCCCGCCTTGGTGGCAGGAGTACGTACCTGGTCTGGCGCTGGCCAGGTCGTACCAGCGGGCCTGGTTGCCGAAGGATGTCGTGGCCGGCCTCGTCCTGTCGGCGTTGCTGGTGCCGCAGGGGATGGCGTACGCCCAGCTGGCCGGGTTGCCGCCGGTGACCGGGCTCTACACCTCGATTCTGTGCCTGCTCGGCTACGCGGTCTTCGGACCGTCCAGAGTGCTGGTCCTTGGTCCCGACTCGTCCCTGGGACCGATGATCGCGGCAACGATCGCGCCACTGATGCTCGCCAACGGCGACCCCGCTCGAGCCGTCGCGCTCGCCTCGATGCTGGCGATCATGGTCGGCGTCGTGATGACCGTCGCCGGGCTGGCCCGGTTCGGGTTCGTGGCGGACCTGCTGTCGAAGCCGACCCAGATCGGCTACATGAACGGGCTCGCGCTGACCATCGTGATCGGGCAGTTGGGCAAGTTGTTCGGGTTCTCGATCGATGCCGACGGGCTGGTCGAAGAGGCGGGCGCCTTCCTGTCAGGGCTCGCGGACGGCGAGGCCAACGCGACCGCCGCGGTCCTCGGGGTGGGATCGCTGGCCGGCATCCTGCTCCTGAACCGGCTGCTGCCCAAGCTCCCGAGCGTCCTGATCGTCGTGGTGCTGGCCGCCCTCGCGGTCAACGCGTTCGACCTGGAGTCGGACGGCGTCGACACGATCGGCGTGCTCCCCCAGGGATTCCCGCCCTTCGAGGTCCCGGCGATCAACTGGAGCGACGTGGCGCCGCTGTTCCTCGGGGCGCTCGCCATCGCGGTCGTCGCGCTCGCCGACACGATGTCGACGGCATCGTCGTTCGCCGCCCGCAAGGGAGAGCGGGTCCGCGGCAACCAGGAGATGATCGGCATCGGTGCCGCGAACGTCGCGGCCGGATTCTTCCAGGGTTTCCCGGTCAGCACCAGCGGGTCCCGCACCGCCGTCGCCGAGCAGGCCGGCTCCCGGTCCCAGGTGACGGGCGTCGTCGGCGCCGCGGTGATCACCGTGGTCCTGGTCTTCGCCACCGGCCTGATGCAGCACGTGCCGCAGCCGACCTTGGGCGCGATCGTCATCGCCGCAGCGCTGTCGCTGGCCGACATCCCCGGGACGCGCCGCCTGTGGCACCAGCGCCGGACCGAGTTCTTACTGTCGATCATCGCGCTGCTCGGCGTCGCCCTCCTGGGTGTGCTGCCCGGCATTCTCATCGCGGTGGGCTTGTCCATCCTCAACGTCTTCCGCCGCGCCTGGTGGCCGCACCGGGCCGAGCTTGGCCGGGTGGAGGGGATCGCGGGACTGCATGACACCGAGAGCTACCCCGACGCCGAACTGCTGCCAGGTCTGGTCGTCTACCGTTTCGACGCGCCACTGATCTTCGCCAACGCGCGCATGTTCGGTGACGCGGTACGGGAGATCGCCGAGGATCACCCGGACCTCCGCTGGATCATCGTGGCCGCCGAGCCCATCACCGACGTCGACACCACCGCCTCCGACATGCTGCAGGAGCTGGACTCCTGGCTCAACGCGCGCGGTGTGTCCCTGGTCTTCGCGGAGATGAAGGATCCGGTCCGCCAGAAGATCGAGCGGTACGAGCTCACCCGCACGATCGACCCGGCGCACTTCCTCCCCACGCTCGACGAGGCGGTCGCGGAGTACCGGCGGCAGACAGGCGCGAACTGGCACTCCCCGAAGGAGAAGACGTGACGACGGTTCGAGAGTCACCTGCCAGGGATGAGGCAGGGGCTACCGCTGCCAGGGCATGGTCGGGGCAGAACGCCTACGAGGGGAGCGATCCATGGGGTGTCTGTTCGCGCTGTTCGCCGGTATCTTTCCGCGCTTCGCCCTGTTCATCGTCTGGGTGGCGCGGCCCAAGTTGGTGGAAGCCGCTTTCGACTCGTGGATCTGGCCGCTACTCGGGCTGATCTTCCTGCCCTTCGCGACCCTCATGTACGTGATCCTCTGGCGGACCGGAGGCCTGAGCGGGCTGGACTGGTTCTGGATCGTCCTGGCCGGCGTCCTCGACATCGCCCACTGGGCCGCTTCCTGGACGCAGCGTCGGCAGGCGCCGGGCTACCCGTCCACTGTTCAGCGCTGATGAGGGGCCCGCAAGCCGTTCACAGCAGACTTTTGAGGAGAAACCATGTCTGATCTCAGCCCCACGGACACACCCGTTCTCGACCTCCTGGAGCGCATGACCGTCGACTCGGTGGCCACGTCGAGCCTCGACGTACAGTCCATCGCGCTCGTCCGGCTCGCCGCCCTGGTGGCCAGCGATGCACCGGCCGCGTCCTACGCCCTGAACCTGGCCGCCGATGCCGAGCTGGGCCTCGATGCCGAGGCCGTTCGCGGCGTTCTCGCCGCGATCGCACCTATTGTCGGAACCTCGCGGGTCGCCGCGGCGACAGGACGCATCGTGACGGCGATCGGTGTCGCTATCGAGGTGGCGATGGCGGAACTGGATGAGGAACGCGGCGGCGGTACGTGATCGGAGGCCCGTTCAGCCGATGTCCTCGGCGGCTTCCAACCGCCCCGATCGGATGGCCTTCACGAAGGCCTCGTAGTCCTGTTCGTTCTGGTTCGCGTACTGCACCGAGAAGTCGGTGATCGACCGGTCGAACTTGTCGTTGTTTCCCAGGTACCGGGAGATGGCGACCGGGTCTCCGGAGCGCGCGTGCGCCCGTGCCAGCGTCCACCCGCACAGACGGGCGTAGAGCGTGAGCGCTACCGGTGGCATCGTCTCGACCAGCGCCGAGCCTTTCATGTCCCGCAACTGACGCCAGTAGAAGTTGCGGCGCTTGTCATGGCCGACGGTCCAGCCGAGGAAGATGTCGCTGGCGGCCTGCATCATTCGCTGTCCCCGTACGACGCGCTCGCCGTGTTGCTTGTAGGTGCTCTTGGGCAGGTGAGCCTCGAGCACAGAGTTGGTGGCTTCCTTGACCTGCAGGAAAAGCACGTCGCCGGCGTCTCGTCCCTGGAGCAGGGCGATGAACGCCCGGGTGCCCACGCTGCCGACGCCGACGACCTTGCGGGCGGCGTCCACGAGCCGGAACCGCTCGAGCAGTTGGCGGTGGTCATCACTGAGAGTCGCCCGGTACGCCCTGAACTGGGCCCGGATCGCCTCGTCGGTCTCGTCCCCGGACAAACCGTAGATGGCTGCCAAGTCGCGGATCGGAACCACGAACGGCGGCTGGCTGACGATCCGTGCCTGTCCGTCGACGACCTCGCCGAGCTTGGAGAGTGCCTGCAGGCTGTCCCGGGAATGTGCTTTCTGCCGGTTCTTCTCGAACGACTTCCCGGCCTTCACGGCGGCCTTCGCGTCCTTCTTCCCGTGCTTGCCCTTAACGACCTGGTCCAGAGTGCCGCGGACCGCCGCTGCGAGGTCGTCCTCGTCCATCCGGGCGTACCAGATCTCCATCGTCCGCATCTCGGCGAACTCAGCCATCGCCTCGCGATAGGCGGCGACCGAGGCGGTCGTCGCGTCGAGTGTGTCGGGGTTGGAGAAGCCGTTGTTGCGGGCGGCGATCGTGAAGCTCGCGGCCATGCGTTGCACGTCGTACTCGAACGGCCCGGGAAGCGTCTCGTCGAAGTCGTTCAGGTCGAACAGGAGGCGCCGTTCGGGCGAGCCGAAGACGCCGAAGTTCGACAGGTGCGCATCACCGCACAACTGGACGGTGAGACCCGCGGTCGGGGTGTCCTTCAGATCCGCGGCCATGATCTTCGCCGAGCCCCGGTAGAAGGTGAACGGCGAGACCATCATCCGGCCGTGGCGCACCGGGACGAGATCTGGCTCGCGGGTCTTGTTCTGCTCGTCGAGCAGCGTGACCGGATCCGCACGGTCCGCGACAGGGTGCCACCCGGCGTGGCTCGACGGCGGCGTACGCCTCCGGGCCTCCTTGCCCTCGGCCCGTCGTTCTTCGATGTCCGGATGCTCAATCACCTTCGTGGCCATGGCTCGAAGGCTGCCGTGCCCGGCCGGGCACCACATCACCCCGCCTGGATGATTGGCCGGGCCGAGCCGCGGCGAGCCGGTGCGCCATCCGGAGGCTAGCTCCTTGCGCGGCAGACCTCGCCCTGGATCCGGGTGACGAAGTGGTCGGCCTCGAAGTGCTGACTGAGGTAGGTGAAGCCGGCGCGCCCTCGTAGCGGCCGGTGCCGCCGGTGAACTCCTGGGTGCCGCCGGCGTGGCCGAGGCCGGTGGTGGTGGTGTCGACGTTGCCGATGGCGGTCTCGAGCGCCGTGAGCGTCGAACCGTCCTTGAACGTGAGGGTGAATGTGAGGGTGATCGTGCCGCTGACCGCGCGATAGCCAGGTGAGGCCGACCACGCAGACCTGGGTCGGGGGCGGGCAGCCGCGTTGGCCAGGGACGAGCCGGCGAGGACGCCGGCACCGGCGATGGCGAACGCGGCGACGCGCAGAGATCTCATCGGGCCTCCTGTGGTAGGTGTCCCCCAGCGCGAGGTCGTCGCGAGGTTCACGCCCTTCGTGAGAGCGCGCGGCGAGGACCGTGTCCTGCGGTTGTCCGGGGGTGAGCAGGGCGGCCATGTGCGTTCCTCCGCTGGACTCGATCGGCTCGAGGACGCCGGCGAAGTGTTCGCGCAGGGTGCCGATCAGCAGGTCGTGCCGACGTTCGTACGAGCGTCGCATCCGCCGGATGTGGTGAGCCAGGTCGCCGTCCTCGATGAAGGCGGCGAGCGCGGCCTGTACGTGGCCGGTGGTGCCGTAGTCGGCGACGAACTTCGCGCGGCGCGCGGCTTCAGCCAGCGTTGCCGGGACGCCCAGGAATCCGACCCGCAGCGCCGGCAGCAGCGTCTTGGAGAAGGACCCGACATACAGGACGCGCCCCTCGCGGTCGGTCGCCTGCAGCGGCGTGAGCGGACGCCCGGTGAAGCGGAACTCCGAGTCGTAGTCGTCCTCGACGATCGCCGCGTCGTGCCGGTCGGCCCAGGCGAGCAGCGCGGTACGGCGTGACTCGGACATCGGCATGCCGAGCGGGAACTGGTGCGACGGTGTCACGTACACCATCCGTGTCCCGGCCGGAATCCGGTCGACAACCAGGCCCTCGCTGTCGACGGGCACCCCGACGACACGGGCTCCGTGCGCGAGGAATCCACGGTAGGCCGGCAGGTAACCGGGGTCCTCGACAGCCACCGTGTCGCCTGGTTCGAGCAGAATGCGCGCAACGATGTCGAACGCCTGCTGGGCACCCGTCGTGATCACCAACTGCTCCGGCGCAATTCGGAGACCGCGACTCACGACCAGATGATGCGCAAGCGCAGTACGCAGCCGGGCCGAGCCCCCGGGTCGGCGTAGTTGACCTCTGTGCGGGTGCGCAGTTGCCCGTGGCCGCAGCGGGGATGCGGCCGGCGCGGGGGTGCGTTCCCCAGTGACAACCGTTCCGATCCCGGCGCGGGAGCGGATCAACCCGTGCGCGGCGAGCCGCTCGTACGCCGCGACCACCGTTGCCCTCGACACCGACAGCCGCGCGGCGAGCTCCCGGGAGGACGGCAGCACCGTTCCAGCGGGCAAGGCACCGGTGCTGATTCGCTCGTGCAGCTGTGCGTAGATCTGCTCGGCCAGTCCGCCCTCCTCCCCCAGATGCAGATGCAGATCCATCCCCGCATCCTCGCAGGCAAGCGGCCCGTACGGCGGCCGTGCGCTAGGCCGGGTGGGTCAGCGGCGGGTGAGGAACGGTGGGGGGAGTCCGACCAGCGGGGCTGTTCGTTGGAGGTTACGGGCTGTCGCCGTCAGGAACGGGTTCGGGTTGGCGGGGCAGACCTTTCCGTTGGGTGGTAGCGACTGCGTGAGCAGATAGGCGTCGACGTAGTCAGTCACGCACTGGCTGCGTCCATAGGCGGTGTGCCCCCAGCCGGCGTAGCTGAGCAGGCGGCTGTTGCGCAGTAGGCGATCGCTGGCCACAGCGCCGGCGTAGTCGGTGACGCCGTCGAAGAAGTTCCCCACCACCAGCACCGGCGACGACGTTCGAGCCGTCCACGGACCGACGTAGCGGTCGGCGTTGACCGGCCAGCGTGCGCAGCCGGTGTTGCCCCACCACCACAGCGGGCCGAACCGCGACCCGGCCCGCGCGTACTTATCGATCGCGAGCCACGATGCGAACGAGTGTGGGTACTGCGTGTCGGCGCACTGGTTGCCGTAGTACGCGTCGAGCCCATTCGGGTAGTCGGCCTCTTCGCGGTCCGGCGTGAGCTGGTCCATCAGCGCCGTACGCACCCGGGCCGCTGCGGCGGTCGGCTGGCCGGCCAGGGCCGCGTCCGCCAGGAGATCGAAGAACGCCGCCGCCCCTTCGGGACCGCCCCAGACCTCGGGCGAGTACATCGCCCCGGTGGCGTCGCCGATCAGGAAGTCATAGGTGTACTGCGTCCCGTCCGGCAGCTCGAGCGGGTCACGCTGAATGCTTCTGGCCAACTGCTCCCACCGCTTGGCCGAGCCCGCCGGCGTCCAGAAGGCACACTCGGTACGCGCGGCGTCGCAGAGGCGGAGGAACTCGTTGAACTCCGCCTGGGTGGCGACCCGGTCCGACTTGATCTGCCAGCCACTGGCCCACAGGCGCGGGTCGAGGACACCGTCGATCACCAACGCACGCACGTTGTTCGGGAACAGATTGGCGTAGGTGTTGCCGAGGTAACTGCCGTATGAGAAGCCGAGATAGGTCAGCCGGCGGTCGCCGACAGCCCGGCGCAGCAGATCCAGGTCGCGGGCCACGTCGGCGGTGTTCATATGCGCGGCGACCTTCTGGCGATCGTCGAGGCACTCGCGTCCCAGGCCGGCGTACGTGTCGAAGTACGAACGGAACTGGTCGTTGCGGTAGGGGAAGAGGGGTTGGCCGGCGAAGTACTCGTTGAACTCGTCCGCGGAGGCGAAGCAGTGCAACGGGTCCGAGGATGCGACCCCGCGAGGATCGAACCCCACGACGTCGAAGCGCCCGTCGAGCTGGGTGCCGAGGAACTCGCCGAAACCGCCGAGCACCATGCCGACACCGGATCCGCCCGGCCCACCAGGGTTGACGAAGACCGAACCGATGCGGTGACGCGTGTCCGTCGCCGGGAAGCGCGCGAGCGCGAGCTGTGTGGTCCCGCCCGATGGCCGGTCGTAGTCCAGGGGCACGGTCACGGTCGCGCAGTCGTAGCCGGGATGCTCCGGGCCACACGGCTTCCACTGCAGGTTCACCGCCGCGGGCCTTGCGGACGCCCCCTGTTGGGACGAGGGTCCGGCCGCGGCGCTCGTAGCGCTCACGACACCGACCGTAGGAACGAGCAGTCCGGCCACCACGAGGATCCGAACCCACCCGAAGGACAAACCCCTGACTGCCATGCCTCAGCCCTCCCCAAGAGAGGCAACGCCAACCCAAAGACCGTAGGCCGCCTCGAGACGAGGCGCCAGAGCTGAGGCTTGAGTCGGCGCCGGGGGGCGGCTATCCGGGTTGGGTTCGGACGAGGTCGTCGGTGCCGTCGATGACTGCCTGCGCGGCGGATTGAAGGTGCCTGCCATGCTGACGCGCCCAGCCGCGCATCATGGCGAACGCTTCCTCCACGCCGACACCGGCCCGCTCGGCCAGGACACCCTTGGCTTGTTCGATCAGGATCCTGCTGTTCAAGGCGTTCTGGAGCTGTTCGGCCAGAATCTCCCCGCGCCGAACGGTTCGTTCCTGCAGCAGGCCGATCGTCGCCACATCACACAGCGCCTGACCGAGCGCCACCTCATCCGGGCTCAGGCTGACCGGGCGCGCGCAGAAGAGGTTGAGGGCGCCGATGACCTGACCGCGGAGCCGCAGCGGTAGCGCGTGCGTCGCCTCGTACCCGGCATCGATGGTCGCTGCCCGGAAGTGGGGCCAGCGCCCTTCGACCTCACGAATTTCAATGTTCACCTGCGGCTGCCCGGTCACGTAACAGTCGAGGCAGGGTCCCTCGGAGTTCTGCAGCACGAACAACTCGAGTACCCGAGCTTCCTCGGTCGTCGAAGCCATCACCTCGAGCCCGCCGCGCTGATCGGCAAGAATCAGGCCGGCCGCGTCGGCCGGTAGCAACTCCACGCTGCGCTCACACAACACGTAGAGGAAGTCGATGACGTCGAACTCATCGATCAGGGTGTCCGCGAGTTCCACGAACACACTCGCCAGGCGTTGCTCCCTGCTCATAGCTTGCTGCCCTTCCTGACCATGAACAGCCCTGTCGTCTCGGGTGCTCTCTTCATGATGGATCGTCTTCCGGCCGGAATGTCAGCCTCCGGGCCACCACATCCTTGGCAAGATCGAGCAAGGGACGCTCGTCGGCATAGGCCCTGGCCCTCAGCAACAGCAGGGCCTCGGTCATGCCGACGGTGGCCTGGACGGTGATCATGCCAGTCGCCTGGTGGATTTCACGATGACCCGCCGCTGCGTCGGCCAGGTGCGGATGCAGTTCGCCTGGAGCGGTCTTGTTCTGCAGATCGAGGACCAGTGTGGTCGCCGCGGCGGCGAAATCCAGCGCCAGCGTGAGCTCGGCACCGGTCAGCGGGCCGGTCGCATCCCGATAGAGGTCGAGCACACCCAACCGGATCGCGCCGACCTGCAGCGGGAAGGCGAACGCCGCCGTGACACCGGCCTCCAGCGCACCAGACACGAACCCCGGCCACAGCGCCGTACCGGTGGAGGCGAGGTCGGACTGCAGCACCGGCCGCCCGTCGCGGAAGGCATCAAGGCACGGCCCTTCCCCGAGCCCGTTCTGCAGGTTCTCCATCGCTTCGGCCGGTCCGCCACTGGCGGCCAAGGTGCCACCATGTCCGGCTGACGTCATCAGTGCCAGCCCGGCTCCGCTGACCGGCAACTCGTCGACGCAGGCCGCGCACAATCTGTCCAGAGCGCTTCCGACGGCGTCGGCATGAGCCGTGAGGACGGCAACGAGGATCTGATGGACCCGCAACGATCCCACTGCCTCTACACCGTCCTCGGCGTCTGTTCGCGCGCTGCGATGGGCTGTCGATACAACTGGACCGCAAGCGCCGTGACCCTACCTTGACCCCTCGGTACTCCGTTCGCACGCCGCCTCGCCGGATCGCGGCGGGAGGGTACCGGAGCGGGCGGGGACGGTCGGCGCCGCCCGCGGCCGCGGCATCGGATCCCTGATCTCTGGGTCCGAGCAGCACCGCGGAGCGGGGACAGGCGGCTGCGGCGCTGAACAGCGCCCGCAGCCTCGGTGGGAGCGGAGTACATCTCCTGCTCAGACTCGGCGGGCATCAGGGCCGCCAAGTGGTCGGCTGACCACCGTTCGGCGCTCCTGCAGAGACGAAACATAGACCCGGCCCCACTCAAACCCACCCATCCGGTGGTCGAGCCACCGGGGTCTGGGGCAGCGTGCCGACGCCGTTACAACGGCGCCCTACACCGTCAATATATGTCGAATCACCCACTACCGACATAACGATCTGCATCCGCACGAGACGGCCCAACAGCCGTTGCACTCACTCCGTGAACCGCTCCGACGACAGCGTGAGCGGTCGGTCGCGGTGTGTCGCTGCGGGAGGGCATCACGCCTTCTCGGCCTTCGATCCGGTCTTTACCGAGGTAAGCTGGTGAGACTCCGGAACAATGGCACACCAGGCGGTCTGTCGGGAACCGGCGGCCTGTTTGAGGCGATGCCTGATGACCATCCAGCCAATTGCCGATCTGCCGAGCATCCGCCGTCGCTCGACGGCAGACCACGATCTCTCCCACCTACTCGCCGAGGTCGTCCACGCTCGCGCCGCCGAACAACTGACCCGCAGCACGAAGCGTCCGGACGACACCATCCGCAGCAACTCCCGCCGCCTGACCGCCTCACTGAGCGCCTACGCCGACGCCTTGGAGTCCTACCGGCTGCCTGTGCCGCGCGCGATCCGCGACGAGCTGCGTTTGCGCCGTCGGTTGACGTCATGACGGGCACCGCGCAAGGCCGGTTCCAGCGCGCCCACGGCGAGCAGATCCTCCGCAACCTCCCGCTCCCCGGCCACGTGATCCTGCGGACCGACACCGGCTGGCGACGAGGCTGGCTGATCGCCCGGCAGAACGGGCCCACCGGCTGGGTCGGCCTCGTCCAGTACGACGACGGGCACGGCGAGATCACCGACTACCTGCCCGCCGACCGCATCGCCTCCCCCGACGTCTGGGTCGCGGACTGAACCTCGCGGCGAGGTCAGCGGGGTAGGCCGGTGAGGTCGGCCATCAGGGTCATGTGGTGGTCGAAGTACTCGGCGCGGGCATCGATCATGGTGTCGAGGCGGCCGAAGACTTCGAAGTTGAGGACGCCGTAGAGGTGGGTCCACGCGACCAGCACCCGGTCGAGGCGTTCCTCGAGCAGCTCGCCGTGGCGTTCGTCGATGAGGCGGCGGAGGTCGGCGCGCAGCGGCATCGTGAGCGGTGACGCGGTGATCGGCTTCAGCCGGCCGAGGCCGTCGGTGACGATACCGACCAGCAGGAGGATGACCTTGGCTGCCGGCTCGACGGTGTCCTGCGGGGCGGCGTAGTCGGGGACGGGGGCGCCGTAGATGAGGCCGTACTCGGCCGGGTGAGCGAGAGCCCAGGTGCGTACAGCGCGGCAGACGGCCAGCCAGCGGCCGCGGAGGTCATCGCGGGGTACGGCGGCATCGGCCTCGGACGCGGCGGTGGCGAGTGCGTTGTACGCGTCGATGATCAGGGCAGTGAGCAAGGCGTCGCGGCTCGGGAAGTAGCGGTAGAGGGCCGAGGCGACGATGTCCAGGTCGCGGGCCACTGCGCGCAGGGAGAGGTTGGCGCCGTCCGTGGCGAGGTGCCGGCGGGCGACGTCCTTGATCTCCTGGGCCATTTCCGAGCGGACCCGGGCGCGGAGTGACGGTGCGGACATGGCGCCAGTCTGACACAGATCCGAGAACACTGGAACGTGGCGAGAACAGTGTTCTTGACTGCCGATCTACGGCCTGCGTACAGTGAACCTATTCGAGAACAGTGTTCTCATCCGAAGTCTACGAAGGGGTTACTCGCCATGTCCCTGCACGTCATCGTCGGAGCAGGTCCGGTCGGCTCGGCCACCGCCCGCCTCCTGGCCGCCCGCGGCGAGCAGGTCCGCCTCATCACCCGCGGCGGCAGCGGTCCCCAGCAACTCCCCGGCCGGAGCACCACCACGGGGACCGACGCGAGCGGGACTGACGCGGGCGGGATCGACGCGGGCGGGATCGACGCGAGTGGGATCGACGCGAGTGGGATCGAGTGTGTTGCGGCGGACGCTAGTGACGCCGAGGTGTTGGCGAGGCATGCCGACGGCGCGGTTGCGCTGTATTCGTGTGCGGGGCCGGCGTATCACCGGTGGGCTACCGACTGGCCGCCGTTGGGGGCGGCGCTGATTCGGGCGACTGAAACCAGCGGCGCCGTGCTGGTGACGACCGGCAATCTGTACGGCTACGGCGCGGTGGATGGACCGATGACCGAGGAGACGCCGTTGCGCCCCAACTCGGTCAAGGGCCAGGTCCGGGCGATGCTGTGGACGGACGCCCTGGCGGCGCATGAGGCTGGGCGGATCCGGACGGCCGAGGTGCGCGGATCCGATTACCTCGGAGCGCACACGGTGTCGCCGTTCAGCGTCATGGTGCTGCCGAAGGTGATCGCCGGCGGTCGTGGTACGGCGCCGGCCGATCTGGACGCCCCGCACAGTTGGACGTACGCCGGGGACGTTGCCCGCACGCTGGTCGCGGTGGCGGCGGATGAGAACGCGTGGGGTCGCCCGTGGCACGTGCCAACTCCCCCGCCAGTGTCCGTCCGCGAGCTCGCCGGTCGTGCTGCCGAGATGGCCGGAGCGCCGGCGGCTCGGGTCGCGAAGATGCCTGGGACAGCGCTGCGGCTGGCCGGGCTGTTCAATCCGGCCGCACGGGCGATGGTCGAGACGCAGTACCAGTGGCAACGTCCGTTCGTCCTCGACTCCAAGGCCGCAACTGTTGCCTTCGGCATCGAGCCGACGCCGACCGACGAGGCTCTCCGCGAGACCATCGACGGGATCCGCGCTCAGGCGACTGTCTGACCGACCTCACCGGTGAGCGCCCGGGTCAGCGTCGTCCGTCCCGGGGCCGGTCGCTTGGTGGTGTGCCCTAGGCTGTGCGGGTCGACGGGGTCCGGGCCTGCTGGTCTGCCGATGGAAGGGCTGGGATGAGTTCGAGGAGACCGCGTCGGTGGTTGCGGCGTCTGGTTGTCACCGTGGTGATTCTGGGGCTGCTGGGTGTCGGCGCCGATCGGGCAGCTGCGTGGGTGGCTGAGGATCGGCTGGCGACGATGGCCGCGGATGAGGCGGCGCAGTACGACGTACAGGCCGCGGAGACCAAGGTGGCCATCGGTGGGTTCGGCTTCCTGCCACAGGTGGTGAAGGAAGAGTTCTCCACGGTCACGCTGACCATGCAGCAGCCGACGTTCTCGTCGGTGCCGGCCGAGGACCTGGTGGTGACGATGACCGGGGTCCATGTGCCGCGCGCGTTGGTGACGGGCGGTTCCGGTGCGGAGGTCACCATCGACTCGACGGACCTGAAGGTGCGGTTGTCGCCGGCTGAGTTGGCAAAACTCGCCGCACGGGCGACCGGTGTGGACGACCTGACCCTGCGCATTGTCGACGGCAGGCTGCACGCGCAACTGTCGGTGCGCGGTATCGACGCCGACGCGACGCTCAGCCCGAAGGTAGAGAAGGGCCGCATCGTCCTGGCGGTCGACGAGCTCTCCGACAAGGTTCCGTCGGTCGTCCGCAACGCGGTGAGCTCGATGCTTGCCAGAGGCATCACTCTCCCGAAGATGCCGTTCGGTGCCTCGCTCAAACAGGTCGCCGTCGAAGGCAATTCCGTCGTACTGGTGGCAACCGTCGACGACCTCACATTCGCCGGCTGAGGCGCAGTTCGATCGGTGGTACGCCGTACGTCGCGCGGAAGAGGCGGCTGAAGTGGGCCGGGGTGGTGAAACCCCAGCGGGCGGCGATCGCGCTGACTGGTACGGCGGCCAGGCCCGGATCAAGCAGGTCGCGGTGGCAGTGTTCGAGTCGGCGGCGGCGGATCAGGTCCACGACAGTCGTCTGCTCGGTCTCGAACAGCTTGTGCAGATACCGCACGGAGATGTACATGGCGGAAGCGATGCTGCGCGGTGACAGCTCCGGATCGCCGAGGTGTTCCTCGATGAAGGCACGGATCTGCACCAGCAGCGCCCGCCGCCGCGACTCCGTCGGGACGGCACGGGAAACGCCCAGCCGCCCCGCCAACGCCACCGTCAGCAGATCCAGCATCGCCGTACCGAGGCGCGCCCCTTCACCCGAGTCCAGGTGCCCCGGGAGCTGCAGAGCGAGCGACGACACCAGCGCACCCAGACCGTCGTCACCACGAACCCGAACTCCCGCCACCGACGCCAACTTGTCCGCCGGGAGAGGCAGCAACGCACGCGGAAACGCCACCGCCACGAGACCAGCAGCCGGGCTGTTCGCCCAACCACAAGGCCGAGACAGGTCGACCAGAGTGAAATCGCCCGGCGCGCACCGAGCCTCACGCCCGCCGTGCGCGATCAGACCGTGTCCGCGAACCTGTACGTCGATCTTGTACAGCTCCGGGTCCGAGCTCCTGATGTGCGCCGGCCGCCGTGACGCCCGACTCGTCTCACCGGTCGACAACTCGACCACGCGCACCGGACCGAGATCGCCGACCCGCAGGCGATCGCGGGCGTCCAAGGGCGTCGACGGCAAAGCCAGATCGAGGCGCGCGAGCGTATCGCCGACCACCTGATGCCAGTAGTCGGCTCGTGCGTTCACCGGCTGGTCGTCAGCCCTGAACACCGCGCTCACCTGCCCACCGTAGCCAAACACTCACGAATGAGTACACGGATCCTCATCAGCTGTGCACTCCTGGTCATGTCGGCCCAGCGAGTGCGATGACAGCGTTGACGGATGGCGATGACAGATGAACTGCTCTTCGGCGCGACCGTGACCAAGGTCGTCACCGCGGCCGCCGAGCTCAACCTGGCCGACCTGCTGGCGGGCGGACCACAGTCGAGTGCCGACCTGGCCCAGCACACGAGCACTGACCAGCCGTCGCTCTACCGCTTGCTCAGGACCCTGGCCGGACTCGGGCTCGTGCAGCAGACCGCCCCCGACGAGTTCGAGCTCACCGAGCGCGGCGCAACCCTCCGCAGCGACACCGACGACTCGATCCACGCGCTGGCCACGATGCTCTGGGGCAAGGAGGCCTGGGTGAGCTGGGGCGAGCTGGTCGCGGCGGTCCGAACCGGTGAGGCCGGCTGGAGTCAGGCCTACGGGATGTCCTGGATCGACTTCTACTCCCGCCACCAGGAGGCATCGGCCACGTTCAACAAGGCGATGTCGCAGCACTCCCGTGATGCCGCACCCGGTCTGATCGAGGCAGTCCGCCCAGCGCGCTTCACAACCGTCCTGGATGTCGGCGGAGGCGACGGCACGCTGATCGCGGAGATGCTGCACGCGGAGCCCGGACTCCACGGCATCGTGTTCGACCTGCCCTCAGGCCTGGATGAAGCCGCCGCGAGCCTGGAGGCACGCGGCGTCATCGATCGCTGTCGCCTCTACCCGGGCGACTTCTTCGAAGCGATACCGCACGACGCGGACGCCTACCTGCTCAAACAGATCCTGCACGACTGGGACGACGAGGCGGCGGTCCGGATCCTGTCCAACTGCCGGGCCGCGATGTCACCAACAGCCCGGATCCTGATCCTGGAGCGGATGCTGCCCGAAGTCGTCAGTCCCGAGGACATGCCGACGCTGTTGATCGACATGCACATGCTCGTCGTCACGGGCGGCCGGGAGCGCACCGAGGAAGAGTTCCGCGGCCTGCTCGAGAAGGCCGGTCTCACGATGACCGCTGTCAGCAAGGCGCTACCGCCGTATGGCTATCACGTCATCGAGGCCGCACCCTCGCAAGACGTGTACTGACAGTGCCTGCCTGATCCTCTCGGTCCGCTCTAGCGTCGGGACATGGAGTATCTGAAGTTGGGCAGCACCGGACTGACCGTCAGCCGGATCGCGTTGGGTTGTATGAGTTTCGGCGATCGCGACGCGTTCCATCAGTGGACGCTGGACGAGGAGCGTTCGCAGCCGTACTTCCAGCAAGCGGTCGAGCTCGGGATCACCTTCTGGGACACGGCGAACACGTACGGCGGGGGCACTTCGGAGGAGTTCGTCGGCCGGGCGATCACTCGGTACAGCCGCCGCGAGGACATCGTCCTGGCGACGAAGGTGTGGGGCGAGGTGCACGACGGACCGGGCGGCTCCGGCCTGTCCCGCAAGGCGATTCTCGAACAGCTCGACGCGTCCCTGACCAGGCTCGGGACCGAGTACGTCGACCTGTACCAGATCCACCGGTTCGATCCGGACACGCCGGTCGAGGAGACGATGGAGGCACTGCACGACGCGGTCCGGGCCGGCAAGGTCCGGTATCTCGGGGCCTCGTCGATGTGGGCGTGGCAGTTCGCGAAGCTGCAGCACGCGGCCGACCTCGGCGGGTGGACGCGCTTCGTGTCGATGCAGAACCAGTACAACTTGATCCGGCGCGACGACGAGAACGAGTTGCTGCCGCTCTGTGCCGACCAAGGCGTCGGTTCCATTCCCTACTCGCCACTCGCCAAAGGCCGGCTGGCGCAGCCGTGGGACCGGCAGACACTGCGGGCGGACACCGATCACGTGGCCAAAGCCCTCGAGCGGGACACCGACCAGGCCCTGGTCGATGCCGTCGAGGCAGTCGCCGCCGATCGCGGCGTACCGATGGCGCAGGTCGCGCTGGCCTGGCTGCTGACCAGGCCGGTCGTGTCAGCTCCGATCGTCGGTGCCACCAAACCGCACCACCTCACCGACGCCGCCGCGGCACTCGACCTCGAACTCACCGAGGACGAGATCAAGCGGCTGGAGGATCCGTACGTTGCCCAGCCGCGTAACTGGTACTGACAGGGAATCCCACCCCTGTGGAGCGCCGCGTTAGCCTCGAACGCATGGACAACCGCAGCGAGATCCGCGAGTTCCTGGCCAGCCGGCGGGCGAAGATCAGCCCGCAGCAGGCCGGACTCGGCGGGCTGCACAGCGGTCACCGCAGGGTCCCGGGCCTCCGCCGCGAGGAGGTCGCGCTGCTGGCCGGCGTCAGTGTCGAGTACTACGCCCGCCTCGAGCGCGGCAACCTCGGCGGCGTCTCCGAGAGCGTCCTCGACGCCCTGGCCGGCGCACTCCAGTTGGACGAGGCTGAACGCCAGCACCTGTACGACCTGGCCCGCACGGCCGGCGCCACCCCGCGGACGACGCGACGTCGTCGTACCACCGACGAAGTCCGGCCGAGTGTCGTCGCCATCCTCGAGTCGATGACCGAGGCACCGGCCTTCGTCCGCAACGGGCGGCTCGATCTCCTGGCCGTCAACCGGCTGGCCCGTGCCCTGTTCGCACCGGCCTTCGACGGGGCCGGGGACGACCGCCCGGTCAACCTCGCCCGGTTCGTCTTCCTCGATCCGGCCGCCCGGACCTTCCATCCCAACTGGGAGCACTCCGCGAACACCACCGTCGCGTTGCTCCGGACCGAGGCCGGCCGGGATCCCTACAACCGCAAGCTGACCGACCTGGTGGGCGAGCTCTCGACCCGGAGCGAGGAGTTCCGGACCCCGCTGGGCGGCCCACGACGTACGGCTGCACCACTCCGGCGTCAAGCGCTTCCGGCACCCGGAGGTCGGCGTCCTCGAGCTGAACTTCGAGGCGATGCCGCTGCCGGCCGATCCCGGTCTCACGCTGACGGCCTACAACGCCGCGCCGGGCACTCCGTCGTACGACGGTCTCCGCCTCCTCGCCAGCCTGGAGACCGTTCCCGGCTGACCCTTGGGTTGCGATGGATCGCGATATATCGTCGACGTATCGCATTCTCACCTGAGGGACGGTGGTCGGGATGACCGGATCGACGTACGCCGCGGGGTGGCCCTGGCAGCACATCGCACGGCACTGTTCAGCTTTCGACGACATCAAGGACGAGTTGCGCGCCGCGATGACCGGCCGGCGCACCCACCACGGGCAGCACCCGTTCGGGACGCAGTGGGGGATGTTCGGCGGGCAGATGTTCGGGCCGCCGTGGGGGCCGCCGCCGCGCTGGCGCGGACCGAAGGCCCGGCGCGGTGACGTCCGCGCCGCCATCCTCGCCGTGCTGGCCGAGCAGTCGATGAACGGCTACCAGATCATCCAGGAGATCGCCGAGCGCAGCGGTGGCGTGTGGAAGCCGAGCCCGGGCTCGATCTACCCGACCCTGCAGCAGCTCGAGGACGAGGGCCTGGTCACCGCCGACGCCGAGGTCGGCCGCCGGACCTTCACGCTGACCGACGAGGGACGCGCGTACGTCGCCGAGCACGCCGACGAGGTGTCGGCGCCGTGGGAGGCGATGAGCGCACCGGCCGCGGACGACGAGAACGGCCTGAAGCCCCTGCTCGGCCAGGTCGCGACGGCGATGTGGCAGATCATCGCGACCGGTACGCCGGAGCAGCAGGCGCGGGCCAAGGACGCGGTCGCCGAGCTGCGCCGCAAGCTGTACGGCATCCTCGCCGACGACGAGCAGGACCGGTCATGAGCTCGTACCTCCCGGAGCGCCACGGCCCGGTCCGGATCGGCGACGCCGAACGCGATCAGGCCGTGGCCATGCTCAGCGACCACTTCGTCGCCGGCCGGCTGACACAGGACGAGTTCGAGGAGCGCAGCGAGCACGCGACGCGGGCCCGGTACGCCGACGACCTCACGCTGCTGTTCGACGACCTGCCGGATCCGGCCGAGCTGCAACTCGTCCAGGGACCGTGGTCGCCGGCCGCCAAGCCGGTCAGGCAGCGGCAACGGCAAGGCCCGCCGCCACCGTTCATGATGCTGGCGCCGATCCTGATGATCGGCCTGGTGGTCACGTCGATCGCGCTGACGGCGCCGTGGCTGCTGTGGGGTCTGTTCTGGATCGTCTTGTTCAGCGGGGCTCATCGCAACCGCTGGCAGCACCAGCACCACCACCGCCGCTGACACGCCCTCTGCGCCGCGGGATCTCCTGAGCGAACTCGACGACGAACCCGTCGGGATCGGCGATGTGCACCGTCCGGTGTCCCCACGGACGGTCGGCCGGCCCACTGAGCACGGTCACGCCCCGGGCCACGAGGCGATCGGCGCACGCGTCCACGTCGTCGACGACCAGCACGATCTCCGCCGCCGGCCCCGGCGTCACCGCCCGCCCGGTCAGCCACTCCGCCCGCCGCCGCTCGTACAACGCGAACCGCGTCCCGTCCGTCCCGAACTCCGCATACCCCGCGTCGGTGAACTTGTACGGCAACCCGATCACGTCCCGATAGAACGCGACCGACACGTCGAGATCCTCGACGTACAAGATGACGTACCCGATCCGCTGCACGACGCCAAACTAGTCGGTGGTGTGACTTAGCCTCGGCTGTGTGGAGAGGAGATCGAGGTGTACGAGGGCACGTTGATCCTGGAGAGCCTCCGGGTCGGCACCGAGTTGACGCAGATCCCGGTCGTGGTGCGGAAGATCAGCCGGTACGACGTGAGTAGTGCGACGACCGATCAGCCTCCGGTGTGGTCGGTGCTGGAGTTCGAGGTGGAGGACTGGCACGCGGAGACGCTGTCGAGGGAGTTGGCGGCAACGCTGGACTCGCCGGGGTGGTACGCGGACTTCCACGACGCCAAGGAGATCTTCGTCGTGTTCCCGGGACGCGTGTTCCGTTATCCGCGCGGCGACGTCGTGGCCCGTGCGGAGGCACAGGCCTTCGGGCGGCAGCTCGGGATCCCGGAGCCTCAGCTGGATTGGACCGAGTAGCCATGTCAAAGTCGGCGGGACGGGTCCGACCATCGGGTGCAAGCACACCCCGAGGAGAAGATCATGGCCAAGGTTCGGGTCCACAACTACACGATCACGCTGGACGGCTTCGGCGCCGGCGTGAACCAGCGGCTGGACGCGCCGTTCGGCGACGGTGTGGAGGGGCTGCACGACTGGATGTTCGCCGCGCAGGAGGACAAGGCGGCCGGCCGGACCGGGATCGGCCCCGACCGGGTCGGCCGGTGGGAGGAGGGCATCGGCGCGACGATCATGGGGCGGAACATGTTCGGCCCGGTCCGCGGTCCGTGGCAGGACGAGTCGTGGAAGGGTTGGTGGGGTGACAACCCGCCGTACCACCACGATGTCTTCGTGCACACCCACCACCCGCGGGACCCCATCGTGATGGAGGGCGGGACGACGTTCCACCTCACCGACGAGCCGGTCGAGACCGTGCTCGACCGGGCGTTCAAGGCCGCCGACGGTCAGGACGTCATCGTCGCGGGTGGTGCCGCGACGATCCAGCAGTACCTGCGGGCCGGCCTGATCGACGAGCTGTACCTGGTCCAGGTCCCGCTGCTCGCCGGCGCCGGCGAGCGCCTGTTCGACAACGTCGCCGACGCGCTGATCAACTACCAGGTGACCGAGATGGTCAGCTCACCCACCGCCACCCACATCACCTTGAGGCGCCGATGACCGAAGTACTGCGCTACACCGCGTTCACCACTGACCCGGCCGGGGGGAATCCGGCCGGCGTCGTCCTCGACGCCCGCGGCCTGGACGACGCCGCGATGCAGGCGATCGCCGCTGAGGTCGGCTACTCCGAAACAGCCTTTGTGACCGGGGAATATCAGGTGCGGTACTTCTCCCCCAAGGCGGAAGTCCCGTTCTGCGGCCACGCGACGGTGGCCACCGCGGTCGCGCTGGCGGAGCGGATCGGTCCGGGCGAGCTGGTGTTCTCGACCGCGGCCGGGCTCGTGCCGATCGTCGTGGACGAAGGGCTGCGGGCCACTCTGACGAGTGTCGAGCCGTACGTCGAGGAGGCCGGCGAGATCGGCGAGGTGCTGGACATCCTCGGCTGGCGCGCCGACCAGCTCGACCCCGCGTTGCCACCGGCCATCGGGTACGCCGGGGCGCGTCATCTCATCCTGAGTACGTCGACCCGGCAACGACTCGCCGAGCTCGACTACGACTTCGACCGGCTGCTCGCGTACATGCTCGAGCGCGATCTCACCACGCTGCAGCTGGTGTGGCGGGAGTCGGCGACCACCTTCCATGTTCGCGACCCGTTCCCGGTCGGCGGTGTGGTCGAGGATCCGGCGACCGGTGCGGCGGCGGCTGCGTTCGGCGCGTACCTGCGTGAGCGCGGCATCGTCCAGGCGCCCGTCACGCTCACGCTGCATCAGGGTGACGATCTGGGCCGGCCCAGTCAGATCCAGGTTGAGTTGCGGACCGACGACAATCGGGTCCGGGTGAGCGGCAACGCCGTACCGATCACGGAACGCGGGTGAGCCAGTCGTCGGTGCCGAACTTGCTGAGCACGCGATCTTCGGCCAGTTCCACCGTCGTCGGGTCGATGGCGCCGGGCTTGAGGCCGTAGCGGCTCGCGAAGGACGCGACCATCCGGTCGATCACCTCGGCGCGGTCGAGGCCGGTCTGGCTGCGGAGCGGGTCGACGCGTTTGTTCGCGCTCGTGGTGCCCTTGTCGGACAGCTTCTCGCGGCCGATCCGCAGGACCTCGAGCATCTTCGCGGCGTCCATGTCGTAGGCCATCGTGACGTGGTGCAGGATGGCGCCGCCCGCCAACCGCTTCTGCGCGGCGCCGGCGATCTTGCCGGCGGGAGAGGTGATGTCGTTGATCGGCTGGTACGTCGCCGCGATACCGAGGTCGTTGAGCGCCCCGATCACCCAGTCGTCCAGGAACGCGTACGACTCGGTGAACGACAACCCGGACACCAGTGACTCGGGGACGTAGAGCGAGTACGTGATCGTGTTGCCGGGTTCGACGAACATGGCTCCGCCGCCGCTGATCCGTCGTACCACTGTCACGTCGTGCTTGGCGGCGCCGTCCAGGTCGACCTCGTTGCTGAGCGACTGGAAGCTGCCGATGATGACCGCGTTCGAGGCCCATTCCCAGACGCGGAGCGTGGGCGGGCGCTCACCGGAACCGACCTGCTCGGTCAGCACCTCGTCGAGCGCCATCTGCAGGGCCGGCTCCCGCGGAACGTCGTGCACGAACTCCCACTCGTGATCGCGCCAACCGGTCGCGCCGGTCAGCGCACGCCGGACGACGACCGCCACGGCCTCCGGCGAGAACCCGAGCATCTCGACGCCGTCCCCCAGGACGGCGCGCACCCGCGCAGCCACCTGAGCCGCCGGAGTCGCAACCGGCAGACCGGCGAGCGCACCGTTGATCCGCTCCAGCGCGTCGTCCGGCTCGAGGAAGAAGTCCCCACTGATCTGAGCCCGCCGTACGTGCTCGCCGACCACCTCGAGATCCGCGACAACCAGCTTCCCACCCGGCACTTTGTACTCACCATGCATACCTGTGGACAACTTGCCGAAAGCCACAAATGTTCCTACGGCTCGAGCGCCACCCGGACCTCGTCGCCGACCGAGGCGCCGGCTGCCTTCAGCGCCACCTTGCTCACGCCGACACAGAAGCCGCCGCCGGCGACCAGCATCGTGCTGCCAGTGAAGTCGGCACCATTCAGAGTGCCGGTGATCCGTCGCTGTTTGCGCCCACCCAGTTCCGCCACGCGATCGGACGGCACGTCGACGACCGCGAGACCGCCGGGCTTGTCCTCGTTCCAGCGCCGTACGGTGCCGGAGAACTCGACGGCTGTGCCCATTTTCCCCTCCAGGGCTCGCCTCTGCCGCTCCAACGCCACTTCAGCCTACACTCCGAGAACATGGCGGAAATGATGAGTATGAACAAGGCGATCCACGCCGCGTTTCGGCGGGATCTGCAGCGATTCATCGACGCGTTGGAGCGGTTTCCGGCGGGGGATCGGCAGCGGGCCGAGCAATTGTCGATGGCCTGGGCCAACTTCGACGAGCAACTGACGCGCCACCACGAGGGTGAGCACGAGATCGCCTGGCCGGCGCTGGAGTCGATCGGCGTGAGCCACGAGCTGCTCACCCAGATGGATGCCGAGCACGACACGATGGCGGCGGCGCTGACCGCGACCCGCAGCGCACTCGCGACCCTGCGCAGTACGGCGAGTGCCGATGACGCAGCGGCCGCGCTGACCGCGATGCAGGAGTTGCAGCGGGTCACGGTGCTGCACCTGGATCACGAGGAGGCCGCGATCGAGCCGGTGTACCTGGAGAAGAAGGACTCCGCCGAGATGAAGGCGATGGGCCGGCAGTTCGCCAAGGTCAGCCCGTCGCAGGGCGGCACGTTCTTCGCCTGGGCGCTCGACGGCGCCGGCCCGGAGGAGTCCGCGGCGATCACCGGCACGGTGCCCAAGCCGGTCCTGACCGTCATCTCCGGCATCTTCGGCCGCAACTACCGCAAGTCCGTCGCTCCCGTTTGGCGCAGCTGACGCAAGCCCGAGCCCCGGGGGTGCGCCGGGGCTCGGGGCAGCGGGTCAGGTGGTCGGGGTGCCAGTGGTCGGGGTGCCAGTGGTCGGGGTGCCAGTGGTCGGGGTGCCAGTGGGCGGCGTGCCCGTGGGTGGGGTGCCGCCGGGGCCGCCACCGCCCGGCACGCTGAAGGCGTCGTCGGCGCCGACCGCGGTGTCGGAGAGGTCGAGGGCGATGGCGAAGGACGCCTCGTACCCGCTGCGGGTCAGCCTGGGCTTGAGCAGCATCTGGTCGCCGATGTCGGCGTAGTGCATGTCGGCGTCGTTCGTGGTGTCCGGCGTGCCCTTGGCGGCGTACGGCGCCCTGGCCAGGTAAGCGGCCTTGAACTCCTCGGTGAAGTACAGCTGCGAGGTGAACTCGTGCGGGTTGCCGTCGGTACCGGTCGTCTGCACCTTCACGTGGGTGTGGACGGTCCGGCCCTGGTACCAGCCCGGCAGGACGGTGGTGAACTTGACGATGCCGCCTCGGTTCGTCCCCTGGTAGCCGCGCAGGAAGTTCTTGTCGGTGGTGCCTTCGGCCGCGATGTCGGAGTAGATCCCGGCCGCGTCACAGTGCCAGATGTCGACAGTTGCACCCGGCAATGGTTTGCAGGCCTGATCCCCCACTTGCAGGATGTGCAGCACCAGGGTGAGGTCGCACCGGCAACCTGCGACCCGTCCGAGGTGTCCACCCGGATGTCCGACCGGTCATCCCGGCCGCGCCGAACACGGCCAGCGCCTTGCGCCGGCTCAGCACCCGGCCGACGGGCTTGTCGTCGTCTTCCACTGTCCTTCTCCTTCGTCGGTTCCGATCCCCGTGCGAAGGCAATGACGCTAGAAAGACCCGCTGGGAAAGCCCCTCGACTTTCCTGGCAGTACGCCGTGAACGTCAGCGCTGGCGCTCAACCGGCAACCGGGCCGGGAGGAGATTCCTCAGCCGGGGTGAATTCGCAGGCGACGTGGAGGACGCGTTCGCGGACCTCGTCGATCTCGCCGTTGCCGTCGACCTCGCGGAGCAGGCCGCGGTCGCCGTACAGGCTGATGAGCGGGACGGTCTGGTCGCTGTACACCTGGAGCCGGTGCCGGATCACCTCCTCGGTGTCGTCCGAGCGGTGCTCGGTCTCGGCCCGGCGGAGCAGGCGGCGGACCAGGGCTTCCTGCTCGACCCGCAGAACCACGACCGCATCGATGCTGCGGATCTCGTCCAGGACCGCCACCTGGTCGAGGGTGCGCGGATACCCGTCGAGGAGGAAGCCCGAGCGGGTGTCGTCGGCGGCCAGGCGCTCGCGCACCATCGCGTTGGTGACCTCGTCCGGGACGTACTCACCGGCGTCCAGGTACCGCTGCGCGGTCCGGCCCAGGTCGGTCCCGGCGGCGACCTGGGCACGGAAGATGTCACCGGTCGAGATGACAGGGACGCCGAGACGACCCGCGAGCAGCTCGGCATGGGTTCCCTTGCCGGCACCGGGCGGTCCCATCAGGACGACGGTCGTCACGGGCAGCACTCCTGACTCTCGGTAAGTTTCAACAGAGTAGGAGAAGTTCCGCGACAGCGGTACGGCCTACATCACGTCCGGACGCGAGCTACGTCACGCCAGCGGGTCCCAGGTGGACAGGCAGAACGGGTGCCCGGCCGGGTCCGCGAAGACCAGGCAGTGGTCGTCGTTCGGCTGGTGGTCGTACCTGGTCGCCCCCGCGGCCAGCACCTTGGCCGCGGTCGCGTCCAGATCGTCGACGGTGAAGTCGAGGTGCATCTGGATCGGGGTCGCCGGATCCGGCCAGGTCGGCGGGACGTAGGCGGGATCGGTCTGGAAGTCGATCCGCCCGCCCGGCCCGTCCATCGTCGCCCAGACCGGATCGACGTACACAACCTTCCCGCCGGTGATCTCGGCGTAGAAGCGCGCCAGCGCAGTCGCATCGGGGCAGTTCAGCGTCGGCGATGCGAGCCTGATCGCGTCGGACATTCACATCACCGGCCGGAGTTCCACCACGTCACCGGGTCCGGCGAACTTGGCCGCGATCTCCTCGGCCCGCTCACGGGTGGCGAAGTCGAACAGGAAGAACCCGGCCAACTGCTCCTTCGCCTCCGCGTACGGCCCGTCGGTGCTGACCGGCCGGCCACCCTGCCACCGGTAGACGCTCGACGAGGCCGGCGCATCCAGCGCCTCCGCGGTCAAGAACTCCCCCGACGCCTTCAGCTCGGCGAGCATCTCGTCGAACTCCTTGTACATCCGCTCCCGCTGCTCCACCGGGATCGCCCGCCCCACCTCGGTGAAGTCCACCGTCGGGTGCCCCCACGGCTGCGGGTTGGAATGGATCAGAATCACGTACTTCACAAGATCCTCCTGTGGGTGTGTGCCGATACGCAGTAGACGTCGGACCCACCGCGCCACCCTCGACATTCTGCCGGTCACACTCCCGGATCGGGGTCCGTCAGAAGGGTGAGGACCCGGGAAACGGGTCCACCTGATGAGTGGAGGCTGTTGTGGGCACGCTGCTGGTGACTGGTGGGACCGGGACGCTCGGGCGGCAGGTTGTGCCGTTGGTGCGGGCGGCGGGACGGGATGTTCGCGTCCTGAGCCGGCATGGGCGGGATCGGGGCGATGGGGTGGAATACGTTGCCGCGGATCTGATGGAGGGTGCGGGGATCGACGCCGCGGTGGAGGGTGTCGACGTGGTGGTGCACCTGGCGGGCGGGCCGAAGGGTGACGACATCGGGACGCGGAATCTCGTTCAGGCGGCGGAGCGGGCTGGGGTGAAGCATCTGGTGCACATCTCGGTGACGGCGGTGGACCAGTTGCCGTTCACGTACTTCAAGTCGAAGCTCGGTGCTGAGCAGGCCGTCCGGGAGTCGTCGGTGCCGTGGACGGTGCTGCGGGCGGCGCAGTTCCATGACTTCGCGTTGAAGACGGTGCAGGCGATGGCGAAACTGCCGGTGCTGCCTGTTCCCGGCGGTTTGAGGTTCCAGCCGGTGGATGCTCGGGACGTGGCCGAGCGGCTGGTCGAACTCGCGCTGGGCGAGCCGGCCGGGCTCGTGCCTGATCTGGTCGGCCCGAAGGTTTACCCAGTGGGAGACCTCGCCCGCGACTACCTGAAGGCGACTGGCAAGCGACGGTTGTCGCTCCCGGTCCGTGTCCCGGGCAAGGCCGGCAAGGTATATCGGGCCGGAGGCAACTTGACGCTCAGCGGCGCCGACGTCGGCACGCGCACCTGGGAGGACTTCCTGGCCGAGCAAACACACGGGGCTTCCGCCAAACCGCTCGGGGAGTGATGCTTGGCCCATGGCGATGGTGGGGCGCCGGGGGGAACTGCAGGCCCTGCGCGCGTGGGTGGACGAGGCTCGTGCAGGTCACGGGCGACTGGTCCTGTGTACCGGCGAGGCCGGGATCGGCAAGACCCGGCTGGCACAGGAAGTCGCCGGGCTGGCCCTCGCGCAGGGAGCCGCCGTCGCGTGGGGCCGCTGCGTCGAGACCGAAGGCGCTCCCGCGTACTGGCCGTGGCGGCAGGTACTGCGCTCACTCGACCTGGACGCGGATCAGGTGCTCACCGGCGACGACCGTTTCAAGCTCTTCGAGGAAGTCACGGACGAGGTACGACGGGCCGCCGGGGACCGTGGCCTCGTCATCGTCCTCGACGACATCCACCGCGGTGACGAACCGTCCTTGCTGGTACTGCGACATCTGGCCGGCCAACTCACCAACCTGCCGGTGCTGATCCTCGCCACCGCCCGCGACGCCACCGGACTGGGCGAACTCTCCGCCGCCGAACGCCTGGATCTGCAACCCCTCGCCGCGACCGAGGTCGCCGAACAGTTGACGTCGGCAACCACCGATTCCGGGCTGGCGGCAACGGTCTACGAGGTCACCGGCGGCAACCCGCTGTTCGTCCGCGAACTCGCCCGCGCGATCGCCGACGGCAGTTGGCGTCCGAACCAGCCACCGCCACGGTCGGTTCGAGAGATCGTCGGCACCCGACTCGACCGCGCCTCGGACGACTGCCGCCGGCTGGTCCAGGCCGCCGCGATC
This sequence comes from Kribbella sp. NPDC049174, assembly GCF_043197365.1. NCBI lineage: Bacteria > Bacillati > Actinomycetota > Actinomycetes > Propionibacteriales > Kribbellaceae > Kribbella > Kribbella sp. NPDC049174. The sequence continues at coordinate 248,358 of NZ_JBICSZ010000007.1, read as the reverse complement.
GTCGGCCGCGACTTCCGCCTCCGAACAGTTGCCGCGACGCTGCAACGGCCCGTGGACGACTGTCTGCCGCTGGTGGACGAGGCAACGAAACTGGGCTTCATCGAGGACTTCCGGTTCGTCCATGCCCTCACCCGCGACGCCGTCGAGGCCTCCCTGTCGACCACCGAACGGATAATGCTCCACCGTGCCGTCGCAGCAGCACTGGAGGACGACCCCGAGGAGCAGTTGGCCACGATCGCCAGTCACTATGCGGTCCTCGCGCAGTACGGCGACGGCACGACCGCGCGGCGGTGGATCGTTCGTGCGGCCGAGGACGCCGTCCGACGACTGGCCTACGAGGAAGGTGTTCGGCTCTATCGGCAGGCGTTGACGACGCGGCCACTCGACCTGCGGGAGTCCTGCGAGATCTTGATTGCCCTGGGCAAGGCGGCCTACCTGGCCGGTGATCTGCAGAGCTGTTGCGCCGCAGCGGTCGAGGCGGCCGCGACGGCGCAGAGTCCGGAGCAGTCGGCCGAGGCCGCCCTGGTGCTCGAAGCAGTTCCCGACCCGGCCATCAACGCGACCGCCGAGCGGCTCTGCGAGGAGGCGCTTGCCCTGGACATCGATCCTGGACTCCGTGCCCGGCTGCTTGCCCTGCGCAGCCATCTCGCCTTCTACGACGGCGAGCAATCGCGACTCGACGAGCTCAGCGCGGAGGCTCTCACCCTCGCGAGGACCTCTAAGGACGACCGAGCGCTCGCTGATGCGCTGCGCGCTCGGCAGGAGGCGTGCCCGGGTCCGCACGGTCGCGCCGAGCGGCTGGAGCTCGCGACCGAAATGCTCGACCTCGCCAAGCGGACCAGTAACCCACGGGCAGAGATGTGGGGCGAGATCTGGCGGCTCGACGCGCTGATCGAAAGCGGCCGCCTCGCCGCCGCGGCCGAGGAACTCCCCCGCCTCCGCGTCGCCGTCGACCGCCTCGGCGGCCCGGTCGCCGCCTGGCACCACGACCGCATCGCCGCCTGTATTGCCCAAGCCCGCGGCCTGTACGCCGAAGCAGCGATGCTCGGGCGGCGCGGCTTCGACCGGATGCGGCCGGTCGAACGGGCTCCAGCCACGGGCGCGTACTTCGCCCTGCAGATCGCCTTGGCCGGACATGTCGCAGTCACCGACGAGATGCGGCAGTTCGCCCAACAGCCGTTCGAACCACCGCCGCGCTTCGTCACGCTCTCCCTGCTGTCCAGGGCCCACCTGTTGCTCTGCACGAACTCACCCGAGCAGGCGGCGGCGGCGTACCAGCGGGCCGGGCCGATCGACACGTGGTCGTTGCCCGCGTTCTTCGTGCTGCCGGCGTACGTGTACGCGACCCTGGCCTGCTGCGGCCTCGGCCGGTTCGACGACCTCGCCGCATTGCTGAACAGGTTGCAGCCGTTCCGTGGGGAACATGCCGTGGGCAACGGTGTCGCGTACCTGGGGCCAGCTGAACTGGCCATCGGCCGGGCCGCGGCCGCACTCGGGCGATTGGATGCCGCAGTCGACGATCTGACCACGGCGGTCGCCCTGGCCGAGACCGCCGGAGCCGCCGGGTTCGTTGCCGAGGCGCAGTATCACCTCGCCTGGACGCTGTTCACGCGCGACCGGGCGGGCGACCGCGACCGGGCCCGGCCGCTCGCGACCGAGGCGGCGCGCTTGGTCGAGACGCTTGGCATGTCCGCCTACAGGGAACGGGCCGCCGTTCTGGTCGGGCGGTTGAACGGCAACGAGAAGCACGGGCTGAGCACCCGCGAGCTGGAGGTCGCCGGGCTGGTGGCCGAGGGGATGACGAACCGGCAGATCGCCGGGCGGCTGGTGATCTCGGAGCGGACCGCGCAGAACCACGTCCAGCACATCCTCACCAAACTCGGCTTCACCACTCGCAGCCAGATCGCCGCCTGGTCCAGCCGCCGGTGAGCACCCCGCCCGATGAGTACCCCGAATGAGTGATCTGGCGGATTCGCGCCCGCCCGCGGATCCCTAGCGTGACGAGGGTCAGCACTCACCCAGGAGGAATCATGCAGTGGATCGCAGTCGCCACCCCGCCGTTCGCGGCGATCGAGCAGTTCGACCGGGTCATGGACCAACTCGGCGAGGACCAGGTCGACGGCCTGGAGGCCCGGTACGTCGGCACCACCGCCGACGGGCTCCGAGTGGTCACCCTCTGGGAGACCAAGGAGCACGCCGACCGTTTCTTCGCCGACCGCCTCGGCCCGGTCCTCGCCAAGGTCCTCGGCCCCGAACCGGCGGGCCGGCCCGAGATCCTCGGCATCGAGGTGGCCCGCAGCTACACCCGCCAGCCGGTCTGATCCAGCGTGGTGGGCGGGTGGATCCCGCCCACCAGGTAGGGCTGGAGCAGCCGGCTCGGCTGCGCGTGCAAGCGACGGGCAATTCCGGCCAGCAGGTCGGCCACCTGGACGCGCGGATCGCGACGAGAGTCGACCTGAGTCACGGTCAGCAGCGGCGGTGGGGACGGAAACGTCGCCCCAGCCAGGTACGTGCGCAGCCGGGCGATGCGATGCCGGGTCAGCGCACTCTGCTCGTCGTGCACCACCGCGACCGACCGACGACCGGCACTCCAGAACAGCGCGGTCTCCGCCAGCGCAGGCACCATCGGCTCGAGCGGCGGCGGGATCGCCGGATCGTCGTCGATCAACCGCAGCAGCACCTCTTCCACGTGCGCACGCGTCACGTCCCGCAACACCGCTACCTCGGCCGGCATCGTCGCGAAGAACCGGTCGATCAGCGCATGGTCGATCAGCCGCAGCCGCTTCGTCCGCGTCATCGTGATGAACGCGTCCAGGAACTCGGTCCGGCCGGCGGCCCGGTAGATGGCGATCGCGCTCTCGTGGTGATCGCATTCCAGGCTGGTGCCCGCGCCGTACGACGGTTCGGCGACGAGCAACTCGATCACCCGGCGGGCGACGTACCAGGTCTTGTCGATGACGTGGACGTGCGCACGCCCCCGCAGGACGGTCAGGAACCACTCGAGCTCGGATCGCTGCTCGGGCCGGAGCAGCAGGTTGGACTTGTACTCGGTGGATCGGCGCCGACGGGACGACCGCAGTACGGCGACCACCTCGGCGGCCTCCGGTACGGCGAGATCCACGCCGGCATGGGTGATCACGGGCGACTCGGGATCCAGGAGGTTGCTCCCGGAGAATCCCGACTCGTCACAGGCGATCTCGACCCACGCCTGCGATGGCAGGGTGTGCATAGGTGATGAACTCCAAGGCTGAAGGCTGCACGCTGAAGAGCCCGTTGGTGACGGGCATGATCCGGCGAGGTGTCGCGGAATCAGTGAGCGGCAGCGGCCTTCGGAGACATGCACCCCATGATCGGCGATCGCGGGCCGGATCGACCAACGATTTGTGTCAGGGCTTGCGTCCGGAAGGTCCGAAAATCCGAAAAGTCAGATTGTCCCGAAGGCTACCGGTAGCGCGGTCCGGCCGGCGCAACCGGGCTGTGTCGCGGAACCGGATGCCCGCTTCGTCCCACCCGACGGGAGATCCCGGCAAGTTCGTTGGCAAACGCTTGCCAGACCCGTCCGCGAGCCACAGACTGAGCGCCACATCCGGAACACCGCCCCCGATCCCGGAGGAGAAACGCATGCATCGCCGTACCTTCCTGACCACCGTCGGCGCCGGCCTCGCCACCACCGCGTTCGTCGTCCCGCCCGCCCGTGCCCACGCCCGACCCGTCCGGGCGAAGACCCTCGACGAACTCCGGAGGGCGATCGCCGCGGCCCGGCCGGGTGCCGAGATCGTGCTCGCCAACGGGACGTACGACGTACCGGACGGCCAGACGATCGCGGTCCAGGGCAAACGCGGCACCGCGGACGCGCCGATCACCGTCCGGGCCGAGTCGATCGGCGGCGTGACGCTGACCGGGAGCCGCGGGTTCGTCTTCGGCGACTCGTCATACGTCACGGTGAGCGGGTTCAAGCTCCGGCAGCGGTCGACGTTCGAGGTGCCGACCACGTGCCATCACCTCAGGATCAGCCGGAACGACTTCCAGTTGGCCGATATCGAGGGCATGCACTGGCTGATGATCCGCGGTGACTACTCCACCGTGGAGCGGAACCACTTCCACGGAAAGTCCACCCTCGGCGTCTTCCTCGGGGTCGAAGGGCCCGGTGCGGACGGGATGGCCCGCGGTGTGCGGATCACCCGGAACTACTTCTCCGACCACACCTTCGCCGGCGACAACGGCGGCGAACCGATCCGGCTCGGGCTGAGCGGCCGGTCGCTGAGCGACGCGGGTGCGGTGGTCGAGTACAACCTGTTCGAACGCGTCGACGGCGATCCCGAGGCCATCTCGGTCAAGTCGTCCGGCAACACCATCCGGTACAACACGATCCGCGACAGCCTCGGCGGGATCGTACTCCGGCACGGCAACCGGACCCGGGTCGAAGGCAACTTCATCCTTGCCGGGAGCAACGGAATACGGATCTACGGCAACGATCACCTGATCGTGAACAACTACGTCGAGCAGGTCGGCGGCTCCGGCGTCGTCCTGGGCAGCGGCAACGTCCAGGACCACAAGCCGGAGGACTCACCGGAGAGCCGCCGCGGCAACGACGCACCGGACCGGGTGACGATCGCCCTCAACACGATCCTGTTCTGCGGTACGGCGATCAGCGGCGAGTCGCAGCGGACACTCCCGCCGATGGGCTGCACGATCGCCGACAACCTGCTGGTCGGCGACTCGGGCAGGCATCTGGTGTCGATGCCGTACCTGCAGGGCATCAGCTGGTCCGGCAACATCTGCTGGGGCGCCGCCGGAGACGGCAACATCCCCGGCGGCTTCAGCCGGAAGGACCCGAGGCTCGCCACCGGCTCCGACGGCATCCGCCGCCTCACCTCGTCGAGTCCGGCGATCAACGCTGCCAGCAAGACCTACCCGACCGTGACCCGCGACCTCGACGGTCACCCGCGCATGGGCCGGGCCGACGTCGGCGCGGACGAGTACAGCCCGGCCACTCCGCTCAACCGGCCGCTCACCCCCGGAGACGTCGGGCCGCGATGAGTTTTCGCCGGCTCGCTCGTCTCAACAGGGGTACAGGACGAGCGAGCCGGAGGTTTGTGATGGCGAAGGTGTTGTACTCGGTGACGATGTCGGTGGACGGTTTCATCACCGGGCCGGAGGGCGACATGCAGTGGATGCGGCCGTACCTCGGGCCGAATCCGGAGGTCGAGGAGCTGATCCCGCGGATCGGGTCACTGCTGATCGGGCGGCGGTCGCACGACGGGGACGATCCGCACAAGGGCGACGAGGGCGAGGGCCAGGCCTTCGGCGGCGGATGGGACGGGCCGCTGTTCGTGGTCACACACCGCCCGCCGGCCAGCCCCGAGCCCGGTGTCACGTACGTCGACGAGTTCGCGAAGGCACTCGCGATGGCGAAGGACGCGGCCGGCGACAAGTACGTCAACGTGATCGGCGCGAACATCGCCAAGCAGTGCATCGAGGCCGGCGAACTCGACGAGGTGCTGCTGTGCTTCGCACCGGTGATGCTCGGCGACGGCACCCGCCTCTTCGACCACCCCGGCGGTCACACCGTCGCCCTGACCCGCCTGAGCCTGACCGAGAACCCGCTCGCCTCCAACCTCTGGTTCGCAGTGTCCAAGGAGGGCTAGAAGTCGACCGCGGTCGAGTGCATGACGGCGCGGATCTCCACCGAGCGGCCGGGGGCGCGGGTGTCGGGGAGAAGGTGCGCGAGCTCGACCGCGCGGGCCGGAGTCTCCACGTCGATCAGGTAGTAGGCGTCGATCGAGACCGCGCGGGCTCGGTCGGGAACGGTGATCGCCAGCTGTGCATCGGCCAGCAGTTCACCGCCGACCAGTTCGCCGGCCTCGCGGGCGGTGTGCTCGAACGCGTCGCGGCACAGGTCCGCGCCGGTGTCGCCCTGCAGGATCAGTAGGAATTTCATCGGCGCACTCCTCTCTTACAGATAAGACGGAGTCGAGGCCGCGGTTTTGACATGATGACGGGATGTTCGTACGCACCGAGCGGTTGGGCTTGCGCCGCTTCACGACCGCGGACGCCGAGGCGTTCGCGGCGTACCGGTCGGTGCCGGAGGTTGCCCGCTACCAGTCGTGGGATGAGCCGGTGAGCCTGGCGGACGCGCTCGAGCTGGTCGAGGACTTCGGGCAGGGGGATCCGGCCGGGCCCGGCTGGTTCCAGTACGCGATCGACCTGGACGGCGTACTGATCGGGGACCTCGGGCTCAATCTGCACGACAACCTCATGCAGGCCGAGCTCGGTTTCACGCTGGCGCCGGCGTACCAGGGGAACGGCTATGCGACCGAGGCCGTTCGGGGACTGCTCGACCACCTCTTCATCGAGCGGAGCCTGCATCGCGTGTCGGCTGAGTGCGATGCTCGCAACTCCGCGTCGGCACGGCTGCTCGAACGGGTCGGCTTTCGGCGGGAGGGTTTGCGGCCCTCCAACTCGTGGTTCAAGGGCGAGTGGACCGACGACCTGCTGTTCGGTCTCCTGCGCACCGACTACCTCAGCTGACCGCCTTCGCCGCCCACGCGCGGGCGGTCAACCGGATCGAGCCGTCCGCCTCGATCGGCAACCGCGAGCGCACCGCCTCCCGCAGTACCTCCTGATCCGGCGCGGCCAAGCTGCGCAGGTAGGCCGGCGCAACCCCCTGCCCACCCAGGAACGGCCGCCAGTAGTCGTCGAACGAGGTGAAGACCGTCGGTACGACGATCTCGCGCGTGGCGACCGTGGTGAACCCGGCATCGGTGAACAGCCCCTGGATGCCCTCCGCCGTACAGAACGAGAAGCGGATGCCCTCGTCGTGCTCACGGTCCTGCGGCCGCACCTCGGCCACCGCGTCGAAGAAGTACCTCATCAGTTGCATGCCGTCGGCGTAGTCCCAGACGTAGACCGCGACCGTCGAGCCGATCTCCCGCATCCGGCGTAGCGCCTCGACGCGTTCGGGGATGAAGTTGAGCACAAGCCCGGCGACGACCGCGTCGTACGGACCGTCCGGGAGCTCAGCGGCGGACCTGACCTCGAAGCTCGCCCGCTCGTCGTCGACGGTCTGGCGCGCGTACCCGATGAACCCTTCTGACGGGTCCACGCCGAGCACCGACGCGGGAGCCGCGATCCGCAGGATCGTGCTGGTCAGAGCGCCCGTACCGCAGCCGACATCGAGCCAGCGCAGGCCTGTGGGCTGGTCCAGCCAGCCGACGAACTCCGCCGCGACCGGCCGGCTCCACCGGCCCACGTACGACTCGTAGATGTCGCCACTCGACCACTCGCTCATTCCCGCAGCGTAGGCCTACCGGACATGGGTCGGCAGGGATACCCCGGTGAGTTCTTCGGCCGCCTTCCAGAGGCGAGCGTTGGCTTCGCGGTCGAGCGAGCGCTTCGGCGGGTTGACGAGTTTGGTCGGGCCGACCAGGCCGAGGCGGCCGGACGGGCCGTAGTACGCACCGGCCTTCGCGTCCGGGCTGGTTGCCGCGAACAACAACGGCTCGGTGCCGATCTCCACCTCCTGCGACGGTAGCGGGTTGAAGCGCATCGCGAGCTCCACGAGCCGCGGCGTCTTGTCGCGGCCGAGGCTGGGGCCGGCCGTCTGCAGGTTGGTGCGGGTGAAGCCGGGGTGCGCGCCGTTGCTGAGCAGCGGCCAGCCGTGGTCGGCGGCCACCTGCGCGAGGTGGTTGCTGAACATCAGGTCGGCGAGCTTCGACTGCGCGTACGCCGCCGTCGCCCGATACCGGCGCTCCCACTGCAGGTCGTCGAAGTGGATCCGGCCGAAGTTCGCGGCACCGCTGCTCATCGTGGTGATCCACGGCTTCGGGGCGGCCAGGACCAGCGGCAGCAACTGCAGGGTGAGAGCGAACGGGCCGAGGAAGTTGGAGCCGAACTGCAGCTCGAAACCGTCCTTCGTGGTCATCCGGGTCGGCGGATGCATCACGCCGGCGTTGTTCACCAGCAGGTCGAGGTGCGGCTCGTCCGCGCTCAGCCCGGCGGCGAACTCCTGGACCGAGGCGAGGTCGGCGAGGTCGATGCGCCGTACCTCGAGCTGGGCGTGCGGGTGCTCGGCGAGGATCTCGGCCCGGGCCGCCTCACCCTTCGCGACGGTGCGGACCGCCATCACCACACGGGCGCCGGCCGCGGCCAGCCGCTTGGTGGCTTCCTTGCCGGTGCCGCTGTTGGCGCCGGTGACGACCGCGAGCTTGCCGGTCTGGTCGGGAACGACGTACATTCTCGTCTCCATCTCATAAAAGACTGGTGGTCTGTTATGGCTTCCACGTTATCAGACCGGTGGTTCGTTAACAACAGACCGGCGGTCTGTAGACTGTGAGGGTGACGACATTCCAGCGGGCCCGGAGCGAGGAGCAGCGGGCGGCCCGGCGGCGGGCGATCCTCGGGACAGCGGCGGCCATGCTGACCGAGATGCCGGTCGCCGAGCTGAGCCTGAACGAACTGAGCCGCCGCGTCGGCCTGGCCAAGTCGAACGTGCTCAAGTACTTCGAGTCCCGCGAGGCCGTCCTGCTCGAGCTGTTCGGCATCGAGTTCGACGCGTGGATCGACGATCTGGAGGCGGCCCTGCGGGACGCCGCCGGCAGCCCGGCCCAGCGCAGCGAACAACTGGTGGAGGCAGTGGTCCGGACGCTGTCGGCGCGGCCGGTGTTCTGCGACCTGATCAGCGCGCAGGCGGCGGTGCTCGAGCGGAACATCTCGACCGAGGTCGCGCTCACCTTCAAACGCGCCGCCCTGGCCGGCTACCAGCGAATGCTGATCGTGGTGACCGCAGCCCTTCCGCAGATCGGCGTGGAAGGTGCGTCCCGTTTCATCGCCAACGCGAGCATGCTGGCCGGCGCGATCTGGACACACTCACACCCGACCGCCGCCATCCTGGCCGCCTACGAGGCAGACCCCGAGCTTGCGACCATCCGCTTGGAGTTCGCGCCGAGTCTCCGCGAAGCACTCACCAGTCTGTTGTACGGCCTTCTCCCCCGGTGACACCGGCGGCGGACTCCCCCGCTGACACCGGGGATCACCGTGCGTTGACCCACCGAGGCCTGAGACGCCGCGGTGCAGGTTTCCCCTGAAGTTTGAGCCCAGCGCAACTCCATTGGTGACGAATGGAGTTAGTTTGCTCGCGCAAGCTTTCTTCGTTGGGAGAGGTTACCCATGAACATCCGTTCCTGGCGCCGGCCGTCGCGCCGGCTGGTTCTGACCGGCGCCGCATCGGTCGCGCTCGCGTCGATCGTCGGCGGCGTCGCGTACTCGGCCGGAGTCGCGGCCCAGCAGCCGGCCATCCAGACGTCGACACCGCGGACCGAACGACAGGTCACGAACATCGACGTCCTGCGCCAGCAGTTGCGCAACTACTACGGCGATCCGCTCGGCACCGGCACGTTCGGTGCGAACAGCAACTACGCCAAGGAGGCGACGTCGGTCGCCGCCGCGGGCACGCGCTGGATCTCCGCACCGCATCACCCCAAGGACGCCAAGAAGACCAAGGCGATCCTGCTCGACGTCGACGACACCTCGCTGGCCACCTGGAACTACGAGATCGCCAGCAACTGGGCGTACAACCCGGCGACCAACGCGACGTACGTGCTGGACCAGAAATTCCCCGCCGTCCCGGGGATGGTCGACCTGGTGACGACGGCCGAGCGGGAAGGGTACGCGGTCTTCTTCCTGACCGGGCGCGGTGCCGCGCAGGAGCAGGCGACGCTGGGCAACCTGACCGCGGACGGCGTCGGCGTCGACGCGGGCTTCCCGAAGCCGACCACCCTGCCGAACGGTGAGGACGGCCTGTTCACCAAGCCGGCCGTCGCGGACTACCCGGACTACCTGAAAAAGGCGTGTGCCGCCGACCCGAACGGCTCCTGCACCACGATCCACTACAAGTCGGCGACCCGCGCCCACATCGAGTCGCTCGGGTACGACATCGTCGCGAACTTCGGCGACCAGTACAGCGACCTCAAGGGCGGGTACGCCGACCGCACCTTCAAGCTCCCCAACCCGAACTACTACCTGCCGTAACCGCCAAGCGGGCCCCGTCAGACCGGCTTCGTGTAGCGGTGACACGGGACGGGGATTGGGCCCGAGTCGGTGGTGGCCGGGTAGTCGAAGGCCCCGGCGTCGGTCCAGCCGCTGCGCTCGTAGAAACGGCGAGCCCGGGCGTTGCCGGTAGCGACCGCGAGCCACGCCTCGGCGTGACCGTTCGCCTTCACCTGCTGCTCGGCCTCGGCCAGGAGTACGCCGGCAATACCCGAGCCACGGTGGTCGCGGGAGACGTACACCTGCTCGACCTCGTCCCCGACCACCATCACGAATCCCGCCACCTCGTCACCCACCACCGCGACTGTGGTGTCGGCGACGCGTTCGGCGGCCCGGGTCCAGAACGAATCCTTGGTCCGGATCGCGACCAGTTCGTCCGGCACGTGACCGAGATGCCCGTCGCCCCATCCGGCGTACCAGATGGCGGCGACGGCCTCGGCGTCGGCGGGCCCGGCAGGGCGGAGCGAAGCTGTCATGCAGTCAGGGTAAACACCAAGGAGGCACTCGCCGCGCCCAAGAACACGACGGCCAGCCCGAACTGTGCCGTGTAGTCCGCGGCCCGGACGTGGGTGTACAGCGCACACACGAAGAACAGCACCAGCCCGATCGCGGCAGCAGCCACCAGCCACGGCGCTTCGATCAACAGCCCGGCAAGCAGTCCGGCCGCACCGGCAGTCTTCAGTGTGCCGATCGGGAAGGTCAGCCACGACTCCGGTACGTCGGCCTTCGCCATCCCAGGCAGGATCGCCTTCCAGTGCAGCAGCGCCGCGATCCCCGAGAACGCGTTCAAGGCAACGGTCACCACCACGACGACAACCGCGGTCGTGCCCATGTCAGTCGACCTCCACGTGCGCGAGCTTGTCCGGGTTGGTGATCGCGTAGATGCCTGTCACCTGATCACCTTCGACATCCAGCACGATCACGGCGAACGCGGTGTCACCGGACAACAGCAGCGCGGACGGATCGCCGTTGATGGTCCGGTAGCGGATGCCGAGTGACTCCAGCGGGCGACGACGGCGGTCACCGATGATGAGCGGGGCGATCCGGTCACGACCCAGCAGCGGATGCAGACCGGCCGCGCGAGCCTTGCCGCCACCATCGGCCCAGAGCGTCACATCTGGCGCGAGCACTTCCATCAGGGCGTTCAGATCCCCGCCGACGACGGCATCGATGAACCGCTGCGTCACTTCCTGCTGCACGTGCCGATCCGCGGGGAACCGAGGTCGCCGGGCCCGCACGTGATCCCGGGCCCGATGTGCCAACTGCCGCACCGCCGCGGGCGTCCGACCCACGATCTCCGCGATCTCCGTGTGTGCATACCCGAACACCTCGTGCAGCACGAACACCGCCCGCTCCAACGGCGTCAGCGTCTCCAGTACGACGAGCACCGCGAGCGACACCGCCTCGGTCCGTTCGACCGGATCGGCCGGTGTGACCACCGGCTCCGGCAGCCACGGCCCGACGTACTCCTCCTTGCGGCGATTGATCGTCGTACGCCGGGCCAACGCCGAGTTCACCGCGATCCGGACGAGGTACGCCCGCGGGTTCTCGACGCCGGTCCGGGTCGACCAGGCCAGCCAGGTCTCCTGCAGGACGTCGTCGGTGTCGGTGACGCTGCCGAGGATGTTGTAGACGATCGAGAACAGCAGTTCCCGATGCTCGACGAACACCTCGGTCGCCGCGTCCGGACTCAGGTCATCATGTGCTTTCACACCACTTATGAGTCATCCCGGCGCCCGAGTGTGACATCAGTCCGGGTCGTAGGCCAGGTTCGGCCGGAGCCAGCGCTCCACCTCGGCGACCGGCAGCCCCCGGCGTACGGCGTAGTCCTCGATCTGATCGCGGCCGAGCCGGCCGACGCTGAAGTAGCGCGACGCCGGGTTCTGGAAGATCAGACCGCTGACCGCCGCGGCCGGTGTCATCGCGTACGACTCGGTCAGCCCGAGGCCGATCTTCTCGGCCTCCAGCAGCTCGAACAGCGCCTTCTTCTCGCTGTGATCCGGGCTCGCCGGGTACCCGAGCGCCGGCCGGATCCCACGGAACCGCTCGGCATGCAGGTCCTCCAGGACCGGCTCCGCGTCCGGCTCGAACCAGGCCCGCCGCGCCTCCAGGTGGATCCACTCGGCGAACGCCTCCGCCAGCCGGTCGGCCAGCGCCTTCACCATGATCGCGCGATAGTCGTCGTTCCGGGCCTCGTACGACGCCGCCAGCGCCTCGGCACCGTGGATCGCCACCCCGAACCCGCCGAGGTGGTCACCGGCCGGCGCGACGTAGTCCGCCAGGCACCGGTTGTGCCGCCCGGCCGGCTTCTCGGTCTGCTGCCGCAGCATCGGGAAGGACACGTCCTGACCGTCCAGGATGATGTCGTCGCCCTCGCTGTGCGCCGGCCAGAACCCGTACGCCCCCTCGGCGGTGAAGGAGCCGTGGGCAATGATCTCGTCGAGCAGCGTGTTCGCGTCGTCGAAGAGCTCACGCGCCACCGGCTGGTCCAGGATCGCCGGGTACTTGCCTTTCAGTTCCCAGGCCAGGAAGAGGAACTGCCAGTCGATCATCTCGCGCAGCACCTCGATCGACGGTGACACCTGCCGCAGCCCGGTGAACGCCGGCACCGGGAGCTCGTCGTATGCCACCGGCTCCCTGTTCGCGCGCGCCTCCTCGATCTTCAACAGCGGGGCGCGCTGCTTGTTGGCATGCTGTTCACGCAGCCGCTCCTGCTCGATGCTGTTGCTCCGGGCAAGTTCCTCGGAGCGCTCTTCGTCGAGCAGGTCCGAGACCACCCCGACCACCCGCGACGCGTCCAGGACGTGCACGGTCGTGTGGTCGTACGCCGGTGCGATCCGGACCGCGGTGTGCTGCTTCGACGTGGTCGCGCCGCCGATCAGCAACGGGAGCTTGAGCCCGCGGCGCTGCATCTCGGTGGCGACGGCAACCATCTCGTCGAGCGACGGCGTGATCAGGCCGGACAGCCCGACCGCATCGGCGCCCTCGGCCACGGCGGTGTCCAGGATCTTTGCCGCCGGCACCATCACGCCGAGGTCGATCACCTCGTAGTTGTTGCAGCCGAGCACCACGCCGACGATGTTCTTGCCGATGTCGTGCACATCGCCCTTGACCGTGGCCAGCACGACCTTGCCCTGGCCGCGGACCGTCTCGGCGCGGCCTTCCAGCCGGGCCTGTTCCTTCTCCGCCTCCATGAACGGCTCCAGGTAGGCGACCGAGCGCTTCATCACCCGGGCGCTCTTCACCACCTGCGGCAGGAACATCTTGCCGGCGCCGAACAGGTCGCCGACCACCTTCATCCCGTCCATCAGCGGGCCTTCGATCACCTCGAGCGGCCGCGGCAGCTTCTGCCGGGCCTCCTCGGTGTCGGCCTCGATGAAGTCGACGATGCCGTGCACCAGCGCGTAGGACAGCCGCTCCTCGACCGAGCCCTCCCGCCAGGTCAGGTCGACCTCGCGCTTGGTGCCCTTGCCCTTCACGTTCTCGGCGAAGCTGACCAGCCGGTCGGTGGCGTCGTCGCGCCGGTCGAAGATCACGTCCTCGACGAGTTCCAGCAGATCCGCCGGGATGTCCTGGTAGACCGCGAGCTGCCCCGCGTTGACGATTCCCATGTCCAGGCCGACCTGGCCGGCGTGGTACAGGAACGCGGAGTGCATCGCTTCCCGGACCACGTCGTTACCGCGGAACGAGAACGACAGGTTGGAGATACCGCCGCTGATGTGGACGCCCGGGCACCGTTCTTTGATCAGAGGCAAGGCGTCGATGAAGTTCTTGGCGTAGCCGTTGTGCTCGCTCATGCCGGTGGCGACCGCGAGCACGTTCGGATCGAAGATGATGTCCTCGGCCGGGAAGCCGATCTTCTGCGTGAGCAGGTCGTAGGCCCGGCCGCAGATCGCCACCTTGCGCTCGACGGTGTCGGCCTGGCCCTGCTCGTCGAAGGCCATCACTACGGCGCCGGCGCCGTAGTCGCGGATCCGCCGGGCGCGCTCGAGGAACTCCTCCTCGCCTTCCTTCAGGCTGATCGAGTTGACCACACCCTTGCCCTGCACGCACTTCAGGCCGGCTTCCAGCACCGACCACTTCGAACTGTCGATCATGATCGGGATCCGGGCCACCTCGGGCTCGGTCGCGATCAGGTTCAGGAACGTGGTCATCGCCTGCTCGCTGTCCAGCAGGTCGGCATCCATGTTCACGTCCAGCAGGTTCGCGCCACCGCGCACCTGCTCCAGCGCCACGTCGACCGCGGCCTGGTAGTCGTCGCCCTCGATCAGCCGGCGGAACCGGGCCGACCCGGTCACGTTGGTCCGCTCGCCGATCATCACGAACCCGGTGTCCGGCCCGATCCTGAACGGCTCGAGTCCGGAGAACCGGGTGGTCTCGTCCGGCGGTACGACGGTCCGCGGCTCCAGGCCGGCCACGCTGTGCGCGATCTGCTCGATGTGGGCGGGCGTCGTACCGCAGCAGCCGCCGACGATGTTGACCAGGCCGGACTCGGCGAACTCCTGCAGCATCCCGGCGGTCTGCTCCGGCGTCTCGTCGTACCCGCCGAAGGCGTTCGGGAGGCCGGCGTTCGGGTGCGAGGCGACGTACGTGTCGGCGAACCGGGACAGGTCGACCACGTGCGGGCGCATCTCCGCAGCACCGAGTGAGCAGTTGACGCCGACGATCAGCGGCTTGGCGTGCTCGACCGAGCTCCAGAACGCCTCGACCGTCTGGCCCGACAGCGTCCGGCCGCTCAGGTCGACGATCGTCACCGAGATCCACAGCGGCAGATGCGGCGCGACCTCGCGGGCCGCCATGATCGCGGCCTTCACGTTCAGGGTGTCGAAGATGGTCTCGATCAGCAGCAGGTCCACGCCGCCCTCGGCCAGCGCCGCGATCTGCTCGGCGTACGCGGCCCGCACCTGCTCGAACGTGACCGCCCGGTACGACGGGTCCTCCACCCGCGGCGACAGCGAGAGCGTCACGTTGAGCGGGCCGATCGAACCTGCGACAAACCGGTTCTCGAATTCGTCAGCGGCCTGCCGGGCCAGCCGGGCACCGGCCACGTTCATCTCGCGGACATGGTCCTGCAGACCGTAGTCGGCCTGGCCGATGCTCGTCGCGGTGAAGGTGTTGGTGGTGGTGATGTCCGCGCCGGCCGCGAGGTACTGGCGGTGCACGTCGAGGATGACGTCCGGCCGGGTCAGGTTGAGCAGATCCGGATCACCGGTGAGGTCGTGACTGTGATCGAGGAACCGATCGCCCTGGTAGTCGGCTGCGCTCAGCTTCGCGGACTGCAGCATCGTGCCCCAGGCACCGTCCAGCACCACGACCCGCTGATCCAGCAGCTCCCGTAGAGCGGTTTCACTCATCTGCCGTCACCTCCAGAAAATCTCCGGAGGCGCCCTTGCAAACAGACCCCGGGTCGAGCGTGGCGGACCTGAGTGTCCGTTGCAGCGCCTCTCGACCTGGCCGCACCATGTTAGCGGCGTCACACCGGGATTACAGGACCCCTGCCCACTTAGTGAGACTGCTGTTCAGTCAGTGGATGAGGGCCTGGATGGCGGGAGCGTAGTGATCGGCGATCGTCTCGGGGTCCGCGGTCGCGGTCGGGCCGGTCTTGTCGATCGACATCGTGGCGCCGAGGCCGAGCAACTGGGCGGTGATGAGCTCGGCTCGCAGGTCCGCGTCGGAGCCGGACAGGCGGGCGGCGAACGCACGCGTCACCTGGTCGCGGAAGTGCTCGCGGATGAGCACGCGTTCGTCACCGCTGCCGGCCGCGAAGATCACCCGGACGAGCAGGTCGAGACCGTTCTCGCGGCGGTAGTTCACCAGGGTCAGGACGGCATGCCGGCCGAGGTCCTCGTCGGCCGCGTCGAGCAGCTTCTCCGCGGCCTCACTGAAGTCCGCGACCAGGTCGAACAGCGACTCCTTGCTGCCGAAGTGCTTGACGATCAGGGCCGCGCTCACGTTCGCGTCGGCGGCGATGCCGCGCAGGGTGACGGCGTTGTACGGCTGCAGCGCGAACGCCCGTCGCGCCGCCCGGAGGATCGCGATCCGCCCGACGTCCGTCACGTCCTGCCCACCGTGCCTTCCAGATGGACCGGGGCCTGCCGCCGTACCGGGATCAGCAGGACCAGCCCGGCCGCGACCACCGCGGCCACGCCGGCGATCACGAAGACCATCAGGTACGCCGACAGCGCGGGCGCGACCGCATTCGGTCCGGGGCCGGCCTGGGTGATCGTCACGTTGGTCAGCACGGTCACGACGATCGTGCTGCAGATCGCTGCCCCGACCGTGCGCATCAGGGTGTTGAGGCCGTTCGCCGCGGCCGTTTCGGTCACGGGCACAGCATGCATGATCAGGGCCGGAAGTGCCGAGTACGCCACCGCGGTCCCGGCAGAGACGACGGTCGCACCGGCCACGATCCCGGCGACATTTCCACTGGTGAACAGCCGGACGACGTACCCGGCCGCCATCAGGACCGACGCGATCACCAGGGTGAACCGCGGGCCGCGGGCGCCCGAGATCCGGGCCGACACCGGCGACAGCAGCACCATCGCGAGACCGCCGGGCAGTAGGCACAGTCCGCTGACGACGATCGACCCGCCGAGTCCGTAGCCGGTCCACTTCGGCTCCTGCACGAGCTGCGCGGTCGCCAGCGAGTTGGCGTAGAACGAGAATCCGATCAGCAGCGCGGCCAGGTTGGTGAACAGTACGGCGGGACGCGCGGACACCCGCAGATCGACGAGCGGACTGGTCGTCCTCAGCTCGAACCAGCCCCACAACGGCACGATCGCGGCGGCTGCGACGTACAGGCCGATGGTCGCCGTCGTACTCCAGGTGCTGCCCTTCGAGACAGCCAGCAACAGGCAGACGAGAAACGAGCTCATCCCCAGGGCACCCACGACGTCGAACCGGCCGCGCGTCCGCACCGCCGACTCGGGCACGACCAGCAGGACCAGGACGAGGTCGAACACCCCGATCCCGGCGCAGATCCAGAACATCGTGTGCCAGTTCGAGTACTCCACCACCAGGGTCGCCGCCGGGATGCCGAGCGCCGCACCGACCCCCAGGGTCGAGCTCATCATCGCGATCGACGGCAGCACCCGGCGCGGCTCGAGCTCGTCGCGCAGGATGCTGATCCCGAGCGGTACGACGGCCACCGCGGCACCCTGGAACGCGCGGCCCACGATCAGCACCGCCAGCTCCGAACTGCTTGCGCAGAGCAACGAACCGATCACCATCGAGCCGAGCGCGATCAACAGCACCCGGCGCTTGCCGTACATGTCGCCGGCCCGGCCGAGCAACGGCGTGAACACCGCGCCGGTCAGCAGCGTGACCGTGATCAGCCAGCTGACGTCGGCCGGACCGCGGTGGGTGATCCGCGGCAGCTCGGGCAGCAGCGGTACGACGATCGTCTGGCTGATCGAGACGAGGACGCCGCAGGAGGCGAGCGCGGTCAGGATGAGGCGCGGACGGGCTGGGCGGACGGTCGAGGTGCGGGCGCTCACGCGGTGTCCTCACGAAGGTGAACAGCTGTTTACTTTCACCTCAGAATAGACAGACGGCCGGGGAATGGCCCACCGAATTCCCCGTGAACTGGACCACCCTCCACACCGCTGCGACCGCTTAGCGTGGCCCCCATGAGGATCTTTCTCGCCGGCGGGACCGGCGCGATCGGGCGCCTGCTGGTACCGCTCCTGCTCGCCGACGGCCACCAGGTCACCGCCCTGACCAGGCGCGACCCGTCATTGCTGCACAGGCAGGGCGCGACCGCTGTCGTCGGGGATGTGTACGACGCCGCGTCATTGCGCGAGGTGGTCGCGGCGGCCCGGCCGGACGTGGTCATGCACCAGCTGACCGACCTGGGATCGCGCGACTTCGCGGCGAACGGTCGGATCCGGCGAGTCGGCACCCGCAACCTCGTCGACGCCGCGCTGGCCGCGGGTGCACGCCGGGTGATCACACAGAGCATCTCGTGGGCGTACGAGGGCGGCGATGACCCGGCCACTGAGTCGACACCGCTGGACCTCGCCGCGGCGGACGCGGGACGCCGCGGAATGGTCGAGGCGGTGGCGGAACTCGAGAACATTACCGCCGAGGCTCCCGAGTGGATCGTGCTGCGTTACGGCATGCTGTACGGCCCCGGCACCTGGTACACCAAGGGCGGCCTGATGGCCGACCTCGCCGTGGCCGGCGACCTGCCCACCGGCTCCGACATCACCAGCTTCCTCCATGTCGAGGACGCCGCGATCGCCGCCGTAAAGGCTCTCAACTGGCCGACAGGCCCGGTCAACATCGTCGACAACGACCCTGCTCCGGCCTCCGCCTGGTCCCCGGTGTTCGCCGAGTCCGTCGGTGCCCCCGCTCCCCCACCGACCGAGAGCAGTCGCCCTGTCTGGGCACGCGGCGCTTCCAACACCCGTGCCCGCGTCGATCTAGCGTGGACGCCCACGCACCCGACGTGGCGCTCTGGCTTCGCGGGCGACCAGTAGAGCGCAGGCGATGCCGCCGAGGGTCACGGTCGCCAGACCTGAGACGCCGAGCGTTGCTCTTGGGCCCAGGGCGGTGGTGAGAGGGCCGCCGAGGGCCGTGCCGAGTGGAGCCGCGGTGAGGAGGACTGAGCTGCGGGCGGCGAGGACGGCGGCCAGGTGCTGGGGCGGCGACTTCGCCTGGACGAGAGTCACGGAGAGCGGCACGAACGGGCCGTAGATTGCGCCGCCGAGCATGAAGCACGCGACGGTGACCGCGACCGGTACGTCGAAGCCGAACGGCAGCAGTAGTAGACCCCAGAGGACGACGATGGCGATGGTCACGGGCCAGAGAGGTAGCTGGCGAAGGGCACCGATCGTGAGGCCGCCGAGGACCGCGCCGATGCCGAAGAGCATCCAGTAGAGGCCGAGCAGCGTGCCCGGTGCGTTCAGGTCGTTGGTCACGTGGAGCGGCAGCGCGACCTCGACCGGGCCGTAGAGGAAGTTGAAGAACCAGGTGAGCGCCAACAGCCCGAGCAGCTCGGGATGCGAACGCAGGAACGCGAACCCACCGCGGGCAGCCGACGGCTCATCGACCTCGGCGACGGGCGGTCGCGAGGTAGGCAATCGGGTCGTTACGACGATCAGGGCGAGGAACACATAGGTCAGCGCATCCAGACCGATCACCAGCGCGGAGCTGACGTACGTCACCAGCACACCGGCGATGGCAGGCCCGGCAATCGTGGCACTGAAGTTGAGCGTGCTGACGAGCGTGTTCGCGGCCAGCCGCTGCTCCTCGGGCAGCAACTCAGCCATCAGCGTGTACATCCCCGCGCTGCCCCACGCGTGGAGCAATGACGACACCGCGAGCAGTCCGACGTACAACGGCAGCGTCAACGCACCGGCGAACCAGGCAAGCGGTACGGCGCCCAGGAACACACCGCGCACGATGTTGTCGGCCAGCAGAATGCGCCTGGGCGGAAGCCGGCGCAGACGACGACCGAACGCCAACGCGCCGACAACGCCCGGCAAGGTGTACGCCGCCACCGCGCCGCCGACCCACAGACCGGCCGTTGCCTCGGGCGCCAACTCGATGGCGAGCCACGCCACCGCGACGAAGCTCATCCCGTCGCCGAGGTACGAGACCGCGAAGCCGAGGATCAACCGCCGGAGCACCCGGTTGGCCAGCACCGGGCGATACGCGGCGGGGACAAGGCGTCGAATCACCATGGACTCACGCTAAGTGCGGCCTACACCCCTGGGCTTCTCAATTCCTGACCGTTCCGGACCCACAAGATCGGACCCGGCTACCCCGGAGGGGACAAGGCGCCGGGCCCGATCGTCTATGCCGATCGGACCCGGCCACCTCGCGGGGGAACGAGGCGCCGAGCCGATCGTGTTTGATCAGGCCCGGGCGCCTCGGAGGGGGACGAGGCGCCGGGCCCGATCGTGTTTGATCAGGCCCGGGCGCCTCGGAGGGGGAGGAGGTGCCGGGCCCGATCGTCTGTGTTGATCGGGCCCGGGCGCCTCTAGGGGTGGGAGACGCCGGGCCCGATCGTTGCGGTCCGCTGCAGCGGGGGGAGTAGCGCTGGTGTCAGCGGACCGGGCCTGTGATGAGTTCGATGGTTGCCTTGTGCTGCTGTCCGGCCTGGTCGACCCAGCCGACCTCGACCTTGTCGCCGGGGTGCTGCTGGTTCAGCAGGGTCGACAGGGTGTCGGGCGACTCGACCGTCTTGCCGGCGAAGGAGGTGATGACGTCACCGGCCTCGATCCCGGCCTCGTCCGCCTTGCCGTTCGCCAGGACGTCGCCGACCACCGCGCCGGTCGTGCCGGCGTTCGACAGGATCGAGACTCCGAGCATCGCCGACTCGCCGATGTGCACGGTGTCCGACGCCTTGCCGTCCTCGATCTGGTCGGCGATCTCCATCGCCTCGTTGATCGGGATCGCGTACCCCAGCGTCGTGGTCTGCCCCTGGCCGTTCCCCGACCCGTCACCGTTGCCCGACCCGTCACCGTTACCGTCGCCGTACCCGTTGCCGTTACCCGACCCGTCGCCGTATCCGTTGCCGTTGCCGTTGCCGTTGCCGTTGCCGTTGCCCGAGCCGTCGCCAGGTCCGAACCCGGGCCCGCCGTACCCGTTGCCGTCCGCCGTCTCGGTCGCCGTACCCGCCGGGGCCGACGCCAGTGTCGCGGTGGCGGAGGTTGCCGTGGTCGCGGCCGTCTGCCGCTGCGGCCCGTTGCCGCCGCCGTTGGCGCTCGAGCCGGCCGTGTCGACGCCGACCACCTCGCCGGCCGCGTTCGCCAGCGGTCCGCCGGAGTCGCCGGCCTGGATGTTCGCGTTGGTCTGGATCAGGCCGGTCAGGTTCTCCGGGTCCTGCCCGTTCTCGTCCGTTGCGGTGATCGCCTGGTTCAGCCCGGTGACGGTGCCGGGCGCGTAGCTCGGCGTACCGCCGACGCCGCCTGCGTTGCCGATCCCGACCACCTGGTCGCCGACCGCGACCTTGTCCGAGTCACCGATCTTGGCCGTCTGCAGCCCGGAGGCGTCCTTCAGTTTCAGTACTGCGACGTCGTGGTCCTCGTCGTACCCGACCACACTCGCGGTGTACGTCTTCCCGTTGCCGACGTCCACCACCGAGATCGAGGTCGCACCCTCGACCACGTGGTGGTTCGTCAGGACCTCGCCGTCGGAGGTCAGCACGATCCCTGTCCCGGCTGCCTTCGCACCCTCGTACCCGAGCACTGTGTTCACATTCACCAGCCCGGGCGAGACCTGCGCCGCCACGGCGGCCGGATCGAACTGCTGGTGCGAGAGCTTCGAACCGCTGTCGGCCCGCTGATCGATGCCCCAGGCAACCGAACCGGCGACCAGCGCGACGGCGAGTCCCAGCGCTCCGGCGCCGAACAGCCGCCGGCCCCGCTTCCGCGGCGGCCGCTGCTGCGGTGCGCCGTACGCCGGATACCCCGGATAGGGCGGATACGGCATCCCCGCGTACGGCGCCTGCCCCGGCGCTGCGTGCTGCGGACCACCTTGGTACGGGCCTGCCTGCTGCGGACCAGCCGGGTGCCAGTAACCGGGCGGCTGCTGTCCGGGCGCCTGCCACTGGGCCGACATCCCCGGCCCCTGCTGCACCGGCCCTTGCCGCACCGGCCCTTGCCGCACCGGCCCTTGCTGCACCGGCCCTTGCTGCACCGGCCCTTGCTGCACGGGCCCTTGCTGCACGGGACCCTGCGGACCGGGACCCTGCGGGCCAGGACTCTGCGGACCGGGCCCCTGATTCCCGAAGCCCTGCTGACCGGCGCCCTGCTGCCCCGCGCCGCCGCCCTGTCCCTGTCCCTGCCGTCCCGCGCTGTCGTTCATTCCCGGTGCCCTCCTCGGCCAGTTCCTTCTGCCTTCGAGTAGAGCGCGCGAGACTGAGAACTCCTTCGGGTGAACCAATGAGTTGGCTGAGAATCCGTCGTGTCCTGCGCCACACCTACGCCGTCAGCAACCGGCGCACTGCCTCGACGACCGCCTCCCGCCGGGACGCCCGGTTCGGAGCGGAGGCGCCGTACTCGGGGTTCATCGAGGACCAACTGGTGGCGACGGCCTGCAGCAGCGCGAGCAGCTCGGCCGGGGTGAAATCTCCCGGTACGACGCCGGATCGCTGGGCCTGGTCGAGGTCGCCGAGGCGGCTCTTGTTGACGGCAACGATCGCCTCCAGTGCGGCGCCGGCGGGGCGCTCCAGCCGGTACCAGATGTTCAGCCGCAGATGCTCGGGGTGCTCCTCGAAGTAGTCGAAGACCAGGCCGGCGTACCCGGGCAGATCGGCGGTGTCGAACCCGACCTCGGCCAGGTAGGTGTCGACGGCCGCCGTGTAGACCGCGTCGAACAGCCCGTCCTTGCTGCCGAAGTACGCGTACAGCATCGCCTTGTTGCAGCCGGCCACCTCGGCGATCCGGTTCACCCGCGCCCCGGCGATCCCGCGGGCGGCGAACTCCTCGGTGGCGGCCGCCAGGATCCGGGTCCTGGTCCGGTCGGCATTCCTCTGCATGCCCGGCATCCTACCCAGGAATATATCCAACCGGTTGGTTAGTTAGGACGGACATGACTAGAACATGGCTGATCACAGGTAGTTCCCGCGGGCTCGGTCGCGCCCTCACCGAAGCGGTCCTGGCCGCCGGCGACCAGGTCGTCGCGACCGCCCGCAAACCCGAGCAACTCAATGACCTGGTCGAGCAGTACGGCGACCGGATCCGCGCCATCCCCCTCGACGTCACGGACGCGGCCGCCGCGCAGTCGGCCGTACAGACCGCACTCGACGCGTTCGGCGGTCTCGACGTGGTCGCGAACAACGCCGGCTACGCGAACAGCGCCGCGATCGAGCACACCACCGACGCCGACTTCCGGGCCCAGCTCGAGACGAATTTGTTCGGCCTCGTCAACGTCACGAAGGCCGCGCTCCCGGTATTCCGGCGGCAGCGGAGCGGGCACTTCCTGCAGTTCTCGTCGATCGGCGGCCGGGCCGGCGGGACGCCGGGCATGGGCGCGTACCAGACCGCGAAGTACGCGGTCGAAGGGTTCTCGCAGGTGCTGAGCAACGAGGTCGCGCCGTTCGGTGTGAAGGTGACGATCGTCGAGCCGGGTGCGTTCCGGACCGACTGGGGCGGTACGTCGATGACGCTAGCGCCGGTCGATCCCGACTACGACTCCACCGTCGGCGCGATGAACCGCTACCGGCTCGAGACCGACGGCAAACAGCCCGGTGACCCGGCCAAGGCCGCCCGCGCGATCCTCGAGATCGTTGCCCTCGACAACCCGCCACTCCGGCTCCTGCTCGGCAAGGACGCCCTCACCCACGCCGACCAGGCCTCCCGCTCCCGCGCCGACGAAGCCGCGGCCTGGGCACACCTCACCACTTCAACCGACTACGACGACTGACCCGGAAAAGGCAGCCGAGCGTCGCCGGGATGCACCGAGCGTGCAGCGGTGACCGGATGGCAGCTCGGCGGAGTGTGCTCAGTGGCACCGGGGTGAGCGAGCGTCGACTCAGGCAGCAACCATCGACGGTCCGTGAACGAGAGCAGCAGCCCAGCCGGGCGCTAGCTGGGTGGGCAAGCAGCAACGACGGGTGATGGTCTTGTGGTGGGAGGTTTGGCGCGTTGGGGTGATCCGGGAGTGGCAAGCCGGATGTCGTCACCCCAGATCGCCTGACGGACGACATCCGGGGTGGCGTTCAGCCGGAGATCTGGTGGGATGGCCTGGGAGCGGCTGTGATCCTGCCCGCGGTCGTTGTTATGTGGGCGGGCCGGATCGGCGACACGCGTGGAGGTGCCCGCGGTGTCGTGGTGGATGGGTGGTCTATAGGTGCCGGGTGGGGCGGGATCGGGGTTCGCCCAGTCGGGTCGGGTGACGTGGACGACCTCGTCGATGATTTGGATGTGCCAGTGGCCGGTGTGCAGGTCGAGGTGGTGGCGTTTGCAGAGCAGGACCAGGTTCGAGACGCACGTCTCCCCTCCGTCGATCCAATGCTCCAGATGGTGGGCTTCGCAGTGGATTGGTGGGGCGCCGCAGACCACGCAGCCGCGGTCGCGGGCGTTCAGTGCGAGGCGCATTGGTGCGGTGACGAGGCGTTTGGTGGTGCCGACGTCCAGTGGTTGGGATCTGGAGCCGAGGACTATGGGGATGACTTGGGCGTCGCAGGCCAGGCGGCGTACGGCGGCTGCGGAGAGGTCGTCGCCGAAGACGGTCTCGCCGATCGCGTCGGCGGTCGCGGCTTTGAGGGCGTCGTAGTCGATGGTGATGGTGAGGTGGGCTTTCGGTCCGTGCCCGGGAATGTATTGGCCGAACGTCTCTTGACCGGCCGCGTCGTGAGTCGAAGTGTCGTGACTCGACGTGTGGTGAGTCGGCGTGTGGTGAGTGGCGGGGTTGTCGACCGGTGGCATGTCTTTGCGGGCGCGATGGTTGGAGTTGCCGGCGGCGCTGGTGCTGTCGCCTTCGTCAGGGGGCGCATCTGTGCGGGTGCTTGTGCCGGTCGAGGTGCCGTAGCGGGTGGGCTGGCCGAGGTGGCCGGCGGAGTTGTGATCGTCGTTTGGCTCGCTGGCTGCGCGGCGGTCGGCGAGGAAGTTGCTCGCCGCACTGCGGTTTGCCGGTGGTCGCCGTACTGCGGTTGCCGGTGGTCGCCGTAGTGCGGTTGGCGGTGGTGGTGGTCGTTGTGCTGGGGTTGGCGGTGGTGGTCATGGTGGTGTGGGTGATGGCGGCGGCGGTGTTGAGGAGGGTGGTCAGGGCGTCGGCTTGGCGTTTGTCGCGGGCGCGGGGGTCGGGTGCGCCGTCGATGGTCTTGTGGGGTTTGGCGCCGCTGTGGATGAGGGTGCGGAAGAGTTCGGCGTTCTCGTTGGCCAGGTAGCCGCCGAACTTCACACCGTTGTCGGCGGGTTTGAGGGTCAGCGATTCGCGGTGGTAGGCGCGCTTTTCGTCGGGTTCGGGGCCGTCGGGGTCGAGGATGTTGCGCATGCGCTGCGCGGCGTCGCGGAGTTGGCCGGGGGTGAAGGTGCGGGCCAGATTGACCAGTTGGCGTTCGGCGGCGTCGATGTTGTCGACCGGGACGGTGTCGGGGACCTTCTCCAGGGCGGACACGATGGCAGCAGCCTGCGCAGGGTGCAGTGGACGACCCCGGTCGGCCTGCTTGTTGCTGTCGGCGTCATCGACCTGGTCGGTGTCGGCGGCCTGGTCGGTGTCGGCGGCCTGGTCGGTGTCGGCGGAGACGTCGGGGGTGCGCGCCGGCCCGGGGAACGGGACGGCGGTGTCGGGGAGGGCTGCCGCGACGGCCTCGTACCTGGCCAAGGACTTGGCGAGGCGAACGTCGCGACGCGCCTCGACCGAATCGATGCGGTAGCGCGTGGACAGGAACCGGGCGGTGTCACCGGCGCCGATGTCCTTGGCGTAACCCGACGCGTCGAGGTCGCCGACCAGATGCAGGCAGTAGGTCTTCAACCGGTGGATCTCAGCGACGGCCGCGTCGAGACGCGACAGCTTCTCGCTGCCGGTCATCGACCACGCGGGCCGTTCGCCAAGGATCTCCATGCCGACCACCCTAGACACCTCCACCGACACTTCTCAAACCAGGAATCCCCTTATTTTCAAGGGACTTCGGTCCACAGACACCATCCCCAGGTTGTCCACAGAAACCAAGTGCCGCGAGCAATCATGACTGCGGCGTGTAGGGATTGTCCGCCAGGAAGTCGTCGATCAGGGCGTTCACCTCGGCCGGGCTTTCCAGCGCGGCCAGGTGGGCGGACTGTTCCAGTACGACGAAGCGCGCGCCGGGGATCGAGTCCGCCATCTCCTCGGTCTCGGCGACCGGGAAGGTGGCGTCCTCGGCGCCGGCCACGACCAGGACGGGCGTGCGGATCCGGCCGAACAGCTCGCGCTGATCCGGTCGGCGCGGGACCACGCTGGTGACGGCGTGCCGGCCGGAGGTGATGTTCACCCGCCGGACCGATTCGTTGACCGCGGCAACGACATCCGGCTTCTCGTGTTTGGCGGTCGGGCCGAGGAACGCGTCGATCACCGGCCGGACCAGCGGTCCCCGGATCGCGCCGAGGAGCTGGGCCGACCGGGTCAGGACGCCGTACTCGAACTTCTGCCGGCGACCGGCCGGGGAGGCGGTCGCGTTCATCAGGACGGCGATGCCGATCCGGTCGGGGTGGAGGGCGGCGAACGTGCCGCCGATCATGCCGCCCCAGCTGTTGCCGATGAGCTGGACCTTGGCGACGCCGAGGTCGTCGAGGATCTCGGTGATCGCCTGCGCGCACTGCTCGAAGGTGAACGGCGCCGTCAGCGGCGCGCTGTCACCGTGGCCGGGCGGATCGACCAGGATCACCTGGAAGCGGTCGGCGAAGTGTGGTGCCTGGCCGGACCAGAGCGTCCCGTCCATCAACAGGCTCGGCCAGAACAGCATCGCCGGTCCCGATCCGCCGACCCGCAAGCGAATCCGGCCGAGCACCGTGTCGACATACCGATCCTGAAAGCCGGCGAGAGACATGTCCGAACGCTACCCGCTCAGCTCCCCGTTGGACGGGATCGCGGCAGTCAGGCGGTCGGTCAGAGTGCGGACGTGAGCGATGAGTTCGGGTGGCGACTGGATCTCGAACGGGAAGGGCAGGAGGCCAATGTAGAGGGCCAGCTCGTCCAGCGAGTTGGAGCCGGCGTCGACCTGAGTCGTGGTGGCGGTCACCGGAGTCACGGTCGCGATGCTCGGGCCCAAGCGATCGGCGATCTGTTCGGCGGGCGCGTGGATGAGGAAGCGGGCCTGGTAGCGATAGCCGCCGGACGCGACGCCGCGGGCGGTGGCATCCAGGTCCGGCACCTCGCGAGCAGTGAAGCGCGGTCCGGTCGGGATGCGCGGTTCGAGCCGGTCGAGGCGGAAGGTCCGCCAGTCCGCACGGTCGACGTCCCAGGCGACCAGGTACCAGCGGCGGCCGGTGTGCACCAGCCGATGTGGCTCCGTCGTACGGATGGTCGTCGTACCGTCGTGACTGCGGTAGTCGAACCGCAACCGTTGCCGATCGCGAGTGGCCGCGGCGACCGCCAGCAACACGTCCGGCTGCACAGCAGGTCCGCCGGACGGCGTGACAGCGACTGCCTGGAGCAGCTTGATGCGGTGCCTCAGCCGGGACGGCAGCACCTGCTCGAGCTTCGTCAGCGCACGGACCGACGACTCCTCGATTCCGGCCACACTCCCGGTCGCCGCTGCTCGCAAGCCGATCGCGACGGCGACCGCCTCGTCGTCGTCCAGGAGCAGCGGAGGCAGCGCCGTACCCGCGCCGAGGCGATAGCCGGCCACACCTGGTACTGCGTCGACCGGGTAGCCGAGGTTGCGCAGCTTGTCGACGTCGCGACGGACGGTCCGCACCCCGACACCCAGCTCCGACGCGAGCGCGGCCCCACTCCAGTCCCGGGGCAACTGCAGCAAGGAGAGCAGCTTGAGCAATCGAGCAGAAGTTTCGAGCATGCCGAGATTCTGTCACCCAGTTAGGACTGAAGCTGTCCTAACCAGGTGACACAGTAGAACCATGATCAAGTCATTCCGCATCGACATCCCGCAGAGCACGCTCGACGACCTGGCGACCCGGTTGGAGAACACTCGGCTCCCGGCCGCACTCCCCGGCGACGACTGGGACACCGGCGTACCGGTCGGCTGGCTGTCCGAGCTGGTCGACTACTGGCGCACCGGTTACGACTGGCGCAAGGCCGAGGCAGAGCTGAACGCGTACCCGCAGTTCACCACCACGATCGACGGCCAGCGGATCCACTTCCTGCACGTGAAGTCGGCTGAGCCCGACGCGCTCCCGCTCGTGCTCACGCATGGCTGGCCGGGGTCGATCGTGGAGTTCCTCGACGTGATCGGCCCGCTGACCGACCCGGTCGCGTACGGCGGCTCGAGCGAGGACGCCTTCCATCTGGTCATCCCCGCGCTGCCCGGGTTCGGCTTCTCCGGCCCGGTCAGCGACAGCGGCTGGTCGACGGACCGGGTAGGGCGGGTGTGGGCCGAACTGATGAACCACCTCGGCTACGAGCGGTACGGCGTACAGGGCGGGGACATCGGCGGAGCGGTGTCGCCCGAGGTCGCCAGAGCGGCGAAGGACCACGTGGTCGGCGTGCACGTCAACGGCGCTCCCGGGTTGCCGCCGTTCCCGTTGTCCGACGACGAGTTCAACAGCCTGACTCCGCTCGAGCAGGACCGGATCGGGCGGATCGCGACGTTCATGCAGGAGGAGTTCGGCTACATCTCGATCCAGTCGACGCGGCCGCAGACGCTGGCCTACGGGCTGGTCGACTCGCCGGTCGGGCAGCTCGCCTGGATCATGGACAAGTTCCGCACCTGGACCCACCCGGCCGAAACCCTGCCCGAGAACATCGTCAGCAAGGACCGCCTGCTCACCAACGTGATGCTGTACTGGCTCACCGGGACGGCGGGATCGGCGGCGTACGTCGGTTATGCCCAGCAGCAGGCGTGGGGTGCGACCAAGGAGAACTCGGGGGTGCCCACCGCCGCGCTGGTGTTCGCGCACGACGTCGGCATCCGCCGGTACGCCGAAGTGGAGAACACCATCACCCGCTGGAACGACGTCGACCGCGGCGGCCACTTCGCGGCTCTCGAGGAGCCTGAACTGCTGGTCAGCGACGTCCGCGAGTTCTTCCGGACCCTGCGCTGACGGGTCAGCCGCGGGCCGGGACGCCCGTGCGGGTCAGGTCCGCGGCGACGACGATCTCGCCGGTGAACTCCTCGGCGGCCTCGTCATGGAAGGCCTTCGGGTCCAGGTAGCGCTGGGAGAAGTGGGTCAGGACCAGCTTGCGGACGCCGCATTGCTGCGCCACTCGGGCCGCCTGGCGGGCGGTGAGGTGACCGAAGCGGCGGGCCAGCGTTGATTCGGTGGACAGGTAGGTGGACTCGATCACCAGCAGATCGGCGCGATCGGCGAGCTTGAGCACGTTGTCGCAGAGTCGGGTGTCCATGACGAACGCGAAGCGCTGCCCGGGCCGCGGCTCGCTGACCTGCTCGATCGTCACGGTCCGGCCGTCGACCTCGATCGAGCCGCTCTGCTGCAGGCGCCCGATCGCCGGACCGGCCACGCCGTACTCCGCGAGCTTGTCCGGCAGCATCCGCCGGCCGTCCGGCTCGATCAACTGGTAGCCGAAGGACTCGATCGGGTGCTCGAGCCGGCGCGCCCACAGTTGCCCGAACGACCCGACCGACAGCAGACCGTCCTCCTCCACCGGCTCCTCGACCAACTCGGCCCGCTCGTAGAACGACGCGGCGTACCGCAGTCGGGTGAAGTACGTCTGCCCCGACGCCGGATAGTGCGCCCGGACCGGATGCGGTACGTCGTCCAGTGACAGCCGCTGGACGATTCCCGGCACGCCGAGGCAGTGGTCGCCGTGGAAGTGGGTGACGCAGAGCCGGGTGATCGCGCCGGCCGCGACCCCGGCGTACAGCATCTGGCGTTGCGTTCCCTCACCAGGATCGAAGAGGAACCCTTCGGTGTCCCAGCGCAGGAAGTAGCCGTTCTGGGTGCGCTCGCGCGACGGCACCTGACTTCCGGTGCCCAGCACAACCAGTTCGCGCACCCGCCAACAGTAGCTAACGCAACGCCCGTTGAAACGCGATTAAGACCTGCTCGACCTCGGCCGCCGTCCAGATCAGCGGTGGCCGGATCTTCAGCACTCCCCCACCGGGTCCGGTCGTTCCTACCAGTACGCCGTTCTCCCGCAACCGCTCGACGAAGTCGGCCGCGTCAGGTGTCTCCACGCCGACCATCAGCCCTTGCCCGCGGACCGGCAGCTCCGGGACCAGCGACTCCAGACCGCTGCGCAGCAGTGCGCCGACCTCGCCGGAGCGAGCGACCAGGCCACTCTCCTCGATCACGTCCAGGACGGTCAGCGCCGCGACGCACGAGACCGGGTTGCCGCCGAAGGTGCTGAAGTACTCGTCCACCTCGACGAACGCCTCCGCGATCTCCCGCCGGGTGATCAGCGCCGCGACCGGATGCCCGTTGCCCATCGGCTTGCCGAGCGTGACGAAGTCCGGGGTCAGCCCGAAGTCGAGGAACCGCCAGAGGTTCCGCCCACCACGCCCGAACCCGGCCTGCACCTCGTCGGCCAGGAACAACCCGCCGGCCGCCCGCGCCTCGTCCTGCAACCCACGCATGAACGAGTCGGTCGGCGTCAGGATCCCCGCACTGCTGAACACCGTGTCGACCGCAAGCAACGACAGATCGTGCCCGGCCCGCTGCAACTCCACCCGCGCGGCCCGAACCCGTTCGACCGCGGCAATCCCATCATCGCCGGCGTCCCGAGGCGCCTCGAAGACCGCGACATGCGCCGGGCGGGCCTCGGCGGGATACGTGTTGGTCGAGAACGCCGCAGTCGCCTCGCTCACGCCGTGGTACGAGAGGTCGGCGACAACCGCACCACCCCGTCCGGTGACGACGCGCGCCATCCGCCAAGCGAGGTCGTTGGCCTCGCTCCCGGAGTTGGCAAACACGCAGGTGTCCAGCCCGTCCGGCATCGACGCCGTCAGCCGCTCCGCCAACTCGACCACGTTGGGATGCAGATAGCGCGAGTTCAGATTGAGTACGGCGGCCTGTCGCGAGATCGCCTGGACGACAGCCGGATGCGCGTGCCCGACGACCGGAACGTTGTTGTAGGCATCGAGATACCGGCGACCGTCCGCGGTGTGGATCCACGGACCCTCGGCCCGTACGACCTGCAGCGGCGACCGGTAGAACAGTGGCGACAGCTCACCACCGAGCGCGGACTGCCGT
The DNA here is from genome assembly GCF_043197365.1 of Kribbella sp. NPDC049174. Taxonomy (NCBI): domain Bacteria; kingdom Bacillati; phylum Actinomycetota; class Actinomycetes; order Propionibacteriales; family Kribbellaceae; genus Kribbella; species Kribbella sp. NPDC049174. Next base: position 217,552 of record NZ_JBICSZ010000007.1, on the reverse strand, counting down.
CGTACCAGCAAGGTCGGATCGGCGGTCTGGGCGGAGGCGACGCGCGAGGTGCCGCAGAGGCGGTGGAAGTGGTCGGCCAGGTCGGTCGGAGAGCTGTCGGCGAGGAGGTCGAGGATGCGCCAACTGCCGGCGACCAGGCTGGTCAGGTACTCCTCGTTGTCCGGGTAGAGCGGCGCACGCCAGGCCGAGATCAGCACACTCGCGGCGGACCGGGCCAGGACGAGCTCACCGATCAGCGCGACTTCCGCAGGCTCGAGCGGCAGCACCCGCTGGTACCCGTCGAGGAACCGGCCGGCATCGCCCCACACATCGTCCGACTCGCGCAGCAGCGACGTCAGGCTGATGGCGAGCTCGGCGACGCGGGCCGTGTGGTGCATGTCGCCGAAGTCGATCACGCCGGTGATGCCGCCGTCCTGCAGCAGCACGTTGCTCAACGTCACGTCTCCGTGCAGCACATACCCAGGCAGCGCACGCGTCGCCGCGTCGAGCCCTTCGAACCGATCGAGCAGCCGGTGCATCGGGGCGCGACGACGCTCGTCCGGCAGCCGGTCGGCGTACGGACGCAGGGTGGTCACGATCCGCGGATCCCAGTCGAGCCTTCGGTACGCCGCCGGATGCCCGAAACCCTGCAGAGCGCGCGTCAGCCGCGCACTCACCACACCGAAGTCGGCCGCGAACCACCCCGGCAGCGCGGTCAGGTCGGCGACATCGCCGGGCATCACCGTCATCACGCGAACCAGGTGCGTCCGCCCGTCGGCGGCCTCGACCGTCACCACCGATCGGCCGTCGAGGCTGGTCAGCACGCGCGGGATCGGGAGGTCGGGGTCGACCACCTCGACGTGATGCATCGCGGCACTTTCCATCGCGATCTGGTCCGGGTCGTCGCCCGAGTTCGACACCTTGACCACGAGCCGCCGGCCGTCCGGGACCTCGGCGAGGAAGTTCCGGTCCCGCTCGCTGCGCAGGTCGGACACCACCGCGTCGAGGCCGTACTCCACCTGCAGCAACCGCGTCGCCGCGGTCAGGTCGACCTGGGGCGGATCCTCGAGCATGCTCGGCGTCCGCTCGGGGATGGTGTCCACAGCAACTCCTTCGCTCACGGGACCCGGAACTCCAACGGCGCAACAGATCCGGTGTAGTCGAAGCTACCGTCCGGGTCGAGCCGCATCGGCCGGTCGTGGCCCGGATAGACCATCTGGGCCATCGCCGCGACCCGCTCGACGGATGCATCGGCCCGCTCCCTGTCGTACGGCCTGCCGGACGCTCGGCGAGCGAGCAGAACGGCGAGGGTCGGTACGGCGTCTGCCGCGAGAACCGCGGTGCCCTCCGTCGTACTGACGGCCAAACCGATCGAACCAGGGGTGTGTCCCGGCAGCTCCAGCACCTGAATGCCCGGGATCACCTCGTCCCCCTCACCGACTTCGTGGAGGTCGAGATCGTCCAGCACTGCCTTGGCCCACCGCGGGGTGCCGAAATCGGTCGCCGGTGGATTGGCCAGGTTGCGCAGTTCGTCGCGGTGGATGAGGACCTGGGCTTTGGGGAAGAGGTCCGCGTTCTGGAGATGGTCCCAGTGACCGTGGGACACGACCACCTTGCTGATGTCGGCCGGCTCCAGACCGCGATCCGCCAACGTCGTCAGCAGTTTCCGACGCCTCCCGACGTGACCGAAGTCGAACAGCACCCGCTCATCGCCGCTCTCTACCAGCAGCACGGAACAGAAGGCCGGATTGCCTTGGTCCGACGTCAGCGAGTAGCCGTTCAGCAGGGGTGTGACCGAGGGCATGCAATCTCCAAACGAGGTGGTGCAGCAGTGCCCCGCGGATTCTGAGCACGCGTCACGCGGGGCACTGCTGGATCAGGGGAGGACGAGCGGACCGGCGTCGATCAGCAGGGACGGTACGACGACGCTGTCCATGAACGTGGTGTCGCCGCACTCGCGGGTGTTGCCGACGGCAAGGACCGCGTTGAGGACGTCCTCCATCCGGAAGGTGAAACGCACCTGCGGGTGCCACGCGACGAGCTCGCCGCCTTCGGCCCAGTACGTCCCGTCACGGGTCGTGCCGGTGACCAGGGTCTGCTTCGGATGCAGAGAGCGCAGGTAGTCCAACCGGTTGACGACGAGTCCGCTGCCGCAGTCGGAGAGCAACTCCTCGTCCGTTGCGTCGCCGGGAGCCAGCAGCAGGTTCGACGGGCTGGGATCGCCGCCGAAGCGCCAGCCGTCCGGTACTGCGTGGCCGGTCGGGATGCCGCCGGTGACGGCCGCGCGGCGACGGTCCGAGACGACCCCGGTGAGGACACCGTGATCGATCAGCTGGGTGCGGCGTCGTACGTTGCCCTCGGCATCGAAGCCGCTGGGCAGGCCGTCCGCGTCGGCACCGTCGTCGACCAGGCTGAGGAGGTCGCTCACGACCCGCTCCCCCAGCCGGCCGGCCACCGCCGAGCGGCCGGTCGCGTAGCCGGTCGCACCGAGGACGAAGTGGCCGTACGTCGCCATGAGCGTGATGACGGCCTGTGGTTTCAGCAGCACGCGGCACGGACCGTGGTGCGCTTCGCGGGTCGGCAACGGAGTCAACGCCGTCCGCAACTTCGCCGGGATCTCGTCGACCGGAATCCGGTCGGCATCGCGATGCATGTACCGGACGCTGACCGAGTTGTCACCCTTCTTGGCGATCGCCTGGATGGCGGCCTTGGTCAACGTCTCCGCCCGGAACAGCCCGTCCGAGTCAGCTACCACCCGATCCAGCACGTCGTACCGGATCGCCCCACCAAGCGTCGTCGAAGAGTCCAGCCCGTCCCGCACCGTCGAGAACCACCGGTGCCGGTCGGCGGGGTCAGCGTGAAGAACAGAGGAGGAGGCAGTGACCTCAGGTGTTTCCGCGGAATGATCTGTAGGAGCTTCCGAGGAGGTGGCTGCCGTGGGTCCCGGAGGAAGGTCGGCGAGAGCCGCGTCGAGGCGATCGGCCAAAGTCTGGACTGCTGCAGGCTCGAGGGTTTCGAGGGAGCCTGCGACGGAGCGGCCGTTGCGGGTGGTGCGGACCCGGACGCGGAGGCGGCGTTCGCTGTGCTGGGCGGTGACCGCGGACTCGGCGAAGCGGAGCAGGTCGGCGTGCTCACCGAGTACGTCGAGCCGGGTGCCCGCGCCGAGGATCTCGAGGGCTTGTTCGACCTGGGACTGCTGGATGCTCATCGACCCACCTGCACATTCTGGAAGCGACCTGGAACCGTGCCGTGACCGACGTGTGCGACCTGCAGTGGCTCGCCCTTGTTGCAGGACGGAACGCCGTGCAGCTTCCACTCGTCCGGTCCGCCCAAGGCGTCGAGGCTGGCCCAGAACTGTGGCGTGACACTCTGGTACGTGCAGTTCTTCAGCAGCCGGCCGACCTTGCCGTCACGGATCTCCCAGCCGACCTCGGTACCGAACCGGAAGTTCATCCGCTGGTCGTCGATCGAGAAGCCGCGGTTGGTGTCGACCAGGATGCCGCGCTTGGTGCCGGCGATCATCTCGGCCAGCGAGGACTCGCCCGGCTCGAGGCAGATGTTCGTCATCCGCACCAGCGGAAGCCGCTGCCAGCCGTCGGCCTTGGCCTGACCGGTCGACTCACCGCCCAGCGCCCCGGCCGACTCGCGCCCGGACATGTAGCCGAGGAAGATGCCGTCCTTCACCAGCTGGGTCCGTTGCGCCGGCACGCCTTCGTCGTCGTACCCGAAGGAACCGAGCGCACCGGGGATGGTGGCATCCGCGTACGCCGACACGATCGGTGAACCCCATCGGAAGGTGCCGCGTCGTTCGGGCGTGGCGTAAGTGCCGCCGGCCAGGCTGACCTCGGTGCCGAGCGCACGGTCGGCCTCCATCGGGTGACCGGCACACTCGTGCAGCACCATCGCGAGTTGGTTGCTACCGGCAATGAGCGTGGTGATCTCGTCCGGGCACTGCGGTGCGGACAGCAGCGCGACCGCCTCGGAGGCGATCCGGGCCGCCTCGCGATCCAGACCGAGCGAGATGACATGCTCGTAACCGGCGGTCGCGAAGTCACCGCGCTGACCGCGGATCTGCCGCGGTACGCCTTGCGGGAACGACCTTCGCTGCAGGTCGTCGCCGTCGCTGGCGTTGACCATCAGGCCGCCGCCGCTCTCGGTCAGGGTCTGCTCGATCAGCGCGCCCTCGGTGTTCGCGAACACCTTGTGGTCGCGGTAGAAGTCCATCGACGCCTCGATCTGCTGCACCAGCGGACCGGCGGTCGCCGCCTCCTTCACGGTCGCGGCCAGCAGGTCGAGCTTGCTGGCCAGCGGAACGGTGAACGGATCCACCTGCATCGGCGAGCACCACGTGTCGTGGGTCGTCACCGGCGACCCGAGCGAAACGCGCCCGCCACCGCCGGCCGCGCGGGCCTGGCCGACCGCCTGGGCGACGACCGCGTCGAGCCCCGGCCGATCGAGCCGGTGCGTCGCGGCGAAACCCCACTGGCCGCCGATCAGCACCCGCAGACCGAGCCCGGTCGAGTCGTCGTACCCGACCTCGCCGGGACCTTCGAGCTCGACCAGCACCTGCTCGTGGGTGCGCCGGACGACGCGAACGTCGCCGTACTGCACCTCCGTGGGAAGCAGCCCGAGCACCGCCTCGGCGGTATCGCGCAGGACCGATGAATCAGACACTTCGGGACCTCCGATGCACAAAGGGAAACGGGCGCCTCGATCAGCACTGTAGCAGACACTACGAGATTCTGAGAAGACGTCACAATCACTACAAACAACTCCGGCCCCACAAGGCGCTGTGGGGCCGGAGGTCAAGCAGGGAAGGAGATCAGTGTTGTTTCGGCCGGACGTCGATGGCCAGGCTGATGGAGAACGCGACGATGATCGCGACCCCGCCGAGCAAGGTCAACGCGGTGTCACCGAGGGCGCCGGTAGCCATCACTACCAGTGTCACTCCGAGTGCGAGCACCACGGCGACGGCGATCTTCCAGTCGTCACCGATGATGAAGTCGTACCAGAACTGCCCGAAAGCCTTGAGGAACTTCACTTCTTCACCTCCACGGGAACGCCACCGGCGGCGACCGGCGCAGGGTCGGCCGGCTTGCGCAGGACGGCGACGAAGATCCGGCTGAGCAGCAGCCAGGCGGCCAGCAGGACCAGGATCATCAGGTCGTGACCCGGCCAGTCGATGCTCTCCCGGCCGTCCCGGAAGATGCCGAGCCCTTCGACCGCCCAGTAGGTACCGAACGACGCGAGCAGCAGGCCGACGCCGTACTTGAGCAGGTTCTCGTTGATCATCGAGAGCGGCCGGCGCAGTGCCACCGCGACACCGAGCACGATCACCACGGCGGCGATCGCACCGAGCGCGGCACCCGGGATGTTGTTCGCGTTCAGGCCGAAGGTGAGGACGATGAACACGACCTCCATGCCCTCGAGGAAGACACCCTTGAAGGAGACCATGAAGGCGAACAGATCCAGGCCGGTCCTGGTCTCACCGGCCGCCTTCGCCGCCGCGACCTCCTCGCGGTAGATCGCATCCTCGTCGTGGATCGCCTTCCGCCCGGACGATCTGAGGATTGCCTTGCGCAACCACTGCAGACCGAAGATCAGCAGCAGGCCGCCGATCGCGAGTTGCAGCGCCGACTCCGGCAGCCAGTTCGCCAGTGCGTACCCGGCCGCCACGGTGACCACCGCGAGCGCACCGAGCGCCGCGAAGGTGCCGGCCAGCGCCGATCGCCAGCTCCGGGTGTACCCCATCGCCATCACGATCGTGGTGGCTTCCACCATCTCCACGAAACACGCGACGAACGTCGCGATGATCAACCCCCATGTTGCCGCATCCATCAGCCACTTCCTCGTCTCAGATGCTCAGATGAAACATATGCTGCACGAAACGATAGTTACGTCGTGTCGAAGGTGTCAACGTCACGCGGAGAACCTCGAAGTGGCCCGAACGCAGGCACGCCGAAGCACCCGAGGTGGTTGCCTCGGGTGCTTCGGCGGGAGGGTCAGGCCAGTGCGGCCACCAGCGTGCTCGACGAGATGTTGCCGCCACACGACACGATCGCGACCCGCCGGCCTTCGAGCTCTGTACGGCGGGCCCGCGCGGCGGCGAACGCCATCGCGGCGGATCCTTCGATCAACTGGTGTTCGGTGTCGATCACCGTCCGCAACGCGGAACTGATCGCGTCCTCACTCACCAGCACCCAGTCGTCGACCAGTTCACGACACAGGTCGAAGGTGATACTGCCGGGCTCGACGCTGCCCGCCGTACCGTCCGACAACGTCTCCTGCGCGTCGACCTGGACGATCTCCCCGGCCCGCACCGACGCGGCCATCGCGTCGTCGCGCACCGGCGAGGCGCCGTACACGCGGATCCCCGGCAGGTGCTTCTTGAGCACCGCCGCGACTCCGCTGACCAACCCGCCACCGCCGACCGCCACGACCACCGCGTCCAGCGGTTGGCCGGCCAGCTGCTCGAGGATCTCCACAGCCACGGTGCCCTGCCCGGCGATGATGTCCGGGTCGTTGTACGGCGGCACGTAGGCCAGGTCGTGCTCGGCGGCGTACGCCCGTGCCTTCGGCTCGAGGACGCCGGAATCGTTGCCCTCAGCATGTAAGTCGAGACCCAGCCGGCGCAGTGCGGCCACCTTGCTCGGCGACGCGTTCTCCGGCAGGTAGACGAGACCGCGGCCACCGAGCGCCGCCAGCGCATTGCCGACACCAAGGCCGTGGTTGCCGGTCGAGGCCGTGACCACGCCGCGCTCCCGCTGCTCGTCGGTCAGCTTCAGGATCTTCGCCATCGAACCACGGGCCTTGAACGAGCCGGTGCGCTGGAGATGCTCGCATTTCACCAGCACCTCCGCCCCCAGCTCGTCGCTGAACGCCCCGAACCGGACGAACGGCGTGGGCGGCAGATGCTCACGCAACCTCGGCGCCACCCGTTCCGACCGCTCGGCGGCTTCCGCTGGGCTCAACGTCATGCAGTACTCCTATCCGGTTGCCACTGAGAGCTGGGCGCGGAGCCCGGCGCGCAGTGGGATACACATCGGCTTGCCGCTGACCGGGTGCGGGACGACCTTCGACTCCACCCCGAACACGTCGCGGATGATGTCGCAGGTGAACACGTCTTCCGGTGTTCCCTGGGTGACGAGGCCGCCGGACTTCATCACGAACACGTGATCGGCGTACTCGGCGGCCATGTTGAAGTCGTGCAGCACCATCGCGACCGTCTTGCCCTGCTCCTGGTTGAGCTGGTGCAGCAGGTCGAGCACCTCGAGCTGGTAGGCGACGTCCAGGTACGTCGTCGGTTCGTCGAGCAGGATCAGGTCCGTGCCCTGGGCCAGGCACAGCGCGATCCAGACCCGCTGCCGTTGACCACCGGACAGCTGATCGACGTGCTGGTGCCGCAGTTCCGCCGTACTGGTCACGTCCATCGCCCACTCGACGGCCTCCTTGTCGGCCGGGCTGGGCACCTTGAGGGACGCGCGGTGCGGATGGCGGCCGAACCAGACCAGGTCCTCGACCGAGATGGACTCGGGCGTGACCAGGACCTGCGGCAGGATCGCGAGCAGCCGGGCCACCTCCTTCGTCGGCGTGTCCTGGATCGACTTCCCGTCCAGGATCACACTTCCCTTCTGCGGGGGCAGCAACCGGGCCAGGGCCCGCAGCGCGGTGCTCTTGCCCGACCCGTTCGGACCGATCAGCACGCTGACCTTCCCGTCCGGGATGGTCAGGGTCAGGTCCTTGGCGATGACGCGCTGGTCATAGGCGAGCTGAACGCCCTGTGCCTGGAGACGCATGGCGGTTCTCCTACTTTCCGGTCTTCACGAGCAGGTAGAGGAAGTACGGTCCGCCGACGACTGCTGTCACCAGACCGGCGGGGATCTCGAGCGGCGGGGCGAGGCCGCGGCCGAGCATGTCGGCGAAGAGCATCAGCAGGACGCCGAACAGCGCGGCGGCCGGGATCGACGCGATGTGCTTGCCGCCGAACACCCGCCGGGCCATGTGCGGTGCGATCAGACCGACGAAGCCGATCGTGCCCGACACCGCGACCGCCGCGGCGGCCAGTGCGACCGAGAACAGCAGCAACGTCCGCCGGGTCCGCTCGACCGGCTCACCGAGTCCGGCGGCGAGGTCGTCACCGAGCCCGAGTACGTCGAGCTTGCGGCTCCAGATCACGATCAGCGGCACGAGGACCAGCACCCAGGGCAGGATCTCGAGCACCGAACTCATCGACCGGCCGAACAGACTGCCGGTCAACCAGATCAGTGCCGCGCTCACATCGAGCGGATTACGCACCAGCAGGAACCTGATGCCCGCCTCGAAGGCCGCACTGACCGCGATACCGACGAGCGCGATCCGAACCGGAGTAGCGCCGCGCCGATAGGCCAGCAGGTACACCAGGGCCGCGGCCGCCAGACCACCGACGAACGCCGCCGGTACGACGGCCACCACCGGCATCCCGGGGATCGCGAGCAGCAACAGCATGCCGGCGAACCCGGCACCCTTGGTCACCCCGACGACATCAGGTGCGGCGAGCGGGTTGCGGATCACACCCTGCATCACCGCGCCGGACACCGCCAGCGCGATCCCGACCAGCCACGCCAGCAGGACCCGCGGCAGCTGGAACTGCACCACGATCTGCGCCGCCTGATCACTGGTGTTGCCGATCACGGCATTGAACACGTCACCCATCGACACATCCGTCGCGCCGACGCTGAGACTGTAGAAACTCAGCACCACCGCCAGCACGCAGAGCGATCCCATCAGAACCGATGGATGCCGCTGGGCCAGCGACGTACGCCGAACGTGCTGCGCGACAATCGCCGTACTACTCATCGACGTCCTCGCTTCGCTCCGGGCGCCGATGAGGCACGAGTGGACTGCGCTTGATGATGAACTCGCTTCGCTCGTTCATGAGGTCACCTTCTGTCGACGAGCCAGGTAGACGAAGATCGGTGCACCGATCAGCGCGGTGACCACACCGGCCGGCACCTCGAACGGTGGCTTGATGTACCGGGACGAGATGTCGGCGTAGAGCACCAGCACACCGCCGCCGACCGCACACAGCGGCAACAGCACCGTGTAGCTGGAACCGACCAGCCGACGCATGATGTGCGGCACGATCAGCCCGATGAACGCGACGGGACCGGCCACCGACACCGCCGCACCACACAACACGATCACCAGCGCCGACCCGAACATCCGCGTCCGCTCGACGTTCTGACCCAGACCGCGGGCCATGTCGTCACCGAGCGCCAGCAGATTCAGCGGCCGCGCCATCGCGAACGCGCCGATCAGGCCGAGGACCAGCCACGGCAGCAGGTTGCGGATGTCCTGCCAGCCGGCGAAGTTGACGCCGCCGACCAGCCAGAACAGCACGCTGTCCGCCGAGTTCTCGTCGAAGATGATCAGGACCTGCGTCAGCGAGATCAGCAGACTGCTCGCCGTCACCCCGGCCAGGGCGAGCCGGACCGGACTGATCCGGCCCCCACCCGATCCCGCCAGCATCATCACCGCGACACCCGCCGCGGCCGCACCGCCGAACGCCAGCAGAATCGTCGGAGCACCCGACAGCGACGGCACCACGGTGATCGCGAGTACGACGACGAACACCGCGCCGGCGTTGACACCCATGATCTCCGGTGCCGCCAGCGGGTTCGCGGCGACCGCCTGCATCAGCGCGCCGGCGACCGCCAGGGCGGCGCCGACGCACAGCGCCAGCACCACCCGGGGCAGCCGGATCGACTGGATGATCAGCTCATCGGGCTGATCGGCCTTGAAGATCGCCCCTGGCAACCGCGCCAGCGAGATCTGCTGACTCCCGATCGACAGGCCCCAGACCACGCCGGCCACGACCAGCACCAGGAGTGCCAGCGTCACCCAGGTGACCCGCTGCTTGTTGGTGACGATCCTCGGACGCTTGTGAGCGGCGTCCTCGGCCGGTTTGGGCACAGTGCCCACAGGTGTGGACATGTCACTTCCCGTAGAGGAGCTTGACGGCTTCCTGAGCGACGACTTCGGAGGCGATCAGACCGCGCGACCGGGACCACTCGTTCGGGTTGACGTCGAAGGTCGCGTTGTTCTTCACCGCCGGGATCTCCTTCCACAGCGGACTCTTCACCCAGGTGTCGCGCAGCGTCGGTCCGTCGTTCGGGGCGATGAACATGACGTCCGGCTTGGTGGCGACCAGCGTCTCCAGCGTGAGCGAGACCGACGCGTCCCCGGACTCGTCCGGCAGCGGCGACCGGATTCCGACGACGGCCAGGACGCCCGGCGTGTAGGCCTTCGGCGGGAACCCGGTGAAGCCCTTGTCCGAGGCGCGCACGAACAGCGCCTTGCGGCTCTCGTCCGCGGGCGCCTGGGCCTTCAGGTCGGCCATCAGCTTGGCGTGCTCGGACAGCCGGGTCTTCATCTGGTCGCACTTGTTCAGCGCGATCGCGGTCGACATCTCGCTGTCCAGCACCTGCTGGTAGTTGCCGTTCAGGCTGGCATAGGCGATCGTCGGCGCGATCTTGGACAGCTGGGCGTAGATCGCCTTGTGCCGGCCGCTGTCGGCCACGATCAGGTCGGGCTTGAGCGCGGTGATCACCTGGATGTTCGGCGTCGCCCGGAGGCCGACCGACTTGTACTCGCCGACCTTGTCGCGCAGGGCGGGGATGATCCGCTCCGGCTGGTCGTCGTCGGCGACACCGACCGGCGACATCCCGACCGCGACCAGGGCGTCGACGAAGGAGTACTCCAGTGCCACCACCTTGGTCGGACTGCCGGTGATCGTGGTGGTGCCCAGATCGTGTTTGACGGTGCGGGACTCTTTCCCGCACTGCTCCAGGTTGACGTCCGGGCTGACGCCCTCGGCGGCCGCGGCGCGGTCGGCATTCGGCGCCGCGCCGGTGGAGGGCGAGGCAGACGCGCCGCAGCCGGCCAGGGCGGCCGCGGCGACGGTCAGGGCTAGGACGGCGACAGTACGCCGTACCTTCGTGGCGGAGTGGGACATGGCACGTGCTCCTCGGGCTGAAGCTGGGTCATCGGGTACCGGCGAGTGCTTGCGCCGGACCGGGGACGTCGGGACGGTCGTCCGGACAGTGCCCCGTCAGCGTTGTCGCTTGAACGATGGCGACGTCCAGGTGCGTGCCTCGCAAGGCGGAGGAGCGTCCTCGATGCGGGGTTCATCGTGGGCGCTCCTCCAACGCAGCGAGGTGCGCGCCTGGGCGTCGGCAGCGTCAAGCGACAACGCTGACGGGGCACTAGGACCGTCGTACAGATTCCACGGCGCCTGCTGGTAGCTGTTCGCACACGGCAGGCCCGGAGTGAGCCGGTAGGTGCCAGTGGTCAGATCGACCAGGCTGGACACGATGGTGGCGTAACGGTCGAGCTCGTGCCGGCGCGGATCGACGTGCTGGCAGACGGCGTCGGGGTGGCCGAAGTGGTCGCTCATCGTGTCCTGCACGATCTTCGCGATGGCCTCATCGGAGGTGCCGTCGCGGCGGACCCGGTGGAGGCCCTCCTCGACTCGCGGCACCCGGTAGAGCGAATCCACCGAGAACGGCTGGTAGCTGTCCTCGATCTGCGGTGGGACGAAGGCCTGGAAGTGGTTGCCGTGCACCAGCAACCCCTCGGTCGGGTACATCCAGGCGTTGCGTCCCGGGGTGGTCTCGACGTCGATGGCGAAACCGTCCCGATGGGTGAGCAGGAGATTGCTGGACAAGGTCTGGCGGGCGTCGAAGATCGCCTTCAGCGCCTCGTGGAAGTCCCAGCTCTCCAGGACTTTGCGTCGTACGAACGCGCCGGGGATACCGAGCCCGGTGCCGAAGCCGGCCCCGAGACCGTTGGCGTTCAGCGCGATCCCGGCCGAGTTCGCCCCGTGCCGGCCGACCTGGCCGGCCTCGACGTGACAGATGATCGTGGGCTTGCCCGGTTGTGCGATCCGGACGGCGACGATCGTGTCGGCGACCCCGGCCCACAGATCCCAGTTCTGCCCGGCCCAGACCCGGCCGAGCGGGTTGGCCGCGGGCAGGATCGCGAACGAGGTGCAGCCCTCGTCCTCGGTGGGGTCGCCACCCAGCCCGGCGGTGGAAGGGGAGGCGCCGGGCTGGGTGGTGGTCTGGAACGGGTTCCCCCGCGTCAGCTCGCCCCGGCTGTTCAGGGCGACGATCTCCTCGAAGGCGCGGCCGGAACCGTCGGCGATCCCGCGCAACTCGGGCACGATCTCCGGCAGGTAGTCCTCGATGATCGGGACCCAGGCGCGGGCCCGGTCCTGCACCTCGGGCCAGGACAGTCCCGTCTTGTGGGCGACGGACTCGGTGTAGAAGGCGACCGAACGGGCGATCTGCTCACGTGCGGCCTCGCCGTACTGGCGACCGCGTTCCCGCGGGTCCGCCGCCGAGATGTCGATGGTGTCGATCACGGATGCTCCCTGGACTGGACGGAGTCAGGTGGGGCGACCCCTCTCCCACCACCTGCCGCCGGAGTCGGCGGCTCTTGTTGTCGTTGTGTTCACTACGAATATTCAGATGACGGTAGTGATTGCTACAATCGCTGTCAACGGGTTCGCGAATGAAATGATGGGCCGACTCGTACGGAGGGGATCGACGTGACCACAGCAGAGGCCAAACCGCCCACCTTGCAGGAGCGGGTGGCGGCACGACTCGCCGACCTCACCGCGACCGAGCGGAAGGTCGCGGAGTACCTGTCCGCGCATCCGCAGGAGGCCGCGTTCTCGTCCGCCGAGGAGCTCGGCCGGGCGACCGGCACCAGCGACGCGAGCGTCGTCCGGACCGCCAAGGCGCTCGGGTACGACGGACTGCCCGGGCTGAAGCGTTCACTACAGGATCACCTGCAGACCCTGCTCACCCCGGCCAGCCGGCTCACCGCCAGCCTCGAGACGCTCGGCGACGGGCCCGAGGAGGTACTGCGGGCGACCCTGCGCGATCACATCGAGCACCTGATGATCGCCGAGCAGACCATCGACCCGGACGAGTTCCGCCGAGCGGTCGAGCTCATCGACGGCGCCCGGGAGACGGTCGTCTGCGGATTCGCCGGCCTGGACGGCGTCTCGGAGTACGTCGCCACCCACCTGACCCGGATCGGGCACCGGGCCCGGGTCGCCACCGACACCGGGTACCGGCTGGCGGACCGGATCCTGCTGCTCGGGAGCGAGGACGTCGTCGTCGTGATGGCGCACAACCGGCTGAACCGCGAGGCGCGGATCATCCTGGACCACTGCAGCGAGACCGGCATCCCGGTGATCCTGGTGACCGACACCCTCGGCGAAGCGTTGCGGGACGAGGTGGCCGTCGTCCTGTCCACCCGGATGAGCCGGCCCGGGACCTACACCAGCCAGGTGATGGTCCTGATCGTGCTGGAGGCCCTCGTCATCGCCGTCGCCGCCCACGACCGCGATCGCGCGCTGAGCAACACCGTCCGGATGAACCAGCTCCGCGAGCAGCTCAACGGCTACCCGCTGGCCGACGAGACGGTCCTGGGTCTCCCCCGCACCGCCCCACCGAGGTCCAAACCGCGTCGCCGCAGCTAAGCGGGCTAGACCTTGCCTTCGGTCCGTTCGTAGACGTCGGCCTCGAACTCTTCCAGCAGACGTTCGCAGTCGGCGACCTTCGAGTGCGCCAGCTCCTTGCCGTCGGCACCCATCCAGTCCCGGCCCTCGACCTTCGCGAGCCAGCGGCGGAGCTTCTCCAGGTCCTGGCGAATCTCCTCGGCCTCCTCGAACGTGTAGTTCTCCCGGAACCGCTCGAACTCGATCTCCTTGACGAACTTGGTGTCGCACTCCTCGACGATCTCGGCGTACTCCTTCGCGGACTGGCTCCGGAAGCCCTCCACGAACTGCGAGCGCGCATCCTCGTCGACATCGGTGAGGGTGAGGAACACACTCGAGCCGCCGAGCTCGGCGACCCGCTCCCGCACCTTCTCCATACCGGTCCGCAGTTCTTCGCGATCCGGCAGCACACACACCGCCTGCTGGACGTAGAACCCGCCGAGCCGCTTCAGCTCCCGCCAGACCGCCACCCGCGCCCGCGACGAGTCGCTGGGCACCTTGTAGATCAGCAGCAGCCAGGCCTCGGTGTCAGGGGTGGTCACCGCAGCCTTCGTCCGTCGGGTCGTCGCCATGCCGCACAGGTTATCCGGCCTCCCGCGCACTCACACGATTGCGCAGTCCTTCGACCAGGTGAGGCATCACCTCCCGCCAGTCCGCGACCAGCCCGACGTCACAGTGCGCGAAGACCTCCGCGGCCGGGTCGGTGTTGATGGCCAGCACGGTCCCGGCCCGACTCGCGCCGGCCAGGTGGTTCAGGTTGCCGGACAGGCCGACCGCGAAGTACATCCGCGGTGCGACGCTGCGGCCGGTGATGCCGAGCTGCCGACCGTGCGGCAACCAGCCTTCGTCGGTGACCTTGCGGGTCGCGGCCAACTCCGCGCCGAGCAGGACGCGCATGGGCTCGAGCTCGGCGTATCTATCCGGCGGTACGCCGCGGCCTACTCCGATCACCACATCGGCGCGGTCGAGCGCGTCGCCTTCACTTCCGGTACGACGCTCTGCCCGGCGTACGGCTGGATCGTCCGATACGTGCAGGGTGTGCTGGTCCAGGGGACGGTCGGCTCGCGGGGTGCGCAGTGGGAGCAGGCCGGTCCTCAGCGTCGCGATCTGCGGCGATCCGTGGCTGACGATCTCGGCCAGGGTGCCGCCGCCGGAGGGCTTCAGGCCGGCCAGGTGGGTGCCGTTGATGCTCAGGCTGACCAGGTCGGACATCAGTCCGGCGCCGGTCGCGACTGCGAGCCGGGCCAGCACCTCGCGGTCCCAAGGCAACGCCGCGCCGAGCACCGCCCAGGGCTCGCGGTCGGCCATCCACTTCACCAGGCTCTCGGCAACCGGGCGTGGTTCGTCACCCGTCAAGGTCACGACCGCGTCAGCACCCCAGCGCGCGAGATCGTCACTACTGTGCTCTGTCCTTACTGCGGTCACCGACCCGCCGACGTCTGCTGCCAGGGTCGCGGCCGCGCCGAGAAGCGCCTGAGTGCCGGCCGACGGGCCGGGACCAACAAGCACAACCACCTCGGATCCACCCGGGAGCTGACTATTGGGGACGGGCTCGACCAATTCCGCGTGGGGAGCCTCGAAGCAGCCTCGGGCGGTTAGTTCGGTGATGGCTCTGGATGCCTGGGTTTCCGGGCGGCCGCGGAAGATGACGGGGTCTCGGGTGAGGGGCGCCGGGTGGACGTTGGCGACCTTGGTGGGGCTGCCGGGCAGGCCCCAGCGGCCGGGGCTCAGATCAGACGTGGTGACGCGGCGGATGGCGTCCCCGGTGGGCCAGGTCTCCGCGGGTGCCTTGGCCGGATTGCACGAGCGTTCGGCTACGGCCACCACCGCGGGGAGTTGTACGTCGACGTCCTCGGTGCCGGTGTCGTACTGGACCGTCGTTCGAAGCCGCGTCGTCGAACCGGACGTGTGTGGTTCGAGGGTCAGGACCGGGCCGGTGAAGGGCAGGCCGAGGAGTTCGGCCAGCATGGCGCCGACCGCGCCGGTGCTGCCGTCGACGGAGCTGGCACCGACCAGGATCAGGTCCGGCCGGTCGTCCAGCACCGCGATCGTGGCGGCCAGCGCGCGAGCGGTGATCAGGCAGTCCGACCCGGCCAGCGCCGGGTCCGTCAGGTGCAGAGCGTCGTCCACACCCCACGCGAGCGCCTCGCGCAGTACGTCGGCAGCCGCCGGAGGACCCATGGTGATCGCCGTGCTGCGACCGCCGGACTCCGCCGCCAGCCGGACGGCCTGAGCGACGGCCCGGCGGCACCACGGGTTCATCTCGGTGACGGCGCCGGCCCGCTCGAGCCGTCCGTCGGCGTCCAGGCGACCGCTGTGGTCACCCTTCGGCACCTGCTTGATCAAAGCCGTGATGCGCACAACGGCCGCCCTCCTTGGGTCATGACAAACCGGTTCCTACTGCTAGTCCGATGACGAATGTGACAGCGGCCGATACTCCGCCCAGGAGCAGCTGCCGCCCACCGCCGTACCAGAACGGGCGTGCGGTGATCTTGCCGACGATTCCGCCGGTGACGACCAGGCCGAGCGCGCTCAGCAACAGCGCCGGCCAGACGCTGATGGCGCCGAAGATGAACGGGAGCAGCGGAATCACCGCGCCGAGGGCGAAGGCGACGAACGACGATCCGGCCGCCAGCCACGGCGACGGCAGGTCGTTGGGGTCGACCCCGAGCTCCTCGCGAACGTGGACGTCGAGCGCGACCGCCGGGTCGCTGGTCAGCTCGCGGGCGACCTCCGCCGCGAGCTCGGGACGCAGGCCCTTCGCCTCGTACATCATCGCGAGCTCGCGCTCTTCTTCCTCGGGGTGGATCTGCAGCTCGCGCCGTTCGATCTCGATCTCGGCCTGCATCAGCTCGGTCTGGGACGAGACCGAGGTGAACTCGCCGGACGCCATCGAGCAGGCGCCGGCGACCAGGCCGGCCAGTCCGGTGATGATCACGACCTTGCCGGTCGCACCGCCGCCGACCACACCGGCGACGAGGGCGAAGTTCGACACCAGGCCGTCCATCACGCCGAAGGTCGCGGGCCGCAGCCAGCCGCCGGTGACGTCGCGGTGGGAGTGGTGAATCTCGGGAGTCGGTAGTTCCGCTACATGCGCGGTCATTGTCGAAGAATCCTTCCGCGGGGGTAGGTGAGCGTAACCTTAGTTAAATTGCATCACCTGTTACATCAGTCTACTCGTTACCATTCTGACCCCGCAACGATTCCTCACTCAGGCGGCTCAGCACGTAGGGCAGGACGCCGCCGTGGTGGTAGTAGTCGACTTCTCGAGGGGTGTCGAGGCGGATCTTCAGCCGGTACTCCCGACCCGCGGAGTACGCGGTGGCGAAGCCGTCGTCGCCGAGGTGGATGTCGATCGGCTCCGCGCCGGTGAGGTCGTCGCCCTCACCCGGCTGGAACTCCAGCGGCAGGATGCCGAGCCCGACCAGGTTCGACCGGTGGATCCGCTCGAACGACTGGGCGAGGACCGCCCGCACCCCGAGCAACGCCGGACCCTTCGCGGCCCAGTCCCGGGACGACCCGGTCCCGTACTCCTTGCCGGCGACAACCACGATCGGTACGCCGGCCGCGCGATACGCCTCGGCCGCGTCGTAGATCGACGTCAGTACGCCGTCCGGCCCGGGTGTCGTCGGCCCTTCGACGCCCTGGGCAAGCTGATTGCGCAGCCGGACGTTGCCGAAGGCACCCCGCATCATCACCAGATGGTTGCCCCGACGCGACGCATAGGTGTTCGGCTGCGTCACCCCGAGGTCCAGCAGATAGCGCCCGGCCACACTGTCGACCGGGATCGCGCCCGCGGGCGAGATGTGGTCAGTGGTGACCGCGTCGCCCAGTCGCACCAACGCACGCGCACCGATCAGGTCACCCGGAGCGGCCTGCTGGTCGAAGTACGGCGGCCGCTGCAGATAGGTCGAATCACCCCAGGCGAAGGTCTCACCGTCGGGCACCTCGAGCCGCTGCCAACGGTCGTCACCGACGAAGATGTCGTCGTACGCAGTGTTGAAGAGCTCGGGTTTCAGCGTCTGGCTGATCACCGCGCCGATATCGGCCGACGACGGCCAGAGGTCGGCGAGGTAGACCTGATCGCCGCTCGTGTCGATGCCGAGGGGCTCGGTGAGCAGGTCGATGTCCATCCGGCCCGCCAGGGCGTAGGCGATCACCAGCGGCGGCGACGCGAGGTAGTTGAGTCGTACGTCGGGCTGGATCCGGCCCTCGAAGTTGCGGTTGCCGGACAGTACTGCGGCAACAGTCAGGTCCTGCGCACGGACCGCCTCGCCGACCGAGTCGATCAGCGCACCCGACGCCCCGATACACGTCATACAGCCGAAGCCGGCCAGGTGGAACCCGAGCTTCTCCAGGTACGGCGTGAGGCCGGCGTCGCCGAGGTAATCCATCACCACGCGCGATCCGGGCGACAGTGTCGTCTTCACCCACGGTTTGCTGGTGAGACCGCGCTCGACCGCGTTCCTGGCGAGAAGTCCGGCGGCGACCATCACCTCGGGGTTGGACGTGTTCGTGCAGGAGGTGATCGCCGCGACCACGACAGCACCATGCCCCGGAGCCCCGACGGTACGGCGCCCCGGCGGGAGCTCCGCCTCAACGGCTCGGCGAGCGTCGGCGAGTGAGGTGCGCTGCTGCGGCCGGCGTGGACCGGCGATCGATGGGACCACCGTGGTCAGGTCGATGTCGACGTACTCGTCGTACCGAAGCTCCGCCGGGTCATGCCACAGCCCTTGTGCACGCGCATAGGTCTCGACCACCGCGACCTTCTCCACCGGCCGCCCGGTGAAGAGCAGGTAGTCCAGCGTTTGCTGGTCGATCGGGAAGTACGCCACGGTCGAGCCGAACTCCGGGCTCATGTTCGCGATCGTGGCCCGATCCGGCACCGGCAGCTCGGCCAGCGCGGGGCCGCCGAACTCGACCAGCTTGCCGACCACACCGTGCGCCCGCAGCGTCTCGGTGATCGTCAGCACCAGATCGGTCGCGGTCGTGCCGATCGGCAGCGAACCTGTCAGCCGTACGCCGACCACCCGCGGCAGCACCATCGACACCGACTGCCCGAGCATCGCCGCCTCGGCCTCGATCCCGCCGATCCCCCAGCCGAGCACACCCAGCCCGTTGACCATCGTGGTGTGCGAATCCGTGCCCAGACAGAGATCCGGGAACAGCAGGCCGTCGCGCTCCTCGACCACCCGGGCCAGGTGCTCCAGGTTGATCTGGTGCATGATCCCCGCACCCGGCGGGACGACCTTCAACTGCTGATAAGTCTGCTGCCCCCAGCGCAGGAACCGGAACCGCTCGGCGTTGCGCTCGTACTCCAGGGCAACGTTCAGCTGCATCGCGTCCGGCCGTCCGAAGGCGTCGGCGATCACCGAGTGATCCACCACCAGCTCGGCCGGGATCAGGGGGTCGACCAGCGCCGGATCCTTGCCCTGGGCCACCATCGCGTCACGCATCGCGGCCAGGTCCGCGAGCACCGGTACGCCGTTGGTGTCGTGCAGGAACACCCGCGACGGATGCACCTCCAGCTCACCGATCACGCCGGGCTCCCAGACCCTGAGCACATCGCTCGACGTCCGGTGCCGGAGCGCGTTCTCGAGCAGGATCCGCAGCGTCCGTGGCAGGTGGTCCGGCGCGATTCCGTCCAACGAATGGAAGGAGTATTCGCGGTCCCCGACGGTCAGGGTGCTCATCTCAAACCGTCGGCCACGGCCGTGGCGAACTCCGACGTACCGGCCGTTCCGCCGAGGTCCGCCGTCCGGATGCCTCGAGCGACGGTTGCCCGCAGCCCCTGCTCGACCAGTACGGCGGCCTGCCGGGCGATCGGGTCGTCGCGCCGGTTGCCGAGCCAGTCGAGCAGCATCGCACCCGACGCGATCATCGCGGTCGGGTTGGCCAGGTTCCGGCCGGCGATGTCGGGTGCCGAGCCGTGCGCGGCCTGGGCCATCGCGTGGTCGCTGGAGGCGTTGATGGACGGCGCGATGCCGAGGGATCCGGCCAGTTCGCCGGCCAGGTCGGACAGGATGTCGCCGAACATGTTCTCGGTGACGAGGACATCGAAGTCGGCGCCGTGCCGGACCAGATGAACGGTCATCGCGTCGATGTGGAAGTCGTCGACCCGGACATCCGGGTACTCGGCGGCGATCTCGCGGCAGATGTCCCGGAAGAAGCCCGTGGTCAGACGCAGCACGTTCGCCTTGTGGACGATGGTCAGATGCCGGCTGCGCCGCGAGGCGAGCTCGAACGCCTGGCGCGCGATCCGCTCGATCGCGGGGCGGGTGAAGATGCCCATCGCGATCGCCACGTCCGGGGTCGGCATGTACTCGCCGGTGCCGCGATACGTACTGCGGTCGGCGTAGAAACCCTCGGTGTTCTCCCGGACGACGACCAGGTCGAGGCCGGGCACCAGCGCGGGCGTCCCCTCGAAGGCCTTCGCCGGCCGGATGTTCGCGAACAGGTCGAAGTGTTTGCGCAGGAAGCCGCTCGGGTTCAGCTGCACTCGATGCTCATCCGGGTACGACGCACTGTCATGCGGACCCAGCAGCCAGCCGTCGAGCTGCTCGAGCGTCTCCAGCGTGATCGGAGGGAGCGCACTGCCGTGCGTCTCGATCGCGTCGGCACCGACCGGGAGTGGAACCCACTCGATCGGCGCACCACCGGCAGCAGCCACCGCCGCGTCGAGCACCTGGACGGCCGCGGGCACGATCTCGGGCCCGATGCCGTCACCGGCCAGCACACCCAGCCTGTAGTTGTCCGCCATGGCCACCTTCCCAACAGCACGTCCACCTGATCAGCTCTGACTATGAGTCGTTATAACCTTCTGCGTCAACTGGTCGCCCATGATCGTCTCAAGGCTTGAAATCAGGCGGTCTGTGCCCGATTCTCGTTATAACCAGATGGCTGAGGTAAGTTGTAGCCCGGTCCGGACGAGGAGGGCAGGCGTGGCAGAGGCGAATCTGGCGACCACCGGGGCGACCAAGATGGCGACCAAGGCCGAGGTCGCGTACGAGCTCGTCCGCGAGCAGGTGCTGCGCGGGGATCTGGTGCCCGGCGCGGTCATCCAGCAGGCGGCGCTCGCCCGGGAGCTGGGGATCAGCACGACGCCGCTGCGGGAGGCGCTGCGGCGGTTGATGAGTGACGGACTGGTGGAGCTCGATGCGCACCGGGACGCGCGGGTCACCCGGCTGACCGCCGAGGAGGCGCGTGACCTGGTCGAGCTGCGGCGGTCACTCGATCCGCTCGCGGCCGGGCTCGCGGCCGAGCGTCGTACCCGGCAGGACCTCGAACTGATCCGGGCGACGGCGGACGAGTTGCTGCCGTTGCGGACCGACCCCGGGCCGGCCGAGTTGTCCACGCATCGGCGGTTCCACGTCGCGATCTACACCGCGTCGCACAACCAGATGCTGGTCCAGACCCTGGACGGACTGTGGGACAAGGCGGACCGGTACCGCAGGCTTGCTCTCGAGGACGGCCGGACCGAAGAGGATCTGGACCGCACCCACGCCGAGCACCGCGCAATGGTCGACGCGATCGCGGCCGGGGACTCCGAGACGGCCGCCACGGTCATGCTCGCCCATGTCGACGCCAGCCTCGGTGCGCGCGCGGTCGCCCGCCTCACCTCCGCCGCCGCCCAACCCGTCGCCCGGTCACTCCGGGGCATCCGAGGAGCACGCACATGACCGACGCGCTGTGGAGCGGTTACCAGCATCGTGCGGTCGACGTCGACGGCTGGACGACGTACTGGCGGCTCGACCCCCGCGGTCACGACTTCCGGCTGATCGACTGGACCGGGTATCCGGATCGCCCTGGTCACCGGCTGTGGGACCGCGCCGCGACCCCCGCCGGTGTCCGGGCCGCCTGGCGTACGACGGCGTCCTCGGTGAGCCTGGAGATCCGCGCGAGCCTCGGCATCTACTCGTTGATCGCCCCGATGGACGTGCTGGTCGACGGCGAGCTGCACGAGCGCTGCGTCGTCCGTGACGGTGAGCAGCGGCTCGTGGTCGAGCTGCCGGACCGGCCGGTCGAGGTCGAGATCTGGCTGCCGCACTCGGGCGTGATCGGCGTCCGCGGACTGACCTTCGACGGTGCGGCCGAGCCCCTGGCGCCGGCCGGACCGCGGTGGATCACCTACGGCAGCTCGATCACGCAGTGCACCGGGGCCTACGGACCGTCGGAGACGTGGCCGGCCCTGGTCTCGCGGACGCATGGGTGGGACCTGGTTGCGCTCGGCTTCGCCGGCGAGTGCCACCTCGACCCGGTCGCGGCCCGCACGATCCGCGACACCCCTGCCCGGCTCATCTCGATGTGTCTCGGGATCAACATTTACGGCGGTGAGACGTACAGCGGCCGCACCTTGCCGGCGCAGGTCGAGGCGTTCGTGTCGACCGTCCGCGCGGGGCATCCGAAAACCCCGCTCGTCGTGATCACCCCGCTCGTCGCACCACAGCTCGAAGGCAAACCGAACGCGGTCGGCCTCACGCTGGACGACGTACGCGCCTGTGTGGAGCTCGGCGCCCGGACGGACCCCAGGGTGCGGATCATCGACGGGCGCACCGTCCTCACCGCGGACGAAGCGCTTACCCTGTACGTCGACGACGTACACCCCGGCCCCGACGGCTACCGCCTCCTCGGCGAACGCCTCGGCGCGCTGATCACTCTCGACGACTGAGGACCAGCGTCGCCGGTCAGGCCATCACTCGGCCGGGCTGAGGCTGGTGCCGAGGGCTTGCCAGTCGAGGACTGGTGCGGCGAGGGCGCTGATCGTTGCCAGCAGGCCCAGTCGGGCGGCGCGCAGGTCCGGGTCCTCGGCCATCACCAGGATTTCGTCGAAGAAGGTGGTGACCGGCTCGACCAGGACGGACGCGGCGGTGACGAAGTCGGCCAGCGCGGTCGGCGCCTGGCCGACCTTCTGGACCGCCTCGTGCAGGACGACCTCGGCCGGCTCGGTCAGCTTGCCCGCGTCGTACGACGCCTCGGTCCCTTCCGGCACGATCCGTCGCACCCGCTGCAGCACCGCGACCAAGTCGGCGAAGTCGCTGCTGCCGACCAGTTCTTGCAAGGAGGCCAGGGTCTCGTCCGCGACCGCCGGAGCCGTTGCCAGCGGCAACACCGCAGCCACCTGGTGGTGGTCGTCACCACGATCGATCAGCTGCTGCTCGTACCGCCGGACGGTGAACTCGGCGACCTCCTCCAGCGATTCCGCCGGTACATCGATGCCCTGGGCACCGATCTCCGCGGCGGCCGCCTTCAGGCCGGTCTCCAGGGTGATCGCCTGCAACGACGGGTGCTCGCGCAGGATCGCGACCACACCGGCGGCCGCGCGACGCAGCGCGAACGGGTCGGAGCTACCGGTCGGCTTGGCGCCGATGCCGAACAGGCCGGCCAGCAGGTCGAACCGGTCGGCGAGCGCGAGCAGCGCACCCGGCGTGGTCGACGGCACCGGGTCGCCCGCGGACCGCGGCAACTCCATGTCGTAGAGCGCCTGCGCGACGGCCTCGGCCTCACCGGCACGCCGCGCGTACTCGCGGGCCATCGTGCCGGCCAGGCTGGTCAGCTCGACCACCATCTGCGACCCGAGGTCGAACTTCGCCAGCTCGGCCGCCCGCCGCAGCGTGGTCAGGTCGTCGCCGTCCAGCCTCACCACCGCGGCCAGGGACGTGGCGATCCGGCCGATCCGCGCCGCCCGGTCGGCCATCGAGCCGAGCCGCTCCTCGAAGGCCAGCTTCTCCAGCTCGCTCTTCATGGTCTCGAGCGGCGTCTCCAGGTCGGCCCGCCAGAAGAAGGCGGCGTCCTCGTAGCGCGCCCGCAGCACCCCTTCGTTCCCGCCGCGGACCACGTCCTCGTCGACCGAGCCGTTGGCCACGGCAACGAAGTGCGGAAGCAGGTTGCCGTCGCCGTCGCGGACCGGCAGGTACCGCTGGTGCTTGCGCATCACGGTGGTCAGGATCTCGCCCGGCAGCGTCAGGTAGTCGGCGGAGAACCCACCGAGGATCGCGGTCGGCTCTTCGATCAGGTTGACGATCTGGTCGATCAGCGCGGACTCGCCCTCGACGTCGATCGTGCCGCCGACGCCCGCGGCGAGCTCCTGGGCCGCGGTCACGATCTGCTCGCGGCGACGAGCCGGGTCGGCCTCGATACCGTGGATCCGGAGCAGGTCCAGGTACCCCTCGGCCGCGGCGATCTCGACCTGGGTCTGGGCCGCGGTCCGGAGCACTCGCGTCGTCCGGCCGGCGGCCAGGGACGACACCGACACCGGAACGACCTGGTCACCGAGCAGCGCGACCAGCCATCGGACCGGCCGGGTGAACGACAGCTTGGCGTCGTTCCAGCGCATGTTCTTGTCGGACCGCAGCCCGCTGACGATCTCACTCAGTACGCCGCTCAGCACCTCGGCCGCACCGCGACCCGGGTCGGGCTTGGTCACCGCGACGTACTCGACACCGTCGACGTCCAGGTCGTGCAACTCGCTGACGTCGACACCCTGACCGCGGGCGAACCCGGCGGCGGCCTTGGTGACATTGCCGTCGGCGTCGTACGCGGTCGACTTCCGCGGACCACGCACCACCCGCTCCGCGTCCGGCTCGCCCGCCTGGACACTCGCGACGAAGGCGACGACGCGCCGGGGCGTCGCGTACGCCGTGATGTCGCCATGGCCGAGGCGGGTCGCGGCCAGCTTCTCGGTCAACGCGGTCCGCACGGCCTCGGCGGTCTTGGTCACCTCCGACGGAGGCATCTCCTCGGTGCCGATCTCGAACGTCAGCTGCCTGGTCCCGGTCACCGTCGGGAACGAGGTCGGCTCCGGCGCCGCCGCGGGCAGCTCGGCGATCCCCAACGGGTGCTCGAGCTCGGTACGACGCTCGGCCCACAACTGAGCCACCTCGCGGGCCAGCGACCGCATCCGGCCGAAGGCCTTGGCGCGTTCCGTCGTACTGACCGCACCGCGGGAGTCGAGCACGTTGAAGGTGTGCGAGCAGCGCAGCACGTAGACGTGCGCCGGGACCGGGAGACGCGCGTCGAGCATCCGGCGGGCCTCGTTCGCGTACTCCTCGAACAGCCGCTTCTGGCTGTCGACGTCGGCGTCGTCGAGGTAGTAGCGGCTCATCTCGTATTCGGCCTGGCCGAACGCCTCGCCGTAGGAGATGCCGGGCGCGTAGGCGATGTCCTTGAAGTGCGAGACACCCTGCAGCGCCATCATGATCCGCTCGATGCCGTAGGTGATCTCCACCGACACCGGGTCCAGCGTCATCCCGCCGGCCTGCTGGAAGTAGGTGAACTGGGTGATCTCCAGACCGTCCAGCCAGACCTCCCAGCCGAGCCCCCAGGAACCGGTCGCCGGGTTGGCCCAGTTGTCCTCGACGAACCGGACGTCGTGGGCGTGGATGTCGATCCCGAGCGCGGTCAGGCTGTCCAGGAACAGCTCCTGCGGGTTGCCCGGGTCCGGCTTGAGCACCACCTGGAACTGGGTGTGCGTCTGCAGCCGGTTCGGGTTCTCGCCGTACCGGCTGTCGTCCGGCCGGACGCTCGGCTCGACGTACGCGACCCGCCACGGCTCGGGACCGAGCACCCGCAGGATGGTCGCCGGGTTCAGCGTTCCGGCGCCGACCTCGGTGTTGAACGGCTGCACGACCATGCACCCGCGGTCGGTCCAGTACTTCGTCAGCGCCAGCAGCGCGTCCTGCATGGTGAGCACAACAAACCTCAAGCGTTCTTCCGAGGGGTATCGGGGGGAAGTCTATTCGTCCCCCGCCGGGGTCCGGTGCCCGGACTACTATCGGCGGCGTGACGGTTATGGAGGCGCAGGGGGCGGTCGACGCGGTCTGGCGGATCGAGTCGGCGCGGATCATCGCCGGGGTGGCCCGGATCGTGCGGGACGTCGGGCTGGCCGAGGAACTGGCGCAGGACGCCCTGGTGGCGGCGCTGGAGCAGTGGCCGGAGTCCGGCGTACCGAACAATCCCGGCGCCTGGCTGATGGCGATCGCCAAGCGCCGTGCGATCGACCTGATCCGGCGCAAGGAGACGTACCAGCGCAAGCTCGCCGAGATGGGCCACGAGCTCGAGATCGACGGTGAGAGCGTCGAAGACGATGTCGAGGCGATCCTCGAGGACCACATCGAGGACGACCTTCTCCGGCTGGTATTCACCGCCTGTCACCCGGTGCTGACCATGGACGCGCGGGTGACGCTGACGCTGAAGCTGCTCGGCGGCCTGAAGACCGACGAGATCGCCCGAGCGTTCCTCGCCCCCGAGTCGACGATCGCCCAGCGGATCGTCCGGGCCAAGCGCAATCTCGCCAAGGCCGGTGTCGAGTTCGAGGTCCCCTCGGGTGACGACCTGCTCGACCGGCTGACGAGTGTGCTCGAGGTCGTCTACCTGATCTACAACGAGGGGTACTCCGCGACCGCGGGCGACGACTGGATGCGCCCGGCGTTGTGCAACGAGGCGATGCGCCTCGGCCGGCTACTGGCCGAACTGATGCCCGAGGAGCCCGAGGTCCACGGCCTGCTGTCGCTGATGGAGCTCCAGGCCTCCCGCGCCAACGCCCGCATCGGCCCTGAAGGCGAGCCCGTCCTGCTGCTCGACCAGGATCGCCGCCGCTGGGACCGCCTGCTGATCAGCCGTGGTCTGGAAGGACTCGACAAGGCCTGGGCGCTGGACAAACCACCCGGCCCGTACCTGCTCCAGGCCGCCATCGCCGCCTGCCATGCCCGGGCGGCCGACCCCGACGACACCGACTGGGCCCGGATCGCCGGCCTGTACGCCGTACTCGCGCAAGTCACCCCGTCACCGGTGGTCGAGCTCAACCAGGCGGTCGCGATCTCGATGGCGTTCGGCCCGGAACGCGGACTCGCGGCCGTCGACGCGCTCGCGGACGAGCCGTCCCTGAAGGACTACCACCTGCTGCCCAGTGTCCGCGGCGACCTGCTGTTCAAGCTCGGCCGGCTCGACGAGGCGCGCGCCGAGTTCGAGAAGGCGGCCGGCCTGACCCGCAACGAACGGGAACGCACCCTGCTGCTCGAGCGTGCGGCGGCCTGTCAGTAAGTTCTCCGCTCCGACGTGTCGATTTCCGGGACCGATGTTCGACGCAGTGGTGAGGCCAGCCGATTGGCCCACGATGCAGGAGGAACATCATGGAGAAGGTCACGTCGGCGGACGGCACCGCCATCGCGTACGACCGGCTCGGCGACGGACCCGCGGTGGTCCTTGTCTGCGGCAGCTCCGTGGACCGGGTGGCGAACGCCGGGCTCGCCGCGCTGCTGGCCCAGAACTTCACCGTCTACAACTACGATCGCCGCGGCTGCGGTGACTCCGGCGACGGCGCGGAGTACGCGATCGAGCACGAGATCGAGGACCTGGACGCGATCTTCGCGGCGGTCGGCGGCTCCGCCCACCTCTGCGGTACGTCCTCCGGCGCCGCCCTGGCCCTGCTGGCAACGGCCGCCGGCCGCCCGGTCACCAAGCTGGCCCTCTGCGAGCCGCCCGAGCCGCCACCCGACACGGTGGTGGTACCCACCCAAGTGTTCACCGGCACCCCGGCCGCCCTGGCCCCCGCACTGAAGGAGTTCTTCGCATGAACACTGTCGCTTCCCAGGACGGTACGACGATCGCCTACGACAAGCGTGGCAGCGGCCCGGCGCTGGTGCTGGTGGACGGCGCGCTGTGCAGCCGGGCACAAGGCCCGATGCCGGAGCTCGCCGAGCTGCTGGCGTCCGAGTTCACGGTCTACAACTACGACCGGCGTGGTCGCGGCGACAGCGGTGACGCGGCGGAGTACGACGTCGAGCGCGAGATCGAGGATCTGGCCGCGGTGATCAAGGCGGCCGGCGGGTCGGCGTACGTCTACGGCACGTCGTCGGGTGCGGCGCTGACGCTGCGGGCCGCGGCAGCCGGGCTGCCGATCACGAGGCTGGTCGCGTTCGAGCCGCCGTACGTCGTGGACCAGAGCCGCAAGCAGATCCCGTCGACCTGGGCCGCGGACATGCGCGCGCTGAGCGACGCGGGCAAGCCGGGTGAGGCGGTCAAGTACTTCATGACCAAGGGGATCGGGCTGCCGGGGTTCGTGGTCGGGATGATGAAGCTGATGCCGGCCTGGAAGGGGATGAAGGCGGTCGCGCACACCCTTCCGTACGACGCCGCGCTGCTCGGCCCGAACTGCTTCGGCCGGCCGCTCGACCCGGAGCAGTGGGCGACGATCGAGGCGCCGGCGCTGGTGGTCAACGGCGGGAAGAGCCCGGGCTGGATGCGGACGTCGGTGAAGTCGCTGGCGGGCGCCGTACCGGGGGCGAAACACGAGGAAGTGCCTGGTCAGAACCACATGATCAAAGCGTCGGCGATCGCCCCGGTGATCTCCGGCTTCCTACAGTGACACCCAGCCTGCGCTGAACAGACCGCGAGGGGCGCCCGTCTCCGGGCGCCCCTCGAGTCGTGCGTGGCTCAGGTCAGCCGTTGATGAGCCCGGAAGCACCCGCGCGGGCCGCGTCGAAACGGGCCTGGGCGTCGCCCCAGTTCACCACGTTCCACCAGGCCTTGACGTAGTCCGGCTTCACGTTCTTGTACTGCAGGTAGAAGGCGTGCTCCCACATGTCCAGCATCACGATCGGGATCTGGCCGGCCGGCAGGTTGCCCTGCTGGTCGTACAGCTGGTGGACGAGCAGCCTGCCCGCCAGCGCGTCCCAGCCGAGGATCGCCCAGCCGGAGCCCTGGATGGTGGTCGCCGCCGCGGTGAAGTGGGCCTGGAAGCCGTCGTACGAGCCGAAGAACTCGTCCACCGCGGCACCCAGCTCGCCGTCCGGCTTGTCGCCGCCGTCCGGTGACAGGTTCTTCCAGAAGATCGAGTGGTTGACATGCCCGCCGAGGTTGAAGGCGAGCGACTTCTCCAGCCCGACGATGGCGCCGAAGTCACCCTTCTCGCGGGCCGCGGCCAGCTTCTCGAGGGTGTCGTTCAGGCCGTTCACGTAGGTCTGGTGGTGCTTGGAGTGGTGCAGCTCCATGATCTCACCGGCGATGCTCGGCGCCAGTGCGCCGTAGTCGTAGGGGAGGTCGGGAAGCGTGTACGTGGTCAACTCTGCTCCTTCGTCGGGGCCCGCGGGGGCCGATATCTCCGATGTCCTGTTTCAGCGGCACCAGCTTGAAACTTCAACCACGGTTGAGGTCAAGGCGCCACGCGGGAGAACCCGGCCGGCACCTCCGCCCAGTGCCCGATCCGGGCCTGTTCACACGGGCCCACACCGGTCACCCCCAGCTTCACATACTCCGCCCGCGGAGCCACGGGCGAGTCTCATCTATCCAGCATCACGCGCGGTTCTATCCCAGCACCGCGCGCAGGGCGACCGCGAACGGCTCGGGGTCCTCGGCGAATCCGATGTGATCACCCGGGAACCGGGTCGGCTCGATCCCGAGCCCGGCGGCCAGTGCGATCGAGGTCCGCTCGCACAGCTGCGCGCCCGACTCCTCGCCGATCCCGACCACGATGCGGACACTGCCGTCCCGCAGCGCGCCGAAGTCCGGCTCCCAGGTGACCGACGCCCGCAGCTCGTGCTCGAACCAGAACCGCTCGTCGGCGACGACCCGCGGATCCCGCTCGCCGCCGAACATCGGTTCGATCGCACCGTCCGGCACCTGGATGTTCGCCAGCGCGAAGAACTGCTTCCAGGCACCGATCACGTCCCCGGCCAGGTAGTCGGCCATCATCCGCTCCGACGCGGCCAGCAACTCGTCGGCGTCCTCGACCAGCCGATCCAGCGGCGGCTCGTGGGCGATCACCGTGCTGACCAGGTCCGGATGCGCCTGAGCCAGGGCCAGCACGGTCACCGCGCCGCCACTCGACCCGAACGCGGTCGCCGGCCCGGCGTCCACGTGCCGGATCAGCCGGGCCAGGTCGTCCGCACGCTGCCCAGGCGTCGACCCCTCACTGCGCAGTGAGCTGCGGTTGATCCCGCGTGGATCGGTGGTGAGCACGGTGTGATCACTCGCCAGCAGGTCGGCGAGCGGCGCGAACGAATCGGCATCCATCGGCGCACCGACCAGAACCACCAGGGGTCCGGTGCCGCGCACCTCGTAGTACAGCTCCGCATCGGGCACGCTCAGGGTGCTGCCGGAAACCGAGCTCGCAGTCGTGTTGCTGATCATGGTGTCCTCCTTCGACGAGTTCTTGCCGCTACCACGAACGGCACCTCGCGAAATGGACAGCCGGGTCGGTGCTGGACGGAAACCTGCCCAGCACCCGGGGACCACGTCAGTTCTTGTAGAGATCCGAGTCGGGGTCGAAGTCGGCTTCTTCGACCACTCGGCGGACCTCGACCTCGCTGCCGAGGGCTTCGGCCAGGCGGGCGGCCCATTCGACGGCCTCGTCGCGGGTGCGGACCTCGACGACGATGACGCCGCCGATCAGTTCCTTGGTCTCGGCGAACGGTCCGTCGGTGACGGTGCGCTTACCGGCCTCGACCTTCACCCGGGCGCCGAGGGCGCTGCGGTGCACACCTTCGGCGAACAGCAGGACGCCCGCCTTCGACATCTCCTCGACGGCCTGCCCGACGGCCGCGGCCACCTCGTCGGACGGGAACTTTCCGGCCTCGCTGTCCGCGTCCGCCTTGTTGATGATCATGTATCGCATCGCAGTGGTTCTCCTCGTCGTGTCGGTCGATCACTTACTCTCACGTCGAGCGGTTCACCACCAGATCGACACACGCCACGACAAGAATTCAGCGGCCCGCCATCGGAGCGGTCAGGGCCGTACAGTCCCGGTTGACTAGTTCGGCTGGTCGCCGTTCGGGTGGAACGCGCAGGCGTCCACGAGGTCCTGCGTGGGGCCTGGGGGCGCCGGCGTGGCTTGCTTGCGGGCGGGCGTGGTCGACTTCGGGGTCGCCGGTGTGGTCGGGGCGGTGGTCGGCTCGGGCGTCGGCTGCTCGAGAGCATTCTCGACCGTGTCGCGCAGCGCGTCGTAGTCCGGGTGCAGGTACTTCAGCCGCAGCTTGGCGACGTCGAGAGTGACGTTGGAGACGGTGCCGGACTTCACCCTGAGGGCGAGCTGGACCAACGCGGGCAGCAGTTCCTGCGGGATGTCGGTGCGGAGCAACTGCTGGCCGGCCTTGGCGATCGCCTGGTACTTGGTCACCAGGGTCCGCGGGTCCGCCGCGTCGACGATGCCCTTGATCGCGCAGCGCTGGCGGATCTGGCGCTGGTCGTCGTCGGCACCGTACCGGCCGCGGGCGAACCACAGCGCGTGCCGCCCGTCGAGGTGCTGTTTCGGTCCCGGCTCGATCCACTCGTCCGGCGGGATGTGGGAGCTGCTGACGCCGCCCATCGCGACCCGCTCGTTGACGTTGACGGTGATCCCGCCGAGCGCGTCGACGAGTTCGGCGAAGCCCTTCAGGTTGACCTGCAGGTAGTAGTCGAGTTTCAGCCCGATCGCCTCACCGACGGACTGCTTCAGGACGTCGGCGCCCTCGTTGTCGGACGGGCCGAGGATGCCGGGGTGCGCGGCCGGGATGTTCTGGTACATCGCGGTCAGCATCCACTCCAGCCGGCCCTCCAGGCTGAGCCCTTCCTGGCCGTACCCGTCGGGGTAGATCTTGTGCAGCGGCGAGTCCTTCGGGAACGGCATGAAGGTCAGCTGCCGCGGCATCGAGACCAGCGCGGTGTTACCGGTCTTGGTGTCGATACTCGCCACGATCACCGTGTCGGTCCGGACCCCGGGCCGGCTCGGGGCGTCGTCGCCGCCGAGCAGCAGCAGGTTCAGCCGCGGCTTGTCCTCCCACGGGTCCTTGGTGTTCACCACCTCCGGCCGGGTCGCGCTCCGGCTCTCCCCCTGCGCGACGAACACATCCTGGACCAGGTCGCGCTGCGCCAGCACACTCTGGACGCCGAGCGCCGCCGGCGCCGCGATCGCGAAACACAGGACGCCGACCAGCAGCGCCCCGACCGCCCGGCCGCCGGCCCCACCTGTTGCCGGACGCAACGAGCGGTGCGAGGCGACGATCACCACGATCCAGAGGAACCCGAGCGTCCCGATCGCCACCGAGGTCATCAGCAGCCGGCTCGGTACGACGGCCGCCGCCAGCACCTCCTCGCGCCGGGTCAGGCCGACGTACACGCCGAGACCGATCAGCCCGAGCGTCACGGTCAGGATGAAGGCGCCGATCCGGCGCCGCCCGCCGGCGATCAGACCGGATCCGGGGAGCAGCGCGCCGAGCAGGGTCAGCCCGAGCAGCTTCGGCACCGATCGCAGCCGTCGCCCGGCCGGCTCGCCTTCCGTCAACTCAGAAATCGCCGTCGGCAACTCGGAACTCCCCGTGGCGCCTGCCTCGCGCGAGCGTCTCCCCATGGCTCCCCTGTCGCCGTCCCCAGAACCAGTGTGCGTCAAGTACCCACACCTGCACCTCTTCAGACGTGTTACAGGGTCAATCGGTTGTCATACGGGCAGGTGACTGCCCGAGAAGCCGGGGGTCTCGACGAGAGCGCGCACGACCTCGGCGATGCGGGCCGGCGGGGTCCACTTGCTGGTGTCGGCGTTCGGCATCGCGGCGCGGTTGGCCGGGGTGTCGATGGTGCCGGGCAGGATGGTGTTCACCCGAATGCCGTCACGTGCGTACTCCGCGTGCAGGGCGTCGGCGAACGCGATCACGCCGGCCTTCGAGGTGATGTACCCGGCCGCCCCGGAGAACGGTCGGAGCGCCGCACCACTCGACGTACAAATGATTGCTCCGCCGCCGGCCGCGAGCAGGTGCGGGAGCACGGCGTGCGTCATCAGGTACGTCGGCCGCAGGTTGAGCCGGAGCAGTTTCTCGAACTCCTCGACCGGCGTCTCGTGCACCCGCCCGCCGGATGCGAACCCGCCGACGAGGTTGACCAGCGCGGTCAGTGGCGCGCTCTCGTCCGACGTGGCGAGCGCGACGACGTCCGCCGTACCGGCCGGGTCGAACGGGTCGGCGACCACCGGGTTCAGCGCCGGATCGGTGCCGAGCCGGGCGAGTGACTCCTCGGTCCGTCCGGGGACGACGACCCGCCAGCCGGCCCGCAGGAACTCCGCCGTCACCGCCGCCCCGAGCGCACCGGTGCCCCCGGCAACCACCACCGTGTTGGTCATGGTCCGAAGCCTAATCGGGTCGCGGCAGCGCGGCTCCACGGGTTAACGTCGGCGGTTGTGCGGATTCTGATGCTGGGCGGGAACGGGTTCGTCGGGCGCGCGGCTATCGCGGACGCGCTCGAGCACGGCGCCGAGGTGGCGTCCTTCAGTCGGGGCAAGAGCGGAACCGACCTGCCGGCAGAGGTCACGCAGCTGATCGGCGATCGCGACACCGGAGACTACGCCGCGCTGCGGACCGGCGACTGGGACGCGGTCGTCGACCTGAGCGGCTACCAGAGCAAGCACGTCGACGAGGCGATGGACGTGCTGGGTGACCGGGTCGGACGGTACGTGTTCATCTCGAGCCATGCCGTCTACATCCGCGATCTGCCGGCCGGCACCGACGAGACCGCAGCCCGCCGGGCGCCGATGCGCGCGGCCGACGCCCTCACCAACGAGACCTACGGCCCCTGCAAGGTCGCCTGCGAGGACGACGTCCTGGAGCGGTACGGCGACCGCGCGACGATCGTCCGGCCCGGGCGGCTGACCGGTCCCGGCGACACCGCGAGCACGGTCCTCTACTGGGTACGGCGTGGCGCGCGAGGCGGCCGGGTCGCGTTGCCGACGAAGCCGGAGCAGCCGCTGCAACTGACCGACAGCCGCGACCTCGGACGACTCCTGGTGCAGCTGATCGCGGACGATCGCTCCGGTGCGTTCAACGCGGTCGGACCGTTCACCACGATCGCCGAACTGATCGAAACCTCGGCTGATCTCTCCGGCAGCACGGTCGAGTTGGTGCGGGTCCCGACCGACGCCGTGCCGCCGCGCTTCCCGCTGATGGAGCCCGAGACCGAGTGGGGCGAGCGCCGCCGCAACCCGGCGAAGGCCAGATCCGCCGGCATGCCGGTCACCCCATTCCGCCAGACCCTCGCCGACCTGATCGCCTGGGACCAGGCGCGCGGCGAGCCCGACCTCGGTTTCGGTCTGTCGCCCGAGGACGAGCAGAAGCTACTCGGGCAGAGCTAGCGTCCGGCCGGCGTCGCGGGCCGCGTTGATGGCGCGGGTGAGGGTGTCGCGCAAGGCGGCCGCCTCGTCGGCGAAACCCTGGACGACCGAAGTGTCGCCGGCCGGTTCGGTGCGGGCCAGCAGCTCGATGTAGCGGTCGCCGTCCTCGAGGGCGGCCTCGGCGCGGAGGGCGGCATCGGCCGAGCGGACGCGATCGGCGTACCGGTCGAGGAGATCGACCTTGCGTTTGATCGCGTCGACCGAGAGGGCGAGGGCGCGGCGCTGCGGTCCGAGCACGGCCTCCAGCTCGGCCGTCGCCATCCCACGGGCGATCTCGCGCTGCCGCGCCCGCAGGACGGTCTGCTCGCGCAGCACCTGGGCGATGTCCCACAGCTGTTCGGGCAGGACCAGGTCGTTCTTCACGTCGTCGAGCAGCCCGCGCCGGGTGACTGTTGCCTCAAGCACCGTTTTCACCGCGCGCTGGGCCCGGCCCAGCAACCGGCCGGCCGCGTCGTCGAAATCGTCCGGGAGCAAGTACTTCCCGTGCTGCAGCCGGACCGCCCGGTGGCCGCGATCCTCGACCCCGGTCTTGACCACGATCCCGACGGTGGCGACGGCCGCGATCCCGGCCAGGATCACCGCGGACCAGGCGGCGACCTCGGCCGGCAGGGTCGCGGCCATGATGATCAGGGCCAGGATCCAGCCGCCGACGCAGACCGCGAGCCAGACCAGCAGCTGACCGAAGGTGTTCGCCGGCGCAACCGACCAGGACGTCTCCCGCTTCGGCTTGGGCTGCCCGGCCGGCACGAACAACTCGGGCCTGCGCTCGTACAGCCGCCGTACGCCGGCCGGAACGTCAGGTGCGAACACCGGCTCCATCGGCACCTCCACGGCTGTCGACACTGTCGGCACTCAGCGTAGCCGGGAGAGCTTCACTGCGAGACCGTCCAGAACCAGTTCGAGACCCAACTCGAACAGTTGGTCCAGGTCGTAGTCGAAGTCGAAACCGGGCTGGAAGACCGCCCGGAAGCCGGCCAGGTCCTCCAGGCTGATCATCGTCGCGATCGGACCGATGTGCTGGTCGGCCCACTCGTCCGCGGTCATCCCGGTGTCCTGCTCGGCCTGCACCTCGGCCTCCAGCGCCAGCGCGACACCACGGACGTAGGCGAACACGGTGATCGCGGTGTAGAGCGCCGTACTGCCGTCGAGCCCGAACGGGCTGAGCGCACGCAGTACGGCGTCGGTGTGCGGGAGCAGGTTCGGCAGGGCCTGTGGACGGCTGAGGCTGATCGCGCTCGCCAGCCAGAGATGCCGCCGGTACGCCGCCCACTGCAGCCGGGCCACGGACTCGATCCCGGCCCGCCAGCTCGCCACCGGCTGCACCGGGAACTCGCCGATCGCCGTGTCGACCATCCGCAACACGAGTGCTTCCTTGCCACCGACGTACCGGTACAGCGCCATCGTCGAGACACCGAGCTCGGCCGCGATCCGTCGCATCGACAACGCCGCCAGTCCTTCGGCATCCGCGATGGCGATCGCGATCCTGACCACCTCGTCGCGGTTGAGTTCACGCGAGGGCTGGCTCGGGCGGACGCGCACGGTCCGGGGCCCGACGACGGTGCCGACTCCAGGCAGTGCTTGGACGAGGTCCTGTTGTTGAAGCACCTGAAGCGCCTTGGTCGCTGTTGCCATCGCGACACCGAACTCCCGGACCAACGCCCGGGTGGAGGGCACCCGGTCCCCCGGACCCAGCTCTCCCGTCTCGATCCGGCGCTGCAGCTCGGCCGCGATCACCCGGTACGGCGCTTCACCCATCCCTGTCTCCTGTACTAGTGCGCTTCAGCTCCCGCTGGACGACCGACCACAGTGCACCACACCGTGTACGTGTACAGCGTAAGTGCACTAGCTCAGCGAGAGGAACCACCATGACGACGAGCGTTCTGATCTCCGGCGGCGGAATCGCGGGACCGGCCCTGGCCTACTGGTTGCGCCAACACGGATTCGCCCCGACGATCGTCGAGATCGCGCCCGCACCACGGCCCGGCGGGCAGACCGTCGACATCCGCGGCATCTCCAAGGTGGTGGTCGAGCGGATGGGCCTGATGCCGGCGATCAAGCGGGCCCAGCTGCATGAGCGCGGTCTCGAGTACGTCCGCGCCAACGGCCGCACCGGCGCCGCGATGCCGGCCGAACTACTCGACGGCGCCGGCCCGGTCGCCGACATCGAGATCCTCCGCGGCGACCTGGCCGGGATCCTGAACGACGCCGTCGCGGGTGACGTCGAATACCTGTACGGCGACTCGATCGCCGCACTGGACCAGGACACAGCCGGCGTGCTGGTCACCTTCACCAGCGGATCGCAGCGACGGTTCGACCTGGTGGTCGGGGCCGACGGGGTGCACTCGCGGGTCCGGCGGCTCGCGTTCGGACCGGAAGAGGAGTTCGTCCAGCACCTTGGCGGCTACGGGTCGTTCTTCACCGTCGAGACACCCGAACCGCTGAACCACTGGATGAAGATCTACTCCGCACCCGGTGGTCGCTGGGTCGGACTGCGGCCGGACCACGATCCGCGATACGCCAAGGCCCTGCTGAGCTTCCGCTCCCCCGTCCTCAGCTACGACCGGCGCGATGTCGACGCCCAGAAGGCCCTGCTGGCTCAGCGCTTCACAGGTCTCGGCTGGCACACAGACCACATCCTCACCGCACTGCGCGACGCGGACGACTTCTACTTCGACAGCACGAGCCGCGTCGTCGTACCGGAGTGGTCCCGCGGGCGGGTCGTGCTCATCGGCGATGCCGGGTACTGCGGTTCGCCGCTGGCCGGACACGGGACCGCGCTGTCACTCGTCGGTGCGTACGTCCTCGCCGGTGAGCTGGCCGCCGCGGACGGCGATCACGTCCGGGCCTTCCCGTCGTACCAGGCTCAGCTGCAGGCGTACGTCGACCAGCGGATGGAACTGCCGCCGGGCGGGATCACGATGGCGATGCCGATGACGTCACTCGGGATCTGGTTCCGCAACGCCTCGACCCGGCTGATGATGTCGCGTCCGTTCACCGGCCTCCTCGCGAAGATGGCCGCCGCCGTACCGGACAAGATCGAACTCGAGGACTACTCAGTCGAGCGGGGAAACCCAGTCCGGGTTGCGGCCGAGGAGGCCGAGTAACTGGTCGAAGTCGGACGCGTCGCCGGGGACCTTCACGCTGCGCTCGAACGCGGCTCCGGGACCCCGGGCCGTGTCGGTGTCCGGGATCTTGCGGGCCAGCGCGAACGCCTGCTCGACCAGGTCCGGCGGCGGGTCGTACGGGACATCGATGGCCCGGGCCAGGTCCCAGGCGTGGATGACACAGTCGAGGTGGTGGAAGGTCAGCGCGATCCGGCGCGGGAACGAGCCGAACTCGCGGACCTCCATCAGCCGGTCCAGCGCCCCGCCGTCGGCGAACGCGTCCGCGACGCCCACGTTGGACCGCCGGTAGGCGCCGGCCGGATTGTCCCCGAGCCGGCCGCCGTTCCAGGTCTGCACCGGAGCAGACCCGTTCAGGGCCGCGGCGGCGAACCCCTCGTTCTCGCTGACGATGTGGCGGAGCAGACCACGGACGGTCCAGTCGGGGCAGGGAGTCGGGAACCACAGATGCTCGGGGCGCACCTGCATCACCACTTCCCCGAGTACCGCACCGGCCCTACGATCCAGATCCCGGATGTCCATCCGTGCTCCTCCCGTCGGCTGCTGCCCCGGCTGAGCATAGGCCTGATGGCGGCGTTTCGGCAGGGACCTCGGCTGAGCACAAGGGACAACCCGCACCGCGACCCCCGTGAGATGATGCGGCGATGGGCTTCCAGATGACCAACCTGCCTGAGGCCGACAAGGTCCTCGACGAGTACCCGTTCGCCGTCGTGCTCGGGATGATGCTGGATCAGCAGTACGGGATGGAGCACGCGTTCCGGGGCGGCTGGAAAGTGCTCAGCCGGTTCGGCACCCTCGATCCGGCGGCAATCGCGGCCGCCGACCCGGAGACGTTCAAGGAGCTGTGCTCCCAGCCGCCGGCGATCCACCGGTTCCCCGGCTCGATGTCCGCCCGCCTGCAGGAGCTCGCCGCGTTGGTCGAGACCAGGTACGACGGTGACGTCACGCGACTGTGGACCGAGCCGACGACCGGCAAGGAGCTGTTCAAGCGCGTGCAGGAGCTGCCCGGCTTCGGCAAGCAGAAGGCGCAGATCTTCGTCGCGCTGCTGGCCAAGCAACTCGGCGTCCGGCCCGAGGGCTGGGAGGCGGTAGCGGGCGACTACGCACTCGACGGCTACCGGTCGGTCGCGGATGTCGTGGACGGGGAGTCGCTGCTGAAGGTCCGGGAGTTCAAGCAGGCGAAGAAGGCCGCCGCGAAGACTGCCGGCTGATCAGCGGTTCGGGACCCGGGTCCGCCAGAGCAGGTAGACGAAGTACGGCGCTCCGATCAGTGCGGTGAGCAGCCCCGCCGGGATCTGCGCCGGAGCCAGCAGCGTGCGGCCGAGGCTGTCCGCGACGCTGACCAGGATCGCGCCGAGCAGCGCGGCGACCGGCAGGATCCGGGTGTGCCGCCCACCGACCAGGGCCCGAGCGGCATGCGGCGCCACCAGCCCGACGAATCCGACCACCCCGATCGCGGACAGAGCCGCCGCGGTCAGCAACGCCGCACACAGCAGCGCGGTCAGCCGAGTGCGCTCGAGTCGCACACCGAGAATCCGCGGTACGTCGTCGTCCAGCGCCAGCAGGTCGAGTTCGCTCCTTGCGTGGACGATGATCGGGGTGAAGATCAGCAGCGCGATCGCAACCGGCGCGACCTGCGGCAACGTCCGGCCGTAGGTGCTGCCGGACAGCCAGGTCATCGCCATGCTGAGGTTCCACGGATCGGTGGCGACGATCAGCAACGTGATGATCGCGGTCGCCCCCGACGACACCCCGACACCGATCAGGACCAGCCGGTCCGAGCTCAGGCCACCCCGCCAGGACACCAGATAGACCAGCGCGAACGTGACGAGTGCGGCCACCGCGGCGACACCTGACAGCAGCCAGATGCTTGCTGATGGCAACAGTACGAGCGTGATCACGGCACCGACGCCGGCGCCACCGGTGATACCGAGGATCCCCGGCTCGGCCAACGGGTTCCGGCACACCGCTTGGACCGTCGTACCCGCGATCGCGAGGGCGGCACCGCACAGCACGGCGGACAACACGCGCGGGAACCGCTGGTCGAGCACGTAGGTGATCGCCCGGCCGGACTGCCCGTTGATCCAGTTCACCACGTCGCCAGTGCGCAGGAACGCGTCGCCGGCCAGCATCGCGAGCACCCCGGCAACCACCAGGAGTACGACGAGCACACCCGTGACGATCCAGAAAGTCCGCAGACTACGCAGGCCCGAACTCGCACCACCCGGCGTACGGCTCGGCCCTGAATCCCGGTACCGCCGCGCAAGCCACACCAGCACGACCGCACCGACCATCATCGTCATCACACCGGTCGGGATCTCCACCCCGGCCTGACTGCCAAGCACAGCCCGGAGTACGACGTCCGCACTGAGAACCACCAGTACGCCGACCAGCCCGCTCATCGGAAGCAGCACGCGATGCCGCAACAACCCCGGCACCAGCGGAGCGACCAACCGCACCAACACCGGCGCGACCAAACCGACGAAGCCGACCGGTCCAGCAACGGTGACCGCGGCGGCGGAGAGCAACACCGTCAAGAGGGTGATCAGGACCCGCACCCGCCGTACGTGAACTCCCAGCACCGACGCCGTGTCGTCGCCGAGGCCGAGGATGTCGAGCTTCGGTGCCAGCAGCATCGATCCGAGGATGCCGACGGCAACGACTGGCGTCATCTGGGTGACCGCCTTGAGGTCCGTCTGGACCAGCGTGCCCGCTCCCCACGCGAACGTGCCGACCGTCTCCTCGCGATAGAGGAGCAGCAGCAACGTCGTCACCCCGGCCAGCGCCATCGCGACGGCCGAGCCGGCCAGGATCAGCCGCGTCGGCCCGGACGAGCCGCCGGCGGACAAGGCGAGCACCAGCGCGGCGGCCGCCAGCCCGCCGAGGAAGGCGACTCCCCCGGCGGGCAACACCGGCAGCGAAACCCCGAACGCGGCCACCACGACGACCGCGAGATACGCCCCGGCGTTGACCCCCAACGTGTCCGGTGAGGCGAGTGGGTTCCGGGCCAGCGACTGCAAGCCCGCGCCCGCGAAACCGAGCGCCACCCCGACCAGTACGCCGGCCAGCAGCCGGGGCAGCCTGGACGCGATCAGCACGTTGGCCGAGTTGTCCGTACCCTGCCCGACCAGCAGCCGGAGCAGGTCGCTTGCGTTCACCGACGACGTGCCCTGGGTGAGGTGTACAGCAGCGAGCAGGACGACGGCCACGGTGGCGATGACGAAGACGCTCGCCACCCGGAGCCGTCGTACCGGCTGCAGAGCCTCGGAGACCTGGACGTCAGGCCCCGGGGCGGTGACCTGGGTCAAGACGTGACTGCCTGGACGGCCGCGTCGATGAACTGCTCGGTGGACTTCGGGCCGCCGAACATCCAGATGCCGTCCGGCAGCCGGTGGGTGTCGTCGGCCTTCACGAACGGCAGGTTCTTCCAGATCGCGTTCCCGGCCAGGTCGCCGCCGAACACGTCACCGCCGTCGGCGTCGTTGGCGATGTAGAGGAAGTTGCCGTTCGGCACCTTGGTCAGGCCCTCGAGATCGGTCTGGGCCAGGCCGTAGTCCTTGTCACCGGCGCCGGTCCAGCCGTTCTTCAGGCCCATCTCGGTCAGTACGGCGCCGAGCAGCGAGCCGGTGGTGTACATCCGGATCGAGATCGTGCTGCCCTGCTTGTAGCCGTCGGACATGGTGAAGTTCTCGCCGGCCTTACCCGCGTCGGCGATCTTCTGCTTGCCCTCAGCAACCTTCTTGTCGAAGTCGGCATTGATCTGCTGGGCCTGGTCGGCCTTGCCGATCGCGCTGCCGATCAGCTCCAGGTTGGTCTTCATCTGCGGGATCGCGTTGGCCGCGTCCGCGCCGCGGATCACCAGCACCGGTGCGATCTTCTCGAACTGGGCGATCGAGTTCGCCGACTCGTCGGTGGTGGTGATGACCAGGTCGGGGCTGAGCGCCGCGATCGCGTCGACACTGGACTCACCGCGGGTGCCGACGTCCTTGACCGACGCGTCCAGCTTGGCCGCGGTGACCCAGTTCGTGTAGCCCTTGACGTCGGCCACGCCGACCGGCATCACGCCGAGGGTGATCAGGTTCTCGATCGCGCCCCATTCCAGCCCGACCACCTTGGTCGCAGGTGCCTTGAGGTCGATCTTCTTGCCGCGCGCGTCGGTGATCGAGACCGGCTGGGCAGTGGTCTGCGCACCGGCGTCGGTGGTGGCGGGCTCGCTCGTCCCACAGGCCGTCAGCACGAACGCGGCGGCGGCGAGCAGGGCGGTGATTCTCTTCATCAGTTGACCTCAGATTGTCGTGACGCGGCTTAGATGAGTGCCCATCGGGCGGGTGGTGACGAAGCCGGTGGCCGGGTCGGTGCCGACCTCGATGCGGATGCCGTAGGTCTCGGTCAACGCCTCCGCCTCGAGCACCTCCTCCGGCGTACCGGTCGCACGTACCCGCCCCTGATCGAGCAATGCGATCCGGTCCGCGACGGCGGCGGCCTGGTTCAGGTCGTGCAGTACGACGCCGACCGCTACCCCGTGGGAGTCGGCGAGCTCGCGCATCAGGTCGAGGATCTCGATCTGGTAGCGCAGGTCGAGGAACGTGGTCGGTTCGTCCAGCAGCAGGACACCGGTGTCCTGGGCCAGACAGGTCGCGAGCCACACGCGTTGCAGCTCACCGCCGGACAGCTCGTCGACCGCACGCCCGGCCATCGCGGTCACACCGGTGACAGCCATCGCGTGGTCGATCGCTCGCTTGCCGTCCGGGTCGTCGGCCCGCCAGCGCCCGCGATGCGGATGCCGGCCGTACCCGACGACGTCGCGCACACTCACACCGTTGGGAGTCGGCCGCGACTGCGACAGCAGGGTGACCTTGCGGGCGAACTCCTTCGCGGACAGGTCGAGCGCGTCCACGCCGTCCGGGAAGGTGATCCGGCCACCGTCGGGATGGTGGAGCCGCGCCAGGGCGCGCAACAGCGTCGACTTCCCGCTGCCGTTCGGGCCGACCAGCGCGGTGACACTGGACGCCTCGATCCGCAACGAGGCGCCGTCGACCACCAGCTTGCCGTGATAGCCGAGGCGCAGGTCGTCCCCGGCCAGCCCCACCTTTTCCCGCATGGAGCAGAGGATAGCCTTACCTTACTTGAACTGTCAGCTTTGCTCTCTGTCCGCGCACCGGCTCAGAGAGTGAGCGCCAGCCGGGTCGCCTGATCGATCGCGCGCTTGGCGTCCAGCTCGACCGCGACGTCGGCTCCCCCGATCAGGTGAACCGGGCGGCCGGTCTCCCGGAGCGCGTCGGCGAGGTCGCGGACCGGTTCCTGCCCGGCGCAGACGACGATGGTCTCGACGTCCAGAACCCTTGGATTCTCACGCTTCGGGCCGAAGGTCAGGTGCAGGCCGCTGTCGTCGATGCGCTCGTAGTTGACACCGCGAAGCTGCTCGACCTTCTTGTTCTTCAAGGCCGCGCGGTGCACCCAGCCGGTCGTCTTCCCGAGGCCGGCACCGACCTTCCCGGCCTTGCGCTGCAGGAGGTAGACCTGCCGAGGAGACGGCTCCGGGCGTGGCGTGGTGAGTGCGCCGGGTGCGACTGTCGGATCGGTCACACCCCACTCCGCCTTCCATGCCTCCAGGTCCAGTGTGGGCGACGACTCGGTGGTCAGGAACTCGCTGACATCCACGCCGATCCCGCCCGCTCCGATCACGGCGACGGTGCTGCCGACCGGCTTGCGGTCGCGGACGACCTCGACGTACGAGAGAACCTTCGGGTGGTCGATACCGGGGATGGCCGGGATCCGCGGGACGACGCCGGTGGCCAGCACGATCTCGTCGAAACCGGCCAGGTCCTCGACGCTCGCGCGGCGGCCGAGGTGCAGTTTGACGCCGGTCAGCTCGAGCCGGCGCCGGTAGTACCGGATCGTCTCGGCGAACTCCTCCTTGCCGGGGATCCGCTGCGCGATCCCGAACTGTCCGCCGAGCTCGTCACTCGCCTCGAACAGCTCCACCGAGTGGCCGCGCTCGGCCGCCGTCACCGCCGCGGCCAGCCCGGCCGGCCCGGCCCCGACGACCGCGATGTTCTTGGTACGACGGGTCGGCACCAGCTGGAGCTCGGTCTCCCGGGCCGCCCTGGGGTTGACCATGCAGCTCGCCTTCCGCTTGGCGAAGACATGATCCAGACAGGCCTGGTTGCAGGCGATGCAGACGTTGATCTCGTCGGCCCGGTCAGTGGTTGCCTTGAGCACCCAGTCCGGATCGGCAAGGAACGGCCGGGCCATGCTGACCAGGTCGGCGTCACCACGGGCCAGCACCTCTTCGGCGACCTGCGGCAGGTTGATCCGGTTCGAGGTGACGACCGGGATGCTCACGTGCGGCTTGAATGCTGCGGTCACGCTCGTGAAGGCCGCGCGCGGGACCGACGTCACGATGGTGGGTACGCGTGCCTCGTGCCAGCCGATGCCGGTGTTGATGATCGACGCACCGGCCGCCTCGATCTCCTTGCCCAACGCAAGGACTTCGTCCCAGGTCTGACCGCCCTCGACCAGGTCGGCCATCGACAGCCGGTAGATGATCAGGAAGTCGTCGCCGACGCGTTCCCGGGTCCGCCGGACGATCTCGACCGCGAGCCGGCGCCGGTTCTCCGGGCTGCCGCCCCAGCGGTCGGTGCGCTGATTGGTGCGCTCGGACAGGAACTGGTTGATGAAGTAGCCCTCGGACCCCATGATCTCGATGCCGTCGTACCCGGCCTCCCGGGCGAGCGCGGCGCAGTCGACGTACGCCTTGATCTGTTGGTGTACGCCGCGATCGGTCAGGGCCCGCGGCTTGAACGGGTTGATCGGGGCCTTCAGCGCCGAGGCGGAGACGCTGAACGGGTGGTACGCGTAGCGACCGGCGTGCAGGATCTGCAGTGCGATCAGACCGCCCTCGGCGTGCACCGCGTCGGTGAGGATCCGGTGTCTGCGGGCCTGCCGGCGACTGGTCAGCCTGGAGCCGAAGGGAGTGAGCCAGCCGGTCCGGTTCGGTGCGTAGCCGCCGGTGACCATCAGCCCGACGCCGCCGCGAGCACGCTCGGCAAAGTACGCGGCCAGCTTCGGCAGGTCCTTCGCCCGGTCCTCCAGACCGGTGTGCATCGAGCCCATGATGACCCGGTTCGGCAGCACGACGTGACCAAGATCGAGTGGTCGCAACAGATGTGGATACGCGGTCATGGGGCCTCCCGGCCTGGACTGAGGAGTGGAGGGAGCGAAGCGACTGGAGCGACGAGGGAAGGCCGGGAGCCAAGGCCCCATGACCACGCCGGCGCCGAAGGCCCGGCCAAAAGCACAGTCATCGATCATCCTTCCGGAGGGCCTCGATCACTTCG
Source organism: Kribbella sp. NPDC049174 (assembly GCF_043197365.1). Taxonomy (NCBI): domain Bacteria; kingdom Bacillati; phylum Actinomycetota; class Actinomycetes; order Propionibacteriales; family Kribbellaceae; genus Kribbella; species Kribbella sp. NPDC049174. The sequence continues at coordinate 173,437 of NZ_JBICSZ010000007.1, read as the reverse complement.
TCGCACCAGTCCACGAACGACTCCTCGGCGCGGATGCCGCCGCGGAGGACGAGGTACTGGTGCAGGTCCCGCCCGCGCAGCGTGGCCGGCTTCGGGAAGTCCCTGGTCCTGATCCCGCGGTACACCTCGAGCCGGGTGGCGTGCTCGGCCCGGTGCCGCTCGACCTCCCGCAGTACGACGCCCGGATCGCCGAGTGACGCACCCCGCAACTTCACGCCGAGGCCGTCCCGCAGTACGGCGGGATCCTCCGGCTCGGCCAGCCAGCGGCTCAGCTCCGCCTTCCCCGCCGCGGACACCCGATACTCCTTCTTGTCCGGCCGCCCGTCCTGGGCGATCTCGGTGTGCCGCACCCAGCCGGCCTCGTCCATCCGGCGCAGCACCCGGTAGATCTGCTGGTGGGTGGCCGGCCAGAAGTACCCGATCGACCGGTCGAACCGCCGGGCCAGCTCGTAACCGGTCCCGGCCCGCTCGGTCAGCGAGACGAGAATCGCGTGTTCCAGGGCCATGTCCGGCAGCGTACCTATGCAACTGGTTGCAGTGCACCTGATTGCAGCCTGGATCACAGCTGAGCGCCGGACAGGCCGCTCAGGATTTGGGATAATGGTTGCAGACGCCAGCTATCGCGGATCGAGGAATCATGGACCAGCAGGCCCATCCGACCAGGACGACGTTGCCCGGGATCGGCACCCGGTACGACCTGACCACCGAAGGCGGCCAGCACGTCTCGGTGGTGGTGCACAACGACGGACGGCGGTTCCTCGGCTTCCACGATCCCGCTGACGACGACAACTGCAAGGACTCCGTGCCGCTGGATCCCGGTGAAGCGGCCGCGCTCGCCCAGTTGCTGATCCCGGCACCGATCGACCCGGTGCGCAACGAGATCGAGATCGACCTGATCACCGAGCACATCCCGATCACGGCCAAGTCGCCGTACTCGGGTCGCACGCTGGGTGACACCCAGGCCCGCAGCCGGACCGGTGCGTCCATCGTCGCCGTACTGCGCCGGACCGGCGCGACCCCGTCCCCGACCCCGGACTTCCGGTTCGCCACCGGGGACACGCTGGTCGTCGTGGGCACCCGCGAGGGCGTCGACGCGGTCTACGACCTGATCGCGGGAGGGTGACGTGCACGAGAACATCACCGCCCTCCTGATCGAGTTGGGCGCGGTCATCCTCGCCCTCGGCATCCTCGGCCGGATCGCCTCCCGGTTCGGCTTCTCGCCGATTCCGCTCTACCTGCTGGCCGGGCTGGCCTTCGGCCACGGCGGACTGTTGCCGTTGGCAGCCAGTGAGGAGTTCGTGGCCACCGGCGCCGAGATCGGCGTCATCCTGCTGCTGTTGCTGCTCGGCCTCGAGTACACGGCCAGCGATCTGGTCGGCACGTTGAAGACGCAGTACATCTCTGGGGTCGTGGACTTCCTGCTCAACGCGTTGCCAGGTGCCGCCGTCGCATTGCTGCTCGGCTGGGGACCGGTCGCCGCGGTCGCGCTGGCCGGTGTCACCTGGATCTCGTCATCGGGTGTGATCGCCAAAGTGGTCGGCGATCTCGGCCGGCTCGGTAACCGGGAAACCCCTGTGGTGCTGGGGATTCTGGTGCTCGAGGACCTGTCGATGGCGGTCTACCTGCCGATCCTGACCGCCCTGCTCGCCGGTGTCGGACTGGCGGGCGGCAGCATGACGCTGCTGATCTCGCTCGGCACCGTGAGCATCGTGCTGTTCGTTGCCGTGCGCTACGGACGCGTGATCAGCCGGGCGGTGTCCTCCGACAACCCGGAGATGTTGCTGCTCGTCGTCCTCGGGCTGACGTTGCTGGTCGCGGGTATCGCGCAGCAACTGCAGGTGTCGGCGGCGGTCGGCGCGTTCCTGGTCGGGATCGCGTTGTCGGGTGAAGTCGCGCACGGCGCACGGAACCTGCTCAGTCCGTTGCGGGACTTGTTCGCCGCGGTGTTCTTCGTGTTCTTCGGGTTGAGCACGGATCCGGCCGAGATCCCGCCGGTGCTCGCGATCGCGCTCGGGCTGGCACTGCTCACCGCGCTGACGAAGATCGCGACGGGTTGGTATGCCGCCCGCCGGGCCGGCGTGGGGACGGCCGGACGCTGGCGGGCCGGCGGCACCCTGGTCGCCCGAGGCGAGTTCTCCATCGTCATCGCGGGTCTCGCGGTCGGCGTCGAACCCAGACTCGGCCCGCTGGCGACGGCGTACGTGCTGATCCTGGTCGTCCTCGGCCCGATCGCCGCCCGCTACACCGAACCGCTCGCCCGCCGCCTGACGGCCCGCAAGCAGACCCCCGCCGGGCCTCCCGCCGCCGAACGCCTGGACGACCCGGCCAACACTGCGAGCTGAGCCCACGCGCCCGCTGACCACCGCCGGTCGGTCAGCGGGCGCGGACGTTCTGGGCTGCCTGGGCGACGGTCTGCTCGATCCGGCCCGCTCGGGTCTCCGGCCGTTTGGCCAGCGTGATCCACTCGAGGATCGCCCGGCGCGAGGACGGCGGGAAGGCCTGGAAGTGCTTGTCCGCCGGCGGATTCGCGGCCAGGGCGGCGGCCAGGTCGGCGGGGACGATCAGGTTCTGGGCGTCGGCGAGCAGGTCCCAGGTGCCGGTGCGCTGGGCCAGGTCGATGAGCTCCTGACCGGACGCGTCCATCAGACCCGCCGAGATCAGCTCCTCGACCCGCTCGCGGTTGATCTTGCTCCAGGTGCTGCGCGGGTTCCGCGGTGTGAAGCACTGGTACGTCGTCTTGTCGTCACGCTTCACGGTCTTGCTGTCGATCCAGCCGAAGCACAACGCCTGCTCGACCGCACTCATCAGACCGACACCCTCGTCATTCCGGTGAACGATCAGCCAGACCGACCGCTCCGTCCGCCCGTTCGCCGCCAGCCACGCGCGCCACTCCGCCACGGTCGAACAGGCCAGCGCGTCCTCATCGGTCAATGTGCTCATACCTAGAGGATGCACCCAATAAGTGCGCACCGAATGAGCACTTTCTCGGAGAGACATTCGGCGCAGCTTCAGAACAGTGCGTCGCCGCGCTCGTGGTCCAGCAGTGCCTGCTTGCGGTCGAGGCCGCCGCCGTACCCGGTCAGGCTGCCGGTCGACCCGACCACGCGGTGGCACGGGACGATGATGCTGATCGGGTTCTTGCCGTTGGCGAGGCCGACCGCCCGCGATGCGCCCGGCACGAGGCCGAGGGCCCGGGCAAGTTCGCCGTACGTGGTCGTCTCGCCGTACGAGATGTCCTGCAGGGCCGTCCACACCCGCTGCTGGAACGGCGTCCCGGCCAGGTGCAGCGGTACGTCGAACGTCGTCCGGCCGTGCTCGAAGTACTCGGTCAACTGCTCGGCCACCGCCGGCAGCACCGAATCGTCACGCTGGCCGAAGGTCTCCATCGGCGGGCGATGACGGTGCTGCTCCATGTAGACACCGGCGAGGCCGTCGTCCCGCTCGACCAGGGTGAGCGGACCGAGCGGACTGTCCATCACGGCGTACGTCAACGCGTCGCCTCCCACCGCGCACGGTTGATCCGGTAGAGGACGTGAGGCTGGAGCCGGTGACCATCCGGCAGGCGGACATGATCGAAGTCGCCGGCCTCGTCGTGGGTCATACCGATCCGTTGCATCACCCGCTGGGACGGCAGGTTGGTGGTCGTGGTGAACGAGACGATCTCCGTCAGCCCGGCCGGACCGAACCCGTGGGCCAGCGTCGCCCGGGCCGCCTCGGTCGCATAACCGTTGCCCCAGGCCTCTTTCGCGAGCCGCCAGCCGATTTCGACCGCGGGCATGAAGTGCGCCTCGAAGCTCGGCACCGACAACCCGGTGAAGCCGATGAACCGGCCGGTGTCCTTCACCTCCAACGCCCACAGACCCCAGCCGCGTCCCTCGATCTCGGGGATGTTCCGGTCGATCAGCGCGTCGCTCTGCTCGCGGGTCTGCGGTGCCAGGAAATGCGCCATCACCGCCGGGTCCGCATTCAACGCCGCGAACGGCTCGCGGTCCGAGTCGCGCCACTGGCGCATCAGCAGGCGGTCGGTGGTCAATTCGGTCATGGGGCCTCCCGGCCTGGACTGAGGAGTGGAGGGAGCGAAGCGACTGGAGTGACGAGGGAAGGCCGGGAGCCAAAGCCCCATGACCTGCCGCGCGGCAGCGTGGCCTTCAATACAGTCATGCTCACTCCGCGGGGATCTTGTTGATCGCATGGTCGCCGGTGGCCCACAGGTACTGCACCGCATAGGCACGCCACGGCCGCCACGCACGGGCGTGGGCGATCAGGGATTTGGGGGCCTCGGGCAAGCCTAGATCACGCGCCGCGTACCGGATACCCAAATCACTGGCCACGAAGGCGTCCGGGTCGCCCAGCGCACGCATCGCGATCGACTCGACCGTCCACGGCCCGATCCCCGGCAGTGCGGTGAGTTGCGCACGTGCCTTGTCCCAGTCGCTCCCCGCGCCGAGGTCGATCTCACCGGCGGCGAGCGTCTCGATCAGCGTCATCAGCGTCGTACGACGGGACTTCGGGAACGCGAGGGTCTCCGGATCGAGCTCGGCCAGCGCCTGCATGGTCGGGAACAGATGCGTGAGCCCGCCGGCCGCGTCCTCGATCGGCTCACCATGCTGCCGGACGAGCCGATGAGCGTGCGTCCGCGCGGCCGCTGTCGACACCTGCTGCCCGAGCACAGCCCGTACGGCGAACTCCTGGCCGTCGACCGTATGCGGCACCCGGCGACCAGGCGCCTTCGCGATCAGCGCTGCGAGCACCGGGTCGGCGCCCAGCAGGTCGTCGACCGCGACCGGGTCGGCGTCGAGGTCGAGCATCCGGCGGCACCGGCTGATCGCGATCGCCAGGTCACGCTGATCGTTGAGTGACAGCTGGCAGGCGATGTGGTCAGGCATCGGCTTCAACGCGACGACACCATGGCCGTGCGGAAGCCGGAGCGTGCGCCGGTAGTGACCGTCGCGCCACTCCTCCACGCCTGGTACGCCGGTCGCGATCAGATGGCCGAACAGGTTGTCCGGAGTCAGCGGTGCGCGGAACGGCAGCCGGAGTGAGATCGTGCCGGGCGCGGCGGTCGTCGTACCCTTCTTGGCCCGGCTGCGCAGCTCGGTCGGCGCGAGGGCAAACACCTCCTGCACCGTCTCGTTGAACGTCCGCACGCTGGAGAACCCGGCCGCGAACGCCACGTCGGCCATCTGCAGCTCACTGGTCTCGATCAGCAGCCGGGCGGTCTGCGCGCGTTGCGCCCGCGCGAGCGCGAGCGGACCGGCGCCGAGCTCGGCCTGCAGCTGGCGCTGGACCTGACGGACGCTGTACCCGAGGTGGGTGGCAAGGCCTGGTACGCCGTCGCGGTCGACCACGCCGTCCGCTATCAGCCGCATCGCGCGGGCGACGAGGTCGGCGCGGTGGTTCCACTCCGGCGACCCCGGGCTGGCGTCCGGGCGGCAGCGCTTGCAGGCGCGGAACCCGGCCTGCTGAGCGGCGGCGGCGCTCGGGTAGAACCGCATGTTCTCGACCTTCGGCGGCGCCACCGGGCAACTCGGCCGGCAGTAGATCTTCGTCGTCAGCACCGCGGTGAAGAACCAGCCGTCGAACCGCGCGTCCTTGGACTGGACCGCGCGGACGCACCGTTCTCTGCATTCGTACACGTCCCCCAGCATCCCTGCTGCCGCCGACAGTCTCTAGCGGTTTTGCGACATGGAGGGATCGCGAACTGGGTCGGATAGCGGAAACGCGACGCCAGGATCCGGCGTCCGATTTCCGCCAGAACCAGGCGACGCACCAAGGTCAACTGGAAGACATGAACGAACTACTTGGCAAGAAGGCATTGGTGACCGGTGGCAGCCGCGGAATCGGAGCGGCGACCGCGATCGCGCTTGCCGAACGCGGCGCGGATGTCGCGCTGACCTACAACAGTTCCGCAGACGCCGCGGCGAAGGTGGTGAAGGAGATCGAGGCCCTCGGCCGGACGGCGTACGCGTTCGAGGTCGATGCGGCCGACGCGATCGCAGTGGCGGACGGCGTGGCCCGGGCCGCGGACCAACTCGGCGGGCTCGACATCCTGGTCAACAACGCGGGTGTCGGCGCGATCGGCCCGATCGGCGACTTCACGCTCGACGATGTGGACCGGGTGCTCGCGGTGAACATCCGTGGTGTCTACGCCGCCGCGCAGGCCGCCGTACTGAGACTGTCCGACGGCGGCCGGATGATCCACGTCGGCAGTTGCGCCGCGGGCCGGGTCACCAGCCCGGGGATGACGCTGTACGCGATGAGCAAGTCGGCACTGGTCGGTCTCAGCAAGGGCCTGGCCCGTGAACTCGGATCGCGCGGCATCACGTCGAACGTCGTCCAGCCGGGCCCGATCGACACCGACATGAACCCGGCGGACGGCCCGTACGCCGCGGCCCAGATCGCCGACCTGGCCCTGGACCGCTTCGGCACCACCACCGAGGTCGCGGCCGCGATCACCTACCTGGCCGGCCCGACCACCGCCTACCTCACCGGCACCGAACTAACCATCGACGGCGGCCACACCGCCTGATCCGTACTCCTGCGGGGACCACCGCGGGTCCGTCGGCACCACCGCCTCGGCCGCGACCATCGAAGGTCGCGGCCGAGGCGTTGACATGGCCGGGGCGGAGCGGCAGACTGCGGTTGTTTTTAACGTTCAAAGTGTCGTGGGAGGTTGCCGTGGCTACGTTGAAGCAGGTTGCCGCCCACGCCGAGGTGTCGGTCCAGACGGTGTCGAACGCTCTGAACGCACCGCATCGCCTCCGGCCGGACACGCTCGAGCGGGTGAACCGGTCGATCGAGCTGCTCAACTACCGGCCCAATCGTAACGCCCGCAGCCTGCGCACCAGCGCCGTCGAACTGATCGGCTACTGCGTCCCCAGCTGGCCGAACCAGACCCACCTGGTGATGGACCAGTTCCTGCACGAACTCTGCACCGCCGCCGAGACGACCGGCCGGCACATCCTCCTGTTCACCGCCCCGGCCGCCGTCGACGGCATGCCGACGTACGACGACCTGCATGCGCGCCGCCTGGTCGACGGGTTCGTGCTCTCGCAGACGGAGACGCACGACCCGCGGCACGGCTGGCTGAAGGAGAAGCAGATCCCGTTCGTGTCCTTCGGCCGGGTGTGGAAGCAGACCACCCAGCCCGGCCCGTGGGTCGACGTCGACGGCGCGGCCGGCTCCGCGACGGCGGTGCAGCACCTGTACGACACCGGCCGCCGGCGGATCGCCTTCCTCAGCTGGCCGAAGTCGTCCGGCCTGGCCGAGGACCGGCTGGCCGGCTGGCGCGGCCGCTGCAAGGAGCTCGGCCTTCCCACCGCCGGGCTGGCCGTGCGTTGCGGCGAAGACGCCATCGACGAGGGCGCCCGGGCCACCGCCGAGCTGCTCGACAGCGACCAGCCGCCGGACGGAATCGTTGCCCTGAGCGACATTCTCGCCCTCGGCGCACTCCGCGAGCTCGGCCGCCGCGGTCTCACCCCCGGCGTCGACGTCGGCGTCACCGGCTTCGACGACTCACCGCTCGCGTCGGTGGTCTCCCCCGGCCTGACGAGTCTCCGGCAGCCGATGGACCAGATCGCGTCCGAGCTCATCGCCACTCTCACTGAAACGCCGAGCCTGACCGGTACGAGCAACGGCGTACCGACCGAACGCCTGCTGCAACCAGAACTGGTGATCAGGGGTAGTTCAGCCCCTGGCTGATGCGGTGCACGCGCGCCGCGAAAAGGAGGACACCGCCATGACTCTCCGCCCAACCGTCAGACGCAGCACCGCCCCACCACGTCGAGCCCGGCGGACGGCCGGCATCACGCTGCTCGCCGCAGCCACGATCCTGGCCGGCACCGCCTCCGCGACCGCCGGCTCGACCCCACCCCAGGCAGCTTCCGGACCGACCGCCGCACCGTCCGAGCTGTCCGAAACGACCCGGCTTGCCGACCGGCGGTCGCTGGTGGTCGGCGACCGCGCCTACGCGATGGGCGACGAGACCGGCCTCTACCCCGCGGCCGGATGGCACATCCGCGGTGAGATGGGCGGCTTCTGGACCCAGCCGATCAAGCTCCTCGACGGCCTGTGGTTCGGGCTCGACGGCGCCTGGCTCGGGAAGGACGTGGCCGCGCAGAAGTACACCAGCGGCCACGGCTACAGCCGGATCGACTACTCCGGTGATGTCCGCGTCCGCCGTACCGACTTCGTCCCCGACGGCATCCGGGCGACCCTCGTCGGCCTGACACTCGAGTCCAGTACGGCGAAGACGGTCAAGCTCGACGTGGACGCACACTCCGAGCTGATGCAGTCCTACCCGTGGGGCTGGACGACGCCGAGTGCGGCCACCGCCAACCTGCCGGACACCGGCGCGTACGCCGACGGCTCGCTGCGATTCCGCGAGCAGGGCACACCGCCGCACCCGAACGCGACCGCCCACGACTTCGCCGCGTTCGTCGGATCGTCCCTGCGTCCGACGGGCCACGCCCTGAGCCCGAACAACCGCGGTCCGCAGGACCCGGCGGTGATCTGCCCGGCCGACGGTACGACGCCCGCACGCTGCGACGACTCGCTCGTCGGCAAGGGCACCGGCGGACGACTCACGTACGACGTCAAACTCGCGCCCGGTCAGTCGAAGACGGTCTGGTTCGCCGTCGCCGGCTCGGATGACGGAGTGTCGGCCGCTCAACGCGAGTACCGCCGTGCTCTGAGCAGCCCGGAAGCGTTGCTGAAGGCAAAGACTCGGGACCGGCAAGAGATCGACAGCATGTCCGCGGTGGACCTTCCTGGTGACCGGCTACTGCAGCAGAGTGTCGAGTGGAGCAAGCAGAACCTCGCGGACTCCGTCCAGGAGGCACGCAACCTGCGCATCCGCGACGTGAACGAGGGCAAGGACTACCCGGCACCGGTCGGTACCGTCGAGGCCGCGCGCTGGTTCGGCGCGGGCTTCCCGGACTACCCGTGGATCTTCGCGACCGACGGTGAGTACATGGCCTTCGCCGCGGTCGCGGCCGGTCAGTTCGACACGGTGAAGGAGCACCTGCGCGCGCTGCGCGACATCAGCGATCTGCTCAACAACCGCAGCGGCAAGGTCGCGCACGAGGTGGTCCCGACCGGCGACGTCTACTTCGGCTCCAACCAGAGCGCGGGCAACACCGACGAGACGGTGAAGTTCCCGAGCGCCGTCGCACTGCTGTGGCGGTGGACCGGTGACGACAAGTTCCGCGACTCGATGTACGACTTCAGCGTCCGCAACCTGCAGTACGTCTACCGCGAGCTGGACAAGGACGGCGACGGCTGGCCGGAGGGCCTGGCCAACGTCGAGCGCAGCGGGATGGGTGTCGAGAAGCTCGACAGCACCGTCTACCTGGCCCGCGGTCTCCGCGATCTCGCCGACCTGGCGGCGTCCAAGAAGGACACAGCGGTCCAGCAGTGGGCGACCACCCGCGCGAACGACCTCGAGTCCCGCTTCGAGGCGCAGTGGTGGGTCCCGCAGGCGATGGGGTACGCCGACTCGGTCGACGACCCGGCCAACCCCGCCAACGACAACACGCCGATCTTCCAGCGGCACTGGATCGGTGTCACGCCGATGGAGGCGGTCCTGAACCGGCCCGGTCAGCCAGACTCTCCGCTGGCCTCCGCGGAGCACGGCGCCATCGCCCTCGAGCAGCGCGAGACGCCTTGCTACACAGGCGAATTCGGCCTGTTCCACACCGGCACCGGGCCGACGTCGGCTCCGGGCGGCAACCGTGGCGCCTCCTGTGACCCGATCGTCTCGACGGTCCAGAGCGAGCGGGCGATGTTCGGGCTGAACACGTCGATCATGGCGGTTGCTGAAGGCAACTACGGACGGCTGGGCAAGGACCAGCAGCAGGTCTACACGACCGGCAACGCCCGCATCCAGCTCGACCCGACGGTGTGGGAGACCCCGGGCGCGATGCCGGAGATCGCACCGTCACCCGACTCACCGGCGAACATCGGCCGGCCGTTCTACGACCGCTCGATGTCGCTCCAGGCGTGGGGCGCGTACGGCATCCTGTGGCCGGTCGTGCACCAGCAGCTCGGTGTGGACCCGGACCTCGGGCACGGCACGGTCGCGGTGATTCCGCAGCTTCCGGAAGGCCAGCAGAAGGTGGCCGGTAGCAACATCCGGCTCGGCCGCGGCTCGGTCGATGTGTCCGCACGCCTTGCAGGTAAGGAATTGCGGACCGACGTGAGGGTGAAGGGTGTCGGCGCGAAGTTCACGATCGGCGCCGTCCTGCCGGCCGGCGCGACGGTGAAGAGTGTCTCGCTGGACGGTCGCGCGGCGTCGTACCAGCTGGTGACCACGACGCGTGGAGTGGAGGTGCAGGTCGCGGCCCGCGGTTCGTCCTCGGCGCTGAAGATCACCCTTCGCTGACTGACCCCGTGGCGGCTCGTTCCTGCCGGGCCGCCACGGCCGCCCTCGGGACTCCGACCCGGTGAGCCCCGAACCGCCGGCCGGCGCACAACCGTTCTGTGCGCCGGCCGGCCCTTTGCTGTCGGCCCTGTGTGGTCGGCACTGAGTGTGTTGTTATCGGCACCGATCGGTGCCGATAAGCGCAAAGAAGCGGGGCCCCTCCGAGTATGAGTCGGAGGGGCCCCGCATAGCTGAAGGAAGGTGACGTCTCCAGCCTCCCGAACGGGTCCGTTGGGCCGGCAGACCCCGTCACCGGTCTACCTCAGTGGGGATCCCCACCGCTAGGGTCCTCGGTTTCCGTTCGACCCACCGCTCAGATCAGAAGCGGCGTGTCGACATTTCTACCGCCGCTCCCCAGGGCCGCACAAGCCTTTCCTGCCAAGAGATTTCGTCAATTCGCGAGCGACCGCGTGTCGTCCACAGTGATACCGCAACCATCCACAGAAATACCTCGACTTATGCACACCCCCTGTGCATAACCAGGGTGTCAGCCCTTCGCTTGTTTCAGTGCCATCGGTCGCAGCAGAAGGTAGCCGACGTACATCCCGAGGACACTGACCACCAGGATGGACGGTACGGCGACAGCGAGTGGTGGACGCTGATAGCCGATGCCGTTCAACACGTCGGCGAGCCACTGAGCGATCAACAGGAACTCGGTCACCGCCGCCGGGATCAGCGAGAGCGGCAGCATCAGCACACCGCGCCAGAAGCCGAACCGGTAGAACGTGATGCCGAGCAACCAGCCGGCCGCCTCGTGCGACAGGATCAGCAGGAAGAACTCGGTGAAGATCAGACCGGCCTGCGTGGTGTCGTGGAACAGGTGCGGGTTCTCCATCGTCTGCGACCAGCCCTGGACGCTGTAAAGCAAGCGCTCGCCTTGATACATCAGCACCCACAGCGACGCCGTCGCGATCGCGGCGCCGGTGAGGTAGATGCTCGCGGCAACGGAAAACATCCGGCGGGTGACGCCCTGGGCGATCATCAGGCCGACGTACGCCGGGGTGATGGTGATGCCGAGCGCCATCGAGAAGTACTTGGGCGACTGGGTGCCCCAGTCCCACGTGCTACGGGGGAGCCCGCCGGTGGCGACCAGATACCCGACGCTGATCGCGAGGAACAGGAACAGCATCACGAGCCAGTAGCCGGTCAGCATCGGCCGGGTGCCGACCATCATCGCCAGCACGACCTGCCGCAACCGGTTGGTCGAGGTGACGCCACGCGGGAGGGCGTACGCCGGACGGGCCTTGTCGACTGTGGTCGTCATCGGCGCGCTCCCTTGCCATTGGCGGTGAGATGGACGAACAGGTCCTGCAGTCCGACCGGACCGATCTCGAGACCGGCCGCATCTGCCTCGGCGAGCAGGTCGGGATCGAGATCGCCCAGCACGGTGGTGGACTTGGTGCCGCCGAGCTTCTCCTCGGCGAGCACGGTGAACCCGGAGGTGAACTCGTCCACCACCGCGGCCGGACCGACGATCGATGCGCCGCGACCGCGGAGGGCGTCGACCGGCGACTGCGTGACGAGCCGGCCGTTGTCGAGGATGACGACCTCCTCGAGCATCGTGCTGACCTCGCTGACCAGGTGCGTCGACAGCACGATCGTGCGCGGCACCTCGGCGTAGTCGGCGAGCAGAGCGTCGTAGAACAGGTTGCGGGACGGCACGTCCATGCCCAGGTAGGTCTCGTCGAAGATGGTCAGCGGCGCGCGGCTGGCCAGCCCGAGGACGACCCCGAGCGCGGACTTCTTACCGCGGGACAGCTTCTGCACCTTCTGGTTCGTCGGCAGCTCGAACCGGTCGAGCAACTCCTCGGCGAGGTCGCTGTCCCAGTACGGACGTAGGCTCGCGGCGAGACCGATCACCTGTTTGACCTGCGCCGCGTCGACCAGGTCGCCCGTCTCGCGGATCAGGCAGATCCGGCTGGTGACGACCGCGTTCTCGTACGGCTCGGCCGCCGTACCGAGGTCGCCGCCCTCGATCAGGACGCGGCCCTCGTCCGGCTGGCGGAATCCCGCCAGGACCGCGGCGAGAGTGCTCTTGCCAGAGCCATTGCGGCCGAGCAGGCCATGGATCTTGCCCGGTGCCAGCCGCAGGTCGAGCCGGTCCAGCGCGGGCACGCTGGCGAACCGGACCGACAGGTTCTCCGTCCGCGCCGCCAGTGCATGCTCGGTCTCCGTCGCGGCGGCGAGGTCTGTGGGTTCCACGGTGCGGTTGGTCATCAGGCGTCTCCGTAGATGCGGATGTGCTGGACGACGTCCTTCAGTGGTACGCCGATCGCCTTGGCCTCGCGGATCATCGGGTCGACCACGTCGGCGAAGAACGAGTCACGCCGGGCGGTGCGGAGCAGGTCCCGCGCGTTCGGGCTGACGAACATCCCGATCCCGCGCTTCTTGTAGAGGACACCCTCGTCGACCAGTTGGGCGAACCCCTTGGCCGCGGTGGCCGGGTTGATCCGGTAGAACGCGGCGTACTGGTTCGTCGACATCACCTGCTCATCCTCGGCGAGGGCGCCGGTGACGATGTCGTTCTTGATCTGCTCGGCGATCTGCAGATAGATCGGGCTCCGGTCATCGAACATCACGGCCTCCTCTCCCGGGTCCAGGCGCGTAGGTTCTTAGGTTCATTACTTGAGCAACGAACCATAGCACCCCCGCCAGGTCATCAGGTCTCACGATCGGCCGGGCCGGGTCGCGACCGATCGGCCTATCCGCCGGAGGAGGCGGACGCGTGGGCCTGCTGGAGTGCCTTCTTCAGGGCCGGGACCACCGGGCCGACGCGGACCGCCAGCTGGGCCAGGCGGTCCTTGTGCCGGGCGCGCTGGTCCTTGGTCACGACGGTGCGCAGGTCCCCCGTCGCGGCCAGTACGACGACCGCCGCGTCGCGGAGGTCGATGCGTGTGACGAGACGGGCCGGCCGAAGCGTGTCCGTGGCGTTACGCAGCAAGTGGCGTCGTACCAGCGGATGGCGCAGGGTGATGCGGTCGGCCGGGAACAGGCCGAGGATGCGGTAGCGCTCCACCTTGATCAGGCGGGCGCGCTCGAGCTCGTCGCGGACGTCACGAACGATCGCGCCGTGGCGCCGGTCGACCCAGGTCCGCCACTTCCGCGGGCCGACCCGGCGGATGTCCTTGAGCACCCCGGCCAGCACCGGGTCGACCGGATCGGCCGCCTTGGTCAGCCGGGCCCGGCCGTTGTCGTCGGCAAGGTTTCCGCTCAGCTGGAGATCGACGAGCGCGGCGGCCCGGAGGGTCCGGCCCAGCTTCGTCCATCGGCCGACCAGACGCCCGCTCTCCGGATCGTAGGCCAACAGAAAAAGTCTTGCAGGCAAGGCGTCCGGGGCCTGAACCCTGCCGAGGGCAACAACCCGGGGACGCCGGAGCGGAGGCCGCCGCGGCAGCGTCCCGCGGCCGCCCGGGGCACGCACCAAGCTGAGGTGGTTGCCTGAGGCGACGGTACTGACACTTCTACTCATCGTCTTCCTCCTTGGACGGGCGGCCCGGGCGGCGCATCTTGCCGACCCCGGACGGGAGCCGGCCGGCGTCGGCGAGCGCCCGGCGGAGCAGGTACTCGATCTGGGCGTTGGTGCTGCGCAGGTCGTCGGCTGCCCAGCGGGCCAGCGCATCATGCACCAAGGGATCCAGCCGGAGCAGGATCTTCTTGCGTTCGACGGCCACGGCGGGGCCTCACTGGTAGAGCGTGCCGGTGTTGACCACAGGCTGGGCGTCCTTGTCACCGCACAGCACGACCAACAGGTTGCTGACCATGGTGGCCTTGCGTTCCTCGTCCAGCTCGACGACGTCGTGCTCGGACAGCCGATCCAGGGCGAGCTCGACCATGCCGACCGCCCCTTCGACGATCCGCTGCCGGGCGGCCACGATGGCACCGGCCTGCTGGCGGCGCAGCATCGCCTGCGCGATCTCCGGCGCGTACGCGAGGTGGGTGATGCGGGACTCGATCACCCGGACCCCGGCAGCCTGCACCCGGGCGCCGATCTCGGTCGACAGTGTCTCGGTGATCTCGTCGGTGCTGTCTCGCAGCGACAACCCGCCGTCCTCGGTGTGGACGTCGTACGGGTAGCTGTTCGCGATGTGCCGGACCGCGGTCTCGGTCTGGATCGCGACGAACTCGACGAAGTCGTCCACCTCGAACGTCGCCTGCGCGGTGTCCTCGACCTGCCAGACCACCACCGCGGCGATCTCGATCGGGTTGCCGTCGGCATCGTTGACCTTGGCAACGGCCGTCTCGTGGTTACGGATCCGGGTGGACACCACCTTGCGGGTGGCGATCGGATTCACCCAGCGCAGCCCGTCGGTGCGGATCGTCCCGCTGTACCGCCCCAGGATCTGCAGCACCCGCGCGCGGCCCGGCGCCACCGGCGTCAACCCACCGGCCACGGTCAGCCCGGCGAGGAACACCAGGATCGAGATCACGACCACGGCACCCGTCCCGTTCGCGATCCCCAGGACGAACGACACCACCCCGAGCACCACCAGCACGAACGCGACCCCGGCCATCGGCCACCCGTTGATCTCCCGCGCCACCCGCTCCGTCACCTTCGGCGCCGGCATCTCCACCGCGACATCCACCTCAGCCATCACCACTCCTCTCGAATATCCAAAAGGTAGCATTGTGATATCACTTTTTCAACACACGCTCCCGCCGACGCATCGGACGCCCGGGTCAGCCGGTCAGAGCGACGATGGTCGTGGGTGTGGGGTCCACGGCGATCAGGCCGCCGCTGGCCTTGACGAGATAGGCGGCGTAGGTCTCGTCCTTGCGGTTGAGGGTGACCCACATGAGGCCGGTCTCGTGGTGTGGGCCCCAGGAAGTGATCTTGGTGTCCTCGCTGCCGGGGAGGGTCGGCCTCGTACAGATCCAGTCGTGGATGCGCCGGAGTTCGGCTTCGGCGGGCTTCCAGCGGCGTACTCGGAGGCGGTCGGGGTAGACGACGAGGGCGGTGAGCTCTTCGCGGGCGCGGTCGACCTCGGACAGCTCCCGGACGGAGACGACCAGGAGCACGTGGCCCAGGTTCGAGTCGAAGGCCGCCCGGTCGATCGCGACGGTCGCCTGGGCCGACACCAGGTTGTTCTCGAGCCAGCGCTCGATCAGCGGCAGGTCCGTCGAGACCGACAGCTGTTCGTGCGGTGGCAGGGGTTTCATAGCGGTTGGGCGAGGGCGGTGAGGTGTTGTTGCCAGGTGGTGGATTGGGAGTTGGGGAGGGGGTCGATGGCGGAGTCGGACCAGGCGTGGACGGGGCGGATGCCGTGGAGGGCGTTGAGGAGCCAGACCTCGTGGGACTGGAGGTCGGCGGGGGTGCAGGCTCGTTCGGCGATCTCGACGTTTTGGGTGGTGGCGACCTGGCGGAGCAGGGCGGCGGTGACCGACGGGAGGAGCGGGCGGTCGGCGGGTGGGAAGCAGAGGGTGTCGTCGTCCCACCAGGCGATGGCGGAGAACGCCGCTTCCAGCACCGTGCCGTCCTGGTCCAGGAGAAGGATCTCGTCGGCCCGGTGCGACGCGGCTTCCTTGAGTTTGCCGAGGAGCTCCAGGTCGGGACCCTTCACCCGCGGCGTGGTGCGTGGGTCGGGACCTTCGTGGACGGCGACCCGCACGCGACCCCCGACCGGAGGAGCCGGTCGGAGCTGGACCGCCAACTCACCCGACGTTCGGAGCTCGAAGCGAGGGAACCAGCGGCCGAACCCCGGCAGCCGGCCGACCTGCTCGGTCCAGAAGGCCGAAGCCTCGACACCGGCCGCCGCACACGACCCGACGAACCGTTCCCGGTGCAGCTCGATCCCCCGAACCTTGCCATTGGCCACCAGGAACGAATCCGCCACCTGCAACTCACTCATTTCCCCCACCCTTCGGCCGCGGCGTTCCCGCCGACGGCTGCCGTTGCCTTCAGCACCATTTCGTCGTACTCCGCGACCGGGTCCGAGTCGAGCACGATCGCCCCACCCGTCCCGACCACGGTCCCGGACGGCGTCAGTACCGCCGTCCGGATCACCACGCTGAGATCCGCCCGCCCGTCCACGGTCAGGTAGCCCAGCACCCCCGAATACACCCCGCGCGCACTCCACTCGAGCGCGTCGAGGATCTCCATCGTCCGGATCTTCGGCGCCCCGGTCATCGACCCCGGCGGGAAGCAGGCCCGGACGGCGTCGACCGCGGACACCCCGGACCGCAGCCGGCCGCGCACGGTGGTAACGAGCTGGTGGACGGTCCGGTAGGTCTCGACCTCCATCAGCTGCGGCACGTGCACCGTCCCCGGTTCGCTCACCCGGCCGAGGTCGTTGCGGATCAGGTCGACGATCATCAGGTTCTCGGCCCGCGTCTTCTCGTCCTCGGCGAGCGCCTTCGCGGCGAGCTGGTCGGCCGCCGGGTCCGCCTCCCGCGGTGCGGTCCCCTTGATCGGCCGGCACTCCGCCCAGCCGTCCGCGTCCACGGTCAGGAACCGCTCCGGCGACGAGCTGGCCACTGCGAGATCGCCGTACCGGAGGAAGGCGGCGTACGGCGCCGGGTTCTGGGCCCGCTGCCAGAGGAAGAACTCGAACGGATCGGGGACGGCGGGCAGCCGGACGCGGTTCGTCAGGCACACCTCGTACGTCTCCCCGGCCTCGAGCGCGGCCATGCACTTGCCGATCCCGGCCAGGTACGTCGCCCGGTCCTGCTCCAGATGCGTCTCGAGATCGAGCCGCGCGATCGCCGGTGTGTCGACCCCGCACATCGACCAATGGGCCGCACTCCGCGTGGCCCGATCGAGCCACCCGTCGTCGCCCTCGTCCACGCTGACCAGGTAGCTCACATCCCGGTCGTGGTCGATCACCACGAACCGGTTCGCCCAGATCCACAGCGCGTCCGGCGTCGGCGACTCGTGCGCCGCGACTCCCCCGGTCAGCGCCTTCAGCTCGTACCCGAAGTACCCGACGTACCCACCGTTGAACACCCCGGCCAGTTCTGCAGGTACGTCGTCCAGCCGCGCCCCCTTGGCCGCGATCAGCCCCTGCAACTCGCTGAACACGTCGCCATCGGCAACATCCCGCACGACGACCTCCGCGCCGACCCCGAGCGTCGTACCGAGCACCGACACCCGTCGGACCGCCCGATCGGTCAGACTCCCGTCGAGCCAGAACGCAACAGCTTCCCCGGCCAGCAGCTCGCGGTAGACCGTCTCACCGTCAAGCGCCCGGTCAACCGTCCGCACAGACCAGCGCAGCGCACTCACAGGCACACGTTACCTACCGTGGGCGCCGGTGAGGGCCTGGGTTCAGGAGACGGTCAGGGCCAGCTTGGTTCTCATGGCGGTGATTCGGCGGATCGGGATGGCGACCTCGAGGCCGTCCTTGGACTCGGCGCGGTCGGCGAGCCAGCCGGCGGCGGTGTCGCGGCGGAGGTCCGGCGTACCGGGAAGGTAGAGCGCGTTGACCAGTCGATGGGCGTCGTCGCGGGTGCGGATCATGTACACGTACCGCTCGCGCTGGCTCTCCATCACGTCGAAACCGGCGTGATGCAACTTGTCCTTGAGCTCGGTGATCTCACCACCGGCCGGGAACTGCGGGGTCGACCGCAGCCGCGTGGTCAGCCCGCTCAACGTGCGGATGTCACCACGCCGGAGCGGTCGCACGGCCGGCACGATCGCGGCCAGTACGCCGCCGCGGCGCAGTACCCGGGCCGCCTCGGCCAGTACGGCGGGCAGCGGCTGCAGCACCATCAGTCCCATCGAGCAGGTGACGACGTCGAAGACCTCGTTCGCGAACGGGAGGTGCAACGCATCGGCCTGCACCTTCGGACCCGGTGCGCCGGCGAGCTGGGCCGGGTTGTTGTCGACACCGACGACCCACCGCCCGTACAGCTCACGCGCGACCGGACCGTTCCCGCACGCCAGGTCGAGCACCCGGCGGGCCTCGCCGGAGACAGCGCGGACCAGCCAGCGGTACGGCGTGTGGTCGCCTGCCACCGCTCGGGACAGCAGGGCTTCGGTGCTGCCCGGAGCCGCGGTGTGGAACTCCCGCAGATACTCCGGCCAGTCGATCTCGTTCTCAGACATTGCGGACAGACGCTACCTCGTGGCCACACGCTGTACAGCATCGAGCGCTCAGCGTTGACGGCCTTAATGCATTTTTGAAGTACGGAAAGCTCAGACCCGGCTGACGAAGATGTGCCCGGCCGTCTCGTCGCTGATCACGCCGCCGGCCTCGCGGCTGCCGACCAGGACACCCTCGGCGTCGAGGGTGGAGTCGACCTCGCGGCCCGGCAGCGCGCCGGCCTTGCGCAGCACCGCCATCGCGCCGTCGTCGGTCTGGACCGGCTCGGCGATCCGGCGGACCAGCACCCGCACGCTGTCACCGGTGGCCTGGTCGAGCACCTTGTCCAGCGGCTCGACGCCGATCCGGAAGTCCTCGGTCCCGCTCGCCTGGCCGTCGGTCAGCAGCTCCTCCAGCCCCGGGATCGGGTTGCCGTACGGCGACTCGGTCGGGTGGTTCAGGATCTTCAGCAGCCGCAGCTCGACCGCGTCGCTCATCACGTGCTCCCAGCGGCAGGCCTCCGTGTGCACGTCCTCCCACTCCAGCCCGATCACGTCGACCAGCAGCCGCTCGGCCAGACGGTGCTTGCGCATCACCCGGACCGCCTGCTTCCGGCCGACCTCGGTGAGCTCGAGATGACGGTCGCCCTCGACCGTGACGAGCCCGTCGCGCTCCATCCGAGCCACTGTCTGGCTGACCGTCGGACCGGACTGGTGCAGTCGTTCGGCGATCCGCGCGCGCAGCGGCAGGATGCCCTCTTCTTCCAGCTCGTAGACGGTCCGCAGGTACATCTCGGTGGTATCGATCAGCTCGCTCACGAAAACCATTCTCGCCTATGGAGGCAAGCCTTACCCAATCGCCTGTTCGGTTCTTGTGGTAGCGGGTCGGCGCGGGTCCGCGGATGGTCGTGGGTACTACCGGAGGATGCGGGATGTGGCAGCGGTGATGTGGTTCCGCCGGGATCTGCGGCTGGCGGACCATCCGGCGTTGCTGGACGCCGTCTCGGCGGGCGGCGGTCGGGTGGTGGCCCTGTTCGTCCTCGATCCCAGGCTCTGGGATCGAGCCGGCGATCCACGGCGTGCGCACCTGGCGGCGTCGTTGCGGAGCCTGTCCGAGTCCATCGGCGGCAACCTCGTCGTACGACGGGGAGCTCCGGCCGAGGTGGTCCCGGCGCTGGCCGACGAGGTCGGCGCGACCAGCGTCCACATCACTGCGGATCACGCGCCGTACGGACGGGACCGGGATGCGGAAGTTGAAGCCTCATTGAACTGTCCGCTGGTGGCGACGGGATCCCCGTACGCGATCGCGCCCGGCCGCATCCTGAACCAGCAGAACCGTCCCTACCAGGTGTTCACGCCGTACTTCCGCAGCTGGCTCGAGCACGGCTGGCGACAGCCGGTCGACCCGCCGGCGAAGGTCGACTGGATCACGGCCGACAGTGAAGACCTCCCGGACAGCACGGCGCACGGCGCCGGCGAGCAGGCCGCGCTGGACCATTGGCGCGCGTACCTGGACGAGGTCGGCCGGTACGACGACGAGCGCGACCGGCCCGATCTCGACAGCACCTCGCGGATGTCGATCCCGCTCAAGTACGGCGAGATCCACCCGCGCACGATGCTCGCCGACCTGGCCCGCAAGCGCAGCGCCGGCGCGGACGCGTACCGGCGCGAGCTCGCCTGGCGCGAGTTCTGCGCGGACCTGCTGAGGCGGCATCCCGACGCGTCCTGGAAACCGTTGCGGCCCGAGTTCGAGCGGATGTCGTACGACGAGCCCGGGGACGCGTTCGAGGCCTGGTGCGCGGGCCGGACCGGGCTCCCGTTCGTCGACGCCGGAATGCGGCAGCTCGCCGGGTCCGGCTTCCTGCACAACCGGGTGCGGATGGTCGTCGCGTCGTTCCTGGTCAAGGATCTGCACGTCCACTGGAAGTTCGGTGCCCGCTGGTTCATGCGGGCCCTGCGCGACGGCGATCTCGCGTCGAACTCGCTGAACTGGCAGTGGGTGGCCGGCTGCGGTGCGGACGCGGCGCCGTACTTCCGGATCTTCAACCCGGTCGGGCAGGGGCTGAAGTTCGACCCGGACGGCGAGTACGTCCGGCGCTGGGTCCCCGAGCTGCGTCACCTCGACGGCAAGGCCGCCCACGAACCGTGGAAGCACGGCGGCGCCGACGGCTACCCGGCCCCGATCGTCGACCACGCCGAGGCCCGTCGCGAGGCGCTCAGAAGGTACGACGCGATCCGCTGAGACCACCGAGTCTTGACGACTACTTGAGCCATACCCCTATAGTGCTAGTTACCTAGATGAATGGGGTTGGAGATGATCGAGTTCCATCTGGACGGCCGGTCGGGGGTCTCGCCGTACCAGCAGATCGTCCAGCAGGTCCGGAACGCGCTGCGGCTCGGTCTGCTGCGCGAGGGAGACCAGCTGCCGACCGTCAAGGACGTGGTCGCGACGCTGGCGATCAACCCGAACACGGTGCTCAAGGCCTACCGCGAACTCGAGCACGAAGGCCTGGTCCAGGCCCGGCCCGGACGCGGCACGTTCGTGACCCGCACGCTGACCGACAACACCCTCGCCGCCCACGGCCCGCTCCGGCAGGACCTGCGCCGCTGGCTGGCGAAGGCACGCAAGGCAGGCCTCGACGACGAGAGCATCGAGGCGTTGTTCCTGACAACCTTTCGGACCGCCGCTCAGGAGGACATAGCTTGACGTCCTCCCCGCCCCGAAGGACGGGGATTCCAACTCATCGACGCGGAGGTAGCGAGTTGAGGTTCACGTTTCGCAGCCGATCGGACTCCATCGGCTCCACGCGCTGTCACGGCACGCCCTGCCGCGATGTTGGTAGCTGCATTCACGTCCGCGTTCGCGATGTAGCCGCAGGACGGGCACCGGAAGTCGGCTTGGTTCTCGCGCGCCTTCCTGTCCTTGGTCCCGCAGCGCGAACACGTCTGCGATGTGTAGGCGGGCACAACCTTCTCCACCCGCCCAACGGCCTTGTGCTCCAGCCGCTCGACCAGACAACCCCAGCCGTTGGCCAGGATGCCGCGGTTGAGGCCTGCCTTCTGCCGGACGTTCTTCCCCGGCTCGGCGACCGTTCCTTTGGCCGAGCGGGTCAACTTCCGGATCCTGAGATCTTCCACCCGTATAACGTCGAAACGACGCGCAAGGTCGGTGGAGGTCTGCTCGACCCAGTCCTTGCGCCGATCCGTTTCCCGAGCCTTCAAGTGTGCGATCGCTGCCACGATCCTGGCGCGCCGGTTCGATCCGTGTTGAGCCTTCGACAGGCGGCGCTGCAACCGGAGGAGGCGGGATTTCTCGCCCGGCCTGAGTCTTGGGCAGTACAGGAGCTCCCCGGTCGACAGGGCAGCGGACACGATCACGCCGCGGTCCACACCGACAACGTCCCCATTGGCTGGTGCTGGGATCGGATCCGGCGCCACAGCGAACGCCACATGCCAGCGGCCAGCCCGGTCGCGCGTCACCCGGTACGACTTCGCCTCCGGCAACGGGCGGGACAGCCGGAACCTGATCCAGCCAACCTTCGGCACGAGAACTCGTCCCCACCTCCGCGACAATCTCTCCGTTCGGGATGCCTGTGCGCCGACGATGCGAAAGCCCTCGTGCCGACCGGCCTTGCGCCACGTCGGGCGTCGGTTGATGCCGGCGAAGAACCGGGTAACAGCCTGATCGAAATCCCGCAACGCCTGCTGCTGCACCATCTGCGACCCAGCGCGCAACCAATCGTTGTTGGCGCGGGCCTCGGTGAGTTGGCGTGCCTGTGCCACGAACCGGGGAGCGTGGGAGCGGCGACCAGGCCGCCACATCGACCACTGTTCGAGGGCGAGATTCCACACGAATCTGGCATGCCCGCACTGCTCCAGCAACGCTGCGACTTGGGCAGGCGTCGGAGCGAGGCGGTAGCGGGACACAGAAAGAATCCAAGCAGCTCGCACCGACACTTCTTGAAGGGAGGGAGATGGCGCTACTTCCCCGCCGCGAGGTACGGGACGTCCGCGCCATCATTGCGATGACCCCGGTTCTGCAGGCCCAGGGATTGGGCAAGAGATACGGTCGCCGGTGGGCGTTGACCGACTGCGACCTGGAGGTTCCGGCTGGGCACGTGGTTGGGCTGGTCGGGCCGAACGGGGCAGGCAAGAGCACGCTGCTGAACCTGGCCGTCGGAATGCTCACCCCGACGACCGGCACCGTCGAGGTGCTCGGTACGGCGGCCGGTGCACAGCAGGCGAAGGTCGGGTACGTCGCTCAGGACACCCCCACCTACAGCCGCCTGAGCATCGCCGATCATCTGAAACTCGGCGCCCGGCTCAACCCGGGGTGGGACGATTCCCTTGCCCAGCAACGGATCCAGCACCTCGGCCTCGACCCGAAGCAGCGCGCCGGCAAGTTGTCCGGCGGCCAGCGGGCGCAGCTGGCGCTGACCGTCGGCCTGGCCAAGCGTCCCGATCTGCTGATCCTGGACGAACCGGTCGCCGCGCTCGATCCGCTGGCCCGGCGCGAGTTCCTGCAGGACCTGATGCAGGCGGTCGCCGAGCAGGAGTTGAGCGTCGTACTGTCCTCGCACCTCGTCTCCGACGTGGAACGCGCCTGTGACTTCCTGGTCGTGCTGGTCGACTCGCGGGTCCAGGTGAGTGGCGAGATCGACACCCTGCTCGCGACGCACTTCCGGCTGACCGGACCGCGGCGCAACGCCAAGGACCTGCCCCGGGACCAGCACGTGGTGACCGAGAGCCACACGGACCGGCAGTCGACATTCCTGATCCGGACCGACCAGCCGATCCTCGACCCGGCCTGGAACGTCAGTCAGCTCACCCTCGAAGACCTGGTGCTGGCGTACATGGGCCGCACCGCCCCGGCCCAACCCGAACGCCCGCTGCTGGAGGTGCACCGATGATCTGGTTGACCTGGCGACAGTTCCGCGTCCAGTTCCTGGTGGTCGCGACGGTGATCGCCGCGGCGATCGTCATCCTCGCCGTCACCGGGCCGGGGCTCGCGGACGACTATCAACGGCTGACCACCGAGTTCATCAGGAATCTCGCGCTCGAGCGGCTCAACCCGCAGCTGTACTACATCGGACAGGCGCTCCTGTACGCCGTCCCGCCGGTGATCGGAGCGTTCTGGGGCGCGCCGCTGATCGCGCGTGAGCTGGAGACCGGGACACACCGGCTGGTGTGGAGCCAGAGCATCGGCCGGCGACGCTGGCTCGCGACCAAGGTCGGGATCACCGGCCTGAGCGCGATCGCGATCACCGGACTGCTCAGCCTCGCCGTCACCTGGTGGTCCGACCCGATCGACGACGCGATCAACGCCGGACAGGAGTCGAACTCCTACCTGCCCCGGATGTTCCCGCCGGTCTTCTCCGCCCGCGGCCTGGTCCCGGTCGGGTACGCCGCCTTCGCGTTCGCCCTCGGTGTCGCGATCGGACTCGTCGTACGCCGTACCCTCGTCGCCCTCGCGGTCACCCTGGCCGTGGTGATCCTGGTGCAGATCCTGACGCCGACGTTCGTCCGGCCGCACCTGATGGCGCCGACGGATCAGAAGATCGTCGCTTCCGCGGAGAACATCCGTGGCTTCATGCTCTCCGGGCCAGGGCCCAATCCGGAGGTGAAGCAGATCGAGGTCGCGACCGGTGCCGTCGGCGCGTGGAAGCTGTACGACAAGACCGTCGACAAGTCCGGCAAGGCGCTGAGCGTGCTGCCCTCGTGGACGATCGACTGCGAACCAGGTGGGCCGCCGGGAGCAGCCCAGGAGGTGCGCCCCAACCCGAAGCGGGACGCGTGCTTCCAGCGGCTGGCCGACGAGGGCTACCGGCAGCACGTCCGGTACTTCACCTCGGACACCTTCTGGTCACTGCAGTGGCGCGAGTTCGGGTTGTTCATGCTGCTGGCTTTCGGCCTGACCGGGTTCAGCTTCTGGCGGATCCGGCGCGACCTTTCCTGAGCCGTCGTACCAGCAGGGCGACCGCGAGCAGGGCTGCGGCCACCACAGCCGAGGTCCAAGGCAGGGTGACCGCGAGGACGACGCAGCCGACCAGGCCGATCACGTTGACGGCACGAGGCCAACGACGTTGATCGGCCGGTTGGGTGAACGCGGCGGCGTTCGCGATCGCGTAGTACAGCAGGACACCGAAGGACGAGAAGCCGATCACGCCTCTGAGGTCGGTGGTGAGGACGAGGATGCCGACGACCACGGCGAGCGCGATCTCGGCGTGGTGCGGCACTTGGTAGCGCGGGTGTACGGCGGCCAGCCACGCGGGGAGGTCGTGGTTGCGCGCCATCGCCAGGGAGGTCCGCCCGATGCCGGCGATCAGAGCGAGAAGCGCACCGAGGCTGGCCAGCGCAGCTCCGATCCTCACCACCGGGACGGCCCAGGCCGCACCGACCGCGTCGACCGCGGCGGCCAGCGGCGCGGTGGTCGTCGCGGGGTCGAGCACCCGCAACAGCGCTACGCCGACCAGGAAGTAGATGCCAATGGCAAGTAGCAGGGCGATGCCGATGGCGCGGGGGATGGTCTTCGCCGGGTCCCGCACCTCCTCGCCCATCGTCGCGATCCGCGCGTAGCCGGCGAAGGCGAAGAACAACAACCCCGCCGCCTGCAGGAACCCGTACGGCGAGGTGCCGGTGAGCGCCGGTAGTTCGCGATGCGGCTCACCGGTGAAGAGCAGAACCAGCACGAGGGCAAGCACCGCCAAGGTGCACGTGACCAGGACTCTGGTCAGCCGGGCGGTCCTGGTCACGCCGCGGTAGTTGACGGCCGCCAGCCCGGCAACTGCCAGCAAAGCGATCAGTCGCCGGAGCCATTCGGCGCCGGGCACCGCGTAGGTGGCGAACGTCAGCGCCATCGCCGCACATGACGCGGTCTTGCCGATGACGAAGCACCAGCCCGCGGCGAAACCCCACCACTCCCCCAGCCGCTCCCGGCCGTACACGTACGTCCCGCCCGACACGGGATAGACAGCCGCCAACTGAGCCGACGACACCGCGTTGCAGTAGGCAACAACCGCCGCGATCACCAACCCGATCAGCAGCCCCGCCCCGGCCGCCTGCGCAGCCGGTGCCCAGACCGCGAACACGCCGGCCCCCACCATCGACCCGACACCGATGACGACGGCGTCACCCAGACCGAGGCGTCGCGCGAGCCCCGGCTGGGCAGCCATCAGACCGCCTTGAGGACGCCGAGGAGGCGGGCCACCTCGGCGGCTACCGCGTCACGGGCCGGGCCCAGGTACTTGCGGGTGTCGATCAGAGTCGGGTTGTCGGTGAGCGTTCGGCGGACCGACTCGGTGAAGACGTTGTTGAGGTGGGTGGCGATGTTGACCTTGGTCATCCCGGCCTCGACGGCGCGGGTGAGGTCGGGGTCGGCCACGCCGGAAGACCCATGCAGGACGAGCGGTACGGCGACTGCGGCGTGGAGCTCGGTGATCAGGTCGAAGTCGAGGGTGGCGGTGCGCTCGGTCATCGCGTGGGACGAGCCGACGGCTACCGCGAGAGCGTCGACGGCGGTGGCCTCGGCGAAGGCGACAGCTTCGTCGGGCCGGGTGCGAGCACCGGGCGCGTGCACGCCGTCCTTGCCGCCGACCTCGCCGATCTCGGCCTCGACGAAGACGCCGTGGTCGTGGCAGAACGTCGTCACCTCACTGGTCGCGGCGACGTTGTCGGCGTACTCGAGTTTCGAGGCGTCGTACATGACCGAGGTGAAGCCGAGCGAGACCGCCTCGGTGACCAGGTCGCGGTCCATCGCGTGATCGAGGTGTACGACGACCGGGACCGAAGCGGCGGCCGCGGCGGCCAGTGTGGCGACACCGATCGGCTTGAGCGCGCCGTGGTACTTCACCGCGTTCTCACTGATCTGCAGGATCACCGGTGCACCGGCCTGCTCGGCTCCGGCGATCAGCGCGATCGCGTGCTCCAGCTGGATCACGTTGAACGCGCCGACCCCGCGACCGGCCTTGGCAGCGGTCAGCACAACCTCGGCCCCGGAAACCAACGGCATGAGAACTCCTTCTAGTTGACGGCAACCTGAGGTTGCCAACGCCGGTACGCGCCCAAATCGATGTCTCCGGCAACCGGCGTCAGGACAGCGGCGGCGGATGCGGCGACGGCAGACTTCAGGACGACGGACCAGTCCGGCTCGGGCGCCTCCGCGACCGCCGCGGCGACGACCGCCGTACACGCGTCTCCCGCGCCGGTCGGATTCCCGGACACCTTCTCGACCGGCAATGCCCGCCAGACACCTTTGTGGCTCGCGGCAACCATTCCGCGGGATCCGTCGGTGATCACGGCCGCGGTCGCGCCGAGCTGAACCAGTTGCCGAGCGCCCTCCTCGACCGTGGTGTCGCCGAGCGCGTCACGCAACTCGGCCGCGTTGGACCGCACCACCGCACCGGCCTTCGCCGCCGCGGTCAGCGCGTCGCCACCGGCGTCGATCACCGTCAGTACGTCGTGATGCCGGGCCCGGACCGCGAGCTCGGCGTACGCATCGGCCGGCAAGCCCGGCGGAAGGCTGCCGGAGCACGCCAGCACGCCCAGCCGACCCCACGGCATCCGGTCGAGGAACGCTCGCCACTCGTCGGCCGTCACCGACGGGCCGGCCTCGTTGAAGATCGTCGCGTCCCCGTCGGCGCCGTTGACGATGGCAACGGTACGGCGAGTCTCCCCGGCGATCGGGGTGAGCAGCGCGGTCAGCCCGGCGTCGAAGAGCTCCTCGGCGACGAGCTCACCGGTGACACCGCCGACGAATCCGAGCACGAGCACCTGGTGACCGAGCGTCGACGCCACCCGCGCGACATTCACACCCTTGCCACCGGCCCGCTGCCGGATCGCGGCGACCCGATGACTGCCGCCGACGACGAGCTCGTCCACCTCGTAGGTGACGTCCAGCGCGAGGTTGAGAGTGACGGTGCCGATCATGGTCCGATCAGTCCAGCCACGACCCGGCCCGCATCACCTTCTGG
The DNA here is from genome assembly GCF_043197365.1 of Kribbella sp. NPDC049174. NCBI lineage: Bacteria > Bacillati > Actinomycetota > Actinomycetes > Propionibacteriales > Kribbellaceae > Kribbella > Kribbella sp. NPDC049174. The sequence continues at coordinate 146,031 of NZ_JBICSZ010000007.1, read as the reverse complement.
ACGGCGTACTCCTCGTCCAGGAGCACCAGGTCGGCCCGCTTACCGGTCTCGATCGCGCCGACGTCGTACCAGCCGAAGGTCTGGGCCGGCGTGGTCGACGCCATCCGGGACGCGTCGACCAGGGACACCCCGGCCTTGACCGCGTTGGCGTAGGCGGCGCCCATCGTCAACGTGCTGCCGGCGATCGAGTGCGTGCCGTGCGCGAGCGTCACCAGCCCGTCCTTCACGTCCACCTCGAGGTTCCCGATCTTGTACCGCCCCTCCGGCATCCCGGTCGCCTCCATCGCGTCGGTGATCAGGGCGATCCGGTTCACCCCCGCCGCGGCCAGTGCGACCCGGACGACCTGCGGATCCAGGTGCAGGCCGTCGTTGATCACTTCGAGCAGCAACCGCTCGTCGTTGATCGCGGCACCGACCGGACCGGGGTCGCGGTGGTGGAACGGCCGCATCCCGTTGAACAGGTGCGTCGCCACGGTCGCCCCGGCGTCGGCACCGGCGATCATCTGCTCGTACGTCGCGTCGGTGTGCCCGAGCGCGGCGACGGCACCGGCGTCGACCACCTGCCGGATCGCGTCCAGCCCGTGCTCGAGCTCCGGCGCGATCGTCACCATCCGCACGACGTCGCTCAGCACCTTGGCCACGTCGTCCGCGACCGGGTCACGCAGCATCGTCGGGTCGTGCGCACCACACCGCGCCTCGGACAGGAACGGGCCTTCGAGGTGGACGCCCGCGATCACACCGTCGGCGACGAGCTCCGCGAGGCACGCGGTCTGCGAGACCAGGTCGTCGAGCGGCGACGTGACCAGGCTGGCCAGCGTGGTCGTCGTACCGTGCCTGGCATGGAAGGCCGCGACCTTGCGCGCCTCCTCCGGATCGGTCGTCGAATACGTCGACCCGCCGCCACCGTGGGTGTGGATGTCGACGAAGCCCGGGACGACCGTGACGTCACCGAGGTCCTCCGGCCGCTTGCCGTCGGCCGGCATCCCCTCGGACCGGCGGCCGAAGGCGAGGATGTCCTCGTCGACCACCTGGATCCAGGCGTTCTCCAGCACGTCGTCCGGCGTCACGAGCCGGCCCACGCGATAAGTCGTCATACCGCACCCTCATTCTCGTCCGCGGCGACTCGGTCCCAGGCCATCTGCGCGGCGCCGAGGCAGCCGGCCTCCTCACCCAGGACGGCGGCGACGATCTCCGGCTCGCGCTGGAACGTCAGCCGTGCGTGGATGCCGTCGCGCAGTGGCTGCAGCAGCGTCTCGCCCGCTCCTACCAGTCCACCACCGATCGCGATCCGCGTGGGCGCGACCAGGGTGGTGTAGAGGACCAGTGCGTCGACCAGGACGGTCAGCGCGTCGTCCCAGACCTGCGCGGCGTCCGGGTCACCGGCGGCGAGCAGCTCGAGCACCTCGCGGGCACCGTCCACGGTCCGCCCGGTGCGGGCGCCGTACCTCCGGGCCAGGGCGGCGGCGGAGGCGACGGTCTCGAGGCAGCCCCACTGACCGCAGGCGCACTGCTCGGCGCCGTCGCCGTGGACGAAGCGGGTGTGGCCGAGTTCACCGGCGTACCCGTCGCCGCTGACCAGCGAGCCGTCGACCACCATCGCCGCGGCGATGCCGGTGCCGAGCGGGAGGAACATCGAGTTCGTGGTGCCGGCCAGGGCGCCGTGGCGGAGCTCGGCGTACCCACCGGCCCGGACGTCGTGGGCGAGTACGACCGGTACGTCCGCGCCGACCGCGGCGGTCAGCTCGGCGAGCACCGGCGTACCGGCCCAGGCCAGATTCTCGGCGCCGACGGTACCGGTCGCGGCGTCGATGACGCCGGGCACGACCACGCCGATGGCGCGCACCCGATGGCCGTCGGCGGTCGCCTTCTGGCCGAGTTCGACGACGGTTTCCAGCAGCGCGTCGAGGACGGCGCGGCCCCCAGCGTCCCGGGGAGTCGGCCTGGTCTCGCGGTGCAGCACGGCACCGTCGGCGGCGACCAGGCCGCACTTCATCCGGGTTCCACCGAGATCGACGGCAACCACGACTTCACAGGGGTCCACGGAGCGCCATTATGCAGCGTTACCCGGCAGTCCGAACATCCGTGAGCAGTCTTTGGACATCTCCGGCCGTACCACCTGCGACGCTGGTTCAGTTGCGTCCGAAGATCCGCGGGCAGGGCGCCGCGGGTATTCGGCCGCCACCGGATCAGGCGCGCAGGCCCCGGTCGAACCCCGCCACCAGGAACGCGATCAGGTTCTCGGCCAACTTGCCGGAATCCTCTGCGTCCTCCAGACCTGGTGTGCGAGACAGCGCCTGCGACTGGTGCAGGGCGAGCAGACCGAGCATGTTCACGTACCCGAACGCGACCGCTTCCGGCGTCGCGTGCGGTAGCGCGGCCTTCAGCGCGGTCAGGTACCGCGCCTCGATCGGATCGGACTCGGCCGCGTACAGGTCGCGGATCCGCTGGCTCGGATCGAAGGCGATCCGGCCGATGAACCGTGCGACCACGGCACCGCGCTCACCGCGGCGCAGGACCAGGTCCAGTCCGGGCTCGATGAAGGCGCGGATCAGTTGTTCGGGCTCCGGCTGACCGGAGGCCTCCAACTGGTCCAGCCGGCGCCTGCGTTCGGTGTTGACCGGCGCCATGGCCCGCGCCACCGCCGCTCGCAGCAGCGCTTCCTTCGAGCCGAAGTGATAGTTGACCGCCGCGATGTTCGCGGCTGCCGCGACCGTGATGGCGCGCAGCGATGTTCCTTCGTAACCCCCTTCGCCGAATCGTTGCTCAGCGACGTTGAGCAACCTCTCCCGGGTCGACTCGACCGGCGTTTCCACAGAGTTCTCCTTCCCCCCGGCCACTGCTTGCTCAGGCACCCCACCTGCTCACTCGCCGTAGCCTGCAGTCAGCATAGTTCAAACGGTCGTTTGAACAGGAGTACTCAGCTCAGTTATCTCCGAGAATTCCTCAGATTTCTCTGAAACTCCTTCTTTCCCACCGGGATCACAACTCACACCTGTGTACTTCGCCTGTCGCCCAGGTCCCCTGATCCGGTCCGCCGGGATGGTCTTAGTACTCAGATTCGGTCACTGTGTGTGGCAATGTGAGCCACCGACCGTGAACGACTAGGGTCGAGATCCATGAATGACCGGGAAGCGGTGTGGATCGCCCGACGGTTCCAGGGACCGGAGAGATCCGGGAACGGTGGGTACGTCGCCGGCCGGCTGGGGACCGCCCTGGCCGGTGCGATCGACGGCGGGCTGGTGCCGCAGGTCACCTTGCGGATGCCGCCGCCGGTGGAGCGGGAGCTGGAGCTCGTCGCCGACTCCGAGGGCGCCCGCCTGCTCGACGGTGAGTCCTTGGTCGCGAGCGCCGTACCGGTGTCCGCTGACTTCCTGGCCGATGCGACAGTCGATCCGGTGTTGCCGGAGGAGGCTCGGGTGGCCGAGGCGTCGTACCGCGGGCTGAAGAACCACCCGTTCCCGACGTGCTTCGTGTGCGGGCCGGCCAACAAGGACGGACTGCACCTCAAGCCCGGGCCTTTGGGCGACGGACGGACGGCGTGCACCTGGAAACCGGCCGCCGACCTCGCCACCGGCGACGACGGGCTGGTGGACGAGGTGTTCCTCTGGGCGGCACTCGACTGCCCGGGTGGATGGGCGATCGATCTGGAGGGCCGGCCGTCGGTGCTCGGCCAGCTCACGGCCTGCATCGACGCACGACCGCATGTCGGTGAGGCCTGCGTGGCACTCGGCCGCTACCTCGGTGAGGACGGTCGGAAGACGTTCACCGCCAGCACCCTGTACGACGCCGACGGCCGCGTGCTCGCCCGTGCGCGCCACACGTGGATCACCGTCGACCCGGCGATGTTCAACTAGCGAACCCGGGCCGCGTGGGCCCGGACCTTGGCGCGGTTGCCGCAGGTCGCCATCGAGCACCAGCGCCGGCGCCCGCGCTGATCGAGGAACAGCCAGCCGCACGACTCCCCCGGGCAGAGCCGGACATGTGCCCGGGATGGCCCGGTGAACAGCTCACCGGCGAGCAGCGCGACCTGGTCGAGCGGCTGAGCCAAGTCCTCCGGCAACTCCCACGACGCGCCCTCGTCCGCAGGCACGAGCTGCCGCCGCCCGGATGCCTTCTCGATCACCCGGGCCGCGCCCTCGAACGACCCACCGGTCGTCTGGCCGGTCAGGACGTCGTACAGATCGGCTCTGAACTCCAAAGCCGTGTGCAACCTGCGGGCCGCCTCGGTCGGCTTACCGCTGGCCTGCTCGATCAGGCGGAACACGGTCGCCGGCGGCAACAGGCCGACGTACGAGGTCCAGATCAGGAAGGCCTCGTACGACGTCAGCCACTCGGTCCGTGGCCGGGCCCGGACGGTCCAGTCGGCCCGGGTGTTGACGAAGTCGAGCACCGGGTCCGCGCCGACCGGCTTGGGCAGGACGACGCCCTGCACGAGCTCTAGGTGCGAAGGCAGCGCGGACACGGGTGCTCTCGATTCAGCGGTTCGGCTGGGTCTGCTGGTTCGGCGGAGCCGGCTGGGCCGGCTGGGTGGTCTGGGCGGTGGTCGGCACCGGGATGCTGACGTTGCCGTTCTGCGGGATCACCATGAACTGGATCTTGCCCGACTCGATCGCCGTCTTCAGCAGGTAGCCCTGCGCCCCGAGCATCGCCACCTGCTGCTTGACCGACTGCAGCTCGACGTTGACCTGCTCGTTCTTCTGCACCTGCGTCGCCCTGGCCAGCTCGGCCCGCTGCTTGGCCTCCAGGCCGTCGATGATGCCCTTGTCCAGCGGCGTCGGCTTCTGGACGGTGAAGGACAGCTCACCGCACGCGTTGTTGCCGGTGTACGACGGGCCGCAGAAGTAGTCCCCGCCGACCGCGGCCGGCAGCAGCCGGGTGAACTCCTCGGCCGCAGCCTTCTGGAAGGCGGACTTCTTCGCCTCGTTGTTGTAGAGCTCGGCCCAGTTGTAGTTGGTCGCGACGGCGGACAATGCGCGGTCGATCTGCGGCCGGAAGTAGCTCCGCAGCATGGTGTCCCAGCCGTCGTCCTCGTACGCGTCGGTCTTCAGACCGATCCGCTCATGGAAGGACTTCAGCGTCTCCTCGGTCCGATTCAGGGTGAAGTAGACCTGCACCCGGACACCGAGCCGGACGTTGTCCTTGCTGACCACGGTGACCTCGTCGGCGGTGTCGGTGTCCGCACCGTCGCCGCCGATGATGTACGAGCGCTGGTCGATCGGGTAGGCGTAGACCGTGTCGCCCGGGCCGATCAGCTTGTTCGTCGAGCCCGGCGGGATGATCGACTTGAAGCTCTTGTCCTCGACCACACCGCCGCCGTAGTGCAGACCGATCTTGTTCGCGTCGGTGTCGGCGAAGTTGAAGATGTTGAACAACACGATCAGCGCGATCACGGCCAGGACGATGCCGCCGATCACCTTCGCCTTGACGCCGCCGCCCCCGGTGGCCTTCACCGCGGCCGCGGCGTTCCCCAGCTTTGCCATCAGTCGTCGAGCTCCTTGCGTTCTACCAGTCGCCGTACGTCGGCGATCGTCAGGTCGGCGGTGAGCGCGACGTCGCGCGGCACCGACGGATGCGAGCTGAGCGTACGCAAGCCCTGCTCGGCAGCCGCGACCGCCCGTTCCAGCGCCCTGGCCTCCTGCAGCAGCGCCCGGTTCTCGGCGTGCAGCTCGGCCAGCGCCCGCTCTGCCTGGGCGGCCCGGCGGTACGACGCCCACGCGAACCAGGCGGTTCCGACCAGCAGGATGACGATCACCGGCAGTCCGAGTCTGAACATGTCCCTTATGGGATCACGTTCGCGGGCGAAAAGCGGTTGAACGGCGGACCTTCGGGAAGTAGGTTCGCAGTACACGCGAAGGGAGGTGGTCCAACGCATGAATTGCTATCGGACTCGTGAGGTGGCGGCGGGTTGACCGCCAACCACTAGTTAAGTGGGACAGCGCTTTATTGCGTTGAACCGGGGTCGGCCAATTCAACGCCAGCCACCGGGCCCGCGGGCAGTCAGGTCAGTCCGCCTGACCCAGAGTTCGGCCACCCGGTCGCGTTCTGGAAGCGCCCGCGGGCTTCTTTCTATCCAGGGGTCGGGCAGTCGAGCCCGAGTGCCTCCCCGATCTCGAAGAGCTGCGCCTCGAAGTAGGCACCGGCGTCCTCCAGTGCCCAGTGCAACTGACCGAAGACCTCCATGCAGATCAGGCCGTACAGCCTGGTCCAGTAGTTCAGTGCCAGGTAGATGGCGCCCGGCGGCATCCCGTCGAAGTACTCCGACTTCCGGGACAGCTGGGCCACCAGCACCGGCCCGATCTCCTCCTCGGACGGATGCGGGAAAGGCTTCTGGTGCCAGACCTGGGCGACCAGTGCCTTGAACACCCCCGCGAACCGCATCGCCGCCTGATGGCCGGGGGTCTCCTCGTGTCCTTCCGCGTCCGGATCCGGGATCGCGGTGCCGAACAGCAGCCCGAACTCGGCCGGGTGGGCCAGGGCCCAGTCGCGCAGGCCGTTGGCGAGCAGGTAGAGCCGCGCGCCCAGATCCGGGTCGGCGTCGTTGTCCTGCAACGCCATCAGCGCCGCGGTCAGTTCGTCGTACAGATCCGCGATCAGTGCGCTGATCAGCGCCTCGTGGCTCGGGAAGTACCGGTAGAGCGCCGGCGGGGTGAGACCGAGCTCGCGCGCGACGGCCCGCAGGCCGACCGCGGCCACGCCGCCGCCGACCAGCAGCCTCCGGGCGGCGGCCTTGATCTCGGCGACCGTGGCGGCCCGCTGGCGATCGCGCCGGGTCGGACTCGGTTCCATCTGTCGGTTTTCTCCCTTGACAACGACGACCGTCCTCGGCCTAGAGTTAACACCGTTAACAGTTAACGCTGTTCACTCTTTGCCATCCGCTCAAATCTACGCCCTGGGGGAGAGTTTCGTGTTCGAGACGCTCGGCCGCTTCACCTATCGGCGCCGCCGCCTGGTGCTCGCCCTGACCGGAGTCTTCGTCGCCGTCGGCCTCGCCTGGGGCACCGGCGTGTTCGGCTCGCTGGCCAACGGCGGCTTCGACGCACCGGACACCGAGGCGGCCAACGCGGTCGCGACCATCGAGCAGACCGTCGGCCGGACCGGCACCGACGTCATCGTGCTGTACGACGGCGGCTCGAAGACTGTGGCCGATCCCGCGTTCCGGCAGTCGGTGGAGCGTCACCTGTCCGCGTTGCCGTCCACCGAGGTGACGAGCACCGCGACGTACTGGACCACCCGCTCCCCCGCCTTCGTCTCCAAGGACCAGCACAGCACGTACGCCGTACTGACCTTGGCCGGTGCGAATCCGGACGCACGGCTGGAGACGTTCCACAAGATCGCCGATCAGTTGCGAACGTCGCCGGCCGGGCTGGACGCGAAGGTGGGCGGTGAGATCGCGGTCTTCGACGAGGTGAACACCCAGACCGAGCACGACATCGTGCGGGCGGAGACCATCTCGACGCCGATCGTGCTGGTGCTGCTGGTCGTGGTGTTCGGCGGCCTGGTCGCGGCGAGCCTGCCGCTGTTCGTCGGCGCCCTGGCGATCCTGGGCGCGTTCGTGGTGCTCAGAGGATTGTCCGCGGTGACCGACGTGTCGATCTTCTCGATCAACATCGTCACCATGATCGGGCTCGGCCTGGCGATCGACTACGCACTGTTCATCGTCACCCGGTTCCGCGAGGAGCTTGCCAAGGGCAATGACGTGGAGACGGCGCTGGCGGTGACGATGTCGACGGCCGGCCGGACGGTCGCGTTCTCCGGGATCACGGTCGGTGTGGCGATCAGCAGTCTGGTGCTGTTCCCGGTGATGTTCCTGCGCTCGATGGCGTACGGCGGTGCGGCCGCGGTGGCGGTCGCCATGGTGGCGGCGCTGACGGCGCTGCCCGCGTTGCTCGCCGTACTGGGGCATCGGGTGAACAACCTGCGGTTGCCTTTCCTGCGGCGACGCAAGCCTGGGGCGGCGGAGCACGGCGCGTGGTACCGGCTCGCGCACAGTGTGATGAAGCGGCCGGTCCGGTATGTCGTGGTGCTGATTCCGCTGCTGCTGGTGCTCGGGATTCCCTTCCTGCAGGCGCAGTTGGGCGGGGTCGACCATCGGGCCTTGCCTTCGGGCGCGACGTCTCGCACGGTGACGGAGACGCTGCAGCAGGACTTCGCCGGGGCCGGCGGGTCGGAGATCTTCGTGGCGGTGCGGTTCGACTCTCCGCCTGCTGATCCGGCGGCGGCCTTGGCGCCGTACGTCGGAACGCTCGGGCAGATCAAGGATGTCGACAACGTGCGGCTCGGCGGTTACTCGGACGGTGTCGCGTCGGTGGTCGTGCACACGCACTTCACCGGGCAGGAGTTGCCTGCGCGTGACGTCGTCCACGACGTGCGGGCGGTGGCGCCGCCGGCCGGGACCTCGGTCGAGGTCGGTGGTGAGACGGCGGCCGTGATCGACCTGCTCGACGTCCTGGCCGAGCGGGCACCATGGATGGCCGGGTTCATCGTGCTGATCACGTTCGTCCTGCTGTTCGTTGCCTTCGGATCCTTCGTGTTGCCGGCCAAGGCACTGGTGATGAACGTGCTGTCCCTGTCGGCCGCGTTCGGCGCGATGGTGTGGATCTTCCAGGACGGTAACCTGTCCGGGCTGCTCGACTTCACCCCGGCCGGGTTCCTCGACGCCACCAACCCGGTGCTGCTGTTCGCCGTACTGTTCGGGCTCTCGATGGACTACGAGGTGTTCCTGCTCAGCCGGATCCGGGAGGAGTACGACCGGACCGGCGACAACACCCAGGCGGTCGCACTCGGGCTGCAACGGACCGGCGGGATCATCACCAGCGCGGCGTTGCTGCTGATCATCGTGGTGGCCGCGTTCTCCACCTCGGGCATCGTGTTCGTGAAGATGATCGGGGTCGGGCTGGTGATCGCGATCGCGCTGGACGCGACCATCGTGCGGGCGCTGCTGGTGCCGGCCACGATGCGGCTGCTCGGCCGGGCGAACTGGTGGGCGCCGGGACCGCTGGTGCGGTGGTGGGAGCGGTTCGGGTTCCGCGAGAGCTCGGACGGGCCTCAGGGTGCTCAGGGCCCGCAGGGCTCTCAGGGTTGGAGCCGGGTCAGTTCCCAGTCGGACCAGGCCGCATCGGTCGACGACTTGGTCCGGCGGTAGGCCAGGCGGTCGTGGAGGCGGCCGGTGCGGCCCTGCCAGAACTCGACGCTGTCCGGGTGGACGAGGTACCCACCCCAGAAGTACGGCGTGGAGATCTCGGTGCCCTCCGGCCACTGCCGCTCGTACGAGGTGTACTGCAGGTCGAGCTCCTCGCGGGACTCGACCGGCTGGCTCTGTTGCGAGGCCCAGGCACCGAGTTGTGACTCGCGCGGACGGCTGGCGAAGTACGCGTCGACCTCGTCGGCCGGGAGCTTGCTCACGGTGCCTTCGATCCGGACCTGCCGCTCCATCGCGTGCCAGGGGAAGACGAGGGCGCAGTGCGGGTTCGCGGCGAGGTCATCGGCTTTGCGGGACTGCTGGTTGGTGTAGAACACGAACCCGCGGGCGTCCAGGCCCTTGAGGAGGACAGTCCGTGCGGACGGGCGGCCGTCGCTGTCGGCGGTGGCCAGCACCATCGCGTTCGGCTCGGCCAGGCCGGCCTCCGTCGCCTGCTGGAGCCAGATGCCGAACTGGACGATCGGGTCCGGGTCGACCTGGGTCTCGAGCAACTCGCCGATTCCATAGATACGCCGCATCTCCGCAAGATCCACGGTCCGAGCCTACTTACTGAGGCTTCGCCAGGAACGACCGAGGCTGGTACGGCGGAACGCCTTCCAGAGCGGGTTGGCGGCCAGGCGCCGTACGGCTGGGTGCCGGACCAGGCGTCGTACCTTGCGGGTTGAGCGGGTGGCCGCGGTGGACGCTTCCGGCGTGTTGTTCGCGCTGCTCGGCGTCGCGCGCTGCTGCACCCGGGCGCTGGGCGGGAGGTGACGGTTGATCTCGTCCAGGTGCTGGTTGAAGGTCGCGCGCCAGAGTGCCTGGTTGAGGGTGGCTTCGGCGGCGGCTGAGCTGGCGCCGGCGGTGGAGGCTGCCCAGAGAGTGTTGAGCGCCTGCTGGTCGAAGCCGTCAACGTCGGTGAGCTGTGCCCGGATGAGGTCGCAGTCCGGGGCGTCGGCGAGGCAGCGGATCCGGGTGGGGGTACTGCGTGGAGCCGGCCGGGCCGGTTTGAAGAACGGGATGTCGGCCCACTCCGGGATCAGACGGCGGACGAGTTCACGATGGAGGGCGTTGTCGACGCGCTGGGTCGGGCTGAGCGCGAACGCGGACCGGACGAAGGACGGGACGAGCAGCGGCGACACGACGCCGCTGCGCTCACCCGTCGTACCCCAGCGGCGGAGGCGCTCGACGACGTAGAAGTAGTCGAGCATGGTCGCGTTCTCGATACCGCCGTGCACCGCGGTCCGCAGGACGCGATCGATCTGCTCGGCGACCGCGGCGCGGGCCATGGTGGCCGGCCCGGCGGTCGGCGTCAGCCTGGCCTGCAGACGACTACCGAAGGCATTCACCTTCTCGTGCAGGGGAAGCGCATCGAGCTGCAGTACGTCTGCGGGATAGAAGTGGCCGTGAGCAACTTCTCCGCCGGCGCCGCCGATGGCCAGGTGGGTGACGTTCGCCAGCGTCGCCGGCGGCGCGTGGAAGAGATAGCTGGCCGGGCGGAGTCCCTCGGCGTACCTGTGCCAGCGGAGCGCCCGGTCTGCCAGTGCCGGTGGCTTGACCGGCTGCGGGTTGGTCGCGGGCTTGATTCCGGTGGTTTTGCGGCGGGTGGTGGCGTGCTCGACCTCGAAGGGCAGGGCTTGGACGAGCGACTCGGCGACCTCCAGTTCGCCGGGCACTGCGTCGTAGCTGTTGAGCTTCAGGTCCACACCGGCCTTGAGGAATGCGGCCGCAACCACTCTCGAGTCGCGACCGCCGCTGAGGTCGACAGTCGGTCTGCCAGGCCACAAGCGGCCTACCGACCTCGCGACGTCCTGCAGTGCTTCGGCAGTCTCGTCCACGGTGTCAGTGCTGTCAGTGGACCAGACGCTGGTGGTCTCGATGCGAGACACCGTCTGTCGACGACTCCTGCCGTCGGCAACGATGTGTGTGGCCCCCGGTACGGCGAGCACACCGTCGTACGGCGTGCTGTCGTCCATGAACCACCCGCACGCGGCGGCAAAGCTCCAGCCCCGTGGAGCGGCTGCGGCCGGTATCCCCGCGAACAGCAGAGCCGCGACCGGCCGGTTGCTCCACACCCAGCCATCGGTGAGTCGCAGCTGGAAGAGCCTGCCGACACCGATGGAGTCGGTGAAGAGGTCCAGACGTTCCTGCTGTGGCTCGAGCACCGCCATCGTGAACGGTGGCGCCAACTCCAGGAAGCCGTCCGGAGTACGCCGTACTGCGTGTGCCAACCGGCCAGGACCGTCGTACGGCGGAACGTCACCGATGACACGCTGGTAGCCGAGTGGTGTGTGGAGGCTCGCCACCCGCAGGTCACCGGTGTCGTGCCAGGACGGCCAGAAGCAACTGGTGTCGTCTCGGTCCCACACGTGCAGGCCGATCGTGCTGCCGTCATAGCCCTTGTGCCTGGCCTTGTGGTCCCACAGGCCGCTGTAGTACGCCTCGACTCGTGCCGCGCCCGCGGTAGCCCTTGCCACGCTGTCTCCGTGGAAGGTGTAGGCGACCAGTGTTTCCATGCAGAGCCAGATGCAGGCCCTGCGAGGAAAGTTATCGCGGCGGCTGCTGCTGGCCCGGGTGCCCGCCGGGTGGTTGCTGGCCGTAGTCCTGTGGTTGCTGCTGGCCCGGATATCCCGGTTGCTGCGGGCTGTGTTGACCACTCTGCTGTTGCTGGCCGGGGTAGCCGCCGTACTGCTGCGGCTGGTGGGGCTGCTGGATGTGTTGGGGCTGGCCGAGCGGCTGTTGGGGCTGCTGGCCGGGGTAGCCGCCCCACTGCTGGGCCGGCTGGCCCGGCTGCGCCGGGAAGGTCGGGTTGTAGGCCCGGTCCTGCGCCTGCCCCTGGGCCGTCAGCAACCGGTAGACCTTCGCGTCCGAGGCCCACCGCCGTACACCGACCAGCAGGAGAACAAGCCCGAGGAGCAGCAGCGACCCGTCGAACAGCATGTACGACGGAGGGAACCGCGACCCAGGGACCCTGAACACCTTGCTCAGGTCGAACACCTGCCGCAACGGCAGCACCAGGAACGCCAGGCCGACCAGCGTCATCAGACCGCCTGTCCCGACCATCGCCCCGGCCCCGATCGCCGGGATCGCCATCAGCACACCCAGCACCACCGCGACTGCGATCAACAGGGCCAGCCACGGCAGACTCCGGCCGAGGTCGCTCTCGAACCTGACGGCGCGTGCCATCGCGAGCCGCGTGGTCGCGTACGAGCCGCCGACGATCGCGGCGTATCCGACAATGACCCCAAGAACGAGACCGAGGCCAGGAACAGGCTTGGCAGGCATGCCAAGACACTAGACCTCTAACCGGTCAGCAACCCCGCCTTTCCTTTCCCCCGTCTTGCCATCCGGTCACCCCCACCCCACCCAGCCGGCAGGGGACGACGTGCCGAGCTGGTCACAGATCTGTCCGGGGGTCGCCGGCGAGAACTATGCTGCCTGGGCGCCTAGCAGTGCGCCGGCCACTGGTGGGCGGGGGTGCTGACCACGAGGACGAGGGAGTCGCATGTCAGATCCGAGGACCGAGGTGCAGCACGGGCTGGAAGGCGTGGTCGCGTTCGACACGCAGATCGCCGAGCCGGACAAAGAAGGTTCGGCGCTGCGCTATCGCGGCGTGGACATCGAGGACCTGGTCGGCCGGGTGCCGTTCGAGAACGTCTGGGGCCTGTTGGTCGACGGTGCCTTCACCCCCGGTCTGCCGCCGGCCGAGCCGTTCCCGCTGCCGGTCCACACCGGTGACGTGCGGGTCGACGTTCAGTCCGCGCTGGCGATGCTCGCACCCGCCTGGGGTCTGCGACCGCTCTACGACATCGACGACGTACAGGCCCGTGAGGATCTCTCCCGCGCCGCGGTGATGGCCCTGTCGTACGTCGCCCAGGCCGCTCGTGGCATCGGGCAACCGATGGTGCCGCAACGCGAGGTGGACAAGGCCAAGACGATCACCGAGCGGTTCATGATCCGCTGGCGCGGCGAACCCGACCCGAAGCACGTGAAGGCTGTCGACGCGTACTGGACGTCCGCAGCGGAGCACGGCATGAACGCATCCACCTTCACCGCGCGGGTGATCGCCTCCACCGGCGCCGACGTCGCAGCAGCGCTGTCCGGTGCGGTCGGCGCGATGTCCGGTCCGCTACATGGTGGGGCGCCCGCACGCGTACTGACGATGATCGAGGGCGTAGAGCGCAGTGGCGACGCCCGTGCCTACGTCAAAGGCCTGCTGGACGCAGGCGAACGGCTGATGGGCTTCGGACACCGCGTGTACCGGGCCGAGGACCCCCGCGCTCGCGTGCTCCGTCGTACGGCGCAGGAGCTCGCCGCACCGCGCTACGAAGTGGCCGAGGCTCTGGAGAAGGCCGCACTCAACGAGCTCCGCGAGCGCCGGCCAGACCGAGTGCTGGAGACGAACGTCGAGTTCTGGGCTGCCATCGTGCTGGACTTCGCCGAAGTACCGCCGCCGATGTTCACGTCGATGTTCACCTGCGCCCGTACGGCGGGCTGGAGCGCGCATGTCCTCGAGCAGAAGCGCACCGGCCGCCTGATCCGCCCCTCTGCCATCTACTCAGGCCCCTCCTCCCGCGCGGCCACCTCCATCGAAGGTTGGAACCCCAACTGGGCCTAGGGGCGGGCGGTGCTCGGGGATTTGCCCGTGCGTTGCTTGTACTGGCGGCTGAAGTACGGCACGTCGGTGTAGCCGAGGGCAGCGGCGACCTGGGTGACGGTCATGCCGGTCTCGGTGAGCAACTGGTGCGCGCGGTCGATCCGGGCCTGGATCAGGTACTGCGCCGGCGACATGCCGAGCTGTGCGACGAAGCGCCGGGTGAACTGCGCTCTGGACAGCGCGGCTCGCCCGGCCATCTCCGCGACGGTCCAGTCACGCCCAGGGTCCTGCCGAAGCTGCCGAGCCACCTCGTCAACCGCGGTGTCCGTCGCGCTGCGGCCAGGATTGTGCACGGCGTCCCAGATCATCCCGAGTAGCTGCTCCAGACACAGCTCAGCCTGCCGCCTCCCCACCGGATCCCGCCGCCGGTACGCCGCATCACTCGTGCGTGCCAGCACCCCCAACAACTCCCGATCCCGCACCTCCCCCCACCGGGGGGCCGGCACCACCCCACCTGTCGCAGAACCTTCGACATCGAAATGCATCCCGAACACCAACAGCCGACGCTTCGGATCGTGTCCGGCAGTCGGTGCATCCCCCGGCGCGAACACCGCACACACCCCCGGATGCAACTCCCGCTCAACCCCGTCCAACTCCAGCCGCCCACGCCCATCCAGCACGCACCAGAGCAGATAATCCGGCAACGGCCGAGACACCCAAGACCAACTCGGCTCACACCGCCAAAACGTAGGCCCCGACAACAACCGCAACCCCAACGCCTCACCTGCGGCCACCCCGCGCACCGCCTCATCCCCAGAGACCTCGCGCCTCCGCGGAGCATCGATAGGTGGCTCGTGCGCCAATAGTTCAAGTCCTTGCGTGGATCGTCTGTGGTCCGATGGTGATGATTGCTCGGAGAATTGCTGTGTCAGGGACAGAGTAGGGCTATCCGGGAGCGATTGCCGGAACTACTGCGGGAGTGGTGGATGAGCGTTTCGTACAAGGTCGAGGAGCAGGCGTCCGCGGCGTACCGGGAAGACTTCGAGAACAGCGGGTACACGCTGGTGCGCGGGCTGTTCGGCGCGGACGAGGTCGATGTGCTGCGGGACCACTACATGGAACTGCGGCATCGCGGCGCACACCCAGGGGACTTCGCCGGTCTCCAGACCGACAGCCGGGATCCCCTGCGGCGCTACCCGCGGATGGCACAGATGCACCGCTGGGACGACGCCTCGCTGCGCTGGATGATCGACGCACGCCTCGACCAGGTGATGACGGCGCTCCTCGGCAGGTCGCCGTACGCGGTCCAGACGATGATCTACTTCAAGCCGCCCGGCTCCCGCGGCCAGGCGCTGCACCAGGACAACTTCTACCTGAAGGCCGAGCCAGGTACGTGCGTGGCGGCGTGGATGGCGCTCGACCAGGTCGACGAGGCGAACGGGTGCCTGGAGGTCGTCCCCGGTAGCCACCGCTGGCCGATCCTGTGCACCGAGAAGGCGGACACCAAGGTCAGCTTCACCGACGTCACCGTCCCGCTGCCGGAGCCGGACGCCGCCGTACCGATCGAGATGGAGCCTGGGGACGTGCTGTTCTTCCACGGCGCTCTCGTCCACGGCAGCGCGCCGAACGTGACCACCGACCGGTTCCGCCGGGCGCTGATCGGTCATTACATCGAGGGCGAAGCGGAGCGAGTTGCCCAGTACTACCACCCGGCCCTCCGGATGGACGGCAGCACGCTGGAGCTGGAGATCGCGGAGGGCGGCGGAGCCTGCGGCGAATGGACCGACACCCCGGACGGCCCGGTCGCCGTCATGACCGGCACCCAGACCATCACCCGCAAACACGAGTAGCCGAGGCCACTCGCGCGCGGTGCGCGGTGGAGGGCGGGTCGAGGGCGCGGTGGAGGGCGCGGAGCCGGTGACGAGAGCCCCGATGAGACCCTGAGCCGGGTCTTGGGAGTCGTGTGGGAGGATAGATCGCGCTGACAGCGTCGTCGGCTCAGGGATTGCCAGACGACGAAGGGAAGACGCTGGTGACCAGCGAGATTCAGATTCCTGCAGAGCTCAAGCCTGTTGACGGCCGCTTCGGGGCCGGGCCGTCCAAGGTGCGTCCGGAAGCCGTCGCCGCGCTCGCCACCGAAGGCGCCAAGCTGCTCGGTACGTCGCACCGTCAGGCGCCGGTCAAGAACCTCGTGGCGCGGGTGCAGCAGGGCGTTTCCGACCTCTTCCAGCTGCCCGACGGGTACCAGGTGGTGCTCGGCAACGGCGGGTCGACCGCGTTCTGGGACGTCGCGACGTTCGGGCTGATCCGGGAGAAGAGCCAGCACCTGAGCTTCGGTGAGTTCTCCTCGAAGTTCGCCAAGGCCGCGCAACTGGCTCCGCACCTCGGTGAGCCGAGCATCGTCAAGTCCGACCCGGGGACGCGGCCGACCGCGGTCGCCGAGGCGGGCGTCGACGTGTACGCCTGGCCGCACAACGAGACCTCCACCGGCGTGATGGCGCCGGTGAAGCGGGTCGAGGGTGCCGACGACGGCGCGCTGGTCGCGATCGACGCCACCTCGGGCGCCGGCGGCCTGCCGGTCGACATCAACGAGGTCGACGTCTACTACTTCGCGCCGCAGAAGTGCTTCGCCTCCGACGGCGGTCTGTGGATCGCGGTGATGAGCCCGGCCGCGCTGGCGCGGGTCGAGGAGATCACCGCGTCCGGCCGGTGGATCCCGGCGTTCCTGGATCTGGCGACCGCGGTGGACAACTCGAGCAAGCACCAGACGTACAACACGCCGTCGCTGGCCACGCTCTTCCTGATGGCGGAGCAGACCGACTGGATCAACAACCAGGGCGGGCTGGAGTGGAGCGTCGCGCGGACCACCGACTCGAGCACCCGGCTGTACACGTGGGCCGAGAAGTCCGAGTACGCGACGCCGTACGTCGAGGACGCGGACGCGCGCTCGCTCGTCATCGGCACTATCGACCTGGACGACTCGATCGACGCGGCCGCGGTCGCGAAGACGCTCCGGGCCAACGGGATCGTCGACACGGAGCCGTACCGCAAGCTGGGTCGTAACCAGCTGCGGGTGGCGATGTTCCCGTCGGTCGACCCGGACGATGTCGAGAAGCTCACCCGGGCCATCGACTACGTGGTCGAGCAGCAGAAGTAGGTCGCTCAGAGTCTGTTGGTACGCCGAACAGCCGCCGACCCGAGTCCGGGTCGGCGGCTGTTCGTGTTCATCCCGCTGGGTGCAGTCTGGTGCGCGGGGCTGTCGGGGTGCCGCAGCCGCCGTTGACGGGTGCAGGTAGCTCCCATCCGGTGCTTTGCAGGTTTGCTGTCAGCTGACCGCCCTGTGCCTAGGCAAAGCACCGGCTGTGAGCGGTTGGGATTAGCCAGCGCGCGATGAGGTGGTGCCGGGGCCGGTGTGAGGCGGGGGCCGGTGTGAGGCGGGGGCCGGTGTGAGGCGGGGGCCGGTGTGAGGCGGGGGCTAGGGGCGGCGGTGGGGGGTGCGTGGGGATTGGCCGGTTAGGCGGGCGTTTTCGGCCATGCGGTCGAGGCGTTCGCGGCGGCCTGGGGGGAAGGTGATGATGGTGATGATGAGGGCGAAGGCGGCGGCGCCGATGAGGATCCAGCGGAGGTTGTGGCTCTTCGCGGGCTCGGTGTTCGACTCGTTGCCGGTGGCCGGCTTGGGGGTCGCGGAGGCGGCGGGTGGGGTGGCGGCTTGTTTGGCCGGGACCGCGACCTGGTAGACGGCGGAGTTCTCACCCTCGCTGCCGATCACGACCGTGTCGTTCGCCTGACCGACGGCGACCGATTCGCACAGGGCGATCGAGGTGCATTGGGCGGCCGGAACATTGGCGCTCGCGACCAGGCTCGGGGACTCGCCCCAGGCGATGGTGGAGACGCCGGTGGCCGTCCGCAGTACCACTCGCTGGCCGTCCGGGAGGAACGTGCCGTCGGTGAAGACACCGGCCGGGGCGGGCGCGAGCTTGGTCAGCTCGTTCGTGCCCTCGCGGGACGGGGCCGGTGGTGCCGCGTAGATCCCGGCGCCCTTCGCGGACTTGGTGACGATGTACAGCTGGTCGGTACCGGGCTCCACCAGCAGGGTCTCGGCGTCGTGCGCGCCGTCCGGGTAGGTGAAGTCGTACCGGTGGTAGGGCACATTGCCGGCGTCGCCGAGCTGGCCCGGCTCCGGGATCGTGTAGATCTCGACCACGTCCCGGGTCGCCTTGTTGTCACCGATGTCGGCGATGTAGATCGTTCCGTCGCGGTCCACGGCGACCGCCTCGACGTCACGGACCTCCGCATTGAAGCTGAGCTCCATCTTGACCTTGCCGGTGGTGTCGACGCCGAACACGCGAGCCTTGTCGCCGGAGTCGTTCACCGTCCAGTAGATGCCCTCGTACTTGTAGGCCTTCGCCAGCCCCGACGACTCGGTCACCCGTTCGTCGCGGATCGTGAACAGCTTCTTCGCCGCCGGCGACGGATCCGCGACCGGCAACTGCACGCCGGCCCGCGACGCCGCGGACGCGGCCCCGCCAGCAGCCTGCGGTGAGAGCGCGGCCGAGGCGGCGCTGACGGACTCCGGAGCGAAGGCTGAGGCCCCGGCCGGGAGCGCCGTACCGGCCAGGCCGAAGAACCCGGCCGCCACCAGGGCGAGACCAGCCCGGAGTCGCATCACGACACCACCTCGGGACTGTCCGTCAGCAGAAGCTGGGCGAGGCGGGGAGTGACGTGCCAGTCGTCGATCAGGGTCTGGTACTCGGTCTGGAGATCGCGAGTGGGCTGGACGCCGGTGCGCGTGGCGCGGAGAAGGAGGTTACGCGGAGTGTGCTGACTGTCCACGAACTGCACAACCTCCACCCGGTATCCGACCTGTCGCAGTACCGCCGCCCGGAGACTATCGGTCAGGACGTCGGCGAACCGCTCACGAACGATGCCATATCTCGTCATCAGCGCATAAGGCGCCGGTGGTGTGACGCTCTTGAGCTGCTTTTGGATGTCGTGATGACAGCACGGAGCTGCGAGCACCAGCGGAGCCTCCCAGCCGACCGCCCGGGCGAGCGCGTCGTCGGTCGCGGTGTCGCAGGCGTGCAGCGCGAGTACGACGTCCGGGCGTACGTCGAGCTCCGCCGCCTGGATGGTCGCGTCGACGAACCGCAGGTGGTCCTGCCAGCCGAGCGCCGTCACCACCCTGGTGTTGCGGTTCCGCGCCGCGGGATTGTGGTCGATACCGGTCATCCGGACGTCGTGCCCGGCCGTGGTCAGGAGGTGGTAGGCGGCGAGGGTGAGGTACGCGTTCCCGCAGCCGAGGTCGACCACCTGGAGCGGCCTGCCGGTCGCGATCCGGCCCGCCGAGATCGCCTCGTCCAGAGCCGGGGCGAGCAGTTTGCAGAACTCCTCGATCTGCTTGTACTTCGCCTGCCGCGACGGCTTCACCCGGCCGTGGTGGTCGCTGATCCCGAGCTCGATCAGGAACGGCGCGCCCGGCTCGAGCACGCGCTGTTTCGCGCGGTCGTGGCTGGTCTCCTGCTCCCGGCTGTCCGCCTGCCGGTGCAGCAGCTCCTTGCCCTTCTTGGTGTACCGCAGCCGCAGTGTCTCGGCCGTCGTCTCGACATGCCACGTCCCGTACGGCAGGTCGAGCAGTTCGTCGACCGCCTTCTCCAGGTCCGGGTCGGCGACGTTGCGGGTGTGGGCCTGGCGTACGTCGTACTCGGTGATCTGCAGGTGACGGACGCCCTTGAGGTCGACGCACCGGAGCTCGACGCGCTGGTAGTGCGGTGGTTCCAGGCCGCGACGGCGGCCCGAGGCGACCGCCCGGACCAGGCCGGCCGGATCCAGCAGAGCCGCACGGATCACGTCGCGCGCGCCGGACTCCGCTCCGGAGCCGGCGCCCGGCTCGCCGGAAGTCCGCTCCGGATCCACGTCTGCCTGCATCGCGCCATTGTCTCCGACCGCTCATCCCGATCACAAAACGGTCTCGCCCAACCCCGCTGAGCATCCACCCCAACCTGCGTCCACAGGACCCGTCCGGCACCCTGCCGGGGAGCGGAGTCATTCGAGTTTCTCGTCCTCTTTGAGGAGGCCCAGGGAGCGGAGGCGGGTGGCGATGCCGCCTGGTTGGCGGCCCAGGGCCTCGACGAGTTCGTCTTTGGTGGCGCCGGTGCGGTACAGCTCGGTGAGGGTCTGCTCCTCCTCGGGCGACCAGACGCGGAAGGCGTTGGGATGGTTCTTGCGGGCGGCCTTGATCTTGCGGGTCATCGAGCGGGTGTCCAGCAGCTCCAGCGACCGGATCCGCGCCTGGCGGTGCCGACCGACCTCCTCGCCCTCGCGCCAGAACACCACCGCCTCCTCCTCGAACGTCATCAGGTCGGCCGGGACGTCGCAGTAGTCGGCGTCCTCGAGCATCACTCGCAACATGGGTCGTTCTCTCCGTTTCGTCGTACGGTCCGGCGGCTACGGCGGTCGCATCCGGTCCCTCTCTCGACAGAGAAGATGCCGCGATCCCGCCCCTCCCCGACCGCCGATCCGCAAGCTGTGGACAACCGACCACACAATTGCTTTGCAAAATCTCTTTGCAAACAGGCTTTGCAGTCCTAGGCTCGACGGCATGAGCGAGGACGCACCCGAAACGCCGGGCCCACCTGACGCACCTGACGAGCCAGTGGAGGCTCGCCTTGTCGGCGGGAAGACGGTCCGGCTCGATCGGCATCTGGTGCGGGCGCTGGCGCACCCGATGCGCAACCGGATGCTCGGGCTGCTGCGGGTGTACGGGCCGCAAACCGCCACCACGCTGGCCGGCCGGCTAGGGGTGAACACCGGCGCCACGAGCTATCACCTGCGGCAGTTGGCCGCGGCAGGTCTCGTCGTGGAGGACGACACGCGAGGGAACGCACGGGACCGCTGGTGGAAGTCGGCGCACCAGGGAACGGCGTTCGACGCGGCTGAACTGCTCGACCAGGAGCCGGAGCTGACCATGGGCTTCCTGCACGGGATCGGGCAGTCGTACGCGGAGAACATGTTCGGCTTCATCGACGCGATGCAGACACTGCCGCCTGCGTGGCGGGAAGCCAGCATGCTCTCGGACTACATCTTCCATCTCCGCCCTGAGGAGCTGGCCGCGATGTTGGCGGAGGTCGTGGCGGTGTTCGAGAAGTACAAGACACCGGACCTCACCGCTCCCCTGCCCGAGGGTGCCGAGCAGGTGTCGGTCCAGATCCAGGCCTATCCACGAGAGACCCGGTGAGCCGCCGCACGGCGTGCAGCAGCGGTACGACGTGAGGCGAAAGGTGAGGCAGATGGGTGACGCGAGTACGGCGGTGAGACCAGACCGGGCGCCCTTGGTGGCGTTCCTGGTCGCCAATGTGGTGTCGATCTGCGGCACCCGGGTCAGCGCCATCGCGATCCCGTGGTTCGTGTTGATGACCACCGGGTCGCCGTTCAAGACCGGTTTGGTCGCGTTGGCTGAGATGGCACCGCTGGTCATCTTCAAAGCAGTCGGCGGCCCGTTGATCGACCGCGTCGGACCGCGTCGGATCAGCGTGCTCGCAGACACCGCCAGCACCGGAGTAGTCGCGCTGATCCCCTTGCTACACACGCTGAACGCCTTGTCCTTCCCGCTGTTGCTGGCGCTGGTCGCAATAGCAGGAGCACTCCGCGGACCAGGTGACGCAGCCAAGGGCACGCTCATCCCCGACATCGCAAAGGCAGCCAACGTCCCGCTGGAACGCGTGACCGGCCTGGAGAGCACCACCGAGCGGCTGGCCGGGTTCATCGCGTTCGCCATCGCCGGTGCCCTCATCACTCTCGTCGGCGAGGTCAACGCGCTGTGGATCGATGCGGCATCGTTCGGCGTCTGCGCAGTCCTCATCGCCCGCTGGATCCCCAGACAGCACCAGAAGACCGAGCAGCCGGACGAAGGAACCTACAAGCACCGGTTGCTCGAGGGCTGGCACTTCCTCCGCAGGGACAAGCTGATGATGCCGCTCGTCGTGATGATCGCCGTGACCAACCTGCTCGACGCGGCGATTGCCGCCGTACTCCTGCCGGTCTGGATCAAGGACCACGGCTTCGGTCCCGGGCACACCAGCCTGATCCTCACGTCGTTCGGTGTGACCGCAACCCTGTTCGCACTGGTCGCGTCAGCGGTCGGCAACCGGATACCGCGGAAGCTGGTCTTCACGCTCGCGTTCCTGATCTGTGGTGCACCGCGCTTCGTGGTGATGGCGTTCGACGCACCGGTGTGGGCAGTGATGGCCGTGTACGCCGCCGGAGGCATCGGAGCAGGGTTCATCAACCCCGTGCTGGGCGCATTGTTCATCGAGCGGATCCCCCGGCACATGCTCGGCCGGGTCAACTCACTGGCCGACGCGGTCTGCTGGATCGGAGTACCACTCGGTGGAGTCGTGGCCGGTGCGGCGATCGCCGGCATCGGCCTGGCGCCAGCACTGCTCGCGGCCGGCGCGGTCTACTTCGTCGCGACCATGTCACCGCTGCTGATCGGGCGGCACGAGACCTGGAAGGCTACACAGGATCCGACGGGTCCTCAGGGAACGGCGGGAGGCTCGGATCCGGTGGCAGTTTCCACGTCTTAGCCTTGGTCGCCTCGACCTCCTTGCGGCTCAACCGGTCCCGCTCGGCACTCAGCAGTCCCAGCAGCACCAGGTCGAGCAACATCCCGAACGCCGCCGCGAACTGCGTACCGGCGAACTGGAACACCTGCGTGACCAGCAGCGACACCAGCACGGCCAGCTCGAACAGCCGGACCGCACGTGCCCTGTTCTTCTTCCGCAGCTGCACCGCGCCACGCACGGTGAACGATGCCGACAGCAAGCTCCCGGCGGCCACCCCGAGCACCGGAATGTCCGCGACCAGCCCGTCGTCGAACCGGATCCCGGCCGCGATGGCCGGCGCACCGATCGCTTGGACGACCAGTACGGCGACCGCCAACCCAGGCGCGAGTGGATGGGTGGCCAGCCGGTCGAACCCACGCCGTAGGGCCTTCCAGGCGGCATCGACCGGAGCGGCGAGCTCCACCTCGTCGGCCGGGCAGGCCGCCAGCAGCGCCCGGGTCTCTTGGCGAGTGGGCACCTCGGCACCGACCTGACGAAGCTGTTCCGAGGCCTGCGCCAGCCGGCGGCGTGACAACCCGCCCGCGACCCCTTCGACGGCGTTGTCGACCACGTTCGCCAACTGCTCGCGCGGATCGATCGGCCGCCGGGTGGTGAGGAACCTGGTAGCCAGCACGATCAGCACGAAGACGACGTACACGATCGCCGCGGCCGGTTGGTAGAAGTAGTTGTTGTCCGAGGTGACGAACTTCCCGACCTCGTCGATGAACAGCCCGAACCCGACCCCGCCGATCAGGGCCGCCGCGGGTCGGACGACCGGACCGACGTACGCGAGGAGCAGGGAGATCGCGACCAGCATCAGCAGGCCGCCGGGGAGGACGTGGGCGATGTGCAGCCCCTTGCCGCCGATCTGCGGGTAGCCGCTCAGCCCGAGGAACAGGCGGGTGATCAGGACGGTCGCCACACCGCTCACCACGAAGGTGGTCAGGTGTTCCGCGGACCGTACGTTGCGGACCAGACCCGCTCGCATCAGGTACGGCGACCGTGCTCCAGGGGTGGTGGTCATGGGGTCTCCCGGCTTGGACTGAGGAGCGGAGCGACGAGGGGAGGCCGGGAGCCGAAGCCCCATGACCCGCCGCGCCGGAGGCGTGGCATCAATACGGTCATGCGGCAGAACGTTAGTCGCCGAAGTGTCAGCGGACGAGTGCGGCGATGACGACCATGGCGACCAGTGCGGCCAGTACGAGCGAGGTCACCAGTCGGCGGGTGCGGGGGTCCACGCCATCAGGCTAATGGACCCCCGTCCGGCGACAGTCAGGGCCAGGGACGCGAAGAGGGCCGGATCACAGCACGGGGCAGCTCTGGTCGAGCTGGGTCAGCGCGGACTGACCAGGGGCTCGGGTCGATGGACGCCGCGAGGACGGTAGCCGACGGCGTCGGACAGACCCAAGTAGTCGGAGAGCAGCCAAATGATGGACAGCCACATCTCGGTGCCCTGCAGCCCGGGAATCGAGCGGTCGTCGGTACCGTCCGGCGCGAACGCGAAACCCTCGCCGTCGACCCAGCGGTCCAGGATCCGGGTCAGCTGGTCCTCGGCCCACCGAGTGCCGTCCGCCCGGCCCACGTCGGTCTGCTTGCCGGCCAACCAGAGCGGGTGGATCACGTCCAGCACGTTGCACGCGTTGTAGCCGTCACCACTGAACATCCGCTTGTCGTTGCTGTGGGCAAGAAGAGTCTTGACGGCCTGCTCCGGATACGGCAACGGCAGCCCGAACTGCGCGTAGGTGCCACGAGTCAGCCGATAGAAACCGTTGACCACCTGCAGCCATCCGTCGTCCGGATGCGGCTCACCCCACATGCCGGAAGCAGGATCGGCACGAACCAGCAGCCATCCCATCAGAGTCTCCAACGGCCCGGATTCCCCGTGATCCTTGAGGTTCCGGGCCACAGCGGTGCCGAGGGCATCGATTCCGGAACCGGACGACCAGGCCTGCCGTGCCCAGGGCAAGTTGTCGAGCTGACGCTCGAGCTCGCCGGGTGCGAAGTCGGTCCGGATCGGGTGCTCGAAGGAACTGTCGAGGACCTGCAGGGCGTACCCAACACACAGGATGTGGTAGCTGGCCGGACCTTCCAGGACAGACAGCTTGTCGGTAGCCGGCACGTCGAGGCCGACGTCGGCGAGGTCTCCTGGCGAGACCAGTCCGGACTCGGGATCCTGACGGGCACGGAGGCGGCGGACCAGGTCGTCGCGGGTGTGACCTTCAGGCGTACGACGAAGCAGTACGTCGGCGATCTCGACGGCGTCGCACCACGGGCGGATCGCCGGTTCGTGGTCGAGTCCGGGGCGGTCGACGAAACGTTCGCCGTCCCAGCAGCGGCGCAGTACGTCGTCCGCCTGCGCCCGAGCCTTGGCCGTGAAAGCGGAGAGGCGGCCGGCCAGGTCGGTGGAAGGCTTCGGGCCGGAGTCCGACCGGGACCGCAGGACGCGGGCCGGGTTGCCGGCGGCAATGGTGTTGGCGGGGACGTCCTTGGTGACCACTGCACCAGCTCCGATGATCGAGTGTGGGCCGATGGTGACGCCGTCCAGGACGGTGACGTTCGAGCCGATCCAGACGTCGTCGCCGACGGTGATGCCGAGTGAGGTGTGCTTCTGGCGGAAGATCGGCTCGCCCGGCGCGGTGCCGTGGTTGAACGCGAGCAGCGACGTGTGCGCGCCGATCCGAACGCCGTCGCCGACGGTGACCCGGCCGCGGACCGCCGAGAACGGGTTGATCGTCGTGTCCGAGCCGAGCGTGATGTGCCCGGTCACGTACGCGTGCGCCGCGATGTACGACCGCTCCCCCATCCGGAGCTCCTCGCAGTACACCGCCGCCGACTCCGCGACGTACACGTTGTCTGCCAGCGACAGCGTCCCAGAGAGCCGCTGCTGCCGTTCGATCTGACGCTCACGCTCCTCGTCGGACCCGACGCGCGCGTACTCCCAGGGCAGGAAATCCAGTCTCAACGGTTCACCAGGCGTCATGGGAAAACGCTATCCAAACCTCCGCGAACGCGCTACCCCAGAAAACTCGCTGCTACTCTCTCGGCTGTGCGGGGTACCAGGCAGACATGACGACACCCGGATCCTTGGCCGGCGGGGACAGCGCCGACGACGGTCCGGCGGGCGGTGGCGGGCGCCGGCGAGTGACGATCAGCGATCTCGCACGCCGTCTGCACATCTCCAAGGCGTCGGTCTCGTACGCGCTGAACGGCCGCGCCGGGGTCAGCGAGGAGACCCGGCAGCGGGTCCTCAACCTGGCCGAGGAACTCGGCTTCCATCCGAACTCCGCCGCCGTCGCGCTCTCGGCCAGCCGGACCCGCACGATCGGCATCGTGATCGCCCGTGATCCCGCGCTGATCTCGACCGAAGCGTTCTACATGCGAACGCTGGTCGGCATCGAGCAGTACCTGAACGAGGTCGACTCGTCGCTGCTGCTGCGGCTCACCGGTGAGCACGGCGAGGATCTCGACGTACTGCGGCGATGGTCCCGGCAGGGGCGGGTCGACGGGTTCATCCTGTTCGACGAGCACGACGACGACCCGCGGATCACGTTGCTCAAGGAGCTCGGGATGCCGTGTGTGGTGGTGAGCTCCAACGACCCCGACGACCAGGTCGGCCGGCTGATCAGCTCGCCGGTCGAGACCGTCACGCTGCTGCTCGACCACCTGGCCGAGCTCGGCCATCGCGACATCGCGCACATCAGCGGGCCGTTCACGTTCGTCCACGAGCAACTGCGGGTGCGGATGCTGGCCGAGGGGGCCGAGCGGCGCGGGATGACGGTCCGGCACTTCGAGGGCAGCTACCGGTACGACGACGGCGCCGAGCTGACCCGCAGGCTGCTGAGCGACCCGAACCCGCCGACCGCGATCGTGCTCGGGAACGATCTGATGGCGGTGGCCGCGTTGCGGGTGGCGATGGATCACGGCACCGACGTACCGGGCGAGGTGTCGATCCTCGCGTGGGACGACTCGCCGTTGTGCGAGCTGGCCCGGCCGGGGATCACCGCGATCGATCAGAAGACGATGGAGCGCGGGCGGGCCGCGGCGGATCTGCTGCTGCGGGTGGCCGGTGGCGAGACCGATCTGCACGAAGAGGCACCTGCGGGCGAACTGCACGCGCGGGAGTCGTCAGGACCTGCCAGGAGCTGAAAAGCATCCCACCCACAACTCTTTGTAGTTGGGTAGGTTCGGAGTGTGTTGTGTCGCGTGCCGACATGGTCACGAGGTAATAACGAACCACTGCTTACTGAACCGGTTAGGGTTTCGAAACTTAACCGGTTAGGCCACTATGGGGCCGATCCGCCTCCGCAGGTCCGCGGGGGCTCGACGGGACGAGGGAGTCCGACGTGAGACTGCGTTCGCTTGTAGCCGCAGCAGCGGTGACCGCCCTGGGAATCAGCCTGGCCGCCTGCGGTGGCAGCGACTCGGGCGATTCCTCCGGCGGTAGCTCGGGTGGAGACCAGACGCTGACCTACTGGGCCAGCAACCAGGGCACCAGCCTGGACAACGACAAGGAGGTGCTGACCCCGGTTCTGCAGAAGTTCACCCAGGAGACCGGGATCAAGGTCAACCTCGAGGTGATCGGCTGGAACGACCTGCAGACCAGGATCCAGACCGCGATCACCTCCGGCCAGGCGCCGGACGTGGTCAACATCGGCAACACCTGGGCCGCGTCGCTGCAGGCGACCGACGCGTTCCTGCCGTTCGACGGTGACGCGATGACCGCGATCGGCGGCAAGGACAAGTTCGTGCCGACGGCTCTGGCGACCGGCGGCAAGGAAGGCACCGACCCGACCTCGGTCCCGCTCTACGGGCTGGCGTACGGGATGTACTACAACAAGGCGATGTTCGCCGCGGCCGGGCCGCAGCCGCCGAAGACCTGGGAAGAGATGGTCACCGCGGCGAAGAAGCTGACCAACCCGGCGAAGAACCAGTACGGGATGGCGCTCGCGGCCGGCAGTTACACCGAGAACGTGCACTTCGCGTTCATCAACGCCGCGCAGAACGGCGCCGACTGGTTCGACAAGGACGGCAAGCCGACCTTCACCGGTGACGGCCAGGTGCAGGGCGTGCTGCGGTACCTCGACCTGATGCAGAAGGACAAGGTCGCCAACCCGTCGAACGCGCAGTACGACAACGGCACCAAGTCGGTGAACGACTTCGCCACCAAGAAGGTCGCGATGATCATCAACCAGAACAACGCCGACTCCTCGATCGCCGCCAACGGCATGAAGAGCAGCGAGTACGGCGTGGTGCCCTTCCCGGCACCGCAGGGCGCGGCGAACCAGACCGCGAGCCACGTCGCCGGGATCAACCTGTCGATCTTCAAGAACACCAAGAACAAGGACGCGGCGCTCAAGTTCGTCAAGTACATGACGGACGCGAACACTCAGTCCACGCTGGGCAAGCCGTTCGCCTCGCTGCCGGTGCTGAAGGACGCGAAGCCGGTCTTCACCGACAACGCCGAAGAGGCCGCGACGTTCCAGGACATCTACAACACCAAGTCCAAGCCGCTGCCGCTGGTGCCGGCCGAAGACCAGTACGAGAGCACCGTCGGCAAGGCGATGAACGCGATGTTCGCCAAGATCGCCACCGGCGGGACCGTGACCGCGGACGATGTGAAGGCGGCCCTCAAGACCGCCGAGGATCAGGTGGCCGCGAGTAGCTGACGTGAGGCCAGGTGGCCCGGGCGCGCAGCGCGTCCGGGCCACCGACCGCGTCAGCCGACCACCGCGATCCCAAGGACAGGAGGCGACCCAGGATGGCCGTCGCCACGACGGAAGCCCCGGCGAAAGCCGCCAAGATCAAGCATGGCCCGGAGCGCCGGCCCGGACTGAGCCGCTGGCTCCCGTACCTGCTGCTGGCACCGGCGGTACTGCTGGAACTGCTCATCCACATCCTCCCGATGCTGGTCGGAATCTGGATGAGCTTCGTGAAACTGACCAAGTTCTACATCGCGAACTGGTCCGCCGCGCCCTGGGCCGGGCTCGGCAACTACAAGGTGGCACTCGACTTCGACAACGCCGTCGGCGAGGGACTGCTGAAGTCGTTCGGCGTCACCGTCGCCTTCTCGCTCATCACGGTCGGGCTCTCCTGGGCGCTCGGGATGGCCGCGGCCGTCGCGTTGCAGCCGCCGTTCCGCGGCCGGAGCTGGGTCCGGACCCTGTTCCTGGTGCCGTACGCGTTACCGGCGTACGCCGGGATCCTGACCTGGAACTTCATGCTGCAGCGCGACACCGGCATCGTGAACCACATCCTGGTCGACAACCTCGGGCTCGCCTCGGACCGGCCGTTCTGGCTGATCGGCGGGAACGCGCTGGTGTCGCTGATCACGGTCGCGACCTGGAAGCTGTGGACGTTCGCGTTCCTCACCCTGATGGCCGGGCTGCAGAGCATCCCCCGCGACATCTACGAGGCCGCGGCGGTGGACGGAGCCGGCAACCTGCGGCAGTGGCGCAACATCACGTTGCCGTCGCTGCGGCCGGTCAACCTGGTGCTCGTGCTGGTGTTGTTCCTGTGGACGTTCAGCGACTTCAACACGCCGTACGTGCTGTTCGGTACGGCGCAGCCGCCGGCGGGTGACCTGATCACCTTCCACATCTACAACGCGTCGTTCCTGACCTGGAACTTCGGCAGTGGTGCGGCGATGTCCGTGCTGTTGCTGATCTTCCTGATGATCGTCACCGGCATCTACCTGTTCGTCACCGGAAGGAGGTCGCGTCGTGCGTGAGACCAGGGGCTTCAAGATCTACCGGGGCGTCGTACTGGCCGTGCTCGGCCTGTTCGTGCTGATCCCGCTGTACGTGATGGTCACGTCGTCGCTGAAACCGCTGAAGGACGTCCAGGGCGCGTTCACCTGGTGGCCGTCGAACCTGACGCTGGCGCCGTTCTTCGACATGTGGAAGACGGTGCCGCTGGCCCGGTACTTCGTGAACAGCACGATCGTCTCGGTGGTCGCGACGGTGTTCTCGGTGGCGATCGCGATCCTGGCCGCGTTCGCGGTGTCGCGGTTCCGGTTCCGCGGCCGGACGGTGTTCACCACCACGGTGCTGTCGACGCAGATGTTCCCGGGTGTGCTGTTCCTGCTGCCGTTGTTCCTGATCTTCGTGAACATCAACAACTCGATCGGTGTGCAGCTGGTCGGGACCCGGCTGGGGTTGATCATCACCTACCTGACGTTCAGCCTGCCGTTCTCGATCTGGATGCTGGCCGGGTACTTCGACAGCATCCCGCGCGAGC
Organism: Kribbella sp. NPDC049174; assembly: GCF_043197365.1. Lineage (NCBI taxonomy): Bacteria > Bacillati > Actinomycetota > Actinomycetes > Propionibacteriales > Kribbellaceae > Kribbella > Kribbella sp. NPDC049174. The sequence continues at coordinate 116,420 of NZ_JBICSZ010000007.1, read as the reverse complement.
TGGACGAGGCCGCGCTGGTGGACGGGTGCGGGCCGATGGGCGCGCTCGGCCGCGTGGTGCTGCCCGCGGCCCGGCCCGGTGTCATTGCGGTCGCGATCTACTCGTTCATGACCGCGTGGGGTGAGGTGCTGTTCGCATCCGTGATGACGACGGAGGCGAACCGGACGTTGTCGGTGGGTTTGCGGCAGTACTCGACCCAGACCAACGTCTACTGGAACCAGATCATGGCCGCCGCCCTGGTCGTCAGCATCCCGGTTGTCATCGGCTTCCTCCTGGCCCAGCGGCACTTCGTCGCCGGCGTCACCGCGGGCGCCGTCAAGTAATCGCAGTACTACGCTCTGCCGATGGCCCCGGCTCTGTCCGGGGCCACCGGCATTTCTTGCACGTGCCGACCCCGTGACGGTCGGGGCGGATACGCGCAGACTCGGGAGTGAAGAGGGGGCCGTAACACCTTGGGAGGGGACATGTTCCGACGTTTGACGGTCATCGGCACAGCATTGATGACCGGGGCGAGTCTCGTCGCCCTGCCCGTCGTACCGGCAGGCGCACAAAGCACTTCGTGGCAGGTGATCGCGTCCGGCCTCGACAGCCCACGCGGCCTGGGATTCGCTCCGAACGGCACACTCTACGTCGCCGAAGCAGGTGTTGGCGGCGCCGGACCGTGCATCCCGCATCCGCTCGGGCAGATCTGCTACGGCGCTACGGGTGCGGTCACCGAGGTGAAACGAGGGCACCAGACGCGGGTTCTCACCGGACTCCCCTCCTTCGGCCTCCAGGGCACGGACGAGGTGTTCGGACCGTCCGACGTGGGACTGAACGGCACCGGCAACCTGTACGTGACGCTCGGTCTCGGCGACGACCCGGGCCTGCGGAGTCAACTGCCTCCGAACGGACAGCTCGCCGGGACATTGATTCGGGCGAAGGCGCCCAAGGGAACATTCAAGGTCGTAGCGGACATCGGCGCGTACGAGCTGTCCGCGAACCCGGACGGCGGACTGCCGGACACCAATCCGCAGGGCCTGCTGGTGACGAAGGGTGGTCAGGTCGTCGCGGATGCCGGTGGAAACTCTCTGCTCGGGGTGCGCTCGCACGGACGCATCTCCACGCTGGCCGTCTTCCCGACGCGGCTGGTGCCGAATCCGTTCGGCGGCCCGGACATCCCGATGCAGGCAGTGCCGACGACGGTGACCCGCGGCCCGGACGGCGCGCTCTACGTCGGTCAGCTCACCGGGTTCCCGTTCCCGGTCGGCGGCGCGAACGTCTACCGGATCGGGCCGGGCGGGCAGCCCCAGGTGGCGGCCGGTGGATTCACCAACATCATCGACATCGCCTTCGGTCCGGACAATGCACTCTACGTCCTGGAGATCGCCCACAACGGTCTGCTGTCGGGTGACCCCACGGGTGCACTGATCCGGGTCGGCGAGAACGGCGCGCGGACGGTCATCGCGAGCGAGGGCCTGACGATGCCGACCGGCCTGGCGATCAGGAACGGCAACGCATACGTCTCCAACTGCGGCGTCTGCGCCGACGTCGGCGAGGTCATCGCCATCCCGCTCCACTGACCGGGTCGATGCTGGGCCAAGGAAGCTCAGGCAAACAACTTCTCGCCCCAGTAGGAACCGGCGGCCACGCCGCCGGGGCAGGCGAAGATGCCGGAGCCGACGTGGACGATGTATTCGTTCAGTACGTCGGACCGCGCCAGCTGGTTCTGGACCGGGATGAACTGTTTGCGCGGATCCCGTTGGTAGGCAAGGAAGAACAGGCCCGCGTCCAGCCGGCCGAGACCGTCCGAACCGTCGACGAAGTTGTAGCCGCGCCGCAGCAGCTCGGCCCCCTTGTTGAAGGACGGGTGCGCCAGCCGGATATGCGCCTCGGTCGCGACCTTCAGCTCACCGTCGGAGTTCTTCGCCTCGAAGTCGATCGCGTCGAACTCGTCCGCCTTGCCCAGCGGCGCCCCGGTGCCCTTGCCCCGGCCGATGATGGCTTCCTGTTCGCCGAGCGACGTACGGTCCCAGATCTCGATGTTCATCCGGATCCGCCGCGACACCAGGTAGGAGCCGCCGACCATCCAGTCCGGGCCGTCGTCGGGCTGCACCCAGAGCTGCTGCTCGAGTTTGGCCGTGTCCTCGAGCTTCAGGTTGTTCGTGCCGTCCTTGAAACCGAACAGGTTCCGCGGTGTCGTCTGTGCCTTCGACGTGGACGACGTCCGCCCGAAACCCAGCTGGGAGTAGCGGACCGCGACCCGGCCGAAGCCGATCCGGGCCAGATTGCGGATCGCGTGGACGGCGACCTGCGGATCGTCCGAGCAGGCCTGTACGGCGATGTCGCCGCCGGACCGGTTCGGGTCCAGGTCGTCGGCGATGAAGTGCGGCAGATCCACCAGCGCCTGCGGCCGTTTCGCCGCCAGGCCGAACCGCTTGTCGAACAGGCTCGGCCCGAACCCGATGGTCAGCGTCAGCCGGGCCGGCGGCAGTCCGACCGCTTCACCGGTGTCCTCCGGCGGTGCTTCGCCCGGTCCGTTCATCGCGCCGTACTGGCCGATGTCGCGACCCGCCGTGAGGAGTGCCGCGGCCGCGGTCCACTCCTTCAGCAGCGAGATGAGCTCGGCGCGCTTCGTCGTGGTGACGTCGAACGCTGCGAAGTGCAGCCGGTCCTGGACCGGGGTGATGATCCCGGCCTGGTGCTGACCGTGGAACTCGACCGGGCCAGTGGTGTCCGCCGCCTGGGACTCCTCGCCCGCCAGCACCGAATGGGCGGCGTACCCGGCGACGCCGGTGGCCACGGCCGCGCCGGCGGCCCCGAACAGACCGCGGCGGGAGATGCCCTTACGTTCGCTCATTTCTTGGCGATCACTCCGGCGACCTTGCTGACCGGTTCGGCCAGTCCGTCCAAGACCTGGCCGAGCTGCTTCTTCTCGGCCTCGGTCACCACATAGGGCTTGAAGCCGTCGCCGACGCGGTACTTGTCCAGCGCGGCGAAGACTGCCTTGAAGTTCGTGTCCAGGGTGACGACAAGCGCGGCATCACGCTTCTGCAGGGCGGGGCGGAGCGCCTGGATGGCGGCCTGCGAGCCTTCCACGTTGGCCTCGAAGTCCCACAGGTCGGTGTGCGAGTAGCGGTCCTCCTCGCCGGTGATCTTGCCGGTGGCAACCTCGTCGAGCAGTTCCTTGGCGCCGTTGGCGAGCTGCAGCGGGTTCAGCTGCACCACCTTGGCCTTGGCCACCACCGTCTTCACATCGGTCAGCAGCAGGTCGGCGTACTTCTCCATGCCCTTGGTGGAGTTCGAGACCCAGAGCGCCTGCTCGATCCGGTGGTACCCGGTCCACTCGGTGCCCGGCTCGACATCGTTGACCCGGGCATCGATCTTCGGGTCCAGGTCGCCGAACGACTCCGCGACCGGCTCGATCCGCTCCCAGTACGTGCGCGACACCGGGAACAGCTCCTTGGCCTTGGCCACGTCGCCGGCCTTGACCGCGGCCACGAACTCGGTGGTCTTCTGCTCCAGCGCGACCGCCTGCGAGTTCACGTACCGCTGGTAGCTCTGGGTGGCCTCCTTGAGCAGGGTGTCCTCGTCGACCTGCGCGGGGGCGTCACCGGTGACGGTCAGGTCGCCGCGGATACCGTTGCCGACCATGCCGGGCTTGCAGACCGCCTGGTACTTGCCGGTCGGCAGCTCGACGATCAGGTCGCGCTTCAGACCGGGGCCGATGTTCTCGACCTCACCCATCACCCGGTCGCCGTCGGCGTACACGTAGAACTCGGTGACCTTGCTGCCGCCGTTGGTGACGGTGAAGGTACTGGTGCCGGACTTCACGTCACGCCGACTCAGGTCGCATTCCGAGTCGGTCGCCTTGACGGCCACCGGACCGGTGCCGTCATCGGTGGCGGCCGGTGTCTCGTCGGCACAGCCGGTGAGCGTGGCGAGCCCCAGTACTGCGCCGATGACGGTGGCCCGGCGGGCCGCTGACGTGAACATGGTTCTCCTGGACTGTGAGTGGTGGATCAGGCCGCTTTTTCAGCGGTCTTCGCAGGTACGGCGGGGGGCGTCTTGACGGGGCGGAAGTACAGCACCATCACCGGGACGAGGTACGCCAGCCAGGCGATCGCCTCGACGACGGTCGGGGACGGGTTGAAGTTGAAGATCCCCTTGAGCAGCACGCCGTACCAGCTGTCCGGCGGGATGACGTGGGAGATGTCGAAGGCGAGGTTCTGCAGGCCGGGCAGGATGTTCGCCTCCTGCAGGTCGTGGAAGCCGTAGGCGAAGATGCCGGCCGCGACCAGGATCAGCAGCGCGCCGGTCCACTTGAAGAAGACGGCCAGGTTGATCCGGACCGCACCGCGATAGATCGCGATCCCGAGCAGCACCGACGTGGCCAGGCCGAGCAGAACGCCGATGAACGGGGTCGCCGTGGTCGCGGTGGCGGCCGACGCGTACACGATGAACGCGGTCTCGATACCCTCCCGGAAGACCGCCAGGAAGGCCAGTACGACGACCGCCCGGGCACCGAGCTCGAGCGCCAGGCCCATCCGCTCGCGCAACTCCTTGGCGATACTGCGCGACGCCTTGCGCATCCAGAAGATCATCCAGGTGACGAAGCCGACCGCGAGGATCGACATGATCCCGCCGATGGTCTCCTGGGTGGTGAACGACCGGGCGGTCAGCGCGGTGATGAACTGCAGCAGGGCCCAGCCGGCCACCGCGGTGGCGACCGCGGCGCCGACTCCGATCCAGACCAGTTTGAGCCGATCCCGGTGCCCTGACTTGACCAGGAACGTCGCGAGGATGCTGACAACCAGCGATGCCTCGAGGCCTTCCCGGAGTCCGATCAGATAGTTCGCGAGCATGGCGGGACTCCAGCGTGCGGCGTTAGGTACGGCTAACCTTCCTGAGGTTAACCTAAGAACTCCCATTCGCCCACTGTGGCGTACGCCGCACTGTGGCCCGGCCCCTCACCGAGCCGGGACTCGATCAGTTGCAAGCTCCCCGCGGTCCAGGCCGGGCCGTCGTACGTGTCGAAGACCCGCACCCACCGGGTGGCGTCGATCGGCCGGCGCAGGCGCGCCAGCGTCATGTGCGGGGTGAACTTCCGGCCTTCCACGACCACGCCGGCGCGGTTCGCGGCCGCCTTCGTCGTCATCGACAGGTGCTTGAGCGACTCGGTGTCGTCGCGCACCCCGGCGTACAGCACCCGCGCATCGGGCACACCCGGGAACGCACCTGCTCCTCTGAGTTGCAACTCGAACGGCTTCTGCCGCTTGGCGGCCCGCTCCAGCCGCTCCGACAACTCGTCCGTCTTCCAGTCCGGCACCTCGCCCAGGAAGGCCAGCGTGATGTGCCAGTGCTCGTCCGAGGCCCATCGGATGTCGTCATCCGGATGCTCCCGCCGCGGCTCCACGAACTCGCTCAGATCCTCCACTACGTCAATCGGTGGCACTACGGCCACGAACAATCGCATCCCAAAATCCTATCGGTGCGCGAAACTGCTTTTGTGGATGAGCTGAAACTGCCGTCGCCGTGTGTGGTGATCCTGGTGGGGCCCGGTGCCTCGGGGAAGTCGACGTGGGCGGCGGAGCGGTTCGCTGCGGACCTGATCGTGTCGAGTGATCGGCTGCGGGCGCTGGTGGGGGCCGGGGAGGACGATCTGGCCGCCAGTGCGGATGCGTTCGCGTTGCTGGAAGAGGTGGTGCGGCAACGAATCGGGCGGCGGTTGACGACGGTGATCGACACTCTCGGCCTCGACCGGGAGCGACGGTTGCGCTGGCTGGAGTTGGCTCGGGTGGCCGGGATGCCTTGTGTCGCGGTCGGTTTCGACACCCCGGCCGCCGAGTGCCGGGCGCGCAATCGCTCGCGGGAGAAGCGGATCCCGGCCGATGTGCTGACGTCGCAGTTGCGATCGTGGGCCGCGGTGAAGAAGGAGTTGCCGACCGAGGGGTACGACGACGTGCTCGAGCCGGCCGTGGTTCGCGTCGTACCGTCAGCGTTCGTGGACGCGGGGGCGGCTGCAGTGCGTCAGGCGGAGGCTCCTGAGCGACTGCGGTTTGGGCTGCAGTTGAGCAGCTACACGCACAAGGCCGGGCGGGCGGAGACGGCTGCCTGGATCCGTGAGGTGGCTACGAAGACGGAGGCCGCGGGGTTCGACGCGATCTACGTGATGGACCACTTCCGGCAGATTCCGCAGGTCGGGCGGGCGTGGGACGACTTCCTGGAGAGCTGGACGACATTGGGGTACCTGGCCGCGTGTACGTCGCGAGTGCGGCTGGGGACTCTGGTGTCCGGGATCACCTATCGGAACGTCGCGCATCTGGGGAAGATCGCCGCGACTCTCGACGTACTGAGTGGTGGGCGCGCTGTCTGCGGTGTCGGGCTGGCGTGGTTCGAGGCGGAGCACAAGGCGTACGGGTGGACGTTCCCGCCGGTCGCGGAGCGGTACGCGTTGCTGGAGGACGCGTTGCAGCTGCTGCCGGTTTTGTGGGGGCCAGGCAACAAACCGTTCCACGGCGCGGTGCTCGACGTACCGGACACGACGTGTTACCCGCGACCGCTGCAGGACCGTTTGCCCTTGCTGGTCGGCGGAAGCGGACGCCGGACACTGCGGGTGGCGGCTCGGCATGCCGATGCCGTGAACGTGTTCGGTGATGTCGCGACAGTGCGCAAACACGCGGACTACCTTCGCGAGCTCACCGACCGCCCGATCGAACTCACGCATCTGTCCACCACCCTGGTGGGCAAGGATCATCGGGACGTGGACGAGTTGGTGTCCCGCTTGCGCCCGCGCAACCAGAACCCGGCCCGCTACGCCGCGTCCGTCAACGCCGGCACGATCGCCGACCAGATCGGCCGCTTCCGCGAACTGTCCGAGGCCGGTGTCGCCGAGGTGATGATCAGCCTGCCCGACCTCGACACGCTGGACAGCGTGGCCGAGGTGATCTCAGCTTTCCGCCTTTAGGTCCAGCTTGAGCAGGGCGTTCTCGATCAGCTCGGACATGGCCGGGTGGATCCAGTACTGGTCGCGGGCCATCGAGTGCGCGTCCAGGCCGAAGCTCATCGCCTGGATGACCGGCTGGATCACCGAGGACGCCTGCGGGCCGATGATGTGGCAGCCGATGATCTGGCCGGTCTCCGGGTCGGCCAGGATCTTGGCGAAGCCGGTGGTGTCCTCCATCGCCCAGCCGTAAGCGATGTCGGCGTACTGCTGACGCCCAACGACATAAGGGGCTCCGCGCTCCTTGGCCTCCTCCTCGGTGAGGCCGACGGCCGCGATCTGCGGTGAGCTGAACACGGCATGCGGGACGAAGCGGTGGTCGGACTTGATCCGGCCGGTGGGGTTGAGCAGGTTGTGCTTCACCACCCGCGCCTCGTGGTTCGCGACGTGCTTCAGCTGGTGTGGTGACGTGACGTCGCCCAGCGCGTAGATGCCGTCGACGGTGGTCTGCTGGTACTCGTCGACGACCACGCGGCCCTCGTCGTCGACCTCGACCCCGGTGGCGTCCAGGTTCATCGTGTCCGAGTTCGGCGTACGGCCGACGGCGACCAGGACCTCGTCGACCACGAGCTCGTCCACGCCCTTCGGGCTGAGCATCTCGAGCGCGATCGAGCCGTCGTCGCGCCGGGCCACCCTGACGGTGTCGTGCTCGAGGCGTACGTCGTACTTACCCTGGGCGATCTCGGTGAAGCGCTCGGCGATCTCGGCGTCCTCGTGCCGCATCAGCCGGTCCGACCGCGCGATCAGCGTGACCTCGACGCCGTACGACGAGAACACGTGCGCGAACTCGGCCGCGACGAACCCGCTGCCGATGATGCCGAGCCGGCGTGGCAGTTCGTCCAGCCGCATGATCGTGTTCGAGGTGTGGTAGCCGACCTCCTCGAGCCCGGGGATGAACGGCACGATCGGCCGGCTGCCGGTGGCGAGGACGAACTGGTCGCCGGTGAGCACACTCGTCGTCCCGTCCTTGCCGTCGACGGTCAGCTCCTTGGTGCCGGTGAACCGGCCCGTGCCGTCGTACACGGTCACGTTGGCGTTGTCTTCGTGGTGGTGCCGGTACTCCGAACCACTCGCGGCGATCGGGTCGATCCGGCCGAAGATCCGGTCCCGGACGGCCGGCCAGCGGACGCCGACCAGCTCCTCGTCGACGCCGTACCGGGAGCTGATCGACGGGGTCGCGGCCAGGTCGGCGGTGTGCACGAACATCTTGGTCGGGATGCAGCCCACGTTGAGGCAGGTGCCGCCGAACACACCGCGCTCGACGATCGCCACCTTCCGGTCCGCGAACCGCCGGTTCACGATCGTGTTCCCCGAGCCGGTCCCGATGATCACCACGTCGTAATGAGTCACACCCCATTGTGACCCTGACCGCAAGGAGCCTTACGCCACCCGGGGGCCGAGGTCCTTCGACGGGGTGGTCTCCGGCTCGACCGGGATGACCTCGGTGACGACCGCCTTCTCACCGAGGAGCTCCGTCTGCGGCAGGATCTCCAGGCGCGGTCGGGGCAGCAGCCGCGGGCGGATGGACAGGCCCTGGCGGCGGGAGAAGTAGAGGACCGAGGCCATCGTCCCGAGCAGGGTGAGGCCGCCACCGACGATCAGCGACCAGCGCGGGCCGAACTCCTGCCCGACCCAGCCGATCAGCGGCGAGCCGATCGGCGTACCGCCCATCAGGACCGTCATGTAGAGCGCCATCACCCGGCCGCGCATGGTCGGGTCGACACCCAGCTGCATGGTCGCGTTCGCCGTGGTCAGCATGGTCAGCGAGGCCAACCCGACCAGCGGGAGCACGAGCGCGTAGCTCAGGTACGTCGGCATCAGGCCGCTGATGATCGCCATCACGCCGAACGTCAGGGCCGCGCCGATCACCAGGCGACCGCGGATCCGGGCCCGGCGGGCCGCCAGCAGCGCACCGGCCAGGGAGCCGATCGCCAGGATCGAGCCGAGGATGCCGTACTCCCCCGCGCCCTTGTGGAAGGTCTGGGTCGCCATCAGCGCGGACGTCAGCTGGAAGTTCAGGCCGAAGGTGCCGGCGAAGAAGACCGTCACCAGGACCATCATCAGATCCGGCCGGCGCCACAGGTAGCGCATACCGTCGCGGATCATCCCCTTGTCCCGGGCCGCCGGCTTCGGCGTGTGCAGCTCACTGACCCGCATCAGCCGCAGCGACAGGATCACGGCGAAGTACGTGACCGCGTTGACCAGGATGACCGGGCCGGTGCCGACCCAGTGGATCAGCAGACCGGCCAGCGCGGGGCCGATCAGCCGGGCCGTGTTGAAGGACGCCGAGTTCAGCCCGACCGCGTTGGCCAGCTCGTCGCGGCCGACCATCTCGACCACAAAGGACTGCCGGGCCGGAGCGTCGAAGGCCGTGCCGACACCGAACAGCAGAGCCAGCAGGTACACATGCCAGGGCTCGACGAGGCCGGTGACGGTGAGTGTGCCGAGCACCAGCGCGACGGTGCTCATCGCGATCTGGGTGCAGGTCAGCACCCGGCGCTTCGGGAAGCGGTCGGCGACGAGCCCGGCGTACGGGCCCAACAGTAGAGCGGGTAAGAACTGCAGTCCGGTGACGATGCCGAGCGCCGTACCGGAATGGGTCAGCTCCAGGACCAGCCAGTCCTGGGCGACGCGCTGCATCCAGGTGCCGATGTTCGAGACGATCGCGCCGGAGGCGTAAAGACGGAAGTTGCGGACTTTGAACGCGCGGAAGGTCGGGCTCATGTAGCCGCCAGGCGTTCGAGAACAGGTGCTGCCTTGCGCAGGATGTCGCGCTCCTCGGGGGTCAGTTGCTTCAGTTTGGTCTGTAGCCACTCGTCGCGGCGCCGGCGGTTGGCCAGGATCAGCTCGTCCGCGGCGCCGGTCAGCTCGACCAGGATCTGGCGCTTGTCGGTCGGGTGGGGCCGGCGGGCGACCAGGCCCGCCTCCTCCATGTTCGACACGATCCGCGTCATCGACGGCGGCTTGACCTGCTCGTGCGCGGCCAGCTCGCCGATCGTCATCGCGTCGTGCTTGGACAGCGCGCCGAGCACGCTGAGCTGGTTGGCGGTGAGGTCGTGACCGGGCTCGCGCTGCCGCCGGAGCTGCCGGGACAGCCGGAGCGTGGACGACCGCAGGGCACTCGCCAGCCCGACGTCACTCTTCACCTGCTGGGCTACGACTTCGGGCATATCGTTACCTTAACTCATTACCTTTGCTAACGAAAACGCTTGACCAGCGGGTGGTATTCCCGGTCAGGCAGGTACGACGCGCCGGCGAACCGCTAGGGTTCGCGGACATGGGGACACCTGCTGAGCTGGAGCGGTACGAGCAGCGGTTCCGGCGGGCCGGGCTGCCACTGTTCATCGAGGACTTCTCGCCGACGCACGACATCTTCACCCGGGCCACCCCGCTGCTGGTGCTGGTGTTCCTGGCCGAGGTGCTCGGCGCCACCGACCTCGACTGGCCGGTCTGGCAGAACATCCTGGCCGCACTTGTCGCGCTGGCGGTCCTGATCGGCGGCTTCGGCCTGCTGAACGGATTCCGCGGCCGTCCGTTCTGGTCCCTGCCGACCCGCTTCGGCATCCCGGAACTGGCCGTCTTCGTGCTGCTCCCGGCGCTGCTGCCGGTGGTCACCCAGGGGCAGTTCCGGCAGTTCTTCGGCGTTGCCTTCGGCAACCTGGTGCTCCTCGGCGTGGTGTACGTCGTGATCGGCTACGGCCTGATCGCGACGACGTACTGGAGCCTGCGCCGGCTGGCCGGGGACCTGGCCGACTCGATCGCCAGCATGGTCAGAGCACTGCCGCTCCTGCTGGTCTTCTCACTGGTCCTGTTCATCAACACCGAGATGTGGCAGGTGTTCACCGGGATGCCGGTCGCGTTCATCCTGTTGTCGGTGGCCGCCTTCACCCTGCTCAGCACCCTGTTTCTGATGGTGCGGCTGCCGAAGGAACTCGACGCGATCGAGCAGGACGCCGACTCGGGCCCGCCGCTGCGCCGGCTCCAGCGACTGAACCTCAGCGTCAGCCTGGTGATCCGGCAGTGGGTGCAGACGTTCGTGGTGAGCAGCGGTGTCGGGCTGTTCTTCGTTGCCTTCGGCATGCTCGCGATCAATCGGCACATCTACGAGAGCTGGGGCATCGACGCCGGCGCCTGGTCGCACGACGTACAGCTGCTCGGTCACCCGATGGTGATCAGCGCCGGCCTGGTGAAGGTCGCCATCGGCATCGCGAACTTCACCGGCCTCTACTACTCGATCGCGCTGCTGACGGACTCGTCGTACCGCGAGGAATTCCTCGACACCATCAGCGCCGAGCTCCGCGACCTGTTCACCGCGCGGGCGGAGTACCTCCAGCTCCGCGCCCGGACCCAGGTGCCTACGTGAGCCAGTCCCCCAGCGGGCCGATCGCGAAGTAGATGACGAACAGGGCCGAGACGACCCACATCAGCGGGTGGATCTGGACGGCCTTGCCGCGGACCAGCTTGAGCAGGACGTAGGTGACGAAGCCGGCGCCGATACCGGCCGTGATCGAATACGTGAACGGCATCAGGATGATGGTCAGGAACGCCGGGAACGCGACCTCGAGGTCGTCGAAGTCGATCCCCTTCACCTGCGTCATCATCAGGAACCCGACCAGGATCAGCGCCGGCGTCGCGGCCTCGTAGGGCACCAGCGTGACCAGCGGCGCGATCACCATCGAGATCAGGAAGCAGATCCCGGTCACCACACTCGCCAGCCCGGTCCGGGCGCCCTCGCCGACACCCGACGCGGACTCGATGTACGACGTGTTGCTCGACACCGACGCGGCACCACCGGCGGCGGCCGCGACCGAGTCGACGACCAGGATCCGCTGCGCGTTCGGCGGGTTGCCGTCCTTGTCCAGCAGACCGGCCTCGGCACCGATCGCGGTCATCGTGCCCATCGTGTCGAAGAAGTCGGCCAGCATCAGCGTGAAGATCAGCAGCAGCGCGGCCACCACGCCGACCTTCTCGAACGACCCGAACAGGCTGAACTCGCCGATGGTGTCCAGGTTCGGTTTGCTGAACCAGTCGTCCGGCAACTTCGGCACGGTCAGGCCCCAGCCGTCGGGGTTGTCGGCGGTGCGCACGCCGACGGTGAAGATCGACTCGACGATGATCGCCAGCACCGTCGAGGCCAGGATGCCGATCAGGATGGCACCCTTCACCTTGCGTGCGTACAGCGTCACGATCAGGATCAGGCCGATCACGAACACCAGTACCGGCCAGCCGCGAAGGTTGCCCGCGACACCGAGTTCGACCGGCGGTGCGGTCGGTGACGCCGGACGCCGGACGAAGCCCGCGTCGACGAACCCGATGAACGCGATGAACAGGCCGATCCCGACGCTGATCGCCACCTTCAACTGCACCGGGACCGCCTCGAACACGGCTTTTCGGAACCCGGTCAGGACCAGGATCAAGATGATGATGCCCTCCAGCACCACCAGGCCCATCGCGTCGGCCCAGGTCATCTTGGTCGCGATCGAGAACGCCACGAACGCATTCAGGCCGAGCCCGGTCGCCAGCGCGAGCGGGAAGTTCGCCACCAGGCCCATCAAGATGGTGATCACCCCGGCGACCAGCGCGGTCGCGACGGCGATCTTCGCGATCGACACGGACGGATCGGTGCCGCCGCCGACGTACTGGCCGGCGCCGTCCTTGACGGTGCCGATGATCAGCGGGTTCAGCACCACGATGTAGGCCATCGTGAAGAACGTGACCAGACCGCCGCGGACCTCACGGCTGACGGTGGATCCACGCTGGCTGATCTTGAAGAACGAGTCCACGACGTTGGCTCGATCGCGGGCGGTGGCGGCTTGGGGCGAGCTCATGACCGAATGGTGCCAGTTCCCACCGGCTGGTTGCGAGCACTAACCGCAACCTCGTCGAAGTCGGGAGCTAAGGTGGAGCCGTGGCAGCCGAGAAGCCGACCAAGCGGAACGACCCGACCAGCCAGCTGGCCCGGGGCGAACTGGTGCACGCCGAGGTCAAGCCGCTGGACCTGTCCGGCATCCCCAGCGTCATCGCCGGGATCATCGCCTGGGCGGTCGCCTTCGTCGTCGTCCTGATCTTCCGCGACGAACTCAAGAAGGACGGCCTCGAGTGGTGGCTGTGGGTCACCGTGGCCGGCTTCGGCCTCGGCCTGATCGGCCTCGTCTACTGCCGCCGCCGCTGGGCCGCCATCCAGGCAGGCCACCGCAGCGCCATCGAAGACTGACCCTCGAACCCGGCCTTCGGCCAAAGGACACGGCCTTCGGCCGCGGCTGTTCTGTTCGGCCCGGACTCGCGTCCCGGGTCGCGGTGATTTGCGGGTAGGACTGCGGTGGTTGCCCCACGCACCAGCTACGCGCGCTCCTCCGTCGCGTGCTCGCCGCCGCTCCCACCCACCCGACTTGCGGGCTTATCGCCCGCGATGCGGCTGCGCGGGCTCCTTCGTCGCCTGCTTGGCGACCGCTACCGGCTCGCGGGAGTTCACCGACGCGACGATCGACGAGCTCTGGGTCGACGAGCTCGACCACGTGCCGTGGTAGCCGAGCCCCGACGTGTACTCAGGGTCGTGATCAACGGGCGGTTGGCCGGTCGAGTCCGCCGACGATCCACCTGGCGTGCTACCACCCAGGTGCAGAATTACTCCGTCTAGTTACTGCAAAAGTATCTCTCTGGGGTATTATTGCAGCATCGGAGAGGAGGAACGATGCCTGCTGTGCTCGATCTGGCGGATCTTTCAGCCGAACAGTGGGGGCTTCTGACGACCGCTCAGGCGCGCACCGTTGGCGTGTCCCCTCAGGCCCTTGCACGGCTGACCAATCAGGGCGCGCTTGAGCGCATGACACACGGTGTCTACCGGGTGACTGGGGCACCGCCTTCACCGCTCGACGATCTCCGTGCAGCGTGGCTTGCGCTCGACCCAGCGCGCCGGGCCGGAGAACGCCTTCGTGATCAAGCTCCCGTTGTGGTCTCCCACCGATCTGCCGCTGCGATCCACATGCTCGGGGATCTCGAAGCGGACGAGTACGAGTTCACCAGCAGTGAACGCAGGCAGACCCGACGGCTGGGCGTCCGGATCCACCGCGGCTGGCTCGCTCCGGAGGAGTGGACTGTGGTGGACGGTCTTCCGGTCACCACCGTGGTCCGCACCGTTAGCGACCTCGCGGCCGCTCATGTGGACGGCGGGCACCTCGCCCGCGTGGTGCGGGATGCACTCACGCGGCAGCAAGTCGACGATCAGCAACTCGCCACTGCACTTCGACAGCACGCACACCAATACGGTGCACGGATGGGTGATGGTGAAGCTCTCCTGGCACGCTTTCTCCAGGAGTCCGGCGTGTCCGTGCCGATCGGTCGCGCGGTCGAACTCGCCGGTGGGCGATCGCTCCGCACGGCCGTCGAAACGCCCAAGACATCCGGAGATATGCAGGGCCTCCATGACCAGCTCGCAGCCATCCAGAGTGCGATCGCGCCATTTGCGCAGATGAGTGAGCAGATCAGGAACCCGCCGGCCATAAAGGCTGTCGCCGACCTAGCGCGTCAGCTCCAATCCCCGGCCATACAACGGCTTGCGAAGCAGTACAGCGAGATCGCCGAGCTGTCACAACTCGCCCGTACGATCAGCGAGTCGATTGAGGCGCCCGACGTCGGCCCTGCAGCACAGGAGGACAGCGCGTGAGCATGATCAACGGGTCGCCACAGTACGCCACTGTGCTTGCGTTTCGAAGGGCGCTCGAGGACCGACTCAAACGCGAAGCCAAGGCCCGCGCCCGGTCGCTGGAGGAGCTTCGGCGGGAGTTCCTGTTCCAGCGGTTCCTCGCGCTGATCTTCTCCTTCCCTGACGGACAGTGGGTGCTCAAGGGTGGGGCGAGTCTGCTGATGCGACTCGCGAAGGCCCGGTTCTCCAAGGATCTGGATCTTCTGCACCTGGGCGAGCTGTCACCTGCAGAGGCGATCGCCGAGCTTCGGGCTCTCACTGCTCCACGCGAGGGGGATCATCTGACGTTTGTCATCGAGGACGGGGTGTCCTACAGCCGGACCAATCCTGTGGTCGAGCTCAGTGTGACCGCCTACATCGGCGCCAAGTACGGCGCCTTCCCCATCGACCTTGCCCGCGAACTCCATCTGCTGTCGGCACCCGAGCGGATCAGGCCCAAACCCGTCGTCGATGTCCCCGGCCTGGCCGATCTCCCCGAGATCGTGGTGTACCCGCTAACTGACCAGGTAGCCGACAAGGTCTGCGCGATGTACCAGCCCTATGGCGACCTCCAGACGCCCTCGACGCGATACCGCGACCTGATCGATCTGGCACTCATCGTGTCGACATGCGAGTTCGAGGCGAAGCCAGTCTCGGAAGCACTGCGCGCGGAGAGCAGGCGACGAGGAGTAGAGCTACCCAACGAGATGGTGTCTCCGGGGCCCCAATGGCCAACCGGCTACGGGCCATACGCCCGCAGGACAAAGATCGACGAGAAGCTCCACACGATCGAGGCGGCACTGAAACTCGTCGGGAACTGCCTGAACCCGGTCCTTGAGGGCTCGCGCGACCTTGGTCGTTGGCGGCCAGGAGACGGCTGGCTCGACTGAATGCGGTAACAGCAGATGGCCGTCGGCAACGGTCCAACGCCCCGGACATTCGCCAAGCGGCCGACGCAGGAGCGCGTGCAATCGGTTGCGTGGGGCAACCACAACACCCAGTCCTGCGGGCCCATCGCACCCGCTCGCGACACCAGTCCGCCCGCCCATCACATCAACCCGCGACATCAGTCCGCGGCCCGCCGAAGGCGGCAAAGGACAGCCGCCGCCGGAGGCGGTGTTCTTTCCGCGCTGGTGTCGCTCGCTTGCGTCGGCGGTCTAGGGCGTCTTGTCAGAGGCAGAGTTGGAGGCTTGAGTGTTGCCGGGGTGGGCTTGGGCGCTGGGTGAGAGGCGGCTGACGATGGCTGGGGCCTCGTGGATGAGGGTGTCGTTGGTGAGGGACTCCACCATGAAGAGTGCGAAGTCGACGCGTCGGGTGAGGTTGCTGGCGAGGATTGGGTCGCCGACGTGCTGGCTCCAGGCGGGTAGGCCCTGGCTCTCGCCCTCTTCGAGGTCGCTGCCGCGGACGATGGTCCAGCGCCGGTCGCTGGCGAAGATCCGTCGGCACGCCTCTACCTGGTCGTCGATTTCGACGACGCGTACGAGGCGGGCCAGCCAGGTGGCGATGCGGACGGCCGCACGGAACTTCCAGGAGTACTGGTCTTTGCCGTCCCGGGTGATGTGCCAGCCGCATGAGAAGACGAGGCGTGCGTCGGGGTCGGCGTAGTCGAGCACCGCCTGCGCCGTACCCGACGAGTACTGATGGACGCCCCAGGGAACCAGCACGGTCAGTACGCCGTTGCAGCCGGCGACCGCCCTCCGGATCACCTCTCGGTCGTTCGTGGGGCCGGGGACGATCGTGATCCGGTCCGCGAAGGCGGCGAGCTTCGGGACGCTGCGTTCGCGACATACGCCGACGACCTCGTAGCCGCGGTCCAGCGCGTGCTGAACCATGTACCGCCCGAGCTTCCCCGAGGCGCCGACGATGCACACCTTCCGAATCTGGTCCGTGCTCATATCTCCACCCCTGCCGATCGAACTTACGGTGTAAGTCACGCTAGACTTACACCGTAAGTCAGTCAAGTAGTGGCGGAGGAAGCAGCTATGGCCGAGCGCAGCACCAACCGGCGGGCGAGATCGGCGCGGGCGCCGCTCAGCCGGGAGCGGGTGGTCACGACTGCGATGGCGCTGGCCGACGAGAAGGGTGCGGCCGGGGTCACCATGCGCGCGATCGCCGCTCGGCTGGGCGTCGAGGCGATGTCGCTCTACAACCACGTGGCCGGCCGGGAGGACATCCTCGACGGCATGGTCGATGCGGTGTTCGGCGAGATCGAGCTTCCGGGTTCGACCACAGGCTGGAAGGAGGCGATGCGCGAGCGTGCCGCGTCCGCGCGTACGGTGCTCCGGCGCCATCCCTGGGCTGTCGGCCTGATGGACTCCCGCACCGGCCCGGTCCCGGCCACGGCGACCTGGCGCCACCACGACGCCGTACTGGGCGCACTCCGAGCGGGAGGGTTCTCGGTCGGGATGGCCGCGCACGCGGTCTCGGTGATCGACAGTTATCTCTACGGGTTCGTCATCCAGGAGTTGAGCTTGCCGTTCGCGAACTCCACCGAACTCGACGAGGTCGCAGGCGACATCCTGCGCGTCCTGCCGGCCGACACCTACCCGCACCTCGCCGAGGTCATCACCGAACACGCCCTCAAGCCGGGCTACGACTACGCCAACGAGTTCGACTTCGGCCTCACCCTGATCCTCGACGCACTACACCCCGACGAGATCTAGGGCGGGCACTCGCGGCAGGCGGGCGGGCGACGGGCCCGTCAAGACGCGGGCGACAGCTCGCACAACGAAACCGGGTGGGCGGGAGCGGTCGCGAGCACGTGACGAAGGAGCGCGCGTAGCGGGTGGGGGGATCAGTTGTCTTGTCCCGCCCATCACGTCGACCCGTGATGCGAGTCCGCGGCTCCGCCGGAGGCGGCAAAGGAACAGTCGCCGTCGGAGGCGGTGTCCTTTCGCGGCGTCAGTTCGACTGGTCTTCCTCGACCTCGACCTCGTCGTCGGATTCGGGTTCGGCGGCGGCTTCTACCTCGGCTTGTACGGCGTCGGCTTCGGCGGCCTCGGCGGCGGCCAGTTCGAGGTTGTCGTAGCCGGTGGTGTCGAAGGCGTGTTCGGCCGAGGGCTGGTCCGGGAGGTCGATGACCGCGTCGGAGTGGGCGCCGCAGCCGTAGTCGTAGGCCACGACCCGGCCCTCGCCCGGGGCCATCTCGTTCGAGCAGACACCGAAGGCCTGACCGAGGCTGTCGGCCAGGCGGATCCAGTAGCCGCATGCGTTGCACTTGTACGGAACGGCCTGCGCGATCGCGGAGGACGGACCGAAGTCACCGGCGTACCAGCGGTCGGCTGCCTCTTCCCGCCCGTACTGCGACAGCACGCGCTCGCGGCCGAGTCCGAGCTCCTCGACGACCGTGAGCACGTCCTCCGGCGCACCGGTGTCGGTGAAGCCCGGCTCGAGGCGCGGGTCGTCCGCGTGGGTCGGGAACAGGTCGCCGGGGCGCAGGTCGCCGGGCTGGACCCGGTCGGACCACGGCACCCACTCCGGCGCGACGATCGCCTCGTCGCCGGGCAGCATGACGACCTCGTTGACGGTGACCGTCTTCGCGCGGGAGGCGCGGGTCAGGGTGACCGCCCACCGCCAGCCGCGGTACCCGGGGTGGGTCGAGGCGAAGTAATGCGTGACGAGGCGCTCACCCTCGACCAGATGACCGAGGTGCTCGCCGATCTGCGCGGCGCCGGCCTCGGCGACCGCGGCCTCGCGGGCAGGTTCGACCGCCGCGACACAGATGGCGTCGGGCTTGGCTCGAACCGGTTCCGGAGATTTGACGGGAGTCACAATCGCCCATTCTCGCACGCCCGCGAAGCTGGTCCGAACGCGCCGTGACTACGGTCTGTCCCCTGCAGGAGGCAGGATGGTTCCATGCAGAGCCCAGACCCCGCCGACCGGAAGGCGACGCCTGGTGCAGCCGGCGCGAAACCTGCCGGCGGGACGCCTGGTGACAAGCCCCGCCCGACGCCTGCTGACAAGCCCGGTCAGACGCCCGGCGACAAGCCCGGCCACAAGCCTGGTCAGACGCCCGGTGACACGCCGGCCGGGAAGAGCACCACCGAGCGGCTCAGCGGCGCGAAGGAGAAGCTCGGGACCGCAAGCAAGAAGGTGGGCCAGGCCTCCAAGGTCGGCGCCACCGGGGTCGCCTCCGCGTCGCGGAAGACGGCCGTGGTTGGCGGGAAGGTCGGCCGGGCCACCGGCCGGCGGATCCGCGGGCTGACCAGCGCGCAGGGCGCCGGTGAGTCCGGGCTGTCGCGGCTGATCGA
The DNA here is from genome assembly GCF_043197365.1 of Kribbella sp. NPDC049174. Classification (NCBI taxonomy): domain Bacteria; kingdom Bacillati; phylum Actinomycetota; class Actinomycetes; order Propionibacteriales; family Kribbellaceae; genus Kribbella; species Kribbella sp. NPDC049174. The sequence goes on along the minus strand of NZ_JBICSZ010000007.1, from coordinate 97,507 downwards.
GCTCGGCGCGGTGAACGCAGCCGGTGACACCGCGTTCGCTGTCTCGCTGGCTGGGACGGTGTTCTTCGCCGTGCCGAGTGAGCAGGCACGCGACCGGGTCGCCTTGTTCCTGCTGCTGACGATGGCGCCGTTCGCGTTGATGGCGCCGCTGATCGGGCCGATCCTCGACCGGTTCCGGCACGGTCGCCGGTGGGCGATCGGGGCGACGCTCGGGCTACGCGGGTTCCTGGTCTGGAGCCTCGCGGCTTCGATGGACGGCTCCAGTTCGCCCTGGCTGTACCCGGCGGCCCTAGGGTGCCTGGTCGCCTCCAAGGCGTACGGCGTGACGCGGGCATCCGCCGTACCGCGGCTGCTCCCGAAGGAGATCACCCTCGTCACCGCGAACTCGCGGATCTCGCTGGCCGGTGTCGCGGGTGCGACCCTCGGCGCCGGGATCGCGGCCGCGTTCGCGTCGATCGGGCCGGAGTGGTCGCTGCGCTGGGCCGCACTCGTCTACACGATCGGTCTGGTGCTGGCGATCCGGCTGCCCAGCCGGGTCGACTCACCGGCCGGCGAGATGACCGGTACGGCGGGACGCGACGCGCGACGGCGGGCGATCACGGCGGCGGTGGCGCGCGGGATCCGGTGCAACCTCGGGCTGCGGTTCGTGTCCGGGTTCCTGACCATGTACTTGGCGTTCCTGCTCCGGGACGAGCCGGTCAGCGGGATCGACGGCGCGCTCGCCGCGGGTGCCGTGATCGCGGCGGCAGGCCTCGGCAACAGCCTCGGCACCCTCGTCGGATCGTTGCTCAAGGCCCGAAAACCCGAGGCCGTCGTCCTCGTCGTACTGCTGGCGGACGCGACGGTCGCGATCCTGGTGGCGGTGTTCTACGGGTTCCCGATCCTGATCGCGCTCGGCCTGATCGCCGGGTTGTGCAGCTCGCTCGGGAAGCTTTCGCTGGACGCGATGATCCAGCGGGACGTGCCAGAGAACGTGCGTACGTCGGTGTTCGCCCGCTCGGAGACCGTGCTGCAGCTGTCCTGGGTGATCGGCGGCGGCTGCGGGATCGTCATGCCCCTGATCCCCCGTCTCGGTTTCGGTTTCCTCGCGGCCGTGCTCTTGGCAGTCGTCATCCTCGTCGTACGCATGAAGCCGTCCAGCCGGCCGACCCCGGGCCCACTCAAGCCGAAGCCTGCGGGTCCCGGTGGTGGTCACGAGGCTCCGGAGCCCGAGCGGCCGACGAGCACCAGCCGCACGATCCTGACCACCAGCGTCGCCGAGCAACGCGCCAACCGCGAACGCAGCTCACAGCGGTACGACGAGCCAACCGTGGAACTGAAGTTCGACGATCAGAAGCCGGCCACGTCGCGCCCGGACCAGCCGATGGGCCGCTGGTGGAGCGGTCAGCCGGACGAGGACGACGAGGAGACGGTCGAGGACCAGGCCCCGTGGGCCGAGGAGCCGACCGTCGAGCGGGACCGAGGGCTGTTCAACCGGCGGCGGCCCGGGGATGCATCCCGCAGGCCGCCGCGCTAGCTGAAGCTCAGGCTGTTGGTTGGAGGTCCTCAGTTGATGCCTGCTCTTCCGCGGGGGTGGTGCCGCGGAGGGTGAGGGTGGCGGCGATGGCTGTGGTGAGCAGGAGCAGAGTGCCGACCAGGGCCACGACGTTCAGGCTGTGGGTGAAAGCGTGGCGGGCTGTCGCCAGGACGGTCCCGGCCAGTTCTGGCGGTAGGTGGGCGGCCGCGGCGGTTGCGGCCGGGAGGCCTTCGCGGACGGGAGCCGCGGCGTCGGCGGGGAGGTCGGCGCGGTAGACCGCCGTACCGATGGAGCCGAGGATGGCGATGCCCAGGGCGCCCCCGAACTCACTGCAGGTCTCCATCACCGCCGAGGCCGACCCGGCACGCTCCGGCGCGACGGATCCGACGACGGCCTCGGTGACCAGGGACATCACCATGACCAGTCCGGCCGCGAGCAGCCCGGATCCGATCAGGATCACGGCCAATGAGCCGACCTGCGTCAGTACGCCGTACCCGGACGCCGCCAGCACGAAGGCGCCACCGATCACGTAGGCCCGATCGAACCGCTGCGCCAGTGCCGTCGCGAGCGGCGCCGCGCCGCCGACGACCACCGACGGGAGGAGCGACCACAGCGCCGCCTCGAACGGGCCCATCTCGAGCACCAGCTGCAGGTACTGCGTCATGAAGACCGCGTTCCCCACCAGCGCCAGCATCCCGATCGTGTTGGCCGCGAGCGAACCGCTGAACGCCCGGCTGCGGAACATCCCGAGGTCGATCATCGGGTACGGCGCCGTCCGCTGCCGCTGCACGAACATCGCCCCGAACATCAGCCCGGCCACGATCGCCACCACCGGCAGCATCGACATCCCGTGCGCCGCCAGCTCCTTGATCCCCCAGATCGCCGGCAGTACGGCGGCCAGCGACAGAACCGACCCGATCAGGTCGAAGCGCCCTGCGTTCGATGCCTTGAACTCCGGCAGCAGCATCGGCGCGAGCACGAGCAGCAACACCATCGCCGGTGTGTTGATCAGGAACACCGAACCCCACCAGAAGTGCTCGAGCAGGAACCCGCCGAGGACCGGACCGAGCGAGATCCCGCCCATCATCACCGCGCTCCAGAACGCGATCGCCTTCGACCGCTGGGCCGGGTCGTGGAACATGTTCCGGATCAGTGCCAGCGTCGACGGCATCAGCGTCGCACCGCCGATGCCGAGGATCGCCCGGGCGGCGATCAACTGCTCCGGGTTCTGCGCGTACGCCGCCGCGACCGATGCCAGCCCGAACGCGACCGCACCGAACAGCAGCAGCCGGCGCCGCCCGATCCGGTCACCGAGCGAGCCCATCGTGATCAGCAGCCCGGCCAGCACGAACCCGTAAATGTCGAAGATCCACAGCTGCTCGGTCGCCGAGACCCCCAGGTCCGCGCTGATGAACGGGACCGCGAAGTACAGCACCGAGACGTCCATCGAGACCAGCAGCAGCGGCAGTGCGAGCACGCCGAGCGCGATCCATTCCTTCCGTCCCGCACGTTCAGTCGTACCCATGACTACCCCTCAGAGATCTGTGTACGACGCACACTGTGTGCGCCATACACAGACACTAGCGGCATCTGTCTATGATGTAAACAGATAGACTTCGGGGCAGCCGATGGAGAGAGGGCGACGATGAGCGACGAGACGCCGGTGGAGCTGCCGCGGGTGCTGGAGCAGCTCTGGGGGATCGAAGGGCGGCAACGGCCGGGGCCGAAGCCCGCGTTCCACATCAGCGACATCGGCCGGGCCGCGGTCAAACTGGCCGACGCCGGCGGGCTGGCCGCGGTCTCGATGAGCAAGGTGGCGGCCGAACTCGGCTTCACCACGATGTCGCTCTACCGGTACGTCGACTCCAAGGACGACCTGTACGTCGTGATGCTGGACCACGCGTTCGGCGAACCGCCTGCGATGGATCAACCGAACTGGCGGGAGCGGATCACCGCGTGGGCCGATGCCTTCCGGCTCGGCCTGCAGCAGCACCCGTGGATCCTGCAGATCCCGGTGACCGAGCCGCCGCTGTCACCGAACCAGTTGGCGTGGATGGAATCGGCGCTGACCGCGTTCGACGGAACGCCGCTGACGCCGCAGGACCGGCTGTCGTCGATGCTGCTGGTGAACATCTACGTCCGCGGCGCGGTGCAGATCACCGCGCACATGCTGACCGACGAGGCAGCGCTGGAGGCGGACAGGCTCTACACCCGCCGGCTCACGATGCTCGCCGATCCGGACCGCTTCCCCGCGATCGCGGCCGGCCTGGCGCATCCGGAAGCGCCCGACGAGTACGGCGTCGATTTCGATTCCGGTGAGTTCGCGTTCGGGCTGGACACCGTACTGGACGGCATCCAGTCCCTGATCGACCGCCGGGGCTAGGTCGTGTCTGATGGTCCCGCGCAGTAGGCGGGGGACCATCAGACACGGCCTAGATGTCCAGCTTGTCGGCGACGCCGCGCAGCACGGTGGCGACCTGGCGGGCGGCCTTGCCGTCCGGCTGGCGGCCGCGGCGGTACCCCTCGCCGAGGTTGTCGAGAAGTTTGATCAGGTCCTCGATGACGAGCTGCATCTCCTCCGGCTTCGGCCGCATCGCCTTCGCCACCGACGGCGGCGGGTCGATCAGCCGGACCTGGAGGGCCTGTTCACCCCTGCGTCCCTCGACGACACCGAACTCGACCTTCTGGCCCGGCTTGAGGTTCGTCACTCCGGCGGGCAAGGCGTCGTTGCGAACGTAGACGTCCCCGCCCTCCTCTTTGCTGAGGAAGCCGAACCCCTTCTCGGAGTCATACCACTTGACCTTGCCAACGGGCACGAGAACCTCTTGTTGTCAATCGTCGGAACAGGACGGGCGGGCTGCCCGATCGGCTACCCAGCGTACGTGAACCAGCGCCGCGGCGCCTCAGGAAAATTATCTGACGCGGCGATGATTCCGCACCACTACCGGTACTTCTCCGGATCCTTCAACCGTTCGTTCATCGACCCGGATCGGAAGCCGCGCGGATCGACCTGAGCGGCCGGGAATCCTTCGGCCACGACCGCGTCGACAAGCGTTTGATGGTCCACCTGCTCCAGCAGCCGGGCGTCGATCTCGATACTCGCCGTCTCCCCCACGTCGCGGACCCGGACGTTCTCGACGCCGTACGGCGTGAGCAGTGAACGGACCGTCTGTTCGGCCCGGTCGACCCGGGCCAGCAGGTTCGGCGTGATCCGGATGCCGTACGCGATCCGGCTCGACAGACAGGCGGCGGCCGGCTTGTCCGAGGTCTCGAGACCCCAGCTCCGGGAGGCCTCGCGGATCTGCGTCTTGGTCAGCCGCGCGTCCTTCAACGGCGTGATCGCACCCCGCTCGAAGGCGGCCCGGATCCCCGGCCGGAAGCCGGCGATCGCGTCGTCGGCGTTGGTCCCGGTCGCGATCGCGGTGATCCCGAACTCGTCCGCGATCGGCTGCAGCGTCTCCACCAGCTCGGCCTTGCAGAAGTAGCACCGGTCGCCGGCGTTGGCCTGGTAGCCCTCGCGGTCCATCTCGTGCGTGTGCGGCGTGACATGCCGTACGCCGATGCTGTCGGCGAACCGCGCGGCCGGCTCCAGCTCGGCCACCGGAAGACTCGGCGACACCGCGGTCGCGGCGATCACGTTCGCCGGGCCGATCGCCCGCGCCGCGGCCGCCAGCAGGAACGCCGAGTCGGCACCGCCGCTGAACGCGACGACCATGTTCCGGTAGCTCGACAACCGCCGCATCAACGCGTCCAGCCGCTGCTCGAGCACGTAGGCGTCCAGCCAGGCCGGGAACTCGGTCAAGTCGTTCAGTACGACGTCAGCGCCGTACGCCCGAAGTTCGTCTGCGGTGAACGGCCCGGTCGCCACACTCACCGCAACCGCACCGGCAGCGTGTGCACCGTCGATGTCGGCGGTGTGGTCGCCGACGTAGATCGTCGCCTGGTGCTCCCGTAGCGCGATGCCCTTCTCGGCACCGTGCAGATCACCGACCGGCTCGTCGACGTCCAGCCCGAGGTGCTCCAGGTGCAGCACGACGGACGGCGTGTACTTGGCCGACACCACCATCGTCCGGCCGCGCAACGCCCGTACGGCGGCCAACGACTCGAGCACACCGGGGAGCGGCAGGCTGCCGGTGATCGCGTGTGACGGGTAGTGCTCGCGGTACCGGGACACCATCGCGTCGACCTGCGCCGGCGGGAACCAGTTCGCCATCTCCCAGGTCAGCGGCGGCCCGAGCCGGCTCACCACCAGGTCGGTGTCGATCGGTACGCCGGTCTCGGCGGCCAGCAGGTCCCAGACAGCCTGGATCCCCGGCCGGGAGTCGATCAGCGTCATGTCCAGGTCGAACCCGACCACGAGTTCCGGCACATCGAACGTGGCGGGGGCAGGCTGGATCTCGGCGGTTGACACGTCCCCAACCCTACGTGCTCCGCACCGGTGCCGAGTCTCGCATCCCGAAACGGCCGCAATGTGCACTAAATCAGTTGGATTATGTCTATTAACCACGTCACTCCGAAGGAGCCTGCCATGACCACTCAGCTGGAAGCACCTGAGATCACCGTCAGCAAGGCCGGTGGCGCGATCGGCGCCGTGATCGGCAACGTCCGCCTCGGCGGCGACCTGCCCGAGCAGACCGTCAGCGCGATCCGGCAGGCACTGCTGGACCACAAGGTGATCTTCTTCCGCGAGCAGCACCACCTCGACGACGCCGGCCAGCTCGCCTTCGCCAAGCTCCTCGGTACGCCGACGCTCGCCCACCCGACCTCGAATAGCCTCGAGGGCGCCGAGCACGTGCTGCCGATCGACTCCGACTACGGCAAGGCGAACAGCTGGCACACCGACGTCACGTTCGTCGACCGGATCCCGGCGATCAGTCTGCTCCGCGCCGTCACGCTGCCCGCGTACGGCGGCGCGACCACGTGGGCCAACACCGTCACGGCGTACGCGAATCTGCCCGTCGCACTGCAGGCTCTGGTGGACCGGCTGTGGGCCGTGCACAGCAACGTCTACGACTACGCCGGACGGGTCGACGAGACCCGGATCGGCGGGGTGGACGTGAAGGTCGAGGAGCACCGCAAGCAGTTCGTCTCGAAGCTGTTCGAGACCGAGCACCCGGTCGTCCGCGTTCACCCCGAGACCGGCGAGCGCTCACTGGTCCTCGGTCATTTCGTCCGGCGCTTCGTCGGTTTCACCTCCGCCGAGACGACCGCGTTGTTCCAGCTGCTGCAGAACCGCATCACGAACCTCGACAACACCGTCCGCTGGCAGTGGCAGCCCGGCGACCTGGCGATCTGGGACAACCGGGCGACCCAGCACTACGGCGTCGCGGACTACGACGACCAGCCGCGGCGACTGCACCGGATCACCCTGGCCGGCGACATCCCGGTCAGCATCGACGGCGTCCGCAGTACGCCCCGGACCGGTGACGCGGAGCACTTCTCGTCACTTGACAACTGAGGACACTCTGTCCGATCTCTTGACATTCGAGGCAGAAATGTAAACCATCGGCCTCATGGACTCGTTCGCCGACCGGACCAAGCGCCGACTGCGCGACGAGCTGCTGGACGCCGCGTACGACGCGATCGTGGCCGGCGGGTACGACGGGCTGCGGATGAACGACGTGGCCCGTCGTACCGGTGTGTCCCGGCAGACCGTCTACAACGAGTTCGGCGACAAGTGGGGCGTGTTGCAAGCGGTGGCAAACCGCGAGACCGAGCGGTTCCTGCTGGACGTCAACGCGGCGCTCGCCGAGCACTCCGACCCGATCGACGGTTTGCGGGCCGCGGTCGAGCGGGCGCTCGCACTGGCCGGGGAGAACCCGCTGGTGAAGGCGGCGCTGGGCCAGCCGGGATCGGACCAGGCCAGTCAACTGCTGACCACACGGGGGCAGCAGGTGCTGGAGGTGGCCCACCTACGGCTGGGTGAGCACGTCAGGGAGCACTGGCCGGAGGTACCACCGGAGGACGCGACCAGCTGCGTCGACGTCGCTTTGCGCGTCGTCCTCAGCCACATCGTCACGCCAGGCCCTCCCCCGGCGGCGGTGGCGGCGCAGCTGGCTCGCGTCCTCAGTCCCTTTCTGTCCGAGAGCAGGAGGCAGGTATGACGGTGCTCATGGCCGGGCCTTCGGCGCCGGCAGGGTCATGGGGCCCTGACTCCCGGCCTTCCCTCGTCGCTCCAGTCGCTTCGCTCCCTCCGCTCCTCAGTCCAGGCCGGGAGGCCCCATGACCACGACGAATCCCCTTCATCGGAAGGGTTTCAGCTCACTGAAGTCCGGCGGTCTCAACTGGGAGGCACTGCCGCTGCGGCTGTTCGACAAGGGCAACCGAAAGTTCTGGAACCCGCGTGACATCGACTTCAGCCAGGACGCCAAGGACTGGCAGGAGCTGAGCAGTAACGATCGAGAGAATGCCCTGCTGCTCTGCGCCCAGTTCGTCGCCGGTGAGGAGGCGGTCACCGAGGACCTGCAGCCGTTCCTGCAGGCGATGGCGGCCGAGGGGCGGTTCGGCGACGAGATGTACCTGACCCAGTTCTGTTTCGAGGAGGCCAAGCACACCGCGGTCTTCCGGCTCTGGCTGGACGCGGTCGGCATCACCGAGGACCTGCACCACTACGTCGAGAACAACCCCGGCTACCGCGCGATCTTCTACGAGGCCCTGCCGGTCGCCCTCAAGTCACTGGCCGACGATCCGTCCCCGGCCAACCAGGTCCGCGCGAGTGTCACCTACAACCACGTGGTGGAAGGGACGCTGGCGCTCACCGGTTACCACGCGTGGAACCTGCTCTGTACGTCGCGCGGCGTCCTGCCCGGGATGCAGGAACTGATCCGCCGGATCGGCGACGACGAACGCCGGCACATGGCCTGGGGCACCTTCACCTGCCGCCGCCACGTCGCCGCGGATGCGTCCAACTGGACGGTCGTCACCGACACGATGGAGGAACTGCTCCCACACGCGTTGACCCAGATCCAGTGGGCGATGGACAACTCCCCCGAGCTGCCGCCGGAGATCAACCCGGCCGCGCTGATGGCGTACGCCGGCGACCGCGCGACCCGCCGCCTCGGCGCGATCGAGTCGGCGGTCGGCGCGGACGTCGCCGGGATCGACCTCGACTACTCCCCGGAGAAACTCGAGGACGTCTTCGGCGACGAGGACTCAGCCGCGCTGGCGGCGGTTCGTTAGCACCACGATCAGCGCCGCGGTCGCCAGCAGAGCGGGTAGCCAGGTGACGGTCGTCGTACCGACGTGGTCAGCGACCTGACCGCCGGTGAAGGCACCCAGCGCGATCGAGCCGTTGTACACCCCCACGAGTACGGCGGACGATGCTTCGGGCGCACTGGGTGCCGCCGCGTGACCCCAGGCCTGGGTGCTCACGCTCGTACCGCCGTACGCGAGACCCCAGACCAGCAACAGGATCAGGGCTCCGGTGAGCGTAGTACCGAGGAACGGCATCACCAGGCTCGCGGCCGCGACGCCTGCCGCGATGAACGTCATGGCGCGAGCCGGACGCATCGACCCGGTGAGGAAGTTTCCGAATACGCCGGCCACGCCGTACGCGAGGAGCAGGCTGCCGATCAGCGTGGGACTGATGCCGGCGAGCTTCTCCAGCAGCGGACGAACATAGGTGTACGCCGAGAAGTGGCCGGTGACAACGAGTGCGACCAGGGCCAGTCCGACGCGGACCTGCTTGATCTTGAGGACCGCCAGGACGTCGCCGACCTTGACTGCTGCAGCGGCGGGAAGTGGAGGCAGCAGGAACGCCAGGGCGACGGACAGCACGATGGAGAGCAGGCCGACGGCCGCGAAAGCCCAGCGCCAACCGATCAGCTCACCGACGTACGCGCCGGCCGGAATGCCAAGCACAGAAGCGATTCCGATGCCGCTGAAGATGAGCGAGGTCGCTGGTCCGACGGCGTGCGGCGGGACGATCCGTGGCGCGAGGCCGACGGTGAGCAGCCAGACGCCACCCAGCGAGATCCCCATCAGGACCCTGGCAGCGGCCAGCAACCCGAAGCCGGGAGCGAGGGCAGCGAGGAGCCCGGCCGCACCCAGGAGTGCCATCAGGCCGACCAGCACACTCCGGCGATCGAGCTTGCCGAGAAGGAGAGGAAGCACAGGCGCCGCGAGTGCCGAGACCACGCCGGTCACGGTCAGCGTCAGGCCGGCCGTTCCTTCGCTGACGTGCAGCGCGGACCCGATCGGGGTGAGCAGGCCGACCGGCATCAGCTCGGCGGTCACAACGGTGAACACGGTGGCCGCCATCGCGACGGGAGCAGCCCAGCCCTGTGTCCTGGGTGCTACCTGGTCGGCGCAGATCGTCGTCATACCTCAAGACTTCGGGAGTCCGGGGGTGCGGAACAACGGCGATGTGGTCATGCTTGTATTAGCTGAGCTAATCGATGGAGGTGCCGGATGGCGGTCGAGATCCGCGAGCTGGAGTGCTTCCTGGTGCTGGCCGACGAACTGCACTTCGGCCGTACGGCGGAACGCCTTTACCTCTCCCAGAGTCGGGTCAGCCAGCTGCTCCAGTCGCTGGAACGCCGGATCGGTGGGCCGCTGTTCGAGCGGACCAGCCGCCGGGTCGCGCTGACTCCGCTCGGCAAGGAGTTCCTCACCTCGCTGCGGCCGGCGTACACCGCGCTGGAACGCGTGGTGGAGAACGCGCGCGCCTTCGCCAACGACGTGAAGGGCAAGCTCCGGATCGGCTTCCAGGGAACGGCGAACGACATCATCCTGGCCGCGGTGTCGGTGTTCCAGTCGCAGAACCCGAACTGCCTGATCGAGACCTGCGAGCTGCCGCTGAACGATCCGTTCGGCGCGCTGCGACGCGGTGAGATCGATGCGGCCGTCGTCATGCTGCCGGTCGCCGAGGACGATCTCGTGCTCGGCCCGGTCTTCTCCCGGCAGCCGCAGACCCTCACGGTCTCGACCCGCCATCCACTGGCCGACCGTGACCGCCTCGACCTCGAAGACCTCGCGGACTCCGTACTCATCGCGATCTCGGGCCCGGCACCCGGCTACTGGCGTCAGGCTCAGGCTCCGACCCAGACACCGGCAGGCGCCCTGATCCACCGAGGCCCCGAGTACCGCACCCTCCAGGAAGGCCTGTCGCTGATCGCCGCCGACCGCGGCGGCATGCTGCTGTGCCATCGCAGCGCCGAACAGAACCGCCGCGCCGACATCGTCAACATCCCGATCACCGGCGTCCCCGAGTCAGCCCTCGGCCTCGTCTGGCGCCGCGGTGAGGACACTCCTTCCTTGCAGGCGTTCGCCGCCCACCTCAAGGAAGACTGAGCATCAGAGCCCGAGGAGCTCGACCGACTTCTCGCGCATCTCGACCTTGCGGATCTTGCCGGTCACCGTCATCGGGAAGTCGTCGACCAGGAGGACGTACCGCGGGATCTTGAAGTGGGCCAGTTTGCCGGTGGCGAACTCCTTGATCGCGGCCGCGTCGAGCGGGTCGGCGCCGGGCTTGAGCTTGATCCAGGCGCAGAGTTCCTCGCCGTACCTGGCATCCGGTACGCCGACCACCTGGACGTCGGCGACGGCCGGGTGGGTGTAGAGGAACTCCTCGATCTCGCGCGGGTACACGTTCTCGCCGCCGCGGATCACCATGTCCTTGATCCGGCCGACGATGTTCACGTACCCGTCCTCGCGCATCACCGCCAGGTCGCCGGTGTGCATCCAGCGCGCCTGGTCGATCGCCTCCGCGGTCTTCTCCGGCTCGTCCCAGTACCCGAGCATCACCGAGTACCCACGGGTGCACAGCTCACCGGGCTCACCCCTGGGGACGACGAGGCCGGTGGCCGGGTCGACAAGCTTCACCTCGACGTGCGGCATCACCCGCCCGACGGTCGACGTACGGCGATCCAGGTCGTCGTCGCGACGGGTCTGCGTCGACACCGGTGACGTCTCGGTCATGCCGTAACAGATCGCCACCTCGGCCATGTGCATGTCCGCGACGCAGCGCTTCATGACCTCGATCGGGCACGGGGATCCGGCCATCACCCCGGTCCGCAACGACGTCAGGTCGTACGACGCGAAGTCCGGCAGCCCGAGCTCGGCGATGAACATCGTCGGTACGCCGTACAGGCCGGTGCACCGCTCGTCCTGGACCGCCTTCAGCGTCGCCGCCGGGTCGAACGCCGGCCCGGGAATCACCATGCAGGCGCCGTGCGTCGTACAGCCGAGGTTGGCCATCACCATGCCGAAGCAGTGGTAGAAGGGCACCGGGATGCACAGCCTGTCCGCTTCGGTGAACGCGATCGTCTCGGTGACGAAGAACCCGTTGTTGAGGATGTTGTGGTGGCTCAGCGTGGCGCCCTTGGGGAAGCCGGTGGTGCCGCTGGTGTACTGGATGTTGATCGGGTCGTCGAAGGCCAACTCCGCCTCGCGAGTGTGCAGCTCGGCCTCGGTGACGCGATCGCCGGAAGCCCTGAGCTCGTCCCAGTCGCCGGTGCCGATGTAGGCGGTCTCCTCGAGCGCCGGGCAGTCCGTGCGCACCTCGTCGACCATCGCGCGGTAGTCGCTGGTCTTGAACTCGGTCGCCGAGATCAGCAGCCGGACGCCGGACTGGTTCAGCGCGTAGGCCAGCTCGTGGGTCCGGTACGCCGGGTTGATGTTGACCAGGATCGCGCCGATCATCGCGGTCGCGTACTGCGTGATCGTCCACTCCGCGCAGTTCGGGGCCCAGATGCCGACTCGATCACCCTTGGCGATCCCGTGGGCCAGCAGGCCGCGCGCGACCAGGTCCACCTCGGCGCCGAACTGGGCGTACGTCCAGCGCCTTCCGGTCTGGACCTCCACCAGCGCGTCGCGATCGCCGTACCTGCCGACCGTCCGTCTGAGATTCGCGCCGATCGTCTCACCCAGCAACGGAACCTCGGACACCCCGGACGCATAGGAAGGCAGGTTCATAACGGCCATCGTCACGCGCCGTGGGCGCGCGAGCAACTGCACGTGCGGCAGGAAACAGGGGGTGGACGGCAAGCAATGTCCTTACCAACTCTCCGTCATATCGGTCGCTGAGCGTGGCGAGCCGGTTACATTGATGTAGAGAGGTGTGAGGCGATGGGCCGTTCCTTGGAAGGTCAGGCCCGCAGCGATCGGCCGCCGGGACGTACCGCGGAGGCGGCACAGCGAACCGCTGCGGTGGTCGAGCGCGTCCGGGCCCTGGGCAACGTGCTCGCCGACGCACTCGCGATCGATGTCCACGGCACCGATCTGCAGACCCTGAAACGGGCGCCCCGGCGGGCGCCGCCGACGGTGTCACCGGCCGATCTCGAGCCGCATCCGGGCCCGGTCTGGGCGGCGTTCGTGCCGCACTCGCCGGGTCGCTTCCGCTGGTGGGGCGCGGAGCGGCGGTACGCGTGCCGGCTGGCCGCGGCCGAGGACCGGTTCGCCGAGGCGATCGAGCGACACCGGGCCTTCGAGGAGAACCGGCGTGAGCGGGTGGCTCGCGCGGTGCGGGACCAGGTCGAGCAACAGCGCCGGCTCGACGAGGCGACCGCGGAGCAGCATGCCCGGATCGAGGCGTACCAACGGGCAGTGGAGAACCGGGACCGCGCGGCGGTCAGCAAGTACTTCCAGAAGGCGCTGGATCGGGTGGCCGAGCCGCTCGACTTCCCCCGTCGGCGACGGGTCGGGTACGTGCCCGAGTCCACGCTGCTCGCGGTCGAGTGGGAGTTGCCGGGTGTGAGCGTCGTACCCGCCGAGGCTTCGTACCGGTACGACCGGGATCGGGACGCGGTGATCTCGGTGCCGCGGCCTTCACAGGAAATGCGGGTGCTCTACCAGCAACTCGTTGCCCAGTTGGCGTTGCGGGCGTTGCATCTGGTGTTCGGCAGTGACCGGTACGGCGTGGTGGACACGGTGGTGTTCAACGGGATGGTCGAGTCGGTGGACCTGCCGACCGGGCAGACCGTGCGGCCGTGCCTGATCACGTTGCGCGCGACGCGGGAGCAGTTCAAGGCGTTGGTCCTGGACCAGTTGGACCCGGTCGCGTGTGTGCGGCACTACTTCTCGGCGGAGGTGTCACGGCACCCGGAGGAGTTGCAGCCGGTGGAGCCGGTGCTGGAGTTCGACCTGGCGGATCCACGGACGATCGAGCCGGTCGACGTACTGAGCGAGATCGACAGCCGGCCGAACCTCCTCGAACTGAGCCCCGAGTCCTTCGAGCACCTGGTGCAGAACCTGCTCGCCCGGATGGGCCTGGAGACACGACTGTTCCGCCGGGGTCACGACGGCGGGATCGACTGCGTGGCCTACGACCCACGGCCGATCACCGGCGGCAAGTTCGTCGTACAGGCCAAGCTCTGGACCCGCACCGTCCCGCCGTCCGCCGTCCGCGACCTCTTCGGCACCGTCCTCGACGCCGGCGCCACCAAAGGCATCCTCATCACCACCAGCGGCTTCGGCCCGTCCAGCTACCAGTTCGCCACCGGCAAACCCCTCCAACTCATCGACGGCACCACCCTCCTCTCCCTCTGCCACCTCCACGACATCCCGGCCCGAATCATCCGCCGCGCTAGCTGAGCGGGGATTCGTACACCTGGATTTCGGTGCCGGTGGGGTCTTCGCCGTCGTCGGGGGCGGTGTAGAGGCGGAGTTTGGTGGGGGTGGTTTCCAGGGCTACGGGGTTGCGGGTGGCGTTGTGGCCGGCCGGGGAGAAGTAGGGGAAGGGGATCTCGTGGAGGATGCGGTTGGTGCGGAGGTCGAGGAGGGCGAGGCCGCCCAGGTCGTAGGTGCCGCCGGTGGCGGTGGGGAGACCGGTGACGCCGCCGCAGAGTTGTTTGCCGCGGGAGACGTAGTCGCAGTCCTGGTAGTCGAGGAGGTGGCTTTCGTTCGGCGTGGACTGCAACTGGCGGCCGGTGGTGGTCCAGTTGTAGAGGGTGCGGGAGCCCCAGCTGACGCCGTGGACCTTGCCGGTGGTGCGGTCGCGGACGACGCCGCCGACGTGGTCCTTCACCCGGAAGCGCTCGGTGACGCGGTAGGTCTTCGGGTCGACGGTATAGACGATCGCGCGCGAGTTCGGCCGGTACTCCGCGACCGGGATCCACACGTTCTGCCCGTCGTAGTCGATGCCGCCCGGGTGGTACGCCGTACCTTCGCCGATCCGGATGTCCTTCAGCAGCTTGCCCTGCCAATCGAGCACGAACAGGTGCCCGATCCCCTTGCCCGGGCTGCGGTCGTACCCGTCCACCGGCTGCGGATACCGCACCGGCGCCTCGGTCACCTCCACGCTGGACAGGAAGATCAGGTCACCCACCAGCGCGAACCCTTGCGGATGGTACGTCGGGAAGCGCAGCGGGATCCGCGCCACCTGAGTCCACGCCGTACTGCGCGTGGTCGCCTCGAACGCCCGGGCCGACACCAGGTGATCAGACTCCGATGGCCAGGGGAAGCGTTGGATGGCGAACTCGCTGCGCTCGTTCACGTGCAAGACTGCCTGCATGGACACAGGGGTGAGTGTTGTCGGGTCGGGGCAGGTGAGCGCGCCGCCGGATGTACTGCGGATCTCGTTCAGCGTCGAGCATGTCGCGCCGGACGTCGCCACGGCCGTCGCGCAGGTGGGGCAACGGACGGACGCGGTCATCGCCGCATTGCGCGAACAGGGCATCGAGGCGTCCGACCTCGCCACCACCACCGTGAACGTCTACCAGGAGTACCGGGAGCACGGCACGTCGCCGGGCTACCGCGGCTCGCACATGCTGACCGCGACGACGAAGGACCTGACCGGGTTCGGCCGGCTGCTCAACGCGGCGGTGGATGCCGGTGGCAACAGTCTGGGCCTGAACGCACTCGAGTTCGACATCGAGGACAAGACCGAGCTGCTGACCCGGGCCCGCGAGCTCGCGTTCCGCCAGGCCCGGGTCAAGGCCGAGGAGCTCGCCGCCCTGGCCGGCTACTCCCTCGGCTCCGTCACGTCGATCTCCGAGACCCGCGGCCACATCCCGCTGCACGAAGCCGTGCCGCTGGCCGGCAAGGCGGCCTTCGACTCCGCCATCAACATCACACCTGGAGACCATTCCGTTCACGTCTCGCTCGAGGTGCATTTCTCCTGGGCCTGATTTCCGGTCTAGTGAGGTAGTCTCCCGGCACCTGACCGCGTCGGCACCTGACCGCGGCCTGGGGTTGCGTTGCTTGCACCGTCGTAGAGACTTCTCTCATGTATGCGCCGGCGCCGTGGAGGCGGCAACTCAACCGGTCCGGGCTGTTACTGCTCGGACCGGCCTTCGTTGCGGCCGTCGCGTACGTGGATCCGGGCAACTTCGCGACCAACATCGCGGCCGGGGCGACGTACGGCTATCTGCTCTGCTGGGTGGTCGTCGGGGCGAACCTGATGGCCGTCCTGGTGCAGTATCTGGCGGCCAAGGCGAGTATCGCGACCGGGCGGACGCTCCCCCAGTTGTGCCGTGACCACTTCAAGCGGTCCACATCGAGCGGCCTCTGGGCGCAGGCCGAGCTGGTGGCGATCGCGACCGATCTGGCCGAGGTGGTCGGCGGTGCGATCGCACTGAACCTGCTGTTCGGGATCCCGCTGCTGCTCGGCGGTGTGATCACCGGCGCGGTGTCGTTCGGGTTGCTGATCTATCAGTCGAAGCGGGGGCAGCGGCCGTTCGAGGCGGCGATCATCGGGCTGCTCGCCGTCGTACTGGTCGGGTTCGTGGTGTCCACGGTGCAGTCGGAGCCGTCCGCGGCCGGTGTGATCGGCGGCCTGGTGCCGCGGCTCGACGGCACCGAGTCGCTGGTGCTGGCGGCCGGCATGCTCGGCGCGACCGTGATGCCGCACGCGATCTGGTTGCACGGCGCCCTCGTCACCGACCGGCACTGGAAGACCCTGCGTTCGGAGGAAGGCAAGACTCGCGTACTACGGGCCACCCGGCTGGATGTGGCCGTCGCGATGGCGCTGGCCGGCGCGGTGAACCTCGCGATGGTGGTTGTCGCCGCGGCCGCGCTCGACGGCACCGGCGCCGATTCGCTCGACGCCGCGCACAGTGCGATCGGCGTCCGGCTCGGTGAGGTGCCGGCGCTGTTGTTCGCGCTTGCCCTGCTGGCCAGCGGGTTCGCGTCGTCATCGGTCGGCACGTACGCCGGCTCGGTGATCCTGGAGGGATTCTGGCGACGCCACGTCCCGCTCGCGGTCCGGCGGCTGGTCACGCTGCTGCCGGCGCTGCTGATCCTTGCGATCGGCATCGACCCCAGCCGGGCCCTGGTGGTCTCCCAGGTGGTGCTGAGCTTCGGGATCCCGTGTGCACTCTGGCCGCTGGTCAGATTGACCGCGTCCCGGCGCGTCATGGGCGACTTCGTCAACCGGTGGGCGACTACTCTCGCCGCATGCCTGGTAGCGACCGCCGTCTCGGTGCTCAACGTCGTACTCATCGTGCTGACGTTCAGGGGATGACGCCGGGATGACAGCTGTCTATGCGGTGAGTGACATCCACGGTCACCCGGAGAAGCTCGCGGCCTCGCTCCGGGCGGCCGGGCTGACCGATGCCGACGGCAACTGGCCCGGCCTGGACGCCCGGCTGTGGTTCCTCGGCGACTTCTTCGACCGCGGCCCGGACGGGATCGGCGTACTCCGCATGGTCCGCAAGCTGATCGAGCAGGCGCCGGCCGGGGACATCCGGGTGCTGCTCGGCAACCACGAGATCCTCGCGCTCGGGATGCACAAATTCGGCGATACCTTCGTCCCGCACGATGGGATCACCACCCGCAGCTTCGAACGGTCCTGGGTGCTCAACGGCGGCCAGGACCGCGACCAGGAACTGCTCACCGACGACGACGTCGCCTGGCTGCTGGACCAGCCGATGCTCGGACTGGACGCGGGTCACCTGCTGATGCACTCCGACACCGCGGAGTACGTCGAGTGGGGCGACTCGATCGATCAGATCAACGCCGCGGCGAGCGCCGAGCTGCACAGTGACGACATCGTGGTCTGGTGGGAGATCTGGCGGCGAATGACGTCGCGGTACGCCTTCCGCGGCCCGAACGGGTCCGAGGTGGCGTCCATCATGCTGCGGCACCTCGGCGGCCACCGCATCGTGCACGGCCACAGCATCGTCGCCGACCAGCTCGGCATCGACCCGGCATACCTGACCGAGCCTCTCCTGTACGCCGACGACCTCGTCCTCGGCATCGACGGCGGCGCCTTCGACGGCGGCCCCTGCCTGGTGGTGGAACTCGAACCGCTCTAGCGGGAATGCCACCCCACCATCCCGGGTTGTTGAAAGGTTGACGGCGAACCGCGCCCCTTGGGAGACGTTGATGGCGGAGAAGAAGATTCCTGGTCCGGACCACCCGATCACGGTGGGGAAGAACCCGGATCGGGTGGTGGTGAAGGCCGGTGAGCAGGTGATCGCGGACACCCGGGACGCGTTGTCGCTGCAGGAGGCGAGCTACCCCGCGGTCCAGTACATCCCGCGCAAGGACGTCGACCTGACGCTGCTCGAGCGCACCGAGCACCGGACCTACTGCCCGTACAAGGGCGACGCGTCGTACTACAGCGTCCTCCCCGCCGGCGCGGCCGGGGTGAACGCGGTGTGGACCTACGAGCAGCCGTACGACGCGGTCGCCGACATCCGCGAGTACCTGGCCTTCTACCCGGACCGGGTGTCGATCGAGATCATCGCCGACTGAAGAACTCGCGCAGCACGGGCGCGAGGATCTCCGGCGGTACGACGTGATCCTGGTCGGTCAGCTCGGACAGTGTCGCGGCCGGCAACTCCTTCACGATCCGGTGCGCCGCGTCGACCATGAACGGCGGCGACGCGGTCCCGGCCAGGACGAGGGTCGGCTGCGTGATCCGGCCGAGCAGGTCGACGGGTACTCGCCCACCGGGTGAGGCGTGGTCCATCACGGCGAAGTCGTACGCCAGCGTCGGCGCGAGGTCCGCCATACCCGGCGCGGCCGCGGTCTCGAGTGCGGCCTCCTTCGGCATCCCCGCGAGCATCAGGAACAGCTCGACGGCCTCGCGACGCCGGTCGGCGGCGATCAACTCGATCACCTGCGCGCCCTCGTCCCCGGTGTCGACGTCGTCCGGCCCGTACGGCGGCTCGTGCAGCACCACCTGCGTGAACGGCAGGCCCGTCCCCGCAGCCACGGCGGTGAGCGCTGCGCCCGACGAGTGGCCGTAGACAGCCGCCGTACCGCCGAGGGCCGTGAGCAGCGCGCCGATGTCGTCGACCTCGCGCTGGACGAGGTACGACCTGTTGTCGCCGCTGTCACCGCGGCCGCGCCGGTCGTAGGTCACCACGTCGTAGTCCTTGGCCAGTTCGTCGGCCAGTGGGCGCAGCGCACCTCGATCGCACAGCGCGCCCGCGACCAGGACCAGTAGTGGCCCGCTGCCCTGGCGTTCGTACGCGATCGTCGTACCGTCCGCCGAAGTCACCGTCTGCATGTCAGTCCTCCTCGTGTCGTCGCTGACGAGGGGAACGTCGGAGCCGGGGTGCGAGCTTCGACATAATGCCTGGCGCCCGTCTCGCCGGGGTGATGAACTGCCTCGCGATGATCACCAGAGTCGACGAATACCTGCACGCGGTCCCGCTGTCCAACGCGATCGCCGAGCAGATCGGGCCGTTCACGCTCTTTCGCAGTACGACGGTCTGGCCGTACTACGCCCGCCCGGACCCGGGCTCCGGTCTGACCATCGAGCCTTCCGACATCGAGGCGGTGCGATCCCGGTGCGAGGAGCTCGGCATCCCGCTGAGCTTCGAATGGGTCGTCGAGACCTGCCCGTCGCTGGGCCCCGCGGCCGCCGCGGCCGGGCTGACCGTGATCGAACACCCCCTGCTCGTGCTCGAGCGTGACGAGTTCCGCCCGGCGACCGCCGCGGCGCGCTGCGAGATCCTGCCCGCGGAGGAGGCTGTCCTTCGGCAGGCCCGGGCAGTCGCGTCACTCGCCTTCGGTGACCCCGGTACGGCGATCGGCGCGGCCGGACCGGCCGAACGCGACGCCAAAGCGGCCGAGATGCCGGACGAAATGATCGACGCGGTACTGGGCCGGGTTCGCGACGGCGTCACCGTGTCGGCGGCCGCGTTCACCGACGACGGCCTGGTCGCCAGCGGGCAACACCAGCCGGTCGGCTCCACCACGGAGATCGTCGGAGTCGCCACGCTGCCCTCCAAGCGTCGCCGGGGCCTGGCCGCGGCCGTCACGTCCGTATTGGTCGAGCATGCCTTCGCCAACGACGTCGAACTCGTCCTTCTGTCCGCGGAGAACCAGGCGGTCGCGGCCGTCTACGAACGCGTCGGCTTCCACCGCATCGGCACCGCAGGAGCCGCCGAGTAGTGGTCGGTAGGGACAGGGCCGTACCGTTGTAGGGATGAGCACAACCGAGCGGAGCCGCCCACGTACCCTCGCGGAGGCGTTACGTACCTGGGACGACGCTGCGCTCGGTCAGTTACTGCAGCGGCGTCCGGACCTGGCGATGCCGATCCCTGCGGACACCAGTCAGCTGGCGGCCCGGGCGACGACCAACGCGTCGGCCGCGCGGGCGATCAACCGGCTCGACGAATTCGGTGTCGATTTGCTGGAGGCACTGTCGGCGCTGCCGGAGCCGGTGGATCTGGCGGCTTTGGCGACTGGAGTGGCTCAATCGGCTGAGGTCGTGCGGCCGCGGGTGGCCGAGTTGCTCGAGCTGGCGTTGGTGTGGGGTACCGAGGACGACCTCCGGCCCATCCGCGCCGTCCACGAGCTGCTCGGCCCGACACCGGCCGGTCTGGGGCCGATCACCACCAGGCACTTCGGTGATCTGGACAAGCTGATCGATGAGGCCGGTCCGGATGCCCGTGAGGTGCTGGACAAGCTGACCTGGGGTCCGCCGACCGGTTCGGTGGAGAAGGCCGAGCGGCCGGTGACGATCGCGTCGGCCCGTACGCCGGTCGAGCGGTTGCTCGCGCGCGGTCTCGTCGTACCGAAGGACCCCAACACTGTCGTGCTGCCGCGGCAGATCGGGCTGCACCTTCGTGGTGGACGGGTGCTCGCGTCGACCCGCCCTGCGCCGCCACCGTTGGACGGCAAGAAGGTGTCGGCAGCGATCGCAGACCGTGCGGCAGCAGGCGCGGCACTCGACCTCGTGCGGCAGGTTGACCGTGCACTGGAGCAGCTCGGCACCGAGCCACCGCCAGTCCTGCGCACTGGCGGCATCGGTGTGCGTGAGCTGCGCAACCTGGCCGGCAAGATCGGTGCGGAGGACCACACGGCCGCAGCCGTGCTGGAGATCGCGTACGCCGCGGGACTCGTTGCCGCCGTGGAGGTAGGCACCAACGAGTTCTGGCTGCCGACGAGCTCGTACGACGACTGGCTGGAGCAGGACCTCGCACACCGCTGGGCGCAGCTCGTCATGGCCTGGTTCACCGGGATGAGAGCGATCGGACTGATCGGCCGGCGGGACAGTGGTGGTGCGACGGCCGCAGCACGCGAGCGACTCATCAACGCACTGGCACCCGACCTGGAACGGCTGCTGGCCCCAGAGGTTCGTGTGCTCGCCCTGCAAGCCTTGGCTGAAGCAGAACTCGGTACGGCGCCCGCCGCCGAGTCCGTGGTCACTTGGGTCGCCTGGCACCGGCCACGACGTGGTGGGCAGTTCCGCGACGACCTGGTCGAGTGGACCATCACTGAGGCCGCACTACTCGGTCTGACTGGCCTCGGCGCGCTCGCGAAGCACGCGCGACCGCTGCTGGAGGCAGAACCCACATCTGACGACCTGGCCGACGCGATCCGCTCGCTGGTCCCCGAGCCGGTGTCGGAGGTGCTCCTCCAGGCCGACCTCACCGCGGTAGCTCCCGGCCCACTGGTCCGCACAGTGCAGGACGAGTTGTCTGCCATGGCCGACGTGGAGTCGCACGGCGGCGCAGCGGTCTACAGGTTCAGTGAGAGCTCAGTGCGACGTGCCTTCGACCTCGGCCGGACCGCGGATCAGTTGCACAAGTGGCTGGCCGAGCACTCACGGACACCGGTCCCCCAGCCACTCACCTACCTCATCGACGACGTTGCCCGGCGTCACGGCGTACTGCGGATTGGTACGGCGTCGACGTACCTGCGCTGTGATGACGAGGACGTGCTCACCCACCTGCTCAACTCGAACTTGCCGGGTCTCCGGTTCCGTCGCCTGGCTCCGACAGTGGTGGTGTCGCCATCGCCGCCGGACATCGTGCTGAGCCGGTTGCGTGAGGCAGGTCTTGCACCGCTTGCGGAGACGTTCGACGGGGTTGTGCACGTGACGGGTGCGGCGACACGTCGTGGTGACGCTCCACGTCGTCGTACCAGCCGGGACTTCGCCGACAGCCCGCTCGACCTCACGGACGACCAGGTGAAGGCCGTGATCGAGAAGGTTCGGGCCGGCGATCGGCTCGCCGCCGAACGACCGGCCGACGAAGGTCTGGTCGAGCCCACCGCCCCGGCCGAGACCATCGGTGTCCTGGCCAACGCGGCCGAGGCGCACACCCGCACCTGGATCTCGTACGTCGACCACAACGGCACCGCCTCCGAACGCATCGTCGAACCCGTCCGGGTAGCCGACGGCTGGCTCACCGCGTACGACGAGGGCGCCGACCAACCCAGGACCTACGCGCTGCACCGCATTTCCACCGCCAGGCCGGTCAGTTGACCCCTGAGGCACAATGGAAGGTCGGACATCGGTGAATGGGAGATGCAGTGACAGACGGTCCTCTGATCGTGCAGTCGGACAAGACGCTTCTGCTCGAGACTGCACATCCGGACGCAACCGACTGCCGGAAGGCGATCGCGCCGTTCGCTGAGCTGGAGCGAGCCCCGGAGCACGTGCACACCTACCGGCTGACACCACTGGGACTGTGGAACGCACGGGCGGCCGGCCACGACGCCGAGCAAGTGATTGATGTTCTGCTGCGCTACAGCCGCTACCCCGTCCCCCACTCGCTCCTGGTCGACATCGCGGAGACCCTCGACCGCTACGGACGGCTGCGGCTCGAGAAGCACCCGCAGCACGGTCTGGTGCTCGTCACCACCGACCGGCCGGTGCTGGAGGAGGTACTGCGCAGCGCCAAGGTCAAGCCGATGCTCGGTGCGCGGATCGACGACGACACCGTGCTGGTGCACCCGTCGGAGCGCGGTCACCTCAAGCAGACCCTGCTGAAGCTCGGCTGGCCCGCTGAGGATCTGGCTGGGTACGTCGACGGCGAGACGCACAAGATCGAGCTCGTCCGGGACGGCTGGGACATGCGCCCGTACCAGCAGCAGGCAGTGGACTCGTTCTGGCACGGCGGCTCGGGTGTCGTCGTACTGCCCTGTGGTGCCGGTAAGACGATCGTCGGCGCGGCTGCGATGGCCCAGGCATCCGCGACCACGCTGATCCTGGTCACGAACACGGTGTCCGCACGGCAGTGGAAGGACGAGCTGCTGAAGCGCACGAGCCTGACCGAGGAGGAGATCGGCGAGTACTCCGGTGCCCGCAAGGAGATCCGCCCGGTGACCATCGCGACGTACCAGGTGATGACGACCCGCCGGAAGGGCGTCTACTCGCACCTGGAGCTGTTCGACGCGCGGGACTGGGGCCTGATCGTGTACGACGAGGTGCACCTGCTGCCGGCGCCGATCTTCCGGATGACCGCCGACCTGCAGACCCGGCGGCGGATCGGACTGACCGCGACCCTGGTCCGCGAGGACGGCCGCGAGGGCGACGTGTTCTCGCTGATCGGCCCGAAGCGGTACGACGCACCGTGGAAGGACATCGAGGCGCAGGGCTGGATCGCACCGGCCGACTGCATCGAGGTGCGGGTCGACCTGGAGCAGACCGAACGGTTCGTGTACGCGACCGCGGAGCCGGAGGACCGCTACCGGCTGGCCGCGTCGACCCCGGCGAAGTCGAGGCTGGTACGGCGGATCGCCGAGCACCACGACGGTGAGCCGCTGCTCGTGATCGGTCAGTACATCGACCAGCTGGACGAGCTCGGCGAGCGGCTGGAGTGCCCGGTGATCAAGGGCGAGACGACGGTCCGCGAACGGCAGCGGCTGTTCGAGGCGTTCCGCCAGGGCGAGATCAACCGGCTGGTGGTCAGCAAGGTCGCCAACTTCTCCATCGACCTGCCCGAGGCGTCCGTCGCCATCCAGGTCTCCGGCACCTTCGGCTCCCGCCAGGAAGAGGCCCAGCGCCTCGGCCGCGTCCTCCGCCCCAAGGGCGACGGCCGCACCGCCCGCTTCTACTCCATCGTCGCCCGCGACACCGTCGACGCCGAGTTCGCCGCCCACCGCCAGCGTTTCCTGGCCGAGCAGGGTTATGCGTACACGATCGTGGACGCGGAGAACTTATTCGCCTAGGCGAGTGTGGATGCCGTGGAAGTGCTGCTTCATGGAGCGGGCGAACGCGTCAGCGTCACCGGTCTTCAAGGTGTTCAGCAGGTCGCGGTGCCAGGCAGCGGCGTCAGCCGGTGAGTAGCGGGCGCCCGGCAAACGTACGTCGACCTGCGCGAACGTGCGCCAGAAAACACTGAGCAAGTCGATCACCAACGCGTTACCCAGCGGCTCGTACAACGCTTGATGGAACGCCCAGTCCTCATCCGGGAAGTACTCCCCGGACTCGGCCTTGGCTTCCATCCGCTCGACGATCGACTCCAACGAGTCGTACCCGTGCGCACTGAAATGCGCCACCACGTCCTCCGCCAGGCCGACCTCGATGGCCTGGCGGACTTCCAAAACGTTCTGGACGTCGCGCAGGTCGCCGGCCATCGACTGCGACATCCGGAACGCGAGCCCGTCCTCGAGCGACTGCAGTGACACCTCGCCGACGTACGTGCCGTAGCCGTGCCGGATCTCGATGATGCCGACCGCCTGCAGTGCCTTCATCGCCTCACGCAACGGGTGCCGGCCGACACCGAGCTGAGCCATCAGCTCCTGCTCGTTGGGCAGCGGGTCACCCGCCTTCAGTCCGCGCTCCAGGATGTACGACTTCATCTGGTCGCGGATGAAGGACTGATTTCCCGCCGCACCGCGTGCCCGGCTGAGCCCACCCGTTGTCACTGCCGGCCTCCTCGTCTAGGACCGCTCAGTGTAATCCGGCTCGGTCCAGCAGGGGGCGGACTGCGGCGATCTCGGCCTCGTCGAGCGGGATCGACGGGTACGCCGTCACCGGGCACGCGATCACGCCGAGCAGGTACAGCCCGGCCTTGAACGCACCCAGCGCGGCCGAACTCGCCCCCATCCGGCTCCGGTCCGCCACGTCGATGATCTCGAACAGCCGGATCAGCCGGTCCTGCTCGGCCCGCGCCGCAGTCAGGTCCCCTGCGGCCACCGCGTCGTACAACCGCACGTACCCGGCCGGATCCACGTTCCCCAGCCCTGGTACGACGCCGTCGACGCCGAAGGCCAGCGAGGAGTCGACCGTCACCTCCGACCCGGTCATGATCGCGAACCCGGTCAGCCCGGCGTCCCGACGGTCCAGCACCAACCGACGCAGACTCGCCTCCTGCCCGCTGGAGTCCTTCACACCAGCGATGACACCGCGCTGACCCAGCTCGATCATCAACGACGCCGGCAGCTTCACCCCGGCCCGCGGCGGGATGTCGTACGCGTACAGCGGCGTGTCGCCGGCCAGCGAGGCCAGCCGGACGAAGTGCCGCTCCATCTCGGCCGGATGCGTGGCGGCGTAGAACGGCGCGGTCGCGACCAGACCGTCCACACCGGCCTTCAACGCGGCCGACAGGTGCGCACCGGCCCGGGCGGTCGACGTGTCGATGACACCGGCCAGCACCGGCACCTGACCTGACACCTCAGCCATGGTGGTCTCCAGCACGACCTGCCGCTGTTCGTCGGTCAGGAACGTGCCTTCACCGGAGGTGCCGAGCACGAACACCCCGTCCACGCCACCGGTCAGCTGATGATCGATCAACCGGGCCAGCGATGCGGTGTCGACGTCGAGCTCGGGTGTGAGCGGGGTGACGAGCGGCGGTACGACGCCGGTCAACTGGGCTGCGTCGTGGGCGGGGTCGGTCAAGGGGTCTCCCAACGTCATAAGGCGAATGTGGCGAACTGCAAGGTCGCGAACGAGGACGTCTCACCGGCCTCGTAGAAGATCCCGATACGACCGTCGGGCAGCAGAACCAGATCGGAGTAGCCGGCCATCCCGGGGTGCACGACGACCCCCGGCCGCCACGACTGGCCGGCATCGTCACTCACGAACACCGTCAGCTCCCGACGACTCGAAGGGTCGACCGGCGTCGACAGCAGCAACCGCCCGTCAGGCAGCGCGAGCACGCTGCCCTGGATCCCCGGCGCCGTGACCTCCGGGATCCCGGTGTACGGCGCATCGAGCGTCGTACCGCCATCCGAAGACCACGCATGCACTCGGGCCGGTCCGGTGCCCCGGTGGTTGCGGGCGTTGAAGTACAACCGTCCGTCCGGCAACTCGGCGACGGTCGTCTCGTTCGCGTTGATCTCGGCGCCGTCGTTGCGATCGACGAACCCGACCGACCAGGTGTGCCCACCGTCATCGCTCACGATGCAGTGCCCGCCGTTCAACCGGATCAGGTCGTCGACCGGCTCCGAGGGCACGAACGAGTGATTCGCCGGTACGACGAGACGCCCGTTGGCCAGCGTGATCCCGTGGCACGGCCCGGTCGCGTACCAACCCCAGTCGGAAAGCTTGACCTGGGACGTGATCTCCATCGTGTCGCTCCAGGTGGCACCGTCATCGGCCGACCGCTGGACGAACACCCGCCGGCCGGACTCCGGATCGGTGCCGCGAGCAAGCGACATCTCGACCGCGTGAGCGCCGTTCTGCACCGTGACCAGCACGATGTCCCCGCTGGCCGGGTCGATCACTGGCACCGGGTTCCCGCACGTCTTGCCGGGAACCGCGGACACCACCTGCAGCGGCAGCCACGTCCGTCCGCCGTCGAGTGAGCGACGCAGCACGACCTCGATCTCGCCCGCGTCGCCGGATCCGTGCAGCCGTCCCTCGCAGAAGGCGAGCACCAGCTCGCCCCGCGCCACGACCGACGGGATCCGGAACGTGTGGTAGCCGCTACCGGCCGGATCGAACACCGGTAGGGCGATTTCCTCCGCGCCGACTCTTGAAGACATAGGACGTACTATGTCATGGTGTGGCCCTCCGATGGAAGTGAGGCCTCATGCCAGTCAGCAGAAGAACATTCCTCGGCGGTGGTCTGGCCGCCGCCGCTGTCGCGGTCACCGGTACGCCGCTGCTGGCGGGGTGTGCTTCGGACAAGAAGAACTCGGCCGCCGCCAACCTGGCCGTGAAACTGCCGACCTACACCAAGTACGGCGACATCACGCCCGACCTGCCCGGGACCGACATCGTCCTGGACGGGTTCTTGAAGTACCCGGCGAACCCGGTCCGGGCGATCGCCGAGGCGCCGGGCGACGGCAAGCCGATCACGTTCATGACCAACATCCCCGGTGCGATCCCGCCGGCCTTGGACAAGAACCAGTTCTGGCAGGCCGTGAACGAGCGGCTCGGCTCCGACCTGCAGATCAGCATGGCGTCGAACGACGAGTACAAGGACAAGTTCGCCACCCGGATCGCCGGCGGCGACCTGCCCGACATCCTCAACATCCCGGTCGACACCGTGCAGATCCCCGGCCTGGTGAAGGCCAAGTGCATGGACCTGACCGAGCAACTGTCCGGCGACGCGGTCAAGAAGTACCCGTTCCTGGCCAACATCCCGACCGAGTACTGGAAGGGCTGCGTCTTCAACGGCGCCATCTACGGCGTCCCGGTGCCGCGCGGGATGTCCCGGACCTCACTGCCGCTCTACCGCGCGGACCTGCTCGCGGCGAAGGGCATCAAGGACCCGGCGCCGAAGAACTTCCAGGAGTTCTTCGACCTGGCCAAGGAGATGACCGCGGCCAAGCAGAACAAGTGGGCCTGGACCCGGGTGCCGCTGTCGACCATCCGGCAGATGCTCGAGATCCCGAACGTCTGGAAGTCCGACGGCGGCAAGTTCACCTCGATGTACGAGCACGAGGCGCAGCTCGAGGCGCTCGAGGCGGGCCGCAAGATGGTCGCGGCCGGTGTGATCAACCCGGACGCGTTCAACGACAAGGCCAGCGCCCGCAAGCAGTGGTTCAACGGCGGGATCGCCGCCTTCGACTACGACAGTTTCGTCGCCTGGAACCAGTACTACTCCGACAACACCGCCGGTGATGCGTTCGCGGTGAACATGCTCGACGTCCCTGGTTTCGACGGCGGTGAAGGCGCGCCCTGGATGGGCTCGGCGCTGAACAACATCACCTCGTTCAGCAAGGACAGCAAGCACTCGGCCGACACCCTGCTGAAGATCGCCAACTGGATGGCCGCACCGTTCGGCACCGAGGAGTACCTGTTTCGCAAGTACGGCGTCGCGGGCCGGCACTACGCGTTGAAGGGCACGGACCCGGTGCCGACCAAGACCGGGGTGGTCGAGACCGGTATCGGCCTGCAGTACATCAGCGACTCCGCGCTGGCGCTCTACTGGGCGGGCAAGCCCGACGTACCGCAGAAGCAGCACGCCATCCAGGCGAAGGTGGCGTCGCGGCTCGTGTACGACGCGTCGTACGGCCTCTACTCCGACACCCAGTCGAAGAAGCAGACGCAGCTGGCCAAGACGATGACCGACCTGGAAGGCCAGATCGTGCAGGGCAAGAAGCCGGTGTCGGACTGGACGGCGGCGGTCCAGACCTGGAAGTCCTCGGGCGGCGACACGATGCGCTCCGAGCTCGAGAAGGCCTTCACCGACGCGGCAGGGAAGTAGATGCTCCAGCGATCCAAAACGCGACCGCGGCAGCTGAGCCTGGGGCAACGGCTGCTCCGGGACCGGGTGCTGCTGCTGTTCGCGCTGCCCGGGACCGCGCTGATCATCGCGTTCCACTACGTGCCGCTGCTGGGGAACGTGATCGCGTTCAAGGACTACCAGCCGTTCCTCGGCATCAGCGGGAGCGACTGGTCCGGCTTGGCGAACTTCGGGGTGATCTTCAACGGCGACCCGGCCTTCCTGCGGGCGCTGAAGAACACCCTGATCCTGACCAGCCTGCAGTCGATCTTCGTGTTCCCGGCCCCGATCCTGCTCGCGCTGCTGCTGAACTCACTGTTCTCGGAGCGGATCAAACGGATCGCGCAGAGCATCCTCTACCTGCCGCACTTCATGTCCTGGGTGATCGTGGTCGCGTTGTTCCAGCAGATGCTGGGCGGCAGCGGGTTGCTGAACAACTACCTGCGGTCGCACGACCTGGCCACGATCAACATCATCGGGAACTCCGAGCTGTTCCACGTGCTGCTGACGTCGCAGATCATCTGGAAGGACACCGGCTGGGCGACGATCCTGTTCCTGGCCGCGCTGTCCCAGATCGACTCCCAGCTCTACGAGGCGGCCAGCGTCGACGGCGCGAGCCGGATGCGGCAGCTGTGGCACGTCACGCTGCCGGGGTTGCGCGGGATCATCATCCTGCTGTTCATCCTGCGGCTCGGCGACTCGCTCACCGTCGGCTTCGAGCAGATCATCCTGCAGCAACAAGCGGTCGGCCGGGACATCAGCGAAGTACTGGACACGTACGTCTACAACAACGGCGTGATCGGTGGTGCGTGGGGCGTGGCCGCCGCGGTCGGGCTGGTGAAGGGCCTCGTCGGCGTCGCGCTGGTGCTGGCGGCGAACAAGGTGGCGCACATCTTCGGCGAGCAGGGGGTGTACCAGCGATGACGACCACGACCGGGCAGCGCAGAATCGTGAACGGCGTACCGATGCCGTCCTGGCCGATGCGGGCCTTCAAAGGGCTCGTCCTGCTGGTGTTCTGCGCGGTGGTGATCGTCCCGTTCGTCGGGGTGATCTCGACCAGCGTGGCGCCGAACAAACAGATCAACGAGTCCGGCGGGCTGGTCCTGTTCCCGGAGTCGGTCAGCTTCGCCGCCTACCAGTCGCTGTTCGCCGGCGGTGTGGTGACCCAGGCGCTGTTCGTCAGCGTGTTCGTGACAGTGGTCGGTACGGCGCTCAGCCTCACCGTGTCCTGCCTGCTCGCTTACGCGCTGTCCCGGCCGTCGTTCACGGCCGGGCGGCCGATCCTGCTGGTGATCCTGTTCAGCATGTTGTTCTCCCCCGGCATCATCCCGACGTACCTGGTGGTCAAGGGGGTCGGGCTGCTGGACAGCATCTGGGCGCTGATCGTGCCGACGATGGTCAGCGCGTTCAACGTGATCGTGTTGCGCGCGTTCTTCATGAACCTGCCGAACGAGATCACCGAGAGCGCCCGGATCGACGGCGCGGGTGAGCTGAAGACGTTCGGCTACATCGTGCTGCCGCTGTCGAAGGCGGTGTTGTCGGTGATCGGATTGTTCTACGCGGTGGCGTACTGGAACGCGTTCTTCAGTGCCCTGCTGTACCTGAACGACAGCAAGCTGTGGCCGTTGCAGCTGGTGCTGCGCACGTATGTCATCAACGACACCCAACTGGGCAGTGCCGAGCTCGGTACCGAACTGCTCCCACCGCAGGCGTCGATCCAGATGGCGATCCTGGTCGTCTCGATCGTGCCGATCCTGATCATCTACCCGTTCCTGCAGCGGCACTTCGCCAAGGGTGTGCTGACCGGCGCCGTGAAGGGCTGATTCGACCGTCAAGAGCTGATCGCGACGACGTGACGGACACGTCACGAACGGTGGCCCTGAGCGTCACCAGGGGTTGCCCAGGGCAACGCCAGGGTTGCGCCTGGGCAAATCCTGAGGGAACGCCAGGTACCGTCGAAAACCATGGGGACACAGGCGCTGGAGCGGGTGGGGATCGGTGGGGACGGCGAGGGGCGGGACACGAGGTCCGGCCCGGTTGTCTGGCGGGTGGTACGGGAAGCGGTCCTGTTGGCCACCCTTTTTCTCGTCTACAGTCTCGGCCGGCAGATCGCCGCGAAGCACACCGGCTCCGCGTTCGACCACGCCCGCGAGATCCTCGCCCTGCAGAACTGGCTGCACCTGCCGAACGAAGCCTCGATCCAGCAGGCGGCGCTGAAGGTTCCTCAACTGGTCGAGGGAGCGAACCTCTACTACGCCAGTGTCCACGCACCGCTGACCGCCGCCGTTCTGCTCTGGCTGAGCATCTGGCGGCCGCGGGCCTACACGCACGTCCGCTGGACGATCGTGTCGGTCACCGCGCTGGCACTGATCGGGCACATCGTGTTCCCGCTCGCGCCGCCGCGGATGATGCCCGGTTTCATCGACACCGGCCTGCAGTTCGGCCAGTCGGTCTACGGCGCCGAGCGCTCCGGCGGGGTGGCGAACCAGTTCGCCGCGATGCCCAGCCTGCACGTCGGCTGGGCCGCGCTGATCGCCTTGTCGATGATCCTGATCGCCCGCTCGAAGTGGCGCTGGCTGTGGCTGGCCCACCCGATCATCACGTTCGGGGTGGTCGTGGTGACGGCCAATCACTACTGGCTGGACGGGATCGTGGCACTGCTCCTGCTCGCGGTCAGCCTGCCGCTGCTGCTCCGCCCCGGCCTGCACGAGGACCGGCTGCGCACCCGTAATTCGGTTTCCCTCCGCCGGGTGCTCAAGTAACGTGGCGAGGCTTCCCACACCCCCTGCCGGAGGTTCGCTGTGCCCCCAGAAACGACCGACATCCTCCAGGCCGAGAAGGACTACCTGAAGACCTCGCGCGCCGCGCTCGCGGTGATGCGGGAGAAGACCGGTGCGCTGGAGATCCACAGCGCGGACCGGGTGAACACCGAGTTCCTGCGGGCCGCGATCTGGCGGCGGATGAAGGAGCTCGAGGACGACCCCGAGGTCCCGCTGTTCTTCGGCCGGCTGGACTATCTCGAGCCGACCGAAGAAACGTTCCACATCGGCCGCCGGCACGTGAACGACGACCGGGGCGAGCCGCTGGTGGTGGACTGGCGGGCGGACATCTCGGTGCCGTTCTACCGGGCCAGCCGGACCGAGCCGATGGGTGTCGGCATCCGGCGCAGGTTCGGCTTCACGCACGGCGAGATGACCGCCTTCGAGGACGAGGACCTGACCTCGGCCGCCGCGGCCGACGAGCACAGCGACATCCTGACTAGTTCAATTCTTGAGGGCGAGATCGAGCGCCCGCGTTCGGGCCCGATGCGGGACATCGTCGCGACCATCCAGCCCGAGCAGGACGTGATCGTTCGCGCCGGAGTCGAAGACACCATCTGCGTCCAAGGAGCACCCGGGACCGGGAAGACCGCGGTCGGCCTGCACCGGGCGGCGTACCTGCTCTATGCCTATCGGGACCAGCTCAGCCGGGCCGGAGTGCTCGTGGTCGGGCCGAACGCCAGCTTCCTCCGCTACATCGGTGACGTCCTCCCCGCGCTGGGTGAGATCGAGGCGAAGCAGACGACCGTCGAGGAGCTGGTCGCGCGGGTGCGCGTCGCCGGGCCGGGTGCCGCGGCGGTCGACGTACTGAAGGGCGATGCCCGGATGGCCGAAGTGCTGCACCGGGCCGTCTGGTCGCAGGTGCAGCTGCCGAAGGAGCCGCTGGTGGTCCCGCGCGGGTCGCATCGCTGGCGGGTTGCGGCGTACCAGGCGGAGGAGCTGGTCAACGAGCTGCGGACCCGTGGCGTCCGGTACGGCGCCGGCCGGTCGATGTTGCCGCAGCGGCTGGCGCACGCCGTACTGCTGCGGATGGAGGCGGCCGGTGACTCCCCGGACGACCGGGTGCAGGACGCGGTGGCACGAAGCCGTCCGGTGAAGCAGTACGCCGAGTCGCTCTGGCCGGCTGTGGACCCGGCCAAGCTGGTCTTCCGGCTGTTCACCGACCCGGAGCTGCTCGCCGAGCACGCGGACGGGATCCTCACGGCCGAGGAGCAGGCGCTGCTGCTCTGGGACAAGGCACCCCGGTCGGCCGGTGCCGCGAAGTGGTCCGTGGCCGATGCGACCCTGATCGACGAGGTCGCCGATCTGGTCGACCGTACGCCGTCACTCGGGCACGTGGTCCTGGACGAGGCGCAGGACCTGTCGGCCATGCAGTTGCGGGCGGTCGGGCGTCGGTGCTCGACCGGCTCGATGACAGTCCTCGGCGACATCGCACAGGGCACCACACCGTGGGCGACGCCGTCGTGGGACGAGGCGCTCAAGCACCTGGGCAAGACCGGCGCCCACACCGAGGAGCTGACCGCAGGCTTCCGTGTGCCCGGTCAGGTGATCGAATACGCCGCCCGCCTCCTCCCGCAGATCGCACCACACCTGGCTCCTCCGACCGCGGTACGGCGGGCACGCGGTGAGCTCACCATCACCCGCGTACCGGACAGCCTCACCGCCGCCATCTCGACGGTCGTGGACGTGTCGAAACGCCTCGGATCCATCGGACTGATCGTGCCGGACGCCCTGGTGACCGCGACCCGGACGAGCCTGCAGGACAAGGGAATCGTGTTCTCGGTGCTGGGCGACGAGGACGACGTCGATGCGCATCTGGACGTCGTACCGGCCTCACTGGCGAAGGGTCTCGAGTTCGACCACGTGGTCCTGGTCGAGCCGGCCGGCATCGTCGCGGGTGAGGCCGACGAACGCACCGGCCTCCGCCGCCTCTACGTCTGCCTCACCCGTGCGGTCACCTCGCTGGCGGTCCTGCACAGTGAGGACCTGCCAGTGGTCCTAGAAACCGCGGGAGCCGCCTGAGCGCCGCGACGAGCGGCGGGACGAGCCTCCGCCGCTGGAACGGGTGCGGGACGACCAGGAGCGTCTCCTCGAGCTCCCGCTCGACCAGCCGTCGTCATCTGAGCCGCTGGATGAGGACGACGACCAACTGCTGACCGAGCTGCCCACGTCCGAGCTCCAGAGCCTGAGCCGGGCACCAGGGCGACGAGAGTGCCAGCGGCTGCGCATCCGGTCCGCTGTACGGCGCGCCTCGTCGTCGGGGAACCACCAGCGGCGGCCGTCACCCTGCGACCAGTAGCCGTCGATGTACGCGGCCATGTCCTCGCCGGCCATCCAGTACGGCCGCAGGTGGTCGTTCCACTGCTCCACCATCCGGACCTGTGGTTCCTCCCCGGCGTCGGCCCGCTGCTTGCAGGCCGAGCACACGGCGACTTCGCGGACGCTCCCCCGCTCCGGCTGCCACTCGACCGCGGCCGCGCTGGGCCCGTGACGCGGGTCGAAGAAGCAGGGCGCCGTCGGCTCCGGGATCGGCTGCCCGGCGCGAACCGCATCGAGGCAGACCAGTCCGTAGCGGGCAGATCCCAGCAGCGTGGTGACGGCCTCGATGTCGGTGTCACCTTTGGCCTCGTCCAGGCGGTGGCGAGCCTTCTCGACCGTGTCGAGGACGTCCTTGGAGAGCTTGGACTGCGCAGGGTCGGACGTCGTCGGCAACGCGGACACCTGCTGCGACAGCGCGATGATCTCCTCGGTCAGCAGCGGCCGGGTGAGCTCGAGGTGCTCGTTCTCGTCCTTCCGCCGCGTCCGCCGGGCACTCAGCGCGGTCACACCCCACCAGAGCCCGATCAGTCCGCCCACACCACCGGCGTACGGCGCAGCGTCGACGTAGAACGGCTTGTCCACGTCCTGCGCCCGCTCGATGAACCTGACCAGCATGTCGTCGTAGTCCGGCGCACAGCAGTCCACCGCCTGGTTCACCGCGTCTTCCACGTGGTACGTCGGCCCGTGGTCGGCCCGCTGCACGGCGTGGAACCCGCGGCCCTTGGACTCCGAGGTCGCGTCCACCAGGACGGCGTACACACCCTCGACACCGACCCGGTCGTACAGCTGGTCGGCGATCTCCTCACCCTCCCAGGCGGGGGTCGAGTAGTACGTGGACTTGGCGACGTTGATCTTCGCGGCCGGGATCACCGCGATCCGCATCGGCGCTCCGGCCCCCTTGGCGGCTCGGTCCAGCGCCGCGGCCTCTGACGCCGTCAACCCGTCGACATCCGGGTCGACCCAGACACCGGGCTCACCGAGGTGTCCGGCCACGGTGTTCATGTAGGCGTCCGGGTCCTCGGCCGCGTGGGCCGGTGCGGCCGGCAGAACGGCGGCCGCGACCAGTGCGATCGCTCCGAGCAGGCGTTTCATCGTGTCACTCCCGAGAGGCGGTCCTGACAGGCTGCGCAGACCGGGACTTCCCGGCGCCGCCCACCGGGTGGCGTGTACGTCCAGTCCGTCACCGAGGTCCCGTGCGCGGGATTGAAGAAGCACAGCGCCCGCCACTTCGGTGCGGGCTTCCCCGCGATCCGAGCCTGCGCACTGGCCAGCCGCCAGCGGCCGTACCCGACCGTGGCACGCACCCCGCGCAACTGCTCGTCGTCGGGCTCCCCGTCGACCACCCGGCCCGCGTCGGCATACGCGTCCATCGCCGCCTGCACGTCCGCCGCAGTGTCCACGCCGTCCAGACGCACGTCCGCCGTATCCAGTTCCTCCCCGAACCGCGTGACGTCCTCCCGCGCCAGCGCCCGCCGCTCCACCAGCGTGTCCGCCTCATCCGGCAGTACGTCGTACGACGGCCGGTACAGCGCCGGTCCCTCGTCCGGCCGGGACCTCCACCAGCGCAGTCCGAACCAACCGCCGACCAGCAGCACCAGCAGGACCGCCACCAGCCACAGCCAGGCCGGCGGACCGGACGAGGCCTTCGGTACGTCGAGCTGGTCCAGCACCCCGTTGAGCGTGCCGACCGCATCGGACCGGCTGTGCTTGCGCAACTCGTCGGCCAGGATGTCGGCGATCGGGGCGTCGACCCCGACCGCGCTTCCCCACGTCACCGCACCGCCGAACACGACCAGGTAGATCCCGTCCGCCCCCTGCTTGTCGACGGCGGAGTCCACGTACGCCCGGGCCGAGTCGGTCCGGTCCCGCCGGCCGTCGTTGAGTGCCTCAGCCGGCACCACGGCGATCCGGATGGCCGGCTCGTGGTCCTTCACCCGATCGGCCAGCTTCTCGGCAGCCTCGTCCGGGACGAGTGAGCGCTGGGTCGGCTCGACGTACACCGGAGACGTCTTCCAGCCGTCGACAACCGGCGTGGGGTCGTTGGGACCCGTCACCGTGGATGTGAGCAGCAGCAGCGCGGCCAGAAGACGCATGGCCGCTAGCCTGCCCTAACCACGGTCCGAGTCAGAAAACAGACACAGTTGCCAGTCTGACCTTCGACCTGGACTGTGTGATCCGCACCCGGAGCTCAGTGGTGGTCACCGGACTGTCCAGGGTCAGGATGCGCCGCTGGCCCACCGCTCCGAAGGTCGCCACCTGCTGCCAGCCGTCGGCCGTCCGTGCCTCGACCACACCGCTCTCGACCTGCTGGCCGTACCGGATGTCCTCGCCGAGTGAGACCCTGCGCAGCGTCGCCGGCTTCGGCAGCGTCAGTGTCAGCGTGCCTGTCCCTGGGTTCCGCCAGGACGTGTCCGGGTTGCCGTCGATCGCCGCCCGCGGGCTCACACCGTCACCGGTCGCCCGGGCCTCCCGGGCCAGGTCACGAGGCATGTCCGCGGCCAGTCGGGCCCGCCACTCGGCCAGTCTGGTGACGTCACGATCGTCGAGCCGGCCCTGGCGGTCGGGTGGGATGTTGAGCAGCAGCACCGAGTTCCGGCCGACCGACTTGTAGTAGATGTCGGTGAGCTGCTCCACCGATCGCGGCTCCTGCTCCGGGTGGTGGAACCAGCCCTCACGGATCGACACGTCCGACTCGGCCGGCCACCAGGCAAGCTCGGTCGCACCCGCGTCCCGGCCGGCCAGCAACGCCTTCCGGCTGCCCTGGTCGGCGGCGGCGTACCCGAGTGCGTAGTCCGGCGAGCCGTTCGGCTTGGTGATCGTCGGTACGACGCTGAACTCGTCCGGCCGGGCCAGTCCCGACTCGTTGCCGACCCAGCGCACATCCGGTCCGCTGACCGCGATCGTGGCCTGGGGCGCGAGCTCACGGATCAGCGTGTACCAGCTCGGGAAGTCGTACGTCTCCACCTTGTCCGGCGGGATCCGCCCCTGCGCACCGTCGAACCACACCTCATCCACCGGCCCGTACTCGGTCAGCAGCTCGTACAGCTGGTTGAGCATGTAGGCGCCGTAGTCCGACGCGGTGAGTGTGTACTGCGGCAGGTCGCGGCCCTCACGGTCGTCACCCGGCACCAGAGTCGGGATGGTCCGTGGCGTGTGCGCGCTGCCGTTGGCGTAGACGCCGTCGAGGTACTGGTTCTCGTCCGCGGGTGATAGATAGAGCCCGACCTTCAGACCGTACTTGCGCATCGACGTGACGAACGCCTGTACCACGTCACCCTTGCCGTCCTCCCACGAACTGGAGGCGACGCTGTGCTTGCTGTAGCGGGACGGGTAGAGCAGGAAGCCGTCATGGTGCTTTACCGTCAGGATGGCCAGCTTGAAGCCGGAGTCACGCAGTGTCCGCGCCCACTGATCGGTGTCGAGACCGGTCGGCTGGAAGACGTCCGGGTCCTCGTCGCCGTGACCCCACTCCAGCCCGGTGAAGGTGTTCACCCCGAAGTGCAGGAACGCAGTCTGCTCCATCCGCTGCCACGCGACCTGTCGCGCGTCCGGCCGTATCGCCGAGGCCTTAGCCACCAGTGAGGTGACACATTCCCCCTCCGCCACCGGCTGCGTTCTGGCTGGGCTGAGCTTGCCCACGACACACGGGAGTGCCTGGAGAGCCTGCGCCTCCACCGGCGGCTTGCCCAGGAAGGTACTCACGCCGATGCCGTAGGCCATACCTCTCGCACCCACCAGCCACCGCACCTGACCGTTCGCCGCACCCGTGGCCTTGCCGACCACCGGGGCCCTGTCGACCAGAGCTGTCACCGTGCCGCCGCTCTCGACCGCCAGACCGAATCGGTAGTAGCGCACACCTTCCTTCACCGACGGCGAGGGCAGCTCGATCGGTACCGTCTCGCCACCTGCCTTCAGCTCGACGTCGTCGGTGCCGACGACCAACTGGGCTACCCCGAGCAGGTCGATCAGCTGGACGCCGGGGCGAAGCACGTCCGGCGATACCACCGTCTCAGCGAGGACTCCGCTGTCCGCGGGCAGCCCGGAGGCATCCCACCTGACCGCCGAGTCGCCGGAGAGCCGGAGCCGACCGGGTTCGGGAACGACGCCGCCACTGATCGATGGCGCCGGATCGGCGCGCTCGCCGAGGGCAGGCTGGTAGTTGCCGTCAGCACCGATCTTGCCTTCGAAGCCGAGGCTGACCTTCGAGGTCGACACCACCGGCTTGGCCAGCTTCAGATCGGCCGGATTGAAGACGCCGGCGAATGTCGCCAACCGCACCTGCCGGATCGAGCCGTCGAGCCCGCGCTGCAAGGCCGACGGGTGCACCTCGTTACCGAGCCCGATGTCCGCACCGGCGTCCGGATGCCAGGTCGCGGCACCGTCAGTACTGACCGCGGCCGGCAACTGCTGCCCGTCCAGGAACGCATGCAGCGTCGCACCGCCACCGGCGACCTCATAAGCCAGCGCTAGCACATGCTGCTCACCCGCGGGTGGCGCCGGCACGCTCTGAACGACATCGCGCCACTCACCACCGCTCTCGACGCTGAAGCCGTACTGCAGACTCGTGCCGTTGTAGCGACCGAAGATTGCTCCACCGATCGCAGTGATCGTGGCGAGGTTTGCTTGGGTCGCGTCCGCTGTGTACGCCGTCTCGGTCAGGAACGACCGCTGGACGTCCCCACCGCTGAGCGCCGTACTCGGCTGGAACCGGACGCCGTCGGCCGCACCGCCGAGGACGACGCCACGGGCCGGGTCGAGTGACTCGGCGCCCGACCGACGGGTGAGCGTTCCACCCATCACCTCACCGGTCGCGGCCGTGTAGGTGTTGCCACTCGAGAACGAACCCCCGAACGAGACGTTCAGTACGTCGGGATCGGCCGCCTGGGCCCGGACACTGGTCAACGCACTCGCCGCCAGGGCAGCAGCGAGCAGGACGACTGTCGCTCGCATGACGTCGTCCTCACTTCGCGTCGACGGTGATCTCGGCGGCGGTGCCGAACGGGTTCCCGCTCGCCTCCGACAACTGGACCAACCGCAGGTAGCGAGCCGTGGTCGCGGCGATCGGCACCCACTTGGCGTCCGGGCTGTTCGCGAACGTGCCCTTGGCCACCGGCTGCCCCCAGTTCGTGCCGTCGGTGCTCAGGTAGATCTCGTAGTCCGCGATCCGCCCGTTCGTCGCGTTCAGCCGGGTCTGATAGGTCACCGCGCAGACCGACTTCGTCGCACCCAGGTCGAGCTGGATCTCGTGCGGTGGCGAAGGCTGACCGGCGGACCACTCGGTGTGCCAGAACGTGGCCGGATTCCCGTCGATCGCATTCACCGCCCGGCCGTCCTCCCCGGCCGTCTCCTCGCTGTCGACGTACGTCACCGCCACCGGACTAATCGCCTCCGGCGCACAACTCAGTCGTACGCCGGCCGTCGTTGCCAGCTGATGCGTTGCAGTCCCTTGGGTGTACGACGTGACCGCACCGAGAGCGACCGTGGAGGCCGGAGCATCGGCCGGTGGGGTCGCGGTGAAAGCCAACTCCTTCACGGCGCCCGGGGCGAGGGCGGCGACGGACTGCTTGCTAGGCGCAGTGGTCCAGCCGGCCGGGGCGGTTGGCGTGACGGTGATACCAATAGCGGTCGCCTTGGTCGTGTTCGTGACGGTGACGGTCAGCGTGGCAGCCGTGCCCGGGGTCACCGTCTGACGGTCGACGGCGGCCGTGGACCGGACCACCGGTGCGAGGGTGAGTGGAGCTGGGCTGTGGCCGTCCGGGAGCTGCTGGATCAGGCCGCTACCGTCGAAGTTGGCGACCATCCGGGTGATCGCGTTGACCAGCGTGATGCGGTCGCCCGACTTCGTCAGTTGCCAGCGTTGCAGGCGGTTGGTCGTGTCACAGGTCTGCGCAGTGATCGCCGTACCGGGCTCGAGTGGGGTATTGAGGTAGCGGGTGCCGAGCCGGGACTCGGCGCAGCGGCCCGACGCCAGGTTGGTCATCGTGTAGTAGCCGTCGGTGGTCGGTTTGACGTCCCAGGCGGACTCAACTCCACTCAGGGTGAGTTGCTCGCCTTCACCGTCGGCGCCCAGGAACTTGCCGCCGGCGGCCAGTGAGTAGGTGCCTGCGGCAACCGGTGTGCGGTTGACGTTGTCGAAGCCGGGCGCCCGGCCGACCGCGTCCGCGCGGGCACTGAAGGCGGCGTAGTCCGGGTCGGGTTGCGGCGAGCCCCAGGTCGCCTGCGCGATGAAGCGCAGCGGCATCCGGACCTCGGCCTCGATCTCGTTCTCGGTGTTGCCGGAGCCGTTGTCCGGCCAGAGGGTGATCTTGGCGCCGGTGATTCCGTTGCGATCAGCAACCGTCTCGCCGTCGAACCGCAGCGGCGTCCAGCCGGAGGTGTAGAGCTGCTGGGCGTTGGTCTTGAACCCGCCGCGGACGTTGTAGAGCGCGTAAGCCGCGTTCATCACCTTGCGCCCCTCGGCGAGCAGCGCACTCGGCTTCACGCCGCTACCGAGCCAGTGTTCGACGACGATGTCGCGATCCAATGGAACCGTGGCCGCGGTGGTGATGCCGTCGTTCCAGATCCGCAGCGCCTTGCCCTTCGCCTTCACGTGCGCGTTGATCCGGTTGATGAAGTCGACGAACGCGTCCTGCGGTACGGCGTTCGGCCCGAACTTCTCCCGGGCGTACGCGAGCAACTGCGGGTAGCGGGCGTAGTCGGAGCCGAGCATGTACTCGTCGGCTCCCATGTGCCAGTACGGCGTACGGAACACACTCAGGTTCTCGTCGATGATGTCGGTGAGGAACTCGAACGCCTCGGGCTTGGTGATGTCGAGCCGGCTGACCTGCTTCTGGCCGGCGCTGTCGGTGAGCTGCAGATCCGGCCGGTTGCGGATCCACGGCTCGATGTGACCGGGTGAGTTGACCTCCGGCACGATCGTCACGTGGTAGCGGTCCGCAAGCCGTTGCAGGGCGGCGATCTGGGGTTTCGTGTAGTAGCCCCACTCGACCGACTCGGGATGCGTGTCGCTCTTCACCTTCAGCTCGACCCACAACTGATTGAGCTTCAGGTACGCCGCGTCCTTCACCAACCGCTCGAACCACGCCGTCGACACGTTGATCAGACACGCGCACACGCCGACCCCACGCTCGGCGTACGCCGGTACGTCGATCACGCGGCCGGCCGGGATGGTCTTTGCCTTGAGCAACTGCAGGACGGTCCGGGTGCCGTAGAACGCGCCGGCGTCGGTCTTCGCGGTGATTGTGACGGTCTTCCCGACGGTGAGCTCATAGCCCTCAGCCCCGAGATCCGACCGGGCTGGGTCGAGCGCGATACTCAGATCCCCGGTGCGGACCACCCCACCGCGGACCACGGGCAGGCGACGGCCGGTCAGCTCCTTCGCGTCGTCGGCGAAGGTGCTCGCCTCGTCGTACACAGCCGGCTCGACCACGACGCGGCTGTCCTTGCCGAGCTGGAACGCGCCGGCGGCAGACTGCCAACCGGTCAAGGCGGGGATGGTCTTCGGCGTGGGAGCCGCGGGCTGAGCCGTGGCCGGCGCACTGACCAGGCCGGCTGCGAGCAGAGCGGCGGCGAGCGCAGCCGCCCCGACGCGACGGAGCGTGCGGGCGGCGGGAGTGAT
This sequence comes from Kribbella sp. NPDC049174, assembly GCF_043197365.1. Classification (NCBI taxonomy): domain Bacteria; kingdom Bacillati; phylum Actinomycetota; class Actinomycetes; order Propionibacteriales; family Kribbellaceae; genus Kribbella; species Kribbella sp. NPDC049174. Next base: position 56,494 of record NZ_JBICSZ010000007.1, on the reverse strand, counting down.
TGAGCGGGGGCGGGACTTCATCGTCGGTCTCCTCGGTGGCGGCGAGTGCGGACGGAGTGTTCGGCGCTGATGTCGTCGGTGAGGTCGATCGCCTGGCCGGCCCGGTCCGAGGTCAGCTGGGCGACCCGGATGTAGAGGCAGTCGGTGACGACCAGTTGGGAGTGCCGCGCGGCCAGACCACCGCTGCGGAACGACGTCTCGAGCACGGCCGTGGTCAGCACCTCGTCGACCACGCCGGCCAGTGGCGACCGCGGATCGCTGGTGATGCCGATCGTGGTCGCGCCTCGATCGCGGGCGAGCTCGACCGGTTCGAGCACCTCGGCGGTCGCGCCGGAATGGGAGATCGCGACCACGGCATCGGCGTCGGTGAGCAACGCGGCGGAGGTGGCCGCGCCGTGGATCTCGGGCCAGGCCCGGACCTGCGCGCCGATCCGGAACAGCCGCATCTCCAGCTCGGCGGCGATGGTCGAGCTGCCGCCCACGCCGTACACGTCGATCCGTCGCGCGGAGGCGAGGGCGTGCGCGGCCCGGTCGAGCGCCTCCAGGTCGAGCTGGTCGACGGTCTGGGTGATGGCCCGGATGTCGGCGTTCGCCACCACCGTCGCGACCCGGGCGACCGTGTCGTCGTCGGCGATCACCGGACCGAGGTCGGTGCTCCAGCCAGGGACGGTCGCGCGGCCGAGCTGGGTCGCGACTGCGATCCGCAGCTGCTGGTGGCTCGCGAGCCCTATCGCCTGCGCGAACCGGGTCACGCTCGCCTGCGACACCCCGGCCCGCTCCGCCAGCGCCGCGGTGGACAGCTCGGCCACGATCTCCGGCTCGGCGAGCACGGTGTCGGCCACCAGCCGCAGCGCACCGGTCAGCCGCGGCAACGTCGCCCGGACCCGGTCGGCGATATCCGACGGCGGCTGCGGAGCAGGCTCGGGCACGTGAATCATCCATTCACCGATGGGGCGGATCGGTGAAACACTGCGTCAGACGCAGGGCAGTGTCAAGAGCTAGTCCGCGGCGACAGCCAGGACCGGCTCCTCCTCCAGGTGCTCGACCCGCTGGAGCGCCGGGTCGCGCCGCAGGGTGACGAGCAGGCCGAGTACGACCACGTCGAGCACTGCCGCGACCAGAGGCAGGTAGGTGATGCCGACCAGTTGAATGACCAGTCCGCCGACCACTGCGGACAGTCCGGCGCCGAGGTAGATCGCAGACGCGTTCAGCGAGATCAGCAGGCCACCACCGAGTTCCAGCAGCAGGTTCTGGATCGGCGGGTTGAAGGCCCAGGTGAACATGCCCCAGAGGAACAGTGCGGCACCAGCACCGACCATAGTCGTCGCAGACAGGTCCAGCGTCGCCACCATCACGATGCTGCCGACCAGTACGCCGCACAGGGTCCGGAGACTGCCGAAGCGGTCAGTCGCTCGGCCGCCGAGCAGATTACCCACCACGGCGCCCAATCCGTAGACCAGCAGCAAGAACCCCACTGCATTGCCGCCCAGGTGCACAGTCTCCTTCAGCAGCGGCACGATGTAGATGTAGACGCTGAACGCGGCGAGGACTCCAAGAACCGACATCGCCAGCACGGTCTGCACCCGGCGATCAGTCACGCCGGCGAATCGCTCCCGCAGGCTGACCACAGGAGGCGCATCCACCTTCGGCAGTGCGGCGCGCTCAGCAATGGCAACCAGCACGGCGACGATGGTGATCAGCGCGAAGACGCCCTTGTAGCCGAGCACAGGGCCCAGCAGAGTGCCGGCCGGTACGCCGAGCACCAAGGCGAAGGTGAGGCCACCGAACACGATGGCGACGGCTCTACCCCGCTCCTCCGGTGGCAGCAGGCCAGTCGCGAACAGAGTGGCAGCAGGCGTGTAGACCGCGGCCCCGAAGGCTGCGACAACCCGACCGACGATCAGCACGGGGTAGTTGGTGGCCACCGCGGCTATCAGGTTCCCCAGCGCGGCCAGGACGAGTGCGGCGATCAGGAGGGTACGGCGCTCCCACCGGCCGGTCAGCGTGGACAGGATCGGCGCACCGACGGCGTACGCCAGGGAGAACGCGGTGGCCAGCTGGCCCGCGGCCGTCAGCGAGACGTGGAGCTCGGAGCTGACATCGGGCAGTACGCCGGACACGACGTACGCGCTGGTGCCGACCGCGAACGCCCCGGCGCCGAGCAGGTAGATCCGTGCGGACATCGAGGACCTTCCGGACGAGGATTGATAGTTCGACGTAGATCGTACTACGAAGTTCATCGAACTTCGACAAGCGTCGTATGATGGACTCATGACCAGGAAGGCGCTACCGCAGCCGGCGCGGGACGAGATCCGCGTCGAGGCGGTTCTGCAGGCCCTCGGCGAGCCGGTCCGGCTGCAGATCATCCGGGCGCTGGCCGACGCCCCCGACGGCATCGCATGCGGCGAGATCGAGCTGCCCGTGACCGCCTCCACCCGCGCCCACCACCTCCGCATCCTGCGCGAGGCCGGCGTCCTCACCACCCACACCGAAGGCACCCGGCGGATCAGCTCACTGCGCCGCGAAGACCTCGACACCCTCTACCCCGGCCTTCTCTCCGGCATCCTCACCGCCCGCCGCTAGGCCGCGCGCCGACGTGGGCTTGGGCGGGAACCGCAAGGTCTCGGTGGGGAGATCGAGCGTTTGCTGTGGGGGTGCGGCTGGCAAACTGTTGCGGTGGTGGAGCTGCGGGCGAGGTGGGACGGGTTGGTGCCCGGCTCGGCGCGGCTTGCGGACGAGCTGGTCGCCCGGTACGTCGACCGGAATCGCCGCGCGTACCGGGACTACTACCTCGACATCGTCCTGACCGCGCTCGACTCGCTCATCCAGCTCGCCACCGACCCCACCTCCGTGCGCCTGGCCGCCTGGTTCCACCGAGCCGTGCACGAGCCCGGCGGCACTCCGGCCGAGGACGCCGAGTCCTCCGCCCGGCTGGCCGAGGAGGTCCTCCCCCAGTACGGCGTACCGCCCATCCGCATCGCCGAGGTCGCCCGCCTGATCCGCCTCACCGGCGACCTGGCCGCACCACCGCCTGACGCCTACGCACCACCCCGGCGCGACGCCAACGGCGACGTACTGCTCGACGCCGTCAACGCGATCCTCGCCGCCGACCCCAGCCGGTACGCCGTCCACACCGCAGAGGTACGGCGGGACGCCACCGACCGGAAGTCCGCACTCGAGCACCGGTACGACGAGGTCCGCGAACTACTCGACGGCCACCTCTACCGGACCCAACTCGCGCGGCAACGCCTCAGCCCGGTCGCACGCGTCAACCTCGAGACAGAGCTCGCCGGACTGGACAGCGAGCTCCCCGCCCCCTGGCGTGGGTGGCAGCAGGCCGCACTCACCGCGACAGCCACCTTCAGCGCGATCGCCTCCGCAGTGGTCGCCATCGCCGCGTCCGGCGCCTCCTGGGAAGTCCCGGCCACTGAGGACGAGGTCGGCTGGCCTACCGTCGCACTGGCCGCCGTCGCGCTCCTCAGCGCACCCGTACTGTTCCGATGCGCCCGCAGCGCGAGCCAGCGCGCACGACTCATCTCAGGCGCCGTCGTCGCCGTTGCCGTCACCGGACTGCTCGTCGCCTGGGCTCAAATGCCAAGAGTCAACCCAGCAGTGGGCGTCGGCCTTCGAGTCCCGCTGCTCATCTCGGCCCTGCTCCTACTCCTCCTGGCCGGCTCAGCCGCCCTGATCGCCTCACTGCTCCGCACCAGGACGGCCCGCTTCCTGCCGTCCAGGAACCTCGGCCAGCAACTCGCCTGGCTAGCAGTCCCTGCAGTGGTCGCACTCGTCCTCCTGCTGATCATCCAGCCGCTGGCACGCAACTACGTGCTCAGCTCCAACGAGCGCGTGGAGGATGCACGCCGCCCAGCCGGGAAGGCCTCGGCCTCCACCCTGGACGGCGGCCTCGCGTGGGTCAGCAAGTCGATGGCGGGGTCAGGCGCCGAGGAGGCGATCGGCACCAGATACGGCATCGCCATCCCCAGACTGTCCGGTGTGGTCGAGATGCTCGACGCGGCAACCGGCGTACTGCGGTGGCGCTACAGCCGGTCCGACTCGGACGAGAAGCCGGCGATCGTGGCGACCGGCGATGGCGACTACGTGCTCGCGGAGTTCGCCGACGTCGGCTATCTGCTCCTCGACGCCAACACCGGCGAGCGCAAAGCCGCTTGGCCGGGCCGCACCCGCGACCACCTCATCCAGCAGGCCGAACCGCTGTTGACCGGCGAACGCGTCGCCCGCGGCTCCGACAAGCTGCGCGGCGTCGACCCGGACGGCCGCGACCGGTGGACGTTCGAGCCCGGCCGCTGCACGAGTATCGGCGCCGTCGCGACCACCGACACCGTGGTCACCTTCCTCGGCCGCAGCTGCGGTGACGAGACCGACGAGATGGTCGGCCTCGATCTGAAGTCCGGCAAGAAGCTGTGGACCAAGCAGTCCAGCGACAACTACCGCCGTCCCGTCGTCGTGGCCGGTCTGGTCGTCGCTGCCGAGCCCGGCGGCGACTCCGACGTACCCGCTGCTCTGACCGCCATCGAGCCGCGGACCGGCGAGACCAAGTGGCGGTGGCCGGTGCCGGGGACCTGGGCCTGCAGGACCCTGCTGAACGCGGCCGGCCGGTACTTGATCGTGGTGGACTGCCCGGTCTCCAGGAAGATGGAGGGCGGCAGGACGGTGGTGACCGCGATCGATGCGACCACCGGTCAGATGGCCTGGCAGACGACCGCACCGGTCAGTCCGCGGATGAAGGTCACCGTCACCGCCGACGGCCGGGTGATCTCGCTCAGCCGTGGCTGGGACGGCTGCTGGGCCAACGTGATCAGCCGGACCGGCTTCCGCCAGGTCCGCCTCCCCAGCGGCATCTCCTGCAGCCGCGACGTCCGCGCCATCGGCAACCTCGTCCTCGTCTCCGGCTCGGACACCGTCATCGCGCTGCGTTGAGCTGCTCCTCGGCAGCGGCCAGCAGCTCGACCACTCGGGTCCCGAAGGCGACATCGACCGGATGCGACTCGCCCGACTCGGCAGCAGCGACCAGCTCCTCCACAGCGAGCTGGAACGACTCCTCCGGGGGCCAGTAGCCGTCCGGCAGGATCGCCGTACCGGGCTCTCCCCAGACGCCGGTCTCGAAGTTGCTGCCCTCCGGTGGGGCGAACAGCGACAGGCTCGCCGTACTGGTCGCACCCGACTCGTGCCGGACGACCAGATGCACCAGATCGCCCTCACCACCGACGGCCGTCAGGTCGGTGATCGGCCCGAGCATGGCCATCAGGTTGGACAGCGCGTGCGGCCCGACGTCCCAGAGCGCACCACGCTGCTCCCGCCGCCAGGGCGAGTCGGTGAACGGGTTGTCCGGGGCATCGAGTGCGGCCAGCATCCGGGTCCAGCCGCCCTTCCACCCGCTCTTGGCCTGCACCTCGGCGAAGAACTGCCGGCTCGGCGCCTCGAACCGGTGGGTGAAGAACACCACCGACGCGATCCCCTCGTCCGCGGCCTCGTCGGCCAGCGCGCGGGCGTCGTCGAGCGAGTCCGCGACCGGCTTCTCCAGCAGCAGGTGCTTGCCCACGGCAGCGGCCTCGAGTGCCATCGAGGCCTGCACCTTCGGCGGCACCGCGAACGCGACCGCGTCGACCGACTCCAGTAACTCCGCGTAGTCGCCGTACGGCTGGACCTCCAGGTCGGACGCGACCGCGGCGGTTTTGCCGGGATCCCGGCCCCAGACCCCGACCAGTTCCGCGGCCGCCGCCGCCCGCAAACCCGGTCCGTGCGTCAGCTTCGCCCACGGACCGGTGCCCACCAAGCCGAATCGCATCGAACCTCCAGATCCTTGCCACCTCACCACAAGGCCAGATCGGTGTGATCTGGACCGCAATTGCATCGGTGGGACTCGATGCCCGGCGCACCCATCGCGCCGGTCAGGTGACGAGCCGATATCGCTTTGGCCACGAGACTATCCGGGAGCCCCGGATCGGTCGGCCCAGGCTCCCACCGGGTGCGAGACTCCCAGCCATGGACCTGCGCGACCAGTGGAATCGCCTGCTGCCGCACGCGCAGCCGTTGGGCGAGGATCTGCTGGCTCGTTACGCAGAGCAACATCGCCATTATCACGACCAACGGCACCTGACCGAGGTGCTGGAAACGATCGACGAGCTCGCCGGCTCCGCCGCGGACGCCGACACGGTCCGGCTGGCCGCCTGGTTCCACGACGCGATCTACGACCCGCAGGCCGACCCCGGCGAGAACGAGGAGGTCTCGGCCCAGCTGGCCGAGCTCGAACTGGCCGCGTACGGCGTCGACGCCGAGCGGGTCGAGGAGGTCGGCCGGCTGGTCCGGCTGACCGCCAAGCACGACTGCGAGCCGGACGACGCGAACGGCGCGGTCCTCTGCGACGCCGACCTGCGCATCCTCGGCCTGTCCCCCGAGCGGTACGACGAGTACGCCGCGGGGATCCGGCAGGAGTACGCGCACATTGCCGACCGGGACTTCGCCCGCGGCCGGATGACGTTCCTGCAGGGCCTGGCCGAGACCAGGTTGTACTCCACCGACCGAGGTCACGACGAGTGGGAACAGGCGGCCCGGGACAACATCTCCCGGGAGGTCGAGTCCTTGGGCCCTAAGGCCGCCCGGCCGATCGGCGGGCTGATCCCGATCGTGTACTTCGGTGCCGCCCTCGGTGCGGTCGTGGCCGCGTCGGTCCTGCTCGGTCGTGGCCTCGGCGCGGCTCCGAAGTGGCCGGCCGCCCCGGAGCAGGTCGGCGGCTTCCCGGTCTGGGCCCCCATCGCGGGTACGGCGTTGTCCGCCGGACTGGCCTGTGCCTGGTTCCGCCGGGCCCAGCCGCGACTGGTCACCGTCCCCGCTCTGGCCTTCGCCGTCGTCGGGCTGATCGCGGTTGGCCTCTGCTGGTGGCGCTGGCCGGCGGCACAGCCCGGTGCCGCGATGTCCGAGCGCTGGCCGTACCTCCTGCTCGCGTCGGTGGCTCTGGTGCTCGCCGGTGCGCTGCTGGCCCTGGCGAGACGGTTGCGGCTCACACCGGCGTACGCGCAAGGTCCACCGCGCCTGCTGAGTCTCGGGGTGACCGTGGTGTGCGCGTCACTGCTCGCCTGGATCGTGGTGTCCGCCGGCGAGCCGTTCGTCCAGGCCCGGCTGGAGACCGCCAACACGGTCAGCACCACGACCACCACCAAACCCGAACAGCAACCGGTCCAACTCGACGGAGCCCTCGCCTGGAGTCGCGAGGTGCCGGCCAGCGGCGCCATCGCCGGTACGGCGGGTGGCGTCGCCGAACTGCGTCCGGACGGCGTCGTCATGTCCGACGCGAACACCGGCCAGATCCGGTGGCGGTACTCCCGCGCCGACGTCGACGACGCGGCCGACAGCGGCTCCAGAGGTCTCCTGGTCTCCGGTGACGGCCGCACCCTCGCAGCCCATCTCCCGTACGCCGGGACCCGTGCACCGAGTGGCATCGACCTGCCGACGTACGCCGTACTGGATGCGGTGAGCGGGGAGGTGCTCACCGAGGTCCACACCGATGGCACGGCTCTCGCGGTCGACGCGAACCAGCTGCTGGTGGCAGAGGACAGCTACGTCGTGGCGCATGGCGTCAGCAGTCCGACGCACTGGCGCGCGCAGCTGCACTGCACCGTGACCCAGGGCGAGCTCATGGGTGACCAGGCCGTCGTCGTCGACGCATGTGGTGGCAACGGTGCCGTCGTGCGCGGTCTGGACCTGAAGAACGGCGACCAGCGCTGGGAGGTCAACCTGGGCAACCAGTTCGACCTGAGCGCCGAGTTGGACCCGGCCACCTGGGTCGGTGACCTGGTCGCCGTACCTGACACTCGTGAGGTGTCCGGACTCATCTGGACCGGCGGAGCCGGGGGCACGCTCTACCAGTGGGCCGTCGACGTCGGCGAGGGCCGCGTCAGCTGGGCGACGCCAGTGCCGGGCACACCACGGCCACGACTCGGGGCCTCCTCCTGCGACGCCCAGCTCGCCGCCACCCACGCATCGCTGGTGCTGATCACCTGCCGGAACGCGACAGATCCCGGCCAGCCCCAGACGTACGACGTGTCCGCGGTGAGCCCGGCGGACGGGACGCCGCAGTGGCACCACCTGCTGGAGGTGCCGCCGAAGCTGCAACAGCCTGAGTACCCGCGGGCCGGTTTCGGTCTGCTGCCGGACGGCCGAGTGGTCACGCTGATGCCCCAGACCAACGGCAGCTGCTCCCCGGTCATGATCGGCACCACGGGCATCCAGCCCCGCCCCATCCTGGCCGGCCCGACCGCGGAATCGGTCGCCCAGTCCGAAGAGGTCACCTGCAACAAACCAGCCGTCACAGTCGCCGGCGCCCGCCCCGTCTTCTCCGACGGCACCCGCCTCTTCGCCCTCAACTGAGCGCTTGGCCCACCCGGGAATTCCGTTGCCGCAGGCAGCGTTACTGCCTACCGTGATGCACATGTTCCGCGTGGTTCTCGAGCACAACCTGTCAGGCACCGGCCTGACGGGCGCTCCCACGTGGGCGGCGTCAGTCGATTCAGCTCTGTTCACCGGCGCGCACTGCGTTGCCGATGAGCGAGGGCGACCCTCTTCCTGCTGACCAGGACCCGCGGAGGAGGGTGGACCGCTCACCGGACCCCTCCCGTGCGGTGACAGCGCCGCGGAAGGAGCCGGGGGTCCTGGCTCGATCGAATCTTCTGACCTGCAAAGGAAATAGACAGTCATGGCCAAGAGCCAGTTCGTGCGGTCCAAGCCGCACCTCAACATCGGAACGATGGGTCACGTCGACCACGGCAAGACCACCCTCACCGCCGCGATCACCAAGGTGCTCGCCGAGCGCGACCCGGGCGTCAACCGGTTCGTCGCGTTCGACGGGATCGACCGGGCGCCGGAGGAGGTCGCGCGCGGGATCACCATCAACATCTCGCACGTCGAGTACGAGACCGCCACCCGGCACTACGCGCACGTCGACATGCCCGGGCACGCCGACTACGTCAAGAACATGATCACCGGCGCCGCCCAGGTGGATGCCGCGATCCTGGTCGTCTCCGCACAGGACGGCGCCATGCCGCAGACGCGTGAGCACGTACTGCTCGCGCGCCGGGTGGGTGTGCCGTACCTGGTGGTCGCGCTGAACAAGGCGGACGCCGTCGACGACCCCGAGCTGCTCGACCTGGTCGAGCTGGAGGTCCGTGAACTCCTGTCGGAGTACGGCTTCCCGGGCGACGACGTCCCCGTCGTCCGCGTCTCCGGACTGCGGGCGCTCGAGGGCGACCCGCACTGGACCGCCGCGATCGGGGAACTGCTGGACGCGGTCGACAGCTACGTGCCGATCCCGGACCGTGAGCTGGGCGAGCCGTTCCTGATGCCGATCGAGAACGTGCTCACCATCAGCGGCCGCGGCACCGTGGTCACCGGTGCGGTCGAGCGTGGTTCGCTGAAGCTCGGCGACACGGTCGAGGTGGTCGGGCTCGGTCCGACGGTCACCAGTACGGCGATCGGGCTGGAGACGTTCGGGAAGTCGCTGGAGTCCGCGGAGGCGGGCGACAACGCGGCGGTGCTGCTGCGTGGCGTGAAGCGCGACGAGGTCCGCCGCGGCCAGGTGGTGGCGTTGCCGGGCAGCGTGCAACCGCACCGGAAGTTCCGGGCCCAGCTGCACGCCCTGTCCACAGCCGAAGGTGGTCGCCACACCCCCTTCGCCGCGGACTACCGCCCGCAGTTCTACTTCCGTACGACGAACGTGTCCGGCGGCATCGACCTCGGTGACATCACCCTGGTCATGCCCGGCGACACGATCGACCTCACGGTCGAACTGGAGAAGCCCATCGCCATGAACCTCGGCCTGGGCTTCGCCGTCCGCGAAGGCGGCCACACCGTAGCCGCCGGCACAGTCACCGAGCTGCTGGACTGAACCCAGGCGCCCGGATCCCCCAAGGATCCGGGCGCCTGTTCATGTCCTAGGCAGTGCGTCGTTTGCGTTGTCTCAGGCCGGCAGCGGTGATGCGGCGGACCAGCTCTCGGCTGGAGACCGGTACGGCGCCGGCGGCGATGAGGTCGTGGTAGCGGTCGCTGGGGACGTCGTAGTGGTCGCGGTCGAAGCCGCGGGCGGGGATGCCTGCTGCCCGGGCGAAGGCGTGCAACTCGTCGTACGACTCGTCGCTGACCAGGTGGGACCAGACTCTGTTCCAGGCAGGCCAGGCCGGTGGGTCGATCAGGATCACGCGTCGGCGTCCCGGTTGTCCTGGGCGTCGAGCAGGTTGCGCCAGGCCCGGACGAAGCGCGAGTTCACGTACGCCTTCGTCCACGAGCCGTCCTGGCGGACCGACGAGCCTACGTGGAAGCGCCGTACGCCGCTCTGGTACAGCCACGGCACGTGCTCCGGTTGCAGCGAGCCGCCCGCCATCATCACCTTCGCCACGGCCGGATCGTCCTTGGCCAACTTGCACAGGTCGTCCAGCCCGGTGCCGACCCCGAGCGACGACCCGGCCGTCAGCACACAGTCCAGCCCCGGCAGCGTCCGCAGCGCGCGCCAGGCAGCCCGCTGCTCCAGTACGGCGTCTATCGCGCGGTGAAACGTCCACGGCGTATTGGCGAACGTGCTGGCCAGTGCGGCCACCGACTCGACGTCCACCTCGTTGTCCGGAGTCAGGAAGCCGAAAACGAATCCATCCGCGCCCGCCGACAGGTAGGACTGCGCCATCGCGGTCAGCCGGTTGAGCTCGGCGCCGTTGGTGGTGAAGGAGTCCGACAGCCGCAGCATCACCCGGAGCGGCAGATCGGTCGAGCGCCGGATCGCACTGACCGTCGACACCGACGGCGACAGTCCGTCCGCCTCCATCGACGCGCACAGCTCGAGCCGGTCCGCCCCACCCTCTTGTGCCGCCTCCGCATCCGCGGGATGCAGCGCGATGACCTCCAGCAACGACCCCATGCCCGCCATCATCCTGCATCGGCCGTGCCGACGCGGCCGGAAATATCCTCTTGCACTCCCCAGAGACCTTCTGTATCGTTTTTCTAGATCGATCTAGAAGATCGATTCAGAAGATCCCGAGAAGGAGAGGAGACGCGAGATGGCAGGAGTCACGCTCAAGACCGTGGCGCAGGCCGTCGGGGTGTCCCCGTCGACCGTCTCCAACGCCTACAACAAGCCTGACCAACTGTCCGTCGCGCTGCGCGAGCGGATCATGGCCAAGGCCCAGGAGCTCGGCTACGCCGGCCCCGACGCGTCCGCCCGGGCGCTGCGGAGCGGCAAGGCCGGTGCGATCGGCGTGCTGTTCACCGACAAGCTGGCGTACGCGTTCTCGGACCCGTACGCGGTCGGCTTCCTGGCCGGCCTGGCCGAGGTCGCCGAGGAGTTCAGCACCAGCCTGCTGCTGATGCCGCTCAGCTCGGCCGACATCGTCGGCGGCAGCAACGCGGTGCAGCAGGCGGCCATCGACGCGGCGGCGATCTTCTGCGTGCCGGGCGACCACCCGGCAGTGGACATCCTGACCGCGCGCGGGATCCCGACGGTCTCGACCGATCGTGGCGACCACCCGGGCCTGTCCTGGGTCGCCATCGACGAGGTCGAGGCGGCCGCGAAGCTGGGTCAGCACCTGACCCGGCTCGGCCACCGCGACATCGTCGTCCTGGTCGACAAGTCCGAAGTGACCAGCGGGGCGGTGGAGCTGTCCTTCGACGAGGTCGGCTGCAGCGACTGCGAAGCGCGGATCCAGGGCCTGGAGAAGGCGATGCCGGATGCCCAGATGCGGATCGTCTCCGGCGGTCACAACTCCTTCACCTCCGGTCTCAAGGGAGCCGAGTACGTGCTCGACTCCCAGGACCGGCCGACCGCGATCATCGGGCTGAGCGACGTCCAGGCGCTCGGTGCGATGGAGGCGATGAAGGTCCGCGGCCTGACTCCCGGACGGGATCTGACCGTGGCCGGATTCGACGACATCCCGGCGGCCGAGCCGGCCGGGCTGACCACGGTCCACCAGCCGATCAAGGACAAGGGCCGCAACGTCGGCCGGATCCTGCTGGACCCGGCGACGACCGAACGCCAGGTCCTGATGCCCACCGAACTGATCGTCCGCGCCAGCAGCGGGCCCGCACCGAAACGCTGACAACCACACAGAACACCTAGGACCCACTCGGGGTTCCTGGGCTGATCAACCACGACCTCCGACGGCCGACCGGCCGCCGGCCGACCGAACACGCTCTCAGGAAGGGAGCAGAACCATGACGTACTTCATCGCCGGTAACACCGCTGTCGAGAACGCTCGCAACCTGGCGCAGTCGGCTCTTCCGAACGCTCCGCAGCAGCCGTACGACGAGCCCGCCCCGCGCCGCACCCTCGCGGTCCGCGCCCGGATCAGCGCCGTACTCCGGACCGCTGCCGAACGCGAGCTCCGCCTCGCCGACCGCATCGACCCCACCCCGGCCTGCACGGCCGGCTGACCACAGAACCCCACGCCACCCGCCGGTGGCGTGGGGTTTTGTCGGTCCGGCGTGGCACCCTGAAGGGCGATGAACGAGCCCGGGGTGTTGCTGACCGCCCGCGCCATGGTGCTGCACGACCTGGCCGCGCGGGGATTCGACGATGCGGTGATGGTGTCGGTACTCGAGGACGCGGTGGCCGGCCGGCAGTGGTGGCTGGACCAGTGGCCGGACGGCGCGGAGCACATCGCCGGCCTGGTCGCACAGGACGTCCAGGACCGGCTGGTCGACTCCGGCGTCCGCTGGCCGCGGTGTACGGCGTGCGACGACCTCAACGACCACGAGCTCCGGATCGAGCCCGAGCTCGGCCCCGACCCGACCTGGGTCTGTGAACGGGCCGGTATCACCGTCGCACCCCTGGGGCACCTCACCTAGCCCTCAGGGCAATACCTGATTGCTCTACATGTAGCCAGACTACTATTGTCTGTCTACATGAAGTCCCTTGCCGCCCTCCGGCTGGTCGCCGCGACCCACGCGATCGCGATCTGCCTGCAACCCGTCGTCGCGGGTGTCTACCTGAACGGTTCCGGCGGTGCACTGCGGATCCACGAGCCGGTCGGGATGGCGGTCGCCACGATCGCGATCGTCCAGTTGCTGGTAGCAACGATCTGGTGGCGGTCCGGCGGCCGGCTCGCGGCTCCACTGGTGTCGCTGCTGGTCCTGATCGGCGAGAGCGTCCAGATCGGCATGGGCTACAGCCGCGACCTGGCCCTGCACATCCCGCTCGGCATCACCCTGGTCGGCGCCGTGGTCGCCTTCGCGTTCTGGACCCGGCGGCAACAGCAGGTGACGGCATGACCAAGGTACGACGGCCACGCGCATCCCTGTGGACCTTACGGATCACCCTGCTGCTGCACGCCGGTCTGGTGGTGGCGCAGCCGATCCTGGCCGGGTACTTCCTGTCCGGTGAGGTCGATGCGATGAACGTCCACGGACCGATCGGCTCGACGCTGTGGATGGTGTCGATGATCCAGTTCGTCGCCGCGATCTTCTACTGGCTGGCCGGCGGCGGCCGGATCTGGCCGTTGCTGCTCACCGTCATCCTGTTCCTCGCTGAGTTCGTCCAGCTGACCTTCGGCTACCTGCAGAACTTCGCCGTCCATGTCCCGCTCGGTACGGCGATCGTCGTCGCCGTTGTGTGGATGACTGTCTGGTCCTTCCGTCCGGCCGCCCGCCAAAGTCGCCAGGAGGCGAAGCGATGACGATGTCCCGCCGTGGTTTCCTGGCCGTTGCCGGCGGCACCGGTGCCGCACTCACCCTGACCAACTGCGGTCTCGACCCGTCGCCGTCGCAGGCCGGGGAGCTCCTGCGCAGCCAGGCCAAGCTGCCCGAGCCGTTCAAGGTCCCACTCCCGATCCCGCCGGTGAAGAAGCCGGTCCGCACGGACGCGGCTGCCGACTACTACCGCGTCGTACAGCGGAAGGCGAGTCTGGAGATCCTCCCCGGCCTGAAGACCGAGGTCCTCGGGTACGACGGCCTCCTGCCCGGCCCGACGTTCGACGTATGGAGTGGGCGGACCACTGTGATCGAGCAGGTCAACGAGCTCGACGTACCGACCGCCGTACACCTGCATGGCGGTCACACCCCGGCTGCGAGTGACGGCTGGCCACTGGACCTGCTCATGCCGCCTGGTGACCACCAGGGCCACGGCGGCCACCACAACATGACCGGTGGCGACGTGAAGACGGGCAGCCGCCTCTACACGTACCCGAACACGCAGCGGGCCGCGACACTCTGGTACCACGACCACCGGATGGACTACACCGCTCCCCAGGTGTACCGCGGCCTCTTCGGCTTCCACCTCATCCGCGACGACGAAGAGGACCGTATGCCCTTACCTGCGGGCGATCGCGAGATCCCGTTGGTCATCGCGGACCGCGCGTTCGCCGAGGACGGCTCGTTCCTCTACCCGGCCGCGAAGGACCGGCCCGGCGTCGAGTCGGCGTACATGGAAGGTGTCGTCGCCGACGTGACGCTCGTCAACGGTGCGCCGTGGCCGGTGCACGAGGTGGACGCGGTCCGCTACCGCTTCCGGATCCTCAACGCCGCCAACGCGCGTCGCTACGAGCTCGCGTTCGACAAGGGTCCGGCGAAGTTCGTCCAGATCGGCAGCGACGGCGGACTGCTCGACGCACCGGTCGAGCACGACACCCTGGTGATCGCGCCGGCCGAACGCTTCGACGTGATCGTGGACTTCTCCCAGTACAAGCCGGGTGACGAGGTCACGCTGGTCAACAAGCTGGACGGAAACGCCAACGTCCTGCGCTTCAAGGTCGCCCGGAAGGCCACCGACGACAGCCACATCCCGGCCAAGCTCTCGTCGTACGCCGTCCTGCCGAAACCGACGGGCGCCGTACGGCGGAAGTGGAAGTTCAGCCGTGGTGACGCCGGCGGTCACAAGGGCTGGACGATCAACGGCAAGGCGTTCGACCCGGTGGTGATGCAGGCCCAGGTGAAGCTGGACCAGTACGAGATCTGGACGTTCGTCACCGACGTCCACCACCCGGTGCACGTCCACCTCGCGCCGTTCCAGGTGCTGAGCCGCCGCGGCAAGAGCCCCGGCCCGTACGACGCCGGCTGGAAGGACACCGTGGACGTCCGGCCGGCCGAGGTGGTCGAGGTGCTGGTCAAGTTCACCGCCCACAAGGGCAAGTACCTGATCCACTGCCACAACCTCGAGCACGAGGACATGGCGATGATGGCGGGATTCGAGACGGTCTAGGTACGGCGGATGCGGAGCGCCAGCGCGAACATCCAGGCCCAGCCGATCGTCACCGTCAGCCGCTGGAAGAGCCCGGCGACGTCGACCAGTGACGCCGTCTGGCTGAAACCGGAACCGGCGAGCAGGAAGCACACCATGAAAGCTGTTGCGCTGAGCAATGAATAGGTGAGCCACTTCCAGCCCCGGCCGCGGGACAGGACGACCTGGGCCGCGGCCAGGGCGAGGAAGCCGGGTAGTGAGAACCCGTCGTGTAGTGCGCCGACCGTGGTGTAGTCGATGATGGCCGGCGTACCCACCGGGAACCCACTCACCGGATCGGTGACGAACAGCCCGGCGCCGATCAGGCCGACTCCCCAGACGCCGATCAGCACCGCGCCGGCCCGGATGCCGGAGCGCCAGAGTCCGACGGCGAAGGCGACCGTCAACGCGCCGCAGACCAGGAAGTTGGCTACTTGTATCCAGCCGTTTGCCCCGAGTGCAAGTGAGCTGACGGGGTGCCGCAGAGCGTCGTAACCCGATCCCTTGAAGGCACCCTGGATCAGGAAGGCGGTGATGAAAACCGGACCGGCGAGCAAACCGCACGAAACAAGGCGATTGGTGGTCAGCCGCGCGCCCGCTGTCAGGTCGACGGACGCCTGCGAATGGTTCGGGGCGGGCACTAGTGGGCGCCTTGGGTCAGGGCTTCGGTGGCGCGGGCTCGGAGGGTGGCGCGGTCGACGCCGGCGGCGTCCAGGGCGCGGGCCACGCGGCCGCGTTCGGTGTCGAGGATGCCGACCAGGATGCGGACCGAGCCGATCCTGGTCCCGCCGACCCTCGGGTGGGCGTCCAGCGCCCGCTTGAGCAGCAGCCGGACCGACTCACCGATCTGCGGATCGCGGCTGTGGTCAGGTGTTGCCTGTGGCAACAGTCCGATCCGGACCGCGATCCCGGCGATGGCCAGGCTCTGCTCCCACTCGCGATCCAGCGCCGCCCGGATCGCCTCCTCGGTCAACCCGGCATCGGCCAGCAGCCGCGCGGCCGGGTTGCCCTCCATCGCGGCGAGCGCGACCAGCACGTGCTCGGCCTCGACCGTCCGCGACCCGTCCCGCCGGGCGACCTCTCGCGCACCACGCACCAGGATGGTGCGAACGTCCTTCGCATCGGACGACATCAGCGCCTCCTCAGGGCGACACCCGCGGCGATCAGCCGCTTGGCGTGTTTCTTGTGAACGGCCTGCCGGGTGACCCCCAGCACCTCGGCCACGTCGGACCAGCTCCAGCCGGCCCGCATCGCCTGCTCCACCTGGCTGTCCTCCAGCCGGTCGGCCAGCCGGCGCAGCGCCACCACCGCGGCCAGGCCGGCCGCGGGGTCCTCGGGATCCACCAACTCGGTCATACAAGCAACTTAAGTTGACAAACCCGTCTTGTCAACCAAAGTTGCTCAACCGGCCCCCTTGACGCCCCGCCGATCGCCTTCCTATAGTCAACACATCGGTTGATCAAAGGAATGGTTGATAAAGATGGCAGTTGACGACGAGCAGCTCGACCGGGCCTTCACCGCTCTCGGTGACCCGGTCCGGCGCGCGATGATCGCGCGGCTGTCGCGCGGTCCGGCCACCGTCAACGAATTGGCCGAGCCGTTCCCGATCACGAAGCAGGCGGTGTCGCGGCACATCCAGGTGCTCGAGGCCGCCGGGCTGATCTCGCGGACCCGGGACGGCCAGCGCCGCCCCTGTCACCTGGAGCCGGCCGTCCTCGAGGCGCTGACCAGCTGGATCGACGAGTACCGGCTGGAGACCGAACGGCGGTTCCGCCGCCTGGACGCAGTACTGAGAACCGTGAAGGAGCAGGAGAAATGAACGCCACCACCATCAACGCACCCGCCGACACCCCGTTCGTCGAGGTCACCCGCGAGTTCGACGCCACCCCGGCGCAGCTGTTCAAGGTGACCACCGATCCGAACCTGGTCGCCGATTGGCTCGGCCCGCGCGGCCTCGACATGACGGTCGAGAAGTACGACGTCCGCGCCGGCGGCAGCTACCGCTACATCCACAAGGACGAGTCCGGTGAGTACGCCTTCCGCGGTGTCTTCCACACCGTCGAGCAGGACAAGCTCATCATCCAGACGTTCGAGTGGGAGGGCGCTCCGGGTGAGGT
Source organism: Kribbella sp. NPDC049174 (assembly GCF_043197365.1). Taxonomy (NCBI): domain Bacteria; kingdom Bacillati; phylum Actinomycetota; class Actinomycetes; order Propionibacteriales; family Kribbellaceae; genus Kribbella; species Kribbella sp. NPDC049174. The sequence goes on along the minus strand of NZ_JBICSZ010000007.1, from coordinate 39,172 downwards.
CTGCCTGGAGAAGGCGACGTACGAGCCGACCGAGACCGGCGTCCGGCTGCACCAGCACTCGGTGTTCTCGTCGGTGGAGAGCCGCGACGCGTTCGTCGAGTACGGGATGGAGACCGGTATCCGCGACTCGATGGACCGGCTCGCCGAGCTGGTCGCGAAGGAGGGCTGAGCGATGACCCAGGTTGTCGTCGACATCTCGGTCTCCCTGGACGGCTACGTCGCCGGGCCCAACGTCAGTCTCGCCAACGGACTCGGCGACGGCGGCGAGGCGCTGCACGAGTGGGTCTTCAACGGCACCGCCGAGGACCGCAACGTCCTGGACGAGGCCTTCGAGGCCACCGGTGCCGTCATCCAGGGCCGGATCCTGTTCGACATCATCGACGCCCCGCAGGGCTGGAGCGACGAGATGGGGTACGGCGCCAAGCCGACCGGCGAGGTGAATCCGCCGATCTTCGTCGTCACTCACAAGGCACCGGACAAGACCCGGCTCGGGGACCGCTTCCACTTCGTCACCGACGGCGTCGAGAGCGCGGTCGGCCAGGCCCGCGAGGTTGCCGGCGGCAAGGACGTCTACGTGATGGGCGGCGGGCAGATCTGCCACCAGGTGCTCGCGGCCGGGCTGGCCGACATCGTCCAGTTGCACGTCGCACCCGTCGTCCTGGGTGACGGGACCCGGCTGTTCCCGGCCGATGCGGCACCGACGTACTCGCTGGATCTGGTCAGGTCGATCTCGACCCCGGCCGCCCAGCACCTCACTTATCGAGTCAAGAAGGAGAAGTGATCATGGGAAACGTCATCGCCTCCGCGGTGGTATCGCTGGACGGCTTCGTCGCGGACACCGAGGACGGTGTCGGCCCGCTGTTCGACTGGTACTACAACGGTCCGGTCGAGGTCTACGGCAGCGACCCGGGCCGCCCGTTCCAGGTCAGCCAGGCGAGTGCCGACTACATCAACGCGACCTGGCCGAAGATCCGCTCCTGCGTGATCGGGCGGCGCCTGTTCGACATCACCAACGGCTGGAACGGGGTCCCCGCGGTCGGTGACCACGTCTTCGTGGTCACCCACGAGGCCCCGACCGACTGGCCGTTCCCGGACGCGCCGTTCACCTTCGTCAACGGGATCGAGGAAGCGATCGCGCAGGCCAGGAAGCACGCCGGCGACGGCGACGTCTCGGTCACCGGCGGCAACCTGACCGGCCAGGCGCTCGCGGCCGGCCTGGTCGACGAGATCGCGTACAACATCGCTCCGGTGGTCTTCGGCACCGGCGTCCGGTTCTTCGGCGACTACGTCGGCGCGCAGGTCCTGCTGGACGACCCGAAGGTCGTCGAGGGCGACCGGGTCACCCACCTGCACTACCGCGTCAGCAAGGGATGATCCGCGATGACGGTCCGCGAGCCCGGCGCCACCTCGGTGAAGCCGGCGTCCTGGACCACAGGCAGACCGCTGGTCAGCAGTTCCCGCCAGCGCCCGTGGGTGGCGGTGCGCACCGCCAAGGCGAAGTCCGCCGCCACCCACTCCTTCCGGCCCGCCGCTGACAGCGCGAGCCAGGCGAGGTGCGCCGCATGGCCGCACTGGGCCATCGCCTTCCCACTGGACATCGTCAGCCCCGGATTGATCCACAGGATCGGGATCTCCGGCTCCGGCGCCGCCAGGCCGTCCGGGTCCTCGAAGTCGGTGCCCGTCACCTGAAGCTTGGCGAGATCCTTCGGTACGGCGTCCAGCGGCACCGGCGGAAACACCCGCACCTCAGCTGTTTCGCCTGTCACGGTGATCCCCGGCAAGGCCTCGGCGCGACGCCACTCGGCACCACGCGCCCGTCGTACCACCTTCCGGATCCTGGCGTCCTGCCAGGCCCGCATCGCCTCGGCCCACTCCCCCTCACCGGCCGACCGCTCGTCCGCCAGGATCGCGAGCACTGCCCGCGCCGCCGTCTCCAACGCATCCGTCTGCCCCGGCCGCGCAGCCTTCTCGACCCGCACCACCAGCGTCAGCACGTACTCCTCGTCCACGCGCCGAGTCTGTCAGTCCGCCTAGCGGACATCTCCCCGCCCGTCGGTCGTGCCTCGGTCTGAACTGTCCGCGGCGGGTTGTAGCGTGACCGGCATGCAGCAGTATCTCGAGCTTCTTCGGCATGTGCTGGACCACGGGGTGCAGAAGGGCGACCGGACCGGGACGGGCACTCTGAGTGTGTTCGGGCACCAGTCGCGGTACGACCTCCGTGCCGGCTTCCCGGCGGTGACGACGAAGAAGCTGCATCTGCGCTCGGTGATCGGCGAGCTGATCTGGTTCCTCAGCGGTTCGACCAACATCAAGTGGCTGCACGAGAACAACATCTCCATCTGGGACGAGTGGGCCGACGCCGACGGTGAGCTCGGACCGGTGTACGGCTACCAGTGGCGGTCCTGGCCGACGCCGGACGGCCGGCACGTGGACCAGATCGCGGGCGTGATCGAGTCGATCAAGACCAACCCCGACTCCCGCCGGCACATCGTGAACGCCTGGAACGTGGCGGATGTGGACGACATGGCGTTGCCGCCCTGCCACACGATGTTCCAGTTCTACGTCGCCGACGGGCGGCTGTCGTGTCAGCTGTACCAGCGGTCGGCCGACATCTTCCTCGGGGTGCCGTTCAACATCGCGTCGTACGCGCTGCTGACGCACATGGTGGCGCAGCAGACCGGGCTCGAGGTCGGCGACTTCGTCCACACGCTCGGCGACGCGCATCTGTACCTGAACCACCTCGACCAGGCCCGGCTCCAGCTCACCCGGGAGCCCCGGCCGCTGCCGACGCTGAAGCTGACACCACGCGACCAGTTCGACGCCTACGAGATCGCGGACGTCGAACTGGTCGGGTACGACCCGCACCCCGGGATCAAGGCGCCCATCGCCGTATGACGGCATTGAATGCCGCGCTGCCGCGCGGCCGGTCATGGGGCTTTGGCTCCCGGCCTTCCCTCGTCGCTCCAGTCGCTTCGCTCCCTGCGCTCCTCAGTCCAGGCCGGGAGGCCCCATGACCGTGATCCTGATCGCCGCGGTCGGCGCCAACGGCGTGATCGGGCGGGACAACGACCTGCCCTGGCGGATCCGCGAGGACCTGCAGCACTTCAAGCAGCTCACGCTCGGCCACACGCTGGTGATGGGCCGCAAGACGTACGACTCGATCGGCCGCCCGCTGCCCGGCCGCCGTACCGTCGTCGTCACCCGGCAACCCGACTGGTCCGCCGACGGCGTCGAGGTCGTGCACAGTGTCGAGGAGGCGCTCAAGGCTGACGGCGATATTTACGTGGCAGGCGGCGGCCAGATCTACCGCCAGGCCCTCCCGTACGCCGACCGCCTCGAGCTGACCGAAGTAGCCCAGTCCCCCGCCGGCGACGTCAGCTTCCCCACCGTCGACCCCACCCTCTGGACCGAAACCACCCGCGAGCCCCACGACGGCTTCACCTTCGTCAGCTACCGGCGTCGCTAACAACGAGTAGGCAACGGGGGCGCCAGGGGGACCTGGAACCGCGTAGATTGTGTGCGCGTCACGGAGGTGACAGCGCAACTGCCGGGGGACGCAGCGGAGGGGAACGACGATGACCGAAGCCGACAACACACCAGCCACACCTGGAGCCGCTGCCGCGGCACCGGCGGCGCAGGCTCAGCCGCTGCAGCCGCCGACGGCGACCGCGCCCGGTCTGATACTGACCGCGCCGCCACCGTCACAGCCGGTTGCCGCGACGGCCGCGCCGACCATGGCGCCCGCGGTCGACCCGGCCGCGCTGCCCGGGCTGGACGCCAAGGTGGACACCTTTCTGTCCGCGCTGATGACGGCCGAGCCACGCTCGCCGGAGTTCGCCGCCAAGGCCAGTGACGTCCGGAGCATGGGCGACGTCGACATCCGGGCCGCCGCGGACAGCTCGAACCGGCTGCTCAAGTCACCGGTCCGGGCCCTGCAGGAAGGCGGTCTGTCCGAGGGTTCGACCGTCGGCAAGACGCTGCTGGAGCTTCGCCGTACGGTCGAGGACCTGGACCCGAAGGAAGCCACCGGCCCGAAGAAGCTGCTCGGGATGATCCCGTTCGGGGACAAGATCGAGGACTACTTCCGCAAGTACCAGAGCGCGCAGAGCCACCTCGAGGGCATCCTGCACGCGCTGCGCAACGGCCAGGACGAGCTCGGCAAGGACAACGCCGCGCTGAACCTGGAGAAGCAGCAGCTCTGGGACGCGATGGGCCGGCTGAACCAGTACGTGTACGTCGCCGAGCGGCTCGACGCCCGCCTGTCCGCGGCCATCGCCGAGCTGGAGGCCACCAACCCGGACAAAGCGAAGGCGTTCCGCGAGGACGTGCTGTTCTACGTCCGGCAGAAGCATCAGGACCTGCTCACCCAGCTGGCCGTGTCGATCCAGAACTACCTGGCCATCGACATCGTGATCAAGAACAACATCGAGCTGATCAAGGGTGTCGACCGCGCGTCGACGACCACGGTCTCGGCCCTGCGTACGGCGGTCATCGTGGCGCAGGCGCTGGGCAACCAGAAGCTGGTGCTGGACCAGATCAGCGCGCTGAACACGACCACCAGCGGGATGATCGAGCGGACCTCGCAGATGTTGCGGGACAACTCGGTGGCGATCCAGCAGCAGGCCGCGTCGGCGACGATCGGGCTGCCGCAACTGCAGGCCGCCTTCGCGAATATCTACGCGACCATGGACGCGATCGACACGTTCAAGGTGGAGGCGCTGGACAACATGGCGGCCACCATCGGGACGCTGGAGTCCGAGGTGACCAAGTCCCGCGCGTACCTGGACCGGGTCGCGCAGCAGGACCAGCGGGTCGTCCACGGCAGCCTCGATCTCGACCTCGGTCGCTGAGACCAACGGGGAGCGGGGGACGGGAGTTGAATGGCACTCGGTGACTTCTTCGCGCGGCTGACCGGCCGCAAGGTGGAGCCCGAGCCTGCCCCGGTCCCCCGTCCACCGACCACCGACGATCTGCTCGCGTCACTGACGCGCGTCGAGCAGTTGGTTGCCGACGGCGCCGTACCGGCCGTGGTGGCATCGCGCGTCGCGCGGGTGGTCCGAGTCGTCCGGGAGACGATCCCGCGGCTCGGCAACCTCGGCGGCAGCGCGCAGGCGTACTCCGTGATGGCGACCGCGACCGACTACCTGCCGGAGGCGATCGGCGGGTATCTGCGGCTGCCGCGGCAGTGGGCGGACACCCGGCCGGTCGACAAGGGCAAGACGTCGCTGATGATCCTGATCGATCAGTTGGACCTCTTGGGCTCCACGATGGACAAGGTGTTCGACGCGGTGAACCGGGCCGACGCGGCGGCGCTGATCGCCCACGGCCGGTTCCTGCAGGAGAAGTTCGGCACCGGCTCGACCGGCGGCGGCCTGGCTCTCGGCCCGACTCCGTCGACACCACCGCCCGACGCAGGACCACTGGAACCACCGGCAGGACGAGGAGGAGCATGAGCGGCGAGGGGGGCAAGTCACTCCAGCAAGCAGTCACCGGACTGCTGGCGGTAGCTGCTCGTGCCGGGGTCTCGGAGGATCAGGTTCGCGCCGAGGCGCTGTCGTTGGCCGCGGCGCTGGCGGAGTCCGCTCCGGGTGCGCCCGCGGACTGGGCGAAGGTGACCCCTGGTGCGACGACACAGGACTTCTTCGACGCGGCTGTGCGAGGCAGGCGCTGGCGTGGTGCGCCCACTGCGGTGCTGACTGAGCTGGTCACTGCGGGATCGGCCGAGAAGGTTGCCTACGCAGAGGCTTTGGCGGAGGTCGCGTCCGCGGCTTGCACGCTTGGTGAGCCGACCATGCGAGTGGTTGGGAATGCTTCTGTTGCTGCAGCAGCTCAGTTGCAGGCGGCCGGCGCGCGACCACTTCAGGTAGGTGCCCCGGAGAAGCCGGCTGTAGAAAGCAAGAAGGCGACCGCGGCCGAGCCCGCCGTCGAGCAAGAGCCGGTGAAGACGGTGGAAGAGCTGCTGGCTGAGCTGGATGAGTTGACCGGGCTGGCCAAGGTGAAGCGGGAGGTTCACCGGCAGGTCGCCGTACTGCGGGTGGAGAAGCTGCGGACCGAGGCGGGACTGAAGAGTCCGACGATCACCAGGCACCTGGTGTTCGTGGGCAATCCCGGGACGGGCAAGACGACCGTGGCCCGGCTGGTGAGCGGGATCTACAAGGCACTCGGTCTGTTGTCCAAGGGGCAGCTGGTCGAGGTCGACCGCTCCGAGCTGGTCGCCGGGTATCTCGGCCAGACCGCGACGAAGACCGCTGACGTGGTCGCGTCCGCGGCGGGCGGGGTGCTGTTCATCGACGAGGCGTACAGCCTGACCGCGGGTGACTTCGGCGCCGACCAGTACGGCCGGGAGGCGGTCGACACCCTGGTCAAGGAGATGGAGGACCGGCGCGACGACCTGGTCGTGATCGTGGCCGGTTATCCGGAGCCGATGGCGACGTTCATCGCGGCGAACCCGGGGCTGGCCAGCCGGTTCCGGACCACGATCGGGTTCGAGGACTACACCGACGACGAGCTGACCGACATCCTGACCGGCCTGGCCGAGGGGGCCGACTACGAGCTGATCCCGGAGGCGCTGGCGAAGTTCCGGGAAATCCTCGCCGCGACCCCGCGGGACCGGTCGTTCGGCAACGGCCGGTTCGCCCGGAACGTGCTGGAGGCCGCGATCGGCCGGCACGCCTGGCGACTCCGCGACGTCACGGCACCCACCAGGGACCAGCTGCGTCAGATCCTCGCCGAAGACCTCACCGACGAGCCCGAACACACCGAGGCCGAGCACACCGATCCCGAGCACACCGAGGCCGAAGACACCGAGCCTGATCGCACCGTGCCCGTGCAGACCGCCGACCCGACGGAAGCAGCGGAACCGGAGCAGGCGGCGGCAGCGCAGCAGGATCAGTCCGAGCAAGGAGAACAGGCGTGACCCAGACCCAGAGTGCGCCGCCGCCCGCGGCCTGGTCCCCGCCGGCCCAGCAGTCGGCCCCGCCGGCGGTGCAACAGCCGGCTGCCCAGGCCCCCAGCCCCCGCGGCCCGATCGCCCAGTGGTTCGACGGCACGCCGGGCCGGATGCGTGCGTTCCTGATCCTGGCCGCGGCCATGAGCGTGGTCTTCGGCCTGGCCGCCGCCCAAGGCTTCCGCCAGGCCGACGGCGCCCTCAGCCGCGCCGAGGCCAACGCCGCTCAACTGGTCCGGATCCAGGCGATCCACACCAACCTGGTGAGCGCGAACGCCGACGCCACCAACGCCTTCCTGGTCGGCGGTCTCGAGCCGCCCGCGCAGCGCGAGCACTTCGTCGAGTCGCTGAACGAAGCCGCCCGGCTGATCGCCGACGCCGCGACCGCGCAGCCCGCCGACAAGGACGCGCTCGGCGCGCTCAACCAGACCCTGCTCACGTACGGCGGCCTGATCGAGCAGGCCCGGGCCAACAACCGCCAGGGCCTGCCGATCGGATCGCAGTACCTGCGGGACGCGAACGCCGTACTGCAGGACGACTCGCTGCCGCTGGTGAAGGCTCTGGTCCAGGCCAACGAGGAACGCGTCGACACCGAGTTCGACGGGATCGGGCAGGCCAACATCTGGGTCCTGGTCGGCGGTCTGCTGACGCTGGTGGTCTTCGGCGTCACGCTGCGCTGGCTGGCCCGTCGTACCCATCGCTATGTCAACGTCCCGATCGCGGCGGGTGCCGTCCTTGTCCTGCTCACCACGGTCATCGGCGGATTCGCGCTCGCGAACGCGTCCAGCAACGCCGACGAGACCCGCTCGGGTTCCTACGACCGCACGCTCGCGCTGTCCCGGGCCAGGATCGCCGCGTACGACGCCAGGTCCAACGAGAGCCTCACGCTGATCGCCCGCGGCTCCGGCGACGCCTTCGACAAGGCCTACAACGCCTCGGCCGCGGTCGTCGCGGAGCAGTTGGGCAAACTCAACGACGCGGGACTGCGATCGCAGTGGAACGACTACAACGACGTGCACAAGTCGGTCCGGAGCCACGACACGAAGGGTGAATGGGACGCGGCCGTCGCGCTGGCCGTCGGCAAGACGCCGGACGCGAACTCCGTGCTCGCGTTCACCGAGTTCGACGACAGCTCGAGCAGCCGGTTGAAGACGACGAGCAGCGACGTCAGCACCGCGCTGACCAACGCCCGCAACGGTCTGCCGCCGATCGGCTGGCTGGGTCTGCCGATCGGGATCGCGGCCGCGCTGCTGGTGGCCTGGGGGATGTCGCAGCGACTGGAGGAGTACCGATGAAGAAGCTGCTCGCCCCGGTCGCGGCCTCGCTCGCGATCCTGCTCGCCGCCACCGCCTGCGGTTCCGGTGACTACGCCGCCACGGAGATCCCACCGAAGGTGCAACCCTCCGAGGCGGCACCCGCACCGCCGGCCACTCAGCCGGACTGCGGAGTCCCGGTGGCGTCGTACACGCCCGAAGGCGCCATGCCGCCGCCTGGTGCCATGCCGCCCAACTCCTACATGGCGAAGATCAAGGCCCGCGGCCGACTGATCGCAGGGGTGTCCGCGGACAGCTTCAACCTCGGTTCACGCAACCCGGTCACCGGTCAGATCGAGGGTTTCGACATCGACATGATCAAGGCCGTCGCGCGGGCGATCTTCGGCACCGACCAGGGCACGGTCGAACTGCGGGTGATCTCCAGCCCGCAGCGGATCCCGGTGCTGCAGAAGGAACAGGTCGACATCGTCGCGCGGAACATGACGATCAACTGCTCGCGCTGGCAGCAGATCGCCTTCTCCGCCGAGTACTACCACTCGGGGCAGAAGACGCTGGTGCCGCGCGACTCGACGGCGAAAAGACTGAAGGACCTGAACGGTAAGACGATCTGCGCTCCGGCCGGCTCGACCAGTCTCGACAACCTGAAGAAGGAGAACCCGCAGGTGGTGCCGATCACCGCCGACACCGATACCGGCTGTCTCGCACTGTTCCAGTCGGGCAAGGCGTACGGCATCAGCGGTGACGACACGGTGCTCGCCGGTGATGTCGCGCAGGACCCCTACGCCAAGGTGCTCGACGACAGGATCAGCGACGAGCCGTACGGTCTCGGCATGTCGCTGAAGCACCAGGACTTCGTGAGGTTCGTGAACCAGGTGCTCGCACAGATCAAGGCCGACGGCACCTGGATGCAGTCGTACAACAAGTGGCTGATGCCCGCCCTCGGCGAGCTGACGTCGCCGCCCCCGTCCGTCTACGGCCGGATCCCCGGGCAATGACGGTTCGTACGCCGACGGCCTCGGCACCGGCGCCGCCGGGCAGGATCGGGAGCAGCATTCCGGCGACGGAGCTGCTGTCGTTCCTCGACGCGCTGGGGACGTGGCGGGACCGCCGGAAGGCGGAGCTGGACGAGTTGGACCAGGCCGCGCTGCACTCCCCCGACGCGGATGCGCTGAGTGCGGACGTCGTACTCAGCATGGCGGTGTGGAAGGCGGTGTCGGACCGGTACGAGCTGATCCTGATCACGTGGGACTCCGGACGGGTCGGAGCGACTGAGACCGAGCGGATCTCCACCTTGATCTGGGGCGGTCTGGACACCGGCGGCGCCGGCGGGTCACTCGCCGTTTCATTGCCTGAGGCATGCAAATTGTCGGACGCGCTGGCCTCCAGCCTGCGGGCCAAGCTCGCACTGGAGCCGGGTGACGCCGATCTCGCCGCGCATCTGCGCCAGCTGCGGGCGCAGGTCGAGCGGATCAACGACCTGGTCACCCGCGAGCCGGCCGGCACCCGGAACGCGGCCATCGCCGAACACCACGATCTCGACCGACGCCTCACCGACCTTGCCGAGCGCAACAAACGCGGCGCGGACATCGGCGGGTTGATCGGTCCGCTGGAGATCGACGCGGCCCGGACCGAGCGCGACCTGATCGTCGGCGCGGCGACCCGCAAGGAGCGTGCGGCCGATGTCGCTCGGGCCCGGTCGCTGCGCAGCGAGCTGGAAGCGCAGGGCATCGCGGTACGGGCGATCGCCGATCGGGCCGTCGCCGCGGTCACGCCGGCCCCACGTCTCGCCGTACCGGATGTGACTGCGATCGGGGCGGTGCCGAACACCCCGGCCGAGCTGGAGAAGTACCTGACCCGGCTGGACGCCGTACGACGTGCGCTGAGTCAGGCCCAGTCGGCGTACGGTTCGGCGCTGGACCGGCGTGACGAGCTTGCCGCCCGGCTGGACGCGTACCAGGTGAAGGCGGCCAAGGTCGCACCAGCGAATGAGGATCTTGCCGAGTTGTACCGGCGTGGACGGGCAGCGATCGAGTCGGAGCCAGTGGACCTGGCCAGGCTCGGTGCACTCGTCACGGCGTACCAGGCTTACCTGGAGAGCACCGGAGGGACCAGATGACGACGACCACCGCCTGCACGCAGCCTGGCTGCACAGGCACGATCCTGGACGGGTACTGCGACGTCTGCGGCTCGCCCGCGTCGTCCGGCACTGCGACGGCGACGGCGACGGGGGGCTCGAGTCCGAGTCCGGCGTCCGGTGCCTGCACGCAGCCCGGCTGCACCGGCACCTTCGTCGACGGGTACTGCGATGTCTGCGGGTCGCCCGCTCCCGACGGCTCGACGGCTCCGGACCCGATCAGCAGCCCGTCGACGGTCTCCCGCGCGTCCAACCGGCTCGCCTCGACACCACTCGGCTCTGCGCGCGCACAGGCGGCCGGCTCGAAGCTGACCCGCCGGCTCGGTACGTCGTCCACCCGGCTGCGCGGTGCACGCCTCGGCGCGGGCCTGACCCACGTCCCGTCGATCCCCGCGATCGACGCGAGCAAGGCGATCCTGGTCAACCCGATGGTCCCGGAGGACCGCCGGAACTGCCCCAACTGCGGCAACCCGGTCGGCCGGTCCCGTGGCGACCAGCCGGGCCGCACCGACGGGTTCTGCCCCAAGTGCCGCAGCCCGTTCTCGTTCTCGCCCAAGCTGCACCCGGGCGACCTGGTCGGCGGCCAGTACGAGGTGGCCGGCTGCCTGGCCCACGGTGGTTTCGGCTGGATCTACATGGCCCGGGACAAGAACGTGTCCGACCGCTGGGTGGTACTGAAGGGCCTGCTCAACTCCGAGGACCCCGACGCCGTCGCGGCCGCGATCGCCGAGCAGCAGTTCCTGGCCCGGGTCGAGCACCCGCTGATCGTGGAGATCTACAACTTCGTCACCCACGAGGGTGCCGGCTACATCGTGATGGAGTACGTCGGCGGCACCTCGCTGAAGACGTTGCTCAAGCAGCGGATGGCGGCCAACAAGGGCGAGTACGACGCGCTGCCGATCGACCAGGCGATCGCGTACATCCTGGAGATCCTGCCGGCCTTCTCGTACCTGCACGACCTCGGCCTGGTGTACTGCGACTTCAAGCCGGACAACATCATCCAGGTCGGTGACGCGGTCAAGCTGATCGACCTGGGCGGCGTCCGGCGGATCGACGACCTGGACTCCGCGATCTACGGCACGGTCGGCTTCCAGGCCCCCGAGGTCGCCGAGGTCGGCCCGTCCATCGCCTCCGACATCTACACGCTGGGCCGGACCCTGTGCGTGCTGGCGATGGAGTTCCGCGGCTACCAGTCCCGGTTCGTCACGTCGCTGCCGCCGGTGAGCGACGTACCCCTGTTCCAGAAGTACGACTCGGTCTACCGGCTGCTCTTGAAGGCCTGCGCCAAGGACCCGGCGGACCGCTTCCAGACCGCGGACGAGTTCCGGGTGCAGCTGCTCGGCGTACTGCGTGAGGTCGTCGCGGACAAGCAGGGCAACAAGGCAGCGCAGCACTCGGCGTCGTCGCTGCTGTTCGGCACGCCCGGCGACAAGACGGCCGGACTGGGCGAGAAGGCCTTGCCGTGGCAGCAGCTGCCGTCGCTGGCAGCGGACGACAGCGACAAGCAGGCAGGCTGGCTGAAGACGGTTAGCGTGCCGGACTCCTCCAAGCGGCTCGAGCTGCTTGTGGACGCACCGGAATCCTCACCGCAGGTCCTGCTGGAGATCGCCGAGGCCGCACTCGAGGTGGGCGAGTACCGCTACGACATGGTCGACACAGCGGTCTCCGACCTGCTGGCCGAGGACCCCTGGGAGTGGCGTGCCGTCTGGATGGCCGGACTGGTCGCGCTGGCCCGTGGTGACGCCCCCGGAGCCCAGTCGGCCTTCAACGCCGTCTACGGCCAGGTGCCGGGTGAGCTCGGGCCGAAACTCGCCCTGGCGATCGCCTGCCAGCTCAGCGGGGAGTACGACGTTGCCGAAGGCCTCTACCTCACCTGTGCCCGGACCGATGCCAACTACATCGCACCGTCGGCGTTCGGGCTGGCCGACATCCGCACCAAGCGCTCCGACCTGGACGGTGCCATCGCGGCACTCGACCTGGTGCCCCGGACCAGCGGCGCGTATGTCCGGGCTCGTCGCCAGCGAGCCGGTCTGCTGGCAGGATCAGGGCGTGGCCTGCCCGCGCTGGCCGAGGCGATGGACAGCATCGAGTCGCTGACCATCGACCCGGTCGACCGGGCCACCCTGGCCGCGAACGTGTTCCGGTCCGCGCTGGCGGAGGTTCAGCAGTCCGGTCCGCAGGAAGGGCTGCGGATCGACGGACAGGAGGCGACCGAGCCGGCCCTGCGGGACGGGCTCGAGGCCACCTACCGTCAGCTGGCGGACCATGCGCAGAGCCGGCCGGAACGGATCGCCCTGGTCGACCAGGCCAACGAAGTTCGAGGATGGACGTTGCGATGACGAGTACGACCCAGACGGTCTGCCCCAGCTGTGGTGGCCCGGTGTCCGAGGCCGACCGCTTCTGCGAGGCCTGTGGGGCCGAGCTCCAGCCGACCGCGCCCAGCACACCGGCCCTGGACACGGACACCGAGCCGACGGTCGAGATCAACACGACCCCGGTCAGCCCGTGCCAGTCCTGTGGGGGTGTGGTCGGTGCCGACGGCTACTGCGAGACCTGCGGCACCAAGGCCGCCAAGCCGCGCGACCACTTCGACGAGCAGCCCGCACCGTGGGTGGCCGGGGTCTGTGACCGAGGTATCCGGCACAGCCGGAACGAGGACGCCATGGCTCTCGCGGCCGACGCCGAGCCGGGCAGCAGGGCTCTCCTGGTCGTCTGCGACGGTGTCAGCTCGTCACTCGACTCGGACGTCGCCAGTCTGGCCGCCGCGCGTGCCGCTCGCGACGTACTGGAGGCCGGTCACGCGCAGGGCATCGGCACCGAGTCGTCCCGGAGCGGTGCGATCGCGGCCCGGCTCAAGGCGGCTGCCGATGCGGCCAATGACGCCGTACTCGACAACACGAGTCCGGACAGTCCGAACCCGGCGTCGTGCACGTTCGTGGCGACTGTGCTGGAGGACGGTCTGCTGGTGGCCGGCGTGGTTGGGGACAGCCGCGCGTACTGGTTCCCGGACAACGCCGAGGCGGTGGCACTGACCGTGGACGACTCGTGGGCCGCCGAACTCATCGCGACCGGCATCCCGCGGGCCGAAGCCGAGTCCGGTCCGCACGCACACGCGATCACCCGCTGGCTGGGCAAGGACGCCCCCGACCACACACCCCGGACGACGACCCTCCAAGTGGCCGGGCCGGGATGGCTCGTGGTCTGCTCGGACGGGCTGTGGAACTACTGCTCGGAGGCGGCACCGCTGGCCGACCTCGTACGTCAGACCGCTGCGGCGCACGGTGGCGAGCCCTTGGCCACCGCGTCCGCCCTGGTCGACTGGGCCAACGCCCAGGGCGGTCAGGACAACATCACCGTCGCCCTGGCGCGGCTCTAATCAGGTTTGCAGAAAGGACGCCGACAGATGGCCGAGTTCACCGCATCCGTCTACCAGAACGAGTTCCTGCCCGACGGCGGAACCGACGTGCACGCCATCGTCACGGTGGACTGCAGCGGCGCCGGTGCGGCCGGGCAGTCCGGCAGCGGTGACGCGGGCGAGATCATCATCGTCGACACCTCCGGCTCGATGGGCGCCGACGGCGTCCGGGCCGCCGCGCACGCCGCACAGACCGCGCTCGACCAGATCCTGGACGGGGTCTGGTTCGCGGTGATCTCCGGTAACGACCGGGCCCAGCTGGCGTTCCCGCCGTCGCCGGAGCCGGTGATGGTGAAGATGGACCAGTTCACCCGGCAGGCGGCGAAGGACGCCGTGTCCCGGTTCTACGCCGACGGCGGGACCGCGATGGGCACCTGGCTGCGGCTGGCGTCCCGGGTGTTCGCGACCGTGCCGTCGCTGACCCAGAAGCACGCCATCCTGCTCACCGACGGCGAGAACCAGCACGAGACGCCCGCGGTGCTGACCCAGACCATCGAGGCGGTCACCGGCCAGTTCCAGTGCGACTGCCGCGGCGTCGGCGTCGCCTGGCAGGTCGACGAGGTACGGCGGATCGCGACCGCGCTGCTCGGGACGGTCGACATCATCCCGGCCCCGGACCAGCTGGCGGCCGAGTTCTCCAAACTGATCCAGAACGCGATGAGCCGCGGTGTCGCGCAGGCCGATCTGCGGGTCTGGGCTCCGCAGGGCGCACAGGTGCTGTTCGTCCGCCAGGTCGCCCCCACGGTCGAGGACCTGACCTCACGTCGTACGGCGGTCAACGCGCTCACCAGTTCGTACCCGACCGGCTCGTGGGGTGACGAGTCGCGTGACTACCACGTGGCGATCCGCCTGGCGGCCAAGGCGATCGGGCAGGAGCAGCTGGCCGCACGGGTGCAGCTGGCGCTCGGCGACGACGTGGTCGCGCAGGGCCTGGTCAAGGCGCTGTGGTCCGCGGACGAGGCGCTGACCACGCGGATCAGCCCGGAGGTCGCGCACTACACCGGGCAGACCGAGCTGGCCGAGGCGATCCAGGAAGGCCTGGCCGCGAAGGCCGCGGGTGACACCGCGACCGCGACGACCAAGCTCGGACGTGCGGTCCAGCTGGCCGCCCAGACCGGCAACGAGGAGGCGACCACGCGGCTGCGCAAGGTGGTCGACATCGAGGACCAGGACACCGGCACCGTGCGACTCAAGCGGACCGTCGAGAAGGCCGACGAGATGGCGCTCGATACCGCCTCCACCAAGACCACCCGGGTGAAGAAATGACCACGGTCAGCTGTCCGAGCGGGCACCCGTCCACCTCGACCGACTACTGCGACGTCTGCGGTCTGCCGATCGGCGCCGCGGCCACCCCGGCCGCGGCCTCCGTCCCGGCACCGGCCGTCGCGGCTCCGGCACCGGCGGCGGCGCCGACGACCCAGACCTGCCCGAACTGCTCGGAGTCTGCCGCCGTGGACGCCTTGTTCTGCGAGAGCTGCGGCTACGACTTCACCACCGGCACCATGCCGCGGCCGACGTCGTCGCTCGACCTCGGAACGCCGCCCGCGGTGCCGCCGGCACCGGTGGCGACCGCCGACTGGGTCGTCGAACGCTGGGTCGACCCCGACTGGTACGAGGTCCAGCAGAGTGACGACCCGTGTCCGTCGCCCGGCCTGCCGGTGGTGATCCCGCTGACCGAGAAGAGCGTGCTGATCGGCCGCCCGTCGAAGAGCCGGAACATCCATCCGGAGATCGACTGCGGCGACGACACCGGGGTCAGCCGCCGCCAGGCCCAGCTCACCACCGACGGCACCCGCTGGTGGGTCGAGGACCTCCAGTCCTCCAACGGCACCTACGTGGCGCCGGCCTCCGGTCCTCTCCCCGAGGACCCGATCGTCCCGGGCCAGCGTCGCGAACTGAACTCCGACGACCGCGTCTACGTCGGCGCCTGGACCCGTCTGGTCGTCCGCAAGGCCACCCCGGAGGAAAAAGCCGGCCAAGCCTGAGCTATTGCGGAAGAGTCCTCGCCGCAATTGTTTCTAGCGTGAGGGTATGACGAACACAGCAGAGATCAGGCCCTTCCGGGTCGAGATTCCGCAGGCTGAGGTGGACGACCTCACGGCGCGGCTGGCCGGCGCTCGCTGGCCGGCCACGCCCGCGGTGGACGACTGGAGCCGAGGCGTTCCGGTCGGCTACCTGAAGGAGCTGGCGGCGTACTGGGCCGACGGCTACGACTGGCGCGCCGCGGAGGCGGCGCTGAACGAGATCCCGCAGTTCATCACCGAGCTCAACGGGCAGCGGATCCACTTCTTCCACCAGCGGTCGGCCGAGCCGGATGCGCTGCCATTGATCCTGACCCACGGCTGGCCGGGTTCGCCGGTGGAGTTCCAGCAGATGATCGGCCGGCTGACCGATCCGGTGGCGTACGGCGGCGATGCGGCCGACGCGTTCCATGTCGTCGTACCGTCGCTGCCCGGGTACGGGTTCTCGACGCCGCTCGGGCCGGGTGGGTTCAACCTGTTCGGGGTGGCGCAGATGTGGGCCGAGCTGATGAGCCGGCTCGGGTACGAGCGGTACGCCGCGCACGGGACGGACGCCGGGTCCGGGGTCGCGGGGATGCTGCCGATGGTGGATCCGGCTCACGTTGTCGGCGTACATCTGGCCGGGGTGAGTGCGGGTGCGCCGTTCGGGGATCCGCTGCCGCTGGAAGGATTGTCGGAGTCGGACCGGGCGCGGGCCGAGCGGTTCAACCAGATGATGGATGAGGGCTTCGGCTACCTGGTGCTGCAGTCGACCCGGCCGCAAACGTTGGCCTACTCGCTGAACGACTCGCCGATCGGGCAGCTCGCGTGGATCGTGGAGAAGTTCGCCGAGTGGACCGACCCGATCCACAAGCTGCCCGAAGAGGCGGTCGACCGGGATCAGCTGCTCACGAACGTCAGCCTGTACTGGTTCACCGGGTCCGGCGCTTCGTCGGCGCATGCGGTGTACGAGGGGATGCAGGCCTGGAAGGCGTACGCCGCTCATCAGGCCGAAGGCGATTCCGAGGGGTGGGGTGACGTTGCGGGACCGCCCACCGGGGTTGCGGTGTTCGGGGCCGAGACGGCGATCAAGAGTCTGGCGGACCCGGCCGGGAAGATGAGCCACTGGACGGAGTACGACCGCGGCGGTCACTTCGCCGCGATGGAGGTGCCGGACCTGCTGGCCGCCGACCTCCGGTTGTTCTTCGGTCCGCTGCGCTGACCTCAGTTGCCGGGCTGGACCTCCTTGGTCCAGTCCGGCATCGGCTTGAAGCACATCCACTCGATCAGCACGGAGCCGACCACGATCGGAATCACCCACGACCACGGCTGCCGGGGTGCGCTGACCACCAGAATCGCTGTCCACAAGGCGATCCAGCCGCCGCCGTACCCGCGCAGCACCCCGCGGTACCAGAGCCCGCCGGGCGCCTCCGCGGCCCGCTGACCGAGATAGACGAACAGGTACGACGCGATCGAGATCGGCCAGAAGAACCAGAGCCCGGCCCAGTCGTACGGGACCATCACGAGGGCGGTCAGGCAGACGATCGCGATCGCCCAGTGATAGATCTCGCCGGCCCAGTTCAGTCCGCGGCGGCGCAACGTGATCACGATCGCCAACGGGCCGAACAGCACCGCCACAATCCCTGCCGCGACATGCAGGATGAGCGCGATGTCACGCATCGCCGGTCCTCCCCGGACCCCGTCCCCGGCATCCGCCGGAGCTCTCTGACATGTCAGGGAGCATAGGGGTCAGAGCCGTTACCGTCTTCCCCTCGGCGCGCCCGAGTTGGGCGCGCCGAGAGCCGGCGTCAGTTCGCCGGGAAGTGCAACACCACGCGGACTGCGAAGTTCCGGTAATGAAGGCGTTCGAAACTCCGGGCCATCGGGACGTTGCCGAAGTCGGTGTCCGCCGCGATGCGCTCGGCACCGAGCTCCGCGAGGATGTGCGTGATCTCGGCGAGCAGGTCGTCGCTGTACCGGTGACCGCGATGCTCGGCCAGTACGCCGAGGTATCCGACCGTCATCCCGCCCTGGTTCGCCGACGGGATCGCGAACCCGATCAGCTTCCCATCGGCGTCGTACGCAAGTCGCCACCAGGCCCGGTCGCCCCGCATCGACTTGTACAGCTCGAGTTCCTCCCGGGCCGCGCCGTCGGCACCGAGCCGGGCGATCTCCCGCGCGGTGGCGGCGTCGAGGCTGCCTTCGGACACCTGGCGGAACACGTCCACGAAGGCCTCGTCGTCAGCCGGTTCGAACCGCAGCCTGGTGGACCGTGACGGCAGCCCGTACTCCGGCTTCCACTCGTACCGCAGCCGCTCGGTGACCCCGGTCAGCCCGGCCGCCTCGGCGGCTTGCCGACGTACGGCGAGCTCGGCGACGACATCCGGCTGGTCCTTCCAGTCGCCGGGCAGGAAGAAGTGGTACTCCGGCGGCTCGGCATCCGCCGGACGGGACTCGATGGTGTGCTCGATCAGCGCCGTCCAGGCCGGCACCGGGTCGCCGTCGCCGGCGTAGTACAGGCCGTCGATGCTGAACGGGTGGTCGTGCTCGGGCGGGCCCCACCAGATGGCGAGGGCAACGATCTTGCCGGCCTCCTCGACGACCCAGGTCCAGTCGTGCCGGTAGGTGCGGTCGGCAATCATGTCGCGGTAGCGATCGAGCGTGACGGTGTTGACCGACTGCCGCTCGATCAGGGCCAGGATGGTGTCGAGGTCGGCCTCGACAGTGGTGCGGATGTTCACGAATCCTCCAACAGGAGGCGCGACTGCTCCGCTCAGTGCGAGCTGTGCGAGCGGGACGGGCGCGCCGGGAAACAAGTCAGTGTGTTCATCGGTCACTCCTTCCACTCAGGATCATTCTCGCCGCGCCAGACACTAGGGCCTGACCGGGGTCATGGTCCAACCGTTATTTCACACCTGGGATGTGTTCTGTGAGGTCGACGCGAACAGCTAGCCGTCTCCCGAGGTAACGTCATGGACACGTTGAGTAGTCACCGCCGCCTCTGACGGAAGGACCTACCGCAATGTCCCCCATCCGCACGGCCGCACTCGGCCTGCTCACCGCCGGACTCTTCACTCTTGGCGGCCAGCCCGCGCCCGGGCTGGCCGCCGAACCTCGGCCGGCCACCGGCAATCCGGTCGAGCTCACCAGCGGTTTCTACGTCGACCCGAACTCCAACCCGGCCGCCTACGTGAAGCAGCACCCGGGCGAGACCGAGATCAAGGCCAAGATCGCCGACCAGGCCGGCGGCCGCTGGTTCGGCAACGGGAGCGGCGACATCACGGCGGCGGTGACGTCGTACACCACCGCCGCGGACCGGGCCGACAAGTTGCCGATCCTGGTCGCCTACAACATCCCCGGCCGCGACTGCGGCGGTCACTCCGGTGGCGGTG
The DNA here is from genome assembly GCF_043197365.1 of Kribbella sp. NPDC049174. Classification (NCBI taxonomy): domain Bacteria; kingdom Bacillati; phylum Actinomycetota; class Actinomycetes; order Propionibacteriales; family Kribbellaceae; genus Kribbella; species Kribbella sp. NPDC049174. The sequence goes on along the minus strand of NZ_JBICSZ010000007.1, from coordinate 20,011 downwards.
CCGGTTCGCCGGCGGCGTACCGGGACTGGATCGCCAAGTTCGCCGACGGGATCGGCAACCGGCCGGCTGTGGTCGTGATCGAGCCGGACGCACTGGCCCAGCTCGACTGCATGCCGGAGAACCAGCGGCGGGTCCGCATCGAGCTGCTGAAGTACGCCGCCAACCAGATCGCGAACAAGAACCCGAACACCTGGGCCTACATGGACGGCGGCAACACCAACTGGATCGAGGCCGGTGAGATGGCCCGGCGGCTGCGGCTGGTCGACGTCGGCAAGATCCGCGGCTTCGCGCTGAACGTGTCGAACTACTACACCACCGAGCAGTCGGTGACGAAGGGCAACGCGATCAGGACCGCACTCGGCGGCGGCACCCAGTTCGTCGTCGACACCAGCCGGAACGGCAACGGCTCGAACGGCGAGTGGTGCAACCCGGCCGGCCGCAAGCTCGGCGTCCCGTCCCAGGTCGGCGGCGGCGCGGACCTGCTGCTCTGGCTCAAGGTCCCCGGTGACTCCGACGGCGACTGCGGGATCGGCAAGGGCATCCCGGCCGGAACGTTCTCGGCCGCGCTGGCCAAGCGCCTGATCTCCGGCACATGATGGTTTGAGACTTCTCCAGCACGCCCTGGCAGCCAGTGCTGGAGAAGTCTCCACCCCTGGCTTCAAAGATACGATTGATACGCATGAAGCTGACCGATGAAGGCCGCTGTGCGGTCACCCAGTTCGCCGTCGACTGCGCGGAGCGGGCGCTGCCGCTGTTCGAGGCGAAGGCTCCCACCGACACCCGCCCGCGCGAGGCGATCGAAGCGGCCCGCGCCTATGCGCTCGGAGGCCAACGGACAGCTCAGCTGCGCTCATGTGCGTGGGCGGCTCAGAAGGCCGCAGGCGAAGTAGGCGATCCGGCGGCCAAAGCCGCTGCCCGCGCCGCGGTCGGTGCGGCCGGCGCTCCCTACATCCACGACCTGGAATCCCCGCACCAGCTCAATCACGTCCTCGGTCCGGCAGTCTCCATGGCGCAGGCCCGTGAGCTCGCGACCGACGACCCTGCCCTCGGCGACGAGGAGATCCGCTGGGCGATCGAGCACGCGTCGCCGCTCGTTCGCAAGGTCGTACGGCGGTGGCCCGCGCGTGACCCCGGTCGCACCCGGCTGAGCACGCTCAATCACCAACTGGACAAGGGACTTCGCGACTGACGGCTCAGGGCGCCGGTGGGACACCGGTGGTCTCGCGCGGCTGCGGCGGCGGTTCCGGAGCGCCTTCGAGCTGGATGTCGGGGATGATCCGGTCCATCCAGCGGGGCAGCCACCAGGCCTTGTCGCCGAGCAGCGTCATCACCGACGGAACGAGCACCATCCGCACCACACTGGCATCGATCAGGACGGCGACGGCCATGCCGACGGCCAGCATCTTCACGGTCGGGTCGTCGTCGAGGACGAAGCTCAGGAAGACGACGATCATGATCGCCGCCGCGGTGGTGATCACCCGGGCGGTCGCGCCGATCCCGATCGCGACCGCACGGTGGCTGTCGTTGGTCGCGACCCAGGCCTCATGGACCCGGGACAGCAGGAAGACCTCGTAGTCCATCGACAGGCCGAAGACGATCGCGAACATCAGCATCGGCACGAACGACGGAATCGGGACCGTCTCCTCGATCCCCACCAGCGACGATCCCCAGCCCCACTGGAAGACCGCGACGATGACGCCGTACGCCGCTCCGACCGACAGCAGGTTCAGGATCGCGGCCTTCAGCCCGATCACGACGGAGCGGAACGCGACCGTGAGCAGGATGAGGGCCAGCAGGACCACGGCCCCGATCAGCCACAGCATCCGCCCGGCGACCTTCTCGGTGAAGTCGACGTACCCGGCGACAGTGCCGACGACGTAGGTCGTCCCGCCCACACCGGGCAGCACATCGCTCCGGATCCGGTTCACCAGGTCCTCGGTCTCGGCCGACGAGGGTGAGGTCGTCGGGACGACGTTGATGGCAGCCGTCGTACCGGCCGGGTTCGTCGTCGGCGGCTGGACCGCGGCGACGCCCTGCGTCTTCTGCAGGTCGCCGGCGAGGTTCGTCAGCAGCGTCTGGTCGGCGGCCGCGTCCTGGGACGGCAGCGAGACGACGACCGTCAGCGGCCCGTTGGCGCCCGGGCCGAAGCCTTGCGCGATCAGATCGTACGCCTTCCGGCTCGAGTCCTCGGCCGGGTCGGTGCCGGCATCCAACTGGCCCAGGTTGAGCGAGAGCAACGGAATGGTCAGGATCAGCAGCAACAGGGTCGCGACGGTGCCGTACGACCACGGGCGATCGCTCACCCGGCGTCCCCAACGAGCGAAGGCGCTCTGCTCGTGCTTCGCGTCGCGGATGGCCCGCTCCTCGGCGCGATGTGCTGCCGCGGCCTCGGGCTCCAGTTCGGCCTCGAGCGCACGTTCCTCGACGACGTGCTTCCGATCGGCGCGGTTCAGCACCAGCAGCCCGGCCAGACCGAGGAGTGCCGGGATCAGCGTCAGGGCAGCCAGGACGGTGACCGCGACCAGGATGGCCGACGAGAGTCCGAGCGCGCCGACGAACGGTACACCGGAGACGTACAGGCCGAGGATCGCGATGACCACCGTGCCACCGGCGACCAGGATGGCCGCGCCGGAGGTCGATTCGGCCCGGCCGATCGACTCCTCGACCTCCATGCCGTTGTCGAGTTGCTCGCGATGCCGCGAGACCAGGAAGAGCCCGTAGTCGATCGCGACACCCAAGCCGAGCAGAGTCGCAACGGTCGGGGCCGAGACCGGGAACTCCTTCACCGCCGCGAGCAGCCCCAGGATCGCGAGACCGCCGCCCACACTGAAGACCGCCGACACCAGCGGCAGCGCGGCGGCCACGATCGACCGGAACATCAGGAACAGCAGGATGAGGGCCAGGGCGAGACCGATCGCCTCCGAGAGCTGGTCGTCGGCCTGCTTCCCGATCTGCCCGGCGCCGCCGCCGTACTCCACCTCGAGCCCGGCGTCGCGGGCCGGCTTGACCGCCGTGTCCAGTTCGGTGAGGTAGTCGGTGTCGAGGGACGCCGGCACCACGGAGAACGAGACCGGCGCGTTGACGACGGTGCCGTCCTTGGAGACGTACGGCGATGGCTCAGTCGCCAACGGATCGGTCGCGGCAACCACATCAGGGAGACCGCCGACGTTCGTCATCGCCGTTTTGACCGCGGCGGCCTGGTCGGACACCTTCCCCGACGACGAGTGGAACACGATCGAGCCGGAGTACCCGCCCTGCTTCGCGAAGTCGCTGTTCAGCACGTTCAGACCGGCCGAGGACTCGCTCCCGGGCACGGTGTAGTTGTTGACATAGGTGCCGCCGAAGAACGCCCGGAGCACGAACAGCCCGACGACGATGACCAGCCAGGCACCGATCACCGGCCAGTGGTGGCGAGCGGCCCCCCGGCCGAGACCTTCCAGAAACGCGTGCATGTCGTACCCCCCGGGCGCCCACCCCCGGACACCCAGATTCGACAGTACGGCGCCCTCGGAGGCCCTGACAACCCGTCACGACCGGGCACGTTCAGTCACGGAAGGTGTTCAAACGGACAACAGCAAGCGGTCCCGGGCGTTTGCCCGGGACCGCTTGTGATGCTGTGTTCTTGGACCTCAGTGGATCAGAAGTCCATGCCGCCCATGTCGGGCGCGCCACCCGGAGCGGCCGAGGCCTTCTCCGGCTTGTCGGCGATGACCGCCTCGGTGGTGAGGAACAGGGCCGCGATCGAGGCCGCGTTCTGCAGTGCCGAGCGGGTCACCTTGGCCGGGTCGATGATGCCGGTGGCGATCAGGTCGACGTACTCGCCGGTGGCGGCGTTGAGGCCCCAGCCCGGCTCGAGGTTGCGGACCTTCTCCACCACGACGCCGCCCTCGAGGCCGGCGTTCACGGCGATCTGCTTCAACGGCGCCTCGACCGCGGACCGCACGATGGCGGCACCGGTGGCCTCGTCACCGTCGAGCTCCAGCTTCTCGAACGCGATCACGGACGCCTGCAGCAGGGCCACGCCGCCGCCGGCGACGATGCCCTCCTCGACGGCCGCCTTTGCGTTGCGAACGGCGTCCTCGATGCGGTGCTTGCGCTCCTTCAGCTCGACCTCGGTGGCCGCGCCGACCTTGATCACCGCAACGCCACCGGCCAGCTTGGCCAGCCGCTCCTGCAGCTTCTCGCGGTCGTAGTCGGAGTCCGACTTCTCGATCTCGGCGCGGATCTGGTTCACCCGGCCGGCGATCTGGTCCGCGTCGCCCTCGCCCTCGACGATGGTCGTCTCGTCCTTGGTGACGACGATCTTGCGGGCCTGGCCGAGCAGTTCCAGGTCGACGGAGTCGAGCTTGAGGCCGACCTCCTCGGAGATCACCTCGCCGCCGGTGAGGACGGCGATGTCGACCAGCATGGCCTTGCGGCGGTCACCGAAGCCCGGCGCCTTGACGGCGACGGCCTTGAAGGTGCCCTTGATCTTGTTGACGACCAGGGTGGCCAGGGCCTCGCCCTCGATGTCCTCGGCGATGATGGCCAGCGGCTTGCCGGTCTGCATCACCTTCTCCAGCACCGGGACCAGGTCCTTGATGCTGGAGATCTTGCTGTTCACGATCAGGATGTACGGGTCGTCGAGGACCGCTTCCATCCGCTCCGTGTCAGTCACGAAGTACGGCGAGATGTAGCCCTTGTCGAAGCGCATACCCTCGGTGAGCTCGAGCTCGAGGCCGAAGGTGTTGCTCTCCTCGACGGTGATGACGCCTTCCTTGCCGACCTTGTCCATCGCCTCGGCGATGATCTGGCCGACCTGGTTGTCGGCAGCCGAGATCGACGCGGTCGCGGCGATCTGCTCCCGGGTCTCCACCGGCTTGGCCAGCGCCAGCAGCTGCTCGCTGACGGCCTCGGTCGCCTTCTCGATGCCCTTCTTCAGGCTCATCGGGTTGGCACCGGCCGCGACGTTGCGCAGACCCTCGCGGACGAGAGCCTGAGCCAGCACGGTGGCGGTGGTGGTGCCGTCACCAGCGACGTCGTCGGTCTTCTTCGCAACTTCCTTGACGAGCTCGGCCCCGATCTTCTCGTACGGGTCCTCGAGCTCGATCTCCTTGGCGATGGAGACACCGTCGTTGGTGATCGTGGGGGCGCCCCACTTCTTCTCCAGGACGACGTTGCGGCCCTTCGGGCCAAGCGTCACCTTGACGGCGTCGGCGAGGGTGTTCATACCCCGCTCGAGGCCGCGGCGCGCCTCTTCATTGAAAGAAATCAGCTTGGGCATTCTCCGCGAGTCCTCCCGCGTCGAGTATTTGTGGTTCAGCCGGCCGGATGCCCGCGACGGACGGCGCCACACCGCGGCGGTCACGTCCCGCCACGCTCCGGCACCTCATCGAGGCCGTCTTCTTGCACACTCCGGGGCAGCGAGTCTTATCACTCTCACCCATGGAGTGCTAACCAAGTATTAGCACTCGCCCCAAACGAGTGCAAGCCAGCCCCTCGCTACCGTAGGCCCATGGTGGACGTGCGAGCAGCCGGTCCGGACGCATGGCAGGACGTCGCCGCGGTGATGGGTGAGCGCGGCGATCCGGCCCGCTGCTTCTGTCAGTACTTCCGCCTGCGCGGACGGCAGTGGGACACCGCCACCCGCGAGAGCAACCGCCGCGACCTCCGCGAGCAGGTCTGCACGGCCGATGTCCCGCCCGGTGTCCTCGCGTACGACGGCACGACGCCGGTCGGCTGGTGCGCGGTCGCGCCGCGGACGGCGTACCCGCGAGTGGAGGTGTCGCCCAACTGGCGGACCGACCACCCGGATGCCTGGGTGATCACGTGCTTCGTCGTGCCGGTGGGCCACCGCCGCCAAGGCCTGGCCGGGGAGCTCGCGCTCGGCGCGGTCGAGTTCGCCCGGTCGCAGGGCGCCGCGGTGATCGAGGGCTGCGCGGTCGACACCTCGACCGCCGGCCGCGCCTCCTCGGCGGACCTCTACCGCGGCCCGCTCTCGGCGTTCCTCACCGCGGGTTTCACCGAGGTCAGCCGTACCAGCGACCGCTGGGTCCTCGTCCGCAAGCACCTCTAGGCCTGGCTGCCTTGTGTTGAAGATTAAGATTCAACCATGTAGACGGACGGGCCGAGGTTCGGCCGCGAGCACCTCTGCGAACCGATCACAGTGCGGCAGCGTGTCCTGACTGTGCGGCGGTAGCTGGTGAGCTCGGGCGGAGCCGTCGAGCGGATCGCCGCGCCGGATTCGGCACCGCGAAGACTCCGCGAGACCTTCCACCGCGATGCCGGCATCATCCTCGGCCTACCGGACGTCGGCACACAGCGGGCTCCACAGCGTCGTGACTCGCGCACAGAGTTGAGATTTCGAGGAGTTCTGATGGTTGTCGAGCACTGGTTCGACTTCGCCTGTCCCTCCAGCTACGTGGCCCAGGACCGGAACCGGATCCTGCGGGAGGGCGGGCTGGAGGTGGTCGCGCACGCGATCCGCCTCCACCCCGAGATCCGGCCGGGCGGCAAGCCGGCCGGGCCGTCGTACGACTTCCTGGCGCGTGAGGCCGAGGCGGCCGGTCTGCCGCTGCGCCGGCCGGCCCGGAGGCCGACCACGCGACCTGCGCTGGCCGCCCACGAGTGGCTCAACAGCACCCGGCCCAGGGTCGCGCAGCGATTCGCCGAGTCGGTGTTCACCGCGTACTTCGCCCATGGCCACGACGTCGCATCCGTCGACCTGCTCGCCACGCTGGCCGAGGCGGCCGGCGGGAGCGGGGCACGTCTGCGGACCGCCTTGGCCGACGGTACGGCGTACGAGGCCCTGGACCGGTCCGAGCGCCAGGCGAGGGCCAACGGCGTCACGGGCACGCCGACGTGGAACGTGCTCGGTCAGTCGGTCAGTGGTCTGCGGCCGCGGGCATGGTTCCGGGATCTGACTACTGTGCTGCGTCCAACTGGCTAACGAGACGCTTCGGGGCGCTCAGCCGCCAGGCCTCGGTGACGAGCTCGCGGAGCTCCTGGTCGTCGGCGGCTTCGATGGTGACGTCGAGCCAGGCGAACCGGCCGGAGGCCCAGGACGGCGCGTAGACGTCCGGGTCCTCGGCGACCAGCGCCTCCTGTTCCTCGCGGAGGGCCTTGAGCAGCAGCCTGGCGCCGTCCGCGGACATGTAGGCGAAGCTCTTGTTCCGCACCTTGAAGACCGGCTGACCCGCCCAGCCCTCGTGTTCCTCGACCTCCGGCAGCCCGAGCACGACCTTCGTCAGCACATCGACGTCCATCCCCCGACCGTACGCGCGGCCACCGACATTCCGCGGGCCGAAAGTCGTCAGGGCCCCGGGCCGGAGGGCCCCGGGGTCCGGCCAGGGTCGGGTCGGTACCGATCCTGATGCGGCGGGGGGCCTCCAGGCGGGAGAGTGGAGCCATGACGAACTCCAACCCCAACGCACCGTTCTCCAACCTGTCCGGCAAGGTCCTCCGTCGTTCCCGCGAACAGCGGATGCTCACGGGTGTCTCCGGCGGCATCGCGGAGTACCTGAACATCGACGTGACGCTGGTCCGCCTCGGCATCGTCGGCCTGACCCTGCTGACCGGCGGCACCGCCCTGATCGGCTACGTGGTCGCCTGGGTCGTGATCCCGGAGTCCGACGGCAAGGCCGTCTGGCAGAACGTCCAGCAGTCGGTGAACCAGCCCGCGAGCCCGGAGGCCGACATCGCCTCCCGCATCTACGACGACACCAACACCAACAACAAGCCCCCGGCGGCGTGACCTCTACTGCTGCGCCAACCGGGCGCAGCGACCACCGCCGGCGTGCGGCAGGGTGATCCGGCTCATCGCACCCTGCCGCACGTCTACACGTTCAGTGCGGTCTTGCGGACTGCCGCCAGGGCCTGGTCCGGGTGGTCGGCGAAGAGGCCTTGGATGCCCAGTCGGGTGAAGGCCGAGAGTTCGGTGGCGAAGTCCGTGTCGGTCGGGAGGAAGCGCCGTTCGGCGCGGAAGGTCCAGACCTGGACCGCGAGGCCGGCGCGGTGCGCCTGGTCGACCAGACGGGTCGGTTCGCCCAGTGAGCCGTCGGACCGGCGGGGAATGACCAGGTTCTTGTGCGGCGCCAGTACGTGCGCGTACGTCGAGACCTCGCGCAGCCCGGCCGGTTCGATCAGATCGGCGAAGGTGCGGCCGTCGCCGGTCCGCAGAAAGTCGTTCGGCGCGCTCTCGGAGTCCACCAGCTGCACCAGCGGCACCCGCGTCATCACCGACAACCGGCGCAGACTGGTCGGCTCGAACGACTGCACCATGATCTCGTCGTTCCGCAGCCCCAGAGTCAGGATCCGCTCGGTCAACAGCTCTTCCAACGGCAGTCCGACCCGCCGGAAGTACGCCGGGTACTTGATCTCCGGCAGTACGCCGATCGGCCGGCCGAGCCGCTGTGACTCCTGCCGGGCCAGCGCCACCACCTCGTCGAAGGTGGGGATCGTCTCCAGCCCGTCGTACGCCGTGTTGCCGGCACGGAGCGCGGGCATTCGCTCCCGCGCCCGCAAGGTCCGCAGCTCGGCGTAGGTGAAGTCCTCGACGAACCAGCCGGTGACGGCGGTCCCGTCCACGATCTTGGTGATCTTCCGGTCCGCGAACACCGGGTGGTCCGCGACGTCCGTCGTACCGGAGATCTCGTTCTCGTGCCGGCAGACCAGGACGCCGTCGAGGGTGGCGACCAGGTCCGGTTCCAGGTAGTCGGCTCCAAGGTCAGCAGCCAGGCGGTACGCCGCCGGCGTGTGTTCCGGGCGGTAGCCACTCGCTCCCCGATGCGCGATCACCAGCATGGTTCCAGGACAGGCGGCGCACATGGCGGGCCGGAGACTCGTTGCCCAACGCAAGATGAAGGTCTTTTGATGCGCGGGGAGACCGCGGCGGCACCGCCGGTGACCGGGCCAGGCGCGATTAATTCGCATGCGGCTGTCGGTGGCCGCACCTAGCCTGAGAAGGCTATGAGACAACTCCCGCTCGCCGATCCCGGCGTTCCCGATCACCGCTCGCCGGCCCGCTATCTGCTCTGGGTCGCGCGCGGTCAGTCGCGCACGCTCGCCGGCGGAATGGCGTTCGGCATCCTGTGGATGGGCTCACAGGCGTTCATCCCGGCGATCCTCGGCCTGGCGATCGACCAGGGGATCGCCGCGCGCGACGGCGAGCGGCTGCTGCAGTGGACCGCGGCGCTGTTCGCGGTCGGTGTCGTGCAGGCGCTGGCCGGCATCATGCGGCACCGGTTCGCGGTGACGAACTGGCTGACCGCCGCCTATCGCACGGTCCAGGTGGTGACGCGGAAGTCGGCCGACCTCGGTGCGACCCTGCCGAAGCATCTGGCCACCGGCGAGGTGGTCAGCGTCGGCGCCGGCGACCTGGCCTACGTCGGCAACCTGATGGAGGTCACGGCCCGGTTCGCCGGCTCGATCGTCGCCTTCGCCGTGGTCGCCGCGATCCTGCTCTCCACGTCGACCACGCTCGGCCTGGTGGTGCTGATCGGCGTACCGGTGATGCTGTTCTGCCTCGGCCCGATGCTGCGGCCGCTGCACAAGCGGCAGTCCGCGCAACGCGAGGCCGTCGGCGAGCTGAACTCGCTCGGCTCCGACATCGTGGCGGGTCTGCGGGTGCTGCGGGGCATCGGTGGCGAGGAGTCGTTCTCGCGTCGGTACCGCGGCGAGTCGCAGCAGGTCCGGCAGGCCGGTGTGCGGGTGGCACGGATCCAGTCCGTGCTGGACGCTGCCCAGGTGCTGCTGCCTGGCGTCTTCGTCGTGCTGGTGGTCGGTCTGGGTGCGCACTTCGCGCTGCGCGGTGACCTCAGCGCGGGTTCGCTCGTCGCCTTCTACGGCTACGCGACGTTCCTGGTGCTGCCGCTGCGCACAGCCACTGACTTCGCCAACCAGTTGATGCGCGGCCTGGTCGCGGCGCGCCGGGTGATCCGCGTGCTGGCGCTGAAGCCCGACGTCACCGATCCGGTCCAGCCGGTGCGGCTGCCGGACGGTGGCGACCTGGTCGACCCGGTCTCCGGCATCCGCGCCCGCGACGGACGGCTCACTGCGATCGTTGCGGCCGAGCCGGACACCTACAACGAGCTGGCGGACCGCCTGGGTCGGTACGACGACACCAGCGAGGTGCGGTACGGCGGAGTGACTCTGGCCAGCGCCACGCGCGAGGACGTGCGTGCGCGGATCCTGGTGAGCGACACCGGTTCCCAGTTGTTCACCGGCACACTGCGCCAGGAGCTCGACCCGGACAACCGTCGGACCGATGACGAACTGATGGCTGCGATGCGTACAGCGTCGGCCGACGACGTGCTGGTCGCACTTTCCGACGGACTCGACTCCGAGGTGGAGGAGAAGGGCCGCTCGTTCTCCGGCGGACAGCGGCAGCGGTTGGTGCTGGTCCGGGCCCTGCTGGCGGACCCGTCCGTGCTCGTCCTGGTCGAGCCGACCTCCGCGGTCGACGCGCACACCGAGGCGCGGATCGCGGACCGGCTGCGCGACCACCGAGCCGGTCGCACCACCGTCGTGCTGTCCGCGAGCCCGCCGCTGCTGGACCGGGTCGACGAGGTCATCTTCGTCGCCGCCGGCCGAGTGGTTGCCACCGGCAAACACCGCACGCTGCTCGAGACCGAGCCCTATTACCGCAAGACCGTGACCCGTGAGACGGAAGAGGAGGAGGTGCTCACATGAGGCAGATCCTGCCCGTAGCGGGCCCTGCTGAGATCCGTCGGCACGCGCGCCGGCTGGCCCGGCGGCATCCGCGCACGTTGCTCGTCGCGTTGTTGCTGCACGGGCTGGCCGCGATCACCGGTCTGGCCGCGCCACGGCTGATCGGCGGTCTGGTCGAGGACGTCCAGAGCGGCACGACCGTTGCCAAGGTCAACCAGGTGATCCTGGTCATCGCGGTGTTCATCGTGGCGCAGTCGCTGCTGACCCGGTGGGCCCGGTTCAAGTCGTTCGCGCTCGGCGAGCAGGTGCTGGCCGAGCTGCGGGAGGACTTCGTCGACAACGCCCTCGCGCTGCCGATCGGCACCGTCGAGCGAGCCGGCACCGGCGACCTGCTGTCACGCACCTCGCGTGACGTCGACACCCTGTCGCGGACGGTGCGGTTCGCCGTACCGGAGACGATCATCGCGTTCGTCACCGTGCTGTTCACGGTCGCCGCGACGATGCTCGTCGGCGTCTGGGTGCTGGTGCCGCTGCTCGCGATGACCCCGCTGCTCTGGATCAGCACGCGGTGGTACCTGCGGCGCGCGAAGGACGGGTACCTGCGCGAGAACGCGGCGTACGCACAGATGACGAGCTCGCTGGCCGAGACGGTCGAGGGTGCGCGCACGGTCGAGGCCCTGCGGCGGTACGACGAACGCGTCCGCCGGACCGATGCCGACATCCGCGGCTCCTACCTGGCCGAGCGGTACACGCTGTTCCTCCGGACCATGTACTTCCCGGTCGCCGAGATCGGCTACCTCGTGCCGGTGGTGGGGACGCTGCTGTTCGGCGGCTGGCTGCACATCAACGGGCACGTCTCACTCGGCGCGGTCACGGCCGCGGTGCTGTACGTGAACCAGCTGATCGATCCGGTCGACCGGTTGCTGTCCTGGCTGGACGAGCTGCAGTCCGGTGGTGCCGCGTTCGCTCGGTTGCTGGGTATCAGCGACGTGGAGGACGATCGGACACCGTCGGGTCAGGCGCCTTCGGGCGAGCTCGTCGAGGCGAAGGACGTGCGGTTCTCGTACGTCGACGGCCGCGACGTCCTGCACGGCGTCGATCTGACCATCCAGCCGGGTGAGCGGGTCGCGATGGTCGGTCCGTCCGGCGCGGGCAAGTCGACGCTCGGCCGGCTGGTCGCGGGGATCCATCCGCCCCGGACGGGTTCGGTGACGGTCGGCGGGGTCGGGATGACCGAGCTGCCGCTGGACGAGTTGCGCAAGCAGGTCGCACTGGTGACGCAGGAGCATCACGTCTTCGTCGGCACCCTGCGGGACAACCTGTCGATGGCTCGGCCTTCAGCGACTGACGACGAGCTGATCAACGCACTCGAGGCAGTCGACGCCCGCGAGTGGGCCGAGGCGTTGCCGGATGGTCTGGACACGCGCGTCGGGTCCGGTCAGCTGGCGTTGTCGCCGGCGCAGGCGCAGCAGTTGGCACTGGCCCGACTGGTGCTGGCCGATCCGCACACGCTGGTGCTGGACGAGGCCACGTCGCTGATCGACCCGCGAGCAGCACGACACATGGAGCGCTCGCTGGCCGCCGTACTGGAGGGCCGGACGGTGATCGCGATCGCCCACCGCCTCTACACCGCCCACGACGCCGACCGGGTCGCGGTGGTGGAGGACGGCCGGATCAGCGAGCTGGGCAGCCACGACGAGCTGGTCGCCCGCCAAGGCTCCTACGCCGCGCTCTGGAACTCCTGGCACGGCTGATCGAACGTCAGAACCCCCCGGCCCAGTGGTCGGGGGGTTCTGCGTTTCCTAGGGTCGGGTACGGCGTTTCCGCAGCACGAGGACAGCTGAATCGACATGGGGCGGTGGGGTGAAAGCCTTACGGGGAAGGCGAAGACCGATCGACAGGTCGTACTGCTGGTACCACCGGTTCGCACCAGGTGCGTCACCGCGAGACCACCGGTTCGCCACCGCCCGCTGCAGCACGAGATCCGCCGACACCAGGCGGGAACCCGGTGCCAGCAAGCGCTTCAGCAAGGCGGTGGAGACGTTGTACGGCGGACTCGACACCACCCGGAACGGTCGTGACGGCAACCGCAGATCGGCGGCATCGGCACGGACCACCGTCACCGGCGCGTCCGCGAACCGCCGACGCAATCGGTCGGCACGACCAGGGTGGAGTTCGACGGCGACCACCTGGGCTCCGGCCCGGACCAGCGGTGCGGTCAGCGCACCGAGTCCGGCTCCGACGTCGAGGACGAGTTCACCGGGTCTGACTCCGGCGGCGTCCACGACTCGTTGGGCCCAACGACTATCGAGCGGATGCCATCCCCAGGCACCCCTCGCCTGCCCGTAGGCGGGCACGACGGACCATCACGAAGTACGTACTCATGCGGCCGACCCTAGCCCCCGAACCGCCCGCTCTCAAAGCATTTTCACCGCGCGACCGGGCCCTGGCCGGGACAGTCGTCACCCCGCCCAGCAGCGCGACTACGACCAGTAGGACCAACCATCGGCGGAGCTGTCGGATGCCCATCGGTGCGCCTCCTCGCAGACCGCGCTCATTTTTCCAGCGCGTGCTGGGCAGACAAGCCTTTCGATCCTGATTTCACAGGGCTTTTGGCGTAGCTCCGAGTGACAGAACGGTGGCCGTCGTACGACGTTCCGCCCGTTCCAGCCGGGTACGGCGAGCAGCCGCCAGGCCGGTCTTGGCAAGCTCACGTCGTACGTCGAGAACGCGAACGGGCAGCGCATCCGTCATCAGGAGCGGTGCGTACTCGGCGTTCGAGGTGGTCCACCGATCGCCGGATCGCTGGAAGGTGAAGCGGACCAGGAGTCCCTCGGCCTTGGGTGTGCTGGGTTCGCGGTGGGCGGCGATCAGGTTACCGAGGCCGTACGCGACCCACTTGCCGTTGTGCTGCTCCATCGGCTGGACGACGTGGGCATGGTGACCGAGCAGCAGATCGATGTTGCTGTCGGCAAGCAGTTGCGGAGCCACCTCGCGTTGCTGGTCGTTGAGCTTGCTCGAGTACTCGGTGCCCCAGTGACAGCTGACAACGACGACGTCCGCGCCGGCGTCACGGGCCTTCTTCGCCATCGCCTTGATCGCCGGTACGTCGATCTTGCCGGCGCGCCACGTGTCGCCGTCGGGATACGGCAGGCCGTTGAAGCCGTACGTGTAGCTGAGCAACGCGATCTTCACGCCGCGAACGTCAACGATCGTTGGAGTTTCAGCCTCGGCCGGCGTGCGGGCCGTGCCGGCGTGACGGAGGCCGGCGCGCTCGAGCGTCTTCAGTGTGCGGTCCACGCCGGCCGCACCGCCGTCGAAGCTGTGATTGCTCGCGGTGGTGCACACGTCGTACCCAGTCTGCTTGAGCGCTGCGGCGATCTGCGGCGGCCCTTGGAACAGCGGGTAGCCGCGGTACGGGCCGCCGAGCGGAGCCAGCGGGGTCTCGAGGTGACACACCGCGAGGTCGGCGTCTTGAACGATCGGCTTCACGCTGCTCATCACCGGCGCGAAATCCCAGTCGCCGTTGCGGCCGTCGCGTTTCGCGGTGGTCCAGAGACGTTCGTGCAGGAGTACGTCGCCGGTGGCCACGAGGGTGAGCTCGTCGGACTGATTCTGATTCGCCTTGTCCGGGTTGGGTTTCTGCCCGGTTGCCGGGCTAGTGCCCCGACCGGTGTCCGCGGCTGTGTCCGCGATACATCCCGTCGTTGCGAGTGCTCCGGCTCCGGCGAGCATCGCGCCCAGCACAGCCCGTCGTCGTACCGCCATTCCGTGCCCCCAAGCGTCAACCCCCAGTTGCTTTGGAGACGCCCCGCCCGTCCGTTTGGTTCGCTAGGCGATCAGGTTGGAATCGTCCTGGGTGGCCGGATTGTCCTGGCAGGCCTCGACGAGGGTGTCGAGCGAGATCTCCAGGGTCGCGGCGACGGCGGCGACGGTGAACAGAGCCGGGGTCGGGATGCGGCCGGTCTCGATCTTGCGCAGGGTGTCGACGGAGACGCCACAGGCCGCCGCCACCTCGACCATGCTGCGCTCACCACGAGCCTCCCGGAGGAGTCGGCCGAGTTGCCGGCCCCGCTCGCGGTCCCAACTGGACAGAGGTGGTCGAACCATGACCGTGATAATAGTACCGGTATAGTTATCCGGGAAGACGCAGAGGTCGAGGAGTTGGCATGGTCGAGTTGAAGACCGCGGCGGAGATCGAGCAGATGCGCGCGGCAGGCCGCGTCGTCGCCAGTGCGCTCGCCGCGGTGAAGAAGGAGGCCGCGGTAGGGGTTTCGCTGCGCGAACTCGACGGTGTGGCTCGCGACGTCCTGCGGTCGGCCGGGGCGGTGTCCTTGTTCGAGGGGTACCAGCCGGGGTTCGCGACCAGCCCGTTCAGCGGTGTCATCTGTACGTCGGTGAACGACGCCGTACTGCATGGTCCGCCCGGAGACCTCACGCTGCAGGACGGCGACCTGCTGAACATCGACTGCGGCGCCTCGGTCGACGGGTGGTGCGCGGACTCCGCGATCAGCTTCTGCGTCGGTACGCCGCGCGCCGAGGACCTGGAGCTGATCGCCACCACCGAGGAGGCGCTCGCCGCCGGGATCGCCGCGGCCGTTCCGGGCAACCGGCTCGGTGACGTCGGCGCCGCGATCGGCCGGATCGGCAAGGCGGCCGGGATCGGCACCAACCTCGACTTCGGCGGCCACGGCATCGGCCGGCGGATGCACGAGGACCCCCACATCCCCAACGCCGGCCGGCCGGGTCGCGGCCTCAAGCTCCGCGCGGGTCACGTCTTCGCCATCGAACCCTGGTTCTGGAGCGGCCCCGGCAGCACCTACGTCATCGACGACGACGGCTGGACCCTCCGCTCCGCCGACCAAACCCGAGGCGCCCACGCCGAACACACCGTCGCCATCACCAAGGACGGCCCCCAAATCCTCACCCTGCTGTAGTCCCCAGTACGCACGGTCCTACGTCGCGCGCACCTTCGTCGTGCGCTCCCCCGGCTTGCTGCTCCATCAAGTAGTTCGACAGTTTTCTTCCGGTTGGTGTCACCGACCGTTGTTCGCCGGTTACGATGCCTTTTCGACGCCAACCTGTACTGGGGATGGGAAGCTTCATGAATGAATCGCAGGACGCCGAGGTCTACGACCGACTGAACCTCGATCGGCCGCATGGCGCCCGTGTCTACGATTACTTCCTGGGCGGCAAGGACAACTTCGCGATCGACCGGCAGGCGGCCGAGCACCTCTTGGAGGCGTTCCCGGGGTTCCGTACCGCCGCCCGCTCGAACCGGATGTGGATGCACCGCGCCGCCCGGTACGTCGCCGAGCGGGGGATCACCCAGTTCCTCGACGTCGGCACCGGCATCCCGACCAGCCCCAACCTGCACGAGGTAGTGCAGCAGGTGGTCCCTGAAGCTCGGGTCGTCTACGCAGACAACGACCCCATCGTGCTGGCGCACTCCAGAGCGCTGCTGGTGAGCACCCCGGAGGGCAAGACCGCCTACCTCGAAGCCGATGTCACCGACCCGCAGTCGATCCTCGAATCCGCTGAGGTCAAGGACGTTCTCGACCTGAGCAAGCCGGTGGCGCTCAGCCTGGTCGGCGTCTTCCACTACCTGCCCGACGCGCTCAAGCCGTACGACCTGGTCCAGCAGTTGCTCGAGCCGCTCGCGTCCGGCTCGTACCTGATCTTCTCGCACTGCACGCCGGACTTCGCGCCCGAGCTGTGGGAGCGCGCGATCGAGGTCTACAAGGCCGACGGCGGTGACGCGCAGGTCCGCAGCAAGGACGAGGTCGCGCGCTTCTTCGACGGACTCGAACTGGTCGAGCCCGGCGTGTCCGCGCCGTTCCGCTGGCACCCCGACGCGGAGACCGAGCGACTGGTCGAGAACGGTGAGTTCACCGACGTCTCCTGCAGCCTGTGGGTAGGCGTCGCCCAGAAGCCCTAGCCGCCGCTGTGAGTCGACCGCAACCGACGGTCGACTCACATCCCGCGCAGAGAACCAACGAGTGCGCGACGGAGCGGCGACTCGCTGACTGACTCCGCAAGGTGTCGTCGGCTGACTGACTCAGTCGCTCCGCAACGTGTCGTACGCCGCGTCGATTGCGGCCGTCCGGAGGGCGTCGACGTCGACGCCCTCGAAGGCGACGGCACAGTCGGACAGTCCACCGATCGCGACCATGCCGCGCACCTGGTCGGCCAGTGACGGCGACTCGCCGATCAGCAGGGCGATGATCCGGCGGCGCCAGCCCTCGACGTGCTCGGTCAGATGCATCTCCTGCAGCACCGACAGATCGCGGATCGCGAGCAGCAGCAAACCGCGGTGCCGGTAGGTGAGGTCGAAGAACGACCCGAGCAGCTCCCGGCGCCCGTCCGGCGGATCGGCTTCCATCGCACCGACGTACGCGTCGAAGTCGTCGATCAGCGGCTTCGCCAGGCTGCTGACGAGATCGTCGCGCGAGCTGAAGTGGTAGTAGAGCGCCGGCTTGGTCATCCCCAGCCGGTCCGCGATGTCCTTCAGGCTGGTGTGCTGCACCCCCTTCGCGCTGAACAAGTCCAGCGCGGCCTGCTGGATCCTCTCCTTGGTGTCTGCGCTGCGCGCTCTCGGCATGCCGGCAAGTTTAACTGACCTACCGTTAAGTAAGGCATTGACAAGACCGCTCCTCGTTTGCTTACCTTCCGTTAAGTAAACAAAATGGAAGGGGTCCCGTCATGGCGAGAGTGCTGATCTCGGGCGCAAGTGTGGCCGGCCCGGTGCTTGCGTACTGGCTGCGTCGCTTCGGCTTCGAGCCCACGGTGGTCGAACGCACCCCGGCGCTGCGGCACGGCCTCGGCGGGCACGCTGTCGACCTGTTTGGTTCGGGTGTCGAGGTGGTGCGGCGGATGGGCCTGTGGGAGCAGATCCACGAGGCGCGTACCCGGACCACGATCATGACGTTGGAGCGGCGCCGTGGGCGTCCGATCGACGTGAACGTCGACCGCCTGAGCGCCGGCATCTCGGACGAGCACGTCGAGATCCTCCGCGGCGAACTGACGAAGATCCTGTACGACGCGACCCGCGCGGACATCGAGTATCTGTTCGGCGACTCGATCGCGACCGTGCACGGGCGTCGACGTGACGTTCGAGCACGCGGCACCGCGCCGGTTCGACCTGGTGATCGGTGCCGACGGGTTGCACTCGACTGTCCGCCGGCTCGCCTTCGGCCCTGAGGAAGGATTGCGGCGCCCGCTCGGCGGCTACCTCGCGGTGTACTCACTGCCCGATCTTTTCGACCTGGGCAACCGGATGCTGGTCCATGTCGACCTCGACCGGATCGTCAGCACCTACGGTGTCCACCAGACCGGGCAGGCCCGCGCGGCCTTCCTGTTCCGCAAGCCCGAGGAATTGCGGTTCGACTATCGCGACCAGGATCAGCAGCGGCGGATCGTCGAGGCCGAGTTCCGCGACTACGGCTGGCGGGTGCCGCAGCTGCTCGAGCACCTCGCGACGGCCGACGACTTCTACTTCGACGCCATCAACCAGATCACCCTGGACAGCTGGCAGCGCGGCCGGGTCGCGCTCGTCGGGGACGCGGGCTTCAGTCCCGGACCAGCCATCGGCGGCGGGACAAGCCTGGCCGCGGTCACGGCGTACGTGCTGGCAGGCGAACTCGCGTCCACTCGAGACGACCTCCCAGCCGGGCTCCGGAACTACGAGCAGAAGATCAGCCGGTACGTCGAACTCAGTCGCGCAGCCGCGGTGAAGACGATGAGGTCAGTGATCCCGGCAAGCCGAACCGCCGTACGACTGGTGCCCTGGGCAACAGCAACCCTGGTCAAGCTGCCGACTCCCATCCAGAAGCTGGCATGGTCCCAGAACGGCCTCGGCAAGGCACTCGGCGCCCTACAGCTACCCGACTACGAAGAACTAGCCACCAACCGATAAGCCATCGAGGGTGGGAGCATCCGGCGAGCGAGCGGCGCGAACGCGCAAGAGCAGCAGGCAACCGCGAACACGCGAGCACAGCACCCGGCACGACCACACGGGACGAGCGAACCCGGGGGACGTGCGGGAGAGCGGACCCGGCGGACGTGCGAGCGGACCTGCGGGATGAGCGCGGGTTGCGGAGGTGGGGGTGGAGCAGGCCGACTAGAACAGGGTTTGTTGGTCGAGGTCTGGGGTGGTGTGTGGGAGCGGGGCGGGGCGGCGGGGAGGGCGGGCCGGGGTGCGGCGGCGGGGGGTGCGGACGCGGGTGGTGGTGGGGTCCGAGGGGTTCATTGGGTCTGCGCGGTGGCGGGAGCTTTGGGCGAAGCCGTGTTTGTCGAGTAGGGGGCGGACCTTGGCTTCGAAGGCGTTTTGGTAGCTCGGGGCGGCGTTGACGCCGTGGGCGTAGAGGGATTGGTAGCGGGCGACCAGGTCAGGGCGTTCGCCGGCCAGCCAGGTCATGAACCATTCCTTGACCCGGGTCGCAGATGGAGCACCAGTGTGGTGACGCCGGTTGCACCGGCTTCGGCTAGCTGACCGAGGAGGAAATCCAACTGCTCGGCCGAATCGGTGAGCCACGGGAGGACCGGCGCGACCATGACGCCACAGGTGAGACCGGCCTCGCGGACGGCACGGATCAGGTCGAGCCGACCACGGACCGACGGGACACCCGGCTCGACGAGCTTGCGGAGCTCCTCGTCCGCCAGCGCGAGCGAGATACCGATGCCGACGGGCACCTCTGAGGACGCCGCCACCAGTAGCTCCAGATCGCGCCGGAGCAACGTCCCCTTGGTCAGCACGGACAGCGGCGTCCCCGAACCGGCCAATGCCTCGATGATCCCCGGCATCAGCCGGTACCGCCCCTCGGCCCGCTGGTAGGGATCGGTATTGGTGCCCAGAGCAACCTGTTCGCCGGCCCAGGACGGCCGGGCCAACTCGCGCCGCAACACCTCCACCACGTTCGTCTTCACAACGATCTGCTGGTCGAAGTCCTCCCCCTGGTCGAGCTCGAGATAGCGGTGTGAGGGCCGGGCGAAGCAGTAGCGGCAGGCATGCGTGCAGCCGCGATAGGGATTGATCGTCCAGTTGAAGGGCAGCGACGTCCCCGGCACCGAGTTCAGCGCGGAGCGGGCCAGCACTTCGTGGAAGGTGATCCCGCGGAACTCCGGTGTGGTCACCGACCGGACCAGACCCGCGATCGACCCGAGCCCCGGCAACGTCCCCGGGGTCTCCGCATCGACCTGCTGACCAGCCCATCTCATGCAGCACAGTCGAACATATGTTCCCCAGATCTTCAAGTCGGCCCTGTGCACAACTGTGATGTCTCAGGACATAGGTGACAGTTCTGCATCAGGACATCGGTGACACTCGATGTGTCAGGACATCGGTGACGATTCAGGGGTCTTGGCG
>NZ_JBICSZ010000006.1:0-505788 GCF_043197365.1 Kribbella sp. NPDC049174 | reverse complement strand
CGCGCTAACGCCGGACCCTCGAAGGAACCTGATGGGTCCCTTCTGACACCTCCGGAGGTGTTCGTGAAGGGCTACGCCCGACCTATATCAGCGGTGAACGACCCAGCCACGCTCGGTCAGGACGTCGACCAACTGGTCGACCGACCCCGGCTTGACGGCCAGTTCGACCTCACCGACCGGGCGGCCCGGGCTGTGGTCGATCCGCAGGTCCTCGACGTTGGCGCCGGACTCGGCGGCGTCCGCGAACAGCCGGGCCAGCTGCCCCGGCCGGTCCGGAATGGTGACCAGAACGGTGACCAGGTCGATGTGCGGCGCACCGTGCTTACCTGGCACCCGGACCGCACCCGAGACGCCCTGGCCGAGGATCGTGGTCAGCTCCTCCGCCGCCTCTTCCTTGCCCAGGGCAACGAGAACGCGGTCCAGTTCGCCGCGGATCTGTTCCAGCAGACCGGTCAGCGCGGCCGAGTTGGCGGACACGATCTGGGTCCACAGCTTCGGGTCGCCGGCTGCGATCCGGGTCACATCCCGAACCCCCTGCCCGGACAGCTGCAGGTGAGAGTTCGGCGCGTCGACCAGCGTCCCGGCGGCCAGGGCCGACATCAGATGCGGCAGGTGCGAGACGCGCGCGACCGCGAGGTCGTGGTCCTCGACCGACAGCTCGACCGTCCGCGCGCCGGACGCCTCGGCCAGCCGCCGGACGAGCTCGACTGCTTCGAGTGTGCTGGTCTCGTGCGGCGTGATGGCCCAGGTCGCACCGTCGAACAGGTCTGCTCGTGCGGCGAGGGGCCCGTTCCGCTCCGACCCCGCCATCGGGTGACTGCCGACGTACCGGCTGAGGTCGCCGGTCAGGCGCGCCGCGTCGGCGAGCGGCTTCGACTTGACGCTCGCGGCGTCGGTGACGATCGCATCGGTCTGCTCGAGCTGCTCGGCGACGACCTCACCGACATGATCCGGCGGTACGGCGACCACCACGAGCTGCGGCTCGATCTGGACCAGCCGCGACCCGGCCCCGATCCGCTCGGCCATCAGCGCGTTGTCCGGGTCGGCGTCGACCAGTTCCACCACCACGCCCAGCCGGGCCAGCGCGAGGCCGATCGACGTACCGATCAGGCCGGCACCGACGATCCGGACCGGCCCGCGCAGCTCGGTCATGGGGCCTCCCGGCCTGGACTGAGGAGCGCAGGGAGCGAAGCGACTGGAGTGACGAGGGAAGGCCGGGAGCCAAGGCCCCATGACCACGCCGGTGCCGAAGGCCCGGCCAAAAGCACCGTCACTGCGACCCTCACTGGGCGCCCGTCAGATCCGGACGGAGAGCGACCGCACCGTGCAGGTAGACGTGCTGGATCTTCTCCCGGGACCGCGAGGACTCGGCGTGCACCATCATCCGGACCACCCGCGGCAGCGCGTGCGGAACGTCGATCTCCTGCATGCACATCAGCGGTACGTCGGTCAGCCCGATCTGGCGCCCCGCCACGGCGGGAAACTCCGAGTGCAGGTCCGGTGTGACGGTGAACAGGATGCTGATCAGGTCCTCGCGGTCCAGATCGTTCGCCTCCAGGACCGCCTTCACCAGCTCGGCGGACCGCTCGAGCAGGTGCTCGCGCTCGTCCACCTCCAGCTGGGTGGCCCCCCGGATCGCCCGTACCGCCACGTGCTCGCCTCCTTGGTCGTCTACCCCAACCCTAGGTCAGAGTAGCCACGGAGTGGACAGCCGTCTCGGATTGTGCCTCGGCGGCGTCGACGGTCTGCTCCAGCAGGAGGGCGATCGTCATCGGTCCGACCCCGCCCGGGACCGGTGTGATCAGGCTCGCCACCGCGGCCGCCTCGTCGAAGTGGACGTCCCCGACGTTGCCCTCGTTGTACCCGGCGTCGACCACCACCGCACCCGGCTTCAGCCAGTCATCGCGGACGAAGTTCGGCTTGCCGACCGCCGCCACCACGATGTCCGCGGTCCGGACGATGTCGGGCAGGTTCGTGGTCCGGGAGTGGGTGTAGGTGACGGTCGCGTTCGATGCCAGCAGCAACATCCCGGCCGGCTTACCGAGGATCGGGCTGCGGCCGATGACGACCGCGTGCGCTCCGGCGATCGGTACGTCGTACGCCTCGAGCAGCCGCAGGATGCCGCCAGGCGTACAGGACCGGAACCCGGGCTCGCCGAACGCCATCGCGGCGAACGCGTGCATGGTCACGCCGTCGACGTCCTTGGCCGGGTCGATCGCCTCGAACGCGGCCCGCTCGTCGATCTGCGCCGGGACCGGGTGCTGCAGCAGGATCCCGTGCACCTCCGGGTCCGCGGAGAGCTTGTGCAGCTCATCGACCAGCTCCTCGGTCGTGGTCTCCGCGGGCAGTACGACGCTCCGTGACCCGATGCCGGCCTTCTTGCTCCGGCTCTGCTTCATCCGCACGTACGTCGCCGACGCGGGGTCGTCCCCCACCAGCACGGTCGCCAGACACGGCTGCACGCCGGTCTTCTCCTGCAGGATCCGGGCCCGGTCAGCCGCCTTCGCCACCATCTCGGCGGCGAGGTCGGTCCCGATCATCAACTTGGTCATCCGCGCACTCCTTCGGGCATCGAGAGGGTGCCCAGGCGCGCGGCGAAGCCGGATCTACCAGCAGACCGTTCCCCGGTGGTTGTCCACCTCAACGCCAGTCGCGGTCCGTGGACAAGCCTACGCGACGAACCAGGAGCGGCAGTCCTCCAGCCCTTCGACCCGGACGGATCCGCCGGCCCAGTCCTCGCGGGTGAGACGGAGCCGGTCCGAGATCACCGGCTGACCGTCCAGAACGTCCCGGGAGATGCCGTCCGGGCGATAGCCCAGCTTCCGGGACACCCCTTGCGAGCCGGCGTTGTCCTGGAACACCTCGGTCAGCGCCGCCACCGCGTCCAGCCCCTCGAAGGCAAGGTGCAGCAAAGCGACCCGCGCCTCGGTGCCGAATCCTTGGCCGTGGTGCGGCACGCCGAGCCAGGACCACGTCTTCACCTCACGGAGCACGGCGAAGTCCTGAGCTCGCAACGCGACGATGCCGAGCGGCGTCCCGTCCCGGAACACGCCGAGTTCCAGCTGCCAGTTCTGCGGAGTCCACGAGGCCAGGGAGCTCCAGTACCCCTGCAGCACACTCCGGGCGCGTTCGGCCGGTGGCACCTCTGTCCACGGGGTCAGGAAAGGCCGCTCCCCTGGCTTGTGGACGCCATTTGCGGCGACGTCGGCCAGCGCGGCGAGTTCCTCCTCGTCGGGCTGCCGGAGGACGAGGCGGTCGGTGGTCAGCCGGAGGCGGCGCAGTGGCCAGTGGTCGGTCAGCACGCCGCCATCCTGGGCTGTAGTCATAGTCCGGGCAACCTAGTTTCCGGGCCGGTGCAGGATCACTTCGTGGACCTGCGGCGGTACGGCGCCGGACGCCCAACTGATCCGGATCGCCTCGATGGTGGTGGCCGGGATCGTCACCGCGCTGTAGGCAGCCCCGACTTGTCCAACCTCCTGCCAGCCCGCACCGGTCCGAATCTCCAGCCGGCCGACGCCGGTCGCAGTGCCGGCCTGCAGCACAGTGATCCGGTCGACCGCGGTGGCCGAGGACAGTGCAACAGTGAGCGCGTCATCCGTCGTCGGGGCCGTCGCCGCGACGTACGCCGTACGCACGTCACCGTCGACCGCGTCACCGAATGACGAGCCTGTCGCCGGAGCCGGCGTACCTGTTGCCGTGAGCACCAACTCGGAGCCGTCGGTGACCTGGATCGAGAACTCCCGGACCACGAGCCAGTACGACGGGTTGTCGGCCAGGGCTCGGTAGCGGACGTACCGGGCCGTGGTGTTGGCAGTGAAGCGAACCTCCGCAGTGGTGGCACGCGTGAGCTCGGTCCAGCTGGAGCCGTCAGTGGAGTACTCGAGGACGCCGGAGTGGATGTAGTCCTGCGGGCTGCCCGACTTGCCCATCAGTACGGCGATGTCGCCGATGGCACGGGGTGCGCCGAGATCGACACGGATCTCGTCACCGGCCACCGGCGCACCGTTGCTCCAGAAGAACGTCGACTCGTCGCCGTCGATCATCCGGTCGGGGACGTTCTCGGCGTACGTGCCCTGCGAAGCCGACGCCGTACGTCCAGGCTCGATGCCCATCCACTGGTCGTGGACCCGGCCGGCCTCGGTCAGGAACGCGTCGGCCACGCCCTCGCCGATCCTCGGGTAGGTGTTGGAGTGCGGCAGGCGGGTGTCACGGATCGCCTCGGCTTGGGTGACCAGCTGATCGATCCGCTGCCGGCTCGTCCACGCGGCCGCGCCGTTGCCGTCGGCCACTTCATCGAGCAGCCGCAGCGACCGCTCCAGCGCTTGACCCCACAGCACGGTCGCGTCGAGCCACGCCTTTGCTTCGTCAGCGAACGCTGGGTCCTGCACACCGCGACGGAGCTGCGCGGGTGCCTTCTCGATCGCGGTGAAGTAGGGCTTGATCGCCGCGATCGCCTCGTCGCGATCCCCTGCCGTCCAGGTCGTCCAGAACTTCTGTGTCTTCGCCGCCAGCACCGGCGCGCTCTCCGGGTGCAGCGTCGAGTCGTAGGTGTTGAGGTCGGCGAAGACCTCGAGCGCCGCGATCGTCTTGTCGTCTCCCCCGGCGCGTTCGGCGATCGCCCGGTGCCAGGAGGCCTGTTCGTCGTACCGGGCCGGGTTCCAGCCGAGCTCGGCGAACGAGTAG
This sequence comes from Kribbella sp. NPDC049174, assembly GCF_043197365.1. NCBI lineage: Bacteria > Bacillati > Actinomycetota > Actinomycetes > Propionibacteriales > Kribbellaceae > Kribbella > Kribbella sp. NPDC049174. The sequence goes on along the minus strand of NZ_JBICSZ010000006.1, from coordinate 501,105 downwards.
AGGGCGAGCTTGCTGACCGCGGCCTGGTTCATCGGGTTCGAGATCACGCCGGCGACGTGCTCGGCGATCCCGGGCCCGCGACCGCTGTAGTCGGCGAGCAGGATGCGGCCGGCCGCGTAGTCGTTGACCGGATAGTTGTCCCAGATCAGGATGTCGTGGCCGAACACGGCCTTGGCCTGGGCCGCTTGTGCGGTCGTGATCGTGCGCGGGACGACGCCGATACCGGTCCAGTGCACAACCACCGCACTGTCGAGCTGCTCCCGCAGCGCCTTCTTGTACGGCGTCTCGGACACGTTGTAGTACTCGGTCGGAACCATCTGCAGCGGGGCGAGATCCGGCTTGCTCGCGACCCACTCGCGCTGGATCCGGTTCAGCAGTTCGCTCTGCGCCTGACCGGCCGCACCGCCGCCGGTGCCGTACTTCTCCCGGTCCTCCGGGCAATGCCAGGTGTTGTAGTCGATGTCGTCCAGCGGCACGTTGAACGCCCGCGCACCCAGCGCGTAGAGCGCCTCGAACTTCGCGATCAGCGCCTGGTAGTCGCTGTCGGAGGTGTAGCAGATCGACAGGCCGGGCGAGAGCGCGAAGGTGAAGTCGACCTTGTTGCGCCGGCCCCGCTCGATCAGTTCGCCGAGCTCGGCCAGCTTGTCGGCCGGGTACGGGTCGCGCCACTGCTCGCGGTGGTACGGGTCGTCCTTGGGCGCGTACTCGTAGGTGTTCATCCGGTGCGCGCCGAGGTAGTCGAGGTGATCGAGCCGGTCGGCGTGCGACCACGGCGTACCGTAGAAGCCCTCGATCGAGCCGCGGTACCGCATCGTCGGCCAGTCGCGGATCTCGACGCCGTCCACCTCGTTGCCCTGGACAAGCTGTGCGAACGTCCGCGCGGCGTAGTACGTGCCGTCGGTGTCGACGCCGTCGAGCACGACGTGCTTGCGGCCGATGGCGAGGACGTAACCCTCGGCCGGTAGCCCGTCGGCAGGCTCGACGTTCAACTGCCGCAGCGCCTGCTCGCTCCCACCCAACCAGATGGTCACGTCGGCGGGCTGATCACGAACGATCCGTACGCCGGCCTGCTCGAGCGACTCGCGGACGATGCGTTCGGCGTCCGGGTCGGTGGTCGGGCCGTGAACCAGGCCGACGGTCCGGCCGAGGTGGAACCCGTCCGGGCGGGTGATGGTCTGCTGAGGTTCTGGCGTCACCGGCGCCGCCCCCTTCGTGGTGCCGGCCAGGGCGACAGCGGCCGGGACGGTCATGGACTGGACGACAAGCGCGAGCAACAGCAGCAGAGCGAGACGGCGCATGAGCAACTCCTCGGGCGGAAGGCGTTTGCTCTTACCATCCACTCAGTGCGCAGACCTGCTCGTCAAGCGCCTGGCGTGACCAGTTCCAGTCAAGAAGGCCGACCGTTGGTCCGGAGCCAGTCAGAGCAGACCGGCGTGGTCCAAGGCCAGGTAGGCGGAGTCGATCCCGGTCATCGCGCCGGGCGTGCGCAACTCGGCCCGGAACTGCGCGACGGTGAGCTCGACCGGGACGCAGTCCTCGAACTCGTCCAGCGCCTGGCGACCGTCGGGACGGCAGCCGCGGGCGATGCCGATGTACTTGCGAAAGACCGAGGACGCCGCCGCCCAGGTCCAGGTCACGACCTCGAACGACTCGCAGGTGTACCCGGTCTCCTCCTCGAGCTCGCGGGCACCGGCCACGGCCGGGTCCTCGCCGACCTCGACCAAGCCGCCCGGCAGGTTGGTGACGACCTGATCAGGCCCCGGCCGGAAGATCCGGATCGTCACGATCCTGCCCTCCGGCGTCAACGGCAGCACGGTGATCCCGGACGTGATCCCGTCAGCGGTCTTCGGCCCGAAGACATCCCAGTCCGCCTCCCGCCCATCCGGCAACCGATACCGCCGCTGATTCACCGTCAAATACCCATTGAACCCCGACCGCTCCTCCAGCAGCTCCCACACCGCCGGGTCCTGGGGCTGACGCGACTCAGCCGCCACGGAGTCCGCGGCGGCTGAGCCAACTACCGAATCGTTCACAGCGGGCGGTCGTTGTCCGGCTCTTCCGGCGGGGCGACCGGTACGTCGTCGTCGGCCGGTGCGACCGGGGTGTCACCGGCCGCCTCCGCGCTCTCGTCGGTCTCCTCCGCCTTGTCGGCGGCAGGCTCCGTCGGCGTGGTGTCCGCGGTGGACTCGGACAGGATCCGCGCCAGCGTCTCCTCCGAGATCCGCTTGAACTTGCGCACCTGGGTCCGGGTCCGGTCCAGGACGGCGACCTCGATCTGGTCCGGGGTCAGCTCGCGGACCTCGTTGCTGTCGTGCCCGAGCGCGTCCACCGCCAGCCGGAGCGCCCCGGCCAGCGAGATGCCCTCCTGGTAGTGCTCGCCGACGTAGTCCGCGACCTGCTCGGCCGGCCCGCCCATCACGGCGTACCCGCGGACGTCCGCGATCGAGCCGTCGTAGGTGAGCCGGTAGATCTGGTCCTCGGCCGTACTGGTGCCGATCTCGGCGACCAGGATCTCCACCTCGAGCGGCTTCTCACCGCCGGAGGAGAAGATCGCGCCCAGCGTCTGCGCGTAGGCGTTGGCGAGCGCCCGGCCGGTGACGTCGCGCCGGTCGTAGGAGTACCCGCGCATGTCGGCCAGCCGGACGCCGGCGATCCGCAGGTTCTCGAACTCGTTGTACCGGCCGACCGCGGCGAACGCCATCCGGTCGTAGATCTCGGCCACCTTGTGCAACGCCGGCGACCGGTTCTCCGCGACGAACAGGATGCCGTCGGCGTACTGCAGGGCGATCGCGCTGCGGCCCTTGGCGATGCCCTTCCGGGCGAAGTCGGCCCGGTCCCGCATCAGCTGTTCGGGCGAGACGTAGAACGGAACGCTCATCGAAGGTGTCGTCCTCTAATCAGTCGATGGGGCTGTGTCGGTTTCATCGGGGATCAGGTCAGGGTCGCCGAGGCCGGCCCGTCGGGGCGCCGGTGCCGCTCGGCCCAGACGCGGTCGACGATGTCGGCCACCTCGTCCTCGGGCAGCCGCTGGTAGCCGTCCGCCGTGACCACGCCGACCACCGGGAAGATCCGCCGCAGCATGTCCGGCCCGCCGGTCGCCGAGTCGTCGTCGGCGGCGTCGATCAGGGACTGGATCGCCACCGTGACGCAGTCGGTCGCGGACAGGTCCTCGCGGTAGAGCTTCTTCAGCGCGCCGCGGGCGAACAGCGAACCCGAGCCGACACTGTGGAAGTGGGTCTCCTCGTACCGCCCGCCGGTCGGGTCGTAGGAGAAGATCCGGCCGCCCTGGAGGTCCTCGTCGTAGCCCGCGAACAGCGGCACCACGGCCAGGCCCTGCATCGCCATCGCCAGGTTGCCCCGGATCAGCGCGCTCAGCCGGTTGGCCTTGCCGTCCAGGCTGAGCGTGGTGCCCTCGAGCTTCTCGTAGTGCTCCAGCTCGACCTGGAACAACCGGACCATCTCGATCCCGAAACCGGCCGAGCCGGCGAACGCGACCGCGGAGTACTCATCGGCCGGGAACACCTTCTCGATGTCACGCTGGGCGATGATGTTGCCCATCGTGGCGCGCCGGTCCCCGGCCATCACCACGCCACCGGGGAAGGTGGCCGCGACGATGGTGGTCCCGTGCGGGACGTCGGCGGAGAAGTCGGCCGACCCCAGGCTGCGCCGTCCCGGCAACAGGTCGGGCGCGTGCCCGGCCAGGAAGTCCATGAACGACGAGCCACCTGGGGTCAGGAAGGCTTCCGGCAACCGGCCGGAGGCATCGAAAGTCATCGAGCGGTTCACTCCCCACCCTTTTGCACGAACCCGCGGACGAACTCCTCGGCGTTCTCCTCGAGCACCTCGTCGATCTCGTCGAGGATCGAGTCGACGTCCTCGTCGAGCCGCTCCTTACGCTCGGCGACGTCCTCGGACGTCTCGACCTGCTCGACCTCTTCCTCGGTCGTCGAACGCTTCGGCTGCTTGTGCTGCTGCCCGCCGTCCTTCGCCATGGCACACACCTCCTAGAACCGCATGGAAGGCCGCCCAACCGGCCTCCTACAGCGACCCTACCCGGCAGCACCCCCAGTGATGGTGCGAACCAGGTCACTCGCGGTGTCGCACTGGTCCAAAAGTGCTCCGACATGGGCTTTAGTGCCCCGCAACGGATCCAAAGTCGGGATCCGCTGCAGCGATTCCTTGCCCGGCAGGTCGAAGATCACCGAGTCCCAGGACGCGGCCGCCACCTGCGGCGCGTACTGCTGCATACAGCGGCCGCGGAAGTACGCCCGGGTGTCGGTCGGCGGGTGCGAGACCGCCATCCGGATCTCCTCGTCGCTGACGAGCCGCTGCATCCGGCCGGCCTTGACCAATTTGTAGTAGAGACCCTTGTCCGGGCGCAGGTCGGCGTACTGCAGGTCGACCAGGTGCAGCTTGGAGTCGTCCCACTCGAGGCCGTCGCGGTCGCGGTACGACTGCAGCAGTTTGAGCTTGGCGACCCAGTCCAGCTGGTCGGAAAGTTTCATCGGGTCGGTGGCCAACTGGTCGAGCACCTGCTCCCAGCGGTGCAGCACGTCCTTGGTCTGCCGGTCCGCGTCGTCGCCGTACTTGTCCTCGACGTACTTGCGGGCCTGCTCCAGGTACTCCGTCTGCAGTTGGACGGCGGTCAGCTTGCGGCCGTCCTTGAGCGTCATCAGATGGGTGCAGGTCGGGTCGTGACTGACCTCGTGCAACGCGGTGACCGGACGGTCCACACTCAAGTCGTCGGTCAGCCAGCCGTCCTCGATCATCGACAGCACCAGACTCGTCGTGCCGACCTTGAGGTACGTCGAGATCTCGGACAGGTTCGCGTCGCCGATGATGACGTGCAGGCGGCGGTAGCGGTCCGGGTTCGCGTGCGGCTCGTCGCGGGTGTTGATGATCGGCCGTTTCAGCGTCGTCTCCAGGCCGACCTCGACCTCGAAGTAGTCGGCCCGCTGGCTGATCTGGAAGCCGTGTGCGGTGCCGTCCTGGCCGATCCCGACCCGGCCGGCACCCGTCACCACCTGACGGCTCACGAAGAACGGAGTGAGGTGGCGCACGATCGACGCGAACGGGGTCGAGCGGCGCATCAGGTAGTTCTCGTGCGAACCGTAGGACGCGCCCTTGTTGTCGGTGTTGTTCTTGTACAGGTTCAGCGGCGGCGCGCCGGGGATCTGCCGGGCCTGCCGGGCGCCCTCCATGATCACCAGCTCACCGGCCTTGTCCCAGACCACCACGTCGCGCGGGTTGGTGGTCTCGGGCGCGGAGTACTCCGGGTGGGCGTGGTCGACGTACAGCCGGGCGCCGTTGGTGAGGATCACGTTGGCCAGGCCGGTCTCCTCGTCGGTGAGCTGGCTGGAGTCGGCCACCTCCCGGCTCAGGTCGAAGCCGCGCGCGTCCCGCAGCGGGTGCTCCTCGTCGAAGTCCCATCGGGTCTTGCGCGCGAGCGGCTGCGTCTGCGCGTAGCCGTTCACCACCTGGCTCGAGGTCAGCATCGGGTTGGCCCCGGGCTGTCCTGGAACCGAGATGCCGAACTCGGTCTCGGTCCCCATGATCCGCCGAACACTCATGCGAACGAGCCTACGCGGTGGAGGCGACTAAAGCCGTTGCTGTGTCCACAGGGTTACGTGTGAAACTTCCCGGGTGGACGAAATCGTGGCGATCCTGGACGAAGACAACCATGTCACCGGATCGGCACCGCGATCCGTGATGCGCCGCGACAACCTGCGGCACGCGGCGACCGGCGTACTCGTCCGGAATCCGGCCGGTGACGTCTACGTGCACCGCCGGACGCCGACCAAGGACGTCTTCCCGGCGTGTTACGACTTCTCCGCAGGTGGTGTCATAGCCGCCGGCGAGGATCCGTACGACGCCGTCGTACGCGAGCTGGCCGAGGAGCTCGGCATCAGCGGCGCGGACCTGATCAAACTGCCGGAAGGCGACTACGCCGACGAGTCCACGAACTACCACGCGTACCTGTACACCTGCGTCTGGGACGGCCCGGTGACCCACCAGCCCGAGGAGGTGTCGTGGGGCGACTGGATGTCTCCTGCGGACCTCGTCCGGCGCCTTGACGAGTGGCCCTTCGTCCCCGACACAACCGCGTTGCTAGGTCCGTACGTCAGAAGCCTCGTCTAGGGCTCAGCGGGGCGCTGGAGCGGCTCTGAGGGCCGGTCAGCGGGTGTTGCGGCGAGCGGTGGTGCGGGCCAGGTTGATGCCGACCAGACCGGCCCAGCTGACGACCATGCCGACGAGGCCGACCATGTCGGCCGCGATGGCGGTGATCGGGATGGCGGCGACGACCGAGATGATCGCCAGGGCGAGGCCGCCCGGATCGGTTTCCCGCGACTTGAGACCGGCCATCTCCAGGGCCCGGTCCTGCTGCCGGAAGTCGAGATCCTGCCCCCGGCGCGCGGCGTCCCGGGCGTCGAGCTTCTCGAGGAAGCTGTCGATGATCTCGTCCTCGTACTCCGGCCCCAGCTCCTGCCGCGCGGCCGCCGCCGCCCGCAGGTCCTTGCGCAAGTCGTCCGTCGCCATACCAGCACGGTACGTCCGCGACTGCCGCCGAGGAATCCGGGGAAACCCCGGACCGACCCCCTTGCCGCACCCGAACTGCGACTGCCCCCGGACAGTGGATGTCCAGGGGGCAGTCGGGTCCGACGGATTACAGGTACTGACCCGTGTTGGTGGCCGTGTCGATGGAGCGGCCCGGCTCGGTGCCCTGCTTGCCGGAGATGAGCGTACGGATGTAGACGATCCGCTCGCCCTTCTTGCCGGAGATGCGGGCCCAGTCGTCCGGGTTGGTCGTGTTCGGAAGGTCCTCGTTCTCCTTGAACTCGTCCACGCACGCCTGCAGCAGGTGCTGCACCCGCAGACCCTTCTGGTTGTCGTCCAGGAAGGCCTTGATCGCCATCTTCTTGGCCCGGTCGACGATGTTCTGGATCATCGCGCCCGAGTTGAAGTCCTTGAAGTACAGAACCTCCTTGTCACCGTTGGCGTAGGTGACCTCGAGGAACCTGTTCTCGTCGGCCTCGGTGTACATCCGCTCGACGGTGCGCTGGATCATCCCGTTCACGCACTCGCCCTTGTCGCCGCCGAACTCGTTCAGGTCGTCGGCGTGCAGCGGCAGGGTGGTGGTCAGGTACTTCGAGAAGATGTCCCGGGCCGCCTCGGCGTCCGGCCGCTCGATCTTGATCTTCACGTCCAGCCGGCCGGGTCGCAGGATGGCCGGGTCGATCATGTCCTCACGGTTCGAGGCACCGATGACGAGCACGTTCTCCAGGCCCTCGACACCGTCGATCTCGCTCAGCAACTGCGGGACGATGGTGTTCTCCACGTCGGAGGACACACCGGATCCGCGGGTGCGGAACAGCGAGTCCATCTCGTCGAAGAACACGATCACCGGCATCCCCTCGGACGCCTTCTCCCGGGCCCGCTGGAAGACCAGCCGGATGTGCCGCTCGGTCTCGCCGACGTACTTGTTCAGCAGCTCCGGACCCTTGATGTTGAGGAAGAACGACTTCTGCCCCTCCACCCCGGTCCGCTCGGCCACCTTCTTGGCCAGCGAGTTCGCCACCGCCTTGGCGATCAGCGTCTTGCCGCAGCCGGGCGGGCCGTACAGCAGCACGCCCTTCGGTGGCTTCAGCTCGTGCTCGAGGAACAGGTCCTTGTGCAGGTACGGCAGCTCGACCGCGTCCCGGATCTGCTCGATCTGGCCGGTCAGGCCGCCGATCTGGGTGTAGTCGATGTCCGGGACCTCTTCGAGGATCAGCTCCTCGACCTCGGACTTCGGGATCTTCTCGTAGACGTACCCGGAACGGGCCTCCAGCAGCAGCGAGTCACCGGCCCGCAGGGGGATGTCGAGCAGCGGCGACGCGAGCCGCACCACCCGCTCCTCGTCCGCCTGCGCGATCACCAGCGCCCGCTCGCCGTCGGCGAGCAGTTCCTTCAGCATCACCACGTCGCCGACGACCTCGAAGTCGCAGGCCTCGACCACGTTGAGTGCTTCGTTCAGCATCAGTTCCTGGCCGAGCTTCAGCGCGTCCAGGTCGACCGACGGGCTCGCCGCGACCCGCAGTTTGCGGCCACCGGTGAACACGTCCAGCGTGTCGTCGTCATTGCGTCCGAGGAAGGTGCCGAAACCGGACGGCGGTTGGGCCAGCCGGTCGACCTCCTCCTTCAGGGCGATGATCTTCTCTCGCGCCTCCCGCAGCGTTTCGGCCAGCCGCTCGTTCTGAGCGGTGACACTCGCCAGGGAGGCCTGGGTTTCGGACAGTCTGCTCTCGAGCGACCGGCTGTCCGCCGGGTGCTCGAGCAGCCGACGCCGCAACGCTGCGACCTCGGCTTCCAGGTAACGGACCTGGTTACGCAGCTCTGCCGCGGTAGGGCTCTCGTCTCCAGCCACGATCATCACCTCACCATGTGGGGCTCGACCCTATGGACCTTACCCAGAAAACCTCACCGGGCAAGCTGAATCCCATCACGTGTCGGTTGCGGATCAATCCGTTGCTCTCGGCATGTCTTCGGAGGTTTCAGAACGATCCGTAGCGCCGGCTGTGACACGACGCGGTCCGCTGTAGTCGTCGCCGTACGCACCAGGCGCCGGGCGGCGCTTCTTGCGGGGTGCCTGAACACCGTGCGCCATCCTGCGCGCGGTCACCAGGAACGCGGTGTGACCCTGCATCCGGTGTCCCGGCCGGACCGCCAGTCCCTCGACGTGCCAGTCCCGCACCAGCGACTCCCAGGCCCGCGGCTCGGTGAACTCGCCATGGGCCCTCAGCGTCTCCACAAAGCGGCTCAGCTGCGTCGTGGTGGCGACATAGGCACACAACACCCCACCGGGTGACAGCGCCTCTGCGGCGGCGTCAACGCACTCCCAGGGCGCCAGCATGTCCAGCACGATCCGGTCCACGTCCCGCTCGTTCAGCTTCTCGACCAGATCGCCGACCTCGAGCCGCCAGGCCGGGTGCTCACCGCCGAAGAAACCGGTCACGTTCTTCCGCGCGACCTCGGCGAAGTCCTCTCGCCGCTCGAACGAGATGACCTGCCCGTGGATCCCGACCGCACGCAGCAGCGCGGTGGTCAGCGCACCGGAGCCGGCACCGGCCTCGACCACCTTCGCACCAGGGAAGATGTCGGCCATGGTGACGATCTGCGCGGTGTCCTTCGGATAGATCACGGCAGCGCCACGCGGCATCGAAACCGAGTAGTCAGCCATCAGGGGCCGGAGTGCGAGGTACTCGACGCCGCCCTTGGACTTGATCACGACCGCGTCCGGGCCGTCGATCAGGTCGTCGTGCGCGATCCCGCCCTTGGTGGTGTGGAAGATCTTCCCGCGCTCCAGGAACACCGAGTGCCGGCGGCCCTTGGAGTCCTGCAGGGTGATCCACTCCCCCTCCTGCAACGGGCCGTGATGGACACCGGAGAACGCCTGGTCAGGAAAGTCGCGCAAGTCAGCCATAAGGCGCTCACCTTACTGTGCTTTTGGCCGGGCCTTCGGCGCCGGCAGGGTCATCGACCGCGGAACGCCCGCTCGATGTCCGCGGTGGCCAGGACTCCGTAGACGGAACCGGTCGCGTCGAGCACCAGGTACTCCGAGGCAGGGTGCTCGCGGATCGTCTTCAGGATCTCCTCACCGGTGTCGTTGACGCCGATGATGTGGCCCGCGCCGATCGTGGTCGCGACCTCGCTGACGTTGGTCCACGGCCGCTGGTTCGGAGCCACCGCGGCGACCGCGGACTCCGACACCAGCGCGTGCGGCTTGCCCTCGCCGTCGATCACCACGACCGCACCGGCCTGCCCCTCGCCGGCCAGCCGGACCGCCTCCGAGATGGGCGTCCCGGAATGGACGGCGATCGCGCGCCGGGCCAGGGTCCGGACCTGCAGCGCGGGCAGCTTGCGCTTCAGCCGGGCCTGCATCAGCGACGCCGTCGACCCCATCCAGAGGAAGAACCCGACCGCCAGCGCGATGACGAAGTCGATGATCGTGGGTTGCCGGCCCCAGATCTCCTCGAGCAGGACAGGCGCCGCCAGCACCGTGATGGCGAGCAGCCGGCCACCCCAGGCCGCCACGATGGTGCCGGTGTGCATGTTGCCGGTGAGCTTCCAGACCAGCGCCCGCAGCACCCAGCCGCCGTCCAGCGGGAGGCCGGGCAGCAGGTTGGTCACGCCGACGATGAGGTTGGCCACGCCGAGCTCCCACAGGGCGACGTACCCCACGCCCTCGTCGAAGGCGCGGGAGCCGAGGTACGCGAGGCCGCCGACCACCAGTGAGGCGACCGGGCCGACCACCGAGACGGCGAATTCCTCGAACGGTGACTTCCGCTCGCCCTCGATATGCGTACCGGCCGCGAAGAAGCCGAGGTTGATCTCCGAGACCCCGATGCCGAACCGCAGCGCCATCAGCGCGTGGGCCAGCTCGTGCAGCAGGATCGACACCGTGAAGGCGACCACGAAGGCGAACGAGGCCAGGTAGCGCCAGTTGCCCAGATCGGGGAACTGCTGCCCGATGATCGCGGCGAACCCGATCGCCAGCAGCATCGCCACCGGCAGCCAGGTGAACCGCATGGTCAGCCGGATCCCGCGGACACGACCGAGGACCCAGGTACCGGGCGGCGGCGGGCCGGCCGGCTGGGCGGGGCTCTGAGGATCACGCGGTTCTGGCATCGACCCAACGCTACTTGCCCGGCGGTAACTCCGTGCTACCTACCCACACAATTCCATCTCAGACACCGACGTTCAGCTTGGCGACGTACCCGCTGCCGACATCCCCGGTGACGGTGGCGAGCTGATGGACGCCGTCGTCGTCGCCGAACACGTTGTCGTCCTCCAGCGAGGTCTGCTGCATGTTCTGCGCGCTGCCGTCGTACCCGTCGGTGGCGTAGACGGTGTTGCAGACGTCCGCGGGGAAGGCCAGCTGCGAGGTCGCGCTGATCTTTCCGGCGGCGGTCGCCTCGGACAGGCTGGAGTACACCTCGAAGTGGATGTGCGGCCAGCGGCCCATGTACGCGGCCGGGAAGATCGAGGTGAAGGTGACCTTGCCGTTCGCGTCGGCCGCCTGGACGCCGCGGAGGTAGTTCTCGTTGGTGACACCGTCGGAGTAGAGCGAGTAGCGGCCCTCCGCGTCGCAGTGCCACAGATAGACGGCCGCACCGGCCAGCGGCGTGTCCTTGTCCGCGTCCAGGATGGTGAGTTCCACGGTCAGCGGTACGCCGGTCGCGACGCCCGAGGCGGAGCCGAAGGACTGGGTGATGTCCTTGCGGACGATGCCGGATTCGGTCAGCACGTTCGGGCCGTTGGAGCCGTCGCCCGGGTACGGGCCGGCAGTCTCCTGCGGGATCTCGTCGACGTCGGTGGTGGTGCCGGTCGTAGTACTGGTGGTGGCGCTCGGGGTGCTCGAGGTCGTCGTCGTACCGCTGGTGGCCGAGTCGGTGGCGTTGTCGGTCGAGCAACCCGCCATCACGGCGAGGCCCGCGCCGGCGAACAGGCCGAGGAACCGCCGTCGCTGCAGCGTGCCGAGGTCGTACTCCAGGCCCAGGTCGTGTTCGCGCGGCGGTTTCTGCGGAGGGGTCATCAGAGGCTCCTTGCCGGTGTTGGTGGCACCAGCCTGGCAACCCGAGCCGATGGTTCGCCGAAAGTCCGCTGTGAGTTTCCTGGGAACTCCGACCGGTTTTCCACAGGCCCGGGGTGGGTGCACGCGAAGTGTCGGTGGGCTCGCCTAGGGTTCAGGCATGAGTGTTGCAGCCGCAGCCGATCTGCACGGCCATCCGCGCGGGGCGTTGTCGCCGTCCCGGGCCGCGGATTTCATGAGCTGCCCGCTCAAGTACCGGTTCCGCGTGATCGATCGGCTGCCGGAGAAGCCCTCGGCCGCCGCGGTCCGGGGCACTGTCGTGCACGGCGTGCTGGAGCGCTTGTTCGACCTGCCGCGGGGTCAGCGGACGCTGGAGCACGCGGCAGAGATGCTGGAGCCGCAGTGGCAGCAGGTGCTGGCGGCGGAGCCTGAGGTAGCGGAGCTGTTCGTCGAGGACGCGAGCGGCGAGGAGCTGGCCAAGTGGCTGGCCGAGGCGCACCAGCTGCTCGGTAAGTACTTCACCTTGGAAGACCCGAACGCGCTGGAGCCGGCCGAGCGGGAGCTGTACGTCGAGACCGAGCTCGACTCGGGCCTGGTGCTGCGGGGCTACGTGGACCGGCTCGATGTCGCACCGACCGGCGAGATCCGGGTGGTCGACTACAAGACCGGTCGCTCGCCCTCGGAGTTCTTCGAGGCGAAGGCGCTGTTCCAGATGAAGTTCTACGCGCTGGTGCTCTGGCGGCTGCGCGGCGTCGTCCCGGCGATGCTGCAACTGGTCTACCTCGGCAACGGCGAGATCGTCCGCTACATCCCCGACGAGGCGGACTTGCGCGCTTGTGAACGCAAGGTATCGGCGCTGTGGATGGCGATCACCCGGGCCCTCGAGTCCGGCGACTGGCGCCCGAGCCCGGGGCCGCTGTGCGAGTGGTGCGACCACAAACCCCTCTGCCCGGCCTGGGGTGGCACTCCCCCGCCGCTGCCGACCCGCTCGGTCGAGGAGGTCGCCGCCGAGTCCGCCGGAGTAGACCTCGTAGGTGTCGACGGCTGAGCCCCGATCCGCGGATCCTGGCAGCGCGGATCGAGGCTGAGGAACCCGGTCCCGATACGGTTCGTCGCATGAGTGTGGCGGTGCGGGCTGTGGGGTTGTGGAAGCGGTACGGCGGCGGGTCGACGCAGGTGGACGCGTTGGCCGAGGTGAGTGCCGACTTCGGTCAGGGCCGGTTCACCGCGATCATGGGCCCGTCGGGCTCCGGGAAGTCGACGTTGCTGCACTGTCTGGCCGGGCTGGACAAGCCGAGTGACGGGCAGGTGTTCTTCGGCGACCTGGACATCACCCGGTTGCCGGAGAAGCAGTTGACCCACCTGCGCCGCGACCGGATCGGGTTCGTCTTCCAGGCGTTCAACCTGGTCCCGACCCTCACCGCGCTGGAGAACATCACGCTCCCGCTCGACCTGGCCGGCCGCACACCGGACCGGGAGTGGCTCGACACCGTCATCGACACGATCGGCCTGAAGGATCGGCTCGGCCACAAGCCTTCCGAGCTCTCCGGCGGCCAGCAACAGCGCGTCGCCAGCGCCCGCGCTCTCGTCTCCCGGCCCGATGTGGTGTTCGCCGACGAACCCACCGGCAACCTCGACTCGCGATCGTCCGCCGACGTGCTCTCCTTCCTGCACCGCTCCGTCCGCGACTTCGGCCAGACCGTCGTGATGGTCACCCACGACCCGACCGCCGCGTCGTACGCCGACCGCGTGCTCTTCCTCGCCGACGGCAGGCTGCGCTCCGAGCTGCTCGACCCGACGGCCGAGACCGTGCTCGACACGATGAAGCAGCTCGACGCGGCTGCGGCAGCGGCGGGCTGATGCTCAGGCTCGGCCTCCGGTCGGTCCTCGCGCACCGGCTGCGGTTCGTCCTGTGCACGGTCGCGGTGCTGCTCGGGATCGCGTTCGTCGGCGGCGCGCTGGTCTTCACCGACACCCTCTCGGCCGCGTTGAAGAAGAACTTCTCCAGCAGTACGGCGGATATCACCGTGACGCCGGTCGACCCGGTCGGCGTCCGATCCGGCCGGCCCGCGACCTTCACCTCGGACGTGGTCGAGCGCATCGCCGCCGTACCCGGTGTGGCCGGTGCCAACCCGGAGCTGCTGGTCAGTGACGTACAGATCCTTGCTCCGGATGGGAAGCCGAGCGAGACCTACGGGTTGGCGACGTACGGCGGCGCGTGGCCGCGGGATGTCCGCACGGCGCCGTTCCGCCTCCTCGACGGGAAGCCGCCATGGGGTGAGTCCGAGCTGGCCATCGACCAGTCGACCGCGACGCGCGAGGGGTACGTCGTCGGCGACCAGGTCCGCGTGGTCACGGCGACCAAGGCCGTCACCGCCGAACTCACCGCGATCACCACGCCGACCGTCTCCGGGGTGGCGGCCGGCGCACCGCTGGTCACCTTCGATCCGGCGACCGCCCAGCGACTCCTCCTCGGCGAACCCGGCTGGACCTCGGTCGGCGTCGCCCTCACGCCCGGGTCCGCCCCTGGCGCGGTCAGCCAGGCGATCGCCAAGACGATCGGTGACACCGTGACGGTCCGCACAGCCGCGCAGGTCGCCGCCGACGGCGAGAATGCGCTCGACGACGCGTTCGGCGGCTACAGCACGGTGCTGATGCTGTTCGCCGGGCTCGCGCTGTTCGTTGGCGCGTTCCTGATCGTCAACACGTTCTCGATGCTCGTCGCACAGCGATCCCGTGAGCTGGCCATGCTCCGCGCGATCGGCGCCTCGCGCGGGCAGGTCACCGGCACGGTTCTCGTCGAGGCACTGGTGATCGGCGCCGTCGGCTCCACCCTCGGTCTGCTGCTCGGCATCGGTGTCGCCGCGGGCATCCGATTCCTCTACCAGTGGGTCGACCTCGCCATCCCCAATGCGTCGCTCCAGATCGGCGCCGGCACGGTCATCGCCTGCTACCTGATCGGGATTGGCGTCACGGTCGCCGCGGCGTACCCGGCGGCCCGGCGCGCTGGGAAGCTCCCGCCGATGGCCGCGCTGCGCGACGACGTCGCCCTGCCCGAGCGGTCCATGCTGATCCGGCTGCTCATCGGCGGGTTCATGCTGCTGATGGCGGTGGTCCTGTACCTGATCGGATCGCAGTCCCGTGGCCTGACCGGAGCCGTCCTCCTGGTTTTCGCCGCCGCGATCACGCTGCTGGGCGTCATCATGACCAGTCCACTGGTCAGCCGGTACGCCGTCCGCGGCCTGATGTGGCCGTTCGGTCGCACGGCGCCGGTGACCCTGGGCCGCCGGAACGCCGAGCGCAATCCACGGCGGACGTCGGCGACCGCGTCCGCACTGATGATCTCCGTCGCCCTAATTAGCGGCCTGATCGTGATCGCCGCCTCGGCCAAGGCGTCGATCGAGCAGAACATCACCGAGGCGATCGGTACGTCGGAACTCGTCGTCAGCTCCGACGATCCGACCTCGTTCAGCCCGCAGGTCGCCGACCGGATCGCGAAGGTCGCCGGGATCCAGTCCGTCCATCGAGTCCGCCAGCAGCAGGCCAAGGTCGGCGACACCACGGTCCAGGTCAGCGGGGTCAGCGACGGCACGCTCGACGGCCCGATCACGGCGAAGCTCGAGTCCGGGTCCCTCGACGGACTCGGCAAGGGTCAGGCGCTGCTCCCCCGCACGATGGCCAAGACCCTCAACCTCTCGGCCGGCGCGACGTTCGACGTGACCACGACCACCGGCAAGCACCGCCTCACCGTCGCCGGCATCCTCGCCCCGAACCGCCAGCTCAACGCGATCGTCCTCTCGCTGCCGACGTACGACGCGATCGGCGGCGCCCCGACCGATTCGCTGCTGTACGTCGAGGTTGCCCAGAGCACCGGTGCGGCACAGGCCGGGCAGGCGATCCTCAGCGAGCTGAAGGACTACCCGACGATCCGGGTCCGCGACCAGGAGGCGTACGTCGCCGAGGCGCGCGGACCGGTCAACGTGGCCCTCGGCGTGGTCGGGATGCTGCTCGCGCTGGCAATCCTGATCGCGATCCTGGGCATCGTGAACACCCTCGCCCTTGCAGTGGTCGAACGGACCCGCGAGATCGGTCTGCTCCGGGCGATCGGGATGGACCGGCCGCAGCTGAGCCGAATGCTGCGCGTCGAGTCCATCGCGATCTCCCTGCTCGGCGCGTTGCTCGGGCTGGTGATCGGTGTCGTGTTCGCGGTGTCGGTGCAGAGGGTGATGGTCGACAACGGTCTGAGTGTGCTCGACCTCCCGGTGCTGCAGTTGCTGGTCGCCGTACTGCTCGCTGGTGTTGTCGGCGTGCTGGCGGCGGTCTGGCCATCACGCCGCGCCGCGCGCTTGGATGTCCTGCAAGCAATCGCCACAGAGTAAAGCCACAGGCCGCATTCACAGATAGCCTGCGGGTGTGCCGGGCACCGTGCAGTCCATCGAGCGGGCTGCCGCTGTGCTGCGATTACTGGCGGCCGCACCCAACGGGTTGGGGGTCGCCGACCTGAGCAACGCACTCGGCCTCGCGAAGACGACCGTGCACGGGATCCTGCGGACCTTGCACCAGGTCGGTTTCGTCGAGCAGGACCACAGCGGCGCGCACTATCACCTGAGCGACGCCTTCGGCCGGCTCGGTGAGACCTACCTCGATCCCAACGAACTGCGCAGCCGCGCGATCAACTGGGCCGACTCACTCGCCTCCCGCAGCGGCGAGGTCGTCCGCGTCGGCCGCCTGGTCGAGGGCAAGGTCGTGGTGGTCCACCACGTCTTCCGGCCCGACGACAGCGACCAGGACCTCGACGTGGGTACGACGCTGCCGGCACACGCGTGCGCACTCGGCAAGGCCGTGCTGGCCTTCGACACCAGCGAAGCCGCCCGCCCGCAGAAGCTGGAGGCGTACACGACCAGAACGATCGTCGACCCGGCCCGGCTGGCCGAGGAGCTCGCGGCGGTCCGGGCCAAGGGCTGGGCCGGAGAGTTCGAGGAGTACACCGTCGAGATCGCCAGTATCGCGGCGCCGATCCGGGGGCTCGGCGGACTCGTCGTCGGTGCGGTCGGGATGACCGGCCGGATCGAGCGCATCTGCGACAGCCGGCTGCGCCATCGCCCGGACCTGATCAGCATGGTCCGGGCCACTGCCGAAGCCATCGGTCGCGACCTGCGGGAGGACAGCTGATGCTTCGACGGGGGGTGGAGACATGGCTGAGCAGTACGTAGCGGCAGTCGACCAGGGGACCAACTCGAGCCGGTGCATCCTGTTCGACCGGCGGGGCCGGTTGGTCTCGGTGGCCCAGCGGGAGCATCCACAGCTGTTCCCGCGGCCGGGCTGGGTCGAACACGACGCGACAGAGATCTGGCGGAACGTGACCCGGGTGGTCCCGGCCGCGGTCCGGCAGATCGGCGCCGATCCGTCCCAGGTCGTTGCCATCGGCATCGCCAACCAGCGGGAGACCAGCCTGCTCTGGGACCGCCGGACCGGCCAGCCGATCGGCCACGCGGTGGTCTGGCAGGACACCCGGACCGACCGCCTGGTGACCGAGCTGGCCGGCGACGAGGGACCGGACCGGTTCGCGGATCTGTGTGGTCTGCCGCTGACGACATACTTCTCCGCGCCGAGAATCCGCTGGATGCTCGACCACACCCCCGGTCTGCGAGCGCGCGCCGAACGCGGCGAGGTCCTGTTCGGCACCATGGAGACCTGGCTGATCTGGAACTTCACCGGCGGCGTGAACGGCGGTCTGCACGTCACCGACGTGACGAACGCCAGCCGGACGATGCTGATGAACATCGAGACGCTGGAGTGGGACGACACGCTGTTGCAAGCGTTCGATGTACCGCGGGCGATCCTGCCGGAGATCCGCCCGTCGTCCGGCGTGTTCGGGACCGCCACCGAGGTGCTGCCCGGCGTAAGGATCGGGGCCGCGCTCGGGGATCAGCAGGCCGCGCTGTTCGGGCAGACCTGCTTCAGTGCGGGTGAGGCGAAGTGCACCTACGGCACCGGCTCGTTCCTGCTGCTGCACACCGGCCACGAGATCGTCCGGTCGAAGCACGGCATGCTCACCACCGTCGCGTACCAGATCGGCGACGAGCCGGCGTCGTACGCGCTGGAAGGCTCGATGGCGGTGACCGGGTCGCTGGTGCAGTGGTTCCGCGACGGGCTCGGGCTGATCCACACCGCGGCCGAGATCGAGACGCTCGCGCGGACGGTCGAGGACAACGGCGGCGCGTACATCGTGCCCGCGTTCTCCGGGCTGTTCGCGCCGCACTGGCGCAGTGAGGCGCGCGGAGTCATCGCCGGACTGACCGGCTACATCACCAAGGGCCATCTGGCCCGCGCCGTCCTGGAGGCGACCGGGTTCCAGACCCTCGAAGTGGTCGACGCGATGAATGCCGACTCCGGAATCGCGCTGACCGCACTGAAGGTCGACGGCGGAATGACGGCGAACAACCTGCTGATGCAATTCATCGCCGATCTGCTCGATGTCCGGGTGGTCCGCCCGATGGTGACCGAGACGGTGTCCCTGGGTGCCGCGTACGCGGCCGGTCTGGCGGTCGGCTACTGGCCGGATCTGGAGGGGCTGCGGAGCAACTGGCACCGGGCCGGCCAGTGGCTGCCGCACATGGACCCGGGCCGGCGCGCGACCGAGTACGAGAACTGGAAGGCCGCCGTCCAGCGGACGTTCAACTGGATCCGCCCGGAGGAATAGCGCGCCTCTACACTGCACCCCATGGGACGACGGCCGACCGTGTACGACGTTGCCGCGCGCGCCGGTGTCTCGACCGCAACCGTGTCCTTCTCGTTCAGCCAGCCGGACCGGGTGAAGCAGTCCACCCGCGAGCTCGTCCTCGCCACCGCTGCCGCGATCGGCTACGTACCGAGCGCGAGCGCCCGCGGCCTGGCCACCGGCTCAGCCGGAGCGCTCGGGCTCTACTCCTTCGACTACCAATTGGACACCTCTGCCGAGGAGACCGACCTCCGGCACTTCCCGATGTACGTCGACGAGGTCCAGCGCGGCGTACAACTCGAGTGCCGTCGCCGCGGCTACGCCTTGATGCTCGGAGCCGGTCACAAGGAAGGCCAACTGCCGGCCGTGATCGACATCGCGGGTCGCGTCGACGGGCTGATCGCGTTCGCCGGGTCGGCGCCGGCCGAGGCGATCATCCAGGCCTCGAAGCGGATCCCGGTCGTCGAGCTCGGCAGCAGTATCGCCGGCGAGGACGTGCACACCGTCCCGGTCGACAACCGCACCGGGATGACCGAGCTCACCGCGCACCTCCTGCGGACACACGGCTTCCGCCGCTTCGTCTACCTCGGCACGACCACGCTGCCCGAGTTCACCTCGCGGTACGACGGTTTCGCGGCCGCGCTGACCGGGGCCGGCCGGCCCGTGCCCGACCCGGTCCTCAGCCACCCCGGCGACGACGCAAGCACGAACAGCTCCGTCGAGAGGTGCCTCGACGACCTGCCGGACGTGTTCGTCTGCTCGACCGACCAGGAAGCTCTCGTGGCGATCGACACGTTGGTTGCCGCGGGCATCGACGTACCCGGGGACGTGGCGGTGACCGGTTTCGACGGGACGTTGGCCGGTCGCTTCGCGACGCCGCGGCTCACCACGGTCCGGCAGCCGATGGAGCAGATCGGGCGCATCGCCGTACAGATCCTGACCGGTCTGCTGAACGACTCCCCCGCCGAACTGACCGGACCGCTCCCGGCGCCTTTCGTACTCGGCGAAAGCTGCGGCTGCTAGTCAGTGATGGGCGCGGCGTGGGCTTCCTCGAAGCCGGCCGCGGCCAGGCGGTCGAGGGTCTGCTGAAGGACGGCGGTGTCCTCCAACGTGCGGACCTCGGTGATCTTGCCCCACTTCATCCGCAGGAACTGGTGTACGACGTTCTGGTAGCGGGAGCCGTCCGCGACACCGACGTCGACGGTGACGGCGGTCGCGACCCGGGTGTCCCACGGCCAGCCCGCGACCAGCACGTCCTGCACGTCGAACCGGGTGTTGGGTAACAGCCGGAAGCACCGCTCCCACCACCGCCGCAACGCGTCATGGGTGTGCCGCTCTCCGGACAGCGCGTGGTCGCCGTAGAACCGGTACGTGAAAGTCGGCGCCATCCCGGCGACCATCGCCTCCCAGTTGCCGGCCGTGATCTCGGCGAACGCCTTGCGCACCTGCGTCGCGACGAACCGGTGGTACATGCCTCGCTCCCCTCTGCCCGGTGAACCTCCACCCTAGGGATAGTGAGTTCAATGACGCAACTGACTACGATGGTGACATGCGGAACACCAGCTTCGCCTCGATGCACTGCTCACTCGCCCAGTCGCTGGAGATCATCGGCGACTGGTGGACCCCGCTCGTGCTGCGTGACCTGTATCTCGGCCTCGACCGGTTCGACCAGCTCGTCACCGATCTCGGGATCTCCCGCAATCTGCTCACCGATCGGCTTGGCACGCTGATGGACGGCGGGCTCGTCGCGCGGACGCCGTACCAGGAGAATCCGGTCCGGTATGCCTACGAGCTGACCGAGGCCGGCCGCGAGCTGGTGCCGATCCTGCTCGCCCTCACCGCCTGGGGCGACCGGCACGCGACCCCGCCGGCGGGTCAGCCGATCCGCTTCACCCACGACACCTGCGGAAAGGTGACCACGGCAACTGTCTGCTGCTCGGAATGCGGCGGGCCACTCGACGCCGCAGACGTCACTCCATCCCCCGGCCCAGGCGGTCGAACTGCCCCTGGGACGGCGCTGGTCGCCACCGTCCTCGCAACAGCTGAACACTGATCACGAGGGTCCACAGCCAGTAGAGCGCGTACGGGATCAGCCAGATCGGGCCCGTCCAGAACGCGCGGCCGACGAGGAATCCGACAGCGGCCACCAGGGCCACCCAGCCGAGCCAGACCGGCAAGGCGCGCGACGAGACGATGATCCAGCCCGCGGCGAAGAGGAAGCTGGCCAGCGCGAGCCACGCGTTCGCGAAGCCGAGGTTACCGTCGTCGTACGCGAGCCGGGCGATCTGCGGATCCAGGCCCTCGTCGCCCCGGAAGCCGGCGAGATCCCAACCAGGCCGCATCACCAGGATCAGGAAGGCAAGGCCCGACCCGAGTGCCACGACCGAGCGCCAGGGCGGTGTGCCTTCGGCGGCCCGGAGCACCGCCCAGAACCCGGCGAAGAACCACAACAGCGCCAGTGTGGCGATCAGCCCGAGGTACGAGCCGATCGGGTAGAGCGTGTCGTTCCGAGTCTCGAAGAAGCCCAGGATCTCCTGGCCGGGCGCATCGAACGCCGGCTCGCCCCCACCTGCCTGCACGAGCGCCTGACTGACGGCCACCAGGACGAAGCCCGCCAGGCCGGCGATCCCGGTCGCGACGGACATCGTCCGCCACTGCCCGTTTGTTGCTTCCGCCCCCATCTGTCCTCCCCTGGCTCACCCACTTCCGAGTAAGCCACGGGAGGACTCGAGCGTCCAGAGGTCAGGCCGGGGACACGATGTCGGGGGCCGCCAGCCGGACCTTGTCGGCGGACTCGTCGTCGGGCTGGTCCTGCGAGTCACGCTCGGACTGGACCCGGCGAACGTAGAAGGACACCTCGCGCTCGATCGTCGCCTCGTTCCAGCCGAGGATCGGGGCCACCAGTCGCGCCGCGGCCTCGGCGGCGCCGACCCCGCGGTCCCAGGCCTCGATCGAGATCCGGGTCCGGCGGGCCAGGATGTCGTCGAGATGGCGAGCACCCTCGGCCTTGGCGCCGTACACGATCTCGGCCTTCAGGTAGTCCTGGGTGCCGGGCAGTTGCTCACCCAGCGACGGGTCCTCCTCGACGAGTTGCAGGACTTCGTGGATCAGCGCGCCGTACCGGTTCAGCAGGTGCTCGATCCGGGCGACGTGCAGGCCGGAGCGCTGGGCGATCAGGTGCCGCTGGTTCCAGAGCGCGTGATAGCCGTCGGCGCCGACCAGCGGGATGTCCTCGGTGGTGCACTTCGGCACCCGCCCGTCGAGCGCGTTGGCGACCGCGTCGATCGCGTCCTTGGCCATCACCCGGTACGTCGTGTACTTGCCACCGGCAACCACCACGAGCCCCGGCGCGGCGTGCGCGACGACGTGCTCGCGGGACAGCTTCGACGTACTCTCCGACTCGCCGGCCAGCAGCGGGCGCAGACCGGCGAACACGCCCTCGACGTCCTCACGGGTCAGCGGAGTGGTCAGGACCGCGTTGACGTGGTCCAACAGGTACTCGATGTCCTTGCTGGTCGCGGCCGGGTGCGCCTTGTCCAGGTTCCATTCGGTGTCCGTGGTGCCGATCAGCCAGTGCCGGCCCCACGGGATGATGAACAGCACGGACTTCTCGGTCCGCAGGATCATCCCGGTGCTGGACTGGATCCGGTCCTTCGGGACGACGAGGTGGATCCCCTTCGACGCGCGGACGTGGTACTGACCCCGCTCGCCCACCATCGCCTGGGTGTCGTCGGTCCACACCCCGGTCGCGTTGACGACCTGCTTGGCCCGGACCTCGAACTCCCGACCGCTCTCGAGGTCCTTCGCCTGCACCCCGGTCACCCGCTCGCCCTGCCGCAGGAAACCGGTGACCTTGACCCGGTTCGCGACATGAGCGCCGTACGACGCCGCCGTCCGGGCGAGCTCCATCGTGTGCCGGGCGTCGTCGACCTGAGCGTCGTAGTACTGGATCGCGCCGACCAGGGCCGACTTCTTCAGGCTCGGCACCAGCCGCATCGCGCCGCGCCGGGTCAGGTGCCGGTGGATCGGGAGTCCGGCGCCGTGCCCGGAGCTGACCGCCATGCCGTCGTACAGGGCGACACCGGCGCCGGCGTAGAACCGCTCCCACCAGCGGTGCTGGAGCGGGTAGAGGAACGGCACCGGCTTCACCAGGTGTGGTGCCAGGCGTTGCAGGAGCAGCCCGCGCTCCTGCAACGCCTCGTGCACCAATCGGAAGTCGAGCATCTCCAGGTAGCGCAGACCACCGTGCATCAACTTGCTGGACCGGCTGGAGGTGCCGCTCGCGAAGTCGCGCGCCTCCAGCAGTCCGGTGGTCAGGCCCCGGGTCGCGGCGTCGAGGGCCGAGCCGGTGCCGACCACCCCGCCACCGATCACCAGGACGTCCAGTTCCCGTCCGTCGGCCATCGCGTCGATGGCCTCGGTCCTCGCTTGCGGTGACAGAGCCACTGCGCCCACTGTGTCTTTCCTTCCGAACTCGTTACTCGTCAACTATTCGACGTCGACCCAGTCGAGGGTCCGCTGGACGGCCTTCTGCCACCCGGCGTACCCCTGGGCCCGCTGCTCGTCGTTCCACTGCGGCTCCCACCGCTTGGCCTCGTTCCAGTTCTGCACCAGCTCGTCCTTGTTCTTCCAGAACCCGACGGCCAGGCCGGCCGCGTACGCCGCCCCCAGTGCGGTGGTCTCCGCGACGACCGGCTTGCTCACCGAGACGCCGAGGATGTCGGCCTGCATCTGCATGCAGAGCTCGTTCGCGGTGACACCACCGTCCACCTTGAGGACCTCGAGCTTGACCCCGGAGTCCTTCTCCATCGCGTCGGCGACGTCCTTGCTCTGGTAGCAGATCGCTTCCAGTGTTGCGCGGGCCAGGTGAGCGTTGGTGTTGAACCGGGACAACCCGACGATCGCGCCGCGGGCGTCGGACCGCCAGTACGGCGCGAACAGGCCGGAGAACGCGGGCACGAAGTACACCCCGCCGTTGTCCGCGACCTGCCGGGCCAGCGTCTCGGTCTCGCTCGCACCGGAGATGATGCCGAGCTGGTCCCGCAGCCACTGGACCGCCGAACCGGTCACCGCGATCGAACCCTCGAGCGCGTAGACCGGCGCCTCGTCGCCGAACTTGTAGCACATGGTGCTGAGCAGGCCGGCCTTCGACCGGACCAGCTCGGTACCGGTGTTCAGCAGCATGAAGTTGCCGGTGCCGTAGGTGTTCTTGGCCTCGCCCGGGTTGAAGCAGACCTGACCGACGGTCGCGGCCTGCTGGTCGCCGAGGTCGCCGGTCAGCGGCACCACGCCGCCGATCGGTCCGTTGGCCAGCGTCTCGCCGTACTTGTTCGGGTCCGACGACGGCCGGATCTCCGGCAGCATCTGCCGCGGGATGTTGAAGAACGAGATCAGCTCGTCGTCCCAGTCGAGCGTCTCCAGGTTCATCAGCATCGTCCGGCTGGCGTTCGTCACGTCGGTGACGTGCACACCACCGTCCACGCCACCGGTCAGGTTCCACAGCAGCCAGGTGTCGGTGTTGCCGAAGACGGCGTCACCGGCTTCGGCCGCCGCACGGACCCCGTCGACGTTCTCCAGGATCCACTGCACCTTGCCGGCCGAGAAGTACGTCGCCGGCGGCAGGCCGGCCTTCTGCCGGATCACGTCACCCTTGCCCTCGCGTTCGAGGGCGGACGCGATCCGGTCGGTCCGGGTGTCCTGCCAGACGATCGCGTTGTAGTACGGCCGCCCGGTCTTGCGGTTCCAGACCACCGCCGTCTCGCGCTGGTTGGTGATGCCGAGCGCCGCCAGGTCACTGGCCTGCAGACCCTCGGAGTTCATCGCGGTCCGGATCACCGAACTGGTCCGCTCCCAGATCTCCACCGGGTTGTGCTCGACCCAGCCGGCCTGCGGCAGGATCTGTTCGTGCTCCAACTGGTGGATGCCCACCTCGTTGCCGGAGTGGTCGAAGATCATGAAGCGGGTGCTCGTGGTGCCCTGGTCGACGGCACCAACGAAGTCAGCCATGGAAAGTCCTCTCCTCACACTGCGCTGTGGTGCGGTGGATCATGCTGTCGTCTCCTCCTCGGGGACCCGGCCCGGCTCCTCGTCCTCGTCACCGACCGGCAGGTTCCGGCCGACGAGCAGGTCGTAGAGCAACGCGCCGATGAGCGCCCCGATGATCGGTCCCACGATCGGGACCCAGAAATAGGGATCGCCGAACTGGTCCTTGAATGCTCCCCCGTATCCGGTCAGGTAGGACGCGAGCCGCGGCCCGAAGTCACGCGCCGGGTTGATCGCGTACCCCGCCAGAGTTCCCCAGGCCATCCCGATCCCGACGACCAGCAGGCCGATCATGAACGGGCCGAGGTTCGCCATGGGAGCGGTGTTACGCAGGTCGACGATGGCCAGGATGACCATCATGAGGATCGCCGTACCGATGATCTGGTCCAGGAATCCGCCCCACATGCCGACCCCGAGCTCCACCGAGCCGTTGCCCGGCAGGGTGGAGAACACGCCCTGACTCTTGATGGTCAGGCCGGGGTCGAACTTCTGCAGGACCTCGGAGTAGTTCCAGCGGACCACCAGCGCCGCCGCGAACGCACCGAGGAACTGTGCACCGATGTAGGGCAGCACCTTCCGCCAGGCGAACCCGCGGAAGGCCGCCAGCGCGATGGTCACCGCGGGATTGATGTGGGCACCGCTGACCCGGGCCGACACGTAGACGCCCATGGTCACACCGATACCCCAGGCCCATGCGATCGAGTCGTGATCTCCGATCCCCCCGGCCACCACTTGAGCCACCACGCCCACACCGAACAGGATCAGGATGAACGTGCCGGCGAACTCGGCGGAGCACTCCCCCAGGAGGGTTCTTGCTTTGACCGCTTCGGTCGTAGCCATGCCTAGCCTCCCTTCCACGCCGTGACGACCACGGCTGGCTGGAATCTAAGAGCGATCGCGAGGCGGCACAACGCTCGTCGTTCGACATTGTCGAACGCCACTCAACCCGCTCCCGGCTGCGACACTCAGTGAGCTCACGACAGCGAGTAGATACCACCCGGCCCGCCGACCGTGGCGTGCAGTCCAGGCTCTCCGGAAGCCACCGGCAGGGCGACCTCCAGCGCCTCCAGGACGGCGGAAACCCGGTCAGGCCGAGGGTACGTCGCCCCGAACCCGAGCAACTCGACCGACGGCAGTCCCGACCCGGCCGGATGCCGGCTCGTCCCCCAGTCGATCAGGAACGGCACGATCCCGTCGTACGGCGCCGGATGCCTCGTCGCCAGCCGCCAGCTCAGCACCTCGCCCGCCGGCGTGGTCCGGCTCATCGGCAGGATCGGCCCGAGATCCGCCCCCGCTGCCTTGGCCACGGCCACCGCGGCCTCGATGTCGTCCGGCCGGACCGCCCAGGTGAGCAACCGGTCCCCCTCGAGCTCGTCGATCCCGAACGGCGCCGGCCCGGACCCCGGCCGCTCCACATCCGGCCCGATGATCTCGAGGTACGACGAGGGCCCCAACCCCACCAGATAGTTCCGGGTCCCCCGCCCGTCATGCCGCCCACCCTCAACCGGCTCCACCCCGGTCGCGACAGCGAACCGCTCCACAGCCGCCGCGAGGTCCCGAGTGGCAATGACAAGATGATCCAGCATCGAAGCCATACGCCCGACCCTAGAACGCCGCACCCAACTGTCGGGGACAGTGGGCGCGATCGGGTCAGCTGGGGTCGGTGTCTGGGCTCGGGGCCGGAGCGACTGGCTTGTCGGAGGGTTGGTTCTCCGGGAAGTGGCAGGCGGTCTGGTGGCCGGGGGCCAGCTGCAGGAGGGGTGGCTCGGTGGTCTTGCAGATGTCCTGGGCCTTCCAGCAGCGGGTGTGGAAGCGGCAGGCGGGCGGCGGGTTGATCGGGCTGGGGACGTCGCCCTGCAGCCGGATGCGGTCCTGCTTGGCCTTGCGCTTGGTGTCCGGAACCGGGACCGCCGAGAGCAGCGCCACCGTGTACGGGTGCATCGGGTTCTCGTACAGGTCGACCCGCTCGGCCAGCTCGACGATCTTGCCCAGGTACATCACCGCGACCCGGTCCGAGACGTGCCGGACGACGGACAGGTCGTGAGCGATCATCACGTAGGTCAGGTCGAACTCGCTCTGCAGGTCCTCGAGCAGGTTGACTACCTGCGCCTGGATCGACACGTCCAGCGCGGACACCGGCTCGTCGGCGACGATCAGCTTCGGCCGGAGCGCGAGCGTCCGGGCGATACCGATCCGCTGCCGCTGACCGCCGGAGAACTCGTGCGGGTAGCGGTTGTAGTGCTCCGGGCTCAGGCCGACCAGCTCGAGCAGTTCCTGCACGGACTTCTTCGTGCCCTGCTCGGTCTTCACGTTCTGCAGCTTGTACGGCGCCCCGACGATCTTGCCGACCGTGTGCCGCGGGTTCAGCGAACCGTACGGGTCCTGGAAGATCATCTGGACGTCACGCCGCAGCGGACGCATCTTGCCCTCGCTGAGGTGGCTGATGTCCCGGCCCTCGAAGACGATCTGGCCCTCGGTCGGTTCCAGCAGCCGGGTGAGCAGCCGACCGGTGGTCGTCTTGCCGCAGCCGGACTCCCCCACCAGCGACAACGTCTCGCCGCGGGTCACGTGGAAGGTCAGCCCGTCAACAGCCTGGACGGCGCCGGTCTGGCGCTGCAGCAGGCCCTTGCGGATCGGGAAGTGCTTCACCAGGTTGGTGACCGAGAGAAGTTCCTCGCCGAGCTTGGGCTCGACAACCCCCGGGACGGCGGTGGAATCGGTGTTCGCAGTTGTCACAGTCGTCGTCCCGTTCACAGCTTCGGCTTGATGTCGGTCTCCCACGCTTTCTTGCGCTCTTCCGGGGAGAGGTGGCACGCGACCAGGTGGCCGTCGCCGATGTCCAGCAACTCGGGCGACTCGGTCTCGCTGGCGCCGCCGTTCAGGTGTGCGTAGTTGCAGCGCGGGTTGAACGCGCAGCCCTGCGGCACGTGGATCAGGCTCGGCGGCGTGCCCTTGATCGGGATCAGCCGGTCGCTGCGCTCCCGGTCGATCCGCGGCATCGACCCGAGCAGACCCCAGGTGTACGGGTGCTGCGGCCGGTCGAAGATGCCCTCCGCGGACGAGTACTCGATGGCACGACCGGCGTACATCACCTGGATGTCGTCGGCCAGTTCGGCGACCACGCCGAGGTCGTGGGTG
This sequence comes from Kribbella sp. NPDC049174, assembly GCF_043197365.1. Taxonomy (NCBI): domain Bacteria; kingdom Bacillati; phylum Actinomycetota; class Actinomycetes; order Propionibacteriales; family Kribbellaceae; genus Kribbella; species Kribbella sp. NPDC049174. Next base: position 473,635 of record NZ_JBICSZ010000006.1, on the reverse strand, counting down.
ATGATGATGACGGCGGAGTTGAACTCGCGCTGCAGGTCCCGGATCAGGTCCAGGATCTGCGCCTGCACGGTCACGTCGAGCGCGGTGGTCGGCTCGTCCGCGATCAGCAGGTCGGGGTCGCAGGACAGCGCCATCGCGATCATCGCGCGCTGCCGCATCCCGCCGGAGAACTGGTGCGGGTAGGCGTCCACGCGCTTGTCCGGCTGCGGGATGCCGACCCGGTCGAGCATCTCGATCGCGTGCTTGCGCGCGACCTGCTTGCTCACCTGGTTGTGCACCCGGTATGCCTCGATGATCTGGTGCCCGACGGTGTAGAACGGGTGCATCGCCGACAGCGGGTCCTGGAAGATCATCGCCATCCGCTTGCCGCGCAGCCGGCGCACCTCCTCCCGGCTGGACGAGATCAGGTCCTGCCCGTCGAGGAAGATCTCACCGGAGATCTTGGCCACGCCCGGTGGGTGCAGGCCCATGATCGACAGGCTCGTCACACTCTTGCCGGAGCCGGACTCCCCCACGATGCCGAGGGTCCTGCCGCGCTCGAGCTTGAACGAGATCCCGTCGACCGACTTCACCACGCCGTCGTCGGTCGGGAAGTGCACCTTGAGGTCGCGGACGTCGAGGAAAGCCTCGCCGCGATCGATCCGCTGGACGGTGTCCTGCCGCTCCTGGATGTCTTGGGGTTCGGTCACGAGATCCGCACTCTCGGGTCGACGACGGCGTACAGGAGATCGACGATCAGGTTCGCCAGCACGATGAAGAACGCGGCGATGAGTGTCACGCCGAGCACCTTGGGCAGGTCGTTCGCCCGCAGCGCGATGACGGCGTACTGGCCGATGCCCGGCAGCGAGAACGTCGTCTCGGTCAGGATCGCACCGCCCAGCAACAGTCCCAGGTCGAGACCGAAGATGGTCAGGATCGGCGTCAGCGCGGACCGCAGGCCGTGTCTCATCACCACGTCCCGCTCGGCCAGTCCCTTGGACCGGGCGGTACGGACGAAGTCCTCGTTCATCGTCTCGAGCATGCCGGCCCGGGTGAGCCGTGCGTACGCCGCGGCGTACAGGAACGCGAGCGTCGTCCACGGGAGGATCAGGTCGTAGGCCCACTCGAGTGGGTTCGACGCGTCCATCGGGTTCGTACCGCCCTGCGCGGTCCACCCGAGGGCGTAACTGAAGATCGACAGCGACAGCAGGCCGGTGAAGAAGATCGGCAGCGACACACCGGCCAGCGCCACTGACATGAGTGATCGGTCCAACACCGACCCGCGTTTGAGCGCCGAGACGATACCGGTGCCGACGCCGGTGATGAGCCAGATGACGGCCGCGCCGAAGGCCAGCGACGCGGTCACCGGTAGTCGGTCGACCAGATCCGGCCAGACCGGCTGCTGGTTCAGGAACGAGTAGCCGAAGCAGGGCGCCGGGCAGTGCTCGGTCGCCGGGCCGTAGTTGTACTCCTGCCCGACGAACAGGCCCTTCACGAAGCGGCCGTACTGCACGTAGAGGGGGTCGGTGAAGCCGAGCCTGACTGCGGTCTCATGGATCTGCTCCGCGCCCGCACTCTTGCCGACGTAGCGGGACGCAAGGTCGTCGGCGGACGCGCCGGCGAGCTTGGGGACCATGAAGAAGATCGAGAACGTGACGGCCGTGACGATGAAGAGCAGAACCACTGCTCCGATCACCCGGCGGACCAGATATGCGAACACCGTGCTCGGCGTGGGTGGCCGGTGATCCTGCGATCACCGGCCACCCTCAGCCTTCACCTACCTCTGCTGGTGATTGTTGGTCAGGACGGCGGACGACTACTTCAGGCCGATACCGGCGTAGTCGTACATGTTCTGACTGTCGCTCACGTACACGTTGGCCAGAGTGTCCGGACGGTACAGCAGGCCCTTGGCCCAGATGCCCGGCAGTACGGCGGCCTGCTCCATGACCTTCTTGTCGACGTCGACCCAGAGCTTCTCGCGGGCCGCCTTGTCGGTCTCCTTCAGCGCCTGGTCGATCAGCTGGTCGACCTCGGGGATCCGGACACCCAGGTTGGTGTTACCACCGGTGGCCCGGATGACGCGGCTGTCCACGATCTGGCTCAGGAAGCCGAAGCCGTCCGGCCAGTCAGCACCCCAGCTGTAGACGATCATGCCCAGGCCGTTGGCCTTGGCGTAGTCCGGCTTGCCGGCGTACAGCTTGGTGTAGTCACCGGTCGGGAAGCCCTTCGGGGTCAGGTTGATGCCGACCCGCTTCAGCGACTGCTGCAGCGACTCCGCGACCGCCTTCTCCTTCGGCCGGTCCGCCCGGTAGGCGATGTTGGTGCTGAAGCCGGTCGGCATACCGCACGCCGTGAGGGCTTCCTTCGCCTTGTCGACGTTACCGTTCTTGTCCTGCTCGAAGCCGTAGTCGTCGAACTTCTGCGAGCCGGTGACGAGCGGCGGCATCAGGTTCGTGGCGATGTCGCCACCGATCGGGCCGCCGTACGCGCGCTGGTAACCCTCGTGGTCGGCGGCGTACAGGATCGCCTTGCGGCAGTCGATGTTGTCCAGCGGCTTGACCTCGCTGTTGAACACGGTGAAGTTCAGTCGCGGGGCCGGAACGTTGTCGGCGTGCGACTTCAGCTGCGGGTTCGCCAGGATCTTGGCCTGGGTCTCGGCCAGCACACCGGTTCCGGCGATGTCGACGTCGAGGTCACCGGCCTGCAGCCGGTTGTCGATGTCGGGGCCGTTCACGTTGAACGCGACGGTGATCTTGTCCGGCAGCGCCTTGCGGCCCGAGTTCGGGTCGGTGGCCGGGTCGTACTGATCGTTGCGGACCAGCGCCATGCCCTTGTTCGGGTCGTTGCTCTCGAACTTGTAGGGGCCGGTCGAGATCGGGTGCAGCTTGTACTTCGCACCGGTGTCCTTCGCCTGCGGAACCGGTGCGGTGGCCGGCAGCTGGGCGAAGTAGTCGAAGCCGGAGAACGGCTTGTTCAGGTTGAAGACGATGGTGTAGTCGTCCGGCGTCTGGATCGCCTTGGCGAGGCCGGCCATCGTCGGGTCCTTGTAGACGCTGTAACCCGCCGGCACGTCCAGCAGGAAGTCGTTGAAGTACGTCGGACCGCTCGGCAGGGTCGCCTTGTCCAGGGACCGGGCCACGGCGTACTTGACGTCCTTGGCCTTGACCTCGGTGCCGTCCTCGAACTTGACGCCCTTGCGGATCTTGTAGGTCCACGTCTTCGCGTCGTTGCTCGGCACACCGGCGGCCTCGGCGAGGTCCGGAACGACCTCCGCGCCCTCCTTGCCGGGTGCGGACTTGAACACCATCAGCGGCCGGACATAGTTGCGCACCAGGTTCCAGGACAGGCCGTAGTACGTGTCACCGGGATCCTGGGAGTCCCAGTTCTCGGTGATGGCCATCCGGAGCGTGCCACCCTTTTTGTCGCTCGGGCTGTAGATGCCCTTGACGGCCGCGTCGAACTCGGCAGTCGTCGTACCCGTGCCGCCGCCCGAATCTCCGGAGCCGCTGTCACCGCCCCCGCAAGCCACCAGGCTCAAGGCGACGGCCGCACTGACGGCTGTAGCCGTCGTGATGCGATTCCATCTCATCTGTTGTTGCACCCCTTTTTTTGTGAGAGCCAGGGCTCCCTGGTTGGAGAGAAGACCTATCGCGAGCGGGGGTCGAGGGCGTCCCGTAGCCCGTCGCCGAACAGGTTGAAGGCCAGCACCGTGATGAAGATGGCCAACCCGGGCGGAACCATGTAGAGCGGCTCGACCTGATACCAGTTCGCCGCGATCGACAGCATGTCGCCCCAGCTGGCGGCCGGCGGCCGCACACCTACGCCCAGGTACGACAGACCCGCCTCGAACAGCACGTTGGTCGGGATCAGCAGCGTCGCGTACACCAGGATCGGCGCGATCAGGTTCGGCAGCAGCTCGGTGAACAGGATGTACGGGCGCCGGGCGCCGAGGCTGCGGGCGGCGTCGACGAACTCCCGCTCCCGCAGTGACAGCGTCTGACCGCGGATGATCCGGCCGATGTAGGGCCAGCTGAAGAAGCCGATGATGAAGACGATCAGCGCCACCCGCAGCGCGTTACCGCTCAGTCCGAACATCTTGTCCGGCAACGCACCGACCAGCGCCAGCGCGAACAGCACCAGCGGGAAGGCCAGGAAGATGTCCATCAAGCGGCTGATCAGCGTGTCCACCCAGCCGCCGAAGTACCCGGCGACGATCCCCGCCACGGTGCCGATGACGACCGACAGCAGGGTGGCCAGGAACGCGATCAGCAGCGAGATCCGCGCGCCGTACACGATTCGGGCGAAGATGTCGCGGCCGTTCACCGGCTCGACCCCGAACGGGTGGTCCCAGCTGATCCCGTTCCACTTCCCGATCGGCGTCTGCAGCGACGGGTCGACCAGGTCCTGGTGAAAGTCGTTCGGCGTGACGCCGACGAGCTTGCAGATCAGCGGTGCGAAGATCGCGACCAGGATCAGGAAGACCACGAAGACCCCGCCGGCGATCGCGACCTTGTCGCGCTTCAGCCGGATCCAGGAGATCTGCCACAGCGACCGGCCTTCGATCTTGCGGACACCTGCGAGCACGGCCTCCGGCTCAGCTGCCGACGAACCCGGCTCGACCTCGAGTGGCGCTGTCACGCGGTGGGTTCCCCCTGACTCATTCGGTTGAACCGGAACGAAATCCGGTATGGCTGCCGCCTTAACCTGCCGCCATTACACGCCGGAGTCAAACGCGGAAAGTGCTGCGTTGCCCGATCGTGACCGTCAGGAAATCGTCCCGTATCGTGGACATTCGGCAGTAAACCACGGCGCGGTACCCACGGTCGCCACGGCTTCGCCAACCGTTACTGTCATGGCATATTTGTGTCACGCCGGTGATTACAGACGGAGGCCGGACAGGTACAGGAACGACAGCGGATTCAGCGCCGTTTCGACGTTCTCCAGGTTCTTCCCGGCGACCACCGTGAACCGTCCCTGCCAGCTCGGGACCACCGGAGCGTCCGTGGCGAGCACTCCCTGTAGCTGACCCAGCAGTTCGTCGCGTTCCAGACCGTTCTGCTCGGTCGTCTCCTGCTCCAGCAGTGCCGCGGCGGCCGCCGACCGGTAGCCGTTGTTGAACACAGCACCGGTCCGGACGAACGGCGCCAGATAGTCGTCCGCGTCCGGGTACTCCGGGATCCAGCCACCGTGATAGAGGTCGTATGCCCCGGCCCGGGTCGCCTGCTGGTACTGCGGCCACTCCGCGCTCCGCAGGGTCACCTTGAACAGCCCCGAGGCTTCAAGCTGCCGCTTCAGCTCGAGCACCTCGTTCTTCGCGCCGGTGCCGTACTGCGCCGGAGTCCAGCCGACCGTCAGCGGCACCGGTACGGCGATCCCCGCCTGCCTGAGGATCGCGGCGGCCGCGGCCTTGCTCGGGTCCTTGTACTCCGTCTTGAACGCGTCGACCTGCCCGCCGAACCCGGGCGGGACCACCGAGTACAGCGGCGTCACGTGGTCGCCGTACGCCTTCTTCACGATCGCCGGGCGGTCGATCAGCTGCGCGACGGCTCGTCGTACGGCGGGTTTGCGCGCGGTCAGCGACTTCATCTGGAACGCGAAGAAGCGGATCGCAGCGTAGTCCGACTCGACCACCTGCACCTGGTCGGACTTGCGCAGCTTGTCCAGCATGCTCGGGCCGAACCCGTGGAACGCCAGATCAGCCTTGTCGGTCGTGATCGCCTGGTAAAGCGCGGTCGAGTCCTTCAGCAGCGTGATCTCGATCCCGTCGTTCCGCGGCCCGCGCGGTCCCTTGTAGGCGTCGAAGCGGGTCAGCGTGATCCCGGCCCCCGGCCGGTACGCCGCCAGTTGGTACGGGCCGCTGCCCATCGCCTTGGTGTCGAGCAGCTTGTTCGGCGGGTAGAACTCCTGGTCGACGATCGAGCCGGCGGTCGTGGTGAGCAGGTACGGCAACCGCGCGTCCGGGCGCTTCAGGTTGAACACGGCGGTGAGGTCGTCCGGCGTACTCACCGAGGTCAGCGAGGAGAACAGCGCGGCCGGCCCGTTCGGGGTCTTCAGCCGCAGCATCCGCTCGAAGCTGAACTTCACGTCCGACGAGGTCAACTCGTGCCCGTTCGGGAACTTCAGCCCTTCCTTCAGGCTGCACGTGTACGTCGTCGGCGAGTCGAACTGGCAGTCCGCGGCGTCCGGCACCGGGGTCGGTTTGCCGGGCATGATCGTGAGCAGCGTCTGGTACAGGTTCGCCTGGACCGTCCGCGAGCCGACGTCGTACGGGCCGGCCGGGTCCAGCGAGCTGACGGTGTCGGTCGTCACGACCCGCACCATCATCGCCTTCGGCGTCTCGCTGCCCTGGTGCGGCGCGTTGTCGTCCGGCTCGCCACACCCGGCCAACGCCAGCACGAGCGCGGCCGTCACCGCGACCCGGCCCCACGACACGATCACCATCTCACCCTTCCCCAGCCCTCTATACCGCAAGTAACTGCCCCCGAGGGCACCAAGTGACGGTAGCGCTTCAGCGGAGCAAGTTGCGCAGTGACTCCGGGGTGAGCGGTTCGAGCGAGTCGACCACGAGCCGCCGCGGCGCCTCCGGAATCGTCACCCACTGCGGTACGGCGACTACGTAGGCGCCGGCCGCCGTACCGGAGTCGGTCCCGGTGTTCGAGTCCTCGATGACCACGCAGTGCGCCGGGTCCACACCCAGCTTCGCCGCCGCGGTCAGGTACGGCTCGGGGTGCGGTTTGCCGTGTGTCACCTCGTCGCCGGCGACGATCACGTCGAACGGGTCCGGCGGCAGATGCGTGAGCACCGCGTCGATCATCACCCGGTACGAGGCCGACACCAGGGCGCAGGGCACGTCGGCCTTGCGCAATGCCTGCAGCAACTCGACCGCACCCGGCCGGAACTCGACCTCGCGTCGCAGCGCCTCGACAACGGCGCCGAACATCCGCTCGGCCAGCTCCTCGTCGGTGATCACGCCGTCGGGGATCCGCGCCATCCAGACCTTCACCGCGTCCCGCAGATCGCTGCCGACGAGCAGCATGCAGTCGTCGAGGGTCCACGTCGCGCCGAGTGAGGCGAGCAGCTCGATCTGCACCTCCGCCCAGACCTTCTCGGAGTCGACCAACGTCCCGTCCATGTCCCAAAGCACTGCCTGAAGGGTCATGCTCGTCCTCGCTTCGCTCCGGGCGCGCATGCCCCAGGGGTGCTCTGCTTGATGATGAGCTCGCTTCGCTCGCTCATGAAGCGTTGAAGTACTTCGCTTCAGGGTGGTGAACCACCAAGGCGTCGGTGGACTGTTCCGGGTGCAACTGCAACTCCTCCGATAGGTGTACGCCGATCCGTTCCGGCTCGAGCAACCGCACCAGTTTCTCGCGGTCCTCCAAGTCAGGACATGCCGGGTACCCGAACGAGTACCGCGAGCCCCGGTACGCCTGGTCCCGCAGCATCCCGTCCAGGTCGCCGTCGTCACCGCCGAAACCGAGCTCGTCGCGGACCCGCGCATGCCAGTACTCCGCCAACGCCTCCGTCAGCTGCACCGACAACCCGTGCAGCTCCAGGTAGTCGCGGTACGCGTTCCGTGCGAACAGCTCACCGGTCACCTCGGCCACCTTCGGCCCCATCGTGACCAGGTGGAACGCAACCACATCCAGCTCACCGGACTCCTTCGGCCGGAAGAAGTCCGCCAGACACAGGAACCGGTCGCGCCGCTGCCGCGGGAACTCGAACCGGTGCAGCTCGGCGTGATCCGCGGGATCGAGGACGACGAGCGCGTTCCCCTCCGAGTAGCACGGCCAGTACCCGTAGACGACAGCCGCCTCCATGATCCCCTCGGTCAGGATCCGGTCCATCCACAACCGCAGCCGCGGCCGCCCCTCGGTCTCGACGAGTTCGTCGTACGACGGACCGTCGGCGCCCCGGGTGGCCCGGAGTCCCCATTGGCCGAGGAAGGTGGCGCGCTCGTCCAGGTAGCCGGCGTAGTCCGCGAGCGGAATGCCGCGCACGATCCGCGAGCCCCAGAACGGCGGCGCCGGTACGACGTTGTCCACGGCAACATCCGACCGGGCCGGCACCTCGTCGAGCGGCCGGTCCAGCACCCGGGTCGCCGACCGCACCCGGCGCTCGCGACGCTCGGGCAGCGCGGCCCCCGGCACCCCTCGCTTCACGGCCATCGCGGCATCCATCAACCGCAGTCCCTCGAAGGCATCCCGCGCGTACCGGACCTCGCCCTCGAACAGGTTGCCGAGATCCTGTTCGACGTACGCGCGGGTGAGTGCGGCACCACCGAGCAGGACCGGCCAGCGCTTGGCCAGGCCGCGCTGATTCAGCTCCTCGAGGTTCTCCTTCATCACCACAGTCGACTTCACCAGCAGGCCGGACATGCCGATCACGTCGGCCCGGTGCTCCTCGGCCGCCTCGAGGATGGCGTTCACCGGCTGCTTGATGCCGAGGTTGACCACGCTGTAGCCGTTGTTGGTCAGGATGATGTCGACCAGGTTCTTGCCGATGTCGTGCACATCGCCCTTGACCGTGGCCAGCACGATCGTGCCCTTGCCGACATCGGAGTCTTCGCTGTGCTTTTCAATGTGCGGCTCGAGGTAACTGACGCACGTCTTCATCACCTCGGCCGACTGCAGCACGAACGGCAGCTGCATCTGGCCGGAGCCGAACAGCTCGCCGACCACTTTCATCCCGGCCAGCAGGTCGTCGTTGATGATCTCGAGTGCGGTCTTGGCGCCCAGCGCCTCGTCCAGATCGCCCTCGACGCCGTTGCGCTCGCCGTCGATGATCCGCTGCTTCAGCCGAGCGGCCAGCGGCAGCGCGGCCAGCTCCTCCAGCTTGCTCGCCTTCAGGTCCGACGCCTTCACGTCCGCGAACAACTCCAGCAGCCGCTGCAACGGGTCGTACCCGTCCCGCCGCCGGTCGTAGATCAGGTCGAGCGCCGCCCCGCGCTGGTCGTCCGGGATCTTCGCGACCGGCATGATCCGGCTCGCGTGCACGATCGCCGAGTCCAGTCCGGCCTGCACACACTCGTGCAGGAAGACCGAGTTCAGCACGTGCCGCGCCGCCGGGTTGAGCCCGAACGAGATGTTCGACAGGCCGAGCACGGTCTGTACGTCGGGCCGGCGCTCCTTCAACGCGCGGATCGCCTCGATCGTCTCGATCCCGTCCCGCCGCGACTCCTCCTGCCCAGTCGCCAGCGTGAACGTCAGGCAGTCGATCAGGACGTCGTGCCCGGCGATCCCGTAGTCGCGCTCCAACGTCTCCAGCAGCCGCTCCGCGATCGCCACCTTCTTGTCGGCGGTCCGCGCCTGCCCTTCCTCGTCGATGGTCAGCGCGACGACGGCAGCGCCGTACTCCTGGGCCAGTCCGGCGATCCGCGCGAACCGGGAGTCCGGTGCCTCGCCGTCCTCGAAGTTCACCGAGTTCAGCGCACACCGCCCGCCGAGCAGGTCGAGGCCGGCCTGCAGTACGGCGGGCTCGGTCGAGTCGAGCACGATCGGCAGCGTCGACGCGGTGGCGAGCCGGCCGGCGATCTCCTTCATGTCGGCGACGCCGTCCCGGCCGACGTAGTCGACACACAGGTCGAGCAGGTGCGCGCCGTCCCGGATCTGGGCCCGCGCGATCTCGACGCAGCCCTCCCAGTCCTCGGCCAGCATCGCCTCGCGGAACGCCTTCGACCCGTTCGCGTTCGTCCGCTCCCCGATCGAGAGGTACGACGTGTCCTGCCGGAACGGGACGTGTTGGTACAGGCTCGACACACCCGCCTCGGGCTGCGGATCGCGCTGTCGCACCGGGCGGCCGCCGACCCGCTCGACCACCTGACGCAGGTGCTCGGGCGTCGTACCGCAGCAGCCGCCGACCAGGGACAGGCCGTAGCTGTCGACGAAGGTCTCGTGCGCGTCGGCCAACTCTGAAGGGGTGAGCGGGTAGAACGCGCCGTCGGCGGTCAGTTGCGGGAGGCCCGCGTTCGGCATGCAGGTGAGTGGGATGGTCGAGTGCTTGGAGAGGTAGCGGAGGTGCTCGCTCATCTCCTTCGGACCGGTCGCGCAGTTCAGCCCGATCAGGTCGATGCCGAGTGGTTCGAGTGCGGTCAGGGCGGCGCCGATCTCGGAGCCGAGCAGCATTGTCCCGGTCGTCTCGACTGTCACCGAGACGATCACCGGGATGGTCGAACCGGCGGTGTCGAGCGCCTTGCGGGCACCGATCACGCTGGCCTTCGTCTGCAACAGGTCCTGGGTGGTCTCGACCAGGATCGCGTCCGCTCCCCCGTCGATCAGTCCGCGCGCGGTTTCGGCGTAGGCGTCCCGCAAGATCGTGAAGGTGGTGTGCCCGAGGGTCGGCAGCTTGGTGCCCGGGCCGACGCTGCCGAGCACGAACCGCGGGTGGCCGGATGTCGACGCCGCGTCCGCCGCCTCCCGGGCCAGCCGGGCGCCGGCCTCGCTCAGCTCGTAGATCCGGTCGGCGATGCCGTACTCCCCCAGGTTGGCGAAGTTCGCGCCGAAGGTGTTCGTCTCGACGCAGTCGACACCGACGTCGAAGTACGCCGCGTGGATCTCCCGGACCACGTCCGGCCGGGTCAGGTTGAGGATCTCGTTGCAGCCCTCGTGTCCCTCGAACTCGTCCAATGACAGGTCGTACGACTGCAGCATCGTGCCCATCGCCCCGTCGGCCACCACCACGCGCTCGGCCAGCACGCGGCGCAGATCGGGTCGGCCGGCTCTGGACACGGAACCTCCAGCGATCGGGGCCTGACCGGGGCGGTGGGGCGGGCCAGGCTGGGTATGGACACCGATCTCACATCGTAGTCGGGCCGGAAGACCGGGTCCCGACACTTTCCGCTGGACGTGAAACCCGGCGCATGGAGCCGTCCGACCACGTAGGCTGGCAGTCCGGTTTCCGGCGACCCCGCCGGATGGCACAGAAGACGACAGGGGGCCTGCGAGTGGTTGACCTCGCGAACCTGAGGGACCCGGTCGTGATCGCCGCGTTCGAGGGCTGGAACGACGCGGCCGAGGCGGCCACCGGAGCGGTCGACCACCTGATCGACGAGTGGGACGCCGAGCTCGTCACCGCGATCGACCCCGAGGACTACTACGACTTCCAGGTGAACCGCCCGCAGGTCGGTTTCGACGAGGACGGCGTCCGGCAGCTCACCTGGCCGACCACCCGGGTGTACCTGGCCCGCCCCGACGACACCGACCGGGACGTGCTGCTGATCCGCGGCATCGAGCCGAACATGCGCTGGCGCGGGTTCTGCCAGGAGCTGCTCGAGGTCATCGACGAGTCGAACGCCCAGCTCGTCGTCGTGCTCGGCGCGCTGCTCGCCGACTCCCCGCACACCCGGCCGATCCCGGTCTCGGCGACCTCGGCCGACCCGGAGCTGTCCGCCTCGTGGAGCCTCGAGCCGTCGACGTACGAAGGCCCGACCGGCATCACCGGCGTCTTCGCCGACCTCTGCGGCACCCTCGGCGTACCGGCGGTGTCGATCTGGTCCGCGATCCCGCACTACATCGCCGGCTCGCCCTGCCCGAAGGCATCGCTCGCGTTGCTCGGCAAGGTGGAAGCGCTGCTGGACCTGCAGATCCCCGAGGGTGACTTGCCCGAGCTGGCCCGCGCCTGGCAGCGCGGCGCCGACGAGCTCAGCGAGGAGGACCCGGAGGTCGCCGAGTACGTGCACTCCCTGGAGGAGCAGCGCGACACCGCCGACCTGCCCGAGGCCTCCGGCGACGCCATCGCCGCCGAGTTCGAGCGCTACCTGAAGCGGCGGAACAAGAACCACCCGGACTGATCGGGTCGTCACTCTACCGTGGCGTAACTTCACCGAACGTCCTATTCTCTTCGGACGACAGCGGCTGCCCGCCCCACGGGCGGCCGGGTGGGGATCCACGGGGAGCGGGTAATGCGCAGGTCACGTGCCGACGAGCGGGGCAGTAGTTCCGTCCCGGCGCTGGCCGTCCTGGTGGTGCTCGGCGCCGTCGCGGTCGTGGGCGTGCTCGGCGACCGGAAGCCCGATGTCGACCTCAGCACCCTGGCGAGTTCGACGACTCAGACGACGATCAGCACCGCGCCGCTGGACCCGGAGCCGTTCGCCGGCACCGACGGTCTGGTCGTCCACCCGCGGGCCGAGACGGCGGTCTACACCGCGCCGGATGCGGACGCGTTCGCCAAGATCGGGCCGACCCAGTTCGGGCCGACCTGGCTGCCCGTGGTCGAGCAGACCGACGGCTGGGTCCGCGTACTGCTGCCGTCCAAGCCGAACCGCTCGACCGGCTGGATCCCCGACCAGGACCTGGATCGGGCCTCCTCGCCGTACCTGATCCGGGTGCACATCGGCTCCCGCACGCTCGAACTGTTCCAGCAGGGCCGGCGACTCGGCGTCTGGAAGGCAGGCGTGGGCGCCCGGAAGACGCCGACACCACCCGGCCGCACGTTCCTGCTCGGCTCGATCATCGACACCAAGCGATCGGCCTCGCCGGTGGTCCTGCCGCTCGGGGCGCACAGTCCCACCCTCGACACCTTCGGCGGCGGCCCGGGCACCGTCGCCATCCACGGCTGGCCCCGGCCGGACGTCTTCGGCGCGGCCGTCAGTGCGGGCTGCGTGCGCGTGCCCAAGAAGGCCCTCGCCGAACTCCAGAAGATCCCCCTCGGGACCCTCGTCCTCATCGACAGCAAGTAGACGGAGAAGACATGCGACGACACTTCGCGCCGACCGTTCTGACCGTCACGGCCGTGACCGGCGTGGTGGCGTTCAGCCTGGTGGCGAGTTCGCCGGTGGGTAATGCGGCCGCCCGGCCGTCCTCGGCGTACGCCGTCAGCGCGGAAGGGCAGGTCCCGGTCGACAGGACGCCGTACATCGAATCGGCTGACGGCCACCGGCAGAGTTCCTCCGCTCTGGAACTGCCGGAGAACCCGCTGCTGGCGGTCCGGGCCGGGACCGTGACGGCCGGGAACGACTCGGCCTCGGTCGAACTCTTCGACGTCACCATCGGCCAGGGTGCGCTCAGCCAGGTGAAGGTCCCGCCGGAGCTGAAGCAGACGTGTGCCACCCTGCCGGCGCAGGGCGCCGACGACCTGCCGATCCCCGACCTGCCGCTGCCTGATCTCGGCCTCCCGCTGCCGACCCCGAGCACGAAGGACCTGCCCGCCAAGAATCTGCCGGACCTGTGCAACCTGCTGCTCACACCGCCCAGCGCTCTGCTCGCCATCGACGCCGTCAACGTCTGGTGCTCCGGTGACGACGGCGGCGTCGACATCGGCTCGCTGACGTTGCTCGGCCAGAAGATCGCCGTACCGACCACGAAGCAGGTCGTCACGATCCCGGCGGCGCCGCTGGCCACGATCACCGTCAACGAGCGGACCCAGCGATCGGACGGCTCGTTCACGATCACCGGGCTGACCATCAACCTGGGCGACGGCGCCGAGGTCATCCGCCTGGCGTCGGCGACCTGCGCCAAGCCGGCCGCGAAGCCCAAGCCCACGCCGAAGCCGACCCCGCAGCCGACACTGCCCGCGCCGCTCGATCAGCCGCCGATGGCTCCGATCCCGACGCCCGTCAAGACGCACCACCCGGTCACCGGCTGACGGGCGCTAGAGCTCCCGGGCCGCGGTGGTGATGACATCGTCGAGAACCGCCCGGGAGTTGGTCAGGTCCGCGATCATCCGGTCGATCCGGTCGCGTTCGGCGGTCAGCTCGGTGACGAGCCTGGGGGTCGCGCGTTCGTTCGGGCCGCCGTCGGGGTCACGCATGCACGGGAGGAGCTCGGCGATCTTCTTGCTGTGCAGTCCGGCGGCGTACAACTCCTGGATCAGGATCACCCGGTCGACGGCGCGCTCGGGGTACTCACGCTGGCCGCCCGGGGTCCGCTCCGACACCAGCAGGCCGTGCTCCTCGTAGTACCGCAGCGACCGCTCGCTCACCCCGGTCCGCCGGGCCAGTTCACCGATCCGCACGATCGCCCTCCGCAGGGACTTGAACCTGACATTGACGTCAGATTTTACCGTGCCGGTATGACGCTCTTCGACTACAGCCCGATCACCGAACGCCCGCGACTCACCTGGCCCGACGGCAAACGGGTCGCCTTCTACGTCGGCCTCAACATCGAGCACTTCGTGCCCGACCAGCCGTCCACCAGCATCTGGCCGCTCGACCTCACCCCCGACCCGCTGAACCACGGCTGGCGCGACTACGGCGCCCGGGTCGGCATCTGGCGGACCATGGAGATCCTCGACCGGCACGGCATCCGCGCCAGCGTGCTGCTGAACTCGCTGGTCGCCGAGCACAACCCGCAGATCATCAAGGCCGGTGTCGAGCGCGAGTGGGCCTGGCTCGCCCACGGCAAGACCAACTCGACCCTCCATACCGGCCTGGAGCCGGATGAGGAACGCAAGGTCCTCACCGAGATCATCGACACCATCGAGACCGCCACCGGCAGCCGGCCGAAGGGCTGGATGGGCCCGGGCCTGACCGAGACCCACAACACCCCGGAGCTGCTCGCCGAACTCGGTCTGAGCTACGTGCTCGACTGGACCAACGACGACCAGCCCTACCGGCTCAACGTCCCCGGCGTGCTCAGCGTCCCGTACACGGTCGAGCTCAACGACCTGCTGATCTTCCCGCGCGGCATCACCGGCCCGGAGTTCGTCCAGATGATCAAGGACCAGTACGACGTACTCAGCGGCGAAGCCGAGCACGGCGGCGGCCGGGTCATGCCGCTGGCCCTGCACCCCTTCGTCATCGGTCAGGCGTTCCGCGCCAAGTACCTCGACCAGGCCCTCGAGTTCCTCGCGTCACAGCCCGACGTCTGGCTGACCACGAGCGACGAGATCGCCGCCCACTACACCGCCAGCTTGACCCCGAGCAACGCGTCCACGGCCTGAGCAACCAGCGCCGGGGCCTTGGTGTCGTCGCCGTTCGTTTCGGCCCAGGTGTCGATCGCGGACAGCGCGGCGACGGTGTCCAGGTCGTTGGTCAGCGCAGCCCGTACGGCGTCGACCGCGGCCGCACCGTCGGGACCCGAACCGCGGCTGACGGCGCCACGCCATACGTCGAGGCGCTCTTGCGCGTCGAGCAGCTCGGACGACGTCCAGAACCAGTCCGTGCGGTAGTGATGAGCGAGGAGCGCCAGCCGGATCGCCATCGGGTCGGAGCCGGCCAGGCGTTCCTTCGACACCAGCACCAGGTTGCCCTTGGACTTCGACATCTTCTCGCCGTCCAGGCCGACCATGGCCTGGTGAACGTAGGCCCGGGCGAACGGGTACTCCCCGGTCGCCACCTGCGCGCCGCTGGCCGACATCTCGTGGTGCGGGAAGATCAGGTCCGACCCACCGCCCTGGACGTCGAACGTCATCCCGAGGTGCTCCAGCGCGATCGCCGAGCACTCGACGTGCCAGCCCGGCCGGCCGCGACCGATCGGCGAGTCCCAGGCGGGTTCGTCCGGCCGTTCGTGCCGCCAGAGCAGGCTGTCCAGCGGGTCCTGCTTGCCCGGTCGGTCCGGGTCACCACCGCGCTCGGCGAACAAGGCGCGCATCGTCTCCCGGTCGTACCCGGACACGCTCCCGAAAGCCGGGTCTGCCTTCACCGCGAAGTACAGGTCACCGTCCACCGAGTAGACCGCGCCGGCCCGCTGCAGGTCCTCGACCGCCTTCGCCACCAGGTCGATCGACTCGACCACGCCGACGTAGTTCTGCGGCGGGATCACCCGGAGCGCGGTCATGTCGTCGCGGAACAGCTGGATCTCCTGCTCGGCCAGCTCGGTCCAGTCGACGCCGGTTTCGGTCGCCCGCTCCAGCAGCGGGTCGTCGACATCGGTGATGTTCTGCGTGTAGTGGACGTCGTACCCGGCGTCTCGCCAGAGCCGGTTGATCAGGTCGAACGTGACGTACGTCGCCGCATGGCCCATATGCGTCGCGTCGTACGGCGTGATGCCGCACACATACATCCGCGCCGCACCGCCGTCGGCCGGCGGAACCTCCACCGGACCGCCCGAGGCGGTGTCGTAAAGGCGCAGTCGCCGGGCCGGACCCGGCACGACCGGGATGTCTGGTTTCGTCCACGCCTGCATGCCCTGGAGCTTATGTCAGCCCGGATTTCGACGGTGCGACACGGCACGCATCCCGCTTCCCGAGACAGCTTGACGACGGCTAGAACGCGGGCCAGGGAATGGCCGGCCAGTCGTCACTGGGGAACGGATACGTCCCGGTCTTCAGCAGTGTCGAACACCGCTCGCGGGTCGCTGTCAGCTCGACCGCGGTGATCAGCTCACACAGTTGCTGGCCGAGGCCGCCGGCGAGCTGGTCGGCGAGTTTGCGTACGTCGTCCAGCAGGTCAGCCGGGATCTGTTCGCCGGCCCAGCCCCACAGGACCGTCCGCAGCTTGTCGTCCGCGTTGAAGGTGACACCGTGGTCGACGCCGAACACCCGGCCGTCGCCCGGATTCAGCACGTGGCCGCCCTTGCGGTCGGCATTGTTGACCACGGCATCGAATACGGCCATCCGCCGCAACGCGAGGTTGTCCGCATGCACCAGCGTCACCGGGTTGTGCCGGCCGTCGAGTGCATCGAGCACGCCGATCCACCCGTCCGGAACCCGCCCTTGCGGAACGATGTCGACCAACTCGGTGTCGCCCGGCCCGAGCTCGGCCTCGTCGATCCACAGCTGCACCATGCCCTCGCCGAGCGGCCCGTCCCGCAGCAACGTCGGCGGCACCAGCGACCACCCGAGCGCTTCGGACACGACGTACGCCGCGTACTCGCGCTGGGCCAGCGTGCCGTCGGGGAAGTCCCACAGCGGCCGCTCCCCCTGGACCGGTTTGTAGACCACCGTCGCGGACTCGCCGTCGCGGTTCACCGAGCCCTGGAAGGTGCCGTTCGACGCGGCCACCAGCCGGCCGTGCAGGGACAGCTCCCCCTGGGCGAGCAGGTCGTTCATTCCGGCAGGTGCCTGCGGTAGCCGTTGGCGCGCGGGCAGATGTGTCCTTCCGCGTCGATCGGCCGGCCGCAGAACGGGCAGCTCGGGCGTCCGGACGCGACCAGCGCGACGGCCCGGCGAGCGAACGCGCGGGCCTGCTCCTCGCTGATCCGGACGATGAACACCTCGGCGTCCTCGGACTCCATCGCGGCCGTGACCGGGTCGGTCTCCTCGAGCTCGGCCTGCTCGCCGGTGACGACCGCGAACACCTCGATCACGACCCGCTCGGCGTCGGCCTCCCAGGCCAGCGTCATGGTGCCGGCCCGGAACTCCTCCTCGATCGGCTGCTCCAGCGGATCGGTGTCGTCGACGCCGGCCGGCGTCACCGGATCCCGGTCGAACCGCCGGGCCACCTCGTCCAGCATCACGTCCAGCCGCTCCGCGAGCGCCATCACCTGTTCCTTCTCACAGGCCACCGACGTCAGCCGGGCACCGGCCCGCGCCTGCAGGAAGAATGTCCTCGCACCGGGTTCCCCCACGGTGCCGGCGACGAACCGATCCGGGTCGTCGTAGGAATGCACAACTCGCGCCATGACTAGACCCTATTACCGTCCGCCGACGACCGCGTCCGAGGACTGCTTCTTGGTCCTCCTGGTCTTCGGCTGGGGCTTCGGGATCAGGCTCGCCAGCTCGCTTCCCGAGTCGTTCAGGCGGACCAGGAACGGGCGGGTCGCGGTGTAGGTGATGATCGTGGTCGACGCGGTGTCGACCACGATCCGCTGGAACGTGTCCAGGTGCTGTGCGAGTGCGTCCGCGACGATCGCCTTGATCACGTCGCCGTGTGACACCGCCACCCATAGCGCCCCGTCGCCGTGGCTCTTCGCCAGCGCCGCGTCGTGGGCCCGTACGGCATCCACCGCCCGCTGCTGCATCGCCCGCATCGACTCCCCGTTCGGGAACGTCACCGCCGACGGGTGCTGCTGAACAACCGCCCAGAGCGGGTCCTTGGCCAGCGTGGCGATCTTCTGCCCGGTCCAGTCGCCGTACCCACACTCGGTCAGTCGCCGATCCGTTGCCGGACGCAACGCCTCGTGGTGTTTCGCGATCACCGCCGCGGTCTGCTTGCAGCGCTCGAGTGGCGACGTGATGATCGCGGCCAGCGGCAGCTCGGCCAGCCGTTGCGCGACGGCCTCGGCCTGTTGCACGCCGGTCTCGTCCAGCTTCACCCCCGGGGTGCGGCCGGCCAGCGTGCCGGACGTGTTCGCGGCGCTGCGACCGTGGCGGACCAGAATCACCGTGGGCATGCGATGCACGTTATCCGGTCGGCGCAAGTCCTGCTGCCATGATGGAGCTGTGATCGTGGACTGCGGCGTGTACGCCGAGGGCGAGCGGCAGGACCTGCCCAGGGACCCGGAGACGGTTGCCCAGGCCATCGACGACGACGGCCGCTGCTTCGGCTGGGTCGGCCTGCACGAACCGTCGGACGCCGAGATGCGCCGGGTCCAGGGGCTGTTCGGCCTGCACGAGCTCGCGGTCGAGGACGCGCTCAAGGCCCACCAGCGGCCCAAGGTCGAACGGTTCGGCGACGACATCGTCGTCGTACTGCGCACCCTCTGGTACGTCGACGAGGGCGACGCCGTGGAGACCGGCCAGCTGAGCGTCTTCGTCGGTCCCCGGTACGTCGTCACCGTCCGGCACGGCGAGGGCGGTGAACTGGCCACCGCCCGGCAGGAACTGGAGGAGCGCGCCTCGATGCTCGGTCACGGGCCGGCCGCCGTCCTGTGGGCGATCTGCGACTCGGTGGTCGACGGGTACGAGGACGTCGCCGAGCAGGTCGAGATCGACGTCGACGAGGTCGAGTCGTCGGTGTTCTCCCCCGAGCGCACCAGCGACGCCGAGCGGATCTACAAGCTCAAGCGCGAGGTGCTCGAGATGCGCCGCGCGATCGCACCGCTGCGCGAACCGATGGAGCAGTTCGCGCACGGCGTACCCGGGATCAGCGCGAAGGCCTCGCCGTTCTTCCGCGACGTCGCCGACCACGTCAACCGCGTCTCGGACCAGACCGAGAGCCTCGACGTGCTGCTCAGCTCGGCGCTCAACGCACACCTGGCCCGCGTCTCGGTACAGCAGAACGACGACATGCGCCGGATCTCGGCCTGGGTCGCCATCGCCGCGGTCCCGACCATGGTGGCCGGCATCTACGGAATGAACTTCGACAACATGCCCGAACTGCGCTGGCACTACGGGTACTACGCCATCCTCCTGGTGATGGCAGTCACCTGCATCACCATGTACCGCTTCTTCCGCAAGGTCGGCTGGCTTTAGGTCGCGGTAATGGTGCTTGTCGCGAGCAGGATGACGATGACGATGCCGACCAGGATGCGGTAGAAGGCGAAGACCTCGATGGTGTGCTTGGCCACGAACTTCAGCAGCCAGGCGACCGACGCGTAGGCCACGATGAAGCTGACCACGGTGCCGACCAGCACCGGCACCAGGCCGACGTCACCGTCGAGCGCGTGCGGGAGCTCGAAGATCGCGGCACCGACCAGGGCGGGGATCCCGAGCAGGAACGCCATCTTGGTCGCC
Organism: Kribbella sp. NPDC049174; assembly: GCF_043197365.1. Lineage (NCBI taxonomy): Bacteria > Bacillati > Actinomycetota > Actinomycetes > Propionibacteriales > Kribbellaceae > Kribbella > Kribbella sp. NPDC049174. The sequence continues at coordinate 454,168 of NZ_JBICSZ010000006.1, read as the reverse complement.
GCGACCCGGTCCAGACCGCAGAACAGGCCGGCCGAGATGGTCGCGCCCGACCGCGACACCCCGGGGATCAGCGCGAGGCACTGCATGATGCCCATCACCACAGCATCGGTCAGGGTGATCCGGGTCAGCGGCCGGCTCTTGCTCCCCAGCCGCTCCGCCGCGACCATCACGAACGACCAGCCGATCAGCGACGCCGCGACCCACCACATGCTGCGCAACGGACCCGAGATGATGTCGCGGCCGAGGTACCCGACGATGCAGATCGGCAGCGAGCCGACAATGACGAACCAGCCCATCCGGTGATCGAACTCACCCCGGTACTCCGGGTGCCGCAGCCCCTTGAACCAGGCGACGGCGTATGTCCGGATGTCCTTCCACATGAACAGCACCACGGCCGCGATCGCGCCGAACTGGATCACCGCGGTGAACGCGGTGATGGCCGGGTCGTCGATCTGCTGGCCGAGCATCTTCGAGGCGATGGTGAGGTGCCCGGTGCTGGACACCGGCAGGAACTCGGTCAGACCCTCGACGATGCCGAGGATGATGGCTTCCCAGATGGACACTCAGTCACCGACCCCGGCGAGCTCGAGCGCCTCGGCCACGGTGCGCAGGTCGGAGATCCGCTGCTCGACCGTTGACGCGAACGGGGTCAGCGCGACCGTGGTCGCCCCGGCCTCGGCGTACGCGGTGAGCTTCTCGGCCATCCGCTCCTTGCCACCGAGCAGCGAGATCGAGTCGATGAACCCGTGCGGTACGGCGGCCATCGCGTCGCGGTGCTGCTTGCCCAGATACAGGTCCTGGATCCGCTTGGCCTCCTCGGCGTACCCCATCCGGACGGCCAGCGCGTTGTAGAAGTTCTTCTCCCGGCTGCCCATGCCGCCGATGTAGAGAGCGGCGTACCCGCGGATCGGGTCGGCCGCGGCCTGCAGGTCATCACCGGTCATGACCGGCACGGACGCGACGACGTCGAAGTCTCCGAGTCCTTCCTGACGGCTCTGACGAGGCTGTATCGAATTTCTTCGCAGGCCCGTCGCGATGTGTTTCAACTGCTCTCCCAGATAGGCGGGGTCGTTCAGGATGCCGAGCCAGCCGTCGGCGATCTCGCCGGCCAGCTCTAGGTTCTTCGGGCCGACCGCGGCAAGGTACACCGGGACATGGTCGCGGAGCGGGTGGATGGACAGCTTCAGCGGCTTGCCCGGGCCGTCGGGCAGCGGCAGCGTGAAGTGTTCACCTTCGAACACCACCGTCTCACGCCGCATCGCCGCGTTCACGATGGCCACGTACTCCCGGGTGCGGGCCAGCGGCTTGTCGAACCGGACACCATGCCACCCCTCGGACACCTGGGGCCCGGACACGCCGAGGCCGAGCCGGAACCGGCCGTTGGACAGCCGGTCCAGGGTCGCCGCGGTCATCGCGGTCATCGCCGGAGTCCGGGCCGGGATCTGGAACACCGCGGCACCGACGTCGATGGTGGAGGTCTGGGCGGCGATCCAGGTCAGCAGCGTGGCGGCGTCCGAGCCGTACGCCTCCGCGGCCCAGGTGACCGAGAAGCCGAGCCGTTCGGCCTCCTTCACCAGCCTCAGATGATCCAGATGGTCGTCGCCACCGAAGACGAAGCCGATGTTGAGTCCGAGTCGCATGACAGGCGAGCCTAACGAGCCGTTGTCGGTGGCGGCCAATAGGCTCGGCTCATGCAGCAGCGCTATCTCGGTCACAGTGGACTGGCGGTGAGCCGTCTCGGCCTCGGCACCATGTCCTGGGGGCGTGACACCGACGAGCACGAGGCGCGCGAGCAGCTCGCCGCGTTCGTGGCGGCCGGCGGGACACTGATCGACACGGCAGCGGCGTACGGCGACGGTGACAGCGAGCGACTGATCGGCTCGCTGCTCGGTGACGTGGTGGAGCGCGACGATCTGGTGATCGCGACCAAGGCCGGCTTCAGCGTCCGCCGGGGCGAGCGGATCACCGACACCTCCCGCGGCGCCCTGCTGCGCGACCTGGAGGGCTCGCTGCGCCGGCTGAACGTCGACTACATCGACCTGTGGCAGCTGCACACCTGGTCGGACGACGTACCGCTGGAGGAGACGCTGTCGGCGCTCGACCACGCGGTCAACTCGGGCAAGGTGCGGTACGTCGGGGTCTCGAACTACGCGGGCTGGAAGTCGGCCCGGGCTGTCACCTGGCAGCAGGCGTGGCCCGGTCGCGCGGTCCCGGTGTCGAACCAGGTGGAGTATTCGCTGCTCGCCCGGGACGCCGAGGCGGACGCGATCCGGGCGGCCGGCGGGCTCGGGATCGGGGTGCTGGCCTGGTCGCCGCTTGGCCGCGGTGTGTTGACTGGGAAGTACCGCACCGGTATTCCGGCGGACTCCCGGGCGGCATCTCAGCATCTGTCCAGATTCGTCGACCCCTACCTCGACGGCCGCGGTTCGGGCATCGTGGAGGCAGTCGCACGAGCCGCCGACGGGCTCGGCTGGACACCGCTCGAGGTGGCGCTCACCTGGGTGCGGGACCGGCCGGGGGTGTCGGCGGCGATCGTCGGGGCCCGGACGGCGATGCAGCTCAAGTCGGTCCTGGGTGTGGAGGAGCTCACGCTCCCACCCGCGATCGTCGCAGCGCTGGAGGATGTGTCGTAAAGCAGTACTGGAGGTGCGGATGGCCGAATACGAACTGCAACAGTTCGAGGTGTCCAGGACGGAGTCGCGCGGCGCCGTCCGCCGGTTGCTGACCGAGCACGCCGAGTACGGCGGCTGGGAACTGGCCCGGCTTCGACGCTACCCGGACGGGTCGCGCAGGGTCTGGCTCCGGCGCCGGATCATCCGGGTGATGCGGACCCTGTGAGCAAGGCCGTCACCAGTTCACGGCGACTGCCGACGCCCACCTTGTCGTAGGCGGCCCGGACGTGTTCCTGCACCGTGTGCGGGGACAGACACAACCGGTCGACGATCTGCCGGGTCGAGTAGCCCTTCAGCAGGAGCTCGGTGACGCGCTGCTGAGCTGGGGTCAGTCCGTGCAGGTCGAGCAGGAACGACCCGAGCTGCGCCGCCGTCGCCGGCTCGATCACCACCGCGATCTGACGCTCGCCGGCGTCGTCCCCCGGTCCCCTCAGCGTTGACGCATGCAGCGCCAGCCATCGCCCCCTCCCGGTCCGGACCTTCAGCACCGGCGCTCCCGGCAGTTCGTGCGCGTGATGCTGCCGCACCGCCGCAGCCCGCACCGCCACCGGCAACTCCGTCCTCCGTTCCGGCTCCAGCTCGGTCATCCAGTGCTCGGCCTCCGCGCTGACCGACACCACGGTGTGCTTCGAATCGAGAACCACTACCCCCGGACCGACGTCGCCATCGCTGATCGAGCCGCCGAGCAGACCCCGTCGCAGCCCTTCCGCGAGATGCGGTCCAAGCCGTCGTACCAGCTGAAGCTCCTGCTCCGAGAAGCCGGTCGCGGCGTCTTCCCGGTGCAGGCAGATGACACCCCAGCAGCCGCCGTTCGAGATCAGCGCGGCCCGGAGTTCGTCGCCGAGCCCGAGTGGCCGCATCACCTCGACGTACCGGGTGCTGCTCGGCCACTCCCCCTTCGTCGCGTGGCCGAGCGAGTTCACCGGGTCGGGTGCGGCGGCCAGGGCGGCGAACTTGTTCACGTCGTCCTCGGCGAACTCGTTGTGAAGGAACTGCTCGGTCACGTCACCGAGCGGATCGTCCGCACTCGCGGAGGTGAACAGGATGGTGGCCGGATCCACCGTCGCGACGAACGCCGCGTCGACCGTCATCAGCTTCTTCAACCGGGTCAGCGTCTCGGACCGCAGTTGATCGGCGTCCAGCCCCGCGTAGCACCGCTGGATCAGCACTTCCAGGCGATCCGCCGCCCCCATGATCGCGATGCTACGGCTGTTCCCGTACGACGCCTAGCTGCCGGAGGAACCCCAGCTCGTCGAGCCTGCCCCAGCGTTCCACCACCAGTCCGTCACGCAGCCGGAAGATGTTGATGCCGGGCAGGCTGACGGTCCGGCCGGTCGGCGCGACCCCCATCACTTCACCGCGCTGGGTCCCGCTGGCCGTGAACCGCTCGACCACGATGTCGCCCTCGGCAACCAACTCGTGCACCTCGCTGTGCCAGTCCGGGAACGCCTCCCGCATCATCGCCCCGGCCATCCGCATCCCGTCCCGATCCGGCGTGACGCCGAACGGCGGGTCGTGGTTGATGAAGTCCTCGGCGAGGTAGGTGTCGACCGCCCCGAGGTCCCCTTTGGTGAACAATCCGTCGATCAGATCGCGGACAACCGTCTTGTTGCTCTCCGTCGTACTCATACCCCCGATGGTCCGGAGGTCTGATCGCCGTGGGCACCCCAACTAGTTGGGGTTTCAGAGGTCGTGCTGGATCCAGACGTTGGGCTCGGCGTAGATCGCGCGGTCGTGCTCGACGTCGGCGAGGACGGGGACCAGGGCCTTGGGGACGATGACCTCGCCGGTGCGGTCGAACGGGAGGCCGGTCCAGGAGCGCCACTCCGCCAGGGAGCCCGCGATCAGCATCGAGGTCGAGGCGACCTTCACGATCTTGCCGCCGGCCTTCACGTGGACGCGCAACCACGGGTCGATCGGCAGTCCATCCGCGCGGACCTGTTCGACGTACTGGTTCATCGGCATCCGGGCGTCGGTCTTCCCGTTCGGCCGGACCGGGGCGTAGAGGGTGGTGTGGCCCTTCGCCTTCACGGCGTCGCGCATCGCCGCCAGCATCCGGTAGGACAGTCCGCGGCCGAGGTGCGTCGGCTTGACGACGATCTCCAGCGCGCTGGACACGTTCGTCTCCCGCTCGTGGCGGAGGTCCTCGAAACCCCACTGCAGCACCTGGTCCCAACCGCGCGACGGCAGCTCGGTCCGGTCCTCGAGCGGAAACGCGAACGGGATGCTGCGCGAGTGGGCGACCAGTTCGTCGTCCTCGGTCGCGATCAGGCACTGGTCCGCGAACTCCGGCGCCACCTGGCCGATCAGCGCGTCGGCGACCAGGTCCTGCAACATGAACTGCGGCCAGACGTTCCAGAAGTCACCCAGCCAGCCGGTGACCTCAGGCCGCTCGGCCAGTGTGGTGATCACGATCTCGGACATGGTCCGCAGTGTCGCACTGCGACGCTCTCGCTTTCACCAGGATTACCAGCGCTACGAACGTCGTGAGCAGCCCGGCTCCGACCAGAGCGTTCTCGGCTCCGGCCGCCGCGATGATCGGTCCACCGGCCAGCAGCCCGGCCGAACTCCCCGCGTTGACGACCACGGTCTGCCCGGACAGCAGCGCTCGCCGCTCGGCGCTGGCTGACGATCGCGTGATCAGGACAGAGATCGCGGCGATCCCGAGTACGACGGTCGTGCCCGCAAGTGCGCCCATCAGGGCAATGAACGCCGGGTGCGACCACAACCCCATGGCGGTCCAGCACAAGCCCATGAAGGCCCAGGCCATCGCGGCCAGGGGTACTGGTGGCACACGACGTACGACGGCCAGCGAGATCGCCGTTCCGATGACGGACCCCACGCCGTACCCAGTCATGCCGGCAGCAAGGTAGATCCCGGGCTCACCGCGCTGCGCACCGATCACCGACAAACCGAGCGTGAACGCGAACCAGGTCACGCAGCCCGTGCCACGCACTATCCAGCCGTAAAGCACGTCGGGACGGCTTCTGAGGCTGGCACGGATCGAGGGCGTCGCCGTGCCTTCAGGAGCGCGCTCTGCCTGCACACTGCAAGCCAGGAGCCCTGCAGCCACGACAGCGACCGCCTCCACCCACAGCAGCCCGTTCGTGAGCCCAGTCGAGACCGCAAAGGCTCCCATGGCCGGTCCAACCAACATGCCGATCCTGCGGAGTCCGTCCTGCCACGTGAGCAGTACGACGGCCTTGCCCTCACCCCACCGGTCTACGGTGTCGGCCAGCAGCGCAGACCGGCCCGGTGTGGACAGAGCCTCGCCGCACCCGAGCAGTAGTCCGCTGACGACCAGCAACCCGGGTGTGAGGAGTCCTAGCGCGGCTGCGGCCGGCACAGTCGCCAGGGCCAGCGCTTGAAGCGCAGCAACCACTGCGAGACGTGGACCCGAGTCCACCCACTGCCGGGCCTTGCGCGCCCACCACGGTGACAGCAGCACCGGTACGCCGGACGCACCGCCGACCAGCCCGGTAGCAGCGACAGAGCCCGTCTCGTGGAGGATCACCAGCGGCAACGCGACCTGCGTGAACCGGAGCGCCAGGTCCGCCACACCGCCGCCTACCAGCAGTGCGAGGGCTTCGCTCCGAGCTCTCATGCCTTTGATTCTTGGAGTTGTCGAACAGTCCGGGTAGCCGGCCGATGCTTGGTGGTTGCCATAGGCTGGCCCTATGGCCTCATTACCATCGGTCGATGACCTGCGGCTGGTGCAGGCGATCGCCCGGACGGGAGCGGTCGGCACCGCGGCCCGTGAACTGCGCATCTCCCAACCGTCGGCGTCACAGCGACTGGCCCGGCTCGAGCGCATGTGCGGCACGAAACTCTTCGAACGCGACACCCGCGGCGCCCGCCCCACCCCGGCCGGCGCCGAGCTCGGCCGCCGCGCCGACCACATCCTCGGCCACCTCGAGGAGGTGTACGCCGCCACCCGCGAGGCCGCCGCCGGTCCGCGGCTCGTGATCGGCACGTTCTCCAGCCTGGCGCCGATCCTGTTCCCGGTCCTCGACGCGGACCTGCCCGATCTCGACATCCAGCAGCAGGTCGACCACGGCCACTTCCTGGTCGAACGGATCGCGGAGGGCTCGATGGACGCCGCGTTCATCGCCATCGCCGACCAGATGACACTGCCCCGCGGCACCGTCACCCGCCGGGTCGGCCGCGACGAACTCGTCCTGTTCGTCCCACCCGGCGCGACCCCACCCGGCCGCGGCAAACAGCCGTTGAAGGACCGCCCGATCGCGTTCTCCACCTACGACCGCGGCGCCGAGGAGATCCACGCCCGCCTGGTCGCCCTGGGCGGTGTCCCCCGCCGCGGCGTGACGCTCAGCACCACGGTCGCCATGGCACGCCGCCGTACCCAACTCGCCCTCGTCCCCCGCAGCGCCCTCGCCACCGAGCTCCGACCCGGCGAACGCCTCACCCCCGCCCCCTTCCGCTACCGCCTCACGCTCTCCCTCGTCACCACCCCAACTCCACCCAAACCACTCATCCAGTACCTCCCCAACCTCCGCACCACCCTCAACCTCTTGTGAGTCGGGGCTTCCGGTACGACGCTCGACGTAGAGGTGCAACCAGATGGGGTGAGTGTGATGACGGTGCGCCAGTGGACAGTCGACATCACGATCGACGAGCTCGAGGACGAGCGGACCACGCATGCGGAGGCCCGGCTGCGGACCGAGGGAGAACAGTTGGCCGGCCGCGGTACGGCGTACCGGCACCCGAACGACGTCGAGGTGCCGCAGATCGGCGACGAACTCGCCGCCGCGCGAGCCCTCTCAGAGCTGGCTCACCGACTGGTCCTCGCCGCGGCTCAGGACATCGAGGAGATCACCCACCGGCCGTCCCGCCTCCGCAGCTGATCCGCCCCGTCTGATCAGGCCCCGTCTGATCAGGCCTCGTCTGGTCAGGCCTCGTCGAAGAAGCGGTCCAGGACCCGCGAGCCGAACTCCAGCGCGCTCGTCGGGACCCGCTCGTCGATGCCGTGGAACATGCCCATGAAGTCCAGATCCGGCGGCAGCTGCAGCGGCACGAACCCGAAGCAGCGAATCCCGAGTTTGCTCCACGACTTGGCGTCCGTACCACCCGACATGAGCAGCGGCGCGGTCCGGCTCTGCGGGTCCTCGGCCGCCAGGCACGCCTTCATCGCCTCGACAAGACCGCCGCTGAACTCGGTCTCCAGCGCGATGTCCTCGACCACGGCCTCACGCCGTACCTTGTCGCCGATCAACTCGTCGATGGTGGCGAAGAACTCGTCCTCGTACCCGGGCAGGAACCGGCCGTCGATATGCGCCTCGGCGTCCCCCGGGATCACGTTCACCTTGTAGCCGGCGTTCAGCATCGTCGGGTTGGCCGTGTTCCGGATCGTGGCGCCGAACATCCGGCTGAAGCTGCCCAGCTTCGACAGCGTCGCGGTCATGTCCTCCGGATCCAGCTCGACCTCGAGCACGTCCTCCAGCGTCTTCAGGAACTCCCGGACCGTCGGGGTGAGCCGCAGCGGCCACTCGTGCCCGCCGATCCGGGTCACCGCCTCGACCAGGTTGGTGACCGCGTTGTCGTTGTTGATCATCGACCCGTGTCCCGCCGTACCCCGGGCCTTGAGCCGCATCCAGCTCATACCCTTCTCGGCGGTCTCGATCAGGTACAGCCGCAGGTCGTCCTTCACCGTGACCGAGAACCCGCCGACCTCGCCGATCCCCTCGGTGCAGTCGGCAACGGTGTCCGGGTGGTTGTTGACCAGCCACTGGGCGCCGTACACACCGCCCGCCTCTTCGTCCGCGGTGAACGCCAGCCGGACCGGCCGGCGCGGCTTCACCCCGGCCCGCTGCCGAGCCCGGACCACCGACAGCACCATCGCGTCGAAGTCCTTCATGTCGACCGCGCCGCGGCCCCACACGCACCCGTCGAAGATCTCCCCGGCGAACGGGTCCACCTTCCAGTCCTTCGGATCGGCCGGTACGACATCCAGGTGGCCGTGCACCAGCAGCGGGTCGGCCGACTGGTCCTCGCCCTCCCAGTGCGCGACCAGGGTCGCCCGGCCCGGCTCCGACTCGTAGATGGTGGACTCGATCCCGACCTCGTCCAGCTTGGCCGCGACGTACTCCGCGGCCACCCGCTCACCGTTGCTCTTGCCGTTGCCGTAGTTCGTGGTGTCGATCCGGATCAGCTCACTGCAGAGCTCCACCACCTCAGCGTCGGGGGTGTACGACGGACGGTCGCCAGGCGTCGGAGTAGTCATGACCCCATCCTGCCCCACGGCCGAATGACATCGGAGCAGCCGGGTATCAGGAAAGTGTGAAGGGCGACCGGGTGGAGATCGTCGTCGATACCGGCAGTGGCGTGTCGACGTACGAGATCACCGCGACCAAGGCCGGTCGCCGGGTCGAGATCAACACCACCCGGAACCTGACCGAGGTCGTCGAGGTCACCCGGTCGGGCACCCCGGTGCGCACCGCCCGGTTCATCTCGGCTCGAGTGATCGCGCTGGTCGAGCACCCCGCCGGCTCGGCGGACGGGTCGGCACCGGGCTGATGCCTGCTCCCGTCCGGGGAAGCTGCCGTGACGTGGCCGGCCACTGAGTCTGAGCTGGTCTCGGCCCAGCACGCACTCGCTCAGGCGACACCCCCACCGTGGATCCCGGCAGACAACTGCCTGGTCGGTGGAGCGTGGGTCTGCTTTCCCCGCGGGCTGTCCGGCACCGGGTCAGCGGGCGATCGGGCTTGGGGCGCCGCAGTCGTCATGGATCAAGGCCGGGTCGTCGGCCGGTGCCTCGTTCCCGGTCACGCCTCGGCGTCGTACGCCCCCGGTCTGCTGGCTCTCCGTCTCGGTCCGCTGCTGGAGGATGTCGTACGGCGCCTCGCACCGCACCCCGACGTACTCCTGCTGGACGGGACCGGGCGTGATCATCCGCGCCGTGGCGGGCTGGCCTTGCACCTCGGCGCCGTACTGGGTCTGCCGACGGTTGGCGTGACTCACCGCCCGCTGACCGCCGCCGGCGACTGGCCGGCCGACGTGCCGGGCGCGATGTCGCCGCTGTTCATCGGCCCCGACCAGGTCGCGACGTGGCTGCGCACCCGGCGCGGCACGCGGCCGCTGGTCGTGCACCCCGGTTGGCGGACCGACCTGACCACAGCGGTCGTCGTCGTATCCCGGTCCCTCGCCGGACGTCGTACCCCCGAGCCGTTGCGGCGGGCCCGCCGGGCCGCGCGGCTGCTCAGAGGACCTTGAGTCCGTACATCTCCCCCAGCGGGTCCGCGATCAGCTCCACCCTGGTGCCGTCGGGGTCGCGGAAGTAGATCGACGTACCGCTCTCCTCCAGGTACTCCACACCGGCCTCGTCCAGGTTCTTCCTCAGCCGCGCCCACTTCTCCGGCTCGACCGAGATCGCCAGGTGATGCAGTCCGCCGAGCACCTCGGCGTACGGACCGAGATCGAGGCCGGGGAAGTCGAAGAAGGCCAGCAGGTTGCCGTTGCCGATGTCGAAGAAGAAGTGGTTCGAGCCCTCGTAGTCGCGGTTCCCGACGATCTCGGTGAGTGGGAACTCGAGCACGCCCTGGTAGAACCTGACGGTCCGCTCGACGTCCGCGCACAGCACCGCGACATGGTGCAGCCCTCGCGCGGAGGACGGCGTGCCATCCTTGAGGTACGTCGTTCTGATCCGGTCCCGCTCGGCTTCGATCGCGGTCAGGTCGATATCGGTCATGCGGGGTCCCCTCAGATACGGAAGAACAGGTTCAGGTAGCGGTCCGCGACGGCGCGTTCGCCGCGGATCGTGCCGGAGTTGCTGCGCCCGAACGCGGTCAGCACGAAGCTGCCGGGATCGAACTCGATCACAGTGTCGCCGGGATCGCCCGGCTCGTAGCTCATCCCGTCCGGACCGACCCGCACCCGCGTGTCGCCGGCGTTCGGGCCGCTGGTGATCCGGATCCCGAGATCGCAGGGCTCCTTCACCTTGGTCGTGTACTGCCACAGCACGAACATGAACGGGACGAGCAGATCGGCCGCCTCACCGGTCAGCCCGTGCGCCCGGCCGGTCCCCTGCCGGACGTCCCAGGAGTGGACGCCGTAGTCCATCAACTGGAAGGCCGGGAAGAAGAACGACGGCAACGGGCCCATGTAGAAGTGCGGCACGTTCAGCCCGGTCCAGTCCTCCGGACCCAGCGCGTCGAAGATCTCCATCATCTTGTCGAAGTCGCCCCGCAGCCGCTCCACCAGCTCGGTTCTCGGCACGTCACGCAGCGCCAGGGCCTGCTTGTCCACCCGCTCAGCCATCCCCGGCAGCCCGTACGCGGCCGGCACCTCGGTGTGCGACCGGGCCGCGTCGAATGCAACGAAGTACGCCTCGGTCGTGTCTGCGATATGCGCCACCACGTCCCGCACCTGCCAGTGCCCGGCCCCGGTCGGCGCCTCCCACACCTCGTCACTGTCCACCAGCTCGAAGAACTCCCCCGCCTCCCGCCGGACCACCCCCAGGATGGTGTCCTTACCCTCGAACGACATCGCGTTCCACCCGTTCATCCCGGCCTCCTCCCAGCCACCACTTGAATTTCAAACTACGCCCGCCGGCCCCCCAAGTCAGCCCGTCGAACCCCGTCCGCCCCCCACCACCTCACCCCGCCGGCCGCGCCCCGGGTCCCGATGTGAATTCCACCCATGGTCTTTGCTACTGTTCTCCGGTCAGCGTCGCTACGGCGACCAGACCACTCGTCCGGGTGGCGGAATAGGCAGACGCGCTAGCTTGAGGTGCTAGTGCCCTTTACGGGGCGTGGGGGTTCAAGTCCCCCCTCGGACACCATCTTCTTGAAGAGCCCACGCTCGCTCCCGCGGCCGCTACCTTCGTCGCTCCGCTCCTCAGCGCGACTGCTACGCGTGCTCCCACCCACCCCCGGGCTGCCGCCCGGTACGCATCTCGTCGGCTACCGCCGACCCCTGCGGCTGGCGCCGCCCCGACCGACGCTCGGCGAGCGTGACTGGGATGAGTCAGGGGGCTCGTGCGGTCAAGGTGCGTGTACCCCTAGGACACGTTCTCGTCCACGCACCCGAGCTCGCTCTCGGCACGCAACCGACCAAGCGCCCGCCCGCATCATCGCATCGGTGTCCGGGAGCTGGCATCTCGGAGTTCTTGGCCGTCGGCTCAGTTGCGGCATCGCGCTGCCTTTTGGCGAGTCCCGGAGCGGCGCGGACAGTACATTCACGCTGCCAGGGCAGGTCGGTCACTGGCGAGGTTTTAGTCGCTTGGTCGGGATGGCAGTGAGTGGATCTTCCGGCCACGGATGGCGGGGGTAGCGGGCTCGCAGGTCGGCTCGGACCTGGGGATAGCCCTGCTTCCAGAAAGAGGCGAGGTCGCTCGTGATCGCGACCGGGCGCCGTGCCGGCGACAGTAGGTGCAGAACGACTGGGACCCGACCCTCGGCGACGGAAGGAGTGGCCGTCCAGCCGAATACTTCCTGCAGCTTCACTGCGAGGACCGGTGGCTCGACGCCGTCGTACGCGAGTCGCACCTCGGAGCCCGATGGGACCCGGAGCCGTTCCGGTGCGAGTTCGCCGAACCGGGTTGCTGCGGGCCATGGCAGGAGGCGCCGGAGCGCCGAAGCCACGTCGATGTGGGCAAGATCGCGCGAGCCTCGCACCGAGGCGAGCTCGGTATCCAGCCATTCGTCGAGATCGGCCAGGAGTGCCTCGTCGTCGACCGCAGGCCAAGGGGCTCCGAGGTGGGCGTGGCAGAACGCGAGCCGCTCTCGCAAGGCGAGTGCGGCCTCCGACCAGCGCAGTACGGACAGGCCGCTGCGCCGGATACCGTCGCGGACAGCCGCTTGGACGAGCAGCCGGTCGGGCTTTGCCAGCGGGACGTCGTTGAGCACGATCGCGCCAAGTGCCTCGACGCGCCGCGTCACGATCCGGCCGTCGTCCCAGCGGATCTGGTCGGTGGTCGAGACGAGGTCGCCTGCGATGTCTCGTGCGGTCTGCTCATCGATCGGCGCCGCGGAACGGATCCTGGCGTCGGCGCGACCGGGTGCCCGGTCAGCAACCGCGATCGCCAGCCAGGTCGTGGTCCGCAACGGCGATTGCGGATCCAGAGCAGCACCCGTACCACCAGACATCTGGTACGTCGCCGAGTCGACCCCCCGGACCCGCGCAATCCGATCGGGATACGCCAGCCCCACCACGACCCCCACCGCAAGATCATCCGGTACTCCGCGCGTCCCCCGACCAGCCGGCGCACCAACCGCAGGCCGCACTCCATCTCCATCCAACGGGTCGCCGGTCGTCATGCCTTGGCCGAGGCGCTTTGCTTCTTCTCGCCAGCGGGCCGTGGCTCCGTGGTCCTCGCCGCGGCGGAGGGCTCGCCAGCGAGCCGGTAAATCATCGCCGAAGTCACGGCCGGAGTCGTCCGAGAGCATCGCGACGACCTCGCGGGCCCGGTCGGCGCCGACCCGCGGCGTTCCGTCCAGCAATGCACGAGCCAACCGAGGATGCGCCCCGATCGCCGCCATCCGCCGTCCCCGCTCGGTGATCCGGCCGCCGTCGTCAAGGGCATCGAGGCGGCGCAGCAATTCGGTGGCCGCGGTCATCGCCACCACTGGCGGCGCCTCGAGCAAGGTCAGACCGTCACCAGCAGGCGCACCCCACGCCGCGAGGTCGAGGGCGAAGCCTGCCAGATCGGCGATCGCGATCTCCGGCGCCGCATGATCGTCGAGATGCGAGTGGTCGGTGGCAGACCAGCACCGATAGACCCGGCCGGGCGCCTCCCGCCCGGCACGACCCGCCCGCTGGTCGGCCGACGATCTCGAAACCCGGCAGGTGACCAACGCACCGAGGCCACGGGATTGATCGGTCCGCGGCTCCCGGGCAAGACCCGAGTCGACCACAACCCTGACCCCGGGCACAGTCAGCGAACTCTCCGCGACCGACGTCGTGACCACGATCCGACGAGTGGCGGCCGAAGCCAACGCGCGGTCCTGTTCAGCCCTTGATTGGCGACCGAACAACGGCAGCACATTCTGACCGGCCAACCGGCGAGTCACACCGTTGATCTCGGCCTCCCCCGGGACGAACACGAGGATGTCGCCGTCGTTCTCGGTCAGCGCACGCTGGACGACGACCGCGATGTGATCCAGCAGGCGCGGATCGACCCGCCCACCGGGAAGCAGCGGCACGGGGACCGGCGGTGGGGCCCACTCGATCCCCACATCGAACAGCGCCGCAGACGCGGTGATCACCGGCGCCGGAACGTCCGAGCCCAACGCACGACTCAGTCTGATGGTGTCGGCCGTGGCCGAGGTCGCCACGATCGCCAGGTCTTCCCGAAGATTCGCCCGGATGTCGATGCAGAGCGCGAGCAGTAGATCGGCATCAAGGTGCCGCTCGTGGCACTCGTCGATCACAATCGCGGCGACCCCCGGCAGCTCCGGGTTCTGCTGCAGACGCCGTACAAGGAGCCCTGTCGTCACCACCTCGACACGGAGTCCTTTGCCGCCGCTGCGTTCACCGCGCATCGCGTAGCCGATCCGCTGCCCGAGCGGTTCGCCGACCAGCATCGCCAGCCGGGTCGCAGCCGCGCGGGTTGCCATCCTTCGCGGCTCGGCGACGATGATCGTGCCCCCGAGCGCGTCGCCCAGCGCAAGCGGCAACAGCGAGGTCTTCCCCGATCCAGGCGGCGCAACCAACACCGCAGTACCGCGCGAACGCACCGCATCGACCGTGGCAGGCAGAACGGCCCGGACAGGCAGATCCGCCCCCGGCACCGACAATTCAGGCAGCAACACGCCCCGACGCTAGCCGACCACCACCGCAGAACCCCTCGACAACCCGGTCCACAGCCCCATGAACAACCCATTCTCTGGACACCGACTGGACCAGGCGGGAACGACTGCTCCGCGCGGACATCGCGGCGCGGACCGACCAGCTCGCATGGCACGGCTGGGGGTCGGTACTGCGCGACCTCGGCCGCGACCGGGACAACGGCTCGGCGCAGAAGTTGTACTGCGCCGGCGGTCGGGCCGAGAGGTCCTGTACTGGCGAACGCCGCTGGGCGACTCGCTCGTCGCATCCAATCGCCGACGAGTGACCGCAGCTGGTCAGCGTGGTGGGCGGAGTACTGCGAACGGGTCCGTGACGGTCAGCTCGCGGGCCACGAACGTGTAGACGGTCGCTGGACGGCCGCCGCTCTGGCCGGGGCTGGCTCGCCGCTCGGTCGGGTCGATCACGTGCCGCCGCGTCAGGACGCGGGTGAGATTGGTGGCGCCGAGGTCATAGCCCAGTGCGGCGCGGAACAGATCACGCAGCTCGGCAATGGTGAACTCCAAGGGAGCCAGCGCGAACCCGATGTTCGTGTACGACAGTTTCGCGCGCAGCCGCCCGACCGCGGCATCGATGAAGTAGTGATGGTCGAACGCGGTCCGCGGCAGGTCGTCAACCGGGTGCCAGAGCGTGTCGGACGGAAGCTCCGGCCGTACGTCGGACGGAACCAGGCCGAGATAGCCCGTTGCCAGCACGCGGGCCCGCGGATCACGATCGATCGCACTGTGGGTGGCCAACTGTTCCAGGTGTGCGACGTCGCGGACGTCGACCTTCGTCGCGAGGTGCCCGGTGATGGCCTCCCGGAGCCGCTGCGTGGGCTCGACCCCGCCGCCGGGCAGCGCCCAGCGACCGCGGTACGGGTTCCGTGCGCGCTTCCACAGCAGGACGCACAACCTGCCGTCCCGGACCGACAGGACCACCGACAGCACCTCGTGCGGGTAGCTGGGGAAGTTAACCGGATCACCTTTCTTGGCTGCGGGCACGACGCCGATGGTAGCGTGCAGCTAGTTATCGCCTCTGAAGCGAAAACCTCACGAAAGGTCGGAGACCGCTATGCAACTGACGACGGAGACGGTCCGGACCGCGGTGACGGCCGCATTGGCCGAGGACCAGGCGGTGGATGACGTCACCACGCGATGGAGCGTCCCGGCTGAACTACAGGTCGAGGCGACGGTGGTCGCCAAGCAGGCGGGTCGCGTGGCCGGTCTGCCGGTCCTACAAGGCGTGTACGCCGCCATCGATCCCACCGTCACGGTGCGGCCGGCTGTTGCCGATGGCGATCCGGTTCTCCCGGGACAGCCGCTGGCCTGGATCAGCGGTGCGGCGCACTCGATCATCACCGGCGAACGGGTGGCGCTGAACTTCGTCCAGCGGATGTCGGGCATCGCAACCCTGACGTCGGCCTTCGTAGCTGCGATCGGAGCGCGCCCGGTCCGGCTGCTCGACACCCGCAAGACCGCGCCCGGTCTCCGGGCCATGGACAAGTACGCCGTGAGTTGCGGCGGTGGAACGAACCACAGGCTCGACCTGGCCGCCATGGTGTTGCTCAAGGAGAACCATCTTGCCGCGGCCGGCGGCGTCCTGGCGGCCGTTCGCCGGGTCCGAGACGGCATGACGGCGGAAGGCAGAGGTATGGCGATCGAGGTCGAAGTCACCACTGCGGAGGAAGCCTGCGAAGCGCTGGACTGCCAGGTCGAGTGGATCCTGCTGGACAACATGTCCGCCGAGGAGATGGCCGTGGTAGTCGAGCGGCGCAACACCTCCGGGTCGACATCCCAACTCGAGGCCTCCGGCACGATCACCTTGGACACCGTCGCCGACGTCGCCGCCTCCGGTGTCGATGCCGTCTCGGTCGGCGCCCTCACCCACTCCCCTGCCGCACTCGACATCAGCCTGCTGGTCACTCGCGACCACGAACTCAACTGAGCGCCCGCACGGCGCCGGCGGCGTCGTCACCCCCAGTTATCGCCTATCAAGCGAAAATCTCCCGAGAGAAGGACTTGTTGTGACCGTTGGGACAGCAATCAGCTGGCAGGAAGAGGTACGCCGCCTCGCCCAGGAGCGGGACGCGGTCGTACTCGCCCACAACTACCAGGAACCGGCGATCCAGGACGTCGCCGACCACGTCGGCGACTCCCTAGCGTTGTCGCGCATCGCGGCCAGTACCGACGCGTCCACGATCGTCTTCTGCGGCGTGCACTTCATGGCGGAGACCGCCAAGCTTCTCAGCCCGGACAAGACCGTGCTGATCCCCACCGCCCGGGCCGGCTGTTCGCTGGCGGACACCATCGACGCCGACCAGTTGCGGGCCTGGAAGGCCGAGCACCCCGGCGCCGCTGTTGTTGCCTATGTCAACACCAGCGCGGCGGTGAAGGCCGAGGCCGATGTCTGCTGCACCTCCTCCAACGCGGTGGAGGTGGTGAACTCGATTCCGGCGGACCAGCCGATCCTGTTCCTGCCCGACCAGTTCCTCGGAGCGCATGTCCGGCGGCAGACCGGCCGGGACAACATCGAGGTGTGGATGGGCGAGTGTCATGTGCATGCCGGCATCAGCGCGGCCGACCTGCGCGCCCAGGTCGCGGCCGATCCCACGGCCGAGGTCCTCGTCCATCCCGAGTGCGGCTGCGCGTCGTCCGCGATCTGGCTCGCCGGCGTGGGTGATCTGCCGGCCCATCGGACCCACATCCTCTCCACCGCCGGCATGCTGGACGCCGCTCGCGACCTGACCGCGAAGACCGCTCTGGTCGCGACGGAGATCGGCATGCTCCATCAGCTGCGCAAGGTCAACCAGCAGACGACTTTTCTGCCGGTGAACCCGAAGGCCTCGTGCCGATTCATGAAGATGATCACCCCGGACCTGCTGGTGCGGTGTCTGCGGGAGGGACGCGACGAGATCCAGCTACCGCCCGAGATCGTCGACCGAGCCCGGCGCTCGGTCGAGCGGATGGTTGCCATCGGCAAACCTGCAGGTGCTCGATGACGCGCACCGTCGACGTGATCGTCATCGGCGCCGGCGTGGCGGGCCTGTCAACCGCGCTCGGTCTCGCCGCGACCCGCGATGTGCTCCTGCTCAGCGCCGGCGACGGCAGCACGCCCTGGGCACAGGGCGGCGTCTCGGCCGCGTACGGCGAGGACGATCCGCTCGACCACTGGCGCGACACCGATGTCGCGGGCGCGGGCTTCTGCGATCCCCGCAACGTTCGGGCGCTGGTCGAGGAAGGACCGCAGCGACTTGCCGAACTCATCGCTCAAGGGGCTCGCTTCGACCGTGACGACGACGGATCGCTGTCGAGAACCCTGGAGGGCGGCCACAGTCGTCCCCGGGTCGTGCACGCCGGCGGTGACGCCACCGGCGCGGAGGTTCATCGCGCGCTCCGCAGCGCCCTGCATCGAACCAGCGTTCAGACGATGACCGGACGAACCGTCGGCCTGCTCCAGTCGGACTCCGGAAGCATCGTAGGCGTGCTCGTCGAGAAGGGGACTCAGCTCAGGCGAATCGAGGCGCGTGCCGTCGTACTGGCCACCGGCGGTATCGGCAACGCCTACCTGGCGAGCACCAATCCGCCGACAGTGCGCGGTGACGGCGTCGCCCTGGCGCTGCGGGCCGGCGCGTCGCTGGTGGACATGGAGTTCGTCCAGTTCCACCCGACCGCGCTCTACACCGGTGAGACGAACGGTCAGTTGCCCCTGGTCACCGAGGCCGTCCGCGGTGAAGGCGCCGTACTGCGCGACGTCCATGGCCGTAGGATCATGGCCGGACGGCACCCGCGAGCCGATCTGGCCCCACGGGACGTCGTCGCACAAGCGATCGAGGCGACGATGCGCCGCGACGGGTCCGACCACGTCTGGCTGGACGCGACATGCGTCGCGCCCGACGTACTCCGACAGCGATTCCCGACTGTACTGGCCTCCTGCGCACGCATCGGGGTCGACCTGCTGTCCGAGCAGATCCCGGTCGCACCGGCCGAACACTTCCTGTGCGGCGGCGTTCGAACCGACCGCGACGGCGCAACCGATGTACCAGGCCTGTACGCCGTCGGCGAGGTCGCCGCAACCGGAGTACACGGGGCCAATAGGCTCGCCTCCAACAGCCTGCTGGAGGGACTGGTCTTCGGGCGGCGTGTGGCAACGGCACTGACCCTCGATCTCCCCGCAACGCACCACGGTCGTTCACACGAGCTCGCGCTGGGCGAGGATCGCGAACCGGAGCGGATTCGCGCGATCCTGACCAGGTACGCCGGTATCCGTCGCGACGGCGCAGGCCTGAACGCTGCCGCTGACGAGCTCGAGACCGTAGGCACCGGACCGCTCGCGACGGTGGCGCGATCTGTCATCGTGGCAGCGACAGCACGACAGGACAGCCGCGGCTGCCATTGGCGCTCCGACCATCCCCACTCCGACGAGCGCTGGGACGAGCACATCGTGGTACGCCTCGACAAAGATGGCCGCCCGACCACCCGGCAACTTCTCCACGCAGCCATGCAGTGACGGGGCACCGGCCCGCGAGATCAAGGCCGGTGCCCCGGGCATAGGCGAGCCAACGACCTGCGCCGGCGAGAGGTGTAATACCGCAGGTCTCGCCAGCTTGACCGGGTCCAGCGCTTCTTTGCGGTCCCGCACGGAGGTCGAAACGGTTAGGCTCCGCCTGAGGGCGCCGGGCGCAATGACCTTTCGAGGAAGGTACCGGCCCCGGCTTTGCTGGACATCAAAGGGGGGATCGTATGACGGAGCCGTCCAACGCCTGGCAGCTCGACGCCATCACGTACTCCGGGGGCACGCAGGACGGACCGAGCGCCAACGTGAAGCTGTCCCACGCTGGGGAACAGGTTCACGCCGAGGGTTCTGGCACCGGGCTCATCGACGCGGTGCGCCATTCGATCTCGCAGGCGACGGGCGTGGAGGCGCGGGTAGTCGCGTTCCGGGCCTACTCAGTCGGCCCGGGCAGCGAGGCTGTCGGAGAAGTCGAGCTCGAAGTGGAGCTGCCGCGCCGTAGGGTTACGGTCCGGGCGTCGTCCACCGATGTCGTCGCGGCCGCCGGGCTTGCCCTCGTCGCGGCCATCAACCAGTACAACGCACAGCTGCCGGCACGAGGCTGAGTCCAGCAAGGTGGCCACAGCCAACGAAGTACAAGCCGTGGTCTTCGACCTGGACGGCGTCCTGGTCGACTCCGAGCCGCTCTGGGACGAGATACGGCGAGCTGTCGTCGCAGACGCCGGTCGAGCCTGGCCTACGGACGCGACCCGGGCTCTGCAGGGCATGAGTACGCCGGAATGGTCCGCATACCTGATCGATGTCATCGGCGTACCCGGCCGGCCAGAGGACGTGGCCGCTATGGTCATCGACGCCATGGTCGCCCGCTACCGCAAGAACCTGCCGCTCTTACCCGGAGCCATCGAGGCCGTGGAGCGGCTCGCGAACCACTGGCCGTTGGGCCTGGCGTCATCGTCACCCCGGCAGCTGATCGCGACCGTGCTCGACTCCGCCGACCTGGCCAGCCGCTTCCAGGTCACGGTCTCCACCGAGGAAGTCACGGCAGGCAAACCCTCACCAGCGGTCTACAACGACGTCGTACGACGGCTGGCAGCCGACGCGTCCCGAGTCGTCGCGATCGAAGACTCCAGCAACGGCCTCCGCTCCGCATCCGCAGCAGGAGTCCGCGTCATCGCCATCCCCAATCCGACCTACCCACCCCAGCCAGACGCCCTCGCCCTGGCAAGCACTGTCGTCGCATCCCTTGACGACCTCACCCAGGCACTCGTCGCATCACTGGTCCCTCAGGCCTGAGGATCCATCACGGTGGCAGTCTCCGGTAACCCCCGATTGTCATGTCTGCGGCCCAGGCGATGATGACAACGCTTGCGCACCACGCCTCAACCAAATCCTTCGCCAGCAAGAGCTAACGGGCAGCCGCTCTACCCCGCTGTCAAGTCGATGCCGATGCCGGACGGGGTCAGAAGAGTCAGCTGGTTGTAGTCGATGGTGTAGGTGACCGCAGGACCGAGGGTGGCCAGGATTGCGGCCTGCATCGCGGCGGTTTCGGCAGTGCAGGCGCGGTCTGTGATGGCGACCTCGCTGAAGTTCAGTTCTGTGTTGTTGCGGGTGACCGCGCCGGAGAGTTCATTGCATCCGCTCCAGCCGGTCAGGCGCCCGCCGTCGAAGCTGATCCACGCCTGCTCGGCGTGATGGTGGTACTGGCGCAGATCGGCGTTGGTGATGGTGGTGACGACCTCCCACCTGATCCCGTCGAGCGGGAACTCGGGTTCGGCAATCTTCCGGTCCAGCAGCGTGATCGTCGTGCCGCCTGAGGTGAGGGTGAGCTCGTCGCCATTCACCTGCCAGCTGGGTTGGCTCGTCAGGAACGTCTTCAACCATTCCTCCTGGTCCCGAAGCGGCGGTTGGCAGCCGACCTGGGTGCCGCCGATTCCGTCGATCCACAGGCTCCCGTCGGCCAGCAGTTCGCCGGCTGCGGCGGCTGTGCCCATGCTGTTGCAACCGACGTGCGCTCGCACGACGTCGTACACCCGCGGGCCGTCCTGGTTCTTGTTGGGCACTCGCGCGAACTCGAGCCGGATACGCGTCTTCGGCACCAGCTGCTTGGGTTCGCCATCCTCAGTGACTGCGGTGGACAGGTACGCCTTGCCCAGCGGCGTACTGGTCGATCCGTCCAGAACCGCGATCGCGGATCTGAACTCGCGCAGTCGGTCCAGGAGTACGTCGGGTCCACCCGCCACTTGGTCCTGGATGCCCGATCGATGCAGGGTCAGCCGACCGTCCGGGTCGACGCGGATCACCGTGCTGGCTCCGTATGCCGCGGCCGGCGTACGGAGGTGGTCGGCGTCGATGATCACAGTGTCGGTCGGAAACTGCGCACGGGCTTCGGTGGCGGAGGCGGCCGGAGCTTCGCTGGTTCGGTTGGCGCTACTTCCGTACAGGAAGGGAAAGCTCTCCCACAGCAGCACCAGTGGACCCCAGGATCCGTCGAAGAACAGCACCCAGCCGTCCTTGATGGCCGGCGCCAGCCACTCGGGCATCGTCGGGTCCGACCGGATCGGCGCCAGTACGGAGATTCGCTCGGCGAGCGCGAAGTCGACCGTGGCGAGGGTGTCGGTCCGGAGGTCGAGGTACCGGAACAGCTGATCGTGCGCGGCCGCCGAGTGGACCGAGATTCCGACCGGCTGGTCGACGGTGCGACCCCTCAGGAGATTCACCGCACGGGCATCACGGGCCACCACGCCATACGTCATCGGACTGGGATTGGTCACGACGACAGCCCCGCCCCCTCGCAGCACGTCGACCGCGTGCAACTGCGCGCGATCGAACCCAGGCAGGTCCAACTCCGACATTCCCCAAGTATGAGCCCGCTGCAGCTTGCTGCAATCGGTCTCAGTGGTGTCGATGGCACCGAGCACATACCGTGATGCTGGGCCCCGCTAGATCGGTCGGCCCAGCAGAAACGGCGGGCAAAATGAGTGACGCGGTTCTGTATCACGGCTGGTGCGGTGAACCGATCGCCTGCGGCCGAGTCGGTGAGCTGTCATCGGACACGAATGAAACTGCCAAAAGGCCAAGGTGGCCGTCACCGAAAGGCTCACGCCGGCGCCGCCCGATCATCCGCGTCTGCTCTCGGGGGTGCGACCGGCTCTGCGAGGCGTGGTCGGGATGTACTGCTATCGCGCGGGCGAAGGCACAGCGATCGTCGGCTCCGTCCGTCACTCAATCGCAAGCCGGGGTTTCTCGACGGGGTGGATCCTGACCATGCCGTTCGAGAACCTCACGGACGACATCCTCTGCCCCCGACCTGGAGGCGACGAGCAGCAGCGCCTCTACCGGGGAACGATCCCGCTCTGCCCCTGCCACGAGCCGTGCTCCGACAGCGGCCGGAACCGCAGGGTGGCGAACTCGTGGTGGAAATCCCTACGCCGGCGTTCGGTCATTGCGGCAGCATGACGGTCGGGCTCCGGGACGCTGCTGTGGCCGTGCACCATCTCTTCCATCTGCCGCACGGACCGCCAGACAGAGAATGTAGAGATCGTCCGCGGCGGGCGCATCGCGGCCAGCGCCAGCGTGGTCCCCGGATGGTCACGAACCAGCCGTTCCACGGGCTTGCCCCACTTGAGGAATCTCGGCACCTCCAGGAGGCGCATCCGGGCCAGCGTGACCGCCACAACGGGTTCGGCAGGGTCGCACTCGCCCGCCCTCGCCGGCAGGTCGGGCAGCGCCGCAAGCCGCGACCAGCGACGCAGGAACTGCATGCGCACGTGCCAGCCTGCAGCCAACTCCCTGCCCAAGGGGTGATCCGCCAGGAACGTCTCGACCGCCGCCTCGTCCTCCCACCGCGCGAACATCGCCATCCGACGCAGCTGCATCCGGGCCGGCGAGACGGTCGGTGCCCCGAGGCGCATCAGCGCCAGGCACTCGGCGTACCGCAACCCGGGCGTGGAAGGCACAGTCGGCGCCTTCCACAGTGCCCCCACCGTCGTCGTCGGACGGAGCTCCGCGAGGTGAAACGTGAAGATCGTCATCGTTGGGCAACTGTCCCACGAGTGAGGCCCGCAGTGCCGAGTACGAACTCGCCTGGCATCGCAGACAGCCTCGACCCTTCTTACGACGGCACCGGCTGGCCGCTCCCCACGGCCTCCTGATCGAGCAGGCCTTTGCGAAAGTTTTGCAGAAGTTCTGCATCCAAATCCGGATCCGCGGCGGAAGAACAGGGCAAGGAAGCTCGATTCCCGAGGAGGAACTTGTATGTCTGTCCGTCGATTCGTCGCCCTGGCGGCGACCGGTCTGCTCGCCGCCGGGGTACCGGCCGCCGCGGTGACGTCCGCGCAGGCCAAGCCGACAGCCGATGCTCGCGTTTCAGTACTGCACGGAGTACCAGGCGCGACCGTTGACGTCTATGCCAACGGCAAGGCGCTGCTGACCAACTTCAAGCCCGG
Source organism: Kribbella sp. NPDC049174 (assembly GCF_043197365.1). Lineage (NCBI taxonomy): Bacteria > Bacillati > Actinomycetota > Actinomycetes > Propionibacteriales > Kribbellaceae > Kribbella > Kribbella sp. NPDC049174. The sequence goes on along the minus strand of NZ_JBICSZ010000006.1, from coordinate 430,758 downwards.
CACACTCACCGACCCGGTCAGCCTGCCAGAGGGCAGCTACGACCTCAAGGTGACCGCTGCCGGAGCGGGGGCCAACGGCGCCGCGGTCATCCAGGCCAACGACGTCAACGTTCCCGGCGGGGCGAACATCACCGTCGTCGCACATCTGAACGCCGCGGGGAAGCCCACGCTGACGCCGTACGTGAACGACACGTCGAAGCTCGACGCCGGCAAGGCCCGGATCACCGTGCGCCATGACGCGGCCGCACCCGCGGTCGACGTGCGAGCCGGCGGCGAGCCGGTGTTCGAGAACCTGGTGAACCCGAAAGAGGCCAAGGCCGACCTGCCTGCCGGCACGGTGAAGGCCGACGTGGTGCTCGCCGGTACCTCGACCGTCGCGATCGGTCCGGCCGACGTGAACCTCAAGGAAGGCACCAACACGATCGTCTACGCCTGGGGCAGCGCGAGCGACAAGAACCTCAAGCTCGCCGTACAGACGATCTCCGGCCTGCACGGCAGCCCGTCCGGCGTTCCGGGCGGCACCGGCGGCCAGGCAGCGTCGACCGGCACCCCGCTGTGGCTCGCGGGCGGGCTCGGCCTTGCCGGCCTGGCCCTCGTCGGGGCCGGTACGGCGGCGGTCCGGGCGCGTTCCCGGTCGTGACGATCCATGGTCGTGCGGTCACCCTCGTGGTGGCCGCACTGGCCTTCGTTCTGCTGTCGGGCTGCAGTGAGTCGGACCCGACCACCGCAGTTCCGCAGGCCGTGCCGACCAGTTCACCTTCGAGCAGTACAGCCTCGACAACACCTGCTCCTGCTCCTGCTCCCGGCAAGGGTGTTCGTACTCGGTCAGCCACCCTGCCGACCGCTGAGCCATCGTCGCCGGCACCGTCGCGCCTGACCATCGAGACCGCTTCGCTGGACATCTCGGTGCGGCCGGTAGGCGTGGCCTCCGACGGTCAGATGGAGTTGCCGCCTGATCCGGCCGTCATCGGGTGGTACCGCTTCGGTCCGGGACCGGCAGACGATCAGGGCACCGTCGTACTTGGCGGTCATCTGGACAGCAGGCAGTACGGCGTCGGCCCGCTGGTACGACTTCGCCGCATCGACGAGGGCGACCTGATCACCGTGCGCTTGAACGATGGTTCGGCGGCCCGGTATCGGGTGCAGGACGTCGAGGACATCGCCAAGAAGAAGTTGTCAGTCGACCGGCTGTTCGCCCGGGAAGGGCCTCGGGTCCTGAAGATCGTGACCTGCGGTGGGCCGTACGACCGGGACAACGGAGGCTACCGAGACAACCTGATCGTGACGGCCGTCCCGGTCTGATAGCCGATTGCTCGATTGATGCCGGCCCAGGCTCCCGGCACCGCCTCACCCGAACCGTTCCTACGTCTACTGCCGAGATTCGCCGAATGCTCGATGACCGAACCCTTCTCACTCTGCGCTGGAGCTTCACGGTGTCCGAATCGCCTTGGTATCTGAGGTCTCGTCTGGCCGCCTTCCTCGTCGTCGTCGCGGGGATCGTCTTCGCGACCGCAGCGTTGCTGGTACCTACTGCGGATCAGGCACCGCCGCGCTCCGGTACAGGGCTCGCCACCTCCGCGGAGTCCGCCGAGGTCGAGCAACTCCGTGCACAACTTCCGGAAGCGGACGCCACGTCGGCGCTCCTCGTCTTCAGTCGGTCAGATCAGGCAGTCCTCAGTTCGACCGACCGTACGTCGGCGCAGGAGAAAGCCGGCAGCCTCGGCTCTCGCGGTCCGCTGCAGCTGTCGCCGGACGGCCGGGTAGCGCTCGCGGTCTTGACGCTTCCGGCGGCCGATGACGAAGTCATCGCCCAGAAGGTCGACGACATCCGCGCTGAGCTGACCGGGCTGCCGGACGGCCTGTCGGTGGATGTCACCGGACCTGCTGCCTTCACCACGGACCTGACTCGGGTGTTCGATGGTGCCGACGCTCGCCTGATCCTCGTGACGGCCGGCGTCGTCGCCGTACTGCTTCTCCTGACCTACCGAAGCCCTGGTCTGGTGCTGATACCGCTGACGGTTGTGGGCTTGACCGAGCAGGTCACACGAGGCGTGTCGGAGCAGGTTCTGTCCAGGCTCGGAATCCCCGGCGGTGGGCCGGTCGCCGGGATCGTGAGCGTGCTGGTCTTCGGTGCCGCGACCGACTACGCGCTCCTGCTGATCGCCAGGTATCGCGAGCAGCTTCGGACCTCCGAGAAGCCGCTCGAGGCGATGAGAATCGCTGCACGTCGCGTGTCCGAGCCGATCCTGGCCAGCGGCGGTACGGTGATCGGCGCGCTCGCGCTACTCGTGCTGGCGAGCACCGAGACATTGCAGGGCATCGGAATAGCCTGCATCATCGGAATCTCGTTCGCGATGGTGTCGGGGCTGGTCATCCTGCCGTCGGCGCTTGTCCTCTTCGGCCGCCGCGTGTTCTGGCCCTTCATCCCGCGCACGGGAGATCCCGCGACCGAAGGCAAGCTGTGGGGACGGCTCGGCCGCGGGGTGGCTCGCCGGCCCGGCGCCGTCCTGCTGTTGTCGACTCTGCTCCTGGCAGGGCTCGCCCTGGGGACGTTCGGCGTGCGGACCGGCCTGGCACAGAACGAGCAGTTCCGGGTGGAGCCCGAGGCGGTCCGTGGTGCCAAGGTTCTGGCGCAGGCGTTCCCCGCCGGGGCCACCGAGCCGGTGGTGGTCATCGGGCCCGCGAAGAAGGCGGACGACACCGCGACCGCGGTGACCGATGTCCCCGGCGTTGCCGACGTACGGCCGGGAAGTCGCGACAGCCGGCTCGCCCAGTACGACGTGATCCTGACGGCCCAGCCGGGCAGCGAGGAGTCGTCGGCCACTGTGCGCGAGCTCCGCGACCGACTCGACCAGGTCGACGAACGAGTCCTGGTCGGCGGCGGACCCGCCGAGAGCGTGGACGTCCAGCAGGCGGATCAACGTGACCGGCTCCTGATCATGCCGTTGATCCTGCTCCTCGTCGGCCTCGTACTCGTTGCGGTCCTCAGATCGATTCTGGCTCCGCTCCTGCTCCTGGCAACTGTGGTCGCCTCGTTCTTCGCCAGCCTCGGAGCAAGCTGGTTGTTGTTCGACCACGTTCTCGGCTCTCCGGCGCTCGACGGCTCGGTCATCCTGCTGTCGTTCCTGTTCCTGGTCGCGCTCGGGGTGGACTACAACATCTTTCTCAGCACCCGTGCTCGCGAGGAGGCCTTCGAGTCCGGCACTCGTGCGGGCATGCAGACCGCGCTCCGGGTCACGGGTGGGGTCATCACCAGCGCGGGATTGTTGCTCGCCGCGGTTTTCGCCGTACTCGGGGTCCTGCCGCTGATCACCTTGACCCAGGTCGGAGTCATCGTCTGCGTCGGAGTACTCCTCGACACTCTCCTCGTGCGGACAGTTGTCGTACCGGCGTTGGCCTTCCTCCTGGGTGATCGGTTCTGGTGGCCCGCGGCTCCGCACCTGAATTCGCCCGAGATCCCTCGAAAATCAACGCATCCAGCCGCGGTAGTCATCGAGAAGTAACTGCTACAGCGGCGGCGACGAGGCCGCCGCTCCTCGTCCGAAAGGTTGTCCGATGCGAAACACCACACGACGCCTGACCCGCTACCTGACCGCTGGAGCGGTCGCGGTGGGAATGCTCGCGACAAGTGTCATCGCTTCCGCAGCGCCGGCCGGCGCCACCCGCCCGGTGGGTACGAAGAGCCTGGCCAGCGTTCTCGCGGCCGACGGCGACACCTTCGATCACAACTGGTACGACTACGACGTCCTCACGCAGGCGGTCGGAGCCGTTCTCGCTGCGAAGCCGAACAGTCCGGTCAAGGTCCTGGCCGACGGAACGGTCCGGCTCACGGCCTTCCTGCCCAGCGACCGCGCGTTCCAGCTGCTCGCGAAGGATCTGACCGGCACGAAGTACCGCACCGAAGCAGAACTGTTCAGCGGTCTGGCCGGGTTGCTCGGCGTCGACACCATCGAGTCAGTCCTGCTCTACCACGTGGTTCCTGGCGTCACGATCGACAGCAAGACCGCGCTGCGATCCGACGGTGTCAAGCTCACGACCGCCCTGTCCGGCGCGACCATCACCGTCGATGTGCTCAGCAAGCGCCGGCGTCTGATCAAACTCGTTGACGCCGACCGCGACGACGCCGACCCGCTGGTCAACCGGTGGGCCCTGGACATCAACAAGGGCAACCGGCAGATCGCGCACGGGATCTGGCTGGTACTGCGCCCACTCGACATCTGAACACCCGCCGTCGTCGCGGTCACGCAGCTTCCGGGCCGGGTGACCGCGACGTACTCCTCGTCCTACGCGACGAAAGGGGTTGACCCCGCAGTGGTCGTCCGAATTCCCCCGAGCTCCGGCGTGGGTACTTGCGCCGACAGCCGGAGGCCCGCGGGCGGAGGTTTCAGGCGCGGTTTCTACGAGGTCTGGCTGATCAACGCCGACGGCAAGCGGATGGTCTCTCTCGGCGTCCTCGATCCCTGCACCGGTGGCACCTTCCAGGTCCCCGCCGAGCTCACCAGCCAGGACTACCAGATCGTCGACGTCTCCCTCGAGCCCCGCGACGGCAACCCGAGCACTCGCACGACAGCGTCCTTCGCGGCACCCTGCCGAATTGAGCGCGGCACGTCAGTCTCGGGCTGACGAGACGCCCAGCTCCTCCGCGGTCGCCGCCGCCGCACGGCGCCCGGAGACCAGCGCGCCCTGGATCGAGCTGGTGTCGCGGTGATCGCCGCAGACGTAGACACCGCGCTCGGTCCGCACCGATCTCGTCAGCGGATGCACGGGCGTCATCCGCGGCAACGCCTTGGTGATCCGGTACTCCGCGAGCAGTTCCATCCTGTGGTAGACGTGCGGTAGAGATCCGCCAGCGATGTCCGCACCTGGTCGGCGGGCGCCGGATCTCCTGGGACGGATGCGGCGACGAGAGCTCGGCCGGGTGGCGCGTAAGACGGAGAGACCTCGCTCATCACCGCCGTTCTCAGCAACGAGCCGGTCGAGCCGTCGAGCAGCAGCACAGGACGGCGAATCGGCGGTTCGGGCGCCGCGAAGTACCACGTGCACACCTGCGACCACAGCAGAGGCTTCACCCCTGCGATCAGGTCGGCCGCCGTGGACCCGTCGGTTGCGACGAGTACGGCGCGGGCAGCGATCGGTGCGGCCTCGCCGTCCAACCAGACTGTCGCGCGTTCACCCGGACGACCCGGCTCGTCGTACGACGCCGGCTACGAACGGCCGGAGGATCTCGTCGACTGTCTGGTCCGAGAGTCGCCAGCGGTCGAACTCGCGTCGCGTCTCACGGTCGGGCGCGGTACGAACCCCACCGGGCGGAAGGAGGGCGTCGCGAAGCGAGAACACGGCGACGGCAGCCGCATCGGACGGGCGACTGACGGCGAACCTGGCCAACCGCGTCACCGCCTCGGGTCTGCGCCACGACAACTCGAGATCCCAGCGAGATTCCTTGCCCTGAGCTACCACTCCTCGGGAGAAGTAACGCAGGTCAAGGCTGTCGAGATCGACCGCGCGGCTCAGCTCGGGATAGGCCGGCAGCAGCACCTGGAACCCGCGGTCCAGGCGAAACCCGTCCAGCACGTCGGTCCGGACCCTGCCCCCGATCCGATCGCTTCCAGGACAAGAACGAGGGGGCCGGCATCGGTGAGTCTGTTCGCCGCGGCCAACCCGGCCAGTCCTGCCCCGACCACGACCACATCGGCATCGTCCATCATTACCTCCGGTTCCGCCTGTCCGGCCGCGCCCATCGGGTCACTGCAGAGTAGTTCGACGAGCGAAGGTGAACCGGGGGAAGGCGTGCGGACGCGATTCGCCACGACTGGTGGTGCTGCGGATCATGCGTTCGTGTCATCGTTGGTCCATGCGTGCATCGGATGCGCCGGTCGACGAGGTCGAGCGGGTGGCGACCGTCCTGCCCGTGGGGAAGGTGGCAGAGCTGCTGGGCGTCCCCGCGGTGACGCTGCGCACCTGGGACGCTCGCTACGGTGTCGGACCCTCCGCCAGGACGTCCGGACTCCATCGCAGGTACACGCCGTGGGACGTCGACCGGCTGCGCAGGATGCAGCGCCTGATCGCCACAGGAATCGCCGCGGGCGACGCGGCGCAACTGAGCCTCCAGGTCAGTACGCCGGCCACCGCCGACGACCAGGACCGGCGGATCGTCGAGCTGGCGGAGTCGGTCGCCGTCGCCGAACTGGCGGGTGTGCTCGACGATCACCTGATGACGCACGGTGCTGCCGCGACGTGGACGGAGCTGGTCTCGCCGGCCTTCCGAATCCTCGATGAGCGTTTCGGCCAGGTCGGCGACTGCACGGACATCGAGCTTCTGCTGGCCGACGCCGTCCAGGCAGCGGTCGAACGCTATCTCGACCGCCGCGTGCTGAGGCCAGGTCCCGGACGCCCGGTGCTCCTCGTCCAGTGCCCTGAGGAGCGCCACACACTGCCGTTGACGATGCTGAGAGCGGTACTGCTCGAGCAAGGCAGGCCGGTCATCCTGCTGGGTCCGGGCAGCACCGACCAAGCGGTGACGCAGTCAGTTGCCCGGTCCAAGCCGCGCGTGGTCGCCCTCTGGGCTCTCGTCCGCCGCCCGGGCCAGCTGCGCCTGCGCAACCGCATCGAGGCCGCCGGCTGTCCCGTCCTGCTCGCCGGTCCCGGCTGGCCGGCCTCGGCCGAGCCCCTCGACGATCTGACCTCAGCCGTCGACAGGCTGACGAAGTCCCACCGGTCCGTGCGACGCAGCGGGTGAATCAATCGTCTCCGGTTCCTCGTCCACGCCCAGCAGGTAAGCAACGATCCCGGCGAGCAGCAGGGAGCCACCCGCTGTCGCGTAGTACCAGGCCTCGGGCCGGCTCCAGCTGAGACCGGTCGTCATGGGGTCTGAGCTATCTGATAGGTCCACACCGCCGCGAACACCAACCCGGTCGTGATCAGGTAGCGCGCACTCCACTGCGCACCGCAACCCGCAGCGCAGCGCAGCGCGCGGTCTGTCGCCGAACCGTTGCCGCCTGAAACGATCGCCGACCGGGCCTCATGACACGGCCGACTTTACACGGCGAGCCTGCCGTGCATCAATTGTGCATAAGTTTGCGGACCGGACCATCTCCGGAGGTGAGCACGTGGCAGCCGAACTCCCCAGGCCGGTGGCGTGGGCGGACGACCGCCTCGGGATCGGCAAGATCGGCCGCAAGAACCTGCGCAAGGTCTTCCCGGACCACTGGTCCTTCATGCTCGGCGAGATCGCGCTGTACAGCTTCATCATCCTGATCCTCACCGGCATCGTCCTGACCTTCTGGTTCAAGCCGTCGATGGCCGAGGTCGAGTACCAGGGCTCGTACAGCCTGCTCAAGGGACTCACGATGTCGGAGGCCTACGAATCGACGCTCGCCATCTCCTTCGACGTCCGCGGCGGCCTGCTGATGCGGCAGATCCACCACTGGGCAGCGATCTTGTTCACCGCCGCGATGAGCATCCACCTGCTCCGCGTCTTCTTCACCGGCGCCTTCCGCAAGCCGCGTGAGCTGAACTGGGTGATCGGCATCGTCATGTTGTTCCTCGGTGTGGTCGAGGGCTTCATCGGCTACGGGCTGCCGGACGACCTGCTCTCCGGCACCGGCCTGCGGATCACTCAAGGTCTCGTGCTCGCGGCACCCGTGGTCGGTACGTATCTGAGCTTCTTCATCTTCGGCGGCGAGTTCCCCGGCGACGACTTCGTCTCCCGCTTCTACACGGTCCACGTACTCCTGATCCCGGGCATCCTGCTCGCGCTGATCACGGTGCACCTGTTCCTCGTCGTGTACCACAAGCACACGCAGTACCCGGGCCCCGGCCGGACCAACAACAACGTCGTCGGCTACCCGCTGATGCCGGTGTACATGACCAAAGCCGGCGGCTTCTTCTTCGTCATGTTCGGCATCACCGCCCTGATGGGCGCCGTGATGCAGATCAACCCGGTCTGGCTGTACGGCCCGTACAACCCGGCGGAGGTGACGGCCGGATCGCAGCCGGACTGGTACATGGGCTGGCTCGACGGTGCGGTCCGGCTGATGCCCGGAATCGAGTCCGAGATCGGCACCGTGACGATCAGCTGGAACATCCTCCTGCCGGCCTTGCTGGTGCCTCCGCTGTTCATCGGGTTCGTTGCCTTGTATCCGTTCATCGAGGCCCGGATCACCGGCGACAAGCGGGAGCACCATCTGCTGGACCGGCCGCGCAACGTTCCGACCCGCACCGGCATCGGCGCCGCGATGATCACCTTCTACGGCGTGCTCTGGCTGAACAGCGGCAACGACCTGATCGCCACCCACTTCCACACCTCGATCAACACCATCACCTGGATCTGCCGCTTCCTGGTGATCCTCGGTCCGGTGCTGGCGTTCTGGGTGACTCGGCGGATCGCGATCTCGCTGCAGCGGGCCGACAAGGAGCGGCTCCTGCACGGTCTGGAGACCGGCGTCATCGTCCGCTCTCCCGCCGGTGGGTACTCCGAGAGGCACGCGCCGATCTCGATCTACGAGGCCTACGAGCTCACAGCCCGGGAGCGCGTGGTTCCGGTCGAGGTTCCGCCGGACACCGACGAGAACGGCGTGGCCCGGCCCCGTCGCCGCCGGGACCGGCTTCGGGCCGCTCTCTCGCGGTTCTACTTCGCCGACGCCGTACAGAAGCCGACCGCGGACGAGATCGAGCAGGCGCGACGGCACGAGACGCCACTGGAACTCGACCGTGCCGGCACCGACGAGCTGATCGACGAGCCGGCGTCCTCCCGGAGCCGGTGATCGATCGACCCGAGACATTCGCCGCTGACTGAATCCGCCAAGTGGTATCGGACGGAGGTACTGGACGAAGGTTCGTGATCGTCAAATCCGTAATGCAATCGGTGAGGTCGAGTGCATTCACCCGTTTCCGGCTACGACCGACTCACTGGCCGTCGGCGGCGAGGGCCATCGCACGGGCTGGCGCTCGTCCCCGGGCCACGATGACGGAGTTCTCTGCTGGGTGCGACTCGACAGCCCTGGTCGCGAGGAGCCGACGGACAAGCCGCTCGACTGATCAGGTCACGAGGCGGTCACCTCGTCGAACGGTGGTCATGCGGATCCTGTCCGGCGAAGGAGCGGGGAGCGTCGTCGAATCCCATCCGACGCCCCTCGGGATCGGCGACGACGGACGCCCACGGACGACCCGCTGGCTGTTCGGAGACCAGTTGCGACCGCATTTCGTCGACGACACCGACGACCACGTGCTCATGGTCGAGTCTCGACGGGTCTTCGCGCGGCGCCACTTTCACCGGCAGCAGGCACATCTGGTGATGTCGGCCATGCGGCACCGCGCCGCCGAACTGGTCGACCGGGTCCGCGCCTCCGAGAGCCGAGGGCGGATGTCCCGGAGCGGGCTCGGCAGAGGGCCACTGATCGAACCATCGGCCCTGGGCCCGCTTCTTGCCCCCGCGGTACTAGCCCGAAGTCCTCACTGAGCCCGTTCCTGGCCTGGTTGAGCGAGTCGCGCGCGTTGCTGGCGATCTCGGTCCAGGTCGGCAGCTGTGTCATCGGGTCAGCACCTCCACCCTTGGCCCGGATCTCGGCTTCGGACAGCCGTTTCTCCGCTGTCCAGCTCTCAGCGCTCGCGATGCGCACCCGCTCGCACCGCTGGTCGCGGTGCGGGTGCTCGGACACCGGGGCTCGGTCAGCGTCGGCCCACAGGTTCCGGTACGCCGCGCGGTCGATGACCTCGCTCATCGCTGCTGCTCCCGCCGGTCGTTGTAGCCCTGCTGGTTGATCGCGGCCTGTGCCTGCTCGAACGCCTGGCCCAGTGCGCGCCAGATGAGCTGCGTGCTGCAGATGGGCCTGCGCCTGGTCGACGCTCTCGCCCGGGTCGCGGTTGTTGTCGTACACGTCCTACTCGTCCAGCGACCTGCGCAGGCCGTCGCCCATCTGCTCGGCCAGCTGGGCAAGTCCCCAGCCCGCCGCGTTCAGGTTGCCGGTCAGCGAGTACACCAGTGGCGCCGGCGTCGTCCGGAACGTCCTGGCGTTGAGCCTGCGATTGACTCCGAGCCGCTCGGCACCGGGTCAGCGGCATGGGGAGATACGTCATCTGACGCAAGCCGGGTGGGGGTTGCGCGGCCTAGGTTCGAGGCGATATCGGAACGAGGCCCGCGGTCGCGGGTGAAGGAGGCGCAGGATGACTGCAGCGGTGAAGAATGTCGTGCTGGTGCACGGTGGCTTCGTGGACGGGTCGGGGTGGCAGGGCGTTTACGACCAACTGACCCAGGACGGTTACCGGGTGGCCGTCGTACAGAACCCGACCATCTCGCTGGCCGATGACGTGGCCGCGACCGAGGCGGTCCTCGACGAGCTCGAGGAACCGGCGATCCTGGTCGGGCACTCGTACGGCGGAGTGGTGGTGACCGAAGCCGGCAACCACCCGAACGTCGCGGCGGTCGTCTACATCGCGGCCTTCGCGCCGGACAAGGGTGAGTCGGTCAACACGCTGATCGCCGACCCGCCACCGGGTGCGCCGGTGCCGCCGATCTTGCCGCCGAAGAACGGGTTCCTGTTCCTCGATCGGGAGCAGTTCGCGGCGTCGTTCGCCGGTGACCTGCCGCCGCAGCAGGCGGCGTTCATGGCCGACTCGCAGACTCCGTGGGGTGTCGACGCCCTCGGCGGAACGGTGTCGGAGCCGGCGTGGCGGGTGAAGCCGTCGTGGTACCTGGTCGCGACCGACGACCGGATGATCCCGCCGCCGGCGCAGCGCGCGATGTCTGAGCGCGCCGGCTCGACCGTCACAGAGGTCGCCGGCAGCCACTCGGTCTACGTTTCGCAGCCGGCCGCGGTGGCCGCCATCATCGTCCAGGCCGCCGAAGGAGTGTCCAGGTAGCTGGTACGTGCGGCGGTCCTGCGAGCCTATGCTCGGACTCGGGGCCGCCGTACTGCTTGTGAGGGGGTTGGGTGGAGGCGTGGGGTGAACTTGTCGGCCGAACGGCTGAGCTCGACCAGCTGAGCAGATTCGTCGCCGGCATTGGCCAGCACGGCGGTGCGCTGCTGCTGTCAGGTGATGCCGGCGTGGGCAAGAGCGCGCTTGCCGAAGCGGCGGTCGGTCAGGCTCTGGCGGACGACGTACGGGTTCTGCGGGCGGCCGGCGCACAGTTCGAAGCCGATATCACCTACGCGTCGCTGCATCAGCTCCTGCAAACATGTCTGGCCGAGATCGACAGTCTGAGCCCACGCCATGCCGGAACGTTGAACGTTGCGCTGGGACTCGCAGACGGCCCACCGCCGGCTCCACTCATGGTTGCCGGGGCCGTGCTTGCCCTCCTGGTGCAACTCACCGCAGAGCGGCCGGTGTTGCTGGTCGTCGACGACGTACCGTGGCTCGACCGCGCGAGCGGCCTTGTGCTCGGTATGGTGGCGCGCCGACTCGTGGGCAAGGGCTCGGCACTTCTCGGTGCCGCGCGTACGGGTGAGGCGAGCTTCTTCGATCACAGTGACCTCGCCGTCGAGCAGATTCAGCCGCTTCCCGACGATGCGGCCGCCGAGCTTCTCTTGGCCCGCTACCCCGCCCTGGCTCCACGGGTGCGCCGCAGGTTGCTCGCCGACGCACAAGGCAACCCGCTGGCGCTGCTGGAGTTGCCGGTCGCCCTGGGCGACCACCTCGCGGGCGTTGCAGGTTCGGTACCGGCGGTGCTGCCACTCGGACGGCGGCTGCAGGCAGCCTTCACCTCCCGGATCAAGGGACTGCCGGACTCGACGTACAGGGTTCTGTTGCTGGCCGCACTCGACGGTACGGGCGATCTCCGCCTGATCCGGCGGGTCGCCGATGGAGACGGACTTGCGCCCGCCGAGCGGGCGAGCGTGATCCGGGTCGACAACAGCGCAGAACGCCTCGTCTTCCGGCACCCGCTGATGCGGTCGGCGGTCGTCGACCTCTCCACGAGCAGTCAGCGCCGCGCGGCACACGGCGTACTGGCGCAACATCTCGCAGACCAACCTGAACGACGAATCTGGCACCTCGCCGAAGCCACGACGGAACCCGACGAGGAGGTTGCGGCGCTTCTGCAAGGTGTCGCACACGCCAACCTCCGGCGCGGCGACTCTGTCGGCGCCGTCACGCAACTACTGCGTGCTGCCGAACTTAGCCCAACCGGCGGTGCCCGCAGCGGACGCCTCGCCGAAGCCGCATACCTCGGCTCGATCGTCACGGGCGATCTTCGCGACGCACCGCGACTCCTGGACGCGGCTCGCCAGTCCCACCAAGGAGCGGGTGGACCACTGTCCCTGGCGGTCGCCGGCGCCTATCAACTGCTGCACAGTGACGGCGACATCGACACCGCACACCGGCTCCTGGTCGACGCGATCAACGATCTCGACGACCCCGGCGATGCACACAACAAGGTCCTGATCGAGGCCCTCTACACCTTGCTGATGATCTGCTTCTTCGGCGGGCGGCCGACGCTGTGGCCGCCGTACGAAGCCGCGATCGCCCGGCTCAAGCCACGCGTCCCCGAGCTACTCGGCATTCTCAGCAAGACCTTCAGCGACCCCGCACGGGCATCCCAGCGGGCACTCGCGCAACTCGATGCATCGATCGCGGGACTGACTGAACAGGTCAGTCCTGCTCGCATCATCCGGACCGGCATCGCTGCGGCGTACCTGGACCGCCTCGCCGACTGCCGCGACGCTCTCTACCGCGCCGTCCAACACGGCCGCGAAGGCGGCGCAATCACCTCGGCGATCGAAGCCCTGTTCCTCCTTGGCCAGGACTCGTTCCACACCGGCCAATGGGACCAAGCGCAGCAACTTGTCCACGAAGGACTCCAACTCTGCGACAAGCACGGCTACAGGCTGCTCAGTTGGCCCGGACTGCTCATCACCGGCCTCCTCGCCGCAGCCCGCGGCGACCCCCTCACACCGGGCACGATCGCCCAGCAGATGAACGTCTGGGCCGGGCCGCGGCGGGCACGCACACCACAGCTGTACGCCGCCCACATCCAGACGCTGGACGCCCTTGGCCGGAGCGACTTCGAGGCCGCGTTCACCCAGGCCTCACTGATCAGTCCGGCCGGCGTCATCGCGCCGTACTGCCCGCACGCGCTTTGGGTCTTCCTCGATCTCGTCGAGGCGGCGATGCTCACCGGTCGCCACGCCGAGGCAGTCGCCCACGTCAAAGCCGCCCAGACGATCGGACTCGAGTCGCAATCGGATCGCCTCCGTCTCGTCGTCCTCACCACGGCAGCCATCACCGAGACCGACGTCGACGACGATCGTCTGGAAGCGGCCATCGCCTCCCCCACCAACGACCGCTGGCCCTTCGATCTCGCCCGAATCCAGTTGACCTACGGCGCACATCTACGCCGTACCAAGAACACCAGCCGAGCCCGGCATCACCTCGCTGCCGCCTCGGCAACCTTCCAGCGCCTGAACGCGCGCCCGTGGACCACCCGCACCGAGAACGAACTCCGCGCCACCGGCATCCCGCACGACTCCCCCGTCGACGCCACGCTGACCACTCAGCAACGCCAGATCGCGGAGCTGGCGGCCGCCGGCCTCACCAACAAGCAGATCGCGGAGCGCCTGGTCCTCTCCCCGCGCACCGTCTCCACCCACCTCTACCAGATCTTCCCCAAACTCGGCATCACCACCCGAGCCGCCCTCCGCGACGCCCTCGACCGCCTGCCCCACCCACTCGACTAGATGCTCCGCCGATCCCGAGTTGGCTGTAGTGGTACGCCAACGGTGGCGACTTGCCTGTGACTCACCGCGTCGGCCTACGACGAGGTCAGCAGGCTGAAGGTCGACTCGATCCGGGCGGCGAGGACGGCGGCATCCAAGGATGCCGGATCAGTGGTGATGCCGATTCCGAGCGTGCCTGCCCAGCTCAGCGCACCTACCGCCAGCGGTGCTCCAGGAGCCAGCGGGAGGATTGGATACACCCGGGCAATGCCAACCCCGGCCATCGACAACGGCTGCCGCGAGCCCTGCATGTTCGACACGATCGCGTGGAAGAAGCGCCTCCCGTAGACAGTTCTCGCGAACCACGCGGCCGCCGGCTCCGGCAGCGCTCGCAGACCCGTCGCCAGCACGAACCGCGACGCCGCCGCCCGGCTCAGCGTACGGACCCGAGCGGTACGGCGACCGACCTCCGCGATCAGGTCCTCGATCGGCCGGCCGTCCACCGGTACGTCGACCATCACCCCAGCAGTCGCATTGGTCTCAGCGACGATCCCGGCCCGGCGTACCGTCAGCGGAACCGCGACCCGCAACCGGCCGCCGATCCGGACGGTGACGTCACGGTAGGTGCCGGCCACGGCCTCACCGACGAGGGCGAGCACCACGTCAGTGACACGGACGTGGCGGGCAGTTGCTATGAGCCGTACCGTGCCGAGGTCGAGATCGGCAGTGGCGAACGCACGCCTCGGCGACGACGCAAGAGCCGGTCGTCCCGATCCGCCATCGGTAGCCAACCGCGCAAGACCGGTGATCGTTGCCGCGGCCAACCGAACGCGGCCCGGCGCCGCGCCGGACGGTCGCGGAAGCTCGATCCTAGGGCGGAGCAGGTTCAGTGCCTGACTCACGATTCCGTTGCCGTCGGCAATCGCATGGTGCACGAGCAGGACCATGGCGGCCCGACCGGCGCGGTCGGGTAGCGGCTGAGCCGAACCCTCCCCGCTCTCGGGGACCAGCATGATCCGCCACATCGGGCGGTCACGGGCCATCGGCGTCTCGGCGGCGGCGGCAACAAGGCCCCACAGCTCGGGCAGGCCGTCCGACGTACGGCGTTCTATGACGTGCGACGACCAGTCAATGTCGTCGGCCTCGACCCAACGGGGACGTCGCCAGTACGACGATCGCGCAAGTCGCTGGCGGAACCGCGGCAGTCTCACGAGTTCGTTCCGTACCACCTCACACACCTGATCCACCGACGGCTGCCCGTCGCCCGTCGGCTCGAACACCACCAGACCGCCGACATGCTGCGGCGCTCCCGCGGTCTCGACATGCAGGAAGAACGCGTCCGCCGACCGTACGACGTTCCTCATCGATCCTCCTCGCACACCGGCCGCGAGCGTCCGACTCCAGAATGACGGAGCCACCCGACGGTCAGCCCACACGGCGGGTCAAAGTCACTCGATGGCTACCACCCTCCCACGGCATCCAAGACGCCAGGAGCGGATCTCACGGACTTCGCTGCGCTGCGCTGGTACAGCAAGGCCGCCGCACCGTTGCTGGAGAACGCGAAGTCGGACGCGATCGGCGTCGGCTCAGGTCAGTGGCTCGACTCGGTAGTCGCCGCCATCCTCGATCAGCAACACGCCTTCCCCTTTGCCCAGCGACGGGATCACCTGGCCGGCGAGTCCGAGTACGGCGGCCTCGTTGGTCGGGCTGTGCCCCACGACGAGGGCCCGTCCGCCCTCCGGCAGTCCGTCCACTACCTGTCGCAACACCCACCCCAGGAGCCACGACTCCCGCTCGACGAGATCCGGGTCGATCGCCCGCATGGCCTCGACATCCGCACCCTTCCCCGCTGCCTTGGCCGCCGCCCGCCACCGATCCTCCACCGAGGATCGCAACCCGGGCGCCTCCGTGATCGGCATTTCGTCCTGATCGGCCGAGCTGCGCAGGATCTCCAGCATCTGGGTGCAGCGCGCCGCACCGGTGGACACGAACGCCGCGTACGGCGGATGCAGGCGACCGCTGATGGCCTCAGCATCCGCTACTCCGCGGGGTGTGAGGCGATCGCCGTCGTTGTCGGTGTGCCGACGCAGCTCGACGTACCGCATATGGCCAGTGTGCGCCACGGATTGTCTGAGCGCGGCCCGTTGGATGATCGCCGGCCGATCGCATCCCCGCTTCTCGCGCGCCGCTCAGCAACAGAGGGGCCCGGCCGCCACCGGACGTGATTTTGCGCCAGCGAAGAGTGATCATGGACGTACCTAGGGATGTGAGGCACTCCCCGAGATCGACCCGCCTACCCGGGACAAGGACTGGCATCCCCGACGGCCGACGTACCGGGTGGACGAACTCCAGCTCCGGGTTGTCATTCGATGGGCCCGCGATCGGTCGGTCCACCTCGATGTCTCGACGGTCGAGTCAGACCTTTCCGGGACACGCGAGGCCGTCGCGGTACTGCTCATCACGAAGCCGGTTGCCTCGAGCAACGGTAGCGGGCTCACAACAGCCCGGCCTCGATCGCGGCTGGGTCGGTGCCAAGTACGCCGACCATCGACGCGATCAGCAGCGCGAGCAGTAGGAACTGCGGACCGATGCCGAGCACTGCACCTCCAGAGGCATGCGTACTGACCTGCTCACCCTCGACCCACTCAAGGTCGGGTGGCCGTTGCCGAGGCGGTTCGTACGCGGTTGTCCGCGTTACCATCGATGCGTGAGCATCCGCCTCCTCCTTACCGGGCCGCGCTGACAGATTTCAGTCAGTGCGGCGAGCCCTCGTGGACTACGGGGGCTTCTTTCGTATCCGGACCTGACCAAGGAGCGACGACGATGAGCGAAGCAGTCGACGGGACCACAGAGACACCGGCGGCCGGTATCCCTTCGTACCGCTACACCGCGGCGCTGGCCAGGCGGATCGAGACCGCCTGGCAGGAGCGGTGGGAGCGGGAGGGCACCTTCCATGCCTCCAACCCGACCGGCCCGCTGTCCGATGGCTTCGACGAGGTCGCCGGCCGGCCGCGCCGCTACGTGCTGGACATGTTCCCGTACCCGAGCGGCGAGGGGCTGCACGTCGGCCACCCGCTGGGCTACATCGGTACCGACGCCTACGCCCGTTACCTGCGGATGTCCGGGGCCAACGTGCTGCACACGATGGGCTTCGACGCTTTCGGCCTGCCCGCCGAGCAGTACGCGATAGAGACCGGGCAGCACCCCCGAGCCACCACCGAGGCCAACATCCAGACCTACCGGCGGCAACTGCGCCGGCTCGGCCTGGGCCACGACCTGCGCCGCAGTGTCGCCACCACGGACGTCGACTTCTACCGCTGGACCCAATGGATCTTCCTGCAGATCTTCGACGCCTGGTACGACCCGGCCGCGAGAAAGGCCCGGCCGGTCGCCGAGCTCTGGACCGACTTGGACGCCCGGATCCGGGAGCCTGCCCAGGGCACCAACCCGTTCGGCCGGCCGTGGCCGGAGCTGTCCACGGTCGAGCGCCGGCAGGTGGTGGACGCACACCGGCTGGCGTACCGGTCGGATGCGGTCGTCAACTGGTGCCCCGGCCTGGGCACCGTGCTGGCCAACGAGGAGGTCACTCCCGACGGCCGTAGCGAGCGCGGAAACTTCCAGGTCTACCGGCGGCCGCTGACTCAGTGGATGCTGCGGATCACCGCATTCGCGGACCGGCTGATCGACGACCTGGACTCCGTCGACTGGCCGGAGTCCGTGGCCCAGATGCAGCGCAACTGGATCGGCCGGTCCAGCGGCGCGCGGGTCCGCTTCGGCTCGCCCGGTGGCGACGTCGAGGTCTTCACCACCCGGCCGGACACACTGTTCGGCGCCACCTACTTGGTTCTGGCCCCTGAGCACCCGCTAGTGGATAAGGTCACGGCCGACCGGTGGCCGGACGACGTACGTCCGGAGTGGACCGCTGGCGCCCCGACCCCGGCTGAGGCCGTCGCGGAGTACCGCAACGCAGCCTCGCAGCGCTCAGACCTGGAGCGGCAGACCGAGGGCCGGGACAAGACCGGTGTCTTCACCGGGTCAACCGCGCTGAACCCGGTCAGCGGGGAGCAGGTGCCGATCTTCGTCGCCGACTACGTACTGATGGGGTACGGCAGCGGCGCCATCATGGCGGTGCCCGCGCACGACCAGCGCGACCTGGAGTTCGCGCAGAAGTTCCACCTGCGCGTCGTCAAGGTGATCGAGCCGCCGGCCGAGTGGGACGTGCGGCACCGGATCGGCCCGCACATCCCGCCGGCCGAGTGGCCGCAGGCGTACGCCGGTGACGGCGTCCTGGTCGCCTCCGCGAACGCTGACATCTCGCTGAATGGACTGGGTAAGGAGGAGGCGAAGGCCCGGATTACTGCCTGGCTGCAGGCGCAGGGCCGCGGCGAGGCAGCGATCACGTACAAGCTGCGGGACTGGCTGTTCAGCCGACAGCGGTACTGGGGCGAGCCGTTCCCGATCGTGTACGACGAGCACGGGCTGCCGGTACCGCTACCAGAGTCGATGCTGCCGGTCGAGCTGCCTGAGATGACGGACTTCTCGCCGCGTACGAACGACGGCCCGGACGCGGCCGACTCAGAGCCGGAGCCGCCGCTGTCCCGGCTGGCGGACTGGGTCGAGGTCGAGCTGGACCTGGGCGACGGGCCGAAGAAGTACCACCGCGAGACCAACACGATGCCGCAGTGGGCCGGTTCCTGCTGGTACGAGATCCGCTACCTGGACCCGGCCAACCACGACCGCTTCGTCGACCCCGAGGTCGAGCGGTACTGGATGGGGCCGAACGCCGACAATCCGACCGGCGGCGCCGATCTGTACGTCGGCGGCGTCGAGCACGCCGTGCTGCACCTGCTGTACGCACGCTTCTGGCAGAAGGTCCTGTACGACTTGGGGCACGTGTCGGCGTCCGAGCCGTTCGCCCGGCTGTTCAACCAGGGCTACATCCAGGCCGCCGCGTACACCGACGAGCGCGGCTTCTACGTGCCGGCGGCGCAAGTCACCGAGGTCGACGGCGGCTATAGCTACGAGGGCCGGCCGGTCACCCGCGAGTTCGGCAAGATGGGCAAGAGCCTGAAGAACTCCGTCGCCCCGGATGAGATGTACGCCGAGTACGGCGCGGACACGCTGCGACTGTACGAGATGTTCACCGGTCCGCTGGAGCAGTCCCGGCCGTGGGACAACAAGGCGGTCATCGGTGTCTACCGGCTACTGCAGCGGGTCTGGCGCAACGTCGTCGACGAGGAGACCGGTTCGCCACGGGTCTCTTCGGACGCGGCCGACGATGAGACGCGGCGGCAGCTCCACCGGACCATCGCGGCGGTGCGCGAGGGCATGGAGACGCTGCGCTTCAACACCGCGATCGCCCGCATCACCGAGCTGAACAACCACCTGACCGCGCGCTGGGGCGCGACCGGAGGAGCACCCCGGGAGGTCGTCGAGCCACTGCTGCTGATGCTGGCCCCTCTGGCACCGCACGTCGCCGAGGAGCTCTGGTCGCGGCTGGGGCATGCAGAGTCGCTGGCGTGGGAGACCTTCCCGGTCGCCGACCCGACGCTGCTCGCGACCGAGATGGTCGAGATCGCGGTGCAGGTGAACGGCAGGGTGCGGGCGACGACCGTGGTGCCCGCCGATGCCGACAAGGCGGGCACCGAGGCGTTGGTCCTGGCCGACGCTCTGGTGGTCCGCGTGCTGGCAGGCGTCCAGGTCCAGCGGGTGATCGTGGTGCCCGGGCGGCTCGTCAACATCGTCACCGGATGACCACGGCCGACCCGAGATGGCTGGTGTGGCAAGCCGAAGGCCGGCCCGGCTCGACAAACCGGCTGATGGAGGATGCGCTCGTGCCCGCGCAGGATTCGCGCGTAGTCTCGGGGGATGTGATTCGTGCTCAGAGGGAGGAAAATGAGCCAGCCAGCGACCCACTCCGAACACCCTGACCACATCGATGCCGCCGTACTGAAGATCGCCGGTGTCGTCGTGCTGGGCGCGATCATGTCGATCCTCGACATCACCGTGGTCAACGTCGCCTTGCCGACCTTCCAGCTCGAGTTCGGCACGCCCGACAACCCGGTCACCTACTCCCACGTCGCCTGGACGGTCACTGCGTACACCCTCGCGCTCGCGACCGTCATTCCGCTGACCGGATGGGCGGCTGATCGGTTCGGCACCAAGCGGCTCTACATGACCGCGATCTTCCTCTTCACCGCCGGATCCGCCCTGTGTGCCACCGCGTCGACCATCAACATGCTCATCGGCTTCCGCGTCCTGCAGGGACTGGGTGGCGGCATGCTGATGCCGCTGGGCATGACCATCATGACCCGGGCCGCGGGGCCACACCGGATGGGACGGCTGATGGCCATCCTCGGGGTGCCGATGCTGCTGGGCCCGATCCTGGGACCGATCCTGGGCGGCTGGCTGATCGAGGTGGCGAGCTGGCACTGGATCTTCCTCATCAACGTACCGCTTGGCGCGATCGCCCTGGTCTACGCCTGGTTCGTGCTGGCCAAAGACACCCCAGAGCGGTCGGAGTCGTTGGACATCGTCGGCGTGGCACTGATGTCCCCCGGGCTCGCGTTGTTCCTCTTCGGCGTGTCCTCGCTCCCCGCCGAGAACGGTGATTTCACTGCCCCACGGGTGTGGGTCTCGATGCTGGCCGGGGTGCTGCTGATGGCGGCGTTCGTCTGGCACTCCTTCCGGCCGGAGCACCCCCTGCTCGACCTCCGGCTGTTCCGCAACCGCAACCTCACCGTTTCGATCGTCACGATGTTCCTGTTCGCCGCGGCGTTCTTCGGTGGGCTGCTCCTGGTGCCCACCTACTTCCAGCAGATCCGCGGCGAGTCCACGCTGCAGGCAGGTCTCCTGGTGGCGCCGCAGGGACTCGGCGCCATGGTGACCATGCCGATCGCCGGGAGACTCGTGGACAAGGTGCCGGTGGGCCGGATCGTGCCCGTCGGGCTCATCCTGATCGTCATTGGCATGTTCGGCCTGACCCAGCTCACGGCGACGACGCCGTACCCCCTGATCATCGGCATGCTGATCGTGATGGGCTTCGGGATGGGCGCCACGATGATGCCGCTGTTCACCTCGGCGCTGAAGACGCTCTCCCGCCCTCAGGTCGCGCGCGGCTCCACCCTGCTCAACATCACCCAGCAGATCGCCTCGTCCTGCGGCGTCGCGACGATGTCGGTCATCCTCACCAATCAGCTCAACGACTCGCCGATCATTCCTGGTACGCAAAACGTCCCCGGGCTGGGCGAAGGCCTCCGCGAGACCCAAGCGGCCATCCTGTCCAACACTCAGCCCGAGAGCCTCGCCCCGCTCCATATCGACCCCGCCGCGATCGCGAGCGGGCTGGTCGACGCCGCCGAGGCGTTCGCACACACCTTCTGGGTCGCCTGGTTGCTGGTAGCCCTCACCTTGGTGCCGGCCCTCATGCTCCCCCGCAAACGCGAGAAGGCACGCCCCGTCGACGAGGGCGCGCCGCCCGCGGTGGTCGACTGACCGCGGCGACCGGATCGAACCCCGCAGCGGTGACGCGGTCAGTCCGCGACGCTCAAGCGTTGACCAGAACGCGTGTGGTCAAGTGCGTGTTCCTCCTCGGACACCAACTGCGTGGAGCGACCCCACGCGCGCTCTCGCAGTCGCTTCCCTCGTCGCTGCGCTCCTCAGCGCGCCTGCTACGCGTGCTCCCACCCACCCCCCGGGCTGCCGCCCGGTACGTATCCTTGCCGGCTACCGCCGACGCCTGCGGCTACCGCCGCACCAACCGCCCCCGCGGCGCACGTGACCGGGATGAGCGAGAGGCTCCGAGCGCGATCACGGGAGCTCGCGGCCGCGTACTGATCACGTGAGGCGGATCAACCTCCGCGGCCTGCTTCCAACGACAGATCCGGTCCTGGAGGAGGCTCACCACGATCCCGGCCGCGTACACGACGGTGATGGTGATCGACGACAAGTGGTCTTGTCGTACAGGCCGTACAGCGGGCTCGGTGCGGTGGAGAACGCGGGCAGGACCGACATACTCGCGGCGATCGCCCAGACCCGGCAGTCCGGCTCAGTCGCCCGCGCGGGTTCGAGGTCCACGCGCGTCACTATCTCCGGAGTCTGGCCCGACCCGGTCACGAGCATCGAGCCCGTTTACTGGGGCGTCGGCAACGACCTGTTCGCGTTCCTGGTCACCTATCACCAACACGGCGAGCAGAAGCACCCGACCGCCGCCTGGGTCAAGCAACTGACCGACCACCCGACGTCCGTCCTCAGCTTCGACGACGCACGCAACTGGGCCGAGCGGACCGTCGTCATGCTCTGCTCGCAAACGACCGACACATCGATCGAGCTCTACTGGCATGACGGCGTACTGCGAAGCCGTCACACCGGGACGCCTCCGTCGGTGCACATTCCCGTCGTGGAGAAGTTCGTCGACGCCAGGCCTGCGCGACAGCTGTACCCGGTACGGCCGGCCGACGGATCACTCACTCGGCATCACCTCCTCCACCTTGGTGACAATGCCACAACCCGAGCTCGAATCCTGATCGATTCCGGCGACCAACTCCTTGTGTACGCCGCGACAAGCCCCCCACGCGAATCAGCGTTTTCGGTAGGTGGCGGTGTAGGTGGTGTTGACGGCGGGGGCAGTGATCGTGTGACTTTGCGGGCCGCCGTCGGACCACGAGGTGAACAAATAGGTGGACTTGTTGAACGGTTGCGGGGAGGGGGCGCTGACGGAGTTGGCGGAGCCGACGACGACCGTGACGGAGAACGGGGTCGAGCGGGGCGCCTCGTTGACGACCATGTTGGTGAGGTTGAGGCCGCCAGGCGTGGTCTTGAAGGTGAGTACGACGGTTCGCGGGTTCAACCGCAGACTGGTTGTCGACGTCAGACCGGATGAGTCCCTTGCGGTCAACGTCAGTTCGATCCAGCACGGGTATGCATGGTCGGGCGCGGCGAACGAACCACTGGCGACGCCGTTCATCGTCTGCAGGGGATGCGCGTGGCAGTCGGTCGGTGTGATGCAGTGATTCATGCTCACGGCCCAGCTCAACGAAGACGCCGGAAGCGTTCCGTCCTGTACGTCGGTTGCGTGGCCGGTGAACGGGATCGTGTCGCCGACCTTCCAGGTGAGCGACGCCGCGGGTGAATCGATCACAACGGTCGGCGCGGTATTGCCAGCCGTGACGGTCACCGACGTGGTGTCGCTCGCGCCTTGGTCATCCGTCACCCGAAGCGCTGGATGATAGACACCCGAAGACGAATACGTGTACGACGTCGTCGTACCGGTCGCGTCCCCGAAGGTCCCGTCGCCGTTGAGATCCCACGAGTACGTGAGCGGGCGGCCTTCCGGGTCGGATGAGCTGGTGCCGTCGAAGTTGACCGTCAGTGGGACCGCGCCACTGGCCGGGTTTGCGGTGAAGGCAGCATTCGGCGCCTGGTTGGCGGCGGTGAAGGTGATCCGGTGGACCGAACCGTTCTCCATGTCGACGTAGAACAGGTCGCCACCGGGGCCGATCTTCAGGTCGACCGGATGCCCGGCCGCGCCGCCGGCCGCGTCGACACCCACGAACGACTGCAGTCTGGCCGGATCAGGCAGTCCGTTCGTACCAGGCAGCATCGCCCAGATCTCGTTGCGCGAGTGGTCGGCGAAGAAGAGTGCGCCGTTGTACTGCGCCGGATACGACCCGCTTTGGTAGAACGCGATGCCCGTGATCGACGAACCACCGGTGCGGCAGCCGGTGTAGTTCACCACGCAGGCGTTGTGGTTATAGGCGTAGTACGGCGCAACGACCGAGCCAGGCGTCGAGTAGAGCGATTGGCATGAGGTGAGGCCGGCACCCTGGTACCCGCTCTGAGCACCTGAGCCTTCGTAGCACGGCCAGCCGAAGTTGGTGGCCGTGGTCGGTGACACCACCCGGTTGATCTCTTCCCAAGCGCTCCAGCCGACATCGCCGACCCACAGTTCGTCAGTGCCCGGGCGTTGAGTCATCCGGAACGGATTGCGTACTCCGTAGGACACGATGCGCCGCGCGTTCGGGTCGGTCGACGAGAAGAACGGGTTTCCGGGTACGCCGGCACCGGTCGCCGGGTCGAGGCGCAGGATCGCACCGTCGAGCGTCGCCGGCCCGGTGGGACGCCGTACGCTCTGACTCCGCAGCGCTCCACCTTGCGCTCCGGGCGGGCTCAGCGCAGTACCAACCGCACCTGGCGGATCGCCACACGGGTTGGCCTGATCGCCGGCGTACGTCGCGCCGTACTGCCCGTAGTCGACGTTGTTGAAGCTGGCACCGTCGCCGGCGCTGGCGTACAGGTAGCCGTCGCGTCCGAACAGGAGCGTGCCGACGGAGTGGCTCGGGTACTGCTGGCACCAGTCGTTGATGAGGACCTGTTCGCTGCCCGTCATGACGTTTCCGCTGATCTGGAGTCGCGACAGGCGCGCCGACACCAGGCATCCGTCGGTGGTCGGGCCGGGTGGTGTCGGACAGGCGTCGTTCCAGGTCGGCGCCGTACCGCCGATTGGCGCTTCGTACGCGTAAAGCACGTAAACAAAGGGGTTTGCCGGGAAGTTGGGCGGGATCGCGAAGCCGAGGAGGCCGCGGTCCCAGTAGTCGTTAACCTGTGTCCTGAGGTCGGCCACCGTCACCGGGTTCGTGTCCGTCAGGCTCTGGAAGACCTTGATCACGCCGTTCTTCTGGCCGACGAAGATCCGCCCGTCGGGTGCGAACTGCAGCACCGTCGGGTTGGTCAACCCGCTCAGTACGACGCTGTCGCGGAATCCGGTCGGCA
Organism: Kribbella sp. NPDC049174; assembly: GCF_043197365.1. NCBI lineage: Bacteria > Bacillati > Actinomycetota > Actinomycetes > Propionibacteriales > Kribbellaceae > Kribbella > Kribbella sp. NPDC049174. The sequence continues at coordinate 406,339 of NZ_JBICSZ010000006.1, read as the reverse complement.
ACGTCGAAGCCTCTGCCGGACCGGGCCCGACCTGCGTGAGCAACGCGGCGCCCAGCAACATCGCCGCGACCGCGCTGACCAGCCCGCGCCTACGCGTCGCAAATCCCAGACGCACCATGGATGCCCCCACCCCTTGTTACCCCCGGCTCGCGGACCCCACCGCACGCCCTGTGCTTCGCATTCTGCGCGCTCAACACCTGCTGGGTAAGAGCTTCGGGCAACCGTATTCGCTGCGTGCTCACACGCTGGCGGTGAGCTAACGGCTCGTGTCAGGAATCCGTCTGTACGACGCGGATCGCGTAAGCGGTCGTCAGGTCCAGAGCGACGGACGCGCCGTCGTGGACGACGTCGATCGTGCCGAGCGGGGGATGGGGTCGCCGTGGGGGTCGTGGTCGGGTTCGCCGAGGCGGCCGGCCAGGCGGTCGAGAGTTCCGGCCCGCACTAGTCGTCGTGCAAACGATCGTTATCTCGGCACTCCCTCGGTGGTCCTGCCGGCCGGCGACACACCGATCAGTGAGTGTCTCATTTCTCAGCCGTTGCCGATGCCGATGGCACCGAAGTCACCGGCCTGCCCAACGTGTGGGAACCGGCCCGCCGATGCGCACGAGCTCCAGTTGCACCGCGAAGGCCTGGAGACTGTGTGGCTGGTCCACGATCCCGACCAGCCGGGCCGGCTCGTCGAACGCTGGCACTGCAAGCGCTGCCAGCGTCTCCGCACGGGGCCTGCGCGGTGGGATCACTGGCTCTGATCCGGTAGGTCCGTTCGCCGAGTTCGAACTCGAGCTCCATCATTGATCTCCCCTCCGCTCAGCTACTGCCTGGCACTGCCTCGATCCCCTCCACAGGATCGATCGACCGAACTCATCCGGGATTACATGTCGCCGAGCTCGTGGACCATCTTCCGGATGTCTGCGGCTGACACACGCTCCGGTACCTTCACCACGCTCAGCTCGTCCTCCGCGGACCGTTTCTCGGCTACCGCCGTCGCGACCCTCTGCGCCAACCTGATCGCAACTGATGCCGACTCGTGATCATCGACGGCAACCACGTCGGCGTCGGCGACCACATCGCCACACGTCTCAACAGTCGCCGTCTGCGCATCGGCCACCGCGGCTTCGTCCAAACGGCAACCGCTGGACCGTCATCCACGCTGGGACGACGGCTCCCTCACCGTCCAGAACGACGACCTCCAAACCGTCACCCTCCCCAGCGCCTACGTCCGCGAGTCCGTCGAACTCGGCTACGCCACCACCGCCCACCTACTCGTCACCGACAAACTCACCCGCGCCCGCATGTACGTCGGCATGACCCGCGGCCGCCACAGCAACCACACGTACGTCGCCACCCACACGACCACCGCAGAGCAACACGAACCGCAGTTCCCCCAAACCATGCAAGGCGTCCTCGAGACAGTCCTCGAACAGGACGGCATCGAACGCTCCGCCCACGAAATCATGCGCAATCAACTCGACTGGACATCGTCGACCAAGCAGCCCTCCAAGCCTCCCCCGCCCTCATCACCGCCCTACGCCGAGCCGAACACCGAGGTAGACGTCCCCACCACCATCCGCCAAGCCGTCACCCAGTCCTCCCTCAACAATGCCAACGACCTAGCCGCAGTCCTCCACGCCCGCATCGAACCCCAGATCGCACAACGCGCGGACTGGCTTGCGAAGGACGTCGAATCAGGACGTGAACCCTGGCAGCGAACCATCGTCGAGTTAGTGGACAGGCCAGGCGAGAGCTCCCAGATCTTCCGCGACGTAGCGGCCTACCGCGAGCTCTACCGAGTTCGAAGTCTCGAGGTACTCGGATCGCCACCGGCACCCGACGCACACGCGCAACTCCGCCAACACGCTCGCCTCAGTACGGCTCTGGAACAGGATCCTCCGCAGGAACTCCGGACCGTACCCGACGCGCACCTTGCTACCGACTTCGAGACATCCCGAGATTACGTCTGAGATCGCACCCTAGATGCCCGGCCCAAAGCCTGGCACTTGCCGGTCGTCTCAGGTTCGAGCTACTACTCGCGAGACCCCCTTCACCGGCGGCCTTGGATGAACACTGCTACGAGCGCGACCAGGTCCACCGTGGCGCTAAAGGTGCCCGCAAGCTCACGACTGGTGGTTTGGGGTTTGGGCACCGGGTCGTCGCGGCAGGCAGACTGCCGCGGCCGCCCAGACGGGCCACCAGACCAGCCACCGTCGTCAGCGGCAAGGTGGGTGGGCGCTCAGCAAAGGAATGGACACATGGAGATCATCGGAGTCATCGTCGCGGGCATAATCATCGGCCTGCTCGGCAAGTTTGTCGCTCCGGGCGACAAGGACAACATCCCGATCTGGCTCACCGTCGTGTGCGGCATCGGCGGCGTGATCCTCGGATGGTTCGTTTACACCGCGTTCGGCGGTAACGGCAGCCCGGGTATCGACTGGGTGCGCTGGATCGTAGCAATCGCGATCGCGGCCGTACTGGTAGTCATCGCCTCCGCGGTGACCGGCCGAAACACCTCGGCGCACCACTAAGCAGACGGTCTCCCCGCCACCCGCCGGATCTTCGAGATCGGCAGCCGATCCGACGAGATGATCCTGGCATCCGAAGCGACGGCGGTGGCCTCATTTTGTTGCCCCGATTGCGATCTGTCTCGGCCCGGTGGTCTCGCACCCTGACTCCTTGCGGGCGTGCCGTGCCGGGGCGGATCGGTCCCGATTCAGCACATACAAACTGCCCGGTGCGGGTACCGAAGGAAAACATCTGGGTCAGACCGTAACGACCCCGGCACTCGGCGATCCATGCGCCGGCGCGACTCGTGCCCGTCGCGTCGCACCCTGGCTGCCGCACCCCTCGGAGGCGAATCGTGCACAACGACATCGGCACAATTCTCGGACTGATCCTCGGGGTCTACGTCGCCATAGCCGCACTTCTTGTCACGCTCGTTCATTTCGAGAAGTCATCCGAAAGCGCAGGCCCGGCCAGCAACCCCAGATCGCCCCACCGGCCACGTCCCGACGAAGCAGATCAACCCGTAGGCCTCGCGCCCCGACGGCCCCGCACGCAGGTCGCACCAAGGTGGCTACCGCACCACTAGTCATCGCGCGCACCCAACGCGATCTTTGCTTGGCGCGGAAGAGATCAGTGGCGATCCTCAGACGGCCATCAACGAGTCATGAGCGTCATTTGATCCAACAGCGTCGTCCTCAACCTTCGCAGTCCGCGCCGCCCGCGGCAGCCTCGCCGGCCCTGATGTCGCACCCGCGAATCGCGCGGCGACTCCGCGCCAGCGCGTAGTCATCGCGTCGCCGATCACATCCGTTGTGGCGGCCCGCAGCGCTCATCACGGCCTGGTCTCGTTTGTCGGTTCCTCGATCCTCGACGACGATCGGTCTTGTCTGAAGGACCAATCGGGAGACCGCGGAGCGGACCAATCAGAGCTCCGAGCGGCTGTCGCCGGTTGAGTGGGACAGCCAGGTGAGGTCAGAGGGTCCGCTGCGGTTGGCGGAGGTGCGGAGGGCATTGTCGTGAGAGATTGCGAGGACGCACATGTCGTTCGTGCCTGCCTGGTACAGGAGGAGGTGCCAGATGCCGCGCCGAGGGGCGGTCATCATGTCGCCTAGTTCGACGACCATCTGCCGAATGTGGTCGTGACCCGCTCAGGTACCTCCAGGCCGGTGAGCTCGGCGTCCGCCGCTCGCTTCTCGGCCGCCGCGGCCGTCGTACTGCTCGATCAGTGCCGTTGGATCCCAGCCAGCTCGAGCGCCTTCCGCAGTCGAGCCATCGCCGCCTCCGTCACCTCGATCCGCTGAGCCAGCCCGACCGCAGCTGGTGTCGACTCGTGATCATCGTCTACCGCTGCAAGCGCCGCCGAGGCACCGGCCTCCGAGTTCAAACAAAAGGCCGGTGTCGCGGCGACGCGAGTCCGTGCGTCAGATCGGCAGCGGATCGTAGTTGGCGCCGAACGGCGCATCCGGCCTTGCGAAGTCCCCCATCAATGCGCGCCTCAGGGGCGTGGTGCGCTCAAGGAACTCGGGGTCGTTGCTGAAACGGTCGGCCATGCGGACCCACGGTGGGCTGTAGACGTAGTGCGTTGTATAGCGGTCGTAGTCGCCATCGTGGCGGAAGGTTCGATGCCAGACGCCGTTGTGGAACACCAGAGCAGCCCCGGCCTCGGCGCACACGACATGGCCGATCGCGATGTCGTCGTTGCTCTCACGGATTGCATCGGGTAGACCGACCCGCGAGCGGTGGCTGCCGGGAATCAGCTCCATGTTGCCCATGCCGGGCACAGTCTGATCGGTGAGCAGATACGACACGCGGAGCTGAAGCAAGGGAACCGGGTATCCCAGGTCCTTGAAGTCGAAGGCGGACGATCCGTCCTGGTGCCAACGGCCGTTCCCCGCGTGCGCCGGCTGCATGGTGTTCCAGCCGGCCTGCAGTACGAATCGGTCGCCGAGCAGACCCTGCACCTTCGGAAGGACGTCAGGATGATCTATGAGCCGCTCGAGAACCGGCTCACTCTCGTAGGTCCGGCCGATCTGCCCGAACTCGCGGTCGCGGTTCTGGTGCAGACGCCGCGAAACATCGTAAGCCTCGGCGGCCTCGTCCTTCGTCAAGACGTTGGGAATCATGAAGTAGCCCCACGACTCGAAGATGAAGCGGTCAGTCTCGGTCAGCTGACCTTTGTCGACGACGGGATCGAGCATCACTCTGTCCTCTTCTTCATGTTGTTGGAACGGCTTCTCGGATCTGGCATCACAGCGACCAGGGAGTCGGACGGATCACCAGATCGGCTGGTGGTCAGCGCAACAGCCACCACTCGAGGCAACCCGCGGATGGTGGCTGTCAGTGTTCGCTGAGGTGCTCAGATCCTCAGGGCACGCGACCATCGCCGGAAACGGGGCAAGGCGATGGGGTCCTGAGGTTCCGCATGAACCTCGTGCAGGTACGGGCGGAGCTCGTGGCAGTCTGCCGGCATGCGGCTCGCCAGGCCGTGCACGAGGTGGATGATTGCGGTCACGATCCAATCCTGACGCCAGTCGTATACCGATAAACATCCAACTCACCCGGATTGGCACCCAACTCAGAATTCGCCGGCCCGCCTGCTAGGTCCCGCGGGAGCATCGCGAGCCGGCCACGGGACTCGCGTAACGGTCTGTACTTCTGCCGATGTATCACCTGCAGGCCGGGTCAAGGCATCCCGGCCGGAGCCTCTGGGACCGGGACAGTCAACGAGCGCGTCGAGTACCACGTCGAAGGCAGTCCCGATCCCCTCCCGGCGTCGCAGCACCAAGCCCACCGTCTGACAACTACGTGCTGTCCGCAAGGTCGTTGAGCGCAGCCGGGGCCGATGGTGATCAGCGGTTATGGGGTACGACCGATGGGATCCGTGTCGATGTCCAGGCGTGTGGTCAAGGTGCGTGTCCCGCCTCGGACAGTTCGTTGCTCATCTGCCCTCCCGCGCCAGGTACTACAGCAAGGGCCACGGCGGGCTCCAGGTCATCCGGAGTCCTGCTGGGAATGCTTCGAGCGCGGACAGCGGCCTCCCCGCGGCTGTCGGTCGATTCCCCTCAAGACGCGCAGCGTCAAATTCGGCGTCCCACTCGTTGTGAATACGCGCAAGGTTGAAAAAGCGCGGAGACCAATTCACCTGTTGGAGCGAGAATCAAAGGCAGAAGGTCGAATCCTGTCAGTCGGTCACACCTTCGGGTGGGGCTGCGGGGGTGCGGCGCCATTCGAGGGTTGAGATCACGCTGGTGATGGCGCAGGCCAGGAGGAGCGCGCCGACGATGAGCCACTCGGCGGTGCCGGAACCTTGGTCCGGGTCGAAGCCGAAGGCTTCCAGCCATTCGTGCCAGAAGAGGGTGACGACGAACAGGACGCCGGTGACGATGGCGAGCACGAGCTCGAACCAGAAACGGCGACGGACGGGCTGACCTGGATCCGGCATCGGTGACTCTCCCCTACGGCGGAACCGCTCCCCATGTTCTTGCAGGATCCGCTTTCCACCACCCCCGTCGCAAGGCCTGCAGATGTCAAACACTTGCAACCTTGACGGTGGTTGGGACGGAGAGGAGTGTGGAAATTTGACGTGCGGCCGGTGGACCTGGGGGCGGGTCCGGCCGGCGTACTCATTGGGGGGTGTCGAGGTGCGTCCAGAATCGGTGGAAATCAAGATCACGCTGGCCGGCGCGCGCATCGAGGAGGCGGTCGACCAACTGGGGCTGACGGGCGGCGACGCCTGGACGGTGGTGTTCTGCGAGGACGTCACCGACGCCGCGGCGTCGACGGCATTGCTCGACATCGGGGTCGTTCTGCGGGTGCGCGGCAAGACCGCGACGAGCGGCGACTCGACGATCAAGCTCCGGCCCAGTCGCTGGTCCCAGCTCGATCCGGAGTACTTCGAGAATCGGGAGGCCGGCGACGAGGAGCTGAAGATCGAGGCGGATTGGGCGGGCGAGAAGCGGTCGCTCGCCACGGCGATGACCGTGCAATGGACGGACTCGCGGCTGTCGGCCGCGCAGGCCGACGCCGGGCTGGTCCCCGAACTGTTCAGCAAGGAACAGCTCGACTTCCTCGGTAAGTGCGGCGAGGGCCGGGTCAACCTCGCGGCCGTCAGCATGCTGCCGCCGATCGCCGCTACCCGGTACGAGAAGTTCACCGTCGACGGCCTGACGTCAGAGGTGCGGGCCGAACGCTGGCAGGTCGACGCCGGGCTCGACTTCCTGGAGCTGTCAATCGTCGCCAAGCCGAAGAAGGCCGTTGCCGCTCAGGCCGCGCTGACTGCCTTCGTGAACCAGCAGCAACTGCCGGTGGACGACAGCCAGGTCAGCAAGACCCAGCGGGTCCTCGCTCATCTGATCGCCAAGTCAACGATCTGACCTGGACGCGCGCACATGAGCGAGAACGAGCAGGTCCCGGGTCCGGCCTTCCAGGCGAGAGGTGTCTCAGATGCCCTGGAGGTCAAGCTGTCGCGCTAGGACCTCAGATCGTCAGCAAGCGCGCGGCCTGCCGCGGCGCTGGGCCGGTCGCCCAATCCGATCGGACATCGAGGAGTTCCGCCGTCCGACGGGACGGCGCGATCCCCAGCTCCCGAGCCAGTAGGTCGGCCAACGACGAGAACTGCCGGAGCGCCTCGCCGAGGTTGCCCTCCGCAAGATGGACCGCGATGACCGCGCGGTGGGCGGTCTCGCGCAGCGGATCGGCAGCGACCGCGGCGAGAGCCGCGTCGAGTGCCAGCGCGTGCCGTCCGGCGCGCAGCAAGCGGTGCGACAGGGACTCCAGCGCGTGCAGCCGCATCTGCCGCAACCGTTCGCGTTCGAGCTCCACGAAGTCGTCGCACCACCCTGGCAACAGCTCCCCCGACAAGCTCTCCGCATCAACCGCGGACAGCTCGACGGCAGACGTCTCGTCGACGAGGGCTCGGGCCAATCCACGCAACGCGTCGATGTCGACCTCGACGTCGCGACGGAGCGACAGGTGCGACGCCGAAAGGCTGACCAGCTGCGGACTACTCCGGCGCAGCCGCCAGATGACGGACCGCAGATTGGCGTAGGCCCGCGCTTCGGTCTTGTCCATCCACAGGCATTGCGAGACGTACGAGCGTTCCACCGGCGAGCCGCGCAACGCGAGCAAGGCGACCAGCCGATGGGCGCTCGCCGGGACGTGCATCGCGACACCACCCGACGTCACGACGAAACGATCAAGCAACCGTACGACGACCATCACCGACCACCCCCCTGTACCGCGTCCCCGGCTGGTGAGGTCCGGGGCACAAGACGATCATCGGCCCCAGGGTCAGGAATCTGAAGACGTCGCGGCATCTCCTCTGTCGCCGGCCTCGCCTCGTACAAGCGTTTCGAAGATCCGGTCGAGAACCTCCGCGACGAGTTGACCGGCCTCAGAGCGGCGCGCGACCAGCGGCCCGAGGATCTCGGGAGTGCGGTCACCGATCGAGACCTGCACGCGCAGCAACAGCGCATCGTCGTCTGCTGCCGATCCTTCGATCTGCTCGCAGCGGATCACAACGCCAGCCCAGCCGGTGGCCATGCAGGTAGCGCAGCAGGTCCGGCGTCACGACAGCGTGTTCGGCGCATCGCCACACAGCCCCTCGCGACACACCTGGTGGGCGCGGCAGCGCTCACCCCACGGGCAGAGCGCCGTAACGCCGGGGTGACGCCGTCGCGACGTCTGGGCGACCCCCGACCTGATCGCATGGACGAATGATTGTGCGACCGATGATCGGCGACTGGGAGTTGCCGTGCATCGAGCGCGTCGAGCTGCATCAGGCGCGGCGTCAGGTCCGGCTCGGCGTACCGGGCCTGCTCGGTGATCTGCACCAGGACCTCGGTGTCGAGAGTCTTGCCGTCACCATCACGGGCAGCCTGTCCGGCGCGGAGACGCGGTCCGGATTCCTGGAGGCGTTGCAGGAGCAGTTCCGCAGCGGTGACCCGGTGCCGTTCGTCGCCGACATCGTGGAGTCCAGCGAACTCGAGGACGTCGTCATCGTCAGCTTCGACGTGATCGAGACCGACGAGTGGGTCGACGCCCTGCGCTACCGCATCGTGGTACGCCAGTACGTCGAGCCGCCCGAGCCGCCGCCTCTGGTTCCGGAGCTCCCGCTGGACGACCTCGCCGGCCTCGCGGATCTGGCCGGGAAGCTGCTCGACGGTCTCGATCTGCCGGCGCTGCTGGGCGGCGTACCGGCGCTGGCCGATCCGAGCGAACCGATCCGGCCCGCGCTGGGTACGGCGCGGGACGCGGTGGCCGGTGTTCCGGCGCTGCTCGGCGGACTGCGAGATGCCCTCGGGATGCCGGCGTGACACTGCATCGAGTCCTCGACCCGCTCGCCGCACATCTGGCAAGCGCGCTGAACGGTGTCCGGGTGGACGACGTCGCACCGGTCGCGACCGTCGATCTGCCGTGCGCCGTACTGTCCCTGGATGCCGTGACGCAGACCTTGGTCGGAGTCGGCCGGGTACCTCGCGGGACTCGCACCGGCGCGCTGCGGTTGGCAGCGACCGTCGACCTCGCCGACCCGGTTCTCGATCTGGGCGGCGGCGAGACCCTCGACCTGCTCTCGGCCGATCGCCGGACGCTCACACTCCCCCACGGCCCGCTGGTCCGCGCCGACGGCACGCCCGATCCACCGTTCGGTCCGGGCGACGTGATCGCCGACGACGGCGCGCTGTTCACGGTCGTCGCCGGTACGCCGGTCGGACGCCAGGTCCAGGTCGATCCACCGGAGGGGACCCTGTTGTTCGGCGTACCGCTGGCCACCACCGGCGACCTCGATGTGACCTACCACGTCGGCCAGTGGGACGTCGTCAGCACCCGCGTGCAGGGCACCCTCGTCGTCGAGGTCGTTGCCGGCACCGCGGCGGCGGTCGCGGACACCTCGCGCGCAGTCGCCACTGCGCTCGCCGCGAGCGACCCCGGGATGCGCACCACGCCGTTGTCCTGGAGCCCGGTCCGTCCTGCCGAGTTGCCCGACGAGACCGCCACGCGAGCCCAGGTCACCACGTTCCAGCTGGACGCCGAACTGGAGGAGCCGGTGCTCACCTCCGGCGGCGGCGTGATCAGCCGGGTCGCCGTCACCAGCACCCTGTCCAGTCCCCCGGACATCCCCTTGCCCATTGAGCCGTTCACCGTCACGCGAGGAGCCACGACATGAGCGAGTCCATCGCCGAGATGGTCATCCCCGGCACGTACATCGAGGTACGGGCCGAAGGACTGATCGCGGTCGGCGGCATCTCCACCGGAAACATCGGCATCGTCGGCACTGCCGGACGTGGTCCGGTCGACACCGTCGTACCGATCGGATCGTTCACCGAGGCCGCCGACATCTTCGGTCAACCGGACGCCTTCGCGTCGCCCCGAGTGACGGACACCCCCCTCACACTCACCCGGGCGCTCGAGCAGGCGTACGCCGGCGGTGCCCGCAACGTCTTCGCCATCCGGATCGCCAACGGCGACCGTACGGCGGCCACCCTCAACATCCGTGCCTCCGGAGTGGACCAGCCGGCCTTCACCCTGACCGCCCAGGGCATCGCGGGCGAGACCGGCGCCGAGATCGCCGGCAGCTCGGGCACCTGGGGTCAGGACATCGACGTCGAGGTGGTGGCCGACAGTACGACGTCGCCGGTGACCTGGCGGATGACCGTGGTGTACGGCCAGCTCCGCGAGGTCTACGAAGGCGCGACCGTCGGCGACATCCACGGCAAGCTGGGAACGTCGAAGCTGGTCCGGGCCGGCGCGGTGCAGAACGCCCCGTCGGGTTTCACCGCGCTGCCCACCACCTCCTTGACCGGTGGCACCGATGGCGCGAATGTCAGCGCCGTCGACGTACTGCGTGGGCTGACTGTCCTGGAATCCCAGCCGGTCAACATCCTGCTGGTCGCCGGACTCGGCGCGAACATCGTGGGTACGACGGTCCTCGGCCATCTCGACCGTACCGAGGCCGAAGGCCGGGAACGGATCGCGATCCTCGGCGCCCGAGCCTCCGGTACCGCGACCTCCGCCAGCGGCGTGGAGGCGGACGCGGCGGCCACCAGCGACGACCGGATCGTGCTCGTGGCACCGGGGCTCGTCGCGACGGACGCGCAAACCGGTGCGAACGTGGCGCTGCCGCCGCCGTACCTGGCCGCTGTCGTGGCGGGAAAGCTGTCCACGCTGGCGCCGCAGGTCAGCCTCACCAACAAGGTGCTGCCGGTCGTGCCGGACGTGCGCTACTCCACCGCACTGACCCAGAGCTTGTTGCAGAACCGGGTGCTGCTGGTGCGGCAGAAGTTCGGGGCGCAGGTGGTCAAGGGGATCACGAGTGCGCAACCGCCGTTCACGCAGATCAGCATCCGCCGGATCGTCGACTACGCGAAGGCCGGCGTGCGGCTCGGTGCCGACCCGTACATCGGCAGGCTGAACAACAACCGGGTCCGCAAGGCACTGCAGGCCACGCTCGACGGGTTCCTGTCCCAGATGGTGCTCGACGAGATGCTCGTCGGCTACCAGCTACAGGTCTCGGCCACGCGGGCGCAGGAGCGGGCGGGTCTCTGCTCGGTCGTGATGACTCTGCTGCCCACGTTCTCGATCGACTACATCCGCGTCACCATGAACCTGGAGTGAGGGATCCGCCGTGCCCAACACCAATGTCTACACCGGCATGGACGGCGCGATCACGATCGCCGTCGACGACGCCGCCACCCCGGAAGGCCAGGCCGCCAACACGGTGGCCGAGACCTTCGCCCTGACGCCTGTCGGCCGGGCCACCGATGTCACCGTCCAGGTCACGTCCGCGATGCGGCCGTTCCACGAGATCGGTCAGCGCTACGCCACCGAGCTCCGCCCGGGCAACGTCAACGTCACCGGAACGATGGGCCGCGCGTACATCAACGGCGCACTGCTGCAGCTGATGCTGGGCGAAGCTGGAGCCGGCACGCGTCCGGCGGGTGCGTTCGTCAGCCCGACGTTCAATCTCAGCCTGGTGCTGGAGAATCCGGCGCGGCCCGGGCAGTCGGCGACCGTGACGGTCCACCAGGTCAAGCTGGACGGCTGGTCGCTGACCGTCCCGGAGGACGACTTCGTCCTCGAAGGCGTGACGTTCCGCGCGTTGTGGATCGGGGTCGCGGACGCCGCCGGCGAAGGGGCCTGACGTGCCGACCCTCACCGCCGAGGAGCTGCTCGCGGGATCCGCGCTCACCCACCGGGTGACGCTGCCCGCGCACCTCGTCTCCGGGAGTACGGCGGGAGCCGCGCCGGCCGAGGTGGTAGTGCGGCCTTTGGTACTCGCGGATATCGCTCGACTCAACCGGGCCGCGGCGGACGACGGCGACCTGGCGAGCGCGCTGATGGTGCACCAGGCGTTGGTGGAACCGCGGTTGACGTTGGAGCAGGTGCATCGTCTGCCGGCCGGATTGGTGGAGTTCGTGCTCGGTGAGGTGAACCGGGTCAGCGGGCTGAGCCTGCACGGCGACGAACTGGAGGACGCCGTACACGCACCGCTGGCGCGGGCCTGCTTCGTGCTGGCCCGAGAGTTCGGCTGGACCCCGGACCGCTGCGCCGAACTAACCGTCGGCCAGGTGCTCCTGTACCTGGAAATGCTCGGACGCGGAGAGCACCCGGCATCATGATCACTCCTTCCGGCCTGACCGTCGCCGTACGCCGCGCCCGCCGAACATCCGCCGCGGGCGACGGCCTGCGCGCGGTCCGCGGCCGGTTGCGAGCGCGTGGTCTCGCCGGATCCGATCTGTGCGAACCCCCATCACTCATGGCGTTGCGCCACCCGTGGCGGGACCTGGCAGTCGGCGACGTCGACCTTACGGTCCTTGTCCGAGCGCTCGATCCCGCATCTCCGCCCGAGGTCGGTCCAAGGATCTCGCGGAAGCCTGACTCGCGGGTCTCGAGCGCCGGAGCAGCGTCGGGGCGGGAGGCGAGACCTGATGGTGGCCTGAGGCAACGGCTTTGGTCCGATCCGCAGAGCCGCGTGATCCGGGACGCCCCGGCCCCGGCTGACTCGGCGGTGACGCCGACTGTAATCTCCAACGGGCCAGGGCCGGGTAGTCCTCTGGCACGACAGGGGTCCCGGCTCCCGGACGACGTACCTGACATGACGTCATCCGCACCAGGTTCGGGTGCCGTCGAGGGTGCGCCGGGTGTCGATCGTGCACCGGCAACGTCCAGTCGCCCGGCCGTCGACCCCATCGACCTGCAGCCCGTACCTGTGGGGCAGCTCGCTCAGGGCTCGGACGCCCCGACTCGGCCAGACACCGGGGTCGCCGGAGACCGATCGGACCTGGGCCGCGGCGGCCAGCGCGGACTTGGCGAGCTGTTGCGGCGCTGGGAGGACGTGCAATCGGACGACGCGGCAACGACCTTCCCAGGCGCCAGGCGCATGCCGGTGCGCAGAGCCGCCACGACCCCGCCCGAGGGCGCAACCGACGCCCTCCACCCCTCTCCGCCCAGCGTCGGCCAGCCTGGGGGCACCCCACCCAACGCTGCCGCCTTCGACGCCCCCTCAGTCAATCCCAGTCCCTTCGACGCCACTTCAGTTGACTCCACTCCCTCCGACGACCCCCGACTCGGCGGCACCCGACTGGGCGCCACTTCCCTCGACGCCACCCGATTGAGCGCTACTCCCGCTGGCGCCAATCCACTTGGCGGCACCCGATCTGGCGCCGCTCCGGCGGGCACACGCCGCCCCGGCGTGGAGCCTGAGTTCTCCGGGCCGGATCGCGCGATCCACTACTGGTCTCCCGCTGCGCTCGCGCCGACGGATCTGCTGGGTGATCTCGAGGATGTGGTGGAGGAGGCGCTGGAGGCGCTGGTTTTGCGTGAGGCGGAGCGGTACGGGCTGGATGCGGGGGCGCCGTGAGTATCGGGCGGCCGGTGGCGAGTTTGGGGTTGAGCGGTGGTGCGGCCGCTCCGCCTGGTGGTGCGTTGGGGCTGGCCGAGGCGGCGGTACGCCGGTTGCGGGTGGATCTGTCGGTCGATGAGGCGCATGACCGGGTGGAGCTCGTCCTGTGGGCCGGGTCGAAGCTTGCCGGCGCGGCACCCGGCGATGTACTGAGTGTTGCCCTCAGCAACGGTCAGGGGGATCCGGAGGACGTCTTGCGGGCCGAGGTCAACGGGGTCGACGCGATTGCGGGCGGGTCGGTGCTGACGGCGTTCTCGGCGAGCCGGCGGTTGTCGTTGACGCATTCCGGGCGGTCGTGGCGGCAGACCACGCTCGGACAGGTGGTGCGGGATCTGCTGGGCGACGGCGAGGTGGATGCCGGGGACGTGGCTGCCACGCTCTCGCTTCCCGCCCTCCACGTCGATCCACACCGAAGCATCTGGTCCGCCCTCCACGACCTGGCCCGCCGCACCGGCCACCAGATCACCAGCACCCCCGACGGCAAGGTCTCCTTCACCGGGGCAGCCGGAGCCGGCGGGGTCGGCGCAGTCGGCGGTGGGCTCGCGGGTGTTGGTGGGCTGGGATCGGGCGAGCTTCGGGAAGGTGCTGAGTTGTTGAGCTTCCGGGCCGGGCCGCGGCAGGCGCGCACCGCTCTCACCCGGGTCAGTCCGGCGGGAGCGCAGTACTGGTACTTGTTGGAGGCCGCGCCGGACAGCGGGAGTGACGTCGAGGTCGTGGACCCGGCGCTCCGGACGCGCGAGGCGGCGAACGCCGGCACCGACGCGTTCGCTGCGGACGCCTCGCGGGCGACCCGACGCGCGCGGATGCGGGTGACCGGCCGGCCGGACCTGCGTGCCGGCACGACGATCCAGGCCCGCGGCGAGTCCTACCGGGTGTTGCGCGTCCGGCACGCGGTCGACCCGGCCACCGGCTACCTCTGTGACTTGTTGCTCGAGGGGGATTCGTGACAGGTCTTGTCTCCTTGATGACCGACGTGGCCCGGCGCGAGCTGGCCGCCCACCGCGGTGTCGCGCTCGGCGTCGTCGATGCGGCCCGCACCAACGACGGCGGATCCGGCGAGCACCACCTCGAGTGCGACGTCCGCCTGCACGGCTCCGGACTCGTACTCCAGGACGTCCCGGTCGCCGTCGCGCGACCAGGGTTGTCGGCAGTGCCCAGGCAAGGCGACCTGGTGGTGCTCGGCTTCATCGATGGCGACGTGAACGGCGCCGTACTGCTCGGAACCCTGCACGCCGCCGGCACGCCACCGCCGGACGCGGCTCCCGAGGAAGTGGTCTACGAGGTGCCCGACTCCGGCGGCACCCGGCGACTGGCGTTGCGGCTGCACAACGGCAGCACGCTGACCGTCACCGACGACTCGCTGGAGATCGCGATGGGGTCCACGAAAGTCACGGTCGAGACCGACGGCGGGATCACCTTGGAGGCCGCTGCCGACGTGACCATCAAGGCCAACGGCTCGCTCACGCTGGAGGCCTCGTCGACCGCGACGCTGAAGGGGTCGAGTGTCACCGTCGAGGGCTCCGGGTCCGCGACGCTCAAGGGTGGCACCACGACCATCGCCGGCACGACCAGCTTCTCGGCGGGCTGACCGATGTCCGGCCCGCCCGTGACCGTCGGGTGCTCGGTGATGCTCTCCCCCGGTGCGGCCGGGCCACCGGACAGCGGCGTCATCACCGCCGTACTGCAGGTGACGGCCACCGCCGGCGGGATGCCACTGGCCGTCACCGGTTCGCTGTGCACGCTGGTGAACTCCGTCAGCGGTGTGCCCTACATCTTGCCGATCGGCCAGCCCGGCGCGTCGACCGGTGTGACCGTCGACGGCCAGGCCTTGGTCCGAGTCGGAGACCGCATCCCGACCGGTCCCGGCGTACTCACGGTGCTCGGCCCGCCGGCCGCCCCGTTCGTCACCGACGGGAACGCGCCATGACCACGGCCCCGCGGCGGACCGCTGCCGAGATCGAGCTGCTCTGGCGGCGGCTCGGCCGCGACCTCGGACTGTTCTGGGCCGGTACGGCGGGATCGTTCGCGGACGCCGACCTCGCCACCGAGAACCGCCCCGGTCACGGCCGCACCGTGGTTGACCTCGACGTCGCCGAGAACGTCGATCAAGCCGTCCAGCTACTGGTGAACCGGCTGATGACCCGCGAGGGCGAGCTGGCGCCGCTCGGCCACCCGGAGTACGGCAGCCGGCACCACGAATTAATGGGTGAGCCCAACACCGAACGCACCCGCAACCTGGTCAAGCTCTACATCCTGCAAGCCCTGCGCCGCGAACCACGGATCGCCAGGATCGAGCGCTGCGACGTCCGTAGCGAGGCACGCCGCGACATCGTCCGGGTCGAGCTCACCGTGCGGCTGATCGACGTCGACGACCCGCTCAACCTGGTCGTCCCGTTCGACCTGGGGGCGGCCACGTGAGCTTCGCCGCCGAGCCGTACGGCGTCTTCGCCGCGGACCTGATCGCCAACCTGACCGGTGGCACCAGCCGGTTGCGCTTCCACTACATCGAGACCGAGTTGCCGTTCCAGATCCCCGAGCACGAACGGGTGCTGCCGGAGACCCTGCGGGTGACCGGCCTGGCGGGCGGCCTCTTCACCACATTCGTGTCCGAGCGGGACTTCGCCTTCCGCGACGGCGAGCTGCAGTGGCAGCACCTGGTCCCTGGTGAAGCATTGCCTGGGGCAACGATTCCGGATCTCGGCACCGATGTCTGGGTCGGCTTCGACCGGCGCACCGGCGGACCGCCGCCGGTGCTGACCGACCGCAACCCCGGCAGTATCACCAGGACCCTGGCCGAGTCGTTCGCACTCGAGCTGGCGGTGATCTCGCATCAGCTGGACGGCGTGTACTCCGGGTCGTTCGTCGCCACCGCGGGCGGACGCGACCTCGACCAACTGGCGGCGCTGGTCGGCGTCGAGCGCCGCGGCGTCACGCACGCCGCGGGCGAGGTGGTGCTGGCTCGCTCGACGCCCGCTCCGGCCGATGTGACCGTCGTGGCCGGCACGCTCATCTCGACGTCGGCCGATGCCCCGATCGCCGTCACGGTCGAGACCACGGCAACCGTCACGCTGCGGCGCGGCACCGTCAGCGCACAAGCGCCGGTCCGTGCGCTGGCCGCGGGGCCGACCGGAGTCGCGGCGGCGCGGACGCTGACCGTGCTGCACCGGCCAATCTTCGGGATCGAGGAGGTCCTCAACCCCGAGCCGATGGCGTTCCGCGGAGGCGCCGAGACCGATGCGGATCTGCGGGCCCGGATCCAGTACTCGCTGGCCCGTTCCGGTCGCGGCACTCGCGACGCCTTGGTCGGGGCGCTGATGACTGTCGAAGGTATCCGCGAGCAGGACGTGCTCGTCGAGGAGGACCACCTCGCCTTCCCCGGCGTCGTCAAGGTCACCATCGCCACCAAACTGACGGAGGCCGCGGCCGTGCTGGCCAGGGCAGCACTGGACGAAGCACGGCCTGCCGGTGTGCGGGTCGACGACAACTTGCTCGTCCCGGCGCCGGCGGCACCGACACTGGCTGAGAACACCGGCGGCGGTGGCGACGGCCCGACCTCGGGTGTCCTCCTCGACGGAGTGTTCATGCCACTCGAGGCGCGGCTCACGGTGACACCGGGCGACACCGGGCTGACCGACGAACAGCGGCGCCGGTTGGAGGATGACACCGCGGCCACACTGATCGCGGCGGTCGACGCCCTCGGGGTCGGTGAGCCGGTGATCTACAACCGGCTGGTGTCCGCGGTGATGGCGGTCAGCGGCGTACTCGATGCGGTGATCGACATCGGGCCCAAGGACCGGCCGGCCGGCGAGCCGCTCAAGCGCTACAACGTGCGCCCGCCGGTCCCCGGTGCACGCGCCCAGCTGGAACGCGGCAACCTCGGTGTCACGTTGCGCGGCGAACGGGTCGTGGTCGACCTGACCGTGGTGGTCGAACGCCGCGGGCTCGCTGCATCGGCCGAGGCGGAGGCCGCGCTCGGCGCAGCCCGGGCGGACATCGAACGTCGGCTGGTGGAGGCCCTTGCGCTGACGCCGCCTGTACTGACGCCGGCCGCGCTGCTCGGCATGCTCGACCCGACCGCCGACTACGCCGTCGAGGAACTGTCCTACCGGGTCGAGCTGATCGATGAGGGCGTCCGGGTGACGGCCTCGAACGTGACGGTGCCACTCGGCCCGGCCCAGCAGGTGTGGGTGCGCAGTGTCATCGTGACCGAGACGCAGGTGGTGTCATGAGCACCCGCGCCGCGACCGTACTCGACCGATTCCCGCTGCACCTCGCGGCGACGGATCCGGGCAAGCGGTTCGGCGCCGTGGTCACCGGGTTGGTTGCCGATCTCGACGTACTGACGCAGCAGGTACAGACCGTCCGCGCGTCTCGCCGGGTCAGTGAGGCGCCGACCATCCGCGACCTCTTGGCCCTGGCGAGTCTGCATCGACTCGGCGGGGAAGCGCTCGTACCTCTGGACAGCCGTGCGCTCAAACTGCGGACCACGGCCGCAGCAGGGCCGCCGGATCTCGAGGTCCTCGCGGGACTGCTCGGCGTACCCGCGACAGTGCTGGCCGAGCTCAGCGAGGACGATCTCGCCACCGCACTCGCGGTTGCCTCGCACTACCGGACCAGGGTGGCACTGGGACGGACCGCGGTGCTCGGCTCGATCGCGGCGCATCGGATCGGCAACACCACGCCGGCCGCGCTGCTGCTCGCGACCGCCGCCTACCTCGGGCTCGAGGTCAAGGCCGTGCGGCACGTGGCCGACGGCTGGTGGCACCTGGCCCAGGTCGTCGAGCACCTCCGACTGGCGCCGCCCGATCTGTCACCGTTGCCCGACGTGCTCGCGCTGGAAGAGAATCCGGTACGCCGAGCGGACATCGAGCCCACACCGAAATCACACGGCCAGCGAACGCGGATCCTGCGCGGCGGCCTGGAGGACGTGGACGTGACGATCCGGGTGCTCGGGCTGGGCAACCGCACGGTCCGGCCGATGATCGTGCATCTGGGCACCGGTCGCGGGCTCGTGTACGAGGGCGACGTGCCGGACGGGGTGGAGCTGGCCTTCAGTTCCAGCGGCCGGGTCACGCTCGACGAGACTGACGTGACCGGCTCGAGCTGGACCTTCACCGGCGGGGTGTTCGCCGACGACGGCAACGCGCTGCCGGGCGAGGACTTCGTCTACACAGCCGATGACGGCAGTGTCCCGACCGGCACGGCGAGCGCCGGATCGCCTGGCCCGGCAGCCAAGTTCGCGGTCGCCGCACCGGTGGCCGAGGCGTTCGACGAGTCGCCGCCGCTGCCGCACGGCGCAGCCGCCGTCGGGCCGCTGCAACTCCCCCGCGGCGAGAGCCGCTGGACCGCGCTCGTCCGGGTCGCCCGCTCGGGTGGCGCGGTCGGCGCGGCGGCCGTACCGCGGACGGTGGCGGGACGGTTCGACGCCTCGGTCTTCGCGGCCGCGACCACCGCCGAGGTCCAGCCGTCGATGCTGCTCGGCTTCGCGTGGGAGGAACGCGAGCCGTTCGCGGTCAGAGTCCTGCTGCCACAGCGTTTCGCGGCGGCCGACGACGAGACCGGGACCCTCCTCCGCCAACCGCTGACCCGCCTGCTGGACCGGCACCGGGCGGCCGGGGTCGACGTACGGATCGAGTACGCCGACCCGCGCTGGTCGCTGGGCGAAGGGGTGGTCCGCGCCGGCGCGGACGACGCCCTGGGAGTCGTCCTCGCCGGCACCCAGTTGTGGCCCGACGGAACCGAACAGCCCGAGCCCTAGGAGAACGACGATGACGCTCACCACCCCGAGCCTGGCCAGTGTCACGGCCGGCGAACCTGTCACCGCACAGGGCTGGAACGCGATCGTCACCGGCCTGACCGCGCTGTACGACGCCGTGATCGCACTGGGCGGTGAGACGCTCGACGTCGCGGTCACCAGGACCGTCGGGACCGGGACCACCGCCACCACCGAGCCGTTGCCGACAGCCGACGTACTCGCGGAACCGCTCGGCGAAGGCCACTCGGTACGGGCTTTGCCACCGTTCGGGACACGCACGGCCCATCTGCTGGGTGGGTTGACCAACGGCACCTGGCGGGTGCACATCCAGGCACCGGGCTTCACCGCGGAGATCCGCGAGGTGACGATCCCGCACACCGAACCACTCGCGGTGACACTGACCACCGACGGCGTCGAAACCCCGGATCTGTTCGGCCTCGGTATGCGCGGTGCGCTGGACAAACTCCGGGCCCTCGGCATCGATGCCGACCTGGTGCTCGACACCACCGGACGCGAGATCTCCCGGGTCGCCGTCCCCGCGGAGTACGTCGACGCGCCGGTACTGGCGCAGTTGCCGGCAGCCGGCGCAGTGGTTCCGAGCGGCACCGGCCGGGTCCGGATGGTCGTCTCCTCGGCACTGCGTCGCGAGCCCGTGGTCACCATGCCGAGCCTGGCCGGCCTGACGTTGTCCGAGGCACAGCAGGCGCTCGGCAAGCTCGGCCTGCGGGTCGGCACCACCACGTTCCGCGAGACCGCGGCCGATCAATAGGAGTCACGAGATGAGCGAGAGCCCGCTGTCACCGGTCACGCCCCGGGCCACGACGTCGAAGCTGCGGTCGAACCAGGACGTGGTCTTCATCGACGTCGGCGCGCGCCAGATCGAGTCGAACGTGGTGCGCGACGGCATCCCGATCGCGGTCCACGAGATCGACCCCGACATCCTGAACGACGTCGTCATCGGCGAGCCGATCATCCTCTACCGGATCGTCTCCCAGTCGGTGAAGCCCGGGACGCCGGTCCCGCTCGACACGGTCGTCGACCTCACCCTCGCCCGGCCCAACACCCTGCCGGTCGGGATCGTCCGCGGCGTCCACGAGGGTCTGCGAGCGACATCCATCGGCAACGCGTACGACCGGCTGGTCCGGGGCAAGCCGCAGGCCCAGCGCCTGGTGGTCCGGGCCTCGGAAGGCCCGCTGAGTTCCACCGACGTGCAGGCACTGAAGGACCTGTTCCTGTCCGGTGACGTGACGATCGAGGACACCGTTCCCGGGCGGGACGTCCAGGCATCGATCGAGACGCTGAAGATGCTGACGTCGTTCGGTACACCGTGATGGCCATCTCCACCCAGTCGGGCTTCGGGAACGCGTTCAACTCGGTCGAAGGCGTCCTCGAAGTGTCGACGCACCACTACCCGGGCAGCTACACGATCCTCATCCCGGGGCAGTCGACCGTCGCCGGGTCGCTGGTCGAGCTCGACCTGCCGCTGCCGGCCGACGCCCGGATCGAGTCCGCGCTGTTCGAGGTGATCGCCGAACCGGTCGACAACGCGAAACTGTCGACGATCGCGGACATCCGCTCGAGTACGCCGCTGACCTCGGACGCCACGTCTGCCGCGACGGTCGACTTCGGCCGACTGGTCACCCTCGGCGGACTGCTCGGCGACGAGGAGTTCACGTCGGTGCTCGGTGTCGACGACGTCTACCGCTGGACCGGGACGGAGTGGCGATTCCTTGCCTCCGCCCCGGAGTTCGCCGAGGCCGCGACCGAGCGGCTGCTGCTGCAGTCGACCAACGGCGGCGACGGGACCGAGGATCTCGCGGACCGGCTGCTCGAGATGGCGGGGGTGGTGCTCCCGGCGGTGCCGCCGTCGCTGGAGGTTCTGATCGACGGGCGGACGGTGTGGTTCGAGCGGCAGGGCAGCTCGCCCGCGGAGATCGACGAACCGAGCGAGCCGGGACTGGCCGCCGGCGTGCGGTACGTGGTCGACCGCACCGACGCCGTACGGGAAGCGTTCGCGCGAGCGGTGGCCGCGGCGACCGACCCGGCCGCGCCGGTCGTCATCCGCGTTGCCCTGCGGGCCGCCGCGCCGGGAGCGTTGCGGCTGACCCCGCAGATCAACGTGCTGCGGGTCTACTCGCAGGACTTTCCGCCACAGGGGCTGGCCCGGTCCTTCGACCTCGCCGAAGAAGGTGTGGTCGAGGTGGAGGTGACGCCGCCGAACGCCCAGGCCGTGCACGAGGTGTCGCTCGCGGTCCGTGGCACCTTCGGACCCGAGCGGATCCAGCCGGCCACCGGCCCCGAGATCAGTGATGCCGCGCGGATCGTCCTCGCCGTCGGCCGGAGTCTGTTGATCGGCCTCCCGCGGACGCTGGTGTCGAGGTTCGGCACCGTCAGCGGCGCCCGGCTCAACCTGCGGGCGCCCGACAACACGAGCGGCGGCCAGGTCACCGGTCAGTTGCTGGCGGCAACAGTCGACGGCAGGCCGGGTGAACCGATCGAGGGCGGCACGCTCAGCCCGGTCCAGGTCAGCGATGTCGTGGCCCGCTGGTACACGCTGCCGTTCGCGGCCGCGGTCGCCGTACCCCTGCCGCCGGAGCCGCCGGCACCACCGCCGCAACCGTCGGAGGAGCGCTTCGTCGCCGCGTGGCTGGAGCTTCAGCCCGGGTACGGCGAAGTCGAGTGCTCGCTCACCGCCGGGTCACCGTCGGATGTGCTCGCCCCGGGTGGTCCGTTGCGTCGGCGGCTGTCCGGTGGGGCGACGGGTGGGTTGACCGACATCCCGGCGATCGGTCCGCTGCGCGCCGCCGTACGAGTGGTTGGACTGCCCGACCGCGACCACTTGATCGCGGCGACGACATTGCAGGTGGTCGATACGCCTGACTTCCTGGACGTCGATCCCGGGCAGACGGATCTGCAGGCCCGCCTGATCATGCGGACGCCGATCCCGGCCACGCCGCCGGTGCTGCTGCGCGCGACCTGCGCCGCCGCCGGATCGCTGACTCTCGACACCGTGCTGGTCACCTATCGAGAGCAGGAGGTGTCGCTGTGACCGAGGCTCCGGGAACGCGTTTCGTGGACGGCCTCCGGGTCACACCGGCGCACCTGAACCACCTGCAGACCGTGGCAGATGCGGCGATCACGGACCTGCGCCGGGTGGTCGGACGCGATCGGATCGCGCTGGGTTACCGGCTGCTGGTGGAGGGTGGCGACGTCGTACTGACTCCTGGGGTGGGGTTCACGCGGAGCGGGCTGGCGGTACGACGCGACGAGCAGGTCACGTTGTCCTTGCCGGACGGCACGGACGAGGTCGTCGTCGGGGTCCGCGGGGTGATCCGGGAGGACGAGGCGACGCGGCTCGGGCCGATCGCGACGATCGTGGACGTGTTGAGCGAGGTGGTCGCGCCGGCCGATGCGGCGGATCCGGACACGCTCGTTGTCGGGACGGTACGGCGGGATCCGGAGCTCGCGACGGTGCAGGATCCGGCGCGCTTCGTGCCGGCTCAGTCGCATGCGCACTCCGGGACCTGGAAGCAGGACGACGACGGACTCTGGCTGTACGACGGTGCGCCCATCGATCTCGGCGACGTCGAAGGAACGCAAGGCCCACCGGGCGACCCCGGCCCGCAAGGTCCGCCCGGGGAGCAAGGACCCAAGGGAGACAAGGGAAACACCGGCACCAAAGGAGACGCGGGGCCGGCCGGCGACGCGGGCCCGAAGGGCGACCAGGGCCCGAAAGGCGATCCGGGTGTCCAGGGGCCGAAAGGTGATCCGGGTGATCAGGGGCCGAAGGGCAACCCAGGCGGCCAAGGGCCCAAGGGTGATCAAGGAGACCAGGGGCCCAAAGGTGATCAGGGGGCGCAAGGGCCGAAGGGGGATCAAGGGCCGCCAGGAGGTGGGCAGCCGTTCGAGGTGACGACGTTGAAGGGGATCAACTGGGATCCGGTCGCGCAGCTCGGGATCGGCGACGTTCCAGCGCTGCTCGAACGGCTGGTGATCGACTGGTCCAGTGACCTGGAAACCGAGTTCTTCAAGCGCTTCTCCAGCGTCGCGGTCCAGGTGCTCGTCCTCCCCGGTACCGACGCGCTGCCCGTCCTGCATCCCGCCCACACCGTCGCCATCGCAGCGAACCAGCTGACCATCTCGGTCTCGGCCCAGCAGTCCATCAACTCACTCAGGGAACTCGGTGGCGTCGTCCTCGTCGACGTCGTCTGCGACTACCTGATGGACCGCAATGGCCGGCCGGTCTCCTCCTCGCAGGCCGCGATCACCGGCGCCGAGGACTTCCCGACGCCCGGCGGCCTGATGCGGCTCACCATCCGGGTACGGCGCGGATAGGCGGCGGACATGCTCGACGCAGACCTCCAGGCGACGGCCGCCATCGACCTCGACGCGGTGTTCACAGCCCTGTCCGGATCGTTCACGGGCGCCGATCTCGGCGAGGTCCGCTTCGACGCGTCCGGCATCCTCACCCTGGTCGCGAGCGCGGCACCTCCTGATCTGGCGGCCGTCCTGACCGCAACGGGTACTGCGTCTGTCACGCTGACCGCTCGACTGGCAGCCGGCGTCCCCGGCGCCGAGGTGCCGGCCGAGATCGACGGACTGCTCAGCCTGATCACCTCGATCGGCCAGACCGGCAGCGTCCTCGAACCGGCCCTGGACATGGTCGCCGAGACCGGCCTGGATTCGTTGCTCGCACGCACCGGATCGGTGATCTCGTCCGTCGAGCAGGGTCCGCTCGCCGCGCTGTTCGGACTGGTCCCCGAGCTGCAGTTGCAGCAAAGCCTGGTCGACACCAGCGGTACGGTCGGCGGCCTGGTGGAGCTGGTGCGGGTGCTGGCTGGGCTCACCGCGACCGCCGCGGTCAGCGATCGCCTGGTGGCGCGAACCGAGTTGCTGGCCGGGCGACTCGACGTACAGGCTGCCAAGGCCGCGGCGGATCGGCTCGGCGCGCTGGCTGCCGACACGGGGCTGGTGGCGGCACTGCGATCCGCCGACCCGGACGATCCCGACGCCGTCGAGGTGTTGGGGCGACGAGTGGTCGCCTTCCTCGACGCCGTGCTCGATGTCGAGCGGCGCTGGACCGCAGGGATGGGGCTCGGCGAGGCAGCTCTGATCGGCCTCGATCTCGCCGGTGGCGTTGCCGGTCTGGAGCTGGCCCGGCTGGCCATGGCGGGCGCGAACCTCGAGGCGGTCGGCACGATGGCGACCGACGTACGGGCGCTGGCCGCGCCGGTGCTGGACCTCGAGTTGCCCGTCCCGGCGGACGCCACCCGCGATGTCGTCGACCAGGCGCTGGATCTGGTCGGCGGGATGGTGACGGCGGTCCGGAGCTGGGACCCGGCGACGCTGCTGCAACCGGTGACCGACGTGACGGACCTCGTGGTGGGTCCGCTCGACGATGTGCGGCTGGCCGTCGAGTCGGTGGCCGCAACGATCTCGTCCGCGATCCGTACCGTCCGGCAACTGGTCGACGAGGTGGACCTGAGTTCGGTCGCCGAGGCCGTGCAGCGGGCGATGCAGCCGGTGATCGACACGCTCGACGCGATCGAAGCCGCGGTCGGTACGGCGGAGGACGTCCTGCTCGAGGTCTGCGGCAACATCGAGGCCGGGCTGGAGGTTGTTGCCGACGCGGTCGGTGACGCCGCCGAGGAAGTGCGCACCGCCCTGGGTCGGGTCAGCGGAGCCCTCGACGAGCTGAAGCTGGCCGACCTGGCGGAGAACCTGCGGACCGAGCTCGGTGCGATCTCGGCCGCCCTCGGCGCGGCGCAGCTGACGCCGTACTTCGATACCGCGAACGACGTGATCGACACCGGCGCGCAGGTGATCGACGCGGTCCCGTTCGGGTTGCTGCCCACCGAGGTACAGCAGGAGATCGTCGATCTCGCCAAGCCGATCAAGGAGCTCGATCTGCAGGAGGTCGAGGACACGCTGCGCGCGGAGCTGGCCGCGATCCAGGAGTCGTTGCACGCCGAGGCTCTCGATGCGATCGAGGAGGTGTACCAGAAGGTCGTCGATTTCCTCGCCTCCCTCGACCCGGAGGCGGCGCTGCTCGAACTGGAAGCCGGGCCGCTGGAGAAGTTGCGCGCCGCCGTCGCCGAGGTGGATCCGGTCGCGTTGCTGGCTCCGGCGACCGAGGCGCTCGACGAGGTCCGGGGTCTGCTCGACGGGATCGACCTGGAGGCGGCGGTCCTTGATCCGCTGGCCGATCTGTTCGACCCGGTCCTGAACGCCCTGGCCGAGTTGGATCCGTCGCAGGCGCTCGACCCGATTCAGGCGCCGCTGGACGAGGTCCGCCAGACCGCACTCGATGCACTGCATCTGGACGACGTGACCGCTGCGGTGACGTCGTTCCGCGACGGTGCAGCGGAGTGGCTCGGGCGCATCGATCCGATGGCGCTGGCCGCCGTACTGGATGAAGCAGTGGCGGCACGGCTGCGTGATCTGCCGGCCGGACCGCCCGGCGGCGCGTTCGGATCGATCCTCGTCAAGCTGGGTCAGGCCGGTGGGCTCGACCTGACCGAGCCGGCCGTGGCGGACATGCTCGCGTGGATCGCGGGTCGCGAGGACGGCGCGGCGGTGGTGCGGGCGCGGTTGCGTCAGGTCGCCGATCAGGTGGCGTCGGTCCGGGATGGTGTCGCGGGGCTCAATCCGGTTCCGCTGACTACTGCGACCGGGGCACAGCACCGGGCGATCAGTGGTGCACTGCAGGTCCACCCGCCGGGATCCCAACTGCGGGTGGCTTTGGAGCCGCTGCTCGCCGGGGTGTCTCCGGCCGTCGTGCTCGGTCCAGTTGCCGAGAACCGTCGCCGCTACCTGGCCGCGCTGGAAGTGGACGCGGTGGTGGCCGAGACGCTGGCAGCCTCCGGCCGTAGTGAGGTGACAGCCGCCGCAGCCGGGGTCACGGTGGCGTTGTTGCCGGTGATGACGATTCCGGCCAAGCTGCGGGACATCCTCAGTGCGCTCGGTGTGGACGGCTCGGCGCCGCTGTCGGAGCTGGTACTGGAGTTGTACGACCTGGCCGGCCCGGCCCGGATCCTGCCCGCGATCGCCGACCTGGTGTCGGCAGGACGGGACCAGTTGATCGCGCTGCTCGACGTGTTCCTGCAGCCGGCCCTCGATGTGGTCGACACGGTCCGCGGGGTGATCGAGGCGTTCGACCTGCAGCCGATCGTCGACGAGTTGGTTGCCCTGTACACCCAAATCTCCGGCGAGGTGCAGGCGCTCAGTCCGGAACAGCTCCTCGGCGGAGTGCTGACCGAGGCAGACCAGGTGATCGCTCGGCTGCGCGCTTTCGACCCGCTGGCACCGGTCCGGGATGCCGTCGCAGCCGCACAGCAGGCGGCTCTCGATGTACTCGAGAACGTCCGTCCCACGGTGGTTTTCGCCGATGTCGTGACCATCCATCACGACGTACTGGCGCTGGCGTCTGGACTGGATGTACGGGCGCTGCTCGAACCGGTCCTGGCTGCGTTGGATGTGCTCGCGGCCCAACTGGACGAGGGGTTCGACCGTACTGGCGATGCCCTCCAGCGGCTGCAGGCCGCACTGCCGGACCACGTCCAGGAGTCGCCGCTCTCGATCGGTGTCGACATCGGGATCGAGGTGGGCTTCTGATGGCCGGCTCGAAACCGGGGGGCCGCTCCGGCAAGCGCGGCTCGCAGCTCCGGTGGGAGTACTTCGTCCAGGAGCGGCTGGCGGGCGGACCCGACGCACCCGAGGGGTTCGCCGCAGCCGACGATCTGGCGCAGCCAGGAGCCGGCATCGAGTCCCGGCTGGAGCAGTTGCGGGCGTACCGCGAGCTGAAGCGCGAGGCGCGGACGGCCAGTCCTGGTGAGCCGGCGGAGGGTCTGATCGCCGTAGCCGGCGGGCCGAACTGGGTGCCGATCGGACCACTCGGTGCAGTACTTGGCCAGGCGGCGCCGAAACCCGTGGTGAGCGGCCGGATCCAGGACCTCGCGGTCTCGCAGGACGGCCAACGGGTCTACCTCGCCACCGCGAACGGCGGCGTGTGGCGAACCGGAGACTCGGGCCGCTCGTGGGAACCCATGAGCGACGAGCTCGATGCCATCGAAGTCGCGATACCGGGCGGTCCGGTCGCCCCGGCAGGCCAGCAGGTCGACACGCTCGCCACCGGCGCGATCGCCATGGTGGACGGGGGCGACGCGGCCCACGACCGGTTGTACGTCGGAACCGGCGAGGGTCACGCGTCCTTCGGGACCGGCACCTCCCCCGACTTCTTCGGCGTCGGCATGCTGCGATCCGACGACGGTGGGCGGACCTGGTTCCAGGAGCCGGCGGCGCCGCCGCTCGCGGGCCGGACGGTCTACGCCCTCGCCGTGGATCCCACCGACCGCGAGCACGTTGTGGTCGCGACCAACGCCGGCGTGTTCCGCCGTACTCTCGCGAGTTCGGCCACGCCGGCGCCGTGGGTCGAGGAGGCGTTGCCGGTGATCGGTGCCGGCAACCGGATCACCAGCGTGACCGTCGGCCGGGTGGCCGGCCAGGTGCGGTTCTACGTCGTGGTCCAGAACGGCGCCACCTTCGAGTGGCGTCCGGTCGCGGGCTGGGCCGCGCTCCCTCCGCTGCCGGCGGGGTCGAGCCGCAGCTCGCTCGCGGCCTCGGGCAGCGACCCCGTCGTCGTCTACGCGTTGTCCGCGACCCCGGTGACCTTTGTCAATCCGAAGAACCCGAAGGGCGGCGTACTGCACGGCGTGCACCGGATCGACCCCTCGGCCGTGGCGCCGGCGTGGTCCACGATCTCGGGTGCGCCCAAGGACGTGTTCGGCGGATCTGAGCCGGGGCAGGGCAACTACGACCAGGCGATCTCGGTCGACCCCACCGACCCGAACGTCGTCTACATCGGCGGCTCCGGGAAGAACACCGAGGGCGAGTTCTCCGCCACCGTGTACCGCCTCGAAGTCTCGCCGGCGGGCGCGGGCTTCAGCTGCAAGGACATCTACATCGGTGCGTCCTCCCATGCCGACGTCCATGCGCTGGTGCACCGGCCAGGCTCCTCGAGCGACCTGTGGATCGGCTGCGACGGCGGAGTCTTCGCGACCACGAACGCCCGAGGGACCGGCAACCGATTGTTCCGCTCCTGCAATGCCGGCCTCGGCACCCTGAGCCTGATAGGACTCGGGCATCTGCCCGGCGAGGACTCGTACGCGTTCTGCGGCGCGCAGGACAACGGCGGCCTGCGCTACCTCGGCTCGGAGGTCTGGGACCACCAGTTGTACGGCGATGGCGGCGACACCGTGGTCGACTGGGCACCCGCCGGTCCGGGCACCCGCCGCCAGTTGCTGAGCATCTACACCGAGGAGACCGTCCGTCGCAGCGACATCGACGGCGCCCGGTACGACACCACTCTGGTCAACCCGAATCCCACGGACCAGCTGTTCTACCCACCGCTGGTCGGCTCGCCGCCGAGCGCCGTCCCCGGTGACTCGAGGGTGGTGGCGTTCGGCGGCGAGGTGCCGTACGTCAGCGAGACGTTCGGCGGGAACTGGAAGCGCCTGCCACCCCGGACTCCGGTGACACCGGCGGGAGTCCGGGTCCGCTCGCTCGCGTTCGCATCACCCACCCGGCTCTATGCCGGCTGGACCGACGGTCACGTCGCCCGGTACGACAAGGGCGCGGGTGGCTGGGCCGCGCTGGACATTCCGCGGACCGGCGAGTTCAGACCGATCACCAGCATCGCGATCGATCCGTCCATCCCGGCCGGGCAAGGCATCTACGTCACGGTCGGCGGCCCGGCTGCGGTGCCGCCGGCGGCCCCCGACCGGGTCTGGTCGCTGGACACCCGGGTTCCCCCGGTCCCGCCGGCGGGCTGGCCGTGGGCGGCGGCCGGTGCGGGCCTGATCGACGTACAGCACAACGCGATCGTGCTGGACCCCGCCGACCCCACCGGAAACCGCCGCTGGGTTGGCGCCGACCTCGGGGTCTGGACCTGGAACGCCGGCCTGGGCGCCTGGCAGGTGCTCTCGGCCAACCTGCCGGATGCCGCCGTACTCGACCTCGACCTGGTGTCGGACCCGACCGTCCCCGCTGCTCCCGCGCTCCTGCGCGCCACCGTCCACGGCCGCGGCGTGTTCGAGCTCGACCTCTCCGGTGCGCCCCAGCCGGCCATCAGTCTGGTACTGCGTGCCACGCCGGTGGACCGTGGCCGCCCGGCCCGGGTCGGCGTGGCTCTTCCCGGCGACCACAAGCGGACCAGCACCATCGACGCCAGCCCGGACATCGCCGTGGACGCCCCGGACCAGAACGGCAAGTACGTCATCGAGGCGGTCACCACGCCGACGCTGGTGGAGTTGCGAAACCTCGACGGCAAACGCGAGGTCCTGGCCAGCGTCCCGGCCGCGGTGGCCACGACGCGGGTACATGTGACGGTTCGCAATCGCGGGGTCAGTCCAGGCAATCCGCCCGTGGACGGCGTCCGGGTCGCCCTACTGATCGGACCGGCGGGCGCCGACGACGCGACCCCGCCGGCCGCGCTGCCACCGGGGTTCGAAGGCGCCGTCGTGAACGGTACGCCGATCGACGCGGCCGGCTGGAAGACAGTGGGAATCCGTACGGTCGACGGCATCAAGCCCGGCCGGCCGGGAGTCGCGACCTTCAACCTGACCAGCGATCTGCTGCCCACCGTCGACGTTGCCGACGGCCAGCGGTTCGTGTTGCTGGCGCTCGTACACCACGCAAGCGATCCGTTTCCGGCGGTCCCGTCTCAGAACCCGGTGACCCTCGTGACCGGCGAGCCGCGGGCCGCGATGCGCCGGGTGACCGCCGTACCCGCGAAAGGACTGGCGGCAGCGTCGGCGGCTAGTGGCGCAGCCTCACTGAATCCGCCCGGTGGGACCGGTCTACTCGTCCCGCTGACCACGGCGTTGCTCGCGCACCAACGGCTTGGTGACCTGGCCGACCAGCTCGGCCGGAAGGTGCAGTCTGCCCGGATCTCCCCCGCATTCGGTGGGTATACCGTTCCGGTTCGCCCACATCCGGTCGAACGCCGGGTGCTGGCAATGGCGACGGCAGCCCGGGCCGCGATGGCTGGAGGACCAGCCGCAACGGTCCCGAGGACGCTGCCCGGCGCGGGGATCGGCCAGTACGCACTGCTCGGCGCGCTGGGTTTCGAGTTGCCCGGCTTCACCTCTGTCCTCGCACCCGGCGGCACGTGGGTGTCCGACCTGATGCGGCGCGGGACACCGGATCCACAGCGCAGCCGGGTCGCCGTACCGGCCTCGGAGTTCCCCCTTGCGATGGCCAGGGCAGGACTCACGATTGCCGGAGCGGACGCCGCCGCGGCAGCCGCGGTCCGCGGGTTCGGCAGCGGCATGCTCGCTGCCGCGGCGGCCGGCGTGATGGTCGGGCCGCAACTCGCAGACCTGCTGGCGCGCGACACCAACGCGGATTGGCACCGCCACTCGCAGTCGGGCGGAGCCGCGGCGGCGGAACGCTATCTGCGGCGGCGCTTCCTGGGTGGTGAGGCAGTGCCTGCCCCACTGATCGATTGGTTACCTACGGCAACGAGTGTGCCGACGGCGGTCTGGGACGGTTATCTGCGCGCGCTCTCCGATGTCTACGGCCTGCCTGCGCAGCGTGCGCTGGGATTCCCGCTGTTCGAGGACGGTCTGGACACCGGTGACTGGCTCACCGCCGTACGGATGCGCAACGCCTACAACCTCGTGCTCGACGATCTCCGTACGTCGTCCTGGCCGGCGCCGGCCTGGTGGGGTCTGCTGACACCGATCCTGCTGGCGCCCTCGATCTCGATGCTCGCGGCCAGAACGCTGCCGAACGCGGGTCTGTTCTTCGCACCGGGCGACCTCACACCGCGGTCCGTCTTCGAGCTGCTCACGCTGTCGATGGGCATCGGCTCGGTCGCACCGTTCGTCTACTCGATGATCCTGTGGTCCGCGGTCGACGAACACACCGAGGTCTTCGTCACCGCGCTGATCATGTTCCTGGCCCGGGCCGGCATCGTCACCGGTGCACTGGCAACCTCCGGCAACACCGAGCAGAGCTCACTCACCCAGTGGCTGGGCATGTTCGCCCCGCTGGTCTCGCTCGACATCTACGCGCTGATCCGCTCGCTCGCCGCCGGTTCGCGCCGCCCCGGCGATTCGACCGTGTTCGCGATCCAGACCATCCCGGCCGCGACCGGTGGACTCACGCTCATCGTGTCGGCCGTGATGAAGGCGCTCGGGATCAACACCGGCTGGCCGTTCTGGCTGGTCTGGAGTCTGTTCACCGCGATCATGTGGCTGCTGGTCGGCATCATCGTGTCCATCGCGCTGTCGAACGGCGGCGGGTGGCAGTCCTGGTTCCTGCGCTCCGACCGGCATTTCCCCTTGCTGTCGTCGGTTGCCGCCGCCGGTCTGCTGCCGCCCGAACCCACTGCCCTGGCCAGGGTTTTCGACGACTCCACGCTCTGGTCGGACCCGGACACCGCTCTCCCCGCGGACCTCTCCGGGCACGACTACCCGAGCGGCATGCGCGACCTGATCACGATCTGGTGGCCAGGGCCCGGGACTCTGGAGGTTCAGTACGCCGACGACCTGGTCACCTTCCGCACCGGCGGTGTCCCGACACCAGTCCGGATCCCCGCCGGGACGACTGCTGCGTCGCTTGCGCAACTGCTACCGGCGGAGATGCCCGGCGTTCAGGCCGCCGTACTGACCAGCAAGCCGCCGGACCCGTCGCTGCCCTGGCCGGGCACTCTCGCCGACCCCGGCGATCCCGGGCCGATCGCCGACGCCGCCGTCGCCAGGGCGAGGTTCGTCCCGGTCGGCAAGACGCAGGAAACCGGGGTCGTCCTCCGGCATGCACCGCGGGCCGATTTGTCCACTCCGGCGGGACTGATGGCGTCCGGTCCCGACGCGTTCCCCGTCGTACCGGTGGCATCGCTCGGCGACCTCGAAGGCAGTGGCCTCGGTGCGGCCGCCGATCTCGCAACGCTGCTGGCAGTCGCCGCTGCCCCGGCCTTCGGTCCGGTCGCCGTCGCGGACGGCGTACTGCCGGCGTTGCCCGTTCCTGCTGTCGGCGAGGTGGTGCAGGTCTTCCGCCGGTGGAACCTGGATGAGCGACGACTGGCCGAGTGGCAAACACTGGTCGGTGGCGGCGCTCCTCCCGACGGGCCGCCGGCGGCGGCACCCGACCCGCTGCTGCGGACACCACCCATCGGGTACGTCGGCGCCCAGCCGGTCGGAGCCGACCTGGTCGCCGCGATGGGCTGGATCCCCTTGTGGCGCGCGTGGATCCGGGTCGCCACGGATGCGCAGGCCGACGCCGCGTCACCCCTCCCGCTGGCGTCGACTCCGCTGGTCCGCTTCCCCGATGGCTCGGTCCGGCGACCGACCAACGCCGAACTGACCGAAGGCATCCGGTACCTGCTCGACCTGGGGCCGACATGATCCGCGACGGGAGGTGGCCGGTATGACCGACGTCTTCGAGCCGGAGCCACCCGAGGAAGACGACGACGGCCCGGACGAACTGCTCGCCCGCGCCACGATGGCACCGGGTGCACCCGCCTCCGATCCGGACCTGATCGCCGAATGGCCGGCCGCCTGGCTGGGGACGCCCGGTCACGGCGCCGCACCCGCCGCAGGCCCACGCGCCGTACGACGGCCGACCGCAAGCGTCGGCCAGGAAGCCAGGGCCCGCCACAACTGGGTTCCGATCGGACCGCGAAACGTGGCCGGCCGGATGCGCGCGATCGTCTGCGGCGATCCCGCCAACCCAGATCCCCAAGTGTGGTTCGCCGCTTCGGCCGGCGGCGGCGTCTGGCGCACCCGCGACGCCGGCCGGCGCTGGGAACCATTGCCCGACTGGCACGACCGCCGCTGTCTGGTCGTCGGGGCGATGGCCGTCGCGCCCAGCGATCCGACCCGCATCTACGCAGCCACCGGCGAAGCGTCACCGGCCGGGCCGAACACCCTGCGCGGCTTCGGCGTCTTCGTCTCCACCAACGGCGGCGACACCTGGGACAACTTCGGCGGCGGTGCGGCGAAGCCTCCGCACCGCGGTGGATTCGAGGCGATCGCGGTCGATCCCGGAGCTCCAGAGCATGCTTGGGCGGTGGGAGTCGACGGTGCATTCCGCACCCTCAACGGCGGGGTGGACTGGGACCCGGTGTACGCCGCGGGCACCTACTTCAGCGACGTCGCATTCACTGCCAACCGCCGGCTGCTGCTGGTCCGTGGCACCAGCACGGCCGGCGAGGGCGCGGTACTGCGGCTGAATGCTCCCGCCGCGGCGGAGGCCGCGGTCAGGGCCGAGCTCGCCTCGGCCGACTCGCTCAGCGTCGTCGTCGCGGCCCGGCCGCCTCGGGCGGCGTGGCCGGCCGGCGGCAAGATCGCGATCGCCACGGCGGCCACCGCCTACGTACGGTTCGGGGACGAGGACGATCGGCACGTCGGCATCTTCCGGACGACGAACCTCAATGCGGCCCTGGGCCGGTCGATGGTCTGGACCCGGCTCGCGGATCACGCCGACTTCCACGACGAGGGTCAGGCCGTCTACAGCATGGTCCTGGCGGTCGAGCCGGGACATCCCGAGCGCGTGGTCACCGGCCAGGTGTACCTGCACGTCAGTACGAACGCCAACGCCGCGCCGGACGGGGTGCGGTGGCGCCGGATCATGGCGTGGCAGCTGCATAGCGAAGGGCTGCGCGGTCATCACGCCGACCAGCACGGCGTGACCATCGCCGGGACGCCGCCGCAGTTGTGGGTGGCCAACGACGGCGGTATCGCCCGGGCGACCCCGAACTGGACGGACCCGGCAGCCGTCCAGGTCGACTACTCTCGCCCCGTGGCGCCCGGCACCGTCGGCTGGGAACGACGCGACGCCGGTATCCAGGGTGCCCAGCCGTACGACCTCGCACAGAGCCCGCTCGTGCGCGACGTCCTCGCCACTGGCCTGCAGGACCACGGCACGTACCTGCGCTCGGGCGGCCAGACCTGGCGCCCGATCCTGGGCGCCGACGGAGCCTTCTGCACCTTCGATCCGGACGACCCGTACCGGCTGGCCGTCAGCTTCTACGGCGGGCTCGTAGCCCTGCAGTTCCCGGCGCTGCGCGACGCCATCTTCGCCGACGAGGCGCGCGATGTGCCCGAGACCGCGACCCAGCGGATGCTGACGGACGGGCTGGACGACGACTCGGTCTTCGTCCCGGAGACAGCTCGCGATCCGCTGGACACCGGCCGGCTGCTGCACGCGCGGAAGGGCCGGCTCTACGGTCTGAAACCCGGCTCTGGTGAGCGATTCGGGCTCGAGATGGTCGGCCGGTCGTTCGTCGTGCGGGTCCGGATGCCACCCGCCGCGGGCGGCCCGCGGACTCGGATGCCGAAGCCGCTGCGGTTCTACCCGCCACTGCCACCGGAACCCCGCGTGGTGGTCGAAGTCGTGGACACACCCGGCGCCCGGAAGCTGGGCTTGCTGCCCGGACGCGGCGGCCGGTACGAACATGTCGACGTGACCGACCACGACCGGTTCGTCATCGCCAGCCGGCTGCCGGCGCCGTACCAGCTGGCCGAGGGTGACGAGCTGCGGCTGCTGCTCGACGGGGTGGCGCACTCGGTGAAGTTCCGGGCCGCCGACGGCATCAACCTGGCGAGCGTCACGGTCGCCGACGTGGTCCGTACGGTCGCCACCCTGCCGGTACACCAGGTCGAGGCGTTCCCGACCATGTGGCGTACGCCGTCCGCGGTGCAACTGGTCACCCACGACGCCGGCGCCGCGACGCTGATCCGGCTCGGCGGCGATGCCCTGGATCCGTTGCCGGACGGGTTGTCCCGGCTCGCGGTGAACCGTGGCGACTACCACGGTGACGCGGCCCGGCCGGCGTCGGTCCTGCTGAACCTGGTGAACCTCGACTCGCGGTCCAACTGCGATTTCTCCGGACCGGTCCGCACGTTGGAGGTGACGGTCAACGCCGGCGCCGTACGGTCGTTGCGGATCGAGCCGCCGACCTTCCCCGACCCGGCGAACATCACCGCCGGCGAACTCGCGGCGGGTCTCGCCGGTGTGCTGGCCGGCGACCCGGTCCACGTGCACGCCGTACCGTCCAACGCGTGGGTCACCCTGCTGTCCGAAGCCGGCACCCGCGTCGTGCTCACTGGAACCGCTGCGGCCCGGCTGTCACTGCCGGCCGCAGGAGCTCCCCTGATCCGGCTCGGCCTCTTCAGCCGCACGACCGCGCACCTGAAGACCAACGTGCGCAACTTCGCCGGCGTCGACTTCACCCCGACCGGGCCGCCGTTGGAACTGGTGATCTCCGACGGTACGACGGCTACACCGCCACTCCGGTTCACTGCTGCCGATGTGGCCGACCTGCGGGCGGTCACCGTCGAGGAGTTGCACAGCCTGATCAGCCGCCACCTCGCCGCCACACCGGCAGTCCGGGTGCGGGCGGATCTGGTGGTGATGCCGGCCGAGGGCTGGGTCAGCGAGCTGACGTTCGGCCCGCCGCAACCGGCAGCCGTCGGTGGTCCCGCGATGCCGTCCCCGGCGTGGGCCGGCGGACAGGACGGCAGTGTCTTCGTCACCCGGGACGGCGGCGCGACCTGGCTGGATCGCACGATCCCGCTGATGCGGCTCGGCGACCGCGAGACCGAGGCGATCGCCGTACATCCGACTGAGCCGCTGAACGCCTGGATGGGACAGTCCGGTGAAGCCACCGTGCCCGGAGACCCGACGTTCGTGTTCCGCACGGTCGACGGCGGCACGACCTGGCAGCCGGTGGGGCACCAGGTCGTCGGTGGTGTGGCGCAAGGCATCGTGAGCGGCGGCGTCCCGCTCGGTGTCCACGCGCTCGAGCTCGATCCGGCCGATCCGACAGTGCTGTTCGCCGCCACCGATGCCGGCGTCTTCCGCAGTACCGATTCCGGCGACACGTGGGCACCTCTCAATGAAGGCCTGCCGAACGCACAGGTCGTCGACCTGGTCAGCCATCCCGAACAGCGCGTGCTCCGCGCGGGTCTGTGGACGCGCGGTGCGTACGAACGGCGGATCGACGCTGACCCGCCGGACGACGTACGCCTGCTCGTCCGCACCACCGAGCTGGACGACGGCTTCCGGCCCGCCCGGGCCGCGCCCTCGTTCGGGACCGCAGCCGCCGGTCCCGTCCCGATCGGTTCACCCGACATCAAGGTGGTACGACGCCGTGCCGCGGGCTTGGGCACGGACGCCGACATCGACGGCGTGACGTTCGACCTCCAGATCCCGCACGACGACATCGTGGCCGGGTCGGCCGCCGACGTGATGGTGCAGGTGAGCAACGTGGGGCCGGTCTCCGTGCCGCCTCCCGGCGGACCGGTCGCGGAGCAGGCCCGGGTCGTGCTGTTGTGGGCTCCGCTCGACGACGGGATCCCATCACTCCCGGCCGACATCTGGACCCGGCTGGCCGCGCCGCCCCCGCTCGTCGGGCCTGTCGGTGCGTGGTCGGTTGGCGGCGACGGTCAGGTCCCGCGGACGATCCCGGGCGGCGACACCGGAATCGTCACCTTCCCCGTCGCCTGGCCGGCCCTCGACGGGGTCAACTCGGTCGGCCTGCTCGTGCTCACCACCGCGACCGGCGATCCGCTCACCGGCGGGCCGACCCTCGTCCCCGCCTTGCTGGCCACCGAACGACGGGCCGCCTTCCGCGAGGTCCTCGTACGGCGACTGGACGACGACCGCACGCTGGTCGTGCGAGCGACCGGACCGGGCGACATCAGGGTCCAGGACGTCGCCGCCGCGTCGGAGGGCTCGTCCGCGGGCGGAAAACTCGGCTTCGAAATCGGGGTCCTCAACGTGCCCGGACGGATCCGGATCGCGAAACTCGCGACGGCTGACGACCATGACCTTGCTGCTGTAGGTGCCGGGCCGGCTCTGGTTGTCCGGCTCGAGACACCGCTGGTGGCCGATCTCGCGCTCCTCCCGGCCGCGGACGAGGCCCGTACGGCGGTCGCCGTCCAGCCGATCGAGGTGGTCCGGATGTTGCAGCGGCGGATCATCCAGGCCGGCCTGCCGATCACGGCCTGGGATCCGGTGGTCGGGTTCGTGCTCGAAGGGACCGGCGGGGCGACACTGCGGGCCACCGGAACCGCGGCCGCGGCACTCGGCTTCCCGGTCGGCGGACCGGGCGCGCCGCAGTTGCAGACCTCGCTGCTCACGGATGGCTTCGCGCTCGCCGGGGCGACCGCGCTGACGATCACGGTGGTGCTTGCCGGCGGCAACGTCGTCGTACCGGTCGATCTCTCGCCGTCCCGGTTCGCCGGCACGGTGTTCGTCCGGTGCGACTACGTGGCCCGCGCGATCATCGACGATTTCAGGCTCGCTGGGGTCGACGGAGTGGTGACCGTGCGGCTGGTCGCCGGGGTCGCGCTGAGCTGCCCGGACTCGACCTCGATGACGATCAGCGGACCAGGGCTGGCGGCGATCGGATTCACCGAGGTGACCGGTAGCAACCTGCAAGCCGCTCCGGGGCCGTTGGACCTGACGGGCGGGCCGGTGCTGCATGTCGAGGTCACGCCGCGAGCCGTCGTCCGGTTCGACGCCGACCCGGCTGACATCCCCGACCTCGCCCACGCACGGCATGCCGACATCCGGCGGGCGATCTCGCTGGCCTGCGAACTGACCGGGGTTCCGGCGAAGGCCGACGTACCGAATATCGACCTGCGGGTGGCGGCATCGCCCGAGGGCGGTGGGCGGCGGCATCCGGTCCTCGGCGGGGCGCACCTGGCCGAGCTCGTGGCCACGCCCGCGGCGGTCGCGGCACCGGATCAACCCGCACTGTTCGCCGTCCGGTCCGCGCTCGGCAAGGACGTGTTGAAGGCGGGTGTCCCGAACAAGCTCTACTTGCGGGTGCGCAACGCCGGCACGGTCGACTCCATCAACACCCGGCTGCGGCTGTTCCGTCTCAACCTCGCCGTCACACCGATCAAAGCGGACGAGGTCGTCAACGCAGCGCCGCCGGTGCCGGCCGGCAGCAGCCACATCGAAGAGTTCGAGTGGGCCCCGGACGGCGTCACCCCAACCGAACTCCTGCTCTGCGTCGCCGACGACAACCGCCCCGGCCGGTTGCTCGACGTCCCGGGCGACTTCGCCGACCTGGAGACCATCCGCGCTTTCGCCGGCCGACGGCCCGGCGTCGCGCTGCGCCTGTTCGACGTCATCCCCTAGAAGGTAAGGACAGCTGTCATGGCCAGAGAAGTCGATCTCCGCACCGAGACGAGCAGCGACACCACCGTCGCTCCGGAGCGACGCGCGGAGCTGCACGCAGCGGCCGAGGCAGCGTCCGCCCGGCCGGGCGGGCACGACGTCCAGATCGTCAGCTTCGACGCGAGCACCGGCAATCCCGCGGTGGTGGTGTCCCGGGACGCACCGGCCGCGGACGGCGACTTCGTCCGCCGGGCCCTGGCCCACGTGCAGAACGTCGGACCCGCGCTCGGCCTCGCTCCGGAGCAGGCGCCCGAGTACCTCGCCGATCCTGGTTACCAGACCACCTCGGCTGACGGTGTCGCCGTACACCTGAGACAGCAGTACAAGGGCATCGCCGTGTACGACGCGAGCGAGACAGTCCGCTTCGACCCGAGCGGCCAGCTGCTGGAAGTGGCGGGCCGGTCCTACACGATTGCCGAGGATCTCGCCATCGAGCCGTCGATCCCGGCGTCGCAGGCCCTCGATGAGGCGGCGGCGCATCTGGCAGCCGGCGACGACGACGTGGAGGCCGATCCCTACGGCCAGTCCGTCGCCGAGCCGGTTCCGGACGTCAGGTCGATGACTGCGCGGCTGATCACCTCGCCGGTCGACCGTCCCGACCGGGCAACGGTCTTCGAAGCGACCGGATTCGCCCGGCCTGTGACGGTCGCGCTGATGTGGTTCCCGCTGGACGGAGGGCTGCGACTCTCGTGGCATCTACGGGTCCAGGTGCCCGGCGCCCCGGAGTACCGGTTCCTGATCGACGCCGCGGACGCACGGATCCTGCTGTGCCGACGGCTCACGCACGGGCTGGGAGGGCACGCCCAGGTGGTGCTGCGTTCCGGCGAAGGACGCCAGGATGTCGACTTCCCGCTGCCATTGGAGACGTACGGCGTACCTGTGCCTCCCGGGCTGCCCGCCGGGTTCCCGGATCCCTGGCTGCTCGACGAGACCACAGCGGGGGCCTCGGTACGCGCGATCGACGTCAGCACGGGCCGCACAGTGAAAGGAGCACCGAGCGCGGGCGGCGTGGTGTTCGCATCACCCGCTCAGGAGAACGCGCCGGAACAGCTTGTCCTGAACGTGTTCTCGTACTGCGCCGCGATGCACGACGCGCTGTATCTGCTGGGGTTCCGGGAACCCGACGGCAACTTCCAGCGCAGCGCGCTCGGACGCGGCGGCCGGGCCGGGGACGCCGTACTCGCCCAGGTGCACCCGGGGGTGGTCTGGGGTACGGCGAACATGGCCACGCCGGCCGACGGATCCGCGCCGACGATGAACATGGGACTGGTCAACTCCACCCAGCGGCACACAGCACTGGACGCGGACGTGGTCTATCACGAGTACACCCACGGGCTGTCGAACCGGCTCGTCGGAGGCCCGCTGGACGACACCTCGCTGGACGCGGACCAGTCGGGCGGGATGGGTGAGGGCTGGAGCGACTTCGTCGCGTGCTCCCTGCTCGGCAAGAACGTCGTCGGCGACTGGGTGGTCGATCGCGCCACCGGGATCCGCCGCCACGCCTACACCGAGGACTACCCCGGCACCTACGCCGAGCTCGGCTCGCCGCAGTACACCCGGGTGCACGACATCGGCGAGCTGTGGTGCGCCGTACTGATGTCGCTGGCCCGACGGCTGGGCCGCACCGAGACGCTGCAGATCGTTGTCGACGGCCTCAAGCTCACGGCCGCCAACCCGAGCCTGCTCGCCGCACGCGACGCGATCCTGCTCGCGGCCCGGCAGTTCTCCGTCGCGCGCGGGGACGACGACGGGGCCACAGCAAGCTTTGTCCAGTCCGCCTGGGAGGTGTTCGCCCGCTTTGGGATGGGTCCCGGTGCGCGGACCAATGGACCGCAACTGAGCGGCATCGTCGCCGACTTCGAGCCGCCGCCTGCCCCGTCGACCTCGGTCGTGCGAGCCGAGGCGGCGCCCGGCCTGACCATCCCGGATGCCGATGCGGAAGGCGTCGTGTCCACACTCTCGCTCCCTGCTGCCGGAGCGGTGCAATCGCTCGCAGTCGACGTCGTCATCACTCACCCGTTCCGGGGTGACCTGGTGGTGAGCCTGGTAGCACCGGACGGCCGGACCGCGGTGTTGCACAACCGGACCGGCGGCGGGGCAGACAACCTGCGGCGGTCGTACGACTCCGAGTCGGTCGCTTCGCTCAACGCCCTCGTGGGGACCGCGACCGGTGGAAGCTGGTCGTTGCGGGTGGCAGACCACGCGCCGGCAGACGTCGGGCGACTGGATACCTGGGCGCTGGCGGCCGGGATCGGCCCAGAGCGGCCGTCGGTACAACTGCAAGCCCTGCTCGGCACGCCGATCCCTGCCGAAGGCCCCGCTCTCGAGAACAAGGTCACGGTGCGCGAGGCCGGAACCGTCGCGGCGGTGACGCTCGCCGTCGACATCACGCACGCGCAAGTCGGCGACCTGGGCGTCGCGCTGCGCGGCCCGACCGGGAAACGGGTCGCGGTCCATCGCCGGGGCGGCGCGGAAGTGGATCACCTGATCACCACCTACCGCAGCGATGCCGGCGATCCACTCGCCGCCTTCGTGGGGTTGGACGCCCAGGGCGACTGGACCCTCACGGTCGTGGACAAGGCCGGCCGCGACGTCGGAAAACTCAACAGCTGGACCCTCACGGTGCAGCTCTAAGTACTTGCCCGAAGCATCTACAGCGGCGCGCTGGAACACCGCCGGCCGCCGGCCGACCAGATATCGAGGGGAATCTCATGGCCTTCTCCGACCTGTCCACCACCACCAGCTCGCGCACAGCGATGATCGTCGCGCTGGCGTCGCTGTTCCTGAGCGGCTGGACGTTCATCGACACCCTGTCCGACGAGCGCAACGAACGCCGCATCGAGCAACGCCTGGCCTGCCTCGAGCTCCCAGGCCCGAACGACTGCGGCCTCGACGGCAAGTAACCCCACACCCCACCTTCGAGCAGGCCAGTAGTGCGCGACATACCCTCGTCCGCCGGCGGAACGTGCTGAAGCCCACCGACCTGCCGGTTCGTGATCTTTCTCGCCCATTGCTCGCGTCTGATCACCCGGCGGATCGCGATCTCCCTTGCAGCGCGCCGATCGCGACCAGCTGCTGCGCGGTGTCGAGAGCGGGCGGACGTCGTGAACCGATCGTGTCGGCTGACCATCAAAGCCTTCCGTACGACACACTGAGGACTCATTGCGGAGGGCATCATGAAGCGGAGCATCAAGCTGGCGGGCCTGGTGACGGGTGTTTCGGTCGCTGCTGTGGTGGCGGGCACGCTGGTGGCCGCGCAGCAGACACCGACGCTCGCGACGGCGTCCGGCGGCAGCGTCACCCCGATCGACAGCAGGCCGGCGCCGGCACCGTCCACGACCCCGAGCAAGCCGCCCGGGACTTCCCCGGCCCAGCCGAGTGGACCGGTCAAGCAGACGCTCGACCTCACGAAACTCAAGCAGGGCGCGGAACCGGCCACGGCGTACGTCGACGGCAGGAGCGTGCGCCGCGGAGAGATCGAGTTCACCCTGCCGGCCTCGGACGGCCCGGTCTGGGATGTTGCGCAGGCAGGTACCGGGGGCGCACTCGTTCTGCACAGCCCGAAGGACGACGGCAAGGCCGTGCTCACCAGCTGGAGCGGGGGCTCCCGCGGTGAAACCGTCAACGACGTCTCATCGGTTCTCTCCGCGGCTGATCACTCGACCAGCGCCTACGCCGTCCAGCCGACCACTGCGGACGGCGCCGAGCTTCCTCGCTTCACGCTGACCTGGCGCGACAACGCCAGCGGCGAGAAGATGTCGCTGCAGCGCACCGGCGAGCACGGACCGATCGTGCACGCGGTCCAGGGCAGCGAGGTCTACTTCAGCGCGTTGTCCAAGAGCTCGAAGCAGACCCTCTACCGGTGGACTGCCGGCGACGCCGCGCCGCGGCCGATCAGTGCCGCTCCGTCGCCGTCCGCAGTGTCGTCGGACCTGCAGTTCGCGGCGTCGATCGTTTCGCAGGCCGACGACGGCAGTTGCACCGCACTGGTCGAGCTGGCATCGGCCAAGAAGCGCTGGCAAACCTGCACCTACGCAGTCGACGAGCTGCTCAGCGGGAGCGACTTCGCGCTCGGTGGGCCGGCCTATCGGGACGGCTACGGCGACGGACTGTTCGCCGCGCTGGACCTGAAGACCGGCAAAGCTGTCCGCGAGTGGTCGGGCGGTTCGGCGGTGGCGATCATCTCCACGGTGATGGAGGACCCCGACCATGTGCTGGTGCTCGCCGAGCAGGACGGTAAGACAGCCATCGCCCGGTGCGCGCCGAAGACCGGCACCTGTGAGCTGGCTGCCCCCTTGAAGAAGGGCACCGGCGACGAGAACAACCGGCCGTACCAGCTCGGCCACTGACGCCAAGGCGGTGCGGCTCCTCCGACGAGGGGCCGCATCGCCTTATTTTCTTGGCTTGTAGTCCACTGAGTCCAGCACCTTCTTGGCCTGCGCGTCGTCCTCGGCCCGTACCTGGATCCGGACCAGCTGTCCCTGGAACTGCTTCACTCGCTCGTACGTCGTCATGCCGGCCGGGCAGTCGGCGTACTTGGCCGTTGCCGTGGAGTCATTGTTGATCTGCTCGGGTGACACCGTGCAGCCCGACGGACCGGGGAGGCTGGTGGCCGCGGGTAGGTCGCCCGGCGGCAGCACTCCCGCGAAGACACCCGACACCTTCGCATCGGCCTTGCCCCAGTCGCTGTTGTTGCCGCTCACCAGCAGACCGGGCAGCGAGCCGGTCGACCCCTGCGGTTGCCAGCCGTCGCCGGCCCGG
This sequence comes from Kribbella sp. NPDC049174, assembly GCF_043197365.1. Lineage (NCBI taxonomy): Bacteria > Bacillati > Actinomycetota > Actinomycetes > Propionibacteriales > Kribbellaceae > Kribbella > Kribbella sp. NPDC049174. Next base: position 363,230 of record NZ_JBICSZ010000006.1, on the reverse strand, counting down.
GTACGCGTCCAGCTGCGAGGAAGCTCGACCGACAGGACCTGCTGCTTGTCCTCGACCCGTACCCACTGGCGGTCGACGCCGTACTGCCAGCCCAGGTAGCCACCGGCACCACCGAGCAGCGCGGCTGCGATCGTCGCCGCCACCCAGGGCCTGGCCGAAGACCGACCGGCAGTCGCGGGGACGCTCGCCATTGCGGCCGTCCGGAGTGCTTCGGCGAACGATCGAACATCCGGCCAGCGGTGCTCTCGATCCTGGTGCAGCCCGCGCAGGATGACCGCATCCACCTCGGCGGGAACATCGTCGCGGACCGTACGCAACGAGGCCGGTGGCCCGTCGACGGCCAGGACCGCCGCCAGGGTGGTCGCACCGTACGGCGGCTGGCCGGCCAGCGCGGCGTAGGTGACCGCGGCCAGCGCATACAGATCGGCTCGCGGGTCGAGTACGTCACCGCGCACCTGCTCGGGCGCGACATAGGCCGGGGTGCCGCCCGGCATCGTCACCCGCGACACCGCGTCGAGCGACTTGCCCAGGCCCAGATCGCCGAGCATGGCCCGCTCTCCGGTCGGCGTACTGCGGAAGAGCACGTTCTCCGGCTTGACGTCACGGTGCAGGACGCCCCGGTCGTGCAGCTCCTGCAGGCCGGCGCTGACGTTCTCGATCACGTCCACTGTGTCGGTCAGCGGAAGCCGGCCTGCCTTGATCCTGTCGGCCAGCGTTCCGCGGTCCGCGTAGGTGAGCACCAGGAACGGCCGATCGTCGTCGGTGGTGCCGATGTCATGTACGCCGATGACGTACGGCGACTCGACTTTCCGCAGGAAGCGCCCCTCCTCGACGAACCGCCGGCGTACGTCGAGATCGTCGACCCAATGCTCCGCCAGCACCTTGACCGCGACCTCGGCGTCCAGCTCCTCGTCCCGGACCAGCCAGACGGCGGCGAACCCACCGCTGCCCAGCCTCCGGATCACGGCGTAGCGGCCAAAATGCGAGGGCTGAACCATGCCGTCATTATGCTCAACAGCATGGTCAACGACGCGGACGCGCTGGACGAACTGGCCCGGCGCGCTGCACAGGACCCCGCCTTGCTGGACGAGCTGATCCGGCAGGTGCAACCGCAGGTGATGCGAATCTGCCAGCGCGTCCTGCCGTACCGCGCCGACGCCGAGGACGCCTGCCAGGACGCGCTGCTGGCGATCGCCACGAAGGTCGGCACCTTCTCCGGCCGGAGCCGGTTCACCACCTGGGTCCACGTGGTCGCGTCGAACGCCGCTCGCGAGACCTACCGACGGTTGAAGCGCCGCGCCGTCGAGAACGCCGCGGCCTGGCACGACGACGATCGCCCGGCCAGGTACGACCGTCCCGATCCGCGCACCACCAGCGTCGTGGCCGGCACCCGGCTGGACCTGCTCGACGCGCTGGAGCAACTGGAGGCCGACCTGCCCGAGACGGTCACGTCGGTGATGCTGCGCGACATCTACGAGCTCAGCTACGACGAGATCGCCGACCAGGTCGGCATCCCGGTCGGCACGGTCAAATCCCGGATCAGCCGGGCCCGCGTCGCACTCAAGGCTCAACTGCTCCCCCGCCACGACTGACCTCTCCCGCAGACAGTCGCCCAGGGGCACTGGAATTCTTGCGCATGGCGGCACCGACGCCCGAGGCCGTGCGTGACGATGACAGCGCCACCAGGCATTGAGTTCTTAAGGTAGCAGGCGCCGGCTCAGCGTGTTGCAGAGGCACATCCGATGCAGGTGCGTGCGGTCGGTCTCGCCTCCAGCCGGGCAGTGGCGATCGGTTGTCCGCACTGCTCACAGACCCCGTAAGTGCCGGCCGCCAACCGCTCGATTGCCGCCTCGACCTCGGCCAATTGACGCTGGACCTGCAGCACAAGCGCTGCGACCTGCGACCTCTCGAACGCGATCGTCGCACCCTCAGGATCGTGCTCGTCGTCAGCGTTGGCGTCCCGCGAGGCCGCTACCACCTCATCGAAATCGCTGGTCAGACCCGAAAGCCGCCGGAGCGCCTGCTGTCGTTCCGCCTCGAGCAGCTTGCGAGCCTCATCCATCCGTCAATCCTGACACCGCCTGCCGCCATGAAGGCAACCCAGCGGGCCGGTCGCCCCGCTAGATCATTGCGCCGCTCCGCGGACCGTCGCTCGCTGCTGGGCTGTCAGGGCCAGGCGCATGGTTTCGAAGGTGTGCTCCTGCGGTGCGGCCGAGGTGGTTCGTTCGCGTACGTCGCGCAGCAGGTCGGGGTAGTAGGTGGTCTCGACCTGGGAGCAGTCGATGTACTGCGTACCTTCCTGATTGACCAGGAACAGGTGGTCGCCGCCGTCGCGGCCCGCGATGTCGACGTACTTGCGCAGCTCGATGTAGCCGTCGGTGCCGAGGATCATCAGGCGGCCGTCACCCCACGTCGGCAGCCCCGCCGGTGTGTACCAATCGACCCGGATGTAGCCCTGGGCATTGTCACTGCGCAGCAGGATCTCACCGAAGTCCTGCAATCCCGGCTCATCGGGGTTCGCGAAGTTCCCCACCGTGCTGGCCACCACCTCAGCGGTCCGCGCGCCGGTGAACCAGAGAAACTGGTCGATCTGGTGGGAGGCGAGGTCGGTGAGGATGCCGCCGTACCGGTTCTTGTCGTAGAACCAGTCCGGGCGGCCGGCCCCACCGCCGAGGTGACCGCGGTCCCCGATGCGGTGCGGTCCGATCCCGAGAGTCTGCACCACCGTCCCGATGTCGCCCGCGCGGGCCAGCTCACCGGCCTTGATCACGCTGGGCACCTCGAACCGCTCGGAGAACGTCACCGACCAGAACCGCCCGCTCTGGCCGACCGCCTTCTCGATCTCCTCCAGCTGATCGAAACTGACACAGCCGGGCTTGTCGGTCACGACGTCCTTGCCGGCCCGCAACGCCGCGACGGCGAGAGGCCCCCGCCGATCCGGTACGGCGGCGGTCACGATCAAGTCGATCCCGTCCCGTCCGATCAGCTCGTCCGGACTCTCGGCCATCGGAACCTCCGGGTACCGCTCCCGGACCCGGGTCGCGATCGCGGCCAACGGATCGTCGGTCGCCATCCCGACGAACTCCGCACCGGCCCCGACCAGACCCGCGATCTGACCGAAGATGTGCGCGTGATCAAGCCCGATCGCGGCGAACCTGACAGCTTGCGTGGAAGTCACCCGTAATCCTCCCGACTCGGCGTCGCTTCGACTGCCACTCACCCTATGCCAGATCGGCAAACGCTTACCACCCGCCGCGAGTCGCTTCATCGGCCTCGTCGGACATCGCTCGGTGTGTATCAACGGCGAGTGGTCGGTGGCTCTCGAAGGAGAGGTGACGGCGACCGAGACGAAGGCGGCTCAGATGCTCGAACAGATGTCCAGGTCCGACGTGGAAGTCGAACTGCTCGGGATCGGCGCCGGGCCGTCGAATCTGGGGCTTGCGGTGGCGCTGGAGGAGTTGGCGCCGGAGCTGGCGGAGAACGCGCTGGTGATCGATCGGAACCAGACGATCGAGTGGCAGCCGGGCATGTTGATGCCCTGGGCCACCAGCCAGGTGTCGTTCCTGAAGGACCTGGTCACCCAGCGGGATCCGCGCAGCAGGTTCTCGTTCCTCAACCATTTGTACGAGACCGGCCGGCTGGACGAGTTCGTCAACATGAGCACGTTCACGCCGTACCGGGTCGAGTTCGCGGAGTACCTGCGCTGGGTGGCGGAGTCGCTCACCCGGGTGCGGATCGAGCTCGGTCGCGAGTGCGTGGCGGTGCGGCCGCGACGAGACGACGCGGGTGCTGTCACGGGCTGGGTCACCACGCTGGCCGACGGTACTGCGATCACCAGCCGGTACCTGGTGTACGGCGGCAGCCGCGAGCCCAATATCCCGCCGGCGCTCGCCGACGTACCCCGGAACCGGATCGTCCACAGCACCGAGTACCGGCAGCGGGTGGCCGAGCTGTCCGGGGAGCTGCCCTATCGGGTCGCCCTGGTCGGCAGTTCGCAGAGCGCAGCGGAGATCTTCCGTGCCCTGCGCGACGACCTGCCCGACAGCGACATCACCTGGTTGATGCGGTCCATCGGGCTGAGCTCGGACCAGTCCAGCAAGTTCACCAACGAGTTGTACTACCCGTCGTTCGTCGACGAGTTCTACGACGCCCCGCCCGCGGCGCGCGAGCAGATTCTCCGGGAGATGTACCGGACCAACTACTCCGTCGTCACTCCCCCGATGCTCGAGCACCTGTACGCCGACCTGTACCTGGACCGGTTCAACGAGCGCACCGATCGGCGACTCGTCACGATGGTCGACATCACCTCCGCCCGCGAAGCCGGCGACGAGGTGGTGCTGGAGCTCACCGACCGCCGGACCGGGGCCGTCACCGAACTGCGTCGCGACCTGGTCTTCCTTGGCACCGGCTTCGACACCCGGATGCCGAGCCTGGTCCGCGAGCTGGCGCGCAGCCTCGAGCTGGACCGGATCGACGTCTCCCGGCAGTACCGCCTGGAGCTCGGCACCGACAGCACCGCGGCCTGTTACCTCCAAGGCGTCAACGAGGAGACACACGGCATCTCCGACTCACTGCTGAGTGTGCTGGCTCAGCGGGCTGAGGAGATCTGCCGCGACATCATCGCGCACCGCGAGCGGGTCCCCGCCGCGGCTGTATCAGCGGAGGCGCCGTCCGGGCTCTAACGCGTGGGAGAACCACCCAGCCCTCGAGGAGAGCCGGATGACAACACTCGAACTGGATCGTGCCCCGACCGACGACGTGGCGCGGGCTCGAGACCAGGCGTTCGCAGGTCTGCGAGCCGCGATGCCGCCGGACATCATGGCCGAAGCGTTGCGCTGCAGCGGCAGGCTCGAGGCTGAGTTGCCGAACCGGCCGGAGCTGGAAAAGAACCTCGTCCTGGTGGCGTTCGGCGGTGGCAAGGACAGCGCGTACATGCTGGCCTTCGTCCGGGCGATGCAGCTGATCCTGTACAAGGTGCACGGCCGCACGTTCCGGATGCGGGTGGCGACCAACCGGCATGCGGGCATGCCCCGCGCCGTGATGGAGAACATCGACCGCGAGTACCGCGCGCTGCGGCTCACCGACGACCCGGACTGCGAGCTGCTGCTGGTGGACGGCGACGACATCAGCGAGTTCGACGTCGACTCCCCGCAACGCGAGCACGTGGTCCGGCGCAACCGGCTCGACATCCTGATGACCGGCCACCGCACCTTCGCCGACGGACGGCCGACGTTCTGCAACTCCTGCAACCTCAGCGTCTTCAACGCCTTCGGGCTGGCGGCGGCGTACGGCGACGGCGCCGACGTGCTGATCACCGGTGACTCGCCGCAGGAACAGCGCCAGTACACCTTCTGGGTCGGCCGGCTGGCCCGTCAGCTCCGGACCGCGCCCGCCGCCCGGCCGCGCGCCGGCCAGAGCGGGTTCGGCCGGGTGCTGGGGCAGCTCGACGGCATCGCCCAGTCGTACTTCGCCGACATCCACGGTCCGGAGGCGATCGACGCGATCGCCGCTCGCCGGGTCAGCACCGACGTACCGGAACGGCTGCGGTTCTTCACCATCTACGGCGAGACCGCATACGCCGCCGGCGACCACTTCGACCTGCTGACCGGCTTCCTCGGCTTCCAGTTCGACGACCTCGCCTTCAGCTTCACCGAGTCCGACTGCGCGAACCCGGCGCTGATGGCCCACCTGCGCGGGCTGAAGGCCGAGCACCTGTTCCGGCGCTCGTACGACGACGGCCTGGCCGAATACGTCGAGTTCGCGCTCGGCCTGATGCGCAAGAAGGACATCCCGGACGGGCTGGTGGAGATGATGCGCGCCCGGTACGACAGCCCGGACGCGCTGAAACGGATGCGGCTCGCCGTCCAGGAGTACGCGCTGGAGACCTTCGGGCTCACCGAGGAGCAGCTGGTCTGCATGACCTACTCCCCCTTCGCCGGACAGGGCGCCGGGCTCGAGCAGTTCGTGGACCGCGAGCACCCGGGCCTGGCCGCTCGCCTCGGCGAGATCCACCGCCTGCTGGGCGGTGAGCCCGGAGATCCGGGGCTGGTCGCCGAGCTGGAGCGGATCAGCGGGCTCGAGCCGAGCCAGTTGCGAGTGCTGTACAGCCGGTCGGTGCAGACGCCCGGCAGCGGCGGTACGCCGGTGATCGACCTGATCTTGGCAGGCGACCCCCACAAGGCCGTCATCGAGACCCGGCACACCCAGGACGGTCCGAACACCTTCGAGCAGATTTCGGGACGGTAATCATGGTCGTACACATCTCCCGGCTTGATCGCGACAACCTGCTGCACGAGTACGGGGTGGACACCCAGCGACTGCAGCCGTGGCCGGTGCTGAACGCGCCGTTCGAGGTCTCCTACGCGGTCTGCCGCGCCGGGACGGTCTCCAAGCTGCACACCCATCACGAGCAGGAGATCTTCGTCGCGGTCTCCGGTGAGTGCATCGTCGAGTGCGGCGGCGACCAGCAGCCGTTCCGGGCCGGCGACGTCACCTACTTCACGCCGGGCCAGCTGCACCGCGTGCACAACCACAACGACGAGGACTTCGTCTTCTGCAGCATCTGGTGGGACCCGGAGATGTCCCACCGGTTCCTCGCCGAGTACGCCGGCTCGGACACCGAGGCGCTCGCCGCCAAGGCCGCCGCGAACGTTGCCGAGAACGCCCAGGCCGCTGAGGCCATCGAGACCGCCGAGCGAGTAGGAGCCAGCGAATGACCCGACTGCTGCCGTCCGAGGACGACCGTCCTGTCCTCGTCCTCGGTCCGAACCCGACGCCGAACGGCGGGATGCACCTCGGCCACATCGCCGGGCCGTACCTGGCCGGCGACGTGTACGCGCGGTACCAGCGGGCCCGCGGCCGCAACGTCATCTTCACCTCCGAGACCGACGACAGCCAGACCTACGTGGTCGCGTCGGCGGGCCGGGAGGGCATCACGCCGGAGGAGCTGTGCAAGCGCTCGACGGCGAAGATCCAGGAGGCGCTGAGCGCGATCGGCATCTCGATCGACGGGTTCGGTCCGTTCGACCAGACCTACCGCGCCACCGTGCTGCAGTACTTCAGCGCCCTGCACGCCGCCGGCGTGTTCCGGCTGAAGACCGTCCGGCTGCCCTACCTGGAGCGGACCGGCGAGTTCATGGTCGAGGGCCTGATCGAGGGCGACTGCCCGGTCTGTCTGACGACCAGCCGCGGCGGACTGTGCGAGACCTGCTGCCACCCGAACAACTACGACCAGCTGATCAACCCGCATTCGACGATCGACCCCACCGACAAGCTGACCTACCGCGAAGCCACCATCATGGTGCTGCCGCTGGAGGAGTACCGCGAGCAGTTGACGGCGTACCACGAGAAGCTCGCCGCGCACCGGCGGCCGCACGTCCGGCAGATGATCGCCGAGCTGCTGGCCCGGCCGCTGCAGGATGTGCCGATCACTTTCCCGTTGTCCTGGGGCATTCAGGCGCCGTTCCCGGAGACCCCCGGGCAGGTTCTCAACGCCTGGCTCGAGCTGATCCCGGCCGGCATGTTCACCACGTCGTACGCCGCGAACAAACTCGGCCGGGACACTGTGCCGGGTGAGTTGTGGCGGACCGCGGAGAACCTGCGGATCGTGCACTTCCTCGGCTTCGACAACGCCTACTACTTCTGCCTGCCGCACATCGCCATGCTGATGGCGCACGGCGACAAGTACGTCTGGCCGGAGTCGATCATCAACAACGAGTTCTACGAGCTGGAGAGCTCGAAGTTCTCGACCAGCAAGGGACATGTGCTGACGCCCGAGGAGCTGCTCGAGGAGGTGCCACGCGATGTCGCCCGGCTCTACCTGGCGCTCACCGCGCCGGAGTACCAGCGGTCCACCTTCAGCCGGGCCGGCCTGGACAAGATGGCCGAGGAGCGGCTGGTCGGCCCCTGGAACCAACTGGCCGGGACACTCGCCAAGGCGGTCGCCAACGCCGGCGACGACAGCACCCGGCTGCCGGTGTCGGCCGCCGCACGGGGCCGGGTCGCCACCATGCTCGAGCGGTTCGACCTCGGCTACGAGATGCCGACGTTCAACCTCAACCGTTCGGCGGACACCGTGCTGATCCAGATCGACCGGTTGCGACGGCGCGCGGCGGCACTCGACGGCACCGGGCTGGACGAGCAGCCCGAGATCTGGGGCGACCTGTTCTGCGAGGTCAAGGCACTGCTCGCGCTCGCGTCACCGATCCTCATCGACCTCACGGCAGCGGCGCGTGAGGCCGGGGCCTTCGACGATTCGCCGGAGGCCGGGACGCTGGTCGCCGGAGCCTTCGACGTCGCCGAGGTCACGCCGTTCGCGCCGCCACTGCTGGCGGCCGGTCCGGCCGACGGTGAGCTCGCCGGAGGCCGGTGATCCCAGATGCGAATCACCGTGGTCGGCGGTGGCGTGATCGGACTGCTGACGGCGATCGAGTGCGTCCGCGCGGCCGGCGTGGACCGGGTCGATCTGGTCGACGCCGGTCCGATCCCGTCGCCGTCGGCCACCTCGAACGACCGGCTCCGGGTGGTCCGCGCGCTGCATCGCGGCGACCCGGCGCTGACGCAGGCGGCCGCGCCAGCGCACGCCGGCTGGATGGACGTCGAGGAGCGGATCGGATCACGCTTCTACCACGCGGCCGGGGCGCTCACCGCGATGCCGGTGCGGGACGCCGCGGCCGAGCTCGCCATCCTCACCGCGGCCGGCGCGAAGGCTTGGGCGTTGTCCCCGGACGATCTGGCGAGCCGGTATCCACGGATCCGGTTCCCGGATGGGACCGGTGCCGTGCTGGAGGCCACGGCCGGCGTCGTCCTGGCCGACCACGCCCTGGTCGCACTGGCACGCTGGCTGGTTCGTCGACCCGAGGTCCGGCTGCACCCGCACCGGCGGGCCGTCGAGATCTCTCAGAACGACCGGGTCGTCATGATCCGGTTCGCCGATGGCGGGTCCCATACCGCCGACCGGGTGGTGATGGCGGCCGGGCCCTGGTCCCGCGAGCTAGTGCCGGCCGCCATCGCCTCCGACCTCACGCTGTACCGGCAGACCGTGCTGTCGTACCAGCCACCGGCCTGGCTCCGGGACTGGGCCGGAATGCCCGCAGTGCTTGGTCTCGGCCCCGGCAGTGACGCGTGGCTGATGCCGACGGTGCCACAGTCGGACGCGCCGCTGCGGTTGAGTGCCGCGAGCGCCTGCCGACCGGTCGCCGAGATGACCGATCGGGTCCCGCCCGACCAGTGGCGCGAACACCTCGTCGGCGTGTTCTCCGAGGTACTCCCGGCCTTCGATCCGGCCGCGGTGGTCGACGCCACCGACGGCTTCTACCTCGCCGAGCGGACGCGCGGCGGGCCGTTGCTGGCGACTTACGGCGCCGGCACGGTCCTGGCGTACGCGGCCTGCGGCGGGATGTCCTTCAAGTTCGCGCCGCAGATCGCGCGGGCGATCGCAGATCGCGCCGTGGGGGCGTCGCCCCGCCCGACCGGTCTGGACTCGGTCGACAGGCCGCGACAGCTCGCCGCGGTCGGTGAGGAGTAGGTGACGATGAAGCTGCTCGCACTCGAAGCCGTGCAGAACGCCGGCTACTACCAGTCCCGCTACCGCCAGATCGAGGAGTTCGGCGGCACCCTGTTCGTGCTCAACGGCCTCGGCGAACCGGACTACTGGCCGGCCCCGCGCTACCGGGTCGCCGGGTCCAAACACATCGACGACATCATCGCGGTCGCCCGCGACTGGCACGCCGGCGAGCGGTTCGACGGCGTCCTCACCTTCTCCGAGTCCGGAGTACTCACGGTCGCCGCGGTGGCCGAGGCGCTCGGCCTGCCCGGGGTCGGCCTGGACGCGGCGAGGATCAGCCGGAACAAGCTCCTGATGCGGGAGGCCCAGCAGCGCGGAGGCGCTCCGGTGCCCCGGTTCCGGTTGGTGCCGGACGTCACCGCCGCGCTCGCGGCCGCCGACGAGTTCGGCTACCCGATCATCCTCAAGCCGACTTTGGGTGCCGCGAGCAACTTCGTCTTCAGGATCGACGATCCGGACGAGCTGCGGACCAGGTTCCCGCAGGCGCTCGACGGGATGGCCCAGATGTCGTGGTTCCGGATGGAGGCCGAGGGCATCGACCTCGGGCCGTACGGGTTGCTGGTCGAGTCCTTCCTGGACGGGCACGAGATGCAGATCGAGGCGCTCGCCTGGGACGACGAGGTGTACCTGGGGTCGATCGTCGACCGGATCACGATCGAGGGCAACACGTTCGACGACGACGCACACCGGGCACCGACCGCGCTCGACGCCGATCAACTGGCCGCCGTGCACGAAGTGGTCACCTCGGCGGCGCATGCGCAGGGCTTACGGCGCAGCGCGATGCACGCCGAGGTCCGCTTCCACCAAGGCAGGCCGCACCTGCTGGAGATCGCTGTACGACCCGGTGGTGGCGGGCTGGACTACTTCGCCAGGCTGAGTGCCGGCTACTGCCCGATCCGCGCGACGATGGCCGTCGCCGCCGGGGTGAAGCCCGACGTGCATCACTACCGCCCGACCGGTGTGCATCTGGCCGGCACCTGCCTCATCGGCGGACCGGGCCGGATCGAGCAGATCACCGTGCCGCCCGCGGTGTCGGAGTCCGACCGGGTGTTCTTCCTGAAGATCACCGCGAAGCCGGGTGACGTGGTCCGGCGCCCACCGGACGGCAACAACATCCTCGGCTTCCTCTGTACCAGCGGACCGACGTTCGACGAGGCGATCCGGACGGCGTTCGAGTTCGCCGCGCAGATCGACGTACGCCTGGCGGTGCCCGATTCCTTCCCCACCCCACCGCCCCGGTCGCCGGCTCCCCGGCTGACGGCCTGATTCAACTGACGAGAGGTGACCTGGATGTCCACTGTGCTGACCGAACAGCAGTCCGACCAGCCGTCCGAGGGCGGCCGGCCGATCAAGGGTGGCACCGTCACCTGGGCCTGCAACCCCGGCTTCCCGCCCGCTGCCATCTTCCCGTTCACGCCCCGGGAACGGATCGGCATCCGCAACCTGTACGAGTTCCAGGTGCTGATGTTCCGCCCGCTCTACTGGCTCGGCCGCGACGGCAGGCCGGAGGTGAACCCCGAGCTCAGCCTGGCCTACCCGCCGGAGTGGAGCGAGGACGGGCTCAGTGTCACCGTCACGCTGAAGCCCTGGCAGTGGTCCAACGGTGAGCCGATCTGCGCCGACAACGTGATGTTCTGGGTGAACATGATGGCGGTCAAGGGCGACCGGCTCGGCTACTACGTGCCCGGCTACTTCCCGGACAACCTGACGTCGTACGAGAAGGTTGCCGAGGACAAGGTCCGATTCACCTTCAACGAGGTCTACTCCAAGACCTGGGTGGAGATGAACCAGTTGTCCCTGATCACGCCCATGCCGAAGGCCTGGGACCGGACCGAGGACGGCCCGGCCCGGGCGTCGTTCGACCCGGCCGACATCCCGGCCGTCTACGACTACCTGGTCTCGCAGAACGGCGAGTGGACGGTCGAGGCGAACCACTTCCGCGGTGGCTGGGCCGAGAGCCCGGTCTGGAGCGTCGTCAACGGTCCGTGGCGGCTGAAGAGCTACACCATCGACGGCGTGGTCACCTTCGTCCCGAACGAGCACTACTCCGGCCCGAACAAGCCGCACCTGGACGAGTTCCGGCAGGTGCAGAACGACACCGACGAGCTGATGTACGAGCGGCTGAAGGCCGGACCGGACGCGCCGGACGGGATCCAGATCGGGTATCTGCCCTTCGGGATGGGGCTCACCGACGACGGCGAGGACCCGCTCGCGGACACGTACCGGCTGGTGCCGCAGGACGTGTTCGTGGTGCGCTACATGCCGTTCAACTTCGACAACGACTCGACGGCGGCGAGGATCTACAAGCACGCCTACGTCCGGCAGGCACTGCAGATGTGCCTGGACCAGGACCGTGCGATCCGGGAGATCTACCACGGCAACGCCTACCGGATGGACGGGCCGGTACCGCTGTCGCCGGCCAATCCGCACGTGTCGCCGAAGCAGCGCAAGGACCCGATGCCGTTCGACGTCGAGGCCGCCCAGCAGCTGCTCGAGGCGCACGGCTGGGACACCAGCACTCTGCCGGCCGGCTGTGTCCAGCCGGGTGAGGTGGCCGGCTGCGCCGGCGAGGGCGTCGACATCGGTGACCGGCTCTCGTTCACGATCCGGTACGTCGAGGGCAAGGTCGCGCTGACCCGGCTGCTGGAGATGTTCAAGCAGGACGCGGCCAAGGCCGGTATCGAGCTGAAGCTGGAGCCGGTGTACGGCTCGGTGATGGTGGCCGAGGACCACAGCCCGAACGTCGAGAGCAAGCGGTTGTGGGAGATCAACACCTGGAACGGCGGCTGGTCGTACTACGGTCACCTGACCGGCGAGATGCTGTTCCGCACCGGTGGCGGCAGCAACTTCGGGGACTACAGCGACCCGAGGGCGGACGAGCTGATCGACCGGACGGTGCACAGCGACGACCCGGAGGCGCTGTACGAGTACCAGGACTACATCGCCGAGCAGGTTCCGACCATCTGGTCGCCGGGCTTCCCGAACCGGATGTTCGAGGTCGCGAAGAACCTGCGCGGGGTCGAGCCGGTCAACCCGTACGGCCTGATCAACCCCGAGGACTGGTACTACGTCGAGGAGTGACCCCGGCAATGACACCGCAACGAGAACACCGCCCCGGCCGAGTCGGCCGGGGCGGTGTTCTTGGACCTGGGCCGGATCAGGACTTCGGCGGAACGGTCGCGGCCGGCAGGTGGTGCATACCGCGCAGCAGCGTGCTGGGCTCCCACTCCAGGTAGCTCGCGTCGGCAGTCATCCGCAGGTCCGGGAAGCGTTCCAGCAGACGGGTCAGCGCGATGTTCGTCTGCATCTTGGCCAGCGGCTGGCCGATGCAGAAGTGCGGACCGTGGCCGAACCCGAGAACACCGTTGGGACGGCGGTCCAGGTCGAGCGTGTTCGCGTTCGGGAACTGCTCGTCGTCGCGGTGCGCCGACAGGATCGACAGCGCCAGGATGTTGTTCTTCGGCACCACGGTGTCGCCGATCTCGATGTCCTCCGCGGTGAACCGGAAGGTGGCCACGCCGACTCCACCGTCGTACCGCATCAGCTCGTCGATCGCCTGCGGCATGATCGACAGGTCGGACCGCAGCCGCGCCATCGCGTCGGGATTGGTGAGCAGGCTGAGGATGGAGTTCGACAGCGTGTGCTGGGAGGTGATGTGACCGGCCACGGTGTACAGGAAGATCATCGCGACGAGTTCGTCGTCGGTCAGCCGGTCGCCGCTCGGGGTTCCCTCGATCATCGCGCTGACCATGTCGTCGGCCGGGTTCTTGCGCTTCATCTCGATGATCCGGTGGCCGTACTCGATCACGTTCTTCGAGGCGTTCTCGACGACCTCGGCCGGGTGACCGGCGCCGACCAGCTCGACCGCCCACTGCTGGAATCGCTCCCGGTCCTCGAACGGGATGCCGAGCACGTCGCAGATGATCACGATCGGCAGCGGCTGGGCGTACTCGGTGACCAGGTCGACGTCGTCGCGGCCCTCGATCTTGTTCAGGTAGTCGTCGACGAGCTCCTCGATGCGCGGCCGGAAGGCTTCCATCCGGCGCAGCGTGAACGCCTTGCTCACCAGCGAACGCAGCCGGGTGTGCCGGGGCGGGTCGCTGTTCAGCATGTGCTGGGACAGCTCGTCGTCGAAGCCGACGTCGGGTTTCTCGTCCTCGACATAGGTACCGGTGTGGCGGGCGAACATCTCGTTCATCCGCCTGCCGTCCTTGCTCACCCGCGGGTCCTGGAGCAGCGCGCGGACGTCGGCGTACCGGGTGACGAGCCAGACGTCGGCGCCGTGCGGGAAGACCACGTGGTGCACCCGGCCGGCCTTACGGTACGGCTCGAGGATCTCGTACGGCCTCTGCATGAAGTCGTCCGGGATCCGCTGGAGGGCCTCCGTGGTTTCGGTAGTCATAGGTCAGATCCTCCTGGCTGCAGGCATGTCGACAGGAGCGCACGTGCGCTCGGCTACGCGTCGCCGTCACCTCATCAGAGGCCGCGCCGGGCCGGCTCTGATACGCCTTGTTTTGTTGGCTTCGACCCCTGTGCGTGAGCCGGTCCGGGCGGTAGCCTGCGGGACCAAATGCCTTCCGGCACCGACCCGCCGGGGCATGGCCCGCGCCGGCATCGAGGGGTGGAACAACTGATGAGCGAAGAACGCGAACCGAACTCGACCAAGCAGCCAGGCGAAGGGCTCGGCGCGATCGCCACCTGGCGCCAGACGTCGGTCACGTCGAAGGCGCTGCTGTTCGGTGTCTTCGTGAACCGGCTCGGCGCCTTCCTGCAGATCTTCCTGGTGCTGTTCATGACGCACCGCGGGTTCACGGCCGGCCAGGCCGGTTTCGCCCTCGGCGTGTACGGCGCCGGCCATGTGCTGGGCGCCTTCGTCGGCGGCTGGCTCACCGACCGGTTGAGTGCCCGGGCGGCGACGTTGATCAGCATGCTCGGCTCGGCCGCGCTGATCGTCTCCATCCTGTACATCGACGTCTACTGGGTGATCCTGCTGGCGATCCTCACGGTCAGCACCGTCAGCCAGCTGAACCGGCCGGCCGCGCAGGCCATGCTGGCCGAGCTGACCAAGCCGGGGCAGCTCGTGATGACGATGGCGATGTACCGGCTGGCCATCAACCTGGGCACCGCGGTGACCCCGATCGTCGGCGTCGCGCTGGTGTCGGTCTCGTACAACCTGCTGTTCTGGGCCGAGGCGTTCGCCGCCGTGCTGTACAGCGCGATCGCCTGGAAGTTCCTGCCCGGCAAGGCCGCACCGGACGAGGCAGCCGACGCTGCCAAGGCCGCGGAGCCGAAGCAGGGCTATCGTGCGGTGCTGGCCGACTGGCGTTACGACTTCTACCTGGCCGCCGTGTTCCTGGTGACGATCGTCTACTGCCAGTACATCGCGGTGCTCCCGCTGGCGATCGTGGACGACGGCCTCAGCCTGTGGTGGTACAGCGCGGTCGTCTCGGCGAACGCCGTTGTCGTCGCGCTCGTCGAGGTACCGGCGACCAAGTATGTACAGACTTGGCCGTTGCGGCTGACCGCCATCGCCGGCTTCGGCCTGGTCGCGGTCGGCTACGGCGTCTATGCGATCGCACTGGTCCCGGTACTGCTGATCATCGGCACGTTGATCTGGACCACCTCGGAGATCATCGGCGCGCCGACCACGTTCGCGTACCCCGGCATGGTCGCGCCGCCGCACCTGCGCGGCCGGTACTCCGGCGCCATGCTGAGCGTCTTCGGTCTCGGCAACGCGATCGGTCCGGCGGTCGGTGTCTGGCTGTGGGACAAGGTCGGCCAGACCTTCTGGCTGTGTGCGGCGGCGGTGGCGGTCCTGTCCGCGGTGTGCGCCCGGATCGGGATGCGCCGGCCCGGCGAACAGCCGGCCACTGAGGCCACGTCCGACGCCACCCCCGAAGCGGCGACCTGAGCAAACCTCGCGAAACGGCCGGTGCAGCGTCGCGGAACACTGCACCGGCCTGTCTCAGCCCGTCCTCCCGGACCGAGCCGTCTTACTGCTTCCGGACCGGAAGTGCTGTCCCCGGCTCGACGTCCGAGTCCGCGGGCAAGACATGCATGCAGCAGCCGACCGAAGCCCCGCCGTACAGCCTGATCACCTCGAGATCGGACTCGACCGTCGCGGCCCGGACGTAGACGCCACCGTAGCCGTTGACCATGGTGAAGACGCCCCAGTTCACAATCCACGGCACCGGGTCGCCGTCGGGCATCGGGAAGAGCTCTGGCACCGGCCGGATCCGGCGCTGGACGACCCACGGGCCGTCGAGTGCTTCCCGGACCCGCTCCTCCCACAGCTCTGCGCCGGTGTCGTCGCGCCAGCCCAGCAGCACCCCGTCCCCGCTGTGACGTGAGGTCGGCTTGAGGACCAGGTCGTCCTGGTGGCTGAGCACATAGTCGAGCAACTCGACCCGGGTGCCGTCCTCCATGGTCACCGGACCGGAGCGCACCATTCGGGTCCACGGCAGGATCCGGTCCAGGCTGGCCAGCGTCTGCTGGTCGAAGTGCTCCCGGTTGGCCTCGTCGGACAGCACCGCCAGAGCACCTTTGCTGGCGAACATCTCCGCGTCCAGCGGCGTGAAGATCTTCACCTCGCCGCGGGCCGCGGCGTCCAGGATCGGATCCATCAGCGCCGACGCGTCCGGGTACTCGAGCAGGTCCTCCAGCATGAACAGCCGCTGGATGATGTCGACCTTCAGTCCGTCCAGCCAGACCCCGCCGTCGCGCACCTCGAGCTGCCCGATGTGGCCGACGTGGGCATCGATCCCCATGTCCTGCAGGCGTGTCGCGAAGTGCCGCATGTACGGCTCGAGAGTCTCGTAGCTACTCGGCCAGTCGACAGTCGCGAGCACGGGTCGCGAGCCGTACTCGAACCCGCACTCGACGAACATGTTGTTGACCTGTTCGCGCATCGTGTCCACATAGCCGAGGCGATGCGTCCGGGCGAACTCCGCAAGTACAGGCTGGTCCAGCAGCACGCGGGCCATGTCGGACTGGTCGATGCCGCCCAGCGCGCTGCCCATGTTGAACTCGAGCAGCTTGAAGCCGGTCTCGTCCATGTACAGATCGGCGCGGCTCTGCTTGGTCACCGTCGTACCACGGCTGCGGAGGACAGCCGAGACCTGTACGTCGGTCATCCCGACGGACCGGGCGAACGCGGCCAGATCACCGCCGTACAGCTTGTCGGGCAGGCTGGTCAGCGCGGCGTGCATGGTCAGGATGTCGGTCGCCAACCGATCGCATTCCTCGGTACCGAGGAACAGCGGCCGGGACAGGTACCGGCCGCCGTACAAGGACTGCAGCCCGACGGACTCGGGTTGGGTGCTGACGAGTTCGCTTGCGGAGATCCCGCGTCGTTTGATCTCGTCCAGGTACTGCGCAGTGAGTTCAGTTCGGCTCAAGCCGGTAACCATGATCGGGACCTCCGGTGGGCAAGGCGGAGTCAGAGCGCTCCTGCTCGGACAGAGACCATCACCGGACTCCTGAAATACACTCCCCCGCGCAGGTATCTGATCGCGGCCCCGGCGCGCTCTTGTCGGCATGGAACTCATCTCCGAGGCCGCCACCTCGACGGCCACCGCCGAAGCACCGTACGACGCCGGGACCCGGCGGAGCACCACTCGCCGGTACCTGATGTGCCCGCCGACCCACTTCGACGTCACCTACTCCATCAACCCGTGGATGAATCCCGCCAAGCCGGCCGATCAGCCGATCGCGGCGGCACAGTGGCAGCGGATCCACGACCAGCTGGTCGAGCTCGGCCACACCGTGGACCTCATCCCACCGGTGCCCGGGCTGCCGGACATGGTGTTCGCCGCGAACGGCGCGACCGTCTGGGGCGATCGGGCGCTGGTGGCCCGCTTCCGGCACGCCGAGCGGGACGCGGAGTCGGCGGCCTACCTGGACTGGTTCAGCAGCCGCGGTCTGCACGTCCGGCAGGCGTCGTCGGCCAACGAGGGCGAGGGCGACTACCTGACCGCCGGATCCTGGCTGCTCGCCGGCAACGGGTTCCGCACCGACCGCCGGGCCCACGTCGAGAGCGAGCAGTACTTCGGCCGCCCGGTGATCGGCCTGACCCTGGTCGACGCCCGGTACTACCACCTGGACACCGCGCTGGCCGTGCTGGACGAGCAGACCGTGATGTACTACCCGGCCGCTTTCACACCGGGCAGCCAGGCGATCCTGCGTGAGCTCTTCCCCGCGGCGATCATCGCCTCCGCCGAGGATGCCGGTGCGTTCGGTCTGAACGCCGTCTCCGACGGCCGCCATGTGCTGATGCCGGCAGGTGCGATCCACCTGGTCGCGAAGTTGCGGGAGGCGGGCTTCGAGCCGATCAGCATCGACGTCTCGGAACTGCTGCGGGCCGGTGGTGGGGTGAAGTGCTGCACGCTGGAGCTGCACGGTCCGGCAGGTGGCTGATGATCGACTACGACGGCAGGAGGTTCTCCCCCGCCGGGCACGATCCGGGCGACGGTGAGGTTCCGGTCGCGTCGTACCGGCAACACGGCGACCTGCTCTGGGCGGACTTCAGCGGCGGCCGGGTCCGGCGTGGATCACTCACCGGCGTCTGCCGTCCGGACGACACGCTGGAGTTCAGCTACACCATGGTGCTGGCCGACGGCTCACTCATCGCGGGACACTGCGAAAGCACACCCGAGCTGTTGCCCGACGGCCGGATCCGGTTGCACGAACGCTGGGAGCGGTACGGACCACGAGCCGCCACCGGCGTCTCCCAGCTGGACGAGATCGCCCCGGGTTGATCGGCCGCATGTATCAGGGGACGGTGGATCGGCGCTCTGCTTGTCATGGATCACGCCGCCGCCGTCGCCGCGGGCAGGGACGTCAGCGCCGGCGACTTGACCGTTGTGGTGACCAGCGTGTCGTCGGACTCACACACCTGGAACCTCGTCGTCCTGCAGCTGCTGCTCGAGGAGCTCGGTCACCGGGTGCACAACCTCGGCGCCTGCGTACCGGACGAACTGCTGGTCTCCGAGTGCCTACGACTGCGGCCCGACCTGATCGTGGTCAGCAGTGTCAACGGTCACGGCTTTCACGACGGGCTGCGGCTGATCCGTCAGGTCCGGAGCCAGGCAGAGCTGGCCGGCACGCCGATGGTGATCGGCGGAAAGCTGGGGATCGCCGGCCCCGGCTGCGACCGCAGCCGGGCCCAACTGATGGCCGCGGGATACGGCGCGGTCTTCGAGGACGGCACCGGGCTGACCGCCTTCCAGTCGTACGTCGGCCGGCTGACGACCGGCGAGGCTTCGTGAGCGTCCCGGGCACCGGCTCGTTCGGCGACTTCGTTGCGGGCGCTCATCGGGCCGGCCGACTCGTGGTGCAACCGCGGATGGGGGTCAGCGATCCCGGCGCGATGCGCACCGGACTCGTGGCCACCAGGAACGCGACGGCGACCGCGGTCGGCACGATCACGCTCGACAGCTACACCCGGATGGGTGACAACGCGAACGCCCGCGCGGCGCTCGCGGCCGGGGTCGAGCTGAACGGCTATCCCATCGTCGCGCACGACGTGGCCACCACCCGGACCGTGCTGGACGGTGTGGCCGGTCCCGACTTTCCGGTGCAGATCCGGCACGGTTCGCCCTGCCCCGAGCCGATCGTCCGCGCACTGATCGATGCCGGCCTGCACGCAACCGAGGGCGGGCCGGTCTCGTACTGCCTGCCCTACAGCCGGATGCCGCTGGCGGACTCGATCCCGAACTGGGCTCGCAGCTGCGATCTCCTGGCAGAGGTGAGGAAAGCCGGGGTCGAACCGCACGTCGAAAGCTTCGGCGGCTGCATGATGGGCCAGCTCTGCCCGCCCGGTCTTCTCGTTGCGCTGAGCGTGCTCGAGTGCCTGTTCTTCCGCCAGCACGGCATTCGCAGTGTCTCTCTGAGCTACGCCCAGCAAACCAATCCGGACCAGGACACGGAGGCCCTGCTGGCATTGCGCCGGCTGGCCGCCGAGTGGTTGCCGGACGTCGACTGGCACATCGTCGTCTACACCTACATGGGCGTCTATCCGCGGACGCCTGATGGTGCCGCCCGGCTCCTCGAGGAGGCGGCCCGGCTTGCTGTCCGGACCGGGGCGGCCAGGCTGATCGTGAAAACAGTTGCCGAGGGCTACCGAATTCCGACCTTCGCCGAGAACATCGCCGCCCTGGAGACGGCGGCACTGGCCGCCGAGCGCTGTCTCACGATCGCCGGCGATGTCGTCGACACCGGCATCCACGCCGAGGCGAGGGCCTTGATCGAGGCGGTACTCGAGCTCGGTCCGGATCTCGGCTCGGCACTGTCCACCGCGTTCCGGCGGGGCTACCTCGACGTGCCGTACTGCCTGCACCCGGACAACGCCGGCAAGGCCCGCAGCTACCTCGACAGCGCCGGGCGGCTGCAGTGGGCCTCCATCGGCTCGATGCCGATCCGCGGCGTGGTCGGGCCGACCGGCTCCACCAAGCTGACGGCAGCCGGGCTGCTCGCCTCGCTGTCGTACGTCGAGCGGACCTTCGACAACGCCAGCCTCGAGCACGAATACCGAGCCGACTCACTAGGGAGCACACCAGATGACGGAGACCCGGATCCCGGCGACCGAAGCCCGGCTGCCCGCCAGTCCGCGTGAGCACCTGACCTCACCGGTCACCCGGTCGGTGCTCACGATCCAGAACCGGATGCTGGCGGCTGCCCGCGACCTCCTCGGCGGCCGTGGCTTCACGGAGTTGCTGCCGCCGGTCATCGGCCCGGTCACCGACCCGGGTGCGCGGGGAGCCAAACAGGTCGACGTGGACTACTACGGGCACCGGTACAAGCTGATGACCAGTGCGATCCTCTACAAGCAGGCGGCTCTGACCTCGTTCGACAAGATCTTCTTCATCGCTCCGAACGTCCGGCTGGAACCACTCGAGACCGCGTCGACCAGCCGGCACCTCGCCGAGTTCCACCAGATCGACATCGAGATGGCGGACGCGTCCCGGGACGACGCGACGGCGCTCGCGGAGGACCTGGTCCGGTACGTCGTACGACGGGTGGTGGAGGACCTGCCCGGCGAACTGGAGGCCCTCGGCCGGGACACCGGCGAGTTCACCGAACTGCTCAGCTCGCCGTTCGGGCACCGCACGCACGCCGACGCGGTCGCCGACCTGCAGGCGATGGGGCACGACCAGAGTCCGGATGCCGAGCTCGACTGGGTCGGCGAGGCGAAGTTGTCGGAGAAGGCGAGCAAGCCGTTCTTCGTCACCGACTACCCCAAGGGATCACGCGGCTTCTACGACCGGGAGAGCAAGGACCAGCCCGGCATGCTGCGGAACTTCGACCTGATCGCCGCGGAGGGGTACGGCGAGCTGTGCAGCGGCAGCGAACGCGAGCAGGACTACGCGACCATCGTTGCGCGGATGCGGGAGACGGCCGAGAACCCGGCCAAGTACGCGTGGTACCTGCAGATGTTGCGCGACGGCGTACCGCCCAGCGCGGGATTCGGCCTCGGCCTCGAGCGGTTCACGCGCTACATCGCCGGGCTGGACTCGGTCTGGCAGGCCAGTGCGTTCCCGAAGGTGCCCGGCATCGCTTCGCCGTGACCGGTGGTTCGGGCCAAGATGTCCCGCATGGTGGAGAGAGCGTCCGCACCGGCCGGCCGGCTCAGTCTCGGACAGGGCACGGCCTTGTACGTCGGAGCCGTGCTGGCGACTGGTGTCATCGCGTTGCCGGCGCTCGCCGCCGATGTGGCCGGCCCCGCGTCGTTGCTGGCCTGGCTGGGTCTCGCGGTGGTGTCCGCGCCGCTGGCGGCGACCTTCGCCGCGCTCGGTGCCCGCTACCCGGACTCCGGTGGGGTGGCGACGTACGCGCGACTGGCGTTCGGCGACCGGGCCGCGGCGGTCGTCGGCTGGTGCTTCTACCTGTCCGTCCCGGTCGGCGGTCCGGCTGCCGCGCTCTGGGCCGGTGGTTACGTCGAAGCCGGGTTGGGCGGTGGTGAGCGCACCGTCTTCGCGACCATGCTGGCGCTGATGGTGGTCGTGCCGGCGACCAACGCGTTCGGCATCCAGGTGACCGGCCGGGTCCAGATCAGCCTCGCGGCGCTGCTGACGCTCTTCCTGGTCGTGGCGGTCGTGCTCTCGCTGCCGCACGCTGATCTGGCCAACCTGCGACCGTTCGCGCCGCACGGCTGGCAGGCGATCGGTCCAGCCGCCGCACTGCTGGTCTGGAGCTTCGTCGGTTGGGAAACAGTCACCTACCTGACGGCGGAGTTTCGCCGGCCGGCCCGCGACGTACCGCGGGCCACTGCCTTCGCGGTGATCGTCGTCGGCGTGCTCTACCTCAGCGTCGCGTTCGCCACCATCACCGTTCTGGGCCCGCAGGCCGCTGAGACCGACGCGCCGCTGGGCGACCTGCTCGCGATCGGCCTCGGCGGCAACGCCCGAGTGCTGGCCGCGGTCGCAGCGCTGCTGCTCACCTTCGGCGCGATGAACGCCTACTATGCCGGCGCCGCCAAGCTCGGTGCCGCGCTGGCCCGGGACGGCGCGCTCCCGGCCTGGCTCGACCGCGGCAGCTCCGCCGGAGTGGTGCCACGACGCAGTCTCGCCGTACTGAGTGTGCTGTCGATGGTCACTGCCGTGGTCGTGGTGGCGGCGGGCGTGGGACCGCAGTCCCTGGTCCTGCTCACCACCGGGTTGTTCGTGACCGTGTACGCCGTCGGTGTCGCGGCCGCGGTCCGGTTGCTGCCGCGACACAGCAAGGCTCGTCTCGCCGCCCTGGTGGCGCAGGGAGCCGTCGTGATTCTGCTGCTGATGGCCGGGCCCTACCTGGTCTGGCCGTTGGTCGTCACCGTCGCGGCCTTGCTCTACCTGAGGCTGACCCGTACTCGTCGCTGAGCGCGGACGTATTTTCGCCGTACCGTCGCCGGCTCTTCCGTGCAGAAGGCCGACCGAAGGAGGGCATCCTGCACGCCGAAGGGTTTCCCGAGGCAGCGATCCGGAGGCGCGCCCGAGCCGGTGCCGCCGACGCGTTCCCACCGTCGGATGATTACGGGCACGCGTTGTTCGGCGCCGACGCCGACTGTCCTGATGCACGTCCCCCGGCCGACCCGATCGACCGGCTGCGGCTGGTGCCACCGGTGTTCGTGCCGCAGCGGCTGGCACGGCTCGTCGAGCTGGGCCGGGAGCCGGTGTACCGGGACGTGGACCTCGAGACGACGATCGGGGGGTTCCCGTCCGCATTGCCGGTGTACATCTCCGCGTTCGGCTCGACCGAGGCGGCGAGTGTCGCGCTCGGCATCGCGGCGGCTCGCCAGGCCGGTCGGCTCGGCATCCCGATGGTCGTCGGCGAGAACGTCATGCCGGTCAACAGCTACGGCCGGCTGGAAGCCGATGCGGAACGCTCGCTGCTCGGCCGGATCAGCGCGTACCAGACCGAGGCGCTGGACGGGTACGGCGGCGTGGTCGTGCAGCAGAGCACCGAGGACGCCGACGCCGAGGTGTGGAACCTGGTGTACAGCGACCCGAACGTCCTGCCGCTGCTCGAGACCGGCCGGCTGGCGTTCGAGCTCAAGGTCGGACAGGGCGCCAAACCCGGGCTGGGCGGGATGACGCTGGTCGGCGCCGGCGCGGCCGAACGGCTGGCCGACGCCTACCTCCTCGACCCGGTTCTCGGCGGCGACCGGGTTCTGCGCAGCAGCAGCCCCGGCACCTTCACCGAGGAGATCCTGCGGCAGCAGATCCGCCTGATGCGCAACAACTACCCGCGCGCCCGGGTCTGGGTGAAACTGCCGCCCGCGCGGGACGTGGCGGCGGCAGCGCAGGTGGCCTGGACGGCCGGCGCCGACGCGGTCTCGGTCGACGGTGCGGAAGCCGGCACCGGCTGGGCTCCGCGCGCGTTCCTGCGCCACGTCGGCCTTCCCCTCGGCGAGTGCCTCCTGCGGATCCGCGAGGATCGGGCCACCCCACATCCGTCCAGCCTGCTGGTGTCCGGACGGATGTGGGAAGGCGCGCGGGTCGCCAAGTGCCTGGCACTCGGCGCGAACGCGGCCGGCCTGGGCCGGGCCGCACTCATCGCGGTGGACACCGACCCGGACCACGGCCTCACCAATCTGGTCGAGTGCCTGGCACTCGAGCTGCAGATGCTCGTCAGCGCCCTCGGTAAGTACCACGTGGCGGCGCTCGGTACCGAGGACCTGTGGAGTCCGTCGGATCGCTAGCCTCGGATCGAGGCTTGGGAGACACGGGCTACGCCAGGGTCGTCCTGGGCGCCAGGCCTCTGCCTCGGTCCAGCCTGAGCAGGTCGGCCACGGTCCTGCGCGGATCCGGTGCGGTCTGCCGCCGGCGCACCAGGTCCACCAGCTCCTCGGTCGGCTCGACCCCGAGTTCGTTGGCCAGACTCCGCTGGAAGAACTCGAGCCGGCGGATCGCCTCGACCACGTTGTCCTCGGCCAGATGGACCTCGATCAGCACCCTGGTCGCGCTCTCCCGCAACGGTTCCAGCCGCACCGCCGCCATGGCTGCCTCGATCGCCTCGGCGTACCGGCCCGAGCAGGTCAGTTGCTGGGCGGTCAGCTCGAGCGCGTGCAACTGGAGCTGACGCAGGCGTTCCCGCCCCAGCAGAACCCAGTCGTCGTACCAGCCGGGCAACAGCTCACCCATCGCCGCAAGCGTCGGCAGCAACCCCTGGTCGGCTCCGCACTCGCCGTCGTTGATCACCCGGCGGATCGCGGTGATCAGGGTGTTCACGTCGACGTCGACAGACTCGTCGATGCGCAGTGTCTCGTCGCCGGTGGTGAGCGGGTACGGACTCAGCTGGCGCAGCCGCCACAGTGCCGTTCGCAGGCACGCCTGGGCCTTGGAGTCCGATACCTCCGGCCAGAGCGTGCCGGCCACCTCGGCGCGGCTGGAACGTCCGCGCAGCGCGACGAACGCCACCACGCGGCGCGCGCTCAGCGGGATGGACAAGGTCTGGTGATCCGCGACGACCCGGAAGCCGTCGAGCATCCGGAGCTTCACCGGTCGGTGAACTCCAACGGGCGGTGAATCCGGATCCGGATCATCCGCTGGTACAGCGCGCATGTGTCGATCTCCCCCACTGTGAACGAAATCCTCAGCACCGCTGGCGACAGGCGGCTTTCCGTGACCGCGAGAACGTCGGGCGGACGGGTCTCCCGGTACAGGCATCGGCGACTCCTCGTTGAGTGACTCCCGAGCTACACCCCGTGAGTCTGAGCCGTCAATTACCTGAGTACAAGTCGTTGGGCCAATGAGTTACGGGTAGTTGCGCCGCAGTGGTGTATCACCCGCCGTGAGTCAGCCGCTCTCGTTCGGTAGTGCCGACCCGGGAGGGAATGCGTGGACGACAACACCGATGGTGTCGTGCTGCAGTTCGGTAGCGGCTTCCAGCCCTACCGGGAGTACCTGATGCAGGGTGCGGCGAAACGCCGCCGGCTCTGGCTGATCGACGACGAGCCGGCGACCTGGCAGCAGCCGTACCTGGCCGGGAGCTCTGTGGTCGTGCCACTCGAAGGAGCCGGTCTGGTGCTCGACCACGACGGTCTGCTCGCGGCCGCCGAGTCCGTTGCCCGTACCCAGCGCGTCCGCGGGGTCTTCACGTACGACGAGCCGTCGGTGATCGCCACCGCGCTGGTCGCGGAGCGTTTCGGCCTGCCGGGTCTGACCGCCCGGGGCGCGCAGGGTTGTCGCGACAAGGCGCAGACCAGGCGGGCGCTGACCGCTGCCGGGCTACCGCAGCCGCGGTTCGCCGTGGCCGCGACGGCCGACGAGGCCGCCACCGCCGCCGCGGACATCGGCTATCCGGTCGTGGTCAAACCGCGGGGCATGGCGGCGAGCATCGGCGTTGCCGTGGTGGACGACAAGACTGGCATCACGGATGCGTTCGACCGGGCCGACAGTTCCAGCCGGAGCGGTCCGGCCGAGTATCACGGTGGCGCGCTGATCGAGGAGCTGGTCGACGGTCCGGAGATCAGCATCGACGGTGCGGTGGTGGCGGGCGAGTACCTGCCGTTCTGCATCGCCCACAAGCAACTCGGCCCGCCGCCGTACTTCGAGGAGGTCGGCCACGTCGTCGACGGTGCCGACCCGTTGCTGGCCGACGCCGACCTGCGCGAGCTGCTCCGGGCAGCGCACGAGGCGATCGGTGCGCCGTACGGCATCACCCACACCGAGATCCGGTTCAGCTCCCGCGGACCGGTGGTGATCGAGATCAACGGCCGGCTCGGCGGTGACCTGATCCCGTACCTGGGCAAGCTGGCCACCGGTATCGATCCCGGCGCGGTCCTGGTCGACGTGGCGCAGGGCGTCCGTCCCCACTTGGAGCCGACTCACCGGACCTGCGTCGGAATCCGGTTCTGCTACCCACCGGTGGACTGCCGCGTCGTGGAGATCGTCGTACCGGAGCCGGGGTCGGTTCCCGGCCTCGTGGAGGCACACCCGATGGTGGCCCCGGGAGCGACGGTCCGGTTGCCGCCGCGAGCCCACATCGGCCGGCACGCGTACGTCGTCTGCACAGCGGACGATCCCGCCACCTGCGCCGACCGGCTGACGACCGCGGCC
Organism: Kribbella sp. NPDC049174; assembly: GCF_043197365.1. Taxonomy (NCBI): domain Bacteria; kingdom Bacillati; phylum Actinomycetota; class Actinomycetes; order Propionibacteriales; family Kribbellaceae; genus Kribbella; species Kribbella sp. NPDC049174. The sequence continues at coordinate 337,130 of NZ_JBICSZ010000006.1, read as the reverse complement.
GACCTGGTCGAGCTGACCTACGACGCAGTGAACGAGCCCGAGTATTCCGGACGGCCCTGGTGAGCCGCTGTGCTTTTGGCCGGGCCTCCGGCGCCGGCGTGGTCACGGGGCCTCGACTCCCGGCCTTCCCTCGGCGCTCCAGTCGCTGTGTTGGATGCCACGCCTCCGGCGCGGCGGGGTCATGGGGCTGTTGCTCCCGGCCTTCCCTCGTCACTCCAGTCGCTGTGTTGGATGCCACGCCTCCGGCGCGGCGGGTCATGGGGCTTGAACTCCCGGCCTTCCCTCGTCGCTCCAGTCGCTTCGCTCCCTGCGCTCCTCAGTCCAGGCCGGGAGGCCCCGTGACCGTGCTCCGTCCGCTCCTCAGTCCAGGCCAGGAGGGCCAATGACCAACCGTGAGGTCGAACTGCTCGCCGTCGGCGCCGGGCCGGCGAATCTGGCCCTCGCGGTCGCGCTCGAAGAACTCGGCGTCGACGGCCTGGCCGAGAACTCCCTGGTGATCGAACGAGGTCACACGGTCGAGTGGCAACGCGGTCTGCTGCTGCCGTGGACGAAGAGCCAGGTGGCCTTCGCCAAGGACCTGGTGACGTTGCGGAACCCGCGCAGCGAATTCACCTTCCTGAACTACCTGCGCAGTGTCGGCCGCCTCGACGACTTCATCAACATGGGCAGCTTCACGCCGTACCGCGTCGAGGTCTCCGGCTATCTGCGCTGGGTCTCGGAGTCGCTGCGCAAGGTGCGGCTCGAGCTCGGCTGTGAGAGTACGTCGATCGAGCCGGTGCGGAACTCGGCCGGCACCCTGACCGGGTGGCTGACCCGCCTCGCCGACGGCAGGACGATCTCCAGCCGGTACCTGGTCATCGGCGCCGGGCGCGACGTGTACGTGCCGCCGGAACTGGCGGGCCTGCCCGCGGACCGGTTGATCCACAGCACCCGGTACCGCAGCCAGCTGACAGAGCTGGACAAGGACCGGCCGTACCGGGTCGCGGTCGTCGGCGCGGCGCAGAGCGCGGCCGAGATGTTCCGCGCGGTGCAGCTCGACCTGCCGAACAGCGACGTGAGCTGGGTGATGCGATCGATCGGGCTGCGCGCGTACGACACGAACAAGTTCACCAACGAGCTCTACTACCCGTCGTTCATCGACAAGTTCTTCGAGGCCAGGCCGGAGGGCAAGGAGCAGATCCTGCGCGAGATGCACCTGACGAACTACTCCGGTGTCGAGAGCGACCTGTTGCAGGAGCTCTACACCGGCATGTACCTCGAGAAGCTCGCCGGTGTCGAGCAGCGACGCCTGGTGCCGATGACCGACATCACCGGCGCCCGCACCGACGGGGACGAGATCGTCCTGGAGCTCACAAACCGCAAGACCGGCAGCGTGACCGAGCTGCGTCGCGACCTGGTCTTCCTCGGCACCGGATTCGTCCGGGAGATGCCGTGGCTGGTCCGCAACCTCGGCGCGGCGATCGGACTGGATCGGATCGAGGTCAGCCGGCAGTACCGGCTCAACCTCGGCGAACCGTCGGACGCCGCCTGCTACCTGCAGGGCGTGAACGAGGCGACGCACGGCATCGCCGACTCGCTGCTCAGCGTGCTCGGCAACCGGGCCGCCGAGGTGACGCAGGACATCCTCGCCCGCCGGGCCGGGAAGCGGGTCAACGGGGTGCACCGGGCCACGGCGGAGCAGCTGACTGCTGTCCCGCTGTCGGCCGACGGCGCGCTGCACACCTGAGGCAGCGCCGATGCCTGGGACGGAGAGGTCGTTCCTGCCCACGCCCGGTCGTAGTGTGGTGGTCGCCGCCGGCCTCGTCGCCGGCTCGGTCGCACTGCTCGGCCTCGCCTATGCCGCCGGCTGGCTGACGCCGGAAGCCGGCGGGCCGGCCGGGTCCGCGCCACCGGCCGCCGGGCCGTCGCCGGCACAAGTGATGTGGCGGCTGCTGCTGGCGATCGCGGTGGTCTGCGCGCTGGCGACCCTGTGCGGCCGGCTCGCGCGGCTGATCGGTCAGCCCCCGGTGGTCGGTGAGATCGTGGCCGGCCTGGTGCTGGGACCATCGGTGATCGGCTCGCTGGCGCCCTGGCTGTTCGACGCCGTGCTGCCGGCCGAGGTACTGCCCAATCTCGGTCTGCTGGCGCAAGCCGGGCTGGCGGTCTTCATGTTCACGGTCGGCGCCGACTTCGGTCAGGACCGGATCGGGCGGGATCGTGGCGCGATCGCCGCGGCCAGCCTCGCGATCATGGCTGTTCCGTTCGCGCTGGGCGTGATCGCGGCACTCCCCCTCTACCCGGCGCTGGCCGGCCCGTCCGTGGACCGGCTACCGTTCGTCATCTTCATCGGTACGGCGCTCAGCATCACCGCTTTCCCGGTGCTGGCCCGGATCGTGCAGGACTGTGGTCTGCAGGGCACCCGGCTCGGATCGCTGGCCATGCTCTGCGCCGCCGCGGCCGACGTACTCGCGTGGTGCGCGCTCGCGATCGTGATGGCGATGATCCGATCGGCCGGGCCGGGCGAGGCCCTGCTGTCGCTGGCTCTGACCATCCTGGTCGGCGGCGGCTGCCTCCTGATCCTCAAACCGCTGCTCCGACGGCTCGCCGACCGGTACGCCGCCTCCTTGCCCACGCCGATCCTGGTGCTGCTGGTGCTCGGCCTGATCCTCGGCCTCGCCGCGGCGACCGACCGGATCGGGGTGCACGCGATCTTCGGTGGCTTCCTCGCGGGCCTGGTACTGCCGAAGGTCAGCATGCCGGTGGCGCAGGTGGCCGAGCACATCGGCGGGCTGAACCGCGCCCTGCTCGTACCGGTCTTCTTCGCCTCGATCGGCCTGCAGACCGACGTCGTCGCGGCGGTGTCCCAACCGCAGGTGCTCGCCGCCGGTGGCCTGCTGCTGGCCGTCGCGATCATCGGCAAGTTCTGTGGCGCCGTGCCGGTGGCCAAGGCCGGCGGTCTGCCGGCCCGGTCCGCGGCCGGCCTCGGCGTCTTGATGAACGCCCGCGGGATCACCGAGATCGTCGTCCTGTCCGCCGGCCTCGGTGTCGGCATCATCAACCACAGCGCGTTCACGGTGATGGTGGTGATGGCGCTGGTCACCACCATGATGGCCGCACCGTTGCTGCGCCTGCTCGGCCCGTCCCTGCGGGATCCGAGCGCGACCGACCGGTTACCGACGGGTGCGTATGCGAACGGTGACGCCACACGTGCGATTTCGTGATGGATCGGCTACGTCTGCGTGACGGCACCGGTGATCGAATAGGCCACGAAGGCAGCACTGACGACGACCACGGGGGACGTGGTGAGGCACAGGCCGTCCAGGGTTTCGCCGGAGTAGGGCTCTACCGAGCCCGCTGACGCATGGCTTTCAGCCGGTGGTCCGCCGCCATCGGCCGGCTCTTCCTGTGCCTTGACCCGCGCATCGTCGCCACCTGCGGGAACAGCGAAAGGACGTGGAAGCGTGTCGACGATCTCGCTACGCACAACCGCACGGCCGGCTGAGGCACATCGCCATCACAACGACTCAGGACACTCGCTCGAGGTCCTTCTCGGCCGCGCACTCACCTCTGACTGGTCGGCCTGGAAGGAGCTGGAACGCCGCTTCGGTCCCCTGCTCCTGCACACCGCTCGTGGCGTCGGCCTGAGCCACAGCGACGCCGCTGACGTCGCTCAGCTGACCTGGCTGCGGTTGTGGCAACACGGTCGCCAGGTCCGCGATCCCGAGTGCCTCCCGGCCTGGCTGGCCGCGACGGCCCGGCGGGAGGGTCTGCGAGTGGCGATCAGCCGGAAGCGGTACCTGCTGTACGCCGACCCGACAGCCGAGCACAGCGACGGCCACCGCGCCGCTGTAGTCGACGTCTACCCGGTCGACGGCGAGTACGAGCCCTCCACGGAGCGAGCTCTATCCCGCCTTCCCAGCCGCTACCAGAACCTGATCCGGCTACTCATGTCAGACAGCTGCCCGTCCTACACGGAGATCGCCGAAACCCTCAACCTCCCGATCGGCAGCATCGGCCCGATGCGCATGCGAGCCCTGCAAATGCTCCGCCGCACCCCGGAGCTTGCCACCATCACCCCACACTGATCTTCTCCGGTACCGTCCACCGTCACCTGCGCGACAGCACACCGTACGAGCCGCCCTCCGGACGGGCGATTGACGCTGGTGTTGACTTTTCGTCGGATCCGTCGAATGCTGGAAGGAGACGAGAGGATCTGGATGAGTCACGTACGTGTCGGGCTTGTTGTGCCCAGTTCGAATATCACTGTCGAGACGGAGCTGCCGGTGCTGCTCGGACGGCATCCGGCGGCGACGTTCTCCTTCCATGCCAGCCGGATGCGGATGGCCAAGGTGTCGCCGGCGCAACTGGCCGCGATGAACGCGCAGCGGGAGCGGTGCGTGCTGGAGCTCGGCGATGCCGATCCGGACGTGCTGCTCTACGCGTGCCTCGTCGCGTTGATGTCCGTCGGTCCTGGTGAGCACGAGCGCGTCGAAGGGTTGATCGCCGAGCAGCTCGCCACCGGAGGGTCCAGGACGAAGGTGAGGTCGAGTGCCGGTGCGCTGGTCGAGGCCCTTCGGGCTGTTCCGGCGCAGCGGATCGCGATCGTCACGCCGTACCTGAAGCCACTCGCCGAGAAGGTCGTGACGTACCTCGAGGCGGAGGGTTTCGAGGTCGTGGACTGGCGAGCCCTGGAGGTCGAGGACAACCGTCAGGTCGGCTGCATCCCGGGCGACCAGGTGATGGCCGCCGCCCGCTCGTTGGAGCTGGCTCGCGCGGATGCGCTGGTGATCTCGGCCTGTGTGCAGATGCCTTCCTTGCCGCTGGTCGAATCCGCCGAACAGGAGTTCGGGCTTCCGGTGCTCTCGGCCGCGACGGCCGGCGCCTACAGCGTCCTCGAGGCCGCTGGACTGCCGATCGACATTCCCGGAGCAGGTTCGCTGCTCCGTCGCGAAGCAGGACTGTCCCGATGAACGAGCTCGCCGGACGCCATCTCGCCCGCGGTGTCGACCACGCCGCCTTTCCGACGTTCGATCCGGTCGGGACCGTCCGGTTCTACCGCGACGTCCTCGGCTTCCCCGTCGTGCACTCGATCTGTGCGGCCGGCTGGGGTCCGGACGATCACCCGGACTTCATCCACTTCTTCTTCGACATCGGCAACGACGACCGGATCGCGTTCTTCTACTACTTCGGGCTGCCGCGGCCGTCGTCGGACCGGAAGGGTGATGTCTACGCCCGGTTCGACGACAGTACGCCGGACTGGTTCGTGAGATCGCGTCACCTGGCGATCCATGTGGACTCCGAGGACGCCTTGACGGAGTACCGTCGCCGGCTCGACCTGAGCGAATGGCCGGTCGAGATGCAGATCCAGCACGAGACGATCGAGTCGATCTACACCCACGACCCGAACGGCTACATGGTCGAGATCACCCGGGCACTGCGTCCGGTGACCCCGCAGGAGGATCTGGACGCCAACCTCACCATCGACGCGCTCGTCGACGTCGCGCAGCGCGAAGGGCACACTATGGACGATCTGCTGACCCGCAAGGCCGAGCTGATCGTGGAGCGTGCGCCGTCGTGGGAGGTGCGCGTATGAGCCGGCTGTACGTGCTCGACGTACCGGAGAACACCTCGGTGGCGAAGGTCGCCGCGGAGTCGGACGGCGTCCAGGTGGACAAGCTCGGTCCGTACTTCGTCATCGAGTACGACGGCCCGATCGTCATCGACCGTCGAGCCACCGGCTGTCGACACGCGGTCTGGTACAGCTGCATCGCCGGATTGGCCGGCGGCCGGATCGTTCAGTGGGACAAGGACGCGCTGCGAGTGGACCCGCGATGACGGCAACGCGACTGGGGGCCGGCCGCTACTCCTCCACCATCGAGGGCCCTGACGGTGTCGCGACGAGTGTGCACGAGCTCGGCACCAGCGACGACGCCAAGGTCACCGGCGTCCTGCGCGTGCCGCGAGGAGCGACGACAGTCGTCACGATCATGCATCCGCGGCAGGACGTCACGCACCATCCGCTGGTTCCGTACCTGCTGACCATGGGGTACGGCGTGTGGACACAGGCCACCCGATCGCCGAACAACGACCTCAACCTGCTGCACGAGCAGGCGATCATCGACTTCGCCGCCGGTCACGTCTTCCTGCGTGACAACGGCTTCGGTGTCTACTCGTTGGGTCACTCCGGCGGTGGGACGCTCGCCGCGTTCTACTGCCAGCAGGCCGCTCTACCTCCTGATCAACGCCTCGCGAGCACGCCGTCCGGCCGGCCGGTTCCGTTGGCCGGCACCGCGATGCCCCTTCCCGACGGATGCATCTTCCTCGCACCACATCCCGGCCAAGGCGCCCTCCTGCAGCGACTGATCGACCCGTCCGTGGTCGACGAGTCCGATCCGCTCTCCGTCGATCCGGACCTCGACCCGTTCAACCCCGGCAACGGATTCCGGCCGGCACCCCAGTCGAGCAGCTACGACGAAGCCTTCATCACTCGCTACCGGGCCGCCCAGCAGGACCGGGTACGGCGCCTTGACGCGCAGGCTCGCGAACACGTGTCGGATGCCCAGGAGGCGAATCGCGCCTTCAAGTCCGGCGGTGACGCGGCCGATCGTCGCCGCGCGCTCGCTCCACGCCTGATGACCGTCTTCCGCACCGACGCGGATCTGCGCAACGTCGATCTGTCGCTGGATCCCAACGATCGCCCGTACGGCTCACTGTTCGGCCGGCGGCCGGATCTGACCAACTACGGTCTGGTCGGCTTCGGCCGTCTGTCGACTGCCGGGGCCTGGCTCTCCACCTGGTCGGCGCTGTCCACCAACGCGACCTTCCTCGACTGCGCTCCCGGCGTGACGGTCCCGACGCTGCTCCTGGAGTTCACCGGCGACCAAGCGTCGTATCCCACTGACATCACCGCGATGAGCGGCGCACTGGCCGCCTCGGACCTGACTGTGCAGTCCGTCGCCGGCACCCACTTCGGCGGCCCGGTCACGAAGGGAGCCGCGACCGGCACGTCCTTGGCGGCACAGCGGATCGAGAGCTGGCTGAAGGCTCACGTCTGATCGGTGATCAGGATCTTCTCGAGGTGCTGAACATCCTGCTTGAGGCGTTCGATCGCCCGGGTCCGCGGGTCCACGCCAGGGTCGGCGTCGTCGGAGGAGAGGACGGAAGCGACCGCCAGGTCGGCGATGGTGGTGGCGACCCGGCTGTTCTCCTCAGGCGTGCCCGGGTGATGCCACCAGGCGACCCAGTTGCATTGCCCGATGACCGCGAGCGCGGCGATGCGGGGGTCGACCGGGCGGAACTCGCCGGAGGCGACGCCGGCCTCGATCACGGCGACGATCTCGTTGAGGACGTCGCGGCGGCTCCGGTTGTACGGCCCGACGAGGTCTTCGGGGAGGTCTGCCTCGGAGCGGATGAGCAGCTGGAACTTGGCCGGTTCACCGGCCTGTTGCAGTGCGATCGCGTGCGCGATCTCGCGCAGCTTCTGGGCGGCCCCGAGCTCGCTCTGTGCGCGGATGGCGCGCAGCGCACGCGCCGGTCCTTCAGCGAGCTCGCTGACCAGCTTGGCCAGGATCTCGTCCTTGTTCTTGACGTAGTGATAGAGCGCCGGCCGGGTCAGCCCGGTCGCGTCCGCGATGTCCTTCAGGCTCGTTCCGGAGAACCCACGCTCGGCGAAGAGCCGGGTCGCCTCGGCGATGATCTGGCTCTCGACGAGATCGCGACGGGTACTGCTCCGGCCGCGCTCGTCCGCGTCAACCGCCTTCTTCCCCGGCTGCCGTCCTGAAGTCATGGGCCGACTCTAACTGTCCGTGCCGGTTCGCAAGGCCGCGGCGATGCGGTGGCGCAGGGACGCCTTGTCGATCTTGCCGACATTCGTCCGCGGCAGGTCGTCGAGTTGCTCGACCCGCTCGGGCCACTTGAACTTCGCGACGCCGAGCGAGTCCAGATGCTGCCGGACGGTGGGAAGGTCGACGGCCGCGCGGGCCACGACGTACGCGCACGACCGCTCCCCCAGCCGGGCGTCGGGCATCGCGACGACGGCCGCCTGCCGGATGTCGGGGTGCCGGAGCAGAAGCAGTTCGATCTCCTCGGCATTGATCTTCTCGCCGCCACGGTTGATCACGTCCTTGATGCGCCCCTCGATCAGCAGCTGCGCCCTGCCGTCGTACGTCCCCCAGCGCGCGAGATCGCCGGTGCGGTAGAACCCGTCCGGGGTGAACGCGAGCGCGTTACGTTCCCCGGCCGCGTAGTACCCGGGGATCGTGTACGGACCGCGGCAGCACAGTTCGCCGATCTCGCCGTACGGCGCCTCGACCTCGGTGCCCGGGAGCAGGATGCGCACCTCGTCGTACTCGCTCAGCGGCGTGCCGACGGTCCGCAGCCGTGCCTCGCGCGGATCGTCGAGCCGGCTTATGACGAACAGGCCCTCACCCATGCCGAACAGCTGTCCCGACCAGATCCCGCGCCGCTCGAGCTCGTCGAACAAGATCTCCGGGACCTTCGTGCCGGACAGGAGAACCTGCCGCAAGGTCGGCAGTTGATCGAGCAGGACGGGCTGCAGGAGAGCGCCGAAGTGGCCGTGGCCGATCAGCGCCGAGTCGACGCCGGCGCGGGCCAGCAGGGCCGCTGAGGCGGCAGCATCCGGGGTGCCGAGGACGAGGGTGGCTCCGCAGCTGTGGGCGGCGTGGACCGCGCAGGTGATGCCGGCGTTGTGGATGACCGGGATCAGGTGACCGACCTTGGTCTCCTTCGTCCAGCCGAGCCGACGCGCGTAGGCCGCGGCGTTGTACCAGTACTCCGCCTGCCGGCGTGGGATGAGCTTGGGTACGCCGGTCGTGCCGCCGGACAGCTGCAGCGCCGCCAGATCGTCCGGGCCGGTGCTGCTTTGCGCCTTGTCGATGTGGGTGCGAATCGCCGCTTCGCTCAGGTCGGCGCCGAGCAGCTCGAGTGACGACGCCTCGGTGCCCAGGGTGATGATGTGGCGCAGCGTCGGATGGTCCGTGGCGATGTCCTTGGCGAAGTCGACCAGGTCGAACGGCAGGCCGGCTTCGACGAGATGAGCGGTTGCCGAACACTGCCGGCTGATCTCGGCGATCTCGTGCGCCCGGTGAGCGGCGAGCGTGGCAACAGGGACGAGAGCGGCTTTGAGGCAGGCGTACCACGCGACCACGGTCTCCAGCCGATTGGTCACCTGGAAGATCACCCGGTCGCCCGGGTGGAGACCGAGCTCGAGCAGACCCGCACCGATCCGATCGGTCCGCGCGTCGAGTTCGGCGTACGTCAGGCTCCCTTGCTCGGCCACGACAGCGATGCGGTCCGGATGCCGCTGCGCAACCGCGGTGAACTCTCGAGCGATGGAACGATTCCCCCACAGCCCGGCTTCCCGGTAGCGCTCGGCCAGCTCCGGCCGGAACGGCGGCACAAGCTCGTCCGTGATCAAGCGGCATCGCCCAGATCGACCAGGTCGACGCGCTCGGTGACGAGAGCGCCGACGGCGAGGTCGATCGCACTCGCGTCGAGTCGGGCCACGACCAGCGTGCCCGCTTCGCGCCGGATCCGCTCGGCCAGGTCGAACATCGTCAGCACGGAACCAGTATCAGCAGCTGTGCTCAGCAGTACGCCGGACAGAGCCTCGTCGGCCCCGATCTCCTTGACGAGAGTATCGGCGGCGGACCCCCAAGGATCGCTCACCGTCACGTGCACCGGACGCAGGCCGGCGATGTCCGAAGCCCGCACACGACGCGACGCGAAGGCCGTACCGAGGGGTTGCCGCAACACCCACTCACTGCGGTTGCCGTCATCGACCTCGGACACATCGCACCGCCCGTACTGGGCAAGGGCCATCCGTACGACGCCCGCCGCCGACGTGGCGAATCGGTCGACCGAGACCTTCCCCGCCCGGGTCATGTACGAGACGAGAAGTTGCTCCACCGGCAGGTCGAGCCGCGTCGGGAACGAGTCCCACCAGCTCATACTCCGAGCCGCCGTCTCCTGGAGATGTTCGACGACCGGCCGCCGTACCCGCTCATACTCCGTCAGCGCCTCCTCGAGGTCGCTCGCGCCGGCGATCGCCGCGGCCAGCGCGATGCCGCCTTCCATCGCGAGCTTGGTGCCGGACCCGATCGAGTAGTGCGCGGTGTGGGCCGCGTCGCCGAGCAGAACGACATTGCCGTCGTGCCAGCGTTCGCAGCTGACCGTGCGGAACCGGAGCCAGCGCGTCCGGTTCCCGATCAGCCGATGCCCGTGCAGATGCTCGGCAAAGGCCTCGCCGAGATACTCGAGCGCGTCCTCGTCACTCCCGTCGAACGGCAGCCGCTCAGTGGTCACGTCGAAGCCGGCCCGCCGCCACGTCTCCTCGTCAGTCTCGATCAGGAACGTGCTCCGATCACCCGCATAGGGGTAGGCGTGTGCGACAAAGGTCCCGTACTCGGTCCGCACCGGAGTGAACACCGCCCTCGGCAGTGCGACGTCTGTCCCGGCCCAAAGGTAAAGGCCTTTGTGTACGTCGATCCGAGCGCCGAACACCTCGGCGCGTGCATCCCGAGTCCCACTGTTGACACCATCGGCGGCGATCACAAGATCGGCATCGAGCTCATCCGCACAGACCCGCGAGTTGTAGCTGAACTCGACGCCGGCATCGGCCGCATGACCGCGCAGTACGTCGAGCAACGTCGACCGGCCGATCGCGATCAGATTGTCCAGCGCCAGACTCACCTGCCGGCCGCCGACCGCCATCGACATCTCGTGCGACCACGAATGCGCGACGATCGCCGCGAACGTCTCCGGGTCCGCCGCATCCAGATTCCGCTGCGTGCGAGTGGCCAGACCGACACCGAAGCCGAAGGTACTCGCGGGCTCCGACTGCTCGAAGACCCGCACGCGACTGTCGGGATACCGGAGCTTGAGCAGGCGGGCGACGTACAGACCGCCCGGCCCGCCGCCCAGCACATCCACGGAGCGGAGCTTCACTGCGGCCTGCCCGCGAGTGCGAACCGGCGGACGTCGGATACGTGATCCGCGTGATCCTTCGGCACGACCGCGGAATAGACAGCCGTCCAGCAGCCCGGGCAGCAGAGCTGCCGGAACACGACCTCGTCGTCGACGTAGGTCGACGGTTCGGAGGTGATCTGCGGACCAGCCTCGCTCGACGGTCCCTCGAAGATCGCGAGCTGAAGCTGCGTACCGGTGGTGAGGTCGGCGAGCTGGTGACCGCAGTGCGCGCATCCGACCTCGTTGCCCACGACAACCAGGTTGTCGTCCAACCGTCGCGCACTCTCCAGAGCGATCCGCGGAGCACCGTCCGGCGCAGGCGCAAAGGAACGCTGACGTCGCTGGTCCCGCAACCGGTGACGCAGTACGGCGGTCTCCTCACCGTCGACCACACCGTCGCGCAGGACAACGCCGTACACCTGAAGCGCGGCCTGTGGTGAGACCTTCTGCTCTCGTACGTCGTCAGCCACCGCAGCCGGGTCGCGATGCAGCGGATCGCCGTACCCGCCGCCGCCCTGCCAGCTCAGATACAGCACCTCCCCCGGCGCGAGATAGGACTGTGCATAACAGTTGCCGAGTTCAACACCATCGCCGAAGTCGTCCAGCGACTGTGGAACCTTGCCCTGCTCGAGAAGCGCGTGGACGTCGGCGCCACGCGCGACCGCGTCGAGACCTGTGTTGCCCGGATAGCCGCCGGCGAGCCCGTTGTTCTGCGAGACCGCCTTGCCGGCGGAGGCGAGCACCAGGCCGGCTGGATTGCTGGACCCGTAGAGCGTCACCGCGACCGACGCGCTGACTCCGCCACGCTGCCGCCCGGGTCCGCCTGAGTCGGGCTCCTCGCGCCGCCACAGCGTGAGCAGTGGATAGAGGAACTCCGTCATCTCGACGTCGGGGATGCGTCCCATCGGTATGCAGAACAGACCGCCCGTATCCATGCCGTCCGCCTGCGGCCGGGCTCCGAACCCACCGGCCATCGGCTCCATCATCACGTTCAGGAACGGCATCGGGACCTCGCCACGTTCGTCGAGCCCGGCCACGACCGCCGTGTCCCAGGTACCGCAGCAGGCAGCCTGGACGCTCTTGCCGAGGTCCACCGACTGATCGAGCAACTGTGACAGGCACTCTGCGACCAACGTCCCCGTCAGCCAGGCCGGGCCGATCGGACCACGACTCACGGCCGCGGGGAAGGTCGCGTTGTTGATGGTTCCTTCCTCCGCGACCAGGTCGAAGCAGCGCATCAGCCCGCCCGCCGACCACGGGATGTCGTGGGCCAGGATCGGCAGCAACGCGAGCATCACGCCGCCGCGCATCCCCGCGAAGGTGCAGTTGATGACGCCGGTCTGCGGGTCGGTGCCGTGGAAGTCGAAGGTCAGGTGATCCTCGGTCTTCGTCATCGCCACGGTGATCTTGTGGACGCCGCGATCGCCCTCGTGCGACTGGTCCTGGTAACCGGTCGCGCGCCAGGTCCCGTCGGGCAGCGCGGTCAGTTTGCGCCGCAGCCGGCTCTCGGCGTCGGCCATCATCCGCTTCATGACCGCCTTGACCGTGTCGGCGCCGTACTGCTCGATGACGTCGGCCAGCCGCTTGCGGCCGACCGAGTTCGAGCCGATCTTCGCGCGCAGATCCAGGTTCACCAGCATCGGCACGCGCGACCGACGGACCCAGGCGTCGGCGACGTCGTTCTGCAGTTCGAAGTCGCGCACCACCTTGATCGGCGGCGTGGGCAGCGCCTCGGCGAAGACGTCCTGCGCGGCCGGGGAGAACGAGCCGAGCCCGACGCCGCCGAGGTCCGGCTCGTGGCAGATCGCACTGGTCCAGGCGAACAGCTTGCCCTCGTGGAAGATGGGCTGGAACACGATCACGTCGCTCTGGTGCAAACCGCCGCCCACCCACGGGTCGTTGCAGAGGAACATGTCGCCCTCGCGAATCCCGGGGTTGTCGGCCCGGTGCTGCAGCGTCCAGTAGATCGCCAGGTCGACGGCACCGACGAGCATCGTGTTGTAGAGACCGACCTGCACCTCCTGGCCGAGCTCGTCGCAGATCGCGAAGTCGAAGTCGTTCGCATCCGTGACGATCGGCGAGCCGGACATCCGCTTCAGCGCCTCGCCCATCTCCTCGGTGACGGACCACAGGCGATGCCGGATCACCTCGTAGGTCAACGGATCGAGGTTGTCGATCTGCTCCTGCGTCACGGTGTGGACCGGCAGGGACGCGGGCAACGCGGAGGCGAGCACCGCCGGGTCGACGGGACGGCTGGAGAAGTACTCCGAACCGGGAATCTGCATCGCCATGGTCAGGACCTCCGCTGGGTGTCGATCGTCAGGTTGCCGAGGTGGTCGACCACACCGGTCATCTCCGGCGGTACCACAACAGTCGTCGTGGGCACTTCGATCACGGCCGGCCCGGTGATGACGTGGCCCGCCTTCAGCGCGCGATAGTCGTAGATCGGTGTCTCGACGTACCCGACCCGGGCATCGAGACAGACCTTCCTGGTCGAGTGCGACGCCGCCGACGGATCGGATCCCTCGGCATCGGCGAGCTTCGGCAACGTGGGCGAGAACGGCAGGACACCGGTGCCCCGGACGCGGAAGGTGATCGCCTGGATTCCGGCCGCGCTGAAGCCGGTGCCTTCGCCGTACAACTCGGCGTACCGCTTCTCGAACGCCGCGACGGTGTCGGCCATCGTGGTCGCGTCGAGCGGCCCGTTCGGAACCTCGACCGACACCTCGGCCAATTGCGCGGTGTAGCGCAGATCCAGCGACCGCACGCACTCGATCCGCTCGTAACTCAGCCCCTGACGATCCAGGGCGGACCGCACCTGCTCCTCGAGTACGGCGAAGTTGTCCGCGGCCCGGACCGGATCGAACGGCATCGGCCCGGGATCCGACAGCTCCGACGCCAGCACGACGTCCGACGACGCCAGGCCGTACGCGGAGAACGCCGACGCGACCGGTCCCAGTGGTACGACGACCTCCCGCACACCGACCTCTGCGGCGTAGGACGCGCAGTACGCCGGACCGGCACCACCGAACGCGTACAGCACGAACGACCTCGGGTCATGACCCGCCTCGACGACGGTCTTGCGCAACAGATCGCCGGTCTGGGCGTTCTGGATCGCGTAGATCGCGGCGGCGGCGTCCTCGACGCTGAGGCCGAGCGGAGCGGCGATCCGCTCACGGATCGCCCGCCGGGCCGCCTCGACGTTGAGCGCCTTGCGACCACCCAGCAGGCCGGACTCCGGGAGGATGCCGAGCACCAGATTGGCGTCGGTGTTGGTGGGCTCCGTACCTCCAGTGTCGTAGCAGGCCGGGCCGGGTACCGACTGCGCGCTGCGTGGCCCAACCTGCAAGTTGCCACCGGCATCGATCCAGGCGATCGCGCCACCGCCCGAGCCGATGGCGTGCACCTCCAGTGTCGGCACGTTGACGGGATGGTGATTGATGATGGTGGTGCTGGCCCGGACCGGTTCGCCGTCCACGATCAGGCCGACCAGGAACGTCGTACCGCCGACGTCGGTGGTGATGATGTTGCGGTGGGCAAGTTGCCGGCCCAGGGAAACGGCACCGACGACACCGCCGGTGAGCACCGAGCCGATCGTGCTGATCGCGTTCGACGGCGCCTCGCTCGCGGCGATCGCACCGCCGTTGCTCTGCATCACCAGCAGCGGACCGACGAGCCCCTGCGCACGCAGCCGGCCTTCGAGAACACCGAGGTACTCGCCCAGACCCGGGCCGATCTGCGAACTCATGATCGTCGTCGCGTTGCGGGCGAACTCGCGAATCCGCGGACTCACCTCCGAGCTCACCGCGACGAACACGCCGGGATCGATCGCGTGGATCAGCTCCCGGATCCGCCGCTCGTGCACCGGGTTCTTGAACGACCACAACAGCGACACCGCGATCGAGCGAATCCCTTCGGCGAGCAGGCTGTTCACCGCTGTCCGCACGGAGTCCTCGTCGAGCGGTACGACGACGTTGCCGTCCCGGTCGATCCGCTCGACCACCTCCAGCGCGTGCCGCTTCGGGATCAGACCGTGGTTCTTGCTCTGGCCGAGCACGTTCTGCAACTCGTCCGGCGACGACCCGAGGTAGCGGCCCTCGACGTTCATGATGAAGATCGAGTCGCGGTGCCCGACCGTCGTGAGGAAACCGACCGGCGGCACGTTGCCCGTCACCAATGCGTTCAGCGACGACGTCGTACCGTGCGCGACGTGATGCGTCTTCCCGAGCATCTCCTCCACCGGCTCGGCCAACTGCTCGGCCAGTCCGGCAAGCGCCTCCATGACTCCACGCGAGTAGTCATCCGGCGTCGAGGGCGCCTTGGCCGCGACAACCGTCCCCGCATCGTCATCCAACACCGCATCCGTGAACGTCCCACCGACATCCACCCCGATGACATAAGCCATGGCGCCCTCGCTTCCTCTGAGAACACCAACGTAGCCACTGCCTGACGCCCGCGTCAATACTTCGACACCAATGTCAGCACGGTCGCCGCAACCTCGCCACGCTCGGTGAGATCCGACGGACCCACCAGCTAGATCGGGGTGTCAATCTCACCCCGCCGACCCTCGGTGGGTTCGACGCCTGCTGGCTCCGGTCCTTTGCCGTCGCCGTCCTCGTCGGCGGCCCCGTCACCGCCGGCGGCCGGCGCTGCTGGTGGCATCGACGACCAGTGGTCGTAAGTCTGCAACAGCCAGAACGTGCCGAACAGGAGGATCAAGACACCTTCGAGCCGCAAGACCCAGTAGTCCGACCCGATCGCGACGATCACCGGAATCGACAGGACCATGGCATAACCGACCACCGCGTCCCGATCCTTCATAGTGGCCCGTACTCGTGCGCCAAAAGACCGCTCGTCATCAGTGCGGGTGCGTTCGTAGGCGCTCGCGAACACCACAACGATGACGCAGGCGAAGAACAGGAACGCAGCGGCAAAGTGAGCGCGTCGATAGAAAAGGTCTCGGTCCGCAAAGAACACGATCACGCCGGCGAGCCAGGCCGCGAGCGCAAGGAGGTACGAGGACAGATAGGCCACCTTGTCCGACTTCGACTGCGCCGAACTCCACGGGCGCATGCGTCGGGACCAAACCGTGAACGCGAGCCCGAGCAGGACCACGAGAAAGACGGTCCCCATGTTGTTGTTGATCGCTTCATGAGCAGCCTTGACCACGTCGTCGTCGACCGGTGCCGCTTGCCCTTCGGTCGGCCTCGTACCGGTCTCGCTCACAACGCTGCACCTTGTCGCCCTGGACGCGGGGACGAAGGCGACGACTGGTGCGAGCAGCCCGGCGAGGTTCAAGAAGGCGTCCTCGGCGGCGTTTCGGCCCCACAGCGCCACCATGCACACGCCGATGGCGACAAGTGCACCCACGAAGACCAATTGGACCGGCGTGTAGTAATAGGCGCTGATCGACGTCTGGAAGCACCCCTCGGCCGAGATCCACTCGATCGCCAGCGAGACCCCCAAGGCCACGATCACGGCCACCATCGACAGCCGCAGGTAGTTGTACGTCCTCTCCTGGACATCTCCGTCGTTCGTGACGCGACGTGCCGGTGGCACGCCTTGATTTTCGAGCGTTTGCATGGCTTCCCCCTGCTACTGATCCGCGACCGTCATCGGTCCGCGGGACAGCTCACACCGGCAGGCACCGGATGGAGCGCCGGCCGGCTGCCGGAATTGGCGCCCTTCCCCAGGGTCGTCGCCGTACAACTCGACGTTTCCGTCGTCGTGCGTGACAAGCCGAGCGTCGTTCCCCCTGACCCGTGCGCCCGCTGGGTGCACAGATCGTCCCTAATCTTTCGATTCTACAAGCCGCAGAAATGTTTTCTGACCTCTGGATGAGCTCGGTATTCCCGCTAGTGGAGGGCGATGAGGTCGAGCAAGCAGTCGGCAGGTGATCCAAACCGACGCTTGATTGAAAGCAGGCATTCGATCCGCTATTGCCTGCTGAGGTTGCCGGGCCGCATTCTGTTGACGCGTAATCCAGTTCACGTCCGCCGGACGGAACGCGGGTCCGGGGAGGTACGCATGAGCAGGTCCAAGGTGTGGATTGCCACGATCAGTGGCGCGTTGACAGTCTTCGCAATCATCGTGGTCGGCACTTTCGTGGTGACCGGCGAGGTCAAAGCCTGGTCCATCGGATTGGGCGGCGCGTGTTTCGCCGCCGCGGTCGCGATCGGAAACTCGATCCTCACAGCGCGGTCCAAGCCAGATCCGCCGAGCCCGGGACAGGTATCGCCGGCGGTCCCGCCCGGCCAGCAGACCGGAACGACATTTGCGACTGGTGGCTCGATCGCGGGTCTGGCCGCCGGCAACGACATCAACATCGGCATGCCGCCGACTCATCGGTCGAAGGCGCCGAACCAGCCGGACGAAGGCGCTTGATCAACGTGCCGGGAGCGGACGGGAACGGTGCCCAGAAACCGTCCCAGCAAACCGGAGCGACGTTTGCCAGCGACGGTTCGATCGCGGGACTGGCCGCCGGTCGCGATATCAACATCGGTAGTCCGTCGTCGATCAACGACCTCGTTCTCGAGCTTCAGCATCTGAGCTTGAACGGCGCCTTCCAGAGATTCCGGAAGATCGATCTCAAGGCGGGCGTGCTCGGCGATCTCGCCGTCAAGGATCCGCGCCGTGCATCCGATCTCGTCGAGAGGCTGTTCAAAGCCGATCCCGCCGGCGCGGGGCAACTCATCCGCCAACTGGACGCAGCCTTCGCGGGAAAGCTCATGCTGCTGATGAGGCCCTCTGCGCGAGCGGATCTGATGGCGGCCCACGGCGCACCGGCACGCATCATCGGCAGCATGGGGCCTGATGACGGTGCAGCGTTGTTATCAGATCTGGCACGCGGCGACAGCGGTACGGCGGCGAACGTGCTCGCAGCCTTTGCGATCACACACCGCGCCGACTACATCAGGCAGATGGAGCCACACCTCGCTGCCCGCGTGCTCAACACGTTCCCACCGGCGGATGCCGAGGAGATCATCGACCGCCTGAAGACCAATGACCGGAACGCAGCCGAAGTCCTCTTGGTCGAGATGCGGGCCATTGCCGAATCCGCCCGGCGCGAACGCCTGCTCCGGTCGAAGGCTCTTGCTTTCATGCTCGTTTCGGGCGCCCTGCTGGTCCTCTGTGTCTTCCTGTTCGCCACCCGGGGCGGCGGATCGGCTCAGCCGGACGCTGTCGTCGCCGGACCGCAGAACCCTACGTCAACAGTCCAACCGGCGAGCAGCCCCAGCCCCGAGCCTGCTCTGTCCATCGTTCCCCGCGGCTTTCCACCAGACCATCTTCTCCGCGACGACCTAGCGCAATGGTCGGACGTCTGCGACAGCTGGCTGGACGAGCCAGAAGCCAAGAACAACCAGGTCACGCGACTGATCTACAGCTGTCAGACCGCTCAGGGCTTCTGGGTCGTCTACACCCAGTACTCCTCGAACGTCACGCCCTTCAGCTTCGGCAAGCCCAACCAGGCCGACGCCGTCGGCGGATCGTGGACGGGTCCGGACCAACGCCGCGGCACCTATCTCCTGTACGACCGCGATCCGGGACGCCCCGGCATCTGGCTCCAGGAAGCCGGGACTTCACACGTCGCCTTCATGGTCTGGGCACCGGAGAAGAACAGCCTGAACGAGCAACAACTCGAGGTCTCACTCCGCGAACTGCTTCAAGAGCACGGATACAAACTGACATCCTGACCTGAGAGGAGGCTTGACGTCCCAAGTCCCGCCCGCGTGCGTCGTGCTTGATTTGCTACTTTCCTACCCAGTGGCCGGCTTCCCGGAAGTAGATGGTGGTGCCGGCGGCGCCGCCTGTTCTGCGGCGGGCGGTCGAGCCGTCCGCGGCAGTGAACGCCGGGTCGCCGTTGGCGTCGTAGATGTAGTCGGCTTGTGAGTCGGTGTTGCCGCTTATGCAGACCGCGGCGAGGTTGCCGAGACCGGCGAAGTCGGTTCCGCTGCCCGTATTGCCGTACGCGATGGGGGTATCTGCGTAGGAGCCGCCGGAGCGGACGTCCAGGTGCACCCTGGTGGTGCAGCCTCGGAACGCATTGCCGTTGACCTTGACACCGCTGACGGTGACGCCGATCGGCGTGACGGTGACGCCGTACGTGTACGCACCACCGATGCCGGCGTCGCCTCGGATGCGATTGCCGGAGATGTTCCAGTCCTCCACGGACTCCCGCATCACCGCTGAGGTGACGAAGCGGACCCCGCTGGTCACCTCGGTTCCGGCATAGGAGACCAGTTCGTTGTCCACGAAGGAGCATTCTCGGCCGTTGGTGACGAGTACCGTGCAGTCGTCGGCTCCCGTGTGGCTGTGGATCCGGTTCTGGGATACGTCGACGCCGCGGGGGTGGTCAATCATCCGGAGCCTGTGCTGCCCAGTGCCGTCGTCCGAGAAGCTGACGGCAGTCCCGGCCAGAGCGTCTTGCTTGCTGGTGGCAAGCTTCAGGGTGTCGGCGTCGAGGCGGATGAGCCAGTAGTCGGTGTCTGGATCGAGACCGGTCGGCAGCGTTCCGGATGACCGGAGCTCGACGGGGCCGGTGCCGGTCTCGCGTCCGTGGGAAGTCACCGTGAGAACGTCGGTCGTGTGGTCAAAACCCCGCAGCCGGATGCTGGAGGCTGGAAACACCATCGTGTGGCGCCCGGTGCCGTTGTCCGAGAAGCTGACCGCGATCGCTGCCGGTGCCTCTGCGTTTTGCTTGCTGGCGGCAAGTTTCAGTGTGTTGGCGTCAACGCGGATCAGCCAGTAGTCGGTGCCGGGATCCAGCCCCGTGGGCAGCGTCCCGGACGTTGCCAGGCGTATCGGCCCGGTGCCGGAGTCTCGGCCGTGTGAGGTGATCCTGATCGTGTCGGTCGTGTGGTCGAATCCCCACAGCGTCGCCTCCACCGCACGGCTCGAGATGTTGACTGTCCTCCCCGCCACGGCTCCCGGGACCCTCACGATGTGGTTGTGGCTGACGCGTGCTCCGTCGGACTTGCCGCGCATCTGGAGGACCGCCTCGGTGTCCTGGGGGCCGCACTCGATGTAGTTGCCGAAGATCAGCACGTGCTGCGTGTCGACCATGCCGACCCGGCCGCCGTAGACGTGGTTCAGCGCGAAGATGTTGTCCCGGGCAGGGATGTCGCCGGCGTCGCCGCTCAACGTGACGGCCGCTTCGTTCGAGCTGTGGATCATGGTGTTCCCGATGATCGCGTAGCGGCGCGGACCGGTACCGAGTTCGAGTCCGGTCGGCTCGAAGTCGATGTCCTGAGCCCCGGTGCCCTCGAAGTGGCAGTTCTGAATCCGGACGAACTCGGCGGACCGCTGGTTGCTGACACCGCTGCGGTGGCAGCTGAGGAACTTGCAGCCGATGATGTCTACGACCGAGACCTCGTTGCCGCCGCCGAACGGCCCGGCGAGCGCAGCGATGGCCACGCCGTCACCGTCCATGTCGGTCATGGTGCAGTCGATGATGCGGACCCGGTGAGCAAAACCTCCCGAGACCATGCCGCCGATCTGGACCGTGTGCGTGTGCCCACTGTCGAGGTTGGTGAGGTGCTGCTTGTCGCCGTCGAGGTACAGGCCACGCACGGTGACGTCGGCACAGTGCCCGCCGATCATGATCATGTTCCACGACCCGCCACCCCCACTCCCGGTCAGGCGGATGCGACTGCCGTCTCCCTCGCCCAGGAGGATGAAGTTCGTCAGACCGCGAAGATCGATGGACGGGGTCTGACCGGACGGCTTCTTGACGGTGTAGGCAGCGCCGTCGTCCGGGACGAAGACCCCCTTCTTGCCGTTGGCAACGGCATCCTTGATGGCCTTCGCGAACGCCGGTGCCCAATCGGAGTCCACGACAAGACCACTGTAGTCCTGCACATTCACCAGATCCGACATGCGCCCTCCTCCAAACGACCGCGGGTCATGCCGCCTGCATGGTCTTCTCGCCGAGCGTCTTTCCCTTGTCCAGCAGGTTTCCGGCGGTTCGATCGACAAACGCCGTAATGGTCTCCTGCGCCGCGCCGAAGAGAATTGCGAAAGCGGCGATCTTTCCGTCCTCCACCGCCAGAGTGTTGGGCGTCAGTGCCGCCTGCAGCAGAATGATCCCGACGAGCGCGGTCAGCGCTCCCGCTGGGATCTTGAGGGCGATCTGGGCCATCTGCAGACCAACCGGTTGCGTCGAACCACGCAGATTGCGCAGGCCGGCCAGGGCTCCCACCAGGGCGCCGAGAACACCCCACAGTTCGATGGATGCGATTTCACTGATGCCCGTGGAGCTGGAGGCAGAACCCTCGCTCGCCGGCGGCCTCGCCTCCGAACCGTCCGGGCCGGCCGCAGGTGTGGCTGTGGTCGCTCCGGGCGTTGCCGAAGGGTGCAGGTCCAGCAGCCGCGAATCAGCCCTGGTGGCCAGCAGCGGAAACACGATGGCGGCTATCGCGAGCACAAAGATCGCGACAGTCAACGCGTTCCGGTAACTGCGGGCAGTGGCCGGGACCGAAAGCTGCGCGTCGTTGACAGCCCGAGCGGCGGCTCGGAGAGCCTCACGATCCTCAGCGGTGAAGTGCTGCATGTCATCCGCCCGGATCGGCCACGTCGTCGACGTCCGCTGTTCGCTGCTCCGACATTCGCGCCGCGAGCCGCGCCGCCTCGGCCAACCGCTCAGCGCCGACAGTGGTCAGCGCCGCATCGATGCGCAGCAGGTAGATCTCCCGTCGGGGATCGTCTGCACTCAGGTAGGACCGCACAGCAGCGCGCAGACCCGGAAGCCGAGCAGCCAACGCCTCATCGCTTTGCACGAGGATGAGGTCCTCACTGGCTCGGTAGACCGACGCCAGCGCTTCTTGATAGGTGTGGCCGGCAGTGAAGAGCCGCATCGGTCCATTGCGCTGAAAGTGCTGATCCAGCACCTCATCGGCGTGATCCAGGTGCTCACCGATCCTGAGCAGGCGGTCGGAGTCAACGGCCGCTCGAGGCCCGCTCGCGGCCACTGACCGGGTACATGACGCAAGGTCGGCCCGCAGCCGCTGCGCCTCATGGCGCACGCGTGCCTCCCAGGCAGACCTGCCGCGCTTGAAGCGCGGACGTTCCGTCCGCTCGTCGGTTTCCGTCGCCCCCACGACCCAACTCCATTGATCGCTCACCGCACCACGCGATTCGCAGTGGTTATGAAATATGCGATCGCCAGGCGCCCCACCCGCCCCCAGTGAAGGCACGCAAACACAGCAAAGTCAATAGCCCGGTTTTGCCACCAAGCAATTGTCCTGGTGAGACACGGCCGTCGGGGAAATCATGCGTTTCAATTGGCCTGTCGTCACTTGACGTGGCCGCGGCGGGAACCAATCCTGACAGTATCGGTTCTTGGCTGCGCACAGTGAGTCCTCGGGGGGAGTCATGGCGGCATCGGCCGATCGGGGAACCGGTCTGCCGTTCCTGCAGGGACAGTGGCGACGACTGTCCACGGCCGAGTGCGCCCAACGCTATCCGGCCGAGATCACGTTCGTGCTGGCGACGTACCGCGGAGCACGAGGGCCCGATCAGGGGATGATCTGGTGGGACGCCGGAACCTACCGACTCGCCGATGACCGCACCTTGATCCTGAGTACCGCGACCGACGAGCTGGTCGAGTATCCCGTCCAGCTCACCTCACAGCGCTTCACGTTCACCGATCCGGAAGGGTGTGAGGTCACCTACGAGCGCACGACCTCTCCCCCGCCGTCGCCATCCGGGTCGATTCCCGAGGGGGGAGAATGACATGCCCGATGGTAACGATCCGAGAGATCTGTCCAGTGCGGACGCATTCGGTCTGCCGGCCGTCCAGCCCGGTGTTCCGGTAGCTGCGCCGATCGCCGTCGACACCCAGCAACCAGAAGGCGATACGCCACAGGTTCCCAGCCCGGATCCGGCGTCGCCTGATCTTCCGTCCCTTCCCGTGCCCCAGCCGCCGCATCCACCGATACCGCCGTTCAAGCCGTGCAACCTCGGCTTCCGGGACGGCTGCTACGCCGTGACGTTCCGTCCCAAGGGTGCGCTCCGGCCGCTGGTCGGCACCCTCAGGATCGACCGCGGGGCTCCCGAAGCCGGGCCGGACGGTGTGATCGTGAGTGGCGACCTCTATCTCGGCGCGCCACCGTGGGTCGTCCACCCCGACGCAGCACCCTCCGCCGGATCGGTCGCGGCAACGCTGAGTCGAGGTGACCCGCCCTTCGAACTGCTGCCGATACAGCGGATCCCCATCTACCCGCGGAATCGGTACCACTCCTACCTGAGCGGCACCCGGCTCGTCGTACCCGCGTTCACGATCGGGAATCGTCCGTGCCAGGTCACGATCGACGTCGACCAGTACGACTACACCCAGCCGCCCGCCGGGTCGTTCGAAGGTTCCTTCCCGGCGTCGCCGAGCCGGAGCCTGCGCTTCGTCCTGCACCGGGCCTCGCCACCGTTCCCCCTGCCGTCCATCGGCGGGCCTCGCTTCCAAGGCCGCGTGTTCCAGGGAACCGTGGACCGCGGATCGATCACGTTGACCTGGGTCTCGGCGCACCTGCGCCGTGCCGTCCTGGAGATCGACGTACTCACCGGAGCGGTCGCACCGGCCCCGGTCCCGCATCCCTCGGGGACAGGTACCGAGTACTTCGACACAGTCTTCGCCGGCGCCCGCTGGGACCTCACCGTCGTGGAGGACCAGGTCGACGTTCCGGTGCCGACTGGTGTGGACCCGAACGTCTGCTGGTCGAGCGGAAACCTCCACGACCTGATGACGGCCGTGCGCAAGCCAACGACGAATCTGGATGCCGAATGGCGAACCCATCTGGTCGTCGTACCAGCCGCGATGGGGTGCTCCCGTGGCGTCATGTACGACCAGATCGACGTACCTCGCGAAGGGTCGGCGAGCTTCTCCGACGACGGCTACCCGGCCTCGCACTCGAGCAACTTCGGGGACGCCGAGGACGAGATGCAGCGCGACGTACCCCGAGCGTTCCTCAGATCGGCCAGCCACGAGGTCACCCACGCGTTCAACCAGATCCACCAGGAGAGTGAGACAGCAGCCGACAACTCGATCATGACGACCACGCCGAGCGTGGCCGACGTTCTCGGCGGACCCACCACCGGGGCCCCTGGGGTGTTCCCGGATCAGATCAACCTCGGGTTCAACACCACCGTCCGCAATCACCTGGCGCACATGCCCGATCCGGTGATCAGGCCGGGTGGCTGGCCGTTCGCGAGCTGGTTCCCATCCGGCGCGCCGCAGGCGGGTGACCGGGAACTGTTCGATCCGTCCGAGCTGTCGCTCGAGGTGAGCGTCGACACCGCGCCGGCCGCGTTCGGCGCACCGGTCACGGTGACCTGGACGCTGACGAACACCTCGAACGACGAGCTGATCGTTCCCAACGACGTGCGCTTGGAGGGTCTGTTCGCGACCATGACCGTCACCGACGACCGCGGCGACGAGCGTCCCGTCCGGCCGTTCGTCATCGAGTGCGAGACCGTACGGCTCGCGCCACTCGCTCCGGGCGAGCACAGGACGGCGAGTTATCGGCTGTTCTGGAGCTCGGCCGGGTTCGCGCTCGATCGGCCCGGCCGGCATCTGGTCACCGTGGCGGTGGCGTGGTCGGCCAGCGGCATCCCGGTCGGCGTCGTCGACAATGTGGAGCTCTGGGTGGATCACCCGACCAACGACCTGGAGAATCGCGACGCGTCGTTGGCGATGAATCCAGAGGTTGGCAAGTGGGTGGCGCTCGGCGGCGACGCATACCACCTCACCGAGGCAGTGGAGCGCCTGTCCGCGCTGGCGGGCGGAGGGGCACTACCCGGTGTCCGAGCAGCCGACGACGCGCAGGGACGCTCGCGAGTCGCCGAAGCGTTCGCCGGTCTTCTTCCCACCCGCGACGCGGGCCTCACCGACTCGACGGCCAAGCGCAGCCGGCGCGCGCCGGCCAAGAAGTCATCCGCCGCCAAGCCGGCCAAGAAGCCGCGCCGATAGGACACGCAACCTGCCACCGCGCCCAAGCCGGCGGCGCGGTGGCCAGGGGTCGGACGGCTCTGAACACTGTTAGGAGCTATCTCGGCGTGGACTCTGACTCGTCCCGGTCGCGCTGCCCGCGTTTCAAGGTGCGGCGTTCGGTGTCGGATAAGCCGCCCCATACGCCGCTGTCCTGGCCGGTGCGGAGTGCCCAGTCCAGACAGGTGGTGACCACTTCGCACCGGCGACATACCTTCTTCGCAGTCTCGATTTGCTGCAGGGCTGGTCCGGTGGTTCCGATGAAGAACAGTTCCGGGTCCTCGGTGCGGCAGGCGGCTTTGAGCAGCCAGTTCATGGCATCACGGTCTCCTCCATGGGGACGGTCTGGATGTCGTCGAGACCGTCCGGGCCTCGTCCGGTCCCAACTGAGAGACAAGGTCAGTCCACCCGCTTGTGACAGCGGCGGTGGTCAAGCCGCGCCGTTACACGCTCCGCCTGGGAACGCCGTCCAGACGGGCGGTCAGATCAGAAGGGGCAGCAGGCCGAGGATTGGTTCTCCGAGGGCTCCGAGCCACTGGGCGAGCGTGCGGAGGGGCGCGACGAGAGCCGAGCCGGCCGAGGCCAGGGAGCCTGCGGCGAGGAGGATGCGGGTCAGGCGCTCGAGCCTTGGTGCGATCCGGGCGCGATCCGGCTCCGGCTGGCGCAGGCCGGCCTCGACGTCGCGGAGTTCCGTCTCCGCCGCGACCGAGGTCACGGGGTCGAGTCGCGTGGCCTTGACGCCCGCCCACAGGTCGGCGAGCGCCTGCCGGGCCTGCTCCGGCGTCACCACGATGCCGGTCTGGCCTCCGGTGATGTGCTGATCGCGGCCGACGTTGTTGATGTTGGCGGCGTTCTGGTTGCCGATGTTGAAGGTCATCGCGACTCATCTCATGAGCTGGGGTGGCGGCAGATCCCGGTCGACCCGCCGGCGGCGCGCCGTGGCGACGATGTGCATCACGATCCCGGCGATGATCAGCAGTACGCCGACCAGGTTGACCAGGCCGCCGAGCGCGAACACCAGGAAGCCGCTGAAGTCGTCCTGGGAAGGCATGCCGGATGCGGACGAGAAGTCGATGATCTGACCGAAGTACGTGTACCAGCCGACGACGGCGATGGCGAGTCCGACCAGGAACACCACGACACCGGTCCAGATCAGTCCTCGGGCCTTCGTCTTCGTCGCGGCGATCTCGCGGAAGAAGTTCTCCCGCTGCTGGATGACGTGCTGGACGTACTGGTCCCGCCCGACATTGTTGATCGTCTGCGCTCGCTGATCGCCGATGTCGTAGCGGACCGCGGTCGGCGCGCTCTCGCCCGTGCTGTAGCGAAGCTGCAGGTCCGCGAACGTGACGCGATCCCCCGGGTGCAGCCGCCGCGGCGCCGTGATCGCCTCCCCGTTCACGAAGGTGCCGCCGGCCGAGCCCAGATCCTCGACGTAGTCCACACCGCCCTGCTGCCACAGCGCCGCGTGCGTGCGGCTCAGGTACGGGTCGTCGAACCGTACGTCGCAGTTCGGCATCCGGCCGACCGTCAGGTGGGCGCCGGTCAGATTGATCCGCCGCCCTTCGTGCGATCCGGTCTCCACCACGAGGTACGGCGTACTCGATCCATCGCTCATCGTCCCCTGCGGCGATCGCGGGCACCTCGCCCGTCGTCGCCGCACCCCCACAATCAGCAAAGCACTCGGGCCGCACCGCAACAAGATGCAACCTGCGGACGGGTTCGCGGCGCTTTCCTGGCTGGGATTCTGGTCTGCACCGATAGACGATTGCACTCGAGCAACTTCGCGTCGCCGAGCACCAGGTGCAGCGCGACGTTACTGGCCGTAGGCCTTGGCGGTCCATCCGAGGGAGCCGAGGGAGCCGCCCTTGATGTCGGTGCCGATGCTGTCGGTCTTGTTGGCGTCGAAGTGCACGGATGCCCTGCCGGCGGCGGTGATGCCGAGCAGTGGGCGGCCGTTGGGGTGCGCGTCGCAGTAGCCCGTGCTGAGGCTGGTGAACGGTCCCCAGCCGCTTGCTCGCAGTACCTTCGAAGTGATCGTTGTCGGGGTGGCTCGGTTGATTCGCCACTCCTTGAGCTCGCCGTTGGACTTGGTGCCGATCAGTACGTCGACGGCGGCGCTGCCTGTTCCGCCACTGCGCTCGTAGGTCAGTGTGTTGACCGTGTCCCACCCGGTGCCGGCCAGCTTCACCGGCCGCGAAAGCGTGAATACGCCGTCCACGTAGGTCTCCGTCGAGCGGTAGAGCGAGCTGCCCGCCACATGGTAGAGGTACGGCGACGCCGACGCGAGGATCCGGGTGCCGGCGAACCCAACCCCGATGTGGCTGGCGCTCATCGCCGTGATTCTCCAGGTGCCGTCGACCAACTCGCCCTGACGACTCAGCTTGTAGAGCCGATCCTCGCCCGCACGGGCGGCGTACTCGGTGCTCCGGAAGCTCGTGTCGTCACCAGAGGCGCCGATCTGCTGATGCGCCGTCGGCACCCAGCCAAGGTTGTCGTTGGCGTAGGCCTTGGTGCTCGTCGTCTGGCCGGAGTACACATATGTCAGACGCTGCCCGTCGGAGCGGTACGCCGCCGTGGAGACACTGCAGTCCGCGGGCACATCGCTGAGAGCCGCAGCCGTCGGCCGGGCCACCACGACGAGGCCGGTCGCGGCAACGGCCAGCGCTGCCGCGGCGGCCAGGATGGATTTACGCATCAGGAGAGTTCCTTCAGGGAGGTCAAGGGCCAGACATGGCTCTGGGGACTGTTGCCTTCAGCAACCCATTTGGGTCGCGCTGGAGTTTATGGATGCCCATCGTCACGACTCTGCCCGTACTGCGCCCGTACTCCTTCCGCTGCCCAGAGTCGGTGGGTGGCGTCGACGTCCAGGCTGACTCGGACGAACGACCCGGGCGCTGATCCTCCGCCGGCGAATGCACTCGCCACCACGGCGACGAGGAAGAGCGGCAGCAGGATTCGCACAAGCATCGCCCACGACGCCCAGAAACCGAGCCGACCACCGTGCTTCAGCCGGACGAGCTGCGTACCGGTCAGGACGGCACCCAGGGCTCGGCCGTTGCCGTAGAAGCATCCGTACACGAGGGGAACCCCGAAGATCAGCCCGAGCAGGGCCAGCGTCAACGCCCCGTTGCTGAGGGCAACCTGACCGTCTACCAGCGCCAGGGCAACGAACCCGATCCCCACACCGAACACGACGACCACCAAATCCACCAGCCAGGCCAGGAACCGCGCCCACTCCCCCGCGGCCACATACCGACGCCCGTCCCCGAATGGCTGGACTCGCTTGGCGACCTGCGCCCCGAGGACGACCACTGGATCCACATGTCGATTCACGTTCGCGACCGTACAGACTCCCTGGGTCCATCGATGTACGGGGCGAGTACGGGCAGGCAGATGCAAGCAACTACACCTAACATCTGTCGCTGAGATCATTGCCGCAGGCATCTGTCGGGTGGCACAAGGCCCGGTCGAGGGAGTGACTGAACAGATGCGGTGGTTGGCGGTCGTCCTGGGATCGGCGTTGGTGGTGCTGTCCGTCACGGCGTGCACGTCCGGCAAGGCCTCCAAGTGCGAGGAGGCGTTCACCGCGGCTGCGACATCGGTTGCCGGCGTGACCTCCGCGGAGTTCGACTGCAACTTCGGTTTCGGCGGCGGCTGGCGACGTGGTCGCGTGGTGGTCGACGCAGCGACCAGGGACGATGCCGTCGCGGTGATGGAGGCGGTACTGCGGGCGATGGCCGCATCGCCCGGCCTCGAGGACAGTTGGTCGACCCCGCAGGAGTATGCGACCGAAAACAGGACGATCGTCATCGCTGCGAACGCCCTGGGCTTCAGCGCCGTGCCCACTGTCGGTCAGGTGCGCGCGCGCTTTGGCATCACACCCCGCTGACACCACCGGAAGACCTGGTCAGGATGGATGCCGTCGGCAACGGGCGGGAAAGCATGAAGTCGCCGCGACCCTCGAAGCCCGTAAGATGCTCCCCGTGCCCCAAAGGCCGCAGGAGGATCCACCCGGCCCTCCGCATGTCCAGGAGCCAGTCGGCCGCTTCGGTGAGCTGTTGCGGACGTTCCGCCAGGACGCCGGGCTCACGCAGCGGGGGCTCGCCGATCGGGCCGGCCTCAGCGCGGCGGCGATCCGCGACTTGGAACAAGGCAGGACCAAGAGCCCGAAGCCGGACTCGATCGAGGCCATCATCGCCGCCCTCAGGCTGGCTGGTCATGACGCCGGGAGACTGAACGCCGCCGGGAAGGCGCAGAGCTCCGTCACCGGTTCGATCTCCGGCGCCGCCGGACCGCTGCGCATCGCTATCCTCGGCCCACTCGAGGTCTGGCACGGAGAACTCCCGGTGCCCGTCAACTCCGGTCCGCAACGCACCTTGCTCGCCCGGCTCGCCTTCGCTGCGGGTACGACTGTCAGTCAGGACGAGCTCATCGATCTCCTCTGGCCGCGCGCCGTACCCGCAAACGCGGTGAATCTGCTCCACACCCGCGTCACCAGGCTGCGACGACTGCTGGCGGCGAACGATGTGATAATCGGCGGCCGCACCGGCTACAGGCTGACGCTGAGCGATGACGACCTCGACCTGCTGCGGTTCCGCGATCTCACCGCCCGGGCAGCTCGCTCCGACCCGGAGGTGGCGTTGGCGAAGCTCTCGGGTGCCGTGGCGCTGTGGCGCGGCGATACCGACGTGGAGCCGATGGCGGCCAACCCGCTCTACCTTGCGGTCTCCAACGAGTACACGGCCGCAGTCCGGGCCTTCGCCGCTCTGGCGCGTGACCTCGGCCAGCCGGAACGTGCACTGGAGCCACTGCGAAACCTCACCACGCGGCACGAACTCGACGAGCCGCTGCAGGTCGAACTGATGCAGACCCTGGCCGCGGCCGACCGGCAGGCCGAGGCCCTCGCGGCCTACGACCGAATTCGGGCGGCGCTCGCCGAACAACTCGGCATCGACCCCGGCGAACGGCTCCGCGCGGTTCATCTGGAGGTACTCCGGCAGCAGAGCGGAGCACCGGCCGAGCGTCTAGTCATCCAGCAGGTCCCGTCCGCACCGCCGGACTTCGTCGGCCGCACGGACGAGCTGGGCACGATCCGTACGGCGCTCACCCGGCCCGGCGCACTCTCCTCGCGAGTCGTCCTGATCAACGGCATCGCGGGGGTCGGCAAGACCGCCTTGGCCCTGTCCGCGGCACACCACCTCCGCGCGGAGTACCCGGACGGACAGCTGTACGCCGATCTGCGCGGCAGTGACGTGACGACACCTGCGCCGCTCCAGGTGCTCGGCCGCTTCCTCCGCGCGCTCGGCGTACCTGGCCGCCGGATCGGCACCGACGAAGCCGAAGCAGCCGCAGTGCTTCGCAGCGAACTCGCCGACCGACGACTGCTGGTGCTCCTCGACAACGCACAGGACGCAGCCCAGGTACAACCACTGCTGCCGGGGGCCGGACGCAGCGACGTGATCGTGACCAGCCGACGGCGACTGCCGGGCCTGGCCGCAGCCGGCGTCGTGAACCTCGAGCCACTCCCCCGCGACGACGCGATCCTGCTGATCGCCTCGACTGCGAGAACGCATCAGCTCGATGCCGACCCCGAAGGTGTGAGCGCGCTCGCGGAGGCCTGCGCCCGGCTCCCGCTCGCACTGCGCATCGCCGGCGCGCGGCTCGCGACCCGGCGGGAATGGACGGTCGCCGACCTGGCCCGCCGTCTGGACGACAGCAACCGACGGCTCAGCGAGCTCAGCCTCGGCGAGTCGAGCGTCCTCAACAGCTTCCAGCTCAGCTACGCCGCCCTGAGCTCCGAGGCGCAGCGCGCCTTCCGACTGTGCAGCCTGCACCCTGGCGACGACTTCAGTGCCGACAGCACGGGGATTCTGCTCGGGATTCCGACTACTGCGGCCGATCGAGTCCTGGAAGACCTCCTCGAAGCGAACATGCTTCTGCAGCAGGCAAAGGACCGCTACCGGTTCCACGATCTGCTCGGCCTCTACTCCCGTCGACTTCTCGCCGAAGACGCCGAGGACGC
This sequence comes from Kribbella sp. NPDC049174, assembly GCF_043197365.1. Taxonomy (NCBI): domain Bacteria; kingdom Bacillati; phylum Actinomycetota; class Actinomycetes; order Propionibacteriales; family Kribbellaceae; genus Kribbella; species Kribbella sp. NPDC049174. Next base: position 306,168 of record NZ_JBICSZ010000006.1, on the reverse strand, counting down.
CGAGGGTGAGACCGCCCGGACCCGGCTGTACTCCTGGTACGCCGAAGCGGTGACGGCCGCGCTGGATTGGGTGTATCCGCAACTCGTCCGACTCGGTGTCCATCCAGAACCCGTCAGCTTCTTCGGCTCGGAAGCCGAGGCGGTCGAGTGGCTCGACGCCGAGCTCCCCGCCTTGCTGGCGGTCGTGAAGGATGCGGTGCGGTCCGGCGACCGGTCGCTGTCCTGGCGCATCGCCGACCAACTCCGGGGATACTTCCTGATTCGCAGGGATGCCGACGGTTGGCTACCGGCGGCACAGGCCGGGCTGGCCGCCGCCACCGCGGCCGGTGACGACGTCGCGCAGGCCGCGATGCTGATCAACCGCGGCCAGGCGTTGGGCGCAGTCGGACGAGATGAGGACGCACTGTCCGACTGTCTCGCCGGCCATGCCCTCGCGGTGGCCGTCGGCTGGACCACAGGCGCCGCCTATCTGGCCCACCAGGTCGGATGGCTTCAGCTGGAGCGGGGCAAGCTCGCCGACGCAGACCTGTGGATGCGCCGCGCCCTGGAGCTGACCGATGACGACCAGCACGGCCACGTTCGTGCCATCGTGCTCAACAGTCTCGGGATGACGCGCCTGTACCAGGGCGAGCTGCAAGAGGCAGCCGACCTGTTCAGTTCCGCGCTGCAGGCCGACGAGACCGGCCAGGAGGCATCGACTCTCACTATCCGCGGCAACCTGGCGAGCGCCCTGCGGCAGCTGGGTGCGGCCGACCAGGCGGCCGCTCTGCTCGGCGACGTACTGGCTGGCTATCAGCGCCGCTCGCACCTTCGCGGCGAGGTGTCGACGCTGGACGAGTGGGCACGGCTGTACAGCCAGCGCGGAGACGGAACCGCTGCGCTACAGGCGGCACTGCGAGCACACCACCTCGCGATCGTCGTCCGCGACCGAAAGGCGCAGGCCCAAACCGCCTCGACCGTGGCCCAGGCCCACCTCACCCTCGGCGACACTCCCGCCGCCATCCAGTGGATCGAAGACTGCCTCACGATCGCGCGCGGGACCTACCCATACCTCGAAACCGAGGCCCTCCTCGCCTTGGCCACGGCGCGACGCGCCACCGGCGACACGACAGCCGCAACCAACGCCGCCGAACAGGCCGCATCGATCGCCCGATCCTGCGGTTACCGCCTGCTCGAAACCCAGGCCACCACCGCGCCAGTCCGATCCTGATCACCAATCCTGGCGCGAAGACTTCGATCAGCAGCCGCCCGGGGCTGTCTGGGTGTCGGATCGGGGGTGAGGTGTTCGTAGTTGGGGTGAGAGGACGCCTACGAGGGGCGTCTCCAGGGAAAGGACCGGCAATTATGAAGCTGACGACTGTTACGAATGTTTCTGTTGATGGGGTGATGCAGGGGCTTGGCGGGTCGGATGAGGACCGTCGGGGTGGGTTCGAGCGAGGTGGATGGGCCTTGCCGTTGTTTGACGAGGAGGCTGAGAGGCTCCTTGGGGAGGTCTACCAGCGGGCCGATGCGTTTCTGTTCGGTCGGCAGACGTACGAGATCTTCGCCGGCTACTGGGGAACGATGGAGGATCTGAGCAGCCCGATCGCGGGGGCGTTGAACTCGCGGCCGAAGTACGTGGCATCGAGCACGCTCACCGAGCCGGAATGGGCGGATACGACCGCTCTCGCCGGGGACCTCGCGGCCGCGATTCGTGAGCTGAAAGCCAAGCCGGGGGGTGAGCTGCAGGTGCACGGCAGCGGCGACCTGGTCCGGTGGCTGTTCGAGAACCAGTTGGTCGACGAGATCATTCTGCTGACCTATCCCGTGGTCGTCGGGCAGGGCACGCGGTTGTTCCCTGCTGCCGGCCCGGATGCGGCGCTCGAACTGGTGGAATCGCGGTCGACCCCGGCGGGGGTAACGTTCCAGGTCTACCGGCCCAAGGGACGCCCGCAGTATGCGACGGCCGACTGAAGTCCTTGAAAGAAATCCGGGCGGCGGTGTCGGATCGGGGCTGCGGTGTTCGTAGCAGGGGTGAGCGGTCGCCCGTGAGGGGCGCCGCCGGAGCACAGGAGATGATCCGCGATGCAGTACCTGGTTTCCGTGATCGACGACAAGAGCAATCCCGGCAGCACGGACAGGCAGCCTGCCATCAGCGCGTTCAACGAACGACTGATCGCCGAGGGCTACTGGGTTTTCGCGGGCGGACTCGCGGACACCGACGCGGCCACGGTCATCGACAACCGGGGCGAGCAGGCGGTGTTCACCGACGGGCCGTTCGTGGAGTCGAAGGAGTACCTCGCCGGCGTCTGGGTGTGGGAGGCCCCCGATCTGGATGTGGTGCTCAAGCTCGCCACCGAGGCGTCGAAGGTCTGCGATCGCAAGATCGAGGTGCGGCCGTTCCGGTGAGCGACGTCGAGGAGGCGATCACCCAGGCCCACCGCGAGGAGTGGGCGCGGGTGGTCGCCGCTCTGACCAGACGCTTCGGTGATCTCGACATCGCCGAGGAGGCCGCGGCCGAGGCGTTCGCGACCGCGGTCGCGCGCTGGCCGGCCGACGGCGTACCCCCCAACCCCGGCGCCTGGCTGACCACCACCGCCAACAACAAGGCCATCGACCGGCTCCGCCGCGAGAACAAGCGCGACGACAAGCACAAGGAGGCTCAGATGGTGTACGACGACCCGCCCGAGCCTCTCGGCGCCATCGACGACGAGCGGCTCCGGCTGATCTTCACCTGCTGCCACCCGGCGCTCGCGATCGAGACCCGCGTAGCGCTGACGCTCCGGATGGTCGGCGGCCTGACCGTGCCCGAGATCGCCCGTGCCTTCCTGGTGCAGGAGGCCACCATGGGGCAGCGGATCACCCGCGCGAAGGCCAAGATCAAGGCGGCTCGCATCCCGTATCGGGTGCCGTCCGCGGAGGATCTCCCGGCCCGGATCTCCGGCGTACTCGCCGTCCTCTTCCTCGTGTTCAACGAGGGCTACCTGGCGACCGGACCCGACACTGATCCGGTCCGGCAGGACCTGACCGCCGAGGCGATCCGGCTCGCTCGCCTGATCCGTGCCCTCATGCCGAACGACGGAGAGGTGGCCGGGCTGCTGGCCTTGATGCTCCTCACCGAGGCCCGCCGCACCGCCCGGGTCTCGGCGAGCGGCGAACTGGTCGCCCTCGACGAGCAGGACCGCGGGGCCTGGGACGCAGCGCTGATCGCCGAAGGGCATCGGCTGGTGCGCGAGCGACTGGCTGCTGCCGCCGCCGGGATGGCACCGGGGCGCTACCAGATCCTCGCGGCGATCAACGCCGTACACACCTCCGCTCGCGACGCACGCGACACCGACTGGTCACAGGTCGTCGCCCTCTACGACCAGCTCATCCGCGTCGAGCCCACACCGATCGTCGCGCTCAACCGGGCCATCGCGGCCGCCGAGCTCGACGGCCCGGAGGTAGCGCTGGCCGCCGTCGACCGTCTCGACGACAAGCTGGCCGGCTACCACGCTTACCACGCCACCCGCGCAGACCTGCTACGCCGCCTCGGCCGCAGCCAGGACTCCCGCGCGGCCTACGACAAAGCCATCGAACTAGCAGGCAATACCGCCGAAACCGCCTACCTAACCCGCCGCCGCGACCAACTGGGGTAGCGCCCGTACGAAACCGCAGGGGCGTCCCGCTCAGGGACAGGTCTGGCGGAAGGGACGGTCGCCGAGGTTCTCGCGCCACTCCTCGGTGGTCAGGTCGCGACCGGCGGCCTGGCAGGCGTGGTCGATGGCGTGCTCGAGGCGGGTGTCCCAGTGGTAGATCCCGTCGTCGTACGGCGTGATCACGACAGTGCGGCCGTCTGGCCGGAAGTCGGCCGTGGTGAGGGTCTGTTCTGGGATGACGACGGAGCCGAACAGAGCCGCGCTGTTGCCATCGATCAGGGTCACGGTGCCGTCGGCGCCGGACGACACCAGGCGGGAGCCGTCCGTCGAGTACGCGAGGCTGTTGATCGGATCCTTGTGCAACTTCAACGGCGGACCGACCGCTGTGCCGGTCGCGGTGTCGAGCACCATCACCTCGCCGTGTTGACTCCCAATGGCGACATGCCGGCCGTCCGGGGAGAAGGCCACCCCCTCGGGGTTGCGCAGCGTCAGTCGGCCCGTGCGGACCACCGTTCCCGTCTCGAGGTCGAGCAGCGCCCATCCCGTGGACGGGACAGCGAAGTCAAGCCCGAAGTTTCGGCCGCCGGTGAGTACCACGGCACTGCGATTGTCCGGCCCAGCGGACAGCCAGGAGATCGACGCGCCGACCTGGACCGGTTTGCCCACCGGCTCGAGGGTGTCCGAGTCGAGCAGCGTGGCCAGGCCGGACGCCTGGCCGATCGCGATCCGGCTGCCGTCCCCGGCGCTGTAGGCGATGTCCTGGACAGAGCCGCCGGGCAGCCGGCGCTGCGCGACGACCTGACCGGTGCGTGTGTTCCACACTCTGATGACGCCGAATTTGACCGCTGCGAACCGTTCTCCGCCGGGGTGCCAGGTGCCGCATCTCGCAGTGTCGATGACGAACCAGTCGCCACTCAGAACGGTCGGCTTGGTGGCCTGGTCTGTTTCGACGTCGATGAACCGGATCCCGGTCCGGCCCTGGCGGTAGACAGTCCTGCCACCAGGAGCCGGTATGACGCAGCCGTGGTCGAAGCCGGACGGCTTCTTGACCTGTGTGAGATAGCCGCGATCACCGGTGAGATCCCAGCTGCGTAGCGCTCCGTTTCCCGCCGTGTACATGGTCTTGTCGTCCGGCTGAAGCCGACGTCCCAGGGGTCCTGGTCGCGGATGTCGAGCTCCTCGACCACACGGCCCTCTGCCACGTCCCAGACGATCGTCTTCGGTTCCGCGGACGTCGACACCACTCGGGAGCCGTTGCGGGAGAAGCGCACCATCAGGATCTCGTCGTCGCCGGGCAGGCGGCCCTTGTCTGCTCCTGTCGCGGCGTCGATCAGCACCACATCCCCGATGCCGGAGCCCGACCCCGGCGGCATCTCGCCACCAAGTGCAAGCAGTTTGCCGTCTCGCGTGACGTCGACGGCATTCGTCGACAGAGTGGGCCGTGAGAAGGCCACCTTCCCGGTCGCCACGTCGTACGCCGTGAGCGGTCGGGTCGTGTAGACCCGGTCGCCGGTGGGGCTGATCTGCGCCCGGGCCCTGACCGCGTCGTCAGACAGCGGCAGCATTCTCCGCACCGATGGGTGTGTGCCCTGTCGGACGTTCCAGACAACCAAGGACCCGGTGGTGTAGTCGTTCAGCGTCCCGTCCGCGTAGAACTTGATGACGGCCATGAGTGAGTTTCCGTCGTGGCTGTAGTCGAGGTGCGTTGCCCGCGCCGGCACCTTGAAGCGCGGCAACTGCTGCGATTCGGCTGCCGGTTCGAGCGTCCTCGGTTCGAGCAGCCAGACCGGTCGGGTGGTCGGTGACGGCATTCCGACGGCCAGGTACCTGCCGTCCGGGCCGAAGGCCGCCGCTCCCCACCCCTCCCGGCGGACCGCCCCGGGCGGGTCGGTTTTGGGGCGGTGCGCGCCTTGCAGTTCCCCGGTCGTCGGGTCGTACAGCAGAGCCGTGCCGTTCGGGTCGTACAGCACGGCCCGACCGCCGTCCGGGCTCACGTCGAGGCTGAAGCTCTCGATCGGCTCCGTCACGACCGAGCGGATCAGCTGCGGCTGCTTGGCGAGTACGGCGAGCAGGTTGGCCCGGGACTCGGGGGTCTCGTGGAGCCGGACGCCGGCCACAGCCAGCAGCATCGACACGTCGACGGCGTCCTGCACGAGCGCCTTGGCACCGGCCCGGCCGGCATCCGCGACGACCGCAGCCTGCTCGGCGGCGGCTGCCTCCTGATCGGCGCGGTCGGCCTGGCTGACAGCCACCAAGCCCGCGACCAGCGCCCCGACCAGCAGCAGCGCGGCGGTGCTCAAAGCGGCGCGGAGACGCCGGTTGACGCGGGTCTGGTACCGGGCGGAGTCCTCGGCAGCGCGCAGCTCGGCCTCGGACAGGCGCTTGCTCGCGGCCAGGAACGCCTCCTCGATCTCGGTGAGCGTGGGTTGGCTGCGTTCCTGCCAGTCCAAGGCGTTGGCCAGCCGCGCACCGCGGTAGAGCTCGCTGTCGGGGCGGCCGAGCGTGTCCCACGAGTCGGCGACGGTCGCCAGGTGGTGCAGGATCCGTTGCCCCTCCAGGTCGTCGTCGAGCCAGCCACGCAACCGGGGCCAGGCGCGAGCCAGCGCCTCGTGCGCGAGCTCGACGACACCGTCGTCGCTGGTGACCAGCCGGGCGCCGATCAGCAGGCTGACCATCGCTTCGGGCTCGGGACCAGTAACCACCAGGCGTTTGGGCAGCCGGCTGCGGACCGGTTCTCCCTCCGGGCCGGGCGAGACCAGACGCAGCAGCAGGCCACGCAGCACCTCGCGCTGCTCCGGGGAGACCTGGGCATAGACCTCTTCGGCCGACTGTGCAACCGCGCCGCGGATGCCGCCGGTGGCGCGGTAGCCGGCGACGGTCAGGGTGCGTCCTTCGCGGCGCTGCCACGTCTCGGCCAGCGCGTGCGACATCAGCGGCAGCGCACCCGGCTGGTGGGCCACCTCGTTGACGAGCAGGTCGACCAGACCGGGTTCGACGATCAGCGAGGCGAGCCGGGCGGGTTCCTCGATCGCGGCCCGTAGGTCGGTCTCCGCCATTGCGGCGAGCAGGTACAGACCCCGCTCCACGGCCCGGGCGAACGCCGGGTGGGACGAGATGTCGGCGAGTCGGTCGGCACGGAACGACAAGATCAGCGGTGCCACCGCCAGATGAGCCGTCAGGGCGGTGAGAAAGGCGTCCCGCTCTGCGTGGTCCTGGCACAGCGAGAACACCTCCTCGCACTGGTCGACCAGCAACGCCGGCGGCGGGCCCTCGTGGGGCATCACCCCGGCCAGCACGGCGACCGGGTGCACGCCCGGAGTCATGACCACCACCCGGACCCCGTCCCGCCGCATCGCGGCCGCGACGCCGGCGCGCACCAGGGAGGACTTGCCGCATCCCGACGGGCCCACCACTGCCAGTACCGAGGTGTCGGCGAGCTTGTGCAGGCAGGCCGCGACGTCGGCATCGCGACCGAAGAACTCGTCCGCGTCGTCCACGTCGTACGCCTTCAGCCCCAGGTAGGGGCAGACCGGGCTTGGCTCCGGGAGCGCACTGGCCGCAACGAGCGACGGGTCCTGCCGCAGAATCGCCTGTTCGAGGGCGTCAATGTCGGGGCCGGGGTCCAGGCCGAGCTCGCGGTTCAGGACCGTGCGGAGCTGGCGAACCGTGCGCAGCGCCTCTGCCTGGCGGCCGGCCTGGTACTGCGCCGTGGCAAGCAGGACCCAGCGTCGTTCGCGCAGCGGGGCTTCGGCCACGAACGCCTGCGCCTTGGCCAGCACCTTGTCGTGCTGGCCGGAGCGCAGCGCGGACTCGACGTACAGCTCCTCGGCCGAGTGCCGTAGCTCGGTCAGCCGGGCGGCCTCGATCCGGGCCGGGTCCCAGCCGTCCAGCTCGGACAGCGGTCGGCCCCGCCACATCGTGAGCGCGTTGGCCAGCACCAGCGCCGACCGCTCGGCCTCGTCGGATGCCAGCAGCTCGCCGGCCCGGCCGACCGCGCGCTCGAAGCGCTGCGCGTCGATCTCGTCGAGCGGCACGCTCAACCGGTAGCCGAGCGGCGACGTCTCGATCGCGTGGCTGCCGAGCAGCTTGCGGAGCCGGACCACGCACCCCTGGACGATCTTGGCCCAGGACGCCGGCGGCTGCTCGCCCCACAGCACTTCGGCCAGCGCCTCGGCACTGACGACATCACCCGGGTGCACGACCAGGGCGGCGAGCACGACGCGATCACGTCGTCCGAGAATTTCTTCCCCCTCGATCGTGAGCGGGCCGAGAACGGCGATACTCACATCTCGACTGTCGACCCCGTCGTGAACCCGGTCAAGGGCGCCGATACCGCGCTGATACCGGGCCATCCCGCCGCAATACCGCACGGTGCGACAAAGGCATCACCGATCGTCCAGCGCACCCGGACCCATCGCCAGAGCGAGTCCCGCCGGACGCGAGAACAGGAAGTAGCAGTCATGTCCGCACACGGAACGAAACACACGACGAAGCTGGTCCGGCTCGCGGTGGGTGCAGGTGCCTGTCTAGCCGGCCTGACACTCGCCGTACCGGCCACGGCCGGGGTGCCTCCGGAGCCGCCCGACACACCAACGGTGGTGTACGTCGATCGCAATGTCCCCATCGACGACGGCTTCGAGGCGACTTCTGTCGCGGCCGGCGCACTAGGCGGAATCGCCCTCGCCGGCGTCGGCCTGGCCATCACCCTCGGCGTACAACGCCGCCGCGACCACCACACCGCACTGCACCCCGCCTGAGACGGCCGCGGCATGGACGACAACGTCGACCCGTCCGAAGTGCCCCAGCCACCAGCCTGCGACGAGACCGCCCGCTCCCCCGAAGGGGCCCTGCGCCCTTCGGGGGATGGCGTCGTCGGTCCGGCCGAACACTCATTTCGTACACGGGCGTACTAGTTGCCTCCGGCCCCGGTGCTCACAGGCAACCGAACCTGCACGGTAGGCGTCCTGCAGGCTCGGAGCGGAGCGCGTGCTTACTCGTTGAAGGCTTTTAGGCGCTCTTGTTGGGTGTCGCGTCGGCGTCTGGCGATGGCTGCGTCTCGTTCGGCGCGGGTGAGGGATCGTTCCAGTTTTCTGGTTTGGCTTTGGGCGGTGCGGAGCTCGTGGCGGGCTTGCTCGAGTTCGCTGGTGAGTCGCTCGATCGCGGTGTGCATGTCGGCGATGTGGTGCTCGTTGGCGTCCAGGTCTGCTTCGGCGGCCTGGCGCTGGTTCTCGGCCTCGCCGTACTCGGCTTCGACCTCGCGGAGTCGATCTTCCAGCTCGGCCCGTTGCCGCTCCATGGCCCGTTTCTGCACGTCCTCGCGGGGTGCCGCCCGGGGCGGCGCCGGCTTGCCTCGAGCGGATCTCGACGCGCGTGCGGTCGTCTTGGGCGCGGGCGTGGCTTTCGCTACCTTGAGCGGTCGAACGGTCACTGGCTCGCCGCTCTCGTCAACCACCCCGAATCCGATGTGGCGCAGCGCGCTGGTCAGTTGACCGCTGCGCAGGAGCTTGGCCGCGCCGGGGTCGACCAGGGCGGCGTCCAGGGTTTCTGCGAGCCGCTCGGCCACGGTGCTGGTGACTGCGCGTCCCATCGTCGCCGCCTCGGTCTTCGCGGTCGCGACGAGGCGCTGCACCAGGTCGTGGCGGCGTGGCGTGAGATGCCGCAGGCGGGTGCCGTCCCCGGCGAGAACGACCGCGCGGAGTTCGTCCCCGAACTCGGTCAGTTCGGCGATCTGATCCGGAGCCACTCTGACCAACTGGTTCGCCAGCCAGGCGGCCATGGTCGGCTTCCGCAGCGCCTTGACCGAGGCACTTCCGCTGGCGTCGCCGGCCCGTCTGAGTTCCGTGGCCAGCCGGTTGCGCGCAGTGGTGAACTGATCAGGCGGCAGCCCGTACAGTTCAACCACCGCGTCGACGTCCACCACTCCAGAGTGATCCCGGACGGTTGCCCCGAGCAAGGTTGCCTCGTCGTGCGCGAAGGCTTCGACGTACTCGATGAACATGGGGATGAAGCCCTGGCGGAGTCACTGCCGGGTATGGCGTGACTTAGGGTGGCAGGTATGGGGAGCAGCGTATACGTCGCCTCGGTGGAGGGATCTACCGGGAAGTCCACGGTTGCTCTTGGGGTGTTGCAGCAGTTGTCGCGGCGGGTGGAGCGGGTGGGTGTGTTTCGGCCTATCGTGCGTCCGGATGCGGCTATGCATGGTGGGCGGGACTACGTGCTGGATCTGCTCACGGCGCATGACGCGGTCGAGCTGGAGTACGACGAGTGTGTCGGCGTCAGGTACGACGAGGTGCATGTCGACCCCGAGTCGGCGATGGACACCATCGTGCAGCGCTATCACGCCGTGGCCGACCGGGCCGACGCCGTACTCGTCGTCGGGAGCGACTACACCGATGTCGGGACGCCGACCGAGTTCTCGTACAACGCGAAGATCGCCGCCAACCTCGGTACGCCGGTTCTGCTCGTGCTCAACGGGTTCCGGCGCAGCCCGCGGGATCTCCGGGCGATCGCCGACATCGCGGTCGGGGAGCTGCACGCCAATCACGGTTCACTCGCGGCCCTCGTCGCCAACCGCGTCGACCCGGGCGGCCTCTCCGACGCCGTCGCGGCGCTGGCAGGCGCGGGCGCGCCGGCGTTCGCCCTGCCGGAAGAACCGCTGCTCAGTCAGCCCACGGTCGCCGACCTGATGGCCCCGATCAACGCACAACTCCTCAGTGGTGACCCGGTGCTGCTGTCCCGGGAGGTCACCGGCCTCGTGGTCGCGGGGATGACGATGCCGAACGTGCTCGACCGGTTGTTCGACGGCGCGGCGGTGGTGACCGCCGCCGATCGCCCGGAGGTGGTTCTCGGCGTGCTGATGGCCCATGCCTCGCTCAACTTCCCGCAGATCTCGACGGTGATCCTCAACGGCGGCTTCACCCTGCCGCCGCAGGTGCAGCGCCTGATCGACGGTCTCGGGGTCACCCTGCCGATCCTCGAGACCACTCTCGACACCCAATCGACGTCGACCGCGCTGACCGCGGTTCGCGGCCGGCTCACCAAGGAGTCGCCGCGCAAGCTCGACGCGGCGCTCGCTCTGTTCGACCGCAACGTGGACAGCGAGGCCCTGCTCGATCAGCTGGCGGTCTCCCGCAGCAGCGCGGTGACACCGTTGATGTTCGAGCACCAGCTGATCGACCAAGCAGTTGCCCACCGCAAGCACATCGTCCTGCCGGAAGGTGACGAGGAGCGGATCCTGCGCGCGGCCGACGTCCTGCTGCGCCGGGGCGTGGCCGACCTGACCCTGCTCGGGAATCCGGTCGCGATCAGCGCGAAGGCGGCATCCCTCGGTGTCGACGTCGCCGCGGCCACGGTCGTCGATCCCGAGCACGACGACCTCGCTGACCGGCTGGCGGCGGAACTGCACCGGCTCCGGCAGCATCGCGGCGTCGACCTGGACCGGGCCCGGGAGCTGGTCCGGGACGTCTCGTACTTCGGCACCATGATGGTGCAGCTCGGGCTGGCCGACGGCATGGTGTCCGGCGCGGTGCACACGACCGCCCACACCATCCGGCCGGCGCTCGAGGCGGTCAAGACCGTGCCCGGGGTGTCCGTCGTCTCGTCGGTGTTCTTCATGTGCCTGCAGAACCAGGTCCTGGTGTACGGCGACTGCGCGGTGAACCCCGATCCGACCGCCGAACAGCTCGCCGACATCGCGATCTCGTCGGCCGCGACGGCGGTCGCCTTCGGCATCGAGCCACGCGTCGCGATGCTGTCGTACTCGACCGGCAGCTCGGGCTCGGGGACCGATGTCGAGAAGGTGTCGAAGGCAACGGCCATCATCCGCGAGCGAGCACCGGAACTGCCGGTCGAGGGACCGATCCAGTACGACGCCGCCATCGACGAGGCCGTGGCCAGGACGAAGCTCCCCGGCTCCCCCGTGGCCGGGCGGGCGACCGTGTTCATCTTCCCCGATCTCAACACGGGCAACAACACCTACAAGGCGGTCCAGCGCTCGGCGAACGCCGTCGCGGTCGGGCCGGTCCTGCAGGGACTCCGCAAGCCGGTCAACGACCTGTCGCGTGGGGCGACCGTACGAGACATCATCAACACCGTCGCGATCACCGCCGTACAAGCCCAGAAGACCCCGGAACCCACCGAAGGCGGAGACCGATGAGCGACCACGTCCTCGTGATCAACACCGGCTCCTCCTCGCTGAAGTACAGCCTGGTCGACGCTCTGACTGGCGAGGTGGCAGCCTCCGGACTGGCTGAACGGATCGGTGAGAGCGAGGGGCGCCAGGTCCACCGCGGCCCGAGCGGCGAGACAGAGACGACGCGGAAGATCCCGACGCACGAGGACGCCCTGCGCGCAGCGATCGAGGCCTTCGAGTCCCACGGGCCGTCGCTGTCCGACGTCGAGATCGCCGCCGTCGGTCATCGCGTCGTTCACGGCGGATCCCGGTTCAGCGCCCCCACGCCGATCGACGACGACCTCATCGCAGCGGTGACCGACCTGATGCCGCTCGCCCCGCTGCACAACCCGGCCAACGTGGAAGGGATCCGCGTCGCCCGCAGGCTCTTTCCCGACCTGCCGCAGGTCGCTGTCTTCGACACCGCGTTCCACCAGAGCCTCCCACCGCACGCTTACACGTACGCCGTACCGTCGTCCTGGTCGGAGGAGCACGGGATCCGCCGCTACGGCTTCCACGGCACCTCGCACGCGTTCGTGTCCCAGGAGGCAGCCCGGCTGCTCGGACGAGACCCGGCCGAGGTGAACGTCATCGTCCTGCACCTGGGCAACGGCTGCTCGGCATCCGCTGTCCGGGCTGGGCACTCGGTCGAGACGTCCATGGGTCTCACGCCACTCGAGGGCCTGGTGATGGGGACCCGTTCAGGTGACGTGGACCCGGCGATCCCGGCGTACCTGATGCGGGAGCTGGACATGTCCATGGACGACATCGACCGCGCACTCAACTCCGCGTCCGGCCTGAAGGGACTGACCGGCGAGAACGACTTCCGCGAGGTCTCACGGCTGCGCGCCGCCGGTGACGCACGGGCCGGTCTGGCCTTCGACGTCTACTGCCATCGCATCCGCAAGTACGTCGGTGCGTACTACGCCGTCCTCGAGACCGTGGGCGCCGTCGTGTTCACCGCCGGCGTCGGCGAACACTCGGCCGAGGTACGCGCGGCCTCCCTCAGCGGACTGCAACGCCTCGGCATCACCATCGACGACGACCGCAACAACGCGAAGTCAACCGAAGCCCGCCGCATCTCGCCCGACGACAGCGAGGTCGCCGTCCTCGTCATCCCCACCAACGAGGAGTGGCAGATCGCCCGCGAGACGCTCAGCGTCGTCCGCGACTGACCACCTGCGCCCCGATCAGGACGGCGTGGTGGTCACGACAGTCGTGGCTCGGCGGAGGTCGCGGACCGACCTCGACGCCAGGGTCAGCAGCGCGATCGCGATGTAGGCCACGCCGGCGACGACCATCACCTGCTGGACGCCGAAGGCCAGCCCAAGCGGACCGAACAGCAACTGGCCGATGGGGATCGCGACGAACGAGCCGAGCATGTCGTAGGAGTACGCGCGCGACAGCATCTCGTCCGGCACGTGCTCCTGCATGGCGAGGTCCCAGCCCAAGCCGAAGACCTGGCTGCCGAGGCCGGCCAGTCCGGCCGCCACCATCCCCGCCACGAGCGAGGGCTCGAGGCCGAGGACCAGCATCGGAAGGCCGTTGAGAGCCATCGCGAGCATCCCCCACCGGAGCGGCCGTCGGAACGAGATGCGAATCAGAATCAGCGAGCACACCAGGAAGCCGACCGCCTGGGCCGAGCGGATCAGACCCCATCCGGCCTCGCCGATGTCGGTCTGGGTGGCGAGCACCGGACCAAGGGTGTTGAACCCACCGCTGGTGATGGCGTTGAGCAAGGAGAACGAGGCAACGACCACCCAGAGCCAGGTGGTGGAGCGGAAGTAGGTCCACCCCTCACGCAGGTCGGCGACGGCGCCCTTGCGCTCGTGTCCCTCGGCCGGCCGAGGGATGCGCACCCGGGTGAGAGTCAGCGTCGCCAGCAGGTACGTCGCTCCGTCGACGGCCAGGGCCCACCCCGGTCCGATGACGACCACGAGCACGCCGCTCACGGCCGGACCGAGCACCATCAGGGCGTTCTCGGGTACGGCGAGGACGAGGTTGGCCGCCTTGAGTTGGTCGCGTCGTACCAGCTGTGGGAGCACGCCGGCCAGGGCCGGCATGCCCGCGGCGGTGGCGGTGCCGTTGAGTGCGGCGAGCGCTGCCAGCTGCCAGACCTCGGCAGTCCCGCTTAGTACCAGAGCAGCCGTCGCCAGTTGGCTGAGGCCGGAGGCGACGTTGGTCGCCTGGATCACCAGGGTCCGGCCGAACCGGTCGGCCAGTACGCCGCCGGCGAGCAGGAACACCACCATCGGGATGCTGTAGGCGGCCAGGACCGTGCCGAGCGCGGTCGCCGAGCCGCTGACCTCGAGCACCGCGAAGGCGAGCGCGACACCGGCCATCGTGGTGCCGGCCCGATCGATGAGCCGGGACAACCAGTAGTAGCGGAAGTTCCGCTCGCGCAGCGGGGCCAGCGCGGAGGCCTCGCTCATCCGCGGGCCTTCCTGATCATCTGGAACGTCCAGGACGTGGCGCTGACGTGCACCGTGCCCGGCGTCCGGGGTGGCTGGTTGTGGTCGTGTATCAGCAGGGACGCCTCCATCAGCAGTTCGCGCACGCGCTCCCAGACCTCGGGCTGCACCCAGCCGTCGAGGTCGCTCAGATGGCCGGGCGTGCCCGCCTTGCGCTGCCGCATCCGCCGCTCGAGCTCGCGGGCGAGCCCCGGACCTCGGCGACCTTGCCCTCCGTGGTGGCGCGAGAGCGACGCTGTCCGCGCTCCTCGTGGGGGTAGCGGTAGCGTTTCGCGACGCCGCCGCGGATCCGCTCCTCGCCGGCCTCCACGATCGTTCCCGACTCGAGCAGGAGCCGTAGGTGGTACGACGCGTTCGCGTGGGTCAGGCCGAGCTCCCGGGCCACCTCGGCGGCACTCATCGCCGAACCTGTCAGCAGCGAGAGGATGCGGAGCCGGACCGGGTGCGCCACCGCCCGCAGATCCTTGATGCCGTCCTCGGTCATCGCAGCCCCCACTCCCCAACAACTCTTGGGGAGCAAGACTGCCCGAAGACCGGGTCAACCGTCAAACACTTCTTGGACAGTCAGTGTGGTAGAACACCCTGCGGGCAGCCCTCCCACGATGCGTCGGTGCCGCGTGGGATGCTGCCTCGGTGACCCTGTACCTGCACCGCGCGGAGCGCACAGACGTGCTTGCCCGCGGACTGGGTGACCTCCTCGCGGAGCCGCCGGCCGACCCGTTCGCGGAAGAACTCGTCGTGGTGCCCGCCAAGGGTGTTGAGCGCTGGCTCTCGCAGCGGCTTGCGCACCGGTTGGGCGCTGCGCCGGCGCAGGGCGACGGGGTGTGTGCCGGGGTCCGGTTCATGTCGCCGCGCTCGCTGGTGTCGGCGGTTCTGGGTCTCACCGACGACGATCCGTGGGCGGCGGAGGCGATGGCTTGGCCGCTGCTCGCCGTACTGGACGAATCCCTCGACGAGGCGTGGTGCGAGCCGGTGGCCCGGCATCTCGGTCATTTCGACACCGGCGCCGAGGCCGAGTTGCGCCACGGCCGCCGTTACGCCGTCGCAGCCCGGTTGGCACGCCTCTTCGCGTCGTACGCCGTTCAGCGGCCGACGCTTCTCGCGGACTGGATCGAAGGCCGCGACACCGACGGCCGCGGTGCAGCTGTCGACGACGACCTCGCGTGGCAGCCCGAGCTCTGGCGGCGGATGAACGACCGGATCGATGCGCCGCCGCCCAATGTTCGCCACGCCGAGACGCTTGCCCAGCTCCGGGGGCAGCCTGAGTCGTTCGATCTTCCGGAACGCCTGTCGCTGTTCGGACACACCCGGCTTCCGATCACGGAGGTCGAGCTGCTGTCCGCGTTGGCCGAGCATCGCGACGTACACCTCTGGTTGCCCCATCCCAGTGGTGCCCTGTGGGAACGCCTCAGGGCGGCAACCTCCGCAGGTGATCGAGCCCTCGACACGAGCCATCAAGCAGCTGATCACCCGCTCCTGGCCACACTCGGGCGGGACAGTCGCGAGCTTCAACTGACGCTCGCCACGACCTCGGCCGTTGATCACCATTCCGCACCGCCGCCGGCGCCGGACACTCTGCTGGGTTGGCTGCAGCACGACCTGCGCGACAACACCGTCTCCCCCGCTGGACGACGCCTGGCCGCGAACGATCGGAGCGTCCAGGTGCACGCCTGCCACGGCGCTGCCCGCCAGGTCGACGTACTGCGGGAGGTCCTGCTGGGGATGCTCCAGGCGGATCCGACGCTCGAGCCACGCGACGTTCTCGTCATGTGCCCCGACATCGAGACCTACGCCCCGTTGATCACCGCCCGGTTCGGGCTCGGTGACCTCGGCGGGAACAGTCATCCGGCGCACCGGCTCCGAGTGCAGTTGGCGGACCGCTCGCTGACACAGACGAATCCGCTGCTCGGGATCGCTGCCCAACTGCTCGACCTCGCCAGCAGTCGGGCCACCGCCAGCCAGGTGCTCGACCTCGCCCAGGCCGATCCGGTACGGCGCCGGTTCAGGTTCACCGACGACGACCTGGACACCATCACCGCCTGGGTCCGCGAGTCGGGCATCCGGTGGGCGTTCGACAGCAGCGACCGCCGCTCGTTCGGCCTGGCCGACTACCCGCAGAACACGTGGCGTTTCGGCCTCGACCGGGTCGTCAGCGGCGTGACGATGTCGGCCGATGCGCACGCCTGGATCGACACCGCGCTTCCGCTCGACGATGTCGGCAGCACCCGTATCGATCTGGCCGGCCGGTTCGCGGAGTACGTCGACCGCCTGCAACTGATCGCGAGTCGTCTCGACGGCACTCGGCCGCTCGCGGAATGGCTCGACACCCTCCGCGGTGGCATCGACCGACTGACCCGAGTCGGACCGGACGACACCTGGCAGGTCGGCCAGGTCCAGCACGAGTTCGCAACCGTCGCCGCCGATGCCGGCACCCTCGCCGGTACGGCGCTCAGGCTGCCCGACGTCCGAGCCTTGTTGTCCGCACATCTGGCCGGGCGACCGACCCGGGCCAACTTCCGGACCGGCACCTTGACCGTCTGCACGATGGTGCCGATGCGGTCGGTGCCGCACCGCGTGGTCTGCCTGCTCGGGCTCGACGACGGCGTGTTGCCACGCTTCGGTCTCGCCGACGGCGACGACGTACTGGCACGGTGCCCGGTCACCGGCGAACGCGACGTTCGCAGCGAGGACCGCCAGCTCATGCTCGACGCGATCCTCGCCGCCACTGAATCGCTGGTGATCACCTACACCGGCGCGAACGAGTACTCCGGTCAGCCGCGACCACCCGCCGTACCCCTGGGCGAGCTTCTCGACGCTCTCGACGGCACCACCGAGGCGAAGGCCCGGGACGCGGTCCTGGTCAGGCATCCACTGCAGCCCTTCGACGGCAAGAACCTCGAGCCCGGCCGGCTCGGCCCGCCGGGTCCCTTCACCTTCGACCCGACCGCGCTGGTCGCGGCGCGGGCCGCGGCGGGATCCCGGCCACCGCGGCCGGAGTTCCTGACGGATCCCCTGACGCTGCCCGAGGGCGACGACGTGGCGTTGGCGGATCTGCTCGCCTTCTTCCGTGATCCGGTGAAGGGGTTCTTCCGCGCGCTCGACCTGACCTTGCCCTGGGAGGTCGACGGCGTGTCGGACGCGATGCCGGTGGAGATCGACAACCTCGAGAAGTGGTCGGTCGGCGACCGGATGCTCCGCGACATGCTGGCGGGCATCCACCCCGACGACGCTCTCAACGCCGAGTGGCGACGAGGGACTCTGCCGCCCGGCCGACTGGGCTGGCGCACCGCGACCGACATCCGTGATATCGCCCGCGGGCTCGCGGCCAGCGCCCATCCCCATCGGCAGGTCAGCCCCCGGGCCTTCGATCTGGACGTTGACCTCGGCAACGGCCGTCGCCTGACCGGCACCGTGCCCGGCCTGTACTCGTATCGGCTGGTTTCGGTCAGCTACTCGCGACTCGACGCCAAGCAACTGCTGATCGCGTGGGTGCAACTGCTCGCGCTGTCCGCCAACGACGAGGACCACAACTGGACGAGTCTGGTCATCGGCCGCGCATCCCGGAGCCGGGGCCCCGCGGCCCGGCTGTTCGGTCCGATCGGCCCGGAGGCGGGCGCGTTGCTCGCCGACCTGGTCGCGATCTACGACGCCGGTCGCCGGGAGCCCTTGCCGCTGCCGCTCAAGACGTCGTACGCGTGGTATCAGGCCCGCCTGACCCACGACGACCCGACGACGGCTGCCGGTCGCCGGTGGCGTCCGGCGAACTACGACGGCGAGAACGCCGATCCCGCGCACGTCCGGGTCTGGGGTCCCAACACGTCGCTCACTGTGCTGCTGGAGCCGACGCGTCCCGGTGAGGAGCGACCCGGCGAGCCGACCCGGCTCGGTTCCTACGCTGCCCGGCTCTGGGATCCGATGCTGCGCTTCGAGCAGGGGGCGCCGTGATCGAGCCGTTCGACCTCCTCGGTCTGCTGCCCATCGGAACGACCGTGCTGGAGGCGAGTGCCGGCACCGGGAAGACCTATGCGCTCGCCGGGCTGGTCACCCGCTATGTCGCGGAGGGCGAGGCCCGACTGGACGAGATGCTGCTGATCACCTTCGGGCGCGCGGCGAGCCAGGAGCTCCGGGAGCGAGTGCGCGCACAACTGCTGGAGGCCGAACAGGCCACGGCGACGCCGGACCGTTGGAGCGGCGACACCGGCCTTCTCGGCCACCTCACGCGCGGCAGCGCGGGCGACGTCGCGGCGCGCCGCCTTCGTCTCCGCGACGCGCTGGCCAACTTCGACGCCGCCACCATCGCGACGACCCACCAGTTCTGCCAGCTCGTGCTCCGCTCACTCGGTGTCGCCGGTGACACCGACGCCGGCGTCACCCTCGTCGACGACCTCGGACCGCTCGTGGCTGAGGTTGTCGATGACCTGTATCTCAGCCACTTCGGGGCTTCGGCCCAGCCACCACCGATCACCCGCGCCACCGCACTCGAGATCGCCACCAAAGTCGTCGGCAACCCGCACACCCGACTGGTTCCCGAGACGTACGCCGCCGGCTCACCCGAGAGCGTCCGCGTCGGCTTCGCGCGAGCCGTCCTGACCGAGCTGGAGCACCGCAAACGCCGCCTCGGCATCCTCGGGTACGACGACCTGCTGACGCGGCTCGCCGATGCGCTGAAGGACCCCGAGGCCCCAGCCCGTCAGCGGATGCAACGCCGCTGGTCGGTGGTCATGGTCGACGAGTTCCAGGACACCGATCCGGTGCAGTGGAAGGTGGTCGACGCCGCGTTCAACGGTCACAGCACGCTGGTGCTGATCGGTGATCCGAAACAGGCAATCTATGCGTTCCGTGGCGGCGACATCGCGACGTACCTCGCGGCGGCAGAGACCGCTGGTGAGCGCCGTACCCTCGATACCAACTGGCGCAGCGACCAGCCACTCGTGGACTGCCTCCAGGTCGTGCTGGGCGACGCCCGCCTCGGCCACGAGGACATCGTCGTCCACAAGGTTGCCGCGCACCATCAGGGCAGCCGCCTCGCCGGCGCACCGTCCGATGCCCCGTTCCGGCTCCGGGTCGCCCGCCGGGAGCAGTTCGGCTCGGCCAATCGCAAGAGCATCCCGATGGACGACCTCCGCGACCACATCGCCCGCGACCTGGCCGCCGACATCGGTCAGCTACTCGCCGCCGGCGCGACGTACGACGGGCGCCCGCTGCGCGCGGGCGACCTCGCCGTGATCGTCGAGGCGCACAAGGACGCCCGGGCCTGCCGCGAGGCGCTGGCCGTCGCCGGCATTCCTGCGGTCTACTCCGGCGACCTCGACATCTTCGCCTCGCAGGCCGCCAAGGACTGGCTGTGCCTGCTCGAGGCATTCGAGCAGCCGCACCGCTCCGGTCTGGTCCGCGCGGCCGCGACCACGATGTTCTTCGGGGAAACCGCGGCCAGTCTGCACGCCGGCGGTGACGAGCTCACCGACCGGATCGGACAGACACTGCGCGCTTGGGCCGACCATCTGCGAATGCGCGGAGTCGCCGCGGTGTTCGAGGCTGCACAGCTCAGCGGGATGTCGGAGCGGGTGCTGGCCTGGCGCGCCGGCGAGCGGGACATGACCGACCTCGCACACCTCGCCGAGCTACTGCATGAGACTGCGCATCGCGAGCGGTTCGGGCTGCCCACGCTGCTCGATTGGCTGCGTGCGGAGTGCGCCGGCAAGGGGCGGACGACCGAGCGGACCCGGCGCCTCGACAGCGACGCCGCGGCAGTCCAGATCATGACGGTGTGGGTGAGCAAAGGCCTGCAGTACCCGGTCGTCTATCTCCCGTTCGGGTTCAATCGCCACATCTTCGACGACGAGGAACTCCTGCTCTTCCACGAGAACGGCGTCCGCAGCCTCGACATCGGCGGCCGGAACCACGGTGGCTCCAAGGCCAACGAGCGACGCTGGCGGACCGAGGTCGCCGGTGACGACATCCGGCTCACGTACGTCGCCCTCACGCGCGCCCAGTCCCAAGTCGTCGCTTGGTGGGCGCCGTCCTGGGACGAGATCAACGGCGGAATCTCCCGGCTGCTCCGCGGTCGCAAACAAGGCGATCCGCTGGTGCCCGAAAGCCTGCTCCGGGCTTCGTCCGACGACGACGTGCTGGTCTGGTTGCGGCGCTGGCAGCAAGCCGGCGGCCCGGTCGTCGAGGAGTCGGTGATCGCCGAGCGTCTCGAGCCCGCACGTGCGGGTTTGCCCGGTGGACTCACGGTCGGGTCCTTCTCCCGCGAGGTCGATCTCGCCTGGCGCCGGACGTCGTACTCCGGGCTGATCCGTGCTGCTGACCAGCAGGTGAGCGGCGTGGCCAGCGAACACGAGGGCGGTGGATTGGAGGACGAGTCGGTGGACTCCCTGCCGACACCGGGCGTCGTACCGGGCGAGGCCTTTCCGTCTCCGATGGAAGGGCTGCCGGTCGGGGCGACCTTCGGTTCGCTGGTGCATGCTGTCCTCGAGGACGCCGATCCGCATGCACCCGATCTGCGGGCCGAGCTGGCTCGGCGGGTTCGCGAGCAACTGCGGTTGTGGCGGGTCGACGTGACACCGGATGTCCTGGCCGAAGCGATGCTGCCGTTGCACACCACGCCACTCGGACCGCTCGCGCCCGGACTGACGCTCGGCGACCTCGGTCTGAACGACCGGCTCCGCGAACTCGAGTTCGAGATCCCCTTGGCCGGTGGAGACCAGGCCGTCGCAGCCGACGTACGGCTGGCCGAGCTGGCGCCGCTGCTGCGAACTCACTTGCCGGTCGACGATCCACTCATCGCGTACGCCGATCGCCTCGAGCAACCGCTGCTCGGCCGGCAATCCTTACGCGGCTACCTCTCCGGGTCGATCGACGTCGTGCTGCGGATCCCGTCAGGCGACAGCCACAGGTTCGTGGTGGTCGACTACAAGACCAACCGGCTCGGTGACCCCGAGCGGCCGGCCACGTCTGCGGACTACGGACGCGAGCAGCTTGCTGCCGCGATGCTGCATTCCGACTATCCGTTGCAGGCGTTGCTCTACTCGGTGGTGCTGCACCGGTACCTGCGTTGGCGGCTGCCGGCGTACGACCCCGACGTACATCTCGGCGGCGTCATCTACCTCTATCTCCGTGGCATGTGCGGACCGGAGACACCGCTCGAGGACGGTCACCCCGCCGGCGTGTTCAGCTGGCCGGTGCCGGCCGCGCTGGTGCTCGAACTGTCCGACCTGCTGGATGGGAGGGCCTTGTGACAACGACCGTCGACGAGTTCGACTCCTCGCTGGCGCTCACCGCCACCGGGATGTTGCGCGAGTTCAACCAGGCGGGAGTGCTGGTCGCCGCCGACGTCCATGTCGCGACCCGGCTGACAACCATGCTCGGCGAGAGCGACGAGTCGGTGGCACTCGCCTGCGCGTTGGTGGTGCGGGCGGTGCGCGCGGGCTCGGTCTGTCTCGATCTCACCGAGGTACGCGACGAGGTCGGCGAGGACGGCGACGATCTGACCTGGCCCGACCCCGAGGAGTGGCTGGCGGCCATCGCGTCCAGCCCGCTGCTCGCCGTACCACAGCCACTTCGGTTGGAAGGCAGTCGGCTCTACTTCGATCGCTACTGGCGAGAAGAGGAACAGGTCGAGCTGGACCTCCGCCGCCGATCCGGGCAGGCGTCGCCGGTGATCGCCGACGAGGATGCGCTGCGGGCCGGGCTCAACAGGCTGTTTTCTGGTACGTCGTACGACGAGCAGCGCACGGCGGCCGAGACAGCGGCCAGGCAATGGACGACGGTTCTCACCGGCGGCCCGGGCACCGGCAAGACCACCACCGTCGCGGGGCTGCTGGCGTTGCTCGCCGAGCAGGCAGAGGTGGCCGGCGAGCGTCGTCCGTGGATCGCGTTGACGGCGCCGACCGGCAAGGCCGCGGCTCGCTTGGAGGAGGCAGTGCGAGACGAGATGTCCCACCGCCTCTCCGAACAGGACACTGAGCGGCTGGGCGACTTCCACGCCCGGACCCTGCACATGTTGCTCGGCCGGCGCCCGGATTCGTCGACCCGTTTCCGCCATCACCGCGACAACCGGCTGCCACACGACATCGTCGTCGTCGACGAGACCTCGATGGTTTCGCTGACGATGATGGCGCGCCTGCTGGAGGCGGTACGTCCCGACGCCCGGCTGGTGCTGGTCGGCGATCCCGACCAACTGGCTTCCATCGAGGCAGGCGCGGTGCTGGCCGACCTGGTCGACGGACTGGTCGCGGGCGGGCACGGGAAGGCAGCCGAGCTGCGTACGTCGCATCGCTTCGGCAGCGAGATCGGCGACCTGGCTCTGGCAGTGCGCGAGGACCGTCCGGACGACGTACTCGACCTGCTCCGCAGCGGCAACGACCGGGTGACCTTCGTCGAGGACGACGATCCGCGCGAGACGCTGCGATCCGCGCTGCTTCCCGACGCGCTCGCGATCCGGGCCGCCGCCGAGGCCGGCGACGCCGACGCCGCTCTGCGCGCACTCGAACGGCACCGCCTCCTCTGCGCCCACCGCGACGGCCCGTGGGGCGTCACCCACTGGAACCGGACCGTCGAGCGATGGATCACCGAGGAGACCGAAGACCCGCTCTGGGACACCTGGTACGTCGGCCGGCCCGTACTCGTCACCGCCAACGACTACGGACTCGGCATCTACAACGGCGACGTCGGCGTCACCGTCCGCCGCCCCGACGGCTCGCTCCGCGTCTGCATCGACAGCTCCCGCGGCCGCCTCGACTTCTCCCCCGGCCGCCTCGGCAACGTCGAAACCCTGCACGCGATGACCATCCACAAAGCCCAAGGCAGCCAGGCCACCGAAGTCACCGTCCTCCTCCCCACCGAAGACTCCCGCCTCCTCACCCGGGAACTCTTCTACACCGCCATCACCCGCGCCCAGGACCGAGTCCGAGTCGTCGGAACCGAGCCCGCCGTACGCTTCGCACTCCAACGCCGCGCGCTCCGCGCAACCGGCCTCCGCCAAAGACTGACCACTAGCCGGACCTGTTCCACTGGTTCGCCGTAGCTGGTAGCGTAATTTGGCCGCCTGATTCCACTTTCCTTGCCTCGGACACGGCGCAGAGACCATGCGGACACTCACACAAGAACCACAGACAGCTCGGCAGGATTCGCCCTTCCTCGAGGCTCCGACCACCGATTCGGCGAGCCATCAGCAAAGTCGTGGAGTTCGCTCGATTCTCCATTTACAACGCACAATCGGTAATCACAACGTGCGGCGGTTGTTGGACGCACCAAGGGATTCCGAAAAACGTGGTCCAACTGTGGGGCGCGTGGATGATCCGAGCGAGGTGGAGGCGGATCGCCGCACGGAGCAGATCCTGGGCTCCGAGCCGCTCGCCGACGGCGCTCAGCGGGCGACGCCCAGCGCCCCAGCCCCGTCGCCGCCGGGTGGATCGGACGCCGGGGCAGGCATGCCGCTGCCGGCCTCGACACGCGCCTTCTTCGAGCCGCGGCTCGGCGCCGGGCTCGAACAGGTCCGCCTGCACACTGACACGCGGAGCGCCGATTCGGCGGCGAGCCTCGGAGCCCGCGCGTACACCGTCGGTAACGACATCGTCTTCGGCCGCGGGGAGTACGCGCCCGATCGCGCGGCGGGCCGGCGCCTCCTCGCCCACGAACTCGTGCACGTCAGGCAGCATCGAGCGCAGCCCGGCGCGCCCATCCGCCGGCAGGTCGCGTCTCCGGCGACCGCGGCCCCGCCCCGTGCCTTCGCGGACACCCTCGACTACGACCGCATCGCCCGCGAGGTGAAGAAGGGAGTCCGGGGACTGGGGACGGACGAGGAAGGTGTGTACAGGGCATTGCAGAGACTCGGTCGTGATCCGGACGCGGTCCTGCGGCTGAAGGACAAATACCGGGCGAAGTACAAGGTCGAGCTCGTGGCGGACCTGCGCAGCGACTTCAGCGGCAGCGAGCTCGAGTATGCGCTCCAACTCATCAACCTGGGCGACGCCGGCAGCGATCAGGCCGCGCGGAGCGCGCCGCCCGGGACCGATGCCGAATGGATCGAGGCTGCGCAACGCCTGCGCAAGGCAGTGGAAGGGTTCCGGACGGACGAGGAGGCCATCTACGCGGTGCTGCTCCCCTTCGGCCGCAAGCTCGATCAGCTCAACAAGCTCAAGATCGCCTACAAGGACCTCTACAACGAGTATCTGCCGGACCGCCTGCGCTCGGAGCTGAGCGGGTCGGAACGGGACTACGCTCTCTGGCTGCTGGGCCAGCAAACTCTCGACCGGAACGACAGAAGCGCCGAAGCCAGGACCCGCGAGGTGCTGGCCTTCATCAAGGCGGAGGCCGCCGCCCGCGCCAAGGTGCCCGGCAGCATCGATCCGACCTCGAAGTTCTACAAGCAGCTCACCACGAAGTACCTCGCGGACTACTTCGCGTCCCCTACGGCAGCTCGTGGGAAGGAAGCGGCCGAGGAGAAGCTCGGCGCCGCGCTCGAGGGGAGAACCGCCACGATCGGTGGGACCGACACGCTGCTGGTGCGGGTGAAGGGAGGTGTGTGGCGCCCGGTCACGAGCGAGTGGGAGATCAAGGCGATCACCTGGCTCAACGGACAGGAGCTGCCGGCGCAGCTCGGCCGGCTGAAGGCACTGCCGATGTTCGCGAACGTGCTCGCCCTGCCGACGAAGCTGGGCGCCGCGACGGACATCCTGGGCAAGGAGAACACCGACAAGCTCCCCTTCCTCGACATCCCCTTCCTGATCGGCGAGACGAATCCGGAGATCGCCGACTTCAACGCCGACGTACGCCGCGGCGGCAAGAACATCTCCCAGCTCATGCACTGGGCCACCGGGGTGAAGTACGCGGCCCAGAACCAGCTCGGGCTGCGCGAACTCTTCCTGGCCTACGAACTGTGGCACCTCGAAGGTTTCGAGGTGTTCGGGCAGGACTCGATCAACGACATGATCGCCGAGAACCAGGGCCGGATGCTGGGCGCGGAGCTGCTCAAGGGGAGCGCCGGCGCACTCAAGCGCGAGGCCGATCTGCTGCCGTTCCTGAACCGCTCGTTCAGGGAGTCGCGGGCCTGGGTCGGCGCGCTCCTGCGGTTGCGGCGCGATCAGCTCGACAAGTGGATCACCGCCAAGGAGCAGCAGCCCGCCACCATGCACTACATGGAGAAGGATGACGTCTGGCACTCACTCACCGTCTACCAACAGCTCGTGGACGGTGCGAGCGTCGAGGACGTGAAGACCTCCTGGATCGTGAACGCCGCGATCGAGATCTACACGCTGCTGTTCGAGGCCGACGAGTGGGAGAAGGCACACGGCCCCATCATTCTGACGCCGCTGGAGAAGGCGTTGATCCAGGGAAAGCTCGACACCATCCTCGAAATCATGGCGAAGGCCGAGGTGGGCAAGGCCTCCGCGGGAGACTACCTCAAGGCCAAGTCACAGATCGGCGCCCTCGCGAAGTGACGTGACCGTCCGGCCGCTGCATCGCATCGCGCGTCATGGGACCATGAGCTCGGTGTAGGTGACTTCGGTCGAGGTGCCGGGGCGCAGGATGTCCAGTGGATGATCCTCGACCTTGACGATCGGGGGATCGATCTCCGCACGAACCATCGCGATCTGGGTCATCCTCAGTTGGGGCGGCTCCGGCATCCACCCGGTGAGCGGCCAGTACCGGCTGTAGGCCGCGGACCGCACGGTGACCCTCAGGTACACCGGCTTCGACGGGTCTTGGCGCTTCACGCGCTGAGCCCAGGGCATCGCTCCCTCCCGGGCCTTGTCGATCGATTCCTCCAGGTCCTTCTCGAGCCGCTGGTGGACCAAGTACTCCAACCCGGCGAAGATCAGCACCGCGACCACGGTCTTGCCACCCGCCTTGAGCCCCGCTTTCCACGCCGAGGTGGGACGGACCGTGGGCGTGACCGCAGGTGTCGCCGGGGCCTGGACGACGGCCGGCTTCGGAGCAGGAGCGACGGTCGGTGTCTCAACGGGTGGCGTCAGCGCGGGCGACGGCGACGGCGCGGGCGACGGCGCCGGCCTGGGAGGTGGGGCCGGCAGGTGCTGCACGCCAACGTCCTTGAGTCGTCGCGACACGTCAGTCGTCCGCCCGCCCACGCTCGTCACCACGAGTTTGACATCGTCCGGGAGCGGCTGACCGCCGGCCAGCGAGGCCTTGAGTGCCCTCAGCCGCCCGAGCAACCCGATCCGGCCAGGCACGTCCTTCGCAGCCTCGACCCGCTGGATCAGTGCGTCGAGGTTCTTGCCGAGGTTGCGGCTGGGGTCGATGGCCGTTGCGCTGCGCACGTTGCCTGTCGCCGCGAGGGACTTGTTGTCGACCAGATGCGTCTCACCTGTCCGCACGTTGTACGCGACCCCGTCGAACCCCGGCTGGGTCACCCCGTGGCCGCGCGCTCCGCTCGGGCCCTCGAAGAAGATCCAGCCGTCCTCCCGCCGATAGTGGATGAAGCCCATGCCCTGCTCACCGGCGTACCCGCGGGCGTGCCGAGGATCCATCGGCTGCCGGGCGACCCCGACGGTCGTGCCGCGAACGACCGGTGCCGGTCGGTGCCCCTCGGCCAGTGCCACCGCAGCCTGCTCCGCGTCCTGTTCGTAGACACTGTCGGCCTCGGCTCCCGTTGCCCCACCCAGACGTTGCTGGACGACGTGGACGAGCTCATGACCGAGTGCCTGCCGACCGGTTTGTGAGTCGAGGGACGGGACGGTGTCGCCGAGGACGATGTCGTCGCCGATCGTGTAGGCCCGCGCGTCCAGCCGACGAGCCGAGGCCGCGGCTGCGGCGCCCGTGTGGATGCGCACCCCACTGAGGTCATGACCGAGCAGGCCTTCCATCTCCGCCCTTGCCATCGGTTCCAGCCGGGCGATCGACCGCTCCCCCGCACCGACGGTCCCGATGGCTTCGCGCAGGCGCGGGTCGACGACGCGCGTCAGCAGCCGACTCATGGCGTGATTCCCTACCAACCGATGCACGCTCAGGTGATCCGCTGTCAGCCTTCCTCCGGTCTGGCGCGGAGGAACGGTCCTCGGCACATGTTCAGTCCGTGCTGGGTCACTGCGGACGTGTGCGGCAATCATTCAGGAACCTGATACGCGTTGAGCGAGCGCAGCGTTCGGTCGAGTAGCCCCAATGTCAGGCGTTCGGCGGAGTGGTCCAAGCCCAGACGGTTCGCGTGCAGATGGATGAGGCTTGCGGCCAGTTCCTCCGGCGAGCGCAGCCCCGTGCCGTCGAGCCAGTGGGCTTGCAGGGCCGCGACGAGGGGTGTCAATGCGGACCGGCGCCGGTCCAGTACTTCGCGGACCTGCTGCCCTACCTCATGCCAGGCCGCACCGGCCCCATCCCACGGTCCATCGTCGGATGCGCGCACCAGCGCCCTCAACTGACGCTTGTGGTCGCGGAACCGGGAGCCGGCCGACGTCACCTGACCACCAAGATCCTTGGCCCATCGTGCTCGTTCGAGGTCGTCCCGCCCGGTCAACGACCGCAGCAGGTCGGTCACGCTGACCAGCCCCAACTCTGTTCGGTCCAGCGCGCCTGAGACGAGCCGGGACCGGGTCACGCTCAACAGATCCCGGACCGCCGAGCTGTCACAACAGGCGATCGCCTCGCAGACCGCAGTCGTCTCCGGCCCGCCGTACCGCGCGAGCTCTCGCTCGTACGTCCTGAGCTCCAACCGGGTCCGGGCCCCGGTTGCGATGGAGTACGCCGCCCATCGGCTCAACTCAGGCAGAACCCGGTCGACCAACACCTGCGGTTCGCCATGCAATCGCACTCGCAGTTGCCTGTCCGGGTCGGCGTACCGGACGAAGAACCACCCGTCGGCGTCTCCCCGCTGGACGAATCCGTCCGCCAGGTCGCCGAGCGAGCCGGTCAGCAGTTCGTCCTCGGTCCGGTGGGGGCCATCGAGAGTCAGGTAGAGCCAGTCCGAGCCGGGCGGGCGCAGCCGCTGCGAATCCTCCCAGACCGGCGGCACTCGAGGTCGGGTGCGCGTCGCTGGACGAGGCCGGTCGGCGGCTCGGGCACGCACAAGGGGAACCACGAGTTCCGCGATGAGCGCGCCCCGCGGACCAGGGAGCCACCCATCGTCGGGGCCGGGCAAGGCCTCGTGGACGGTCAGCGAATGAGGACGCTCTCGGTCCATCGCCCCCCGCACCTGCGCCCGATGCGAGCAGTCGTCCAGATCCAGGAGCAGCCGGTTGTCAGCGCTGACCAAGTAGACGAGGCGCGGGACACCCCACTGCGCCCGCCAGGAGTCCAGCCATGCGTCGAATCCGCCGGCCACGAGGCCAAGATCGCACGGGCCCAGCCGCCACTGCGCCGGGGAGAGCACCACTCGACCATGGCGGACGCGGGGCAAGAACGGCATCCCGGTCATCGGTCCCCAGTCGAAGTCAGGGAGGTACGTCGTACCGTCGGAGGTCAGCTCCAACAGCGCGCGGCAGACCGGCGGGGCTCCGGCCGGGTTCAGCATGTGTCCGGCCGTGAGGAGCAGCGGGCGATCCACAGGATCCCACCACACTCTGAACCGGCCGTCTTCCATTCCGACCGACACCTCGTCCACGTGCACCACCCGATCAGGCGCAAGCGTCGGAGCAACACCGACCGGCAGCTCGTAGTCCCGCACCAACGGACGCACGGCGACGTTCGCCGACCGCGCCTGCAAGGGTCGGTACACCAGCTCGGCCACCACTGCGTCGTCGCCGCGTACGGCGGCCTCTTCGGCAACGACCTCGGCCAGCAGGTCCTGCGCGTCCGAGCCGATCATATCCGCGAAGCGCCCGAGCCCCCGCCCGGCCTCCTGCGCGCCGAGGTTGGGACCCACGACCAGCAGATAGTCGCCCCGATCGACCGCGGAGCGGCTGCGGGCCGCGACGAAAACGCTCAGCTCGACCGACGCCGGTAGCCGGCTGGCGTCGACCTGCCCGTTCGACAGTCGATCGATCAGCGGGTCGTCGAGGACAACCTCGCTGCCGCTGCGGATCGCTGTGGCAGCAAGGCCGCGCAGGGCCTCTGCTCGTCGGCGGGCGGCTCCTCCGTCGTGCCCGGTAGCGTCCAGCTCGCCTCGGTGGTCCGATGGTGCACCAAGGCCGAACCTGGGGTCGAGCAGCTCGAGGAGGGGCACCCGGCAGTCGTCGCCGTAGCGGCGGTGGAACGCCGCGCGATAGCCGGCCAGTGCCGTCCAGGTGGGGTTCGGGTGCAAGCGGAACAGCACATCGACCGCTCGGCTGACGTCGTCGGCGACGACGCCAGCTACCCCGGTTCGGGACAGTGGCAGGCTGGAGTCCACTTGAAGGTCGGCTGTCCGGCCCTCGGGCCTGAGCGACCCGGCCGGCTGCTCCATCGGCAGCGGGATCGCCGCCAGCACTGCCCTCGCGTCCTTGAGCGCCGCCGTAGCGGTGGTTTGATCAGCGACGTCCACCCCGCGGCAGGCCACACCGACATCCGTCAACCGTTCCGACCACTCATCGGCCGCCGGCGTCGTTGCGATCGCGTCCAGATCGCTCACCACACGGGCCAGCGGGTCGCCGACCAGAGCAGGCAGCAGCTCTGGCAGGAGGAACTGCTGCTGGGACAGTTCGTCAAGCAGGTGGTCCACTTTCGCGGGCGTCGCGGACGGGTTCTCGGCGAGCACATGCCGGCGCAGGTCGTCGGCGGGGATCCCACTCCCCCGGGCTAGCGCGAGTACTCGCCGGACCACCGGTGTCGCACGCACGGACACGTCCGGCCCGGCCCGCACCCCACCGGTGCCCGGGTCGGCGAGGTAGATCCGGCCCGCGCGCTCGAAGGCACAGGTGTTGGCGTACACGCGCAGACCCGGCCGGCACCCCGGGTCCCGGCTCAGCTGTTCGGCCACCTCCGACAGCCATTGCATATCGGCTCGGGTCCGGGTCGGCCGACGTACCGGACCGACCTCGAGATCGGTGTGCTCGGCCCATCGGGCCACTCCGACCGCAGCGAAGCCGCCGAACGGTGTGGGGCGTGTGGCGGCCCGGATCAGATAGCGCTGCAGGGCCGCTCGGGCTGCAGCGGAGGCTTTGCCCGGCGAAGACGCCGCAGCCAAGGCCGCGGCCAGGTCCGGAGAGGCGACTGCTACGGCGAACTCGACCTCGGGGTCGGCCCACCATCGTTCGACGTCGGCGTCGAACTGCCTGCCGAGCCTGGCGAAGGCAGCGGCCGGCAGCAGGGGCGCGCGGACGACCAGCCCGCTCAGCGCCCGGTAGAGCGGCCCGTCCGTCATGAGAGGAGGAACATTCGGTCCCAGCCGTTCTCACCTGACGGCAGCTCGAGCAGGGCGAGCGCGACCCCCGGCGCACCGTCCAGCAGTCCCGGATGATCGACGAGCACGCCCCCGGGCTCGACACCGCGCACCCCAAGCAGTGACGCGGGGTCGTACCCTGCGGCGAGGTCGCCGGCCAGTGCGTCGGCAGTGCGGGTGAGTGCCGGGTCGGAGAGGTCCGCCGCGAACCGGCGCAGTACCTGCAGCAGTCCCGCTCCGCCATGGCAGAACGTCGGGGTGGACAGCGACCACTGCTCCGGACGGCGCCGCGCGATGACGCGGATCGCGTCGGCCGCGAGGTCCTGCCAGTCCGTCCGGTGCATGGCGGTGCCGGCCAGCCAGAGACTGCGCGACACTCCGACCGCCCCGTAGCACCAGGCCGCCCGGCCAGGTGGTCCCCCGTTCGCGATCGGCTCCGTGGAGTCGAGGGCAACGGCGTCGGGCCAGGCCGGTGTCCGAGCGGTCCCGGTCTGATGATCGGCCAGCCATCCGGCGGTGACCTCAATTGCTTGCCGGCTCTCCGGCACCTCCACGCCGGCGCGGAGGGCGATGGAGAGCAGCGCCATCGGTCCCGGTACTCCGTGTGCGAGCCCACAGTTGTGGTGCCCGCTCGGGTACGCCTCACGCAGCGAGCCGGTCGCCAGGTCGAACGGCGTATGCCACCTCCGGGGGTGGCATGGGTCGGCCAGCAGACGAGCCAGGCCGGACAGTGCCTGGATCAGCGCCTCGTCGTCACCACCGCCCTGTACATGCCGAGCAAGCAGGTAGACACCCACTCCGGTCAAGCCCGAGACGAGATCGTGGTCACGGGCCGGACAGCCATCCGCGCCCGCCAGTCGGCTCGCGGCTTGCTCGACGTGCGAGCCCAGCTTTGTATCGACGGTCTTCAGCAGGCGTTCGTACCGCGGGCGTCCTGCTGCGAGTTGCACTGCAGCGAATCCAATCCCTGCCAACCCGGAGAACAGCGACATGTCATAGGGATCGGCCGCCGTCGCGGCGACCGAGAGATGGTGGTGCCCCGCCCGGTCCCAGCCCTGGTCCGGATTGCGACGGTCGAACTCGGCGCTGAGCACGGCGATGCCGGCGTGCCCGTGGGTCAGGCTCGCGGCGCGCCAGGGCAGCAGGTCGGCGTACTGCGATTGCCTGGCCGTGGCCGTGATCGCCTCCGCCAGGATCACCGGGTCCGTGACCCGGGTCGCAACGCGTTCGGCGATCGCGGACGCAGTCACGGCTCCACGCACCCTGATCTGCAGGTGAAACAGTGTGTGTTCGCCTGCGTCGGGTGGTGGCACGTCTCCCGGCAGGTCGCACGACAGGTCTCGGGACACGTGGCACGACAGGTGTTGGGACACGTCGCACGGCAGGTGTCGGGGCAGGTCGCGTGGCAGGTGTTGGGGCAGGTCGCGTTGTTCGTGTTGCACGTCTCGCCCGGTATCTCACGCCCGGTCGGCAGATAGAGAGCGATGTCGTGCTGGTCCAGCTCACCGAACACCAGGTCGAGGTCGAACTCGTCGAGCCCGCCGTCGGACGAATCGGCGACAGGCCACGCGGACCAGGGCCGGGCGACCGCGGCGACATCTTCACCTGCGGACATCGTCGCCGTCCTGCCCACGCCGATGCTCCAGACCGGCCACCCGTTCCGACAGCTCGGCGGTCGCGGAGCGCAGTTCATTCACCGCACCCACGAGCACACCGGCCAGACCGGCGTAGTCGACGGCCATCAGCCCGTCCGATCCCATCGGCATCACGAGTTCCGGGAAGGACTCGACGACGTCCTGCGCCACGACCCCGGCGTGGCGACGGACCGGTGCCTGCTCGTCGGCCTGCCGCGGTGCAAAGCTCACCGCTCGTACGTCGGCGAGCCGGTCGAGAACATCCACGAGCTCCGTGACATCGGACTTCAGCCGCAGGTCCGACGGATTGCAGAAAGTCGTCGCACAGATCGTGCCGGCGACGTCGATCTCGAACGCGGGGTTGGTCTTCCTGACACCCACCCGCCCGCTCACGAACACGTTCCGCGAGACCGAGAGGTCGGCTGGGCTGCCTCCCCCGACGTGCACCGTCTTCCCGGTGCCCCAGTTCAGGAACAGCCCGTCCGGCAGATCATTGTCGGCTCTCTTCCCGTCCACGTGCCGGGTGGTCAGCACAGCATTGCCACCCGCACCGATGGTCGCGCTGCCGTGCACCGCGAGGCCTGCCCCCAGATCGGCGTTACCGCCCACCGTGAGAGTGGTCAGCGTGGCGCTTGCCCCGCTGAGGTCCCCGGTGGTGGTGAGGTCACCATCCACCGCAGCGCTGCCGGCCAAGGCGAGGTCACCACCGGCGGTGATGTTGCCCGCGATCATCAGGTCGCCGTCCGTCTCGATCCCGGCGGCGACAGTCAATCCCGAGGCCAGGGAGGTCGCTCCGCCGACGCGCAGGCCGGAAGCGAGGTCGACGTCTCCGGAGGGGCCGGCCACTGACAGCGCCCGGCGCGCAGACCCGGTCGGCGGCAGCAGGTTGAGATCGACCCCGCCATCGGTCCGGGCCGCCAGCACCGCGGTCGGAAGCTCGCTCACCGTGGATCCTGCCGGGTCCAGGCTCGGCAGCCGCAGCTCCAGCCGGCTCGTGGCAACTCCGACGAAGCGACGCGTCGCCGGAGCGAGAGCATCCACCACTCCGCCTGTTCCGAGGGTGACCACCGCCAGCACGAGTTGGAGACCGTCGTCGACGAAGGTCGCCGGGTCCACCAGTCGCAGCCACGGCGCCTGATGCAGCACGAGCAGCCCAGCGGTCGCCTCCTCGACCTCCCGCCAGGTGATGGTGAACAGCATGTCCCCAGCCAGACCGGTGGTGTCGAACGTGACCCCGGTCGCGGTCACCGGGACGGTCGGGATGTTCTGTACGCCGGTTGGCCCGACGAACGGGTCGACGATCGCCAGGCCGCCCTCGGCCAGCACCACGATGTGCCCGTCGAGATCCAGCGCGACACCGGGGGCCACCGTTATCCCGGTCGCACCGGTCATGGCCGACACCTCCAGCCCGCCGGCCACGCCGGAGCCGTGGATCGCGGCATTCCGCGCCGCGTCCGCGGCAAGCAGGTAGCCCTCGACGTCGGTGCGCGACTCAGCCCGCGATGTCATCCCCGACCTCGGCGTGGGGTTCGGGCCGCTGACATTCCAGTACTGCGTCCGCACCAGGCCTGTGGCACTCATCGGTGTCTCCTCTCCTTCGCGGCTCGTGCTAGGGGACTCTCAGAACCTGCCGGTCCGGCTCGGCATCGTTGTTCGTGCCGGCGGAGGCAGCGTTCGGCGGGACGTCGTCGGCCCCGGCTCCGGCCAGCTCCTCCAGCACCTGGATCGCCCCGCTGATCCGCAGCAAGGTCTCCCGCAGGGCCGACTCCTGCTGGAGCAGGTCCCGCAACCGCCCCTCGCCGAGCGCGTACTCGCGCCGCAACTCGGCCAATCGCGCCTGCAGCCGTTCATCGGTCATCGCCATCACTCCGTCGAGTCGTAGCTGGTCGATCCGGCCGGCTGAGCACACTCCGGTCGGGCGGTGCGCCGTACAGGTGCGGGTGCAGGAAGCGGTCTGCCTGGTACTCCGGCTTCGGCAACTCGGCGACGATCCGGTGGGCGTTGGCCCACGGATCCTGTCGTACGCCGGTGACCAGCCAGCAGACCGTGATCTCGTCGGGGTCGGACCGGATCGCGAAGCGGTTGTCCGAGACCTCCTCGGCCACCGTGACCCGAGCCTGCTGCCCCACTGGAGTGAGCTGGTAGGTGACATCGCGGTTCAGCGCCCCGAAGTACGCCGGCAGCTCGACCCACGCAAGGCCATCGGAGTCGGTCGTGACCTGGCCGGCGTAGAGATTGACCATCTCCGGCGACTCGACGAACGAGTGGGACAGATACTTGCCGGCCGGATCGACCGGGTGGTCGATGGTGAACCCGCCGCCGCCCTTCGACAGCGTGCCGCTGATCGTGACGTTCCCGTCGAACTGCCCGGCCCAGACCCGTCCGGTCGAGCGGATGCCGATGTCACCGCTGGCCTCGACGCCGACGCCCCGGAACAGGGGAAACGGAGTGAACGGGCCCGGACCCGGCGGAGTGACCCGGCCGGCGGCCCGGATCGCGGTGAAGCCGTCGACGTGCAGTCGTGCCTTCGGGGCAGAACCACCGATACCAATGCCGACATTGGCGAAGGCAGTGTCCATCACCAGGCCCCAGCCGGCGCCGTTCGCGCCGTAGAAGCCGACGTGCGTGCTGTCGAGCATCCCGACGAAGCCTTTGTCGGCGTCCTCGTGGAACCAGATCCCGGCCGTGAAGCCGCCATTCGACCGCACCCGCATCCGCCGGAACACGTCCAAGCCGACGCCGTCGCCGCTTGCCGCTGCCACCGTCCCGGGCCTGACCTTGAGGACGTCCTCCTGAGACCACAGGCGAGCCTCGCCGCTACGCGCATACCAGACCCACCGCTGCCCGGAGGCGGGATTCTCGACAAGTGAGCCCACGTCGCGGTCAGCGAATGAGAACCCGCCACCCGATCCTCCGCTGTGCACCTCGCTGCCCTCGACGTGCAGGGCACGCGCCGATGTTGCAGCGCCGAGCCCCACGGCGACAGAGCTCGTCGCAGAGAACGCACCCGCTACCGACAGATCACCGCCAACCGCCGCTACACCGTCGACTGTGAGCGACGGGATCTTGAGCGCGCCGGACAGCCGGGCATCGCCGCTGCCGGCGGCCACCCTCAGCGCGGGTAGCGGCACTGTGCCGCCGAGCAGACGCAGAATCACATCCCCGTTCGGCTCCGCGGCCAACGTCGCGACCGGGTCCTGTCCGACTGTCTGCGCCGCTCCTGCCGAGGAGCGCGCGACCCGCAATTCGAGGCTCCCCGCCGGTGAACCCGCCAGCCGTCGCGGCCCCGACACCAGGTCCTGCACCATCCCGGCGCCGACGCTCAGCCTGGCCAGTACGACCTGCTCGCCACCATCCACGAACCCGTCCACCGGCACCAGCCGCAACCAGGGTGCATGCAGCAACGCCGGCGCGTTCGCCAACGCGCTCTCCCCCTGCACCTCCCGCCAGGCCAGGGTCAGCAGACAGGCAGCGGCGGCCCCAGCAGTGCCAAGCGTCACGCCCGCCGGACCTACTACCACCGTGGGAACGTCAAGCACCGCCGTCGGGTCCACCGCGGGGTCGGTCACCGCGACGCCGCCTGTGGCCAGCACAATCGTGCGGCCCGCCGCGTCCAGCGCGACTCCGGCAGACACCGCCACCTCGGCGGAACCGGCGACCGCGGACACCTCGAGCCCCTGGGCCACGCCCCACGTGTGGAGGGTCGACCCGCGCGCCTCCTCCAACGGCAGCAGGTATTGCTCGAGGTCGATCAAGCTCTCCCCGTGACCGGTCGCCCCCGTCCGGACCGTATGCGTCGGGAGGTTCCAGTACTGCGTCCGCCGTACGAGTCCCTCAGCCACCGGACGACTCCTCGGCAGAACGCCACCCTTCGGGTGCGCTGACTGTCATTCGCTGCCCTCCTGAATCATCACGGTCAGAGAATCGAGGTGTTCAAGGTCCAGAGCGTGTGGGCCGGTTTCTGCTCCGCGACGATCGAGCTGATGTTGCCGACCGCCTGGTCGAGCACGCGCTTGCGCGCGGCGGGGTCGGCCGGCAGCCGCGACTCGGTGAAGTGAATCGACACGTCGAACTCGAACGGTCGTACTCGTCCCCAGTACGGCTCCAGCCCCGAAACCTCCGGCTGCCCGGGATCGCTCACCACCAGGTGGTCGTCGACGGCAACCATCCCGGTGGGATACACGAACTCGCCGGGAACGGTGGTGCGCGTGTACGTCGGCGGCGTCGCGGCGAGGTCGACGGCGTAGATGGCGGCGTGCTCGGCGACCGGGCAGATGAACGGGTCCGTGGCCGAGGGAGCGAAGGGCTTGAGTCCCACGTCCAGCACGTACAGCAGACCGTCCCGGATGCGAGCCGATGCCGTCGGCGCGACCAGTGGGTTGTCCGCCGGCAGCAGGAACGCCTCCCGCCACGGCGTGGTGCCCCGATCGATGCGCAGCAGGTTGCCGGCGAGCCCCTGCGAGTCGGCCGGCTCCTGGTCGCCGCCGTCGCCGAGCAAGAGCGTGCCGCTCGGCTCGACCGACAGCGAAAGCGGCTCGATCGCCTTCGTCAACCGCGTGCGGGTCACCGACAACGGGTTCGGCCGGACGGTCACCACGGTCGGTACGGGCGCCTGCGGCGGTCTGCCCCCGCGATCGAGTGCGAGCAGGTCGCCGGTGGCGGGGTCCACGACGAGCGCGACCATCCACACGGCTGTCCCCGGGGTGGACAAGGTCGTCACCAGGGTGGCGGGAACCTCGCGGAACGGAGCCGGTACGGCGAACAGCCGCCCGGTCCGGGTCAGGACGTAGAGCGTCTCGGGCGCCGCAGCCCGGGCCGGACGCACCACGACCGCGACGACGTCCTTGAGGTTCGCCGTGTCCGGAGCCAGCGGGGCGGGCCGCGGCGGTGTTCCCGACAACTCGTAGCGGCCGGCCCGGTCGAGGTGCCAGACCCGGCTCGGCAGCCGCACCGGGCCGATCTCGGGGAGGCCGATGTCCCCGACAAAGAGGCTTCCGTCCGTACCGGCGGCAACGCACCAGGGCCTGGTCAGCCCCTCCGAGCGCACCACACCAGCGGTCACCACCGGGCCCTGGGAGACGAGCGCGCTGACCGTGGACAGCTCGCCCGCCTGCGGGGTGACACTCAGCAGACGTGCGCCGTCATCCACGCTCACCCGAGGTCGCGCCTGACCGACCGCGTAGAGATCGAGGTACTGGTTCAGACCCGTCTTGCGGCCGCGCAGCCGGTAGATCTGCGCGATCTCAGCAGTCACCTTGCGGCGCTGGTACTCCTCCCACAGCGGGATCCCCTGCAGGGTGGGGAATTCCAGCGCCACCCAGGAGGCCAGCCAGGGCAGAAAGTCCGTGGGCGTGGTCCAGGGGTCGAAGAGCCGGTGCAGGTCGGCGATCTCGTCGGTGAGGGCGAGGTGGGTGTGCGTTCGGAGGGGGTCGGCGGGATCCGCATGCTCCAGCGCGATCCCGTCCGGAATCCCGGTAGCGATCTTCTCGAAGATCCGCAACGTCGCGCCGAGCCCGAGCCGGTACTGCGAGTCTTCGCCCGCATCAACCCTGGGGTCGTCCCGCCAGAGCACCGGCGGCAAGTAGGCAAGGTAGCTGCTGGACTCTGTCATCGCTGGAGTCACCGCCGCCGCTGCTCAGACCTGGACCGGAGTGGTCTTGACCTGCTGCGCGGAGTCGACCGCCGCGCAGACCAGTTCGTAGTCGGCCAGCCGCACCGACGCCCCGAAGGGCGAGAGCGCGAACGGCCGCTCGACGTCACCCTTGTAGGTCCCGCCCGGACCGATCGGCGGGAAGTGATAGACGGGCGTGTCAGGTTTCACCTGCAGCACGCTGATGTAGCCGAGATCCTCGGTCGGCATCAGCGCCCGGAAGACGTCAGAGGTGAACACCGGCGCGCCGACCGCCCATCCCGTCCCGTCCGGCCCGCCGCGGGTGGGGTGGAAGAACTCCTGGATCCTGGCCCGGGTCTCCGCCTCGATCGCGGCCCGGTCGGCGCCGGCGTTCAAGGCTTCCTGCCACACCATGATCTCCACGTTCACGATCACCGGGAGGTACCGCGGGGCGACCACCTCCAGCCGGGCGGTGAGGTCCCGTCGAGCGTCGAGATACGCCTGGACCAGCCGGATCTGGTCCTGGGTGGGCTCCGGCCGGGGCACCTCGACATCCCGGTCAGGAGCGATGACCAGGTTGACCGTGCCGGGTGCCCGGATCAGTCCACCGAACGTCCAGGGATCCCCGGCTTTCCACGGCGGCGGCTGCCCCGGGGCGTCCGCGGTGTGCACCCGCGGCGGCAGACATCGACGGATCCGCAGGTCGTTGCTGGCCTCCCGCGCGAGGAACTCGTAGTCGTCGACGGTGACCGCCCGGTAGCGGATCCGCAGTTCCTCCGGGGCGCGTCGCATCGTCTCCTCGATCGGTTCCTCGTCGGCCCCGTCGCGGGCCGGGCCGAGGTTCGCCACCGCGGTGACGCCGGTCACCAGTTCCCCGGCGGGGGCGGTCCCGAGAACGGTGACCTGGTTCGGTCCGACATTTCCGCCGGCACCGGAGGCGACGTAGCGATAGCGGACCGCCTGGATCCTGCTGCCCCTGGGCGGGATCGAGCCGCTCCCCTTGCCGGTCTGCTCGTCGAAGTTGCCGAAGCGCACCTCGCCGGCAACAGGATCGATCCGGTACACCTCGGCCGGCCCGGGCGGGAACTCCTCGACCAGGTTCCAGTCCCGCCAGGTCGGCGGGCTCCCCGACTCCACCTGCACCACCAGGTCGGCGTACGGCGCGGTCAGACCCGGCCGGCGGTACAGCGGACGGTTGCGCAGGGCAAGGACCTGGAACCCTTGGCCGGTGCTCTCCCCCAGCAGTTCGGCCGCGCGAACAGACAGTGCGCTGCGCGCCGACACGGCGTTGAACAGCAGGCGGTCGATACCGATCGCCAGCGGCGGAGGCGGGTCGCCGCCGGGCGTCGGGGCGGCCGCCGGCGCATCGATCTGCAAGCCCACCCAGAACAGTGGCTCGGTGACCTCGTCCGCGGCCGTCTCCGGCAAGACGGTCGTCCACGGGTTGGTGCCGGCCGGGCCCGCGGCCCGCTGTGCGCGCCAGTTGGCCGGGATCGACAGTCGCACCGCGCCGTCGTGCTGCAGTCCTTCCGTCCCATCGCCGACCACCGGCACCTGCGGCCAGGTCAGCGGTTCGGCGGTGCCCCTGGAATAGGTGACCCGCAACGTGGCGGCCCCAGGTGTCCGGGCCGCTTGGTAGAGGCGCAGCCCGAGCGTGAGGTCGTCCGTCACGGCCTGGTCGAATCCGAGGTAGAACGCGACGGTCTGTTCGGCCGGGACCTCGACCAGGTGGCTGGCGGTCGGCGGGCCGACCAGGTCGGCCGAGACCTTGCGATACGACCCCTGGGTCGCGCTCGCCGTCAACGGCCCGACCCGAAGCGCCGACTTGAGGTTGGTGGGCAGTACGACGAGATCCTCGTCGGTCTCGAACACCACCGGCCGGCCGCCGGCCGGATCGACGGTCTGTGCCTGGGTCCCGGCGGGCACCGTGACGGGGACCGCGACTGCAGAACCGTAGGTCAGGTAGGTACGAGCGGGAGTCGGTGGATCCCGGGTGATGCCCAGCAGGTTGAGGAAAGCGAGGTAGTTCTTCTCAGGGGTCTGGTTCAGCCGATAGATGATGCCCTCGCCGAGCCATGCGAACAACTCGATCAGGGTGACGCCGAGGTCGGTGGGGTTGTGGTCGGTCCACTGCGGCGCGTACTTCGGGATCAGCGCCCGCATCTGGTCGACCAGGTCCTGCCAGGTCCGGTCGTCCAGATCCGGAGGGACGATCCGGCCGCGGCGCGATTCGGGGGACATCAGCCACGCTCCAGCAGGAAGGGAAGAACGAACTGGTGCTCCTGGGCGGTGGCCCGCAGGCGGTACTGGATCTCGATCACGAGCCGCGCCTCGTCGACATCGTTGGTCACCAGGACGTCGAGAACGTCGATGCGAGGCTCCCAGCGCGCCAGCGCGTCGGTCACGTAGTACCCCGCGAGGCTGGCCGTGGTCGCGTTGTTGGGTGCGAAGACCAGGCTTTTCAGGTTGGCA
Source organism: Kribbella sp. NPDC049174 (assembly GCF_043197365.1). NCBI lineage: Bacteria > Bacillati > Actinomycetota > Actinomycetes > Propionibacteriales > Kribbellaceae > Kribbella > Kribbella sp. NPDC049174. The sequence goes on along the minus strand of NZ_JBICSZ010000006.1, from coordinate 265,944 downwards.
CCGAACTCCGGTCGCATCACCCGCTCGCCGTACTGCGTGCCCAGGATGATTCTGATCGACTCCTCGACCCGCGCCACTCCTGCGGACTCCGCGAGCCCTGTCCCGCTGATCCGCAGCGGGAAGGCCAGCCCCCGGCCCAGCACCTCTTCGGTCATCACGCCACCACCGCCGCCGCTCGCAGCCGTGTCTGACCCGCGACCGCGGGCAGAAGCGGGACCCCACCAGTCGGCGGCGGAGTGCCGTCGGACAACCCGGCCAGGACGTCGAGCAACACCGATACGTTTCCGACCTTGAGCTTGGAGGACTCCCCGGCTGACACCGCGCTGACTTTCGTACAATGCTTGGTCCCGGTGTTCGGGTCATCCGGCAATTTGCAGTCGACGGTCTTGCCGGCCAGGTTGGCCAGCAGGACTGGCTTGTCGGCGACTCGGAGCCGGCTTGTGCTGTCGGCAGAGATCTTGCCCGCGTGCGCGCAGGTGACCGTGCTGTCCGTGGTCAGCACCGCTGGAATCTTCACCGGTCCTCCCGAGTCATGTCACGTCCACCCCGTTCGCGGCCATCGTGATGCCGGTATTTCCACCCACCGCCTCGAGCGAGATCTCTCCGGCGGCCTTGATCACCAGGTCACCGGCGGAGCTGATGGTGAGCACCGCGGTTCCCGCCGTGTCGTCGAAGGTGATCGTGTGCCCCGATCGGGACTTGAACACCTTCTGGGTGTTCATGCCGTCCGCGTTGCTGGCCGGTGGCTTGCGCAGCGCCGTCCACAGGGCGCCCAGCACATACGGTTTCGACAGCTCGCCGTGCTCGAAGGCGACCAGCACCTGGTCCCCCTTGTCGGGGAGCGCGTAGAACCCGGTGCCGTCGCCCGCCATCGGCCGTACACAGGGTGCCCAGCCGCTCTTGAACGTGTCGCCCAGCCCCGGGAAGCCCACCTTGACCCGCCCGATCGCCGGCGTGACCGATCCTGACCGCGACTCGTTGTTGTCCTCGACCACGGCAAGGACCACGCCGTAGAACCGCTCGGCCTGATTCGGCGACGGCGCCTCGACCAGCTTCTTGCGCAACAGTCCGAGCAGACTCGAATGCCCGCGCTGGGTGATGGAGAAGTCGGTCCGGAACCCGTTGCCGTCAATCCGGTGCGTCACCTTGCGCAACCGGTAGGTGCCGCTGAACCTCTTCCCCACTCCCGCGATCGTGACGTAGCGCCCCGCCGACAGCTCCGGGATCCCGATGCAGGATCCGCTGCCCTCGTAGATGCCCTCCAGCAGGTTCGACAAGATCGCCTTGGCCACCGCTGCGGCCTGCACCGGATTGCCGATCGCCTGATGACGGATTCCCTTGCGCACGAACGACATCAGCAGCTGCGACGCCGAGCTCCCGAGGCGTTCGACGAGATTCTCCGGATCGAGATCCACCGCCAGCATGGTCACCGTGAGCGCCTGCGCCAGCTCCTGGTTGTAGACCCGGACCTGCTGCACCCCGGCCAGGCCGGTGGCCGAGATGCGCGGACTGAAGCTGCTCAGGTTCTTCCCCCACTCCAACGTGTGGGCGGACAACTGCGGCCGGGGGAAGTGGAAGTGCAGCCGGTCCCACTCGACGTAGACGTCGAAGAAGTACTGCTCGGCGCACGCCTTGAGGAAGGCCATGTCGGTTTCGACCTGGACCCGGTCGGCGAGGAACGGGACCGGGTCCACGATCGGGACGAGCCCGTTCTCGGCGGCGATCTGGGCCGCGATCATGCTGTCGTTGACATCGCTGTAGGAGCGTGGCTCCGGTTGCGTATGCCGAAGCCGGTAGGACTTGTCGTACCCCGACACCGTGATCGTCGGCGGCCCGTCAGCCGGGAACGACGGCTCGATCGCCGCGACCTCACCGAGGAACGCGGGGACCAGGTCGTGCCCGTAGCCGAGGTGGATCTCGACCGTCTTGCCGACGTCCAGCAAGGCCGAGTCGAGCAGCTGGTTGTCGTGGTTGCGCAGGCTCAGACTGAACGAGCCGGCCAGGTCGAGGTCGGTCTCGACGGTCAGGCTCAGCACCTGGTCGGCCAGATCGGCAGCCAGTGTCACGCCCGACAGACGTACGTCGAACCGAGGGGCGTACGGCGGGGCGCTCACGACCTCCGCCCTGACCCATCCGGACCCGACGGCCCGTTGCCCGGGACAACCAGCGACGCACCCGGCTGCAAGGCGAGCGGATCGACGATCCCGTTCGCCTTCGCGATCTCCCGCCAGCGCCCGGGATCTCCGAGGTAGGCGCCGGCGATGCCGCTGAGCGTTTCCCCGGCGATGACAACGTGGACGGACGACGAGGTGGACCCACCGGCGGCCTCGACGATCGGGGTGAGTGCCGGGTTCACGAGCGCCGAGACGGTCGGCGACCCGAAGAACAGGCCCTGGCGAACCTCGAGCGAGATGTCGACGTACTCCTGCAGGCGGACCGACATCGTGGAGCGCACCGGCGTACCGTCCGGCGCGAACATGGTGAACCGCTGGCCGGCGTCGGTCAGGACGCAGCGAAACTGCACCCTGCCGAGGGAGAACAGCAGTACCGGCGGGGCGAGCGTCTGCGGCTGCTTGTCGAGCAGCCGGACGATCGGCGCGGTGTACGTGCGCACATCCTCCTTCGACTCGTAGGTGTCGAAGAACAACTCCATCGTCAGGACACGGTTCTTCCCGCGCACGTACTGCAGCGGGGACGCGTTGAGCCCGGGGATGCCGACCTCGGCGAACTGGTTGCCCTGCTCGAACTTCAGCTCCTCGGGGTTGTACATCACCACATGGCCTGTCCCGGTCGTGGTGTCGATCAGGACGGCCTTGGCCAGTTCGTTGCTGACCGGAAGCGCCGCCTGCCGCTTGGGTGTCCGGAGCAGCGCATGCGCGGCGCGCGGAGGAGGCGGAGCCATCTCAACCTCCCCGCTCGGAGTCGGTACGGAGCCGGCGCATGAGGTCCTCGATGATGCTGTGGCGCAGGCCATCGGAGTCGAACGGCACAGCCGGCGCAGTGGCCTCCGGCCGATCGACGTCCGCGCGCATCGGCTGAGCGGCCAGGGGTGTGGTCGACGCCGGCGCACCCATCGGCGCGGCGCCTCGCGGCGACGGGTACCGACCATCGATGAGAGCCGTTGCTGTATCTCCGACGGGGGGAACACCGCCGCCGTACTCGACAGGCGGCCAGGCGTTGCCGTATTCGACAGGGAGGCGGGCGTTGCCGTGCTCGACTGGCAGGGCGGCGCCTTCTCCCGGGATCTGCCGGGCCAGGCGCTCCACTCGCGCTGCCGCGGCCTCCTCCGCCTCCACACCGCCTGGTGTGTTCCGATGCGCCGTCCCACCGCGCGAGAGCAGCGCGGTGACATGACTCGCCTCGTGCGCGAGTAAGGCAAGACCCTCTGCAGTGTCCGGCCGGAATCGCCCGGATCGCATCTTGACGGTCGTGCCCACCGTGACTGCGTCGGCGCGTTGCGACCGGGCCTCGGCGTCCGCCTCTGCGTCGAGTCGCACAGTCATGCTGTCCGCACCGGCGCCGGCCACCGCTCGCAGCCGGGACCGAACGTCCACAGGTAAGACCTGTTCCCGCTGCACGTGCGGAGTCTCCGGATTGACGGCCGATCCGGTCGTCGCGCTCTCGTCGGACGGTGGTGTTGCGGCAAACTGTCCGGCCAAGAAGCTCATGGGCCGCTGAGCCGAGGCCGACCAGGCGTCCGAGCTGTCGTGTCGCTCGAAACGCTGGGCCCAGGACTGATTGAGCGTGTCCATCCGCTGCAGGACCCGCGCGAATCCAGGTGCCCACGACAAGTCGGCGACGTGCCGGAGACGCAGGTACTCGGCGAGCAGGGCCAGCCGTTGCCCGAGCGTACCGGGGCGCCGCACCTCATCGGCCGAAGTCGCAACGTCCATCCGTCCCCCTCCTGACGCCATCGCTCAGCTCACCTCGAGCTGAGCGGAGATCTCCTGCACCCAGCGCCGGCGCTGAGCATGGTCCAGGGTCAACACCTCGGTGAGGGTCCAGTGCGTGTGTCGTCCGAGAAAGGCTGCCTCCTGGTGGACCCGATCCAAGGGGTAGCCCGCTATCCCCCCAGCAGCGGCACCTCCACGTCGTGACTCTCGCCGCAATGTGGGCAGACGACTTCGAACACGTGCGGTGTGAGGCCGTTGATCCGGTTGTACAGATCCTGGAGATGCGCGAGATCCTCGGAGAACAATCCTTCGACCACCCCCGGGTTGACATCCGGCAGGCTGCCGAGCCTGGTCACCACCCTGGCCAGCAGCACCACGATGAGGTACGCCGGCCAGCCCTGCACCCGCGGGTCGCGCAGCGGGTAGATCTCGTCCGCCGCCGTCGCCAGCCGCATCGTGCCGGAGCGGTGCAACGTGCCCTCGGCGTCCACGTATCCCTTCGGCAACTCGAAGGACACCTCGGTGACCACCTGGCTCGTCATACCCGGGCCAGCCCCTCGTGCGCGAGAACCAGGGTTTCGATGAGAATCTCGCTGCCTTTGGCGTTGAACGCCGATCCCTCCCACTTGGTCGGCCAGGCCCGGTCGAAGTTCCATCGCACCACCTCGGTGCGGTTGGCGAGGTCGTAGACGACGATCGCGCCGTTCTTGCGGACGACCTGGCCCTGCACGATCTGCAGCCGCCACTGCCACAGTTCGATCGAGGACGTCGCTCCCCACTTCAGCGTGATGTCGGTGTACGTCGTCTTGCCAGGCAGCTTGCGCACCGTGGTGTTGTCACCGCCTTCACGGTTCTCGATCACCTCCGTGGTGGAACCGAGCCCGCTGCACTCCGTGAAACTGGCCTGCGCGATCCCGTCCAATTCGACCAGGAAGTTGAAGCTGCGGTACGGATCGACGCGTTGCCCTGTCTGGGGCATCCCTTGCCTCCCAACCCCGAGTTGCCACTACACCTCCGCCGGGCATCGGTTGCCCGGTTCCACTGCGGGTCAGCCCTCGCTGACCTCGGCGCCCCCGTCCCACAGTCCGATCCGCAGGATGATGTGCTCGGCCGGCCTCGTCACAGCCAGGCCTATCTCGACGAACACCTCGCCCCGGTCGCGTACCGGCGCCGGGTTCAGGGACTCGTCGATGGTCACGTAGAAGGCTTCCTTCGCGGTCCGTCCGAAGAGTCCACCGGCTTCCCAGACCCGGGTGAGGAACTCGGTGATCGAGCGCTCCAGCCCCTTCCAGAGCGCCACGTTGTTCGGCTGGAACACGGCCCAGCGCAGGCCCGCGATGAGGGAGTCCTCGACGTACGACACCAGCCGCCGGACGTTGACGAATCGCCACGGCGCGTCGGCGGTCAGCGTGCGCGCGCCCCAGACCAGCGGGGGGCCGCCGGGGAAGATCCGCAGCGCGTTGATGTTCTGCTGGTTCAGCGCACCCTGCTCGGTGTCGTTCAGCGCGAAGTCCAGGCCGACGGCGCCACGCACCTGCTCGTTGGCGGGTGCCTTGTGGACCCCGACCGTGCTGTCGCAGCGGGCCATCACCCCGGCGAGGTGTCCCGACGGCGGGACTGCGATCGTCGCCGCGGTCGCCGCGGCCGGATCGCGGATCAGGATCCACGGCCAATAGAGCGCGCCGAATCCGTTCGGGGACAACAACCCAGCCCGTTGGGTGAGTAGCGGGCCGCCCGGCTTGAGTGGATCCTTGTCCTGGATGCCGTCGAGGATCGCGAAGCGATCCCCCATGTCCTCGCAGTGTTTGATCACCTTGTCCTTCTGCGCGGCGTGGTCCACCAGGCCCGGCACGCACACCAGCCCGACGTCGGGCAACCGGGTGAGCTCCTCCAGTGCCCCGTCCAGTCCACCCATGTCCTTGATCGGCACCACATAGGCGAACGTGCCACCGTTGTCGAAGAACCCGCGGACGGCGTACGGGAGGTTCTGCCCGGACTTGTACTCGCCCAGCGTCGCCTTGTACGCGTTCCAACTCGTCACCGGCACCGGCTTGCCCAGGGCGTCGCCGGTGGGAAGCGTGGCTGTCGTCCCGATCAGGGCGGCCACACTCGTTCCCGCTCCCTCGATCGGCCCCGCGGGAGTGATTTCCTCCAGGTGAATCCCGGGCGCTGCTGTCGCGTAGTCGACCATCGCCGATCTTCCGCCTTTCCCTCTTCTCGCCGGTGGCATACGTGCTCCGGGTGTCAGGGCCCGGACAGGACCACTGTCTGCGTCTGATGGTCGGCCGCGAACGTCACGGCGACTTGTTCGTCGGGCCGCCCGCTCGCCCGCACCGTCAGGGTGTACGTCCCGAACTCGAGTCCCGGTACGACGAACTCCCCGTCCGGGCCGGATGTCGCCTGGGCGCCGGTCTCGACGACGGACACCGCCGCGGCCGGGACGGGCGCGAGCGACTTGTCGAACAGCACCCCACGAAGTACGGGGTGGTCGACCAAGGTGCTGCGCAGGTGGACCTCTTGGACCAGTGGAAGTTCCTCGACCTCGTCGTACGGCTCGAGGGCGACCGTCACCGTCAAGGGGAAGGCCGGCCGGGGCGACACACCGAGAGCACTCCAGAACTCGCCGATCGATCGGCCTTCCTGGGTCTGCGCCACGACGGCGGGCAGCGGATAGGGCTGCGGCGGAGTCTTGAGCGAGCCGCGCAGGAAGCGTTCGTCCACCACCGGGAACCGGCTGAGCCATTGCAGGGCGAGTCCCAGGAGCCGATGCTCCTCCGCGGCCCTGAGCCCGCCGGCCTGTGAGGACCAGGCCGTCGCCAGATAGGTGCAGTCGACTCGCAACGAAGGCAGCCGCGACGTGTACACATCTCCTGCTCTGGCCAGCACCCGCGCCTCGTCGCGGAGGCTCCGGTTCTCCGTCACCTCGTGCAGGAAGAGGTTCACGGTCGCCTCAGTCGGCTTGTAGTCCTTGTCCGGAGTATCGAAACTCACGTCGGCCGCGCGCAGTTCGGTCGGCGCCGCGGCGTCGTCCAGCATCGCCTTCAGGGTTTCGTCGAGGTCGTGGAACACGGCGGCTCACCACACCCGCTCCGCAGCGGGATCGGGAGGCACCCGGCCCATCTTCTGAAACTCGCGGCGGATCGCCCGGTTCAGGTGCGCCATCCCGATCGGCTCACCCCGCGCTGCCGCCAGGAACGCCGCATGCAGGGCCGCGTTCCGGATGTTCGCGCCGGACAGCCGGAAGTCGCGGGCCAGCCCCGCGAAGTCCAGACTCCCGGCCAGCGGTGCGCCGGCCGGGAAACTGACCCGCCAGATCCCCTCGCGCAGTCCTTCGTCGGGGAAGGGAAACTCGATGATGAACTGCAGCCTGCGGGTGAACGCCTCGTCCAGGTTCTGGCGCAGGTTCGTGGCGAGGATCGCGATGCCCTCGTACTGCTCCATCCGCTGCAGCAGGTACGACGTCTCGATGTTGGCGTACCGGTCGTGCGCGTCGTGCACCTCGGACCGTTTGCCGAACAAGGCGTCCGCCTCGTCGAACATCAGGATCGCATCCGCATCGGCGGCCGCCGCGAAGATCTTCTCCAGGTTCTTCTCGGTCTCACCGATGTACTTGCTCACCACCGCCGAGAGGTCGATCGAGAACAGGTCCAGGCCGAGTTCCCCGGCCACGACCTCGGCGGCCATGGTCTTGCCAGTACCCGGCGGCCCGGTGAACAGCGCGCTGGTTCCGCTTCCACGCGAGAGCTTCTGATCGAACCCCCACTCGTTCAGGACCGTCGACCGCAACCCGACCCGGGCGCACAGTTCTTCCAACTGCGCGGTGGTCTCCGGCGGCAGAACGATGTCGGCCCACGAGCCGGCCGGCTCGATCCGGCGCGCCAGGGTCGACAGCCGCTGACTGGTCTGCCGGCGCGCGGCAGCGAAAACCTCGCTCGCGCTCGGCCGCCCGCCGGCGCCTGCGGCAGTGACGGCGCTCGCGACCGCCTCGGCGATCCGCGCCGGACCGAACGAGAACCGCCCGGCCAGTGTCTCCACCAGGTCGGTCGACGAGGTCACCCCGGCCTGGTCGAGTTCCCGCGCCCACACGGTGCGCCGGGTGGGCAGATCCGCTCGGCCTAGGGCAACGTCGAGGACACCGAGCGGCGGGCCACCGTCCGCCGTCCATGGCTGAGAGCCGGCCAGCACCGTGATGCCGTTGTGCTCGGCGAAGCCGTCAACGAGGGCCGATCGCGCGCGCGACCCGAGTGGCAGGGCATCCACGTCGTCGACGAACAGCATCGCGTGGTGAAGCGCTGCCTCGCGGAACGAACGAGCGACGACGGTTGCCGCCTCCTCGTCTCCGGCCGGCAGATATGCCACTCGCAGAGTGAGGATGGGGATCTGCAGCTCCCCCGCCAAGGCCACCGCCGCAGCCCGGCAGCCGGAGCCGACCGGCCCGTGCAGCTGGATTCGCAGCGCGTGGCGGCCTTGCGCGGCGCGGGCCGCGTCAAGAACCGTTCGCCGGCCGGTCGGCGGGAGCGCTGTCTCGTCCCAAGCCCCCGGAGGCGGGGTGGCAAGCCGGCAGTACTCGGCCAACTGCCTGTCGAGGCCGCCCACGGCCAGCAGGACATCCGTGATCTGCTCGTCGAGGACGACGGCATTCGCCAGGATCGCTGGCTGTACCCGCTCGTCGCCGACCAGTCGGAGGATCCTGCTTCGCAGCAGCGGTGCGTCGGCGGCGAACAAGGACCGCTGGGCCAGCTTCTCGTCCGGCGAGATGCTGATCAGGTCGAGGATCAGATCAACGGTCGCGCGGCGCCGGCTGACGTCGTCCTGAAGGTAGCCGTAGAGCCGTTCGTAACGCACGTCGACTTCTGGGGCCAGCGCGATCAGCACGACGTCGAGCTCGGTGTCGGTCAGGCTGTAGGTGCGTCGCAGCCAGGCCCACCCGCCGTGAACGGCGGCCACGTCGGCCCAGGCCGGCTCGAGTAGGCGGTCCGGTCCTGCCTCCTGGCCGACGCGCAACGGCTCACCCGGCGGACGGCTCAGGGCCGCAACCGCCTGCTCATCGCTGATGTAAAGCCCCCGGAACGAGTCGTGCCCCGCCTCGGCACCGAACCTCACCCGGGCCTCGGCCACGGCCTCCGCCAGCAGGGTGTCGAGGCGCTGAAAGGGTCGCCGCCAATCCGCGACGGAATCGGCTGTACCAGGCGACGCTTCGGCGACGGCCAGCAAGGAGAACGCAGCGTCGGACATGCATCCCCCCTCAGGCACGACGTGTCCACACCCCAATGAGGTGAGGTGGCCTGACGAAATCCCCAACCAACGACGCTACGGAGGGTCATGGGTCGTGTCAAGACATGATCCCGGGCAGGCCACGCGGGACCGGTCACCGTTCATTGCCAAGAGCAACAATCCTTCAAGCGAATGAATGAACCGCGCACGTCATCGCCTTCCGGAGCTCCGTCCGGCGGCTACTGTCTGGGCATGACGCAACTCGTGGTGGATGCTCCGATTGCTGCTGTCACTGTTTATCCGGATCGGGCCCGGGTGACTCGGCGCGGGCGGATCACTGTGCCGGCCGGTGACCAGACGGTGTACGTCGAGCCGCTGCCGCTCGCGCTGCAGGAGGACTCGATCCGGGTCGCCGGACGCGGACCGGCCACTGTGCTCGGCGTGGATCTGGCGATCCAGCATCACCCGCAGGCGCCGGACGAGACCGTCGCCGAGTTGGAGCGGCAACGGCGCGAGGCACAGGACGAGGTTGCGGAGCTGACCGACGCTGATGATGTGCAGGCCCAGCTCGACGGGTTCCTGGCACAGCTGGCGCGGCGAGCCGGCGGCAGCTTCGCCCGGACGTTGGCCTCCGGCGAGGCAGGCGCCGAGCTGGGCGGGTTCACCGAGTCGCTCGCCGCCCGGTTGTCCGCCGTACGGGCGCAGCGGAGAGAGCTGGCCGCGCAGCGGCGCGAAGCCGAGGAACGCCTCGCCGCCGCCGACCGCCGGCTGGCCAAGGTCGCGCAGCAACGCAGGCCCGACCGCCGTACCGCCGCGGTCGCGCTGGCGCTGGAATCCGAGGCCGAGGTGGAGATCGAGCTCTCGTACGTCGTGCCCAACGCCGGCTGGGTCAGCTCGTACGACGTGCGCCTCAAGGCCGACCAGCTCACGCTGAACTGGTACGGCCTGATCACCCAACACACCGGTGAGGACTGGCCCGAGTGCGAGCTCACGCTGTCGACGGCCCGGCCCACGGTGACCGCGAAGGTGCCTGAGCTCGACCCCTGGTACCTCGACCGCTTCCACCCACCGATGCCGGTCGCGCCCGCCGCGGTCCCGCGAGGTCTCCAATCCAGGACGGCCGACTTCATCGAGCAGCAGGCGGCCCCGGCGGCCGCCTTCGCCGACCTCGCCGCGACGGTCGAGCAGGGCGTCACCGCAGCGACCTACACCCCGCCCCGGCCGGTCGCCGTACCCGCGGACGGCGCCACGCACCGCGCGACGATCGCAGCGATCGACCTCGACGCCGAGCTGGACTACGTCACCGCGCCGGTCCGGTCGACGGACGTCCACCTGCGGGCCACGGTCGTGAACTCGTCCACCCACACGTTGCCGGCCGGGAAAGCCGCGGTCTTCCACGAGGCGGACTTCGTCGGCTCGGCCGCGTTGCCGCTGTGGGCCCCTGGCGAGGACGTCGAACTCGCCCTCGGCCTGGACGACCGGATCCGGGTCGAGCGGAAGCTGGTCCGCCGGACCGCGACCAAGGCGACGCTCGGATCGACGCGCCGGCGCGAGGTGGAGTACGAGACCAAGATCGAGAACCACACCCCGCGGACGGCCCGGGTCACGGTCCTCGACCAGCTGCCGGTCCCGCGCGACCACGAGATCACCGTCAAACCGATCACGGCCGAACCGGAGCCGGCCGAGACCACCGACCTCGGCGTCGTCACCTGGAAGCTCGACCTGGCCGCCGGCCAGGAGATCGCCGTCAAGCTCGCCTTCCGCGTCGACACCGGCAAGTCCGTCGAACTGAGCGGCTGGCGCGAGTAACCGCTCAGGGTGCGGGCGGCGCCACCTCGAAGTGGGCGACCGTCTCCTCTCGCTCGAGCAGGTAGTCGTCGTCCTCCGGGTAGTACTTGGCGCGGTCGATGTCGTCACCGGCGAAGGCGCGGATGTGATCGAGGTCGGACCACCAGCTCAGCGTGATGATCTCGGTTCGTCCGTCGCCGAGATCCCGCGTGAGCAATTGAGCGCCCTCGTTTCCCGGCGTACGGCGATAGCCGGACATCCCGGTGCGTTCGACGATGTCGACGTACTCGGCGGCCTTCTCGGTGGGCACCCATCCCCGCCACATGCGCGCGATCATGCAGCCAACCTAGCGAGGCTTGGTGCCGGTGTCTTTGGCCAGCGCGGTGTCGGCTCGGGCGGCCATGACGGTGAGCTTCGGGTTGAGCTCGGCGAACTCGGCCGCGTGCTCGCCGGCAATCTGCCGCTGCAGGGACGGCAGCCGCGCGTCGAGCCGGTCGAACAGCCCTGTGCTCGTGCCGCGCTCGGCGGCTTGACGACAGGTGCGGTGTTGGCGCCGAGCCGAATACCGAACTGGGTGACGTTCTTGGTGGCGTCGTAGCGCGTGCCCTGCGGGAGCGGGTGGCCCTTGGCGCCGAGGCAGGAGACCAGGCTGTTGCTCTCCTCCTGCAGAACACTCCTGACCCGCAGGCCCAAGTCATGACCGAGCCGGTTGCCCAGTTCCGCACTCGGTGTCGCGGTTCTTAGAAGGTCTGGAGCCGTTCGCGAACTTCTACCTGCAGAACCAGCGCGAACTGGCCCGGACCCAGGACGACCAGGGCAAGGTCGACCACGAGTTGCCGATCTTCAACTACGAGGTCGGGCACCACATCGGGCTGGCGCACCCGCACGACGGCTACGACGGCGCGACCGGTGAGCTGTTCGCCCCGCCCGGCCCGACCTTCTTCGCCTGGCTCGGCGACCAGTCGAACACGATGATGAGCTACATCGACCTCAACTGGGACTTCAGCCAGTTCGACCACGACAACCTGGACCGGTTCCGGACGGCCGCACTCAACCAGGCCGCGAACGATCTCGCCGCCGAGGCACTCGCCGCCCCCTTCACTGAACCTGTCAAGCGCACCGGTAGCACGCCCACGAGCGGGATTTGCTGGATGGTGAGCCCGCGATGCTGGCAGGCGCGCGATGCTTGTGATGTCAGGACCGACTCGCGTCGGCGAGGTGGGCGTGGACAGCGGAGACCACCACTGAGCCTTCGCCGACGGCCGAGGCAACTCGTTTGACCGATCCGGCGCGTACGTCGCCCACGGCGAACAACCCGGGCAACGACGCATTGAACCCCTCCCGCGTCACGACGAAGCCCTTGCCGTCGAGCTCCACACCTGCTCCATGCAGCCAGTTGGTGCGTGGATCCGCGCCGATCATCAAAAAGAGACCGGCGGCGTCGAGTCGGACAGTGGCCTCGTGGGCGTGGTCTCGCCACGTCACACCTGTCAGCCGCGTCGCTCCACTGACCGCGGAGAGCTCCGCACGGGGGTGGACGGTGACGCGCTCATGGTGGGTCAGACGCTGCGCGAGGTAGGCCGACATCGTCTCTCGCAGATCGTCCCGCCGGATCAGGATGTGGACGTGAGCGGCGTGCCGTGTCAGGAACAGAGCGGCTTGTCCGGCCGAGTTGGCGCCCCCGACAACCACGGCGTTCCGGTCCGAGACGACCTTGGCCTCAAGGTCGCTCGCCGCGTAGTAGACGCCCCGCCCCTCGAGGTCGGCCAGCCCGGGCACGTCCAGACGTCGATATTGAGCCCCACTGGCAATGATCACGGCGCTCGCGTCGATGTCGTGCTGGTCGTCGAGGCGGACGCGGAAGCCTGAAGCCGTCTGGGTCAACCCCGTGACGGATCGGGGCGAGACCAGCCGGGTTCCGAACTTGACGGCCTGCATCATCGCTGCCCGCGCCAGCTCGGTCCCGGACACGCCTCGTGGAAAGCCGAGATAGTTCTCGATCCGCGAGGAACTGCCCGCTTGGCCCCCGATAGCAACGTCTTCCACGACAACCACGTCGAGGCCCTCGGATGCCCCGAAGACCGCGGCCGCCAGGCCCGCTGGTCCGGCCCCGATCACGAGCATGTCGCATCGAGTGTTGTCGGCAATGCCCCAGAAGTCGATCCCGAGCGCGCTGGCGAGATCGCGCGTGGTCGGCGCGGTCATGACCCTTTGGTCGCCGGCGACCACGGCCGTACCCGACGCGGGCAACGCCGTCGTCTTCGCCAGCTCGGCCCACGCCGTGGGGTCCGAGCGCAGCACGGTCCGGTAGGGGAGCCGGTTGCGTCCAGCGAAATCCTGGAGCCGGTGCAGATCACGGTCGTCGTCTCCAGCGAGGACGAGGCCGCCCTCGCCCATCCTCGTCAGGTAGAGCCGTCGGGCGTCGAGTGCGGACAGCACGACGTCGCTCAGCTCGGCCGAGATCTCCACGAGCCGCCGCAGCTCCTCGATGGGCACCTTGAGAACCACGGTCCCCTCCTTGGCGACACCCTGGAAGAAGGATCGCTGGCCCATGAACATGCCCAGCTCGCCCACGAAGTCGCCTTGCTCCACGACGAAGACGACCCGGTCCTCCCGACGATCGACCAGGAGCAGCCCTCCTGCGAGCACGAGGTACAGGTCGTACGGGTCTCCGGCGTCCCACAACACCTCGCCGGGTTCGGGGCGCAGCTCTTCACCGCCCGATCGGAGCAGGCTCAGAAGGTGCTCGCTCAAGACCGGCCATGACAGCTCGTCGACCTCGTCCCGTTGTCGCGACGAGTAGTGGGTCATCTCGTCGGGAACCGGGATGCTGCTCATGGGTCTCCTTCGCCTGGCTGACGGCTTGCTCGGCTGAGCTGATCACTATTCTGGAACGCTCGGCTGCAGGGTGAGGTTCGGGGTGCCCTCCCGCCTCGCACATCGTCTGCAGGTCGTAGCGGCCGCCGGTGCGCTCCAGGATGTCCTTCAGGGTCGTTGCCACCTGAGCTCGGCGCGTCGCTCGTCCACTGACCGCATCCGCGTGTTCACTGAGGTTCGAATGAGGTCCTCGGCACAATTCACGGGCGGGCGGAGGCAGTCAGTCGCGGACCGCGCGACCGATCTGCCAACACTCGGTTCGGCGTGCCGTCGCTGGTCTACTTGGTGGTCGCATCGCGGTTGGCACAACGCGGCAAACCGCCAGCGCCGGAGGGCCTCCCAACGGTCTCCTTCCTGGCCTTCGACGTTCTTGCTGTCGCCGACATGTAGCCGCTGACCCGCCCGAGGCGCAGCGCTGGTTCGAGGAGTACGCCGCGGCGGACGTCGGTGTGGAAGGCCTGTTGTAGCGAGGCTTTGATGCTGACCAACTGACCGCCTGTGGGGGTCCGCATCAGAGGCCTCCACAACGAGATCCGGCCGTGCCGTTCTCAGCGGTGGCGCGGGCGAGGCAGCAAGGCGAACGCGCTTTCTGCAATCGAGGTCAGGCGGGCGGGACTGTGGCCGTACGCGCCTACGACATCGGTCCCGCGGATGATGGTCACCAGAAGGTACGCGAGGTCGTCGGGATCCGCGTCGGGGTCGATGTCGCCGTTGCGCTGCGCCGCTCGCACACACTCGGCCACCGCCATTGCGACCACGGAGAAGCAGTCGTTGGCCAGGCGTTGCACCTCGGGGTCGGAGGCGCCGATCTCCATGGCCATCTTGGCGGCGAAGCAGGTCGCCGTCGCCCGGTCAGGGGCGGGGGGTACGTCGGCGGCGAGTGGCACCCCGTGGACGGCGCGGAGCAAGTACCCGTGCAGTCGTTCCAGAGCGCCCTCGTCCGGTCCGGCGAGCATCTGCGGCGCACCCTGCCCCAGCCGGGCGAAGTACCCGGCCATCGCCTGCAGCAGCACGCCGTGCTTGCCGTCGAACGTGGCATAGAGGCTGCCGCGGCCCAGGCCGGTGGCGGCGCTGATGTCGTCGACGCTTGTGCCGTTGTAGCCCGTGGTGCGGAACTGCCGCTCGGCGGCATGGAGGACGTGGTCGCGGTCGAAGCTTCGTGGTCTCGCCATACATAGAAGGTAGGGCCGACCTGCCGTATTTGACAATTCAGTACAGAACCATCTACGTTTCTGACAGTTCAGTACACAACCATTCTGAGCTCGCCGGGCAGGGCCCTCCAACCATCGAGAACTCGAAGGGTTGACCGAACGATGACTGATAAGGAAAGGCAGGAGGCCATGGCTGTGACGACTGCTCCGTACGCGAGCGACGCACTGGCTGAGGGGACCGTCGACGCGGTCGTGATCGGCGGGGGCGCCGCGGGGCTGAACGGTGCACTGATCCTCGCCCGCTCCCGCCGCTCGGTCGTCGTGATCGACAGCGGCGCCCCGCGCAACGCGCCCGCGGAGGCCGTGCACGGCCTCCTCGCCCTGGACGGCACCCCGCCGTCCGAGATCCTCCGACGGGGCAGAGAGCAGGTGCGCCAGTACGGCGGACGCGTCGTCCACGGCGAGGTGGTCGCGGCCGAGCCTGCCGCCCCGTCGCCGGAGGGGGATCTGCGGTTCACCGTCACCCTGGCCGACGGCCGCAGCATCACCGCCCGCCGCATCCTGGTGGCCACCGGCCTCACGGACGTGCTGCCGGAAGTGCCCGGGCTCGCCGAGCATTGGGGGCACAGCGTGCTGCACTGCCCGTACTGCCACGGCTGGGAGGTGCGCGACGAGCCCATCGGTATCCTCGCCACCGGCCCGGTCTCCATCGACCACGCGTTTCTGTTCCGTCAGCTGACCGAGGACCTGACCTACTTCACCCACGGCACTGACCTGGACGAGGACAACCGCGCCCGCTTCGCCGCCCGCGGCATCCGCATCATCGACACCCCGATCACCGAGGTCGTCAACGACGAGAACGGTGCCCTCGCCGGGGTGCGCCTGGCCGACGGCCAGGTCGTGGCCCGCCGCGTCCTCGCGGTCCTCGCGCAGTTGCAGATTCGCGCCCACGGCCTGGAAGGTCTGCGCCTGCCGGTGCAGGACCTGCCGAAGGGCCGCGTGTTCGCTTCCGGCATGGCCGGCATCACCGAGGTGCCGGGTGTGTGGGTGGCCGGCAACGTCACCGATCTGACCGCCCAGGTCGGGGCCTCCGCGGCGGCCGGCGCCCTGGCCGGCGCCGACATCAACAGGATGCTGGCCATCGCGGACACCGACGCGGCCCTGCACGCGGCTGGACCGAGTCCGACATCTGATTTCTGAACGCGACGGCTCGAAACCACCCACTCCCCGAAAGGCACGAGATCCCATGATTGCTGCTGAAGAGACGTTCGACGGCACGTGGCCGTATCCCGCCCGCTTCAACGAGGCGGCCGGCTTCCGCCAGCACTACGTCGACGAGGGCCCAGAACGGCCCGATCAGACGATCGTCATGCTGCACGGCGAGCCCACGTGGGGCTACGAGTGGCGCCACCTGATCGGGCCACTGTCACGTCACCATCGCGTGATCGTTCCCGACCACATGGGCTTCGGCAAGAGCGAGACACCGCAGGACCGCACGTACGACGCGGGTGAACACATCCTCAATCTCGAATCGCTGCTCGTCGACACGCTCGACCTCACCGACATCACCCTGGTTCTCCGTGACTGGGGCGGCCCCATCGGCACCGGGTTCGCGCTGCGTCACCCCGACCGGATCTCCCGGATCTTCGCCACGAACACCGTGATGCCCCTCGCAGACGAAATCGCCCCTCTCATGAAGACCAACGGCGCCGAGAGCCGGTGGTTCCAGTGGGCCCAGTCGGCGCTCTCGGACGGTTCGTTCGAGCAGATCCTCGGAAACGCGGGTCACACCATCGCCCACCTGATGATCGACCTGCAGCATGTCGCCCGACCGGAGATCGCCACGCCGACCTGGATCCGCGCGTACTCCAGCCCCTTCCCGACCCCGGCGGAGTGCCGCGGTGTCATCGCCTTCCCCCGGCAGGCCCTGGAGGGCCCGCAGGGCCCGCCGCCCGGCCCGCCGCCCATGGAAGCCGTCGCCGCGCTGCGAGCCGTGCCGGCGATGCTGGCGGTCGGGATGCGGGACACCGCACTGCTGCCCGAGTACGTGATCCCGTCGTTCCATCTGGCTTACCCCGACGCCCCCGTGGTCGAGATCCCCAGCGCCGGCCACTTCCCGACCGAGGACGCTCCCGAGACGCTGCTGGCGCTGCTCGACCTGTTCCTGCAGACGACGCCCGCGCGCACCTGACCCGCAATGTCGAACGGGCGGCTGTGCGCGTGCGGAGTCCTCGGCTTCCTGAACGGCCGACCCACCCCAACCAGATGGAGAACACCCCAATGACGGAACGCAATCCCATCCTGATCACCGGCGCCGGCGGCCAAGTCGGTGGCGTGAGCAGGGTGATGGTCGACATGATGCTCGAACAGGGCCACCCGGTGCGCGCGTTCGTGCGACGGGACGACGAGCGCGCGCAGTCGCTGCGCGAGGCCGGGGCCGAGGTCTTCGTCGGCGACCTGCTCAAACTCGCGGACGTGGCCGCCGCGCTGAAGGGTGTCCGGCGCATCTTCTTCAGCATGAGCCCGCAGCCGTACTACGCCGATGCCCTCACCTTGATGGCCACGGCGGCGCGAGACCAGGGCGACATCGAGGCCTTCGTGCACCTGTCCAACTACGAGCAGTCGTACATGACGCTCGAGAAGATGACCACACCGGATGAGGAGCGGCGTTCCTGGCTCGGCGGACTGGTCACGGACTGGTCACCGCAGCAGCGGGCGCACTGGGTCTGCGAGCGGGTGCTGGACTGGTCCGGCCTTCCGACCATCAACGTGCGTGCGACCCTGTTCGCCGAGAACCCCCATCTGACCTGGATGCTACTGGGCCCGCTGAGCAACGGTGAACTGCGCCTGCCCTTCGGCAGCCAGCGGCTCGCGCCCATCGCCGTTCACGACCTGGCAGAGGTGTGCGTGAAGATGCTGGTCGACCCCGCACCGCACATCTCGAAGTCCTACGAGCTCACCGGCCCGGAGCTGAAGGACATGTACGGGTTCGCTGACGACTACGCAGCCGTGCTGGGACGCCAGGTCGCCTACATTCCTGAGGAAGTGGAGGCCTGGAACGAGGCCTTCATTGACGAGACCGTCCTGCAGGAGGCCCTGGGCGACCCGGCTACGGCCCGGCACGTGGCTGAGCACCTGAAGATCCAGACCAGGCTGATCGCCGGCGGGCGGTACGACGTGGTCACCGACCAACTGGAGACCCTGCTCGGGCGCCCACCGCGGACCATGCGGTGGGCGCTGCAGAACAATACGCGCCTGCGCGAGCTGGCGGTTGCTCCGAGCCACTGAGCGCTCCGCAGCAGAACATGACGCCACCTCTGAGTCTTCAGCAGGCGGATCTTTTCTGTTCCGTCAGCCGACCGAGGACCTGACCTCCTTCACCCACGGCTTTGACCTGGACGAGTGCGATGCCGTGGCCGGGGTGCACCTGGCCGACGGCCAGGCCGGGCCCGAAGACCCTTCCATAGCTCAAGACCTGCTCGGCCTCGTGGCCTTCGTCCTTTGAGGACGCGGACCGACCCGGACCGACCCGGTGCGGACTGTGTCGGCCTGAGCACAGGCGACCCGCACTCCCACGACAAAGTCAGGCCCACAAACCGAAGGAACCAACATGCAGATAGCTTCCCCAGTGGCCCTCGTGACGGGCGCCTCGTCCGGGATCGGGCGGGCGGCAGCGCTCGCCCTCGTGGGCGCGGGTTTCGCGGTGGTCGGCACGAGCCGTAACGCGGCGAACGCCGAGCCGCTCGCCGGCGTGACGTTCCTCGATCTCGACGTGGCCAGCGACGAGTCGGTCCGCTCCCTGGTCGAGGAGGTGATCGAGCGGTTCGGCCGGATCGATGTCCTGGTCAACAATGCAGGCGTGGGCGCGGTCGGCGCTGGCGAGGAGAGCTCGATCAACCAGGCCAAGGAGGTCTTCGACATCAATGTCTTCGGTCTGATTCGGATGACAAACGCAGTGCTGCCCCACCTGCGCGCCCAGGGCAGTGGCCGCGTGGTCAACGTCGCCTCGGTACTCGGTCTGATCCCAGCCCCCTTCATGGCCGTCTACGCCGCCACCAAGCACGCGGTCGAGGGCTACTCCGAGTCCGTCGACCACGAGCTTCGCGAGCACGGCGTCCGGATGCTGCTGGTCGAGCCGGCCTACACAAGCACGAGTTTCGAGGCGAGCAGCATGGCACCCGACTCGCCCCTGCCGGTCTACGCCGCGCAGCGGGAGGTCTCCCGAGACGTGCTGGCCACGGCCCTGCGCAACGCCGACGACCCGGACGTTGTCGCGAAGGTGATCGTCGCGGCCGCCACCGATTCCAAGCCCAAGCTCCGGTACACCGCCGGCTCGATGGCCGCACGCGTCAGCCTCCTGCGCCGGATCGTGCCCTCGCGCGCCTTTGACAGACAAATCCGCAAGCTCAACCGACTGGCCGGCTGACCCCGCAGTACACCCGGCGCCTGAGGAGACGCACATGTCCAACACCAGAGACACCGAAGCCAGCATCGGCATCTCTCGTCCGGCCACTCTTGGGAAGGCTGACACCCATGGAATTCGAACACGTCACCTTCGACCTGCCACACGGCACCTTTCACGCGCTGCAGGGTGGTGATCCCAATGGTCAACCGACGCTCGTCCTGCACGGCTTCCCGGACCATCCGCCAACCGCCAAGCCCTTCCTCGCCGAGCTCGGCCGCCGCGGACGTCACGTCGTCGCACCCTGGCTTCGCGGTTACGCGCCGTCCCCGACCGCGGGGCCGTTCGACTTCGCATCCCTCACCAGCGACGTGCTCGCACTGATCGACCGCTGGTCTCCCGGGCGAGCCGTGGAGTTGATCGGCCACGACTGGGGCGCCCTGATCACCTACGATGCCTGCGCCACCGCGCCGGAGCGGATCGAACGCGCGGTCACGCTCGCAGTCCCCCACCCAATCACCCTCCTGAGCCGGCCGCGCCTCGCTCAGCTACGCCGGATCTGGTACATGGGGCTGTTTCAACTGCCGGGAAGCGGCTGGATTGCCACCGCCCGCGATCTCGCCTTCATCGACCGCCTCTGGCGTCAGTGGTCGCCCAGCCTCTCGCTCGATCCAGCTCTCCAGGCGGAGCTACACGAGCACCTGCGGGCGAGCATGCCCGCGCCTCTGAAGTACTACCGTGCGATGCTGCGACCCGGCATGCTTGGGGCGACGCGCCGCCTGTCTCAACCGATCGCGGTGCCCCTGCTGCAGCTTTACGGTGCCGACGACGGCTGCTTCCTCCCCCCGCAGGTCGACGACCGACATCGGTTCGCCGCCCCGCACGCGATGGAGGTCGTCCCCGACGTCGGTCACTTCCTGCACATCGAAGCCCCCGAGGCGATCGCGGAACGGATCGCGGCATGGGCCCAGTAGCGGATCACTCGACCCTCGCCGCGAGACCACCAGGATGGGCGGCGCCGGGCGGACTCTGACATGGCGTTGTCGCGGACGGCGGGACGGGGCGGATCTCCGCCCGGCAACCAGCAATGCAACCCACGTCGAGTGCCTGGAGGGTGTCCGAATACCGCTCGATGGGGCGCTCAAGCATCAAACAAGAGATCCTGGTGAGCTTGCCGAATGCCGGTCGCGCTGTGCCTCGCTTCGTCGCTGTCCCAGGTGCCTGAGCGACTCCTCAAGCGCCGCGACCTCACCAAGCCATGCTCGATCCTTGGCCTCAGCGAGCCGCTGTTCGGCGTTGGCGGTCATCTCATCGATGCGCGGCAACTGGGCGGGGTCGACCCGAAGGAATCGGCACCGGATGCAGGCGTGCTCGTGGATTCAAGGCGTGCCGTAGGGGCGGTGACACTCACCGAGAGCGACCTTGCGCAGCAAGAAGTGCCCCTCGAACTCGGCCCACTCCTCGCCGGTCGCCGGCCGGAGCTCGCTGCCCGGCCGAGTGGCGCGGCGGCGTTCGATGAAGTGCTGATGCGCTGCGACGACTTCCTCGGGGAAGACCGCGGTGTAGCCGCGTGTGGTGTCGAGGCTGAGGTGGCCGAGCAGGGTGGCCGCGATGTGCAGCGGCAGGCCACTGGAGACCATCTCAGTGGTGAACAGTCGCCGGAAGTCATGCGGCGTGAAGTAGATCGGCTCCCCGCCGTCCTGGAGCCCGGCCGAGGCGGCGACGGCGATGATGAGCCGCCGCGCCACCGACGGTGACAGCACTTCGTTGCGGGTGCCGATGCGGCGGACGAACAGGTGCGGGAACGGCTGGCCGTGCACCTTCTCGTGCGGGTCGTAGCGCACCGACAGCGGTATCCGGTCTCCGTTTCCTTTCGCGCGGCGCTGGACCGCGACAAGCACTGTCACCAGCTCCGGCGTCATGGGTATCAGCCGCTCGGCGTCGTCTTGCTCGGCACGATGTGCAGTAGCGGCACCAGCGTCCCGGTTGAGGCGGCGGTGTAGTGGCGCAGCGACAGTTGGGTGAGCTCGAGCAGCTCCTCGACCCGGATCCCGGTCAGGCGCAGCGTCTCGATGACGGCCCACGCCCAGAACCCGTCTGCCTCGGCCGCGGTGATGTCGGCCAGGCCGTGCCGGTTGACGCCGAGCAGCGGCATGTCCGGGGCGGCTGCGACGATCCGGGCTCGCATCAGGCTCGGCCGGTCTCGCTCGTAGCGGCGCGGCGGCGGCTGATGGAGCTCGAACTCCGAGCCGTCGACCACGAACCGCTGCCCGTGGGTGGCCTGCTGGGCCGCAGCGAGCAGCCGGGCCGACCAGTCCCGGCGCCGCAACGCTTCCGCGACCAACCTCGGCAGCAACGGCGTCAGCGCCCTGGTGCGGTTCTGCATCCGCGACTGCTGACGGCGCTTCGCCTTCGAGGCGCTCTTGGACTCGTGCCGCGACACCGGAGCCGGCGCGACCCACGGCCCCCAGCGGGCTGGCTCGTCGTGCGACCACTCCGCCAGGTCGCGATACATCCCGCGGACAGCGAACAGCGTGGAGTGGATCTCGCGACGGGGCTGTCCGTCGATGGTCACCGAGAGCCGTTGGCGCCACTCGGCCGCGACCTGTGGTGTGAGCCGCAGGTCGGTCTGGGCGGGGTTGATCTGCAGCACCTCCCACCAGAAGAGCCGCACCAACCGGTAGGCCCACCCTTCCAGCGTGCCGTAGTCCATCGACGGCTTGAGCTCGCTGAGGTAGTCGACCAGCAGGTCCCGCACGCCGCTAGCCGGGACGCCGTAGCGGTCGACCAAGGTCTGCACGGAGTGCTGGCGGGAGTTACCTTTGGCCGACCAGGCCGCCCGCAGGGTGAGCGGTTCACCCGCGAACGGGCCAAGCGCGACCAGCAGCTCCCAGGCCAGATGCTCGCGCCGGCTGCGGCCCGACGTGCGCACGACGTCGGCGTAGAACAGCAGATCCTCGCCCTGTAACTCCTCGATTCGCTTGCCGGTTCGGATCAGCACCCGCGACAAGCACGCTTCCGCGTCGTATTGATGGCGCAGCAGCGCCGATCGGTAGGCGGGCAACGCCCGCAGCCGCTGCAGCTGATCCGCGTCGTTGACACCGAGCATCCGCTGCGGAAGGTAGGCGCCCGCCCCAGTGGCCAGCTGCCAGCCGTACGACGGGCGCAGCACCCGCGCCACCATCAACGCGTTCACTCCCTGAGCCAGCGAGGACTCCGGCGTCCGAGGTGTCACCGCTGAACGCCAGGCTCTCGGAGCGAGGTCGGCGCCGCTGGCCAGCCACCGCTGCTCCCACGTCTCGCCGCCGAACTGGTGCAGCCAACCCAAGATCCGCCGGAAACCGGTCGAAGTTGCTTTGCGGCTTGGGAAGATGCCCAGCACCTTCTCCAAGGTGGCCTCGATCCTCTCGTCCAAACCGAGGTGCTGGACCTGCGCCCCCGCTGCGTCGGGTAGCAGCATCGGCGGTTCGAGACCGCTGTCGTAGGCGCGGTGCGGCCGCAGCCGGCCGTTCGCCCCAAACAACCCGTCCGGCGCGACCACGGCCGGCGGCGACAGCGGTCTCGATCTCGGGCCTGATGCCGCCCGGGTGCGGGCCGCCTGGATTCGCGCGGCCGCGCGAGGACCAGTCGCCAGATGCGAACCGCTGGCAGGCAATTGGGTCATTCGCGCAGCCCCAGCAGCTCGCGCACCGCAGCCTCGTCGTAGACAGGCTCAATGACCGGACCCGCGGGCCGCGGCCGTGCATGATGCTCCAGCACCTTCGCGACCAAGTCCTCCAGCCGTGGCTGGCTGTAGATCTGCATGGTCGAGACGCTGGCATGGCGAAGGATCGTCTGCACGTCGAACAGTGTGAACGCCGGATCCGCCAGCAACCGCGCCGCCGCCGTGTGCCGCAGATCGTGCAGCGTCCAGTTCGACCCCAACGCGGCGTTCGCGCGCTGCAGCACAGCGCGCGCCGCGTGGTAGGTCAGCGGCCGCCGCGTGCCCTGCCGGGTCCACCACACCGGTCCGCCGTGCTCGATCGGCGGGCGTTCCCGTTGCAGATACAGCGCCAGCGACACGAACGAATCCACACTCGCCGGGATCGTCTCCCGCAAACGGCTACCCTTGCTGACCACCGTGATCGTGTTCGCCCCCGCATCAAGGTCGGTACCGTGACACAGGCCGAGCAGCTCGGACGCGCGGGCACCGCTCGACAGCCAGAACGACACCAGCGCCCGGTCGCGGTGACTGCGCATTGCGCCGAACAGCGCGTCAGCTGCATCGTCAGGAATCGCCCGCCACACCGGCCGCGGTGTCTTCTGTCGGTACGTTGCCCGCTGATGGATTGCGAAGCTGTCCATCGGGTTATGGTGGGCGTTCAACCGCCCGCCCGTCGCGCGGCTCCGCTGGGCGGGCACAGGGTTCATCAGCGGCCCGAGCCCCGACGCACAGGCCCACTCGTAGAAGCCGAACAGAACGCTCAGCTGATGGTTAATGGTCCGCGCGGCGTACGTCGAACCGAGCGTCGCCTTGCCCGTGACCGGATTCACCGACCCCGGCGGCGACACATCCCGACGGCGATTCAGCCGCTGCGGAACCGGTGCCTCACGCAACAGCTCCACCAACTCGCGCACGTCGGACCGTTCAGCACGCTCCCACGCCGTCCAGCGGTCGTGCAGGAACCGGAACCACCGCAGCAGGTCGTAGGCGTAGCTGCGCAGTGTCGCCGGCGAGCAGTCCGAGACGGCCAACTCACGGAGATAGCCCGACGCCCCCGCATGCTCAATGTCCGGAAACACCACGCGCCACGGCAGTCCCTGCTCGAACTCAACGACTCGGCCCAATACGACACCCTCCACCGACACACCCTCTCCAGTCCGGTACCGATCACGCCAATCGGTACCCGAAGAGTTCAGTCAACTAGCCGGAGCGGTCCGCGCGTACGACGACCTGCTTCGAGCCGATCTGTACCTCGGTCTGGCCGCGACGAACCTGCGCAACCACCAGTACGACGCGGCGCGCACCTGCGCGGCCAAGGCGTACGACGCCGTCGCCATGGGCGCTCGCGAAGCCGGCGTGGACGTCGCCAGGTCCGAAGCCGAGGCCCGCGAGAAGTCTCGCGCGGCCCGGGCCGAATCCCCCGCCCACCCGAACGGCCTGTACGTCGACACCGAGCACGGGCCCCGTTCCCAGCCCTGACGAGCTCACCCCGCGGCGATGAACTTCCTGATCTGGGGTAGCTGGTTGGGGTCGATGGTGTGGCCGCCGTTGAACGGGAGCAGTTCGACGGCGGCGTCCCGGCGGCGGAGTTGCTCGGTCAGTCTGCTGGTCTGGTCGGGCGTGGCCATCGGGTCGCTGTCGCCGTTGACGATGAGCACCCGTTTGCCGGCGAGGGCGTGGTCCGACGGCTCGTCGGCGGCGAAGGGCACCATCGCGGCCAGCAGTACCGCGCCGGCGAGTGACTCGGGGTGGCGTAGGAGCAAGGCGGACGCCATGTTGGCTCCGTTGGAGAAGCCGACCGCCATCCAGGAACCGGCGGCCACGTCGTACTTCTCCTCGGCGGCGGTGAGGAAAGCAGCGAGCTCGTCGGCGCGGAGCCGAAGGTCCTCCTCGTCGAACACGCCCTCCCGGAGTCTGCGGAAGAACCGGGCCATCCCCTGCTCCGACACGGTCCCCCGCGGCGACAGAACGGGTGCGTCCGGCGCCAGGTGCTCCCGCAGTACGAGGAGGTCGTGCTCGTCGCCGCCGGTGCCGTGCAGCAACAGAAGCGGTGGCGCGGAAGTACCCGGTTGCCAGACGTGCGGCCGCCGGAGCGGGTCCTCGCTCATCTGTCGACTTCGTCCGGGGGCGGTGGCACGCGCAGAGTTGGCAACGCGCCCTGGATCTGCTCGCGGTTCGGTTCGAGCCAGGGCGGCAGCTTCAGGTGCTGGCCGAGTTCCAGCAGCGGTTCGTCCACGGTGAAGCCGGGCTGGTCGGTCGCGATCTCCAGCAGCACGCCGCCCGGTTCGCGGAAGTAGATGGAGGTGAAGTACTGCCGGTCGAGGATCTCGGTGACCTGTACGCCGGCCTCGAGTAACTCGAGGCGCCACTTCGCCTGGGTCTCGCGGTCAGGTGCTCGGAAGGCGATGTGGTGGACCGTTCCGGCCGCCTGGAGTCCGCGCCTCGCCTTGCTCGGCCGGACGTCTACCGCCGTCCCGTCGGTTCCGCCGGACATCACGAACCGCGACCCATCGGTGGTGTCCTGGCCGTGCTGCATCCCCAGCATGCCCGCGAGCATCTCGGCCGTCGGGTCCAGCAACTGCTCCGTCATGGTGACCGAGAAGAGGCCGCGGATCGCGTTGTCGAACGGTATGGCGGCGACGCCGTCCCAGCCGGATCGGCTGTCACCGTCCGACGCGACCAGCTCGATCACGAGGCCGTCGGGGTCGCGCAGCCGCAGTACCTCCTCGTCGGAGCTAGCGACCGGCTCGTCCGCGTCGACGCCGAGGCTCTGGAGGCGCTGCTGCCACCAGCCGAGGGATTCCGGCGGGATGCTGAATGCGGTGGCTGTCGTGAGGCCGGTGCCCTGCCTGCCGTTCGGGGCTCCCGGCCAGGGGAAGAACGTCAACAGGGTCGAGGGCCGGCCCGAGGAGTCACCGTAGTACAGGTGATAGGTGTCCGGAGCGTCGAAGTTGACGGTTCGCTTGACCAGGCGCAACCCCAGCACCGTGGTGTAGAAGTCGACGTTGCGCTGCGGATCCTCCGCAATCGCAGTGACGTGGTGCAGCCCGTGTGGTGCGACCGAGTCGACCATCGCTCGTCCCCTCCCAGTCGGCAGACCGGGGACGACGTCGGCCGCCCCTCCCCGACATTACGACCGTCCGTCGCTCGCGACCACGGGCAGCGGTGCCAATCCGGGGACGACAGGAGTCACAGGACGTAGAAGCCGGTGATCGCGGTGGGAAGGGCGCCGGCGATGAGCCAGGGTGACAGCAGCGAGCGCTGGAAGATGGCCAGAATGCCGGCGACAGTCAGGAGGCCGATGACGCCGGACATGAACCACAAGCCGACGCCTTTGCCGTAGTCGGTCTCCGCGACGCCGATGCTGTACACGGCCAGAGTGACGGCGGGGACGCTGCCGACGTGGAACAAGATTGCGGAGGCGACCCATCGCTGGACCGTTTCGATCCTCATGGGGGCTCTACGACGTCTGTTGGACCTGCTCGTCATACCTCAATAGTACGCGAATGCTTAGTGCCCTAACTGTCCTCCGAGCGTGATGCTGACCACCCCGTCAGGTCGACAGTTCTCCCGGTACCGGCCGACGGAAGCCGTTGGCCTCGTTCGCGGCACCGATGACCCGGGTGAGCACCTGGTGGAGGTGCTGGAGTTCGGACAGTTCCATGCCCAGGCGACTGACGATCGTCCCGGGGATCTTCTCGGCTTCACTGCGCAGCCGCCATCCCGCCGGAGTGAGAGTGACCGCAAGCGAACGCTCATCCCCTCTCGCGCGGGGACGTTCGACGTAACCGCTTGCCTCGAGGCGTTTCAGCAGCGGCGACAAGGTGGCGGGCTCCAGTTGCAGCAGCCGGCTCAGCTCCTTGACCGACAGCGGCGCGTACTGCCACAGCGCCAGCATCACCAGGTACTGCGGGTGGGTCAGCCCGAGCGGCTCCAGCAGCGGGCGATAGACCGCGATCACGCTCCGCGAGGCAACCGCCAGGGCGAAGCAGACCTGGTTCTCCAGGTCCAGCGGGTTGGCGTTGCCGCCGTCGTCACTCAAGGGCACCTCCACGAGACGCGCATCTGGCACTAATCGTTAGTACACAAATCTAGCGCAGGTGCCCTGAGAGTGAGCGTCCGCCGTACGACTTGTCAGTCGGTGAAGGCGTTGCGCATCGAGACCAGCTCGATGCCCCGCTCCTCGATCGCCTTGCGGATCTCGGGGTCGGTCACGATGGCCTGATCCGAGAGCCGGTACTCCTCGGCCCATCGGTAGGTCTCGGTGCCGGGTGCGTGCATCGCGGCGAGTTCAGGTTCCGCGACGGCGCAGTGCGTGACCAACAGGTGCACACCCGGAGTCAGGCCGGCGATGTAGGCGTCCATCCAGGGCTTCTTGGTGTCCGCGTCCCGGTCGCTCAGGATCTCGATCGAGGCGAACCGCTGCGACTCCACCGGGCCGTAGATGTACGGCTTGCCGGCGGCCGCTGAGATCTCGGCGTACACATCCGGCGCGCTCTCGCCCATGTGGACGTCCAGGTAGTGAATATCGAGCCCTTCCGCGGCGAACTTCGCCACCTGAGCGGACAGCTCGCGTGCTGCGTCGTCATGGGTGATCGACGCCCGGGCCTCGGCGACCGTCCGGAGGAACGTTCCGTCACCCCCCACGAGCGAGGGACCGTCGGTCAGCGGCCGCCAGCGCAGGAAGTCCCATTCGCAGGTCAGGGTCTGATGGACGCCGAGCGGGATCCCGGACTCGCGCGCCAGCGCCGCGGCCTCGGTGAACCACGGGCACGCGGCCATCGTGGACGTCTGCGTCAGGATCCCGTCCTGAAACGCCTGCATCGTGCCGACATTGACGGCATGACACATACCGAAGTCGTCACCTTGAACGATCAGCCTGATGTCACCAGCCACGCGCACTCCTGTGATCAGCGAACGAACCGATGACGACCGTACCTCAGGTCGATGCGGTCGGCTTGTAGTACAGCGCTACTGCGCCGCTCTCGAAGGCGGTGGAGCCGATCAGTTCGAGGGTCTGCTGGGTCTCGAGCTCGCCGTACCAGGTGGCGCCCGGTGAGTACGCCGGGTACACGAAGAACCGGTACTCGTCGACGAGACCGAGGCGGACCAGAGTCTGGCGAGCTTCGCGCCACTGGCGTAGCCATGGTCGATCTCCCGGTAGTGGTCCTCGCTCAGTCCGGTCACCCACTCGTCCGGAGCGTCCAGCCGCCCGTTGAGTGTGGTCATCATCGCCAGCACAACCTTGCGCACCTGTGGCCTCCTGATCACGTTCGGCGTCATCGGGACGCTACGTCCGCCCCCGCGGTCAGGTCTTGTACAGAAGGGACCGCTGGCCTGACGTCCCGTCGCGCAAGGCGGTGGCGGTGTGCCCGATGAAGCGATCCAGCGATCGCGCGAGGTGTGATTGGTCGTAGTACCCGAGATCGTGCGCGACGTCCGCGATCGGTGCCCCGGTCCGGATCAGCACCCGCGGCTGCCCGGGCCCGCTCGATCTGCCGTACGGCGCACCCTCGCACACGGCGGGCCCACCGTCGACCGACGGTCTAAGGTGCTGTTGGCAACTGCCCGGCCATCCGATCGGCCTCGCCCCGGGTCGAGGAGGGAGATATCCCGGCGATGAGATGTTGCCAGGCCTGGTCGAGGCCGGCGGCGATACATCCGGCCACGACGGTCTCGGTGCCGAGCACGGTCGCCTTCACTTCCGGCAGCACCGGTGCCAGCACCCGCAACTGGTCGACGACGGCCTTGAGGAAACCCGGCGCCTGACCGATGCCGCCGCCCAGCACGATCAGGTCGGGGTCGACGACCGTGATGACGGTGCACACCGCCTTGGCCACGAGCAGCGCCTCTTCGGCCACCACCTCGGCGGCGACCGCATCGCCGCGCGCAGCGGCCGCGAACACCTTCTCGGCCGACGACGCACCCCGCACTCCGGCCCGCTTGGCGGCTCGGACCACGGCCGCGGCTGAGGCCGACGCGTCGAAGCTCCCGCGTTTGCGGGCGTCCCGTACATCGCTGCCGCTGCCTTCGGCGAACGGCAGGTAGCTGATCTCGCCGGCGACACCGTGAGAACCGTGCCGGAGCTTGCCGTCGAGCACGAGGCCCATCCCGATACCGGTGCCGACGGACACGAACGCGAAGCTGTCGACGTCGCGACCGTGACCGTGCACCCGTTCGGCCAGCGCGGCCGCATCCACGTCGTTCTCGATCAGCAGTGTGGCCCCGAACCGCTCACGCAGGGCCGGCAGCACAGCCGGCGAGTCCCAGCCGGACAGGCGCCCGGTCAGCGTCAGGGTGTCCCGCTTGCGGTCGTAGACACCGGGGCTTCCGATCACGGTCTGGGTGAGCTGCGATGCGTCGATGCCGGCCTCAGCCACGAGGGTCGCCGCGAGATCCGCGAGTTCCTGGATCCGGCCCGTCGCATCCACGGCCTTGGTCCGCACACTCAGCCGGCTGCGCGTGGTGCCGGCCAGATCCGCGACCGCCCCGCGCAGGAACTCGTGTCCCACGTCCAGCGCGAGGACGAACCCTGCTTCCGGCCGGACGCCGTACAGCTGTGCGGCCGGACCGGGGAGGCCGGTCCGCTGCCCCGTCGCGTGCACGAGCCCGACGCGCTCGATGGTGCCCAGCGCCGCGGAGACGGTCGGCTTCGACAGACCGGTGAGACTGGCCAGCTCGGTCCTCGACACCGGCCCGGACCGCCGGATGTGGTCCAGCAGGACCTGCTCGTTGATCGCGCGGATCAGCTGTGGTCGGGCCCCGGAGGCACCCCCGCCGACGACTGTCACGTCGATCTCCCCCCTGTGTCGCGAATTCTTAAAACTGCCGTCACAATCAGGCCTTGTGCCGACGGGATTGTTAAGTTAGTTTCCTAACGATTCTATTGGTCGGCACGTGGAGGTGCCAGTCCATGACTCGTTCGCCGGTCGTACTCGGCCTCGACTTCGGCGGGACGAAGATCGCCGTCGCGGTCGGCGATCTGTCCGGCCGGCGTCTCGGCGCCACCACCATCGACAGTATGGCCGAGGCCGGAGCCGACGCCGCCATGGCTCGCGGCCTGGCCGCGGCCAGCGACCTGCTGGCGTCGGTCGCGCCCGGGCACGAACTCGCGGCGGTGGGCGCGGCCACCCTCGGCATTCCGTACGACGATCGCGTCGAGCTCGCGCCGACCTTTCCGGGCTGGGGCGAGATCGCCTTCGGACACCTGGTCCGGGGCGCGTTCCCGGGCGTCCCGGTCCGGCTCGGTACCGACGTGAAGGCCGCCGCCGCCGCGGAACTGCGGTGGGGTGCGCTGGCCGGCTGCGATCCGGGCATCTACCTCAATCTCGGCACCGGTCTGGCGGCGGCGATCGTTGCCGGCGGCACCGTGATCGCCGGGGCGCACGGTGCCTCCGGTGAGATCGGCTACAACCTGCGCACCGCCGCGGACGTATGGATCGATCAACCTGAGCGCACGATCCTGGAGGACGTCGTCAGCGGCCAGGCGCTCGAGTCCACCGCCCGCGCCCGGTTGGGGCGACCGGTGACGGCGGCCGAGGCCTTCGCGCTGACCGAGGAACGGCCGGAACTCACCGACGAGTTCAACCGCGAACTGGCGATGCATGTCGTCAACCTGTCCATCGCCGTCGACCCGGTCCGGATCGTCGTCGGCGGCGGACTGGTCGGCTCCTGGGACCGGATCGCTCCCGGGCTGCGCCGGGCACTCGACGCGGCGGTCCCCTTCCCACCGGAGCTGACGGTGGCCCGTTTTCCGGAGGCGCCGCTGGTCGGGGCACTGGCCCTGGCCGTCGAGGCCGCCGGCGTCGTCCTCGGTGAGGAGGCGTTCGCATGACCGGCTCGTGCCACCCACGAGCCCGCCAACCAGTCGTCCGGGCCATCCGCCGTACGGCGAAGACCCGGAGTTCGAGGAGTGAAAGGCAGGGACGATGAGGGGCATCAAGCGTATCGCCGTCACCGCGGTGGCGATCGGCGTACTGGCCGCAGGATGTGGTGGCGGCAGCAAGCCGGTCGGGGACGCCGCGTCGAGCAATCCCCCGGCCTCGGCCGGCAGCGGCAACCAGGGCTCGGGAGAGTTCAAGAAGGGTGGCACCGTCACGATCGCCAACGTGGGCGGGCAGACCTGGCCGTGCCAGTTCAACCCGTTCAACCCGTCGGTCAACCAGGTGGCACTCGGCTTCGTCTACGAACCGCTGACCTTCGTCAACGTGCTGAAGGACGGCGGCGCCACGCCGATGCTGGCCACCGGCTTCAGCTGGTCGCCGAAGAAGGACTCGATCGTCTTCACCATCCGCTCGGGTGTGAAGTGGAGCGACGGGCAGCCGTTCAGCGCCGACGACGTGGCCTACACGTTCAACCTGATGAAGCAGCAGCCGGCCCTCGACCTGTACTCGCTGTGGACCGGCGCAGGCCTGACCAGTGTCACCGCGGCCGGTGACAAGGTCACGCTCAAGTTCAAGGCACCCGCCGAGCCGTACTTCTTCAACTTCGCGAACCAGGTCGGCATCGTGCCCAAGCACATCTGGTCCGCCGGTGAGGCGGCGGCCAAGCCGGCCAC
Organism: Kribbella sp. NPDC049174; assembly: GCF_043197365.1. Taxonomy (NCBI): domain Bacteria; kingdom Bacillati; phylum Actinomycetota; class Actinomycetes; order Propionibacteriales; family Kribbellaceae; genus Kribbella; species Kribbella sp. NPDC049174. The sequence goes on along the minus strand of NZ_JBICSZ010000006.1, from coordinate 234,359 downwards.
CTGGGCGAACCCGAAGCCGGTCGGCACCGGGCCGTTCACGGTCGCGTCCTGCACCAGCAACGTCATCAGCTACGTTGCCAACGGCACCTACTGGCAGCCGGGCAAGCCGTATCTGGAGAAGATCCAGTACCCGGCGTACCTGGACAACAACCCGGCCAACCTCGATCTGCAGAGCGGCAAGGCGCAGTGGGGCGGCCAGTACATCCCGAACATCGAGCAGTTCTACAAGGCGAAGTCCCCCGACAACAACTACTGGTTCCCGCCGACCGCGAACGTGGCGATCGTCCCGAACCTCGACCCGTCGCACAAGGCGACCAGCACCCTGGCGGTCCGGCAGGCGATCGCCTACGCGATCGACCGGGAGCAGATCTCCAAGATCGGTGAGAGCGGCTACCAGCCGGCCGCGAACCAGAGCGGCGTCGTCACGCCGACCTTCGACAGGTACTTCGACAAGGACGCGCTGACCGCCGCCGGCTACGACAAGCCGAACCCGGACAAGGCCAAGCAACTGCTGGAGAGCGCGGGCTACTCGTCGTCCAACCCGCTCAAGCTCACCGTCATCACGGTCACCGGCTACACCGACTGGGACGCCTCGCTGGCGGTCGTCAAGCAGCAGCTTGCGGCGGTCGGCATCGAGCTGACCATCTCGGACCTGCAGCAGCAGTCGTACAACCAGAAGCTCTTCACCGGTGACTACGACCTGGCCTACTCCAGCCAGTCCGGCGGCCCCACGCCGTACTACGAGCTGCGGCAACTGCTGTACTCGAAGAACAGTGCGCCGATCGGCCAGCAGGCGAGCAGCAACTACGAGCGCTACGTCAACCCCGACGTGGACAAGCTGTTCGACCAGTACGCGAGTGCCGACCCGGACACTCAGGTCAAGCTGATCAAGCAGATCTCGGGATTCATGATCAAGGACGTGCCGATCATCCCGACCACCGAGTCGGTCAACTGGTACCAGTACAACACCAAGGACATCGGCGGCTGGCCGACGCAGGAGAACCCCTACGCCCAGCCGGCGCCGTACAACATCCCCGACGTCGGACAGGTCGTGGCGAACCTGTACTCGAAGTCGGCGCAGAAGTAGTAGTTGCCATGGGAGTGAGCGCGAGGAGTTGGTCGCCGTGCGGTACCTGATTCGTCGTCTCGGCTTCTTCGCGCTCACTCTCTGGGCGGCGATGACGCTGAACTTCTTCATCCCGCGGATGATGCCCGGAAGTCCCGAGCAGGCGCTGCGGGAACGGTTCAGCAAAGGCGGCTCAGTGGTCTCGCCGGAGCAGCTGCGCACGGTGCTGGCCGAGTTCGGCTTCGATCCGGACAAGAACATCGTGCTCCAGTACGGCGAGTACCTGAAGGCGATGGTCACCGGGCACTGGGGCGTGTCGATCGGCAGCAGCCTCGGCGTCCCGGTGACCACGCTGATCGGCGACGCGTTGCCGTGGACGCTGGGCCTGGTCGGCATCGCGACCGTCCTGGCGTTCGTCCTCGGCACGCTGATCGGCACGATCGCCGGCTGGCGGCGCGGCGGGCTGATCGACGGGATCGTGCCGCCGGTCTTCATCGTCACCTCGGCACTCCCCTACTTCTGGGTGGCGCTGCTGCTGATCTCTTTGTTTGCGATCGGCAACAATCCGGTCCTGCCCAACGACTTCAACTACGACCACGGGCTGACGCCGGGGTTCAACGCGGCGTTCATCGGGAGCGTGATCGAGCACGGCATCCTGCCGGCCGGCACGATCCTGATCACCGCCGTCGGCGGCTGGATCCTGACCATGCGCAACAACATGGTGACCACACTGGCCGAGGACTACGTCCGGATGGCCCGGGCCAAGGGCATCCCGAACCGGCGCATCATGTTCGGCTACGCGGGCCGCAACGCCTTCCTGCCCAACCTGTCCGGTTTCGCGATGTCACTTGGTTTCGTCATCTCCGGCACGATCCTGGTCGAGTACGTCTTCAACTATCCCGGCCTGGGCTACATGTTCTACAACGCCACGGTGAGTACGGACTATCCGACCCTGCAGGCGTTGTTCCTGCTGGTGACGCTGGCTGTGCTGATCTGCGTCCTACTCTGCGACTTCGCGGTGTTCCTGCTCGACCCGCGCGCCCGGACGAAGGGGTAGACCAATGAGCGCGATTGTCGCCGGCACTGCCGCGCCCGCACCGAGTGCGAGCCGTCGCCCGCGCGGCGGCCTGCTTCGGGCCATCCTGCACAACCGCAAGGCCATGCTCGGTGCGGGTCTGCTGCTGCTCTTCGTTCTCCTTGCCGCGTTCCCGAAGCTCTTCGTCCCGTGGCTCGAGGGCGATCCCCGGGCGATCGGCGACACGCCGCTGGCACATCCGTCGAGCGAGCACTGGCTCGGCACCACCGGCCTCGGCCAGGACGTGTACGCCGAACTGATCTACAGCACGCGGGAGTCGCTGATCATCGCGGTCGTCGCGGGTCTCGGCGCCACCTTCCTGTCGGTCATCATCGGCGTCTCGGCCGCCTACCTCGGCGGTGTCGCCGACGACGCGCTGTCGATGATGACCGATGTCTTCCTGGTGCTGCCGACGTTCCCGCTGATCATCGTGCTGGCGACGTACGCCGGTAAGGGCAATCTGACCGTGATCATCATCGTGCTGATCGTCACCGGCTGGTCGTACGGCGCCCGGCAGATGCGCGCGCAGGCGCTGTCCCTGCGCAACCGTGACTTCCTCGAGTCGGCCCGGGTCCGGGGTGAACGCCGGTCGTACATCATCGTGGTCGAGGTGCTGCCGACGATGATCTCCCTGATCGTCGCGAACTTCCTCGGTGCCGCGCTGTACGCCGTCCTGACCGCCGCCGGCCTGCAGTTCCTCGGACTCGGCGACCCCAACTCGCTGAGCTGGGGCACGATGCTCTACTGGGCGCAGAACCAGGGCGCGCTGGTGAACGGTCTGCCCGCGTGGGCCCTGTCGCCGGGTCTGGCGGTCGCCCTGCTCGGTGTCTCCTTCGCCCTGCTCAACTACGCGTTCGACGAGATCAGCAACCCCGCGCTGCGGCCGGTTCGGAGGCGACGTGTCAAGTCAGCCCATTCTTGAGGTCCGTGATCTCACCGTCGAGTACGACACCGGCGATCGTCCGGTCGTCGCGGTCGACGCGGTGGATCTCGACGTACGTCCCGGTGAGTTCGTCGGCGTGGTCGGCGAGTCCGGCTGCGGCAAATCGACGCTGTTGTTCGCCATCGCGCAGCTGCTGAGTCCGCCGGCTGCCATCACCGGTGGAACCGTGCGGTTCCAGGGCCAGAACCTCGTCGCCATGAGCGAGAAGAAGCTGGCCGCCCTGCGCTGGCGGGACTTCTCCGTGGTGATGCAGAGCGCGATGAACGCCCTGAACCCGGTGAAGAGCATCGGCAGTCAGTTCCGGGACGCGATCATGGCGCACGACGAACCCGTCACCGACGACCGCCCGGCCGAGGTACTGCGCCTGGTCGGCATCGACCCGATCCACCTCAAGAGCTACCCGCACCAGCTCAGTGGCGGGATGCGGCAACGGGCCATGATCGCGATGGCCCTGCTGTTCACCCCCGACCTGATCATCATGGACGAGCCGACATCGGCCCTCGACGTGGTGGCGCAACGATCCCTGATGGTGCAGATCAAGGAGCTGCAGCAGCGGCTCGGCTTCGCGGTCGTCTTCGTCACCCACGACATGTCGCTGATCAGCCACTTCTCCGACCAGCTCGTGGTGATGTACGCCGGCCAGACGGTCGAGCTCGGCGCCACGCGTGCGGTCTTCGACCATCCGGCGCATCCGTACAGCAAGGGCCTGCTCGATGCGTTCCCGTCGATTCGCGGACCGAAGGTCCCGCTGACGGGTATCCCCGGCAGCCCGCCCAACCTCGCCGACCCGCCGGCCGGCTGCCGTTTCCACCCCCGCTGCCCGGAGGCCTTCGCCGACTGTCCCAAGGTGGAGCCCGAGCTCTATCAGGTCGGATCGGTGCAGGCCCGCTGCCTGCTCCATGCCCCGGGCCAGACGCAATCGGCCGAACCCGTGCGTGAGGCGACCTCATGACTGTACAGATGCCACGCCTCCGGCGCGGCGGGTCATGGGGCCCTGGCTCCCGGCCTTCCCTCGTCACTGCAGTCGCTGTGTTGAATGCCACGCCTCCGGCGCGGCGGGTCATGGGGCTGTTGCTCCCGGCCTTCCCTCGTCGCTCCAGTCGCTTCGCTCCCTGCACTCCTCACTCCAGGCCGGGAGGCCCCATGACCGCGCTCCCTGCGCTCCTCAGTCCAGGCCGGGAGGCCCCATGACCGATCTCGACGTCGAGCCGCTCATCTCGACCGACCCCGGAACCGAGCCGCTCCTCGAGACGCGGAAGCTGACCCGGCACTTCCGGGTCGGCCGTGGCATCTCCCGCAAAATGCTGCACGCGGTCGACGACGTCGACCTGACCATCGGCCGGCAGGAGATCGTCGCGCTGGCCGGAGAGAGCGGCAGCGGCAAGAGCACCATCGCCCGCCTGCTCGCCGGCGTCTACCAACCGACGAGCGGCGAGATCTTCTACCAGGGCACCTCGCTGTCGAGCAGGCGATCGCGACGCGACGAGCTGGCCTACCGCGGCGACGTACCGATGGTGTTCCAGGATCCGTTCAGCTCACTCAATCCCGCCTTCCGCGTCTCCCACGGCATCCTGCGCAGCCTCAAGCTGCACCGTCGCGAGCTGACCCGGTCACAGCGGTACGACGAAGCCGAGCGAGTCGTCGAAGCGGTCGGACTGTCCCCCGCCGCCGACATCATGCACCGCTACCCCTACGAACTCAGCGGCGGTCAACGCCAACGCATCGGCTTCGCCCAGGCCTTGGCGCACAATCCGAAGCTGATCCTGGCCGACGAGCCGGTCTCGATGCTCGACGTGTCGATCCGGATCGGTCTGCTCAACCTGATGGCGGAACTGCGCAGCTCGGCCGGAGTGTCGTTCCTCTACATCACCCACGACATCGCGAGCGCCCGCTACGTCGCCGACCGCCTCGTCATCATGTACGCCGGTCACATCGTCGAGTCCGGCCCGACCGAGGCGGTTCTGGCCAACCCCAAGCACCCGTACACCGACCTTCTGCTCGGAGCGGTGCCCGATCCCCGCGCGCCACTCACCGTCGGCGCCGAAGGCGACACCGGTGAACCGCCGAAGGTCATCGACCCCACCCCTGGATGCCGGTTCCGGTGGCGCTGCCCTCTAGTCGTCGACGAGTGTCACCACATCACGCCGACCCTCCGCGTCCTCGGCGACGGCCACAAGGCGGCCTGCCACGTCGCCCAACCGGATCCCGGGCAGTCCGAAGCGGCGTCGGTCAAACGTTGAGGTCCGCTGCGTAGGCGGCTTCGAGGGCCTCGTCCCAGGGCTCGGATTCTGCGGCGAGCGAGTCGAGGACTGTTTCCGGTCGGGTCGCACCTGAGATCACCGACAAGACGGGTGATGACGCCAGCAGGGCGCGAAGTTGCAGGCGTTGCAGTGAGACGCCGCGTTCGTCCGCCAGCGTCGTCAGCTGGGGCGCCGCAACCGAGGATCGCAGAGGTGAGTAGGCGAAGAACGGCACCTGGTTGGCGGTGCACCAGGCGAGCACCCCGGCCGACTCGCGTCCCATCGCGCTGTGCTTGTTCTGTACGGCGTCGATGCGAGCGACCACGGACGCCCTCTCGAGCTCAGCCACGGTGACGTTCGACAGGCCGATCCGGGCCAGCTTCCCCTCGTCACGCAGCGACGCGAGCGCAGAAACGCCCTCCTCGACCGGCTGTTCGGCGAGATCGACTCTGTGCAAGTAGTAGAGATCGAGGCACTCGCGGCCGAACACGCGAAGGCTCGTCTCGACGTCGCCCCGGATCCGGGGCGCGCTGATGTCCGCATCCCAGGTGGCCGCGCCGGTCCGGGAGTGACCTCCTTTGGTTCCGACCATCGCGCTCGTACCCCGGGCGGCCTCCGCGGCCAGCTCCTCCCCGTACAACGGAGCGTCGACGTGGGCGTACGCACGCGCGGTGTCGAGGATCGCCGTCCCGGCAGCGATCCCGGCCCGGATCGTGGCGAGATCAGCGGATCGGTCCCTGGGCGCGAACGAGAAGCTTGCCACTCCGAGTCCGACGCGGCCGACGAGTTCCTGCACCATGCCTCCTAGCGATAACGCACCATCATCGCGAAACGTCGGAGAGAGGCTACGACAGGGGTGGCTCGCCGCGCCGCGGAGTGTCGTGCTCCAGGGTGGAGAGCGGCGGCGGTCTGGTCGACGGTCGGCCGATCGGACGGGGCTTTGGCGAGCATGGCTTCGATGATCGGGCGCAAGGGGCCGGCGTTCACGAACGGGCGTGGACGGGCCTCGACCACGGCGGCCATGGTGCTGAACAGGTCTCCGGCGCCGAAGGGTGACCGTCCCTCGACGGCCGCGAACAGCGTGGCGCCCAGCGAGAAGAGATCGGACGCCGGACCGACCACGTCGCCACGGGCACGCTCCGGTGACATGTACGCCGGGCTGCCGGCCATTGACTCGCTCGACGGGGTCTGGTGGCCGTCGACGGCCGCCGCGATGCCGAAGTCCATCAGAACCACCCGCCCGTCGTCGCACAGCTGGACGTTCGACGGCTTGACGTCAGAGTGCACCAGACCCGCCCGGTGGATGGCCCGCAGCGCGTCGACCAGGTGCAGCGCGATCCGCCGTACCTCCGTCGTCGGGAGCGGTCCGTTCGAGACCAGCGTGTCCGCCAGAGTGCGGCCATACAGCGGCTCCATCACGATCCAGTGGTCGCCGGAGTCCTCGACAACGTCCAGCACCTTGACCACGTTGCGATGATCCAGTCGCGCCGCCGCACGTGCCTCGGCCAGCGCCGTGGCGCGGACGTGCTCGGACGCGCAGCCAGGGAGCACCACCTGTTTGAGCGCGACGCGCCGCCGCAGCAGCTCGTCCTCGGCGAGCCAGACACAGCCCATGCCGCCGCGGCCGAGCAACGCCCTCAAGCGGTAGCGGCCGGTCACCAGGCGCTCTGAGCCGACGACCGTCGGTGGTGACTTCACCGCGCCTGTTCTCATGATCGCCTGCCTCTGCTGGTTCTCAGACGCCTTCCGTGCTCTCTACACGGACCCCGGGCCGATCCGGTTCGACGATCCGGAAAATTTGCGACCAGGACCTCTAGGTGCCTTAGGCAACTATTCCCGCGGCGTCGCGAAATTCCCTGAAATTCGGTTGAACCGCCCGCCGATGGCGCCCGTGTAGGCCCCATAGCAACCGACAGCGCGGCGGATCGATCCGAGACAGCCGTGACCAACATGGGAGGGGCAACATCATGAGTAGTGTGACGAGACGTATCCGGCGAGGTCTTGGCGCGGCAACTGTCGCGGCCGTAGCCACCGGCATCGCCCTGAGTCTGACCGGCACGGCCTCCGCGGCGCCGGACCGCCGCGTCGTGATCGACACCGGCCAGCTGATCGTCACCGGCACGAACAACGCGGACGACATCACCCTGCGCGTGCCGGCCGCCAACACGTCGGTTCTCGAGGTCGACTTCGGTCCTGGTTCGACGACGCGCACGGTGAACCGGAGCGACTTCACCCAGATCCACGTCGACAGCCGGGGCGGCAACGACACCGTCCGGATCGACTACGGTGCCGAGGTGCAGCCGTTCACGATCATCGACACCGGCAACGGCAGCGACACCGCCTTCGGTGGCAGCGGCAACGAACTGTTCCGCACCGGCAACGGCAACGACGTCGTCGACGGGAACCGTGGCACCGACACGGCGCTGCTCGGCAACGGCAACGACACGTTCATCTGGGATCCGGGCGACGGCAGCGACGTGATCAAGGGCGGTCGCGGTCAGGACACCATGCTGTTCAACGGTGCGGCCGCCGCGGAGAGGTTCGTTGCCTCCGCCAACGGTCAGCGACTGCGGTTCACCCGGGACCTGGGCAACATCGTGATGGACACCGACGACGTCGAGCGGGTCACGCTGAACGCGCTCGGTGGCGCCGACACGGTCACCGTCGGCGATCTGCGCCGTACCGATGTCCGGAAGGTCGACATCGACCTGGGCGCACAGCTCAACTCGAGCGGCGGCGACTCGGCGGTCGACGCGGTGACCGTCACCGGCACGGCCGGCCGGGACAACATCCGGGTGTCCGGTTCCGACGGGGACGTGCGGGTCTCGGGCCTGCGGGCCGAGGTCCGGTTGAAGGACGCGGAACCAGCGGACCAGTTGACCATTGACACGCTGACCGGCCGCGACCGGGTGTCCACCGGCAGGCTCGCGCCTGGCACCATCTCGCTCAACATCCTCTGACCACACGACCCGGCGTCCGCCCGACCGCGGACGCCGGGTCCTCTTTCAGGGGTTGTCTGTTCACGGAACGTCAATGTGTAGGCACGTGGCGTATGTGCAGTGGTGGGAGTGACCTGTCATCCTCGACTCGTTGTTTCCGCCCCGAGGTCCCGCCGTACGCCGGCCGGACCTGACGTTCCTGAAGGAGCGACGCATGGCCGACTCCGCCCCTCCTCCGCCACGCCGACGTCGTACGAACCGCCTGCTCGGCGTCGTCCTCGGCACCGCCGTACTGATGGTCACCTCGGCCGCGGCCGCGTACGCCGCCCCGCCGCCGCATCTCCCGCAGAACGCCGACGGGTACGAGCAGTCGTTCTCGCCGGCCTACGACTACGACACCGACGGGTGCTACGCGACACCCGCGATCGGCGCGAACGGCACACTCAATCCCGGCCTCAACCCGACCGGCGCTGTGAACGGCAACTGCCGGGACCAGTCCGACCTCGACAACTCCCAGACCTATGCCCGCTCGAAATGCAACAACGGGTGGTGTGCGGTCGTGTACGCCAGCTACTTCGAGAAGGACCAGGCCGTGCCCGGCAGCAGCCTCGGCGGGCACCGGCACGACTTCGAACACGTCATCTCCTGGATCAACCAGGCGACCAACCAGGTCGAGTACGTGACCACCACCCAGCACGCGAGCCAGGTGACGTACTCGCGATCGCAGGTGCGATTCGACGGATCGCATCCCAAGATCGTCTACCACAAGGACGGCGCGAGTACTCACTTCTTCCGGCTCGCCAACAGCAACGACGAGCCGCCGGAGAACCACTATCACAACTGGCGATACCCGCCGCTGGTCGGCTGGAACGGCTGGCCCAGCACCGCCCTGCGTGACCAGTTGATGAACGCCGACTTCGGCTCCGCCACGATCAAGATCACCGACACCAGCGATCGCTTCCGGTCCCTGCTCAACAACTCCAAGCCCGCCGGAATCCCGTTCGATCCCTGGGCCTGATCCCATCGCACGTGGCTCGGTCTGGCAGCTCAGACCGAGCCACGTCGCGGCTAGGACCAGTGCGGTGGGCGGGTCAGCCGGTGCGGAAGCGTCGTACTGGCGTCGCCGCGGGTCGCGTTGAGCTGCATCTGGGTCAGGAAGATGCTCCGCGCGAGGTCAGCGCCGCGTACGTCGGTGTCGCGAAGGTCGGCACCGATGAGATCGGCGGCGGTGAGATCGGCCTGACGCAGGTCGGCGGCGATCAGGTAGGCGCTGCGCAGGTCCGCGCCACGAAGGTCGGCGCCGCGGAGCTTCGCGCCCATGAGATCCGCACCGCGATGGTTGATCGGTGTGTCCGAGACGCCGGCACGGACGAGCTCGCTGGTCCGTAGCAGCAGGTCGTTGATCCGTGCGCGATGGGCGAGTACGTCGAGGTCCGCGAGCGACTTCGGGCTGCCGAGGGTCAGGCGCTCGGTATCGACGATCGCCCGCCTGAGCTCGCCGTGCAGGGGAGGTGCCAGCTCCAGCGCCTCGGTCAGGTACCAGAGCAGCTCGTGCAGCAGCCGCACCACCGAGAACACCTCGAACATCTGCGCGCCCGAGTCCACCGCCTGCCGCCAGTCACGGCCTCCGTAGGTCACCTGCGTGACCTTCTGGCCGGCGCCGAAGCAGTCGTACACCGTGCAGCCGGGGAAGCCACCGTCCCGCAGCCGCGAGTGGATGCCGCACCGGAAGTCGTCCTTCAGATTCGGGCACGGTTCACCGGCCGGCTTGTCGATGGCGAAGTCGGCGGACGCGGTCAAGGCCAACGCCACGCAGCACAGCCCAGCGCACCGCGCACAATCAGCGCGCAGCTCCGAGCCACGGACAGGCTGGTGAGTCACAGACATATCCCTGCCGAGGCTAGACCGTGCGACCGCACGCCGCACCAGTTGTCCCGCGCGAGTCGCCTCCGCGTAGCTGCGTCATCAGCTCTCGAGCGCCTGAAGCAGCCAACGGATGCCCAGAGTCGATGGCGAGTTGATAGGCCCGCTCGGCCCCGGCGACATCGCCCTGATCCTCACGGAGCAAACCGAGGTTGAACGCCGCCTTCGGTGCCAGATCGGCGTGCCCGGAGTCGATCACCAACTGGAAGGCCCACTCCGCCCCGGCGAAGTCCTCCCTGCCGTGACAGAGCACGCCGAGGTTGACCGCCGCCTGCGGAGCCTGGTCGGCGTGACCGGAGTCGATCACCACAAGGTAGGCCTGCTCCGCCCCGTCGAGGTCGCCCGTCCCCTCACGAAGCACCCCGAGGTTGACCGCCGCCTTGGGGGCCAGGTCGGCGTGCCCGGAGTCGATCGCCAGCTGGTAGGCCAGCTCTGCGCCACCGAAGTCGTCCCGCCCCTCGCGGAGCACCGCGAGGTTGACCGCGGCCATCGGCGCCATGTCGGCGTGACCGGAGTCGATCGCCAACTGGTAGGCGCGCTCTGCGCCAACGGAGTCGCCCTGATCCTCACGAAGTACCCCGAGGTTGACTGCCGCCCGCGGGGCCTGGTCGGCGTGCCCGGAATCGATCGCCACCTGATAGGCCCGCTCCGCCCCGGCCTGATCGTCACGGAGCACCCCGAGGTTGACCGCCGCCATCGGCGCCAGGTCGACATGACCGGAGTCGATCGCCACCTGGAGGGCCCGTTCCGCCCCGGCGAAGTCGCCCCGCCCCTCGCGGAGGACCCCGAGGTTGACCGCCGCCTTCGGGGCCTGGTCGGCATGCCCGGAATCGATCGCCAGTTGATAAGCCCGCTCGGCCCCGGCGAAATCGTCACGATCCTCACACAGGACACCGAGGTTGAATGCTGCCTGAGGGGCCTGGTCGGCAGGCCCGGAGTCGATCGCCAGCTGGAGCGCACGCTCCGCCTCGCCCGATGTCGTCACTGCGACCCCCTACCCCAGCTGGCGCGACACAATTGCGCACCATTCTTCACACAATACAGAACGTCGCCCGAAAAAAACGGAATTGCCAGATGCCAACGTTTGTTTGCGGGGCATCCGTCGCACGTACTTGCTGTTGGCAAGTACGTGCGACGGATGGTGAGTCAAGGCTATTTGGCGATGGTGTAGCGGATGGTGTCGTTGCGCAGGACATCGCCGGAGACCTTGACGATCCGCACGGTGTGCTGGCCGTCCTTCAGATTGGCCGCGGTGAAGACCTGTCGTGCGGTGACACGGGCATCGTTGTGGAGGTTGACCCGGCGGACGAGCTTGCCGTCGAGGTAGACGTCGGCTTCGCCCTGATCCGGAGCGAGGGCTGTGCTCCACTCGACGCCGTTGCCCTGGAAGGTGAAGTTGATCGCTGCGCCGTTCACTGTGGTGGCGTGCACGTCGTCGCGGTAGTCACCACGGAATCTGAAGTCCAGCTTCGTGGTGCCGGTCGGCTGAGCCGCGAGGTATTCCTTCTTGATCGTCACCACGCCGCCGTCGACGGTGTAGTCGGTGCCCTTGACGAGGTCGGTACCGGCCTTGGAGACGGCGACCACCTCGCCGGGGTCGCGGCCGATCTGGACGCTGACGTCGGCCGGCGCCCCCTTGTCGAAGGTCGCCGTGTCCGGATTCAGCAGGCTCTCCTGGCGGACGTTCAGCTTGTCCAGCAGCATGAACTGTCCGGACTTCTTCACGCCGCGAATGGTGTGGGTTCCGTTCGGCAGGTCCGAGATGCTGTAGACGACCTGCTGTGCGCCGCGGCCGTCTTCCTGGTAGGTACTCACGGTCTGCTTGAACTGACCGTCGACGTAGATGTCGACATCACCCTGCGAGTTGTGCTTCTCGGTCACGTAATCCACACCCGTGCCGACGAAGCTGTAGGAGAACGCGTCGCCGTTGGTCTCGGTGTACTGCACGTCGTCCAGGTAGTCACCGAGCCCTCGACCCGTGCTCCGGCTCCACGAACCCGTGTAGACGATCTGCGAGTCGTCGTTGTTGACCTCGATCGTCCGTTCGCCTGCATTCGTCACGCCGGCCTTCGCCGAGGCGGAGTCGGTCACGGTGACGGTCAACGGCTCCGAGACCGCCGGCACCTCGCGATTGCCGTTGCGCTCCCAGGCGCCGTCGTACGACACCCGCAGATCGTCGTCGTTGACCCGGATTCCCGAGTTCTTCTGCGGCGTGACCTTGAGCAGCCGGACACCGTGGATCGGCACATCCTTCGCCGTGAAGCCGGAGGCGAACTGGCCGAGGTCCTTGCGCGCCCACAGATCGCGCACGTTCGCGGCGCCGTCCAGTCCGAGGTCCGACCAGTTCACCGTCATGTCGGCATCGGTCTGCCCGAGGTTGAAGAGGGCAACGGTATAGGTGCTGTCGGGATTGAGCGAGAACCACACCTGCCGGTTGGTCTTCGTCGATACCGGCTGTGCGGGACGTCCGGCCTGGTTGACCGCGATCACCTCGCGGTTGGTCAGCAACTCGAGGCCGTACGAGTCGAGCCTCGTCATGTCGTTCCCGATGTACATCGGCGCGGCCGAGACCGCCCACAGCGTCGCCGCCGTACGACGTTCGTCGCGAGTGAGGCCGTCCATCTGGCCGTTGCCGACATTCAGGGAGTCGAGGTCGTTCCAGCCACCCGGTCCGGCATGACGCCACCAGTCGGCCAGCTTCGGGAACAAGCGCGCGATGTTCTGCCAGGTCGTCAACGCCTGACCCGGGCAGTAGCACTCGACATCCCAGTCGATCCGCCAGCCGTTGGCGTACTGCTTCCAGTAGTCGGCGTAGTTGATGTCGAGCGCCCACGACAGCTCCAGCCAGATGCCATGGCGGGCCAAGGCCTGCGACCACGCCTTGACGTCATTGCGCGCGTCGAGCGACAGGTCGCTGATCCCCGAACCCGGCGTCACGCTGTCGAACTTCAGGAAGTTCACGCCCCACGACGCGTAGAGATCGGCGATCGAGTCGATGTACTTCTGCGCGCACGGCTTCGAGAAATCGATCTTGAAGCCGAGACCCCAGTAGTCCGCCTTCTGCAGTGGCTGCACCGGCAGGTCCCCGGTCCGGCACTCCGGTGCGCCGTACACGGGAAGGTTGGCGTCGATCAGCGACTGACCGATGCCCGGGATGCCGTAGAGGCCGACCTTCTGGCCGTTGGCGTGGATGTGGTCGATCACGTCCTGCAGACCGTCGGGGTACAGCGTCGTACTCGGCACCGGCCGGCCGTACCCGTCGATGTCGCCGTTCCAGCCGGCGTCGATGTTGATGTACTCGTACCCGTACGGCTGGAGCTTCTCGTGCATCGCATCCGACTGGGCCTTGAGCTGAGCCGCCGTGATCCACTGGTTTCCGGGCGGTGCGTACACCTGCATGCTGTAACTGCTCCAGCCCATGTAGGGCTTCAGCGCCTTCTCCCCCGCCGGTCCGCCAGTGGCGCTCGCCGTGATGGTCGTCCCGCGCGGCGCCGGTACGGCGGACGACGTGGCAGCCAAGCCGGCCGACAGTAGCCCGGCGACGGCGAGACCCACGACTACGCCTCGTCTTGCCCTGCTCCGTAGGGATCTGGTCATGAGCGGTGACCTCTCTGACGATCTGCCAGCCGAGGTCCCGGCCGTCCGGGTCCTCGTCAGGAATCCGAGAACCCGGATCGGATAGGATATTTGCTCCTTTACTTAACTCTGTCAAGATTCTGTGGACGAACTGATCTACCCGCGGTAGAGGGAGCCGCCGCCGGAGATGGCGACCGTGGCGGCCCGGCCGCCGACGTTGAGGCTGACGATGAACGTCGTACCGGACTGCCGGACCCGGTAGGTGACCGAGCCGCTGGCGCGGACCGGGACGACGAACGACAGGATCGACGCCGTCCTGCCGGACCGGGCCAGCATCAGGGTCGGCGCGGACCTGCGGACGTAACTGCTCGGGTAGTACCAGCCCTGGATCGGGTTCGTCTGGGCCTGCTTGAGCAGCGTCGCACCCGCGGGTAGCGCCTGCTTGAACGGGATCTGGAACAGGATCGTCTTGGTCGAGTCACCCGACGCCATCGCCACCGCGGTGGTTCGGGAGACGACGCTCGCCCGCTGATCCGGCGGCAGATGCCACAGCGTCTGGAACGCCTGCGCGGTCGTCGCCGACGCACGGTCCCAGGTGACGAGCAGGTCGGGGTCCTTCAGCACCAGGACCGAGCGGACCCGGCTGATCCCCGTCCCCGGCACATCGGCGAACGTGTACGACTCCGCGTTCGTCTTCACCGAGTACGCGGTCAGTCTCGTCGCCGGGTTCGCGGCCTTCGCCAGCGGCGTCGTCATCACGCTGTGCGCGGCCGGGCTCATCGTCCAGGTGCGCCACACACCGGCCGAGTACGCGGCGTACCCGCCGTCGATGACGATGTCCCGGCCACGGGACGTGTAGGTGATGCTGGTGTGGTCGAAGTGCCCGTGGAACGCCCGCGCCACGCCGTACCTGATGCTGTACGTCGACTCGCCCGCGAACTTCCTGGTCGGATCGGTCCCCCAGCCGGTGCGGCCGAAGACGTAGCCGGCCGAGTAGACCCCGACGCGCCACGGCGGCGCCGTACCCTTCGTCCCGAGCGAACCGGCGTACTCCAGCGGCGTTCCCACCCAGGGGTACGTCGCCTGGAGCTCGGTGTCACCGAGTTGGTGCAGCTTGCCGAGCGAGTTCGTCGCCAAGGCCAGCCACTTGGCCAGCAACGCCCGCCGGGTCGCGATCGTCGTACCGGGCGAGACACCGCAGTTCTGCATCACCGCGATCGCGCGGCCCCAGAGCGAGTAGTTGAACGCGGCGTACCCGGTCGACTGTTCGTTCGTCGAGCCCTGCGCGTCGATGGAGGTGGTGATGCCTTGGGCGAACCGTTGCTGGGCGAGGTTCTTGTAGTCGGTCCGGTTCAAGGTGCAGCCGACCCCGAACAGCGCGATGCTCTCGTCGGTGCCGTGGTTCCAGGCGCCGCTCCAGTTGTACGTCAGGAATCGTGCATGGCTCAGGAGCGCGGTGTTGACCCACGCGTAGCGCGTCGGCACCGTGGTCACCTTCAGCCCGGACAGGATGGCCTGCCGCAGACAGATCAGCACGTTCGTCCGGTGCATTGTGGACTCCCAGGCACCGACGTTGGCCTTCCACGAGTACGGGTTGTCGCGGTACCAGTCCCAGGCGATCGTGTTCACCCGCGTCAGCGCGGTCAGGTCGCCTTGGCCCGCCGCGACGATGCCCTGGCCGAGCCAGCGCAGCGAGTGGAACCACATGTACCAGCTCGCGTTCTTGTACGGATTCGCCAGCCAGTTGATGTTTCCACCACCGTTGCCGACCCTGTACGGCGCGTACGGCCCCCAGGTGAACGTGTCGCGGTACAGATTCGCCAACGGGTTCGTCCGCTCGATCCCGCTGAAACCCGGACACGCATAGAACGGCGCCGCCAGCGACTGGATCCTGTCCGTCCCGATATCGGTGGCCGGCGGCGCCGTCGCGCGGACGACGTTGCTGACGCCGGGCACGAACTGTGCCCCGTCCGGCCCCTCCGGCCCGGGCACGATCTGGATGCCCGGCGGGTCCGCCGCCGGCGCTCGAGTTCCTCCTGTTGCCGCTCCCGCCCCCAGCACCAGAGCGGCGATCCCCACGGCCGCCCCGGCCGTGCGCATGAATCGCATGACTTGTCCTTCCCCCACCCGTCGCCGGACCGCGGCGACGCCCATCGAGGCTCGGCTCACCCCAGAGCCGACTGTGCAGACGCAGGTACTCGGGCAGCGCCTGCCCGATGCGTCGTGCCGTCGGCGAGCACGCGGGCTCCCGCGGGGACGGTCCGCTCGCCGTTCGAAGAAGATCTCGACCTGCTGTCAGGTCGAGTGCGACTGCTGAAGCTCCGTCACCAGAACCACCACCCCCCTACCGCAAATCCCCCTACCTCGCATGATGCGCCCGCACCACGAAAGGTTGCGACCGGCTAGGAGATCACGGCGTGCTGCGCCCACCAGGCGTACAGATCCTCGATCTCGAGGTCCTGGTCCTGGGCGATGGTGAGGACAGCGAGATCGGCGGTGCCCCACAGCACCGTCGCTCGCCCCGAACGAGCGGTGTAGCAGGCCAGCGGTCCGCGGGTGATGCTGCCGGAGGTCCAGGTGGTGCGGTGATCCGAGCCGGTTGCGCAAGCACCGGATGCCATGTCGCCGACGTACTCCTCGAAGGCCGCCCGCATCGTGGCCCCGCTCGGGTAGACCAGGTACCTCACCGTGTCGGGTGTCGAGAAGCCGGCCGGGGTGCAGTCGACCACCAGCACGGCCTTGTCGTCGGTGTCCGCCGTTCCGGTCACACAGGTCGCCCGCAGGTCCGCCGGCAGCCTCGCGATGAAGAGGTCCGCCGGGTCCGGCGCCGGCTCGATCGGGCTCGGGGTGTCGGTGGGCCCGGGATCGGTAGGCAGTACAGGTTCGGGTTCGCTGCCACCGCTCTGATTGAAGGCGCTGTAGACGAACTGTGCGAGGCCGACGTCCCGCACGACCAGTCCGGCCAGACTGCCGCAGACGAGCAGCAGGACCGACAACACGATCCCCATCGTCGGCGCACCCTGCGCCGGTCGCCGGCTGCCCAGCTGGGCCAGGACTTGGTCGAACTCCCGGGTGGTCGGTCCGATCTCGGCGCGGAAGGCCTCGAATCCCGCGCGCTCGCGGGAGGCGGCGAAGGACAACAGTTCGAGGTACCTGTTGGTCGCGTGCGGCGAGGTGTGGAGCAGTTGCGAGATCCGCAGCAGCGTACGACGGCGGGCCTGCAGGGACTGGGCCACGAAGCCGCCGGACCGCACCTGAGGCGAGATGTCCTTGCCGACCAGGTCCCGGTAGAACGCCTGCAGGCTGACGTCGAGATCGCCACAGCAGGCGGCGGCGATCCGGTCGCCGGTGTACACCGTCGCGCGATACCACGGCGCGACGAACGGTCCGACCAACTTCGGCAGCACCATGGCCTGCAGGATCGACAGGAACGGCGACCAGGTCGTGTGCCGTGCCTTCAGCGCACCGACGACGGTCGCCAGCAGGAAGACGAACTGCCGGCGCTGACCGTCGTCCGACAGGTCACCGATGACATCGCCCTCGACCAGGATGAAGTGCACGCCGAAGAAGCTGATCATCGTGATCGGCGCTGCCGCGTCGCCCAGCGCGAGGCTGGTCTTGTTCACCACGAAGATGTCCAGTCGGCCGTCGTACGCCAGCCTCTCGCGCACCTCCCGGACCACGTCGTCGACGTCGGGAAGGGTCGCGGCCGACACCTGGACGGCGTTGGCGAGCAACTGGATGCGCAGCACGATCCACACCAGGCGAACGAACAGGACGAACAGCACGAGGACGAGGATGAACAGCGCGATCTCGAGGGCGTGCCCGGTCGACAGGAAGACGAACACAGCGCAGGCGATCACTGCCGTGCTGGCCAGGCAGGCGAGGGCGAAGCGCGAGCCCTCCGTCGGATGGCGCAGGGCATCTACGTCAAGCCGGTCCGGTCGATACCCCTGATACGTCGGCGCTGTACTCATAGTCTCCCCCTCCGTTAAGGGCGGAGTCGGCACAGCGCGGCCGAGATACATGACCGCCGCGAAGAAACCAGTGGATTGGATGTATCTAGCAGCCCCTGATGCGGTCCGTACCGGTAAAGGGTCCTGAACAGAGGCCCGGCATCGAGGGGACCGCTATGAGCAGCGCTCAGGCGCCGAGGGCGATGAAGGACTGGCCGGCCGTGCGTGCCAGTTGGTCGTCGCCGGCCGATGCCCGGGCCTGGGCGAGTGCATCGGCGAGCTCGTCCCCTGCCCGCAGCCTGCCGTGCAGACCGAGCATCAGCGGCACGGTCGCCGGGTCGTTCACCGGCACGACACTCGCTACCACCCCGGACGTCCCGAGTGCGACCAGCGCACTGACCAGGCCGAGCAGCTCGTCCGCACCACTCGGTCCGCCGAGCGCCGAGCTGCAACTCGACAGCACCACCCGGTGCGGCGCGCGCCCCAGCCGTTCGAGGTCGTACACCGTGAGCGGCCCGTCATCCAGTCGGAGTGCCGAGAACAGCGGGCTGTCCGCGCGGAACGTGCCGTGCGCGGCGACGTGCACCAGCGACGCCCCGTCCATCGCCTGCAGCACTGCCTCTGCCGTCGCATCGCCGGCGGTGAGCACCACCGCATCCGGATACAGCTCGGCGAGGCGTCGTACCTCCTCTGGTCCTGTCGACAACTGGGGACCGCCGATCAGTACCACCCGCTCGGCGGACGGCGGTCGAGCCTTGTGGGCGCGCAACCATGCCGCCGCCGACGGTGCCACCGACATCGGCCGGTGCCGCAGTGACGGCAGCAGGCTCCACGGAACCGCGTGCAACCGGCCCGTCGGTACGACGACCACGGGGCCGTCCCCCAATTGCTTGACGACGTCGCCCAGGAGGGCCGACTCGAGCCGGGCTCCGATGGCGTCGAGGTCGAGCCGGTGCTCGCCGCGTCCGGTCGCCTCGCGGCGCAGTGCGAACAACGCGTGGGACAGGCGATGAGTCGCCAGCTGGGCGGGACCGATCGCCTCGAGGTGGACCCGGCCACGCGCCGCCACGATGGCGTACAGCTGGTCGTCGACCTCGGTGAGCTCGACCAGGCTGCGGTCTCCGAGGTGATCGAGCAGGTCGGCCGTACGGAACTGGTCAGGCCGGTCGCCGGTGGTGCCGGGCGTCAGCAGGACCCGGCGGCGGACGGAAGATTCGAGGCGGCGGCGTTCGCGATGCGTCGCCCCGGATTCGGGCCGGTGATCGTAGCCGGCCTCGATCCGCTGGGTCAGGCTGCGCAGGGCCGCGAGATCGGCGACCAGGTCATCGTCCTCCTGCGGCCGGACCGGTGGAATAGCGAGCACGGTGGCGCGCCAGCGTTCGCTCCATTCCAGGACTTGGCGGGCGTTGCCGTGCCGGACGGCGTACCGGAGTGCGATCGCGGCGAGTTCTGCCCCCTGGGCAGTGGCCAGGACGCGCAGTTCGGTGGCGCCGAGGGTGCGCACATAGACCTCGATCAGGCTCAGGCCCTGCCGGCAGGCGGCCAGCATCGCGCGCGACCGGCCGTCATCTTGGTGGAGCATCGCCTGGGCGAGCCAGCCGGCGCCGCGAGATCGCAGGCCGCGGTTCCGGGCTCCGGCCGCGATTCTCAGGTGGTGCACGGCCTCGGCGCGATCGTTGCGCGCGAGAGCGAGCCGGCCGGTCAGCAGGTGTGCCTCGGCCGCGAGCTCCGGGTCGAGCTCGTCGAGTTCGGCACTGACCCGCCGGCCGGCGCGCACCAGCGCCGCCGTCCGGCCGCCGGCCGCAGAGCGGGACTGCAGCAGCGCAAGCTCCGCGCGTGCCGCCCACCACGGACGTTGCTGGCGACGGAACAGCTGCAACGCGCTGCGGCTGCGGCTCTCGGCCAGATCCAGAGCGCCGGCGGCATGCGCCGCCATTCCGGCACAGAGCAACAACTCCGCACGTCGAGCCGTCGAGCCATGCTGCTGTTCGATCCGGTCGAGCGCGCTGTTGATCTCTGTGAGTGCCTCGCGCGTCAGGCCGGCCGCCAGCTGCACCAAACACTTGTTGGCGTACAAGTCCGGCTCGAGGACGCCCAACTCTTCGACCACCCGTTGTGCGTCGTCGAGGTACAGCAGTGCGGTCGGCAGATCACCGCGGGCGAACGCCGCGGCGCCACGCGCCTGCCGGGTATCGGCGTACTCGACCTGCTGACCGCTTTTCGCGAACAACTCCTCGCTGCGGGCGTAGTCCTCGTCGGCACGGTCGATCGCACCCATCGCGAGCAACACCATCGCCCGGTGGGTCAGCGCCCGGGCCTCCCAGACCAGGTCGCCGGTGTCGCTCAGGAACGCGACCGCCTGTTCCGCGTCGGCCAGCGCTTCGGCGTACCGGCCGAGCAGCGCGCCGTGCACCCAGGCGCGACGGATCAGGATCCGGCCGGCGAGCACACCGGTCCGGCCGGGGACGACCGAGTCGAGTGCGGCCAGGCCACGTTCGGTGTGCCCGGCCATGACCAAGGCCACGCCGAGGGTCGCCAGGATCTCCGCCTCACGGTCGGGATCGCCCGCTTTGCGGATGTGCCGGTACGCCGCCTTGAGCTCCGTCACCGCCTCATCGATGTCACCGAAGTCGCGGTGGACGACACCCGCCGCATGATGGGCTGCCGCGGCGTCGGCATCGGACGGTGTATCAGCAAGAACCTCGTGGGCGATCTTCAGGGCGTCAGCGGGTCGCGACAGTGCCAGCGCATGCAACTCGTCGGCATCCACGGCGCGAACCCGCCCCTCCCCTATCCGGACATGGTCAGATCGTAATACGCCATCTCAGTGCATTCTCCGACAGTTTCATGACAGAGGAGGGACCACATGCCAGCCGATCAACGCCTCAAAGACGCACTACGCCTCATCCTGGAAGACCCCGAGGAGCAGGAGCGTTCGGGACGGCGCCGGAAACGGGGTGACGGGCACGAGCGATGGCACGGCACCACCGCCGTCTACCCGCACAACTGGGAGGAACTCGGGTACGTCGAGTACTTCTACCGCCGGGACACCATTCTCGTTCGCACCGAGGACATGGACCTGGTGCTCGAGGCGCTGCGGGAAGCGCCGGCGATCATTCCCGAAGAGGTAGCCATCGATCGGTTGCCCGTGATCGACGGTGTCACCGGTCTGGTCTGGCGCTACGGCAGGACCGCCGAGTCGGTCCAGGCGGGGCGCGCGAAGTACGGCGGTAAAGAGTTCGGCGGCACGTACGACGGCCAGTACAACGATGACGATGAGCTGTCGACGCCGAACGTACTGGCCCGGCTGGACCAGGTGCTCGGGGTGGGGAAGGGGACCCCGGACCATGGGCTCCCGTTGAACGGCAACGGTCATCCCTGCCCGGCGAAAGAGCCGACGGAGGTGCCGAGCAAGTCGGTGACCCCGGAACCGCCGGTGAGTGACGGGATCTGTTGCGGGACGCCCGGATGGGACGGCCGGGGCGTGTTCGTCGGTGTCGTCGACGCCGGTCTGGTCCTGGATGCACCGAAGATGTGGCCGTGGATGGAGGGTGTCGACGGCGACCCCGAGGACCCCTTCATGCCCAACGGACACATCAAGCCGTACTCCTGCCACGGGACGTTCGTGGCCGGCTGCGTGCGCTGTACGGCGCCGAAGGCGAAGGTGCGCGTCAAGAAGGCGGAGTACATCGACAACCGGCCGTTCGCGGGGATGGCGTACGAGCACGAGATCATCCGCAAGATGAGCGACCTGCTGGACGAGGGTGCGGACGTCATCGTCTGCGAGTTCGACGGCTTCACCCGGTTCCACCGCCCGATGCACACCTTCAACGCCTTCTACGACCGACGCTTGCGCCACCTGAACGTCGTCGTGGTCGCGCCGGCCGGGAACGACACGACGTTCGAGCCGACGTTCCCGGCGGCGTACTCGTGGGTGCTCGGGGTCGGCGCTCTGTCCGCGGACGGCAACGACCGGGCGTACTTCTCCAACTACGGCGGTTGGGTCGACGTGTACGGACCTGGCGAAGACCTGGTCAACGCGTTCGCTGTAGGTGACTACACCTGTATCGACGCGCCCTATGGACAACTGCACTTCGACGGGCTGGCGAAGTGGAGTGGTACGTCGTTCTCGACGCCGCTGGTGGCCGGGATGATCGCGGCACGGATGGCCGCGACCGGTGAGAACGCGCCCCTTGCGACGGAGGCGTTGTTGCGGCTCGCCCGGAGCCAGGCGGTGCCGGGAGTCGGCCCGGTGCTGTTGCCGCACGACGTGTGCGGTACTCCCCGCGAGCCATGCCGTACCCACTGCGATTGTGGGTGCGGGTGCAGGTCCTGATCCTCGGGTCAGCGGATGCCGTAGTCGTGGATCTTGCGGTAGATGGTGGCCCGGGACATTCCCAGCGACCGTGCCGCGTCACGTCTGTTGCCGTTGTTGTCGAGGAGGCTGCGGATGATCGCGTCGCGCTCCAGCGCCTCCAATTGGCTGAGGGAGCGGCGGCTGATCGCCTGCAGGTCGGCCGGCAGGTCGGCCAGCACGATGACGCCGGTACGGCGCCGGTGCTGGACGACCTGCTTCAGGACCTGATGCAGTTCCGCGGTGTTGCCCGGCCAGGCCGATCGCAGCAGCTGGTGCATCGCTTCGGCCGAACAGCTCAGGTCGCCGTGGCTCAACTGGCTCAGGAAGAACGGGACCAGCTCACGAACGTCGTCGATGTGGTGCCGCAGCGGCGGCACATCGACGGTGATCGGGAACAGGGTCAGCAACTCCCCCAGATCGGAGCCGTTCGAACCTCCGGTCGTCAGCGTCAGCGCGACCCAGGGCGGATCGGACAGCCGGCGCTCGCGGCCGCTGTGCAGGGCACCGACCAGTTCGTCGAGCCTGGCCGCGCCGAGCCGCTCGGCGTGGCGGATCACCAACGCCTGCACGGTGACGTCGCTCAGCTCCGCCTCGAGGTCGTCCGCGAAGTGATCCGAGGCGTCGGTGGCGTCGACCAGGTGGAACGATCCGGCCGGGTTGTTCTGCCGGTGGGCCGCCCGGGCCAGCGCCACCTTCCCCGCGCCGGACTCGCCACTGAGCACGATCCAGTGCCCGGCGCGATAGGCGTTGTCCACGGCCCGGCTGGTCGCGAGCCAGGGCGCGCTCCGGCCGACGATGCCCGGCAGCTCCGGGCGTGGTGGCGGCCGGTGCGCCCTGACGCTCGTCGTACCCTGGCCGGCGGTCCGCTCGGTGAGCTGGATGACGGCACCTGATCCCGGTCCGTCCTCGGGAACCCGGCGGCACGTCATGCGCACTCGTCGCCCACTCGGCAGCTCGACCACCAGCGCATCGGTGCCGGTCTGGCCCAGCAGGTCGGCGGCGTGGGCGAGGACCGCCGCCTGATCGCTGCCGTCGAGGGTCTGTTGTGCGCTGGCGTTCATGAGCAGCAGGTCGTCGTTGACCGCGAGCACCATGTCACCGGACCGGCGTCCGGCCAGCAGGTACTCCTGGAGGAGTTCCTGCTCCCGGGCCGAGCTGTCCCTCAGCAGGGCCGCACGGATCTGGTCTGCGGTGGTCTTGGCCAGCGTGATCAGCAGCGAACCGGCGTCCTTGCGCCAGCAGGTGAGGTCGATCGCCCCGACGGTCTTGCCGCTGATCGGGTGTTTGATCGGTACGCCGGCACACGCGAGGTCCTCCAGATCCTCCGCGTAGTGCTCGTGCCCGAAGACATGCATCGGTCCACCGCGCTCGAGCGCCGTACCGATGCCGTTGGTGCCTGCGAACTGCTCGGAGTAGCTGAAGCCCGGCGCGAGGTGGACCCGGTCCAGGTGTCTGCTCAGCTGGGCGTCGGCGGTCAGCCGGCGCAGCACCAGCCCGTTGCGCTCGGTGAGAATGACACTGATCGGCTGTCCGGCGAGGTGCTCGTGCAACCGGCGCAGCACCGGGGTCGCACTGCGAGCCAACGGCAGGTCGAGGTCGGGGTCCGCGACGTACGGCAGGTCGATCCGGTCGGCCGGCAGGTTCCACCGCCGCGAACGCACCCATGAGGCCAGCACCGGACGGCGTACGTCGCCGACCGGGAACGCGTCGTACGTCAGAAAACTCAGCCGGGCTTTGGCAAGCCGGCCGTTGTCACCTGACCCGGGTGCCGCTTCGTCCACGAGGCCTCCTGGCGACCGGCTGGACGGCCTAGGCCTCCCGCGCCGATGGAATCGCCTTCTCCAGCTTAGTTCTTCGCGGGCCGCCGGTTGTCTCAGATTGAGACAGTCAGTTCACACGGCGAGGCGTGGGATGGGAAGAGCGGAGGAGGTAGGGATGGACGACGACATTCCGGCCGACGAGACGTACAACCCGTGGACGATCGTGAACGCGGTCTTCCACCACCTCGCCGACGCGGGGCTGCATCCCGTGCTCGGGACGGCGGGCGACCCCGGCGAGGCCGCCGCCGCGCTACTCGTCGCGCTCGGCATCCGGCCGTCCACCCCAGGCGACGCCCCGGGGCTGCGGGACGCCGAAACAGAGCTCGCCCAGCTCCGCGCGGCCGTGTTCGGCGACCCCTGAGGTGAGGGGTCTCAATTTGAGACCTCCCGGCGAGCACGGTGGCGATGTACTGCAAACGCAAGCAAGACGTGGGCTCGCGTCGAGGGCCCACGCCCACGCGGCCTCGCCGCCGGGGAGGGCAGCGACATGCCGACCGGCGGGTGGGGCCAGGCCAGCGGCCACAGCGAGGGTGAGGAGTGCCATGAGTCGCCAGAGTGTGGCGAAGGCCCACCAGAAGATCCAGGAGCTGTCCTGGGAGCCCGCGTACCACGAGCCGGTCTCCCAGTACGGGACGGACTACTCGTTCCAGAAGGCTCAGAAGAAGGACCCGCTGAAGCAGGTCCTGCGGTCGTACTTCCCGATGCAGGAGGAGAAGGATCACCGGGTGTACGGCGCCTCGGACGGAGCGATCCGGGGCAACATGTTCCGCCAGGTGCAGGAGCGCTGGCTGGAGTGGCAGAAGTTGTTCCTGAGCATCATCCCGCTGCCGGAGATCTCGGCCGCCCGGGCGATGCCGCTGCTGTTCCGGACGGTGCCGAACCCCGAGTTGCACAACGGCCAGGCGATCCAGATGATCGACGAGGTCAGGCACTCGACGATCCAGCAGAACCTCAAGCGCCTGTACATGAACAACTACATCGACCCAGCGGGTTTCAACTCCAGCCTGCGCAACTTCCAGAACGACTACTGCGGCACGATCGGCCGGCAGTTCGCCGAAGGCTTCATCACCGGTGACGCGATCACGGCGGCGAGCATCTACCTCACCATCGTGGCCGAGACGGCCTTCACCAACACGCTGTTCGTCGCCATGCCCGCCGAGGCGGCCGCGAACGGCGACTACCTGCTACCGACCGTGTTCCACTCGGTGCAGTCCGACGAGTCGCGGCACATCAGCAACGGGTACGCGACCCTCCTGATGGCGCTTGCCGACGAGGGGAACCACCAGTTGCTCGCCCGCGACCTGCGGTACGCGTGGTGGAACAACCACCGCGTCGTCGACGCGGCCATCGGGACCTTCATCGAGTACGGCACGAAGGACCGCCGTAAGGACCGGGAGAGCTACGCCGAGATGTGGCGCCGGTGGATCTACGACGACTACTACCGCAGCTACCTGGTGCCGCTGGAGAAGTACGGCCTGGAGATTCCGCACGACCTGATCGAGGAGGCCTGGAACCAGATCTGGAACAAGGGGTACGTGCACGAGGTGGCGCAGTTCTTCGCCACCGGCTGGCTGGCCAACTACTGGCGGATCGACCCGATGACCGACAAGGACTTCGAGTGGTTCGAGTACAAGTACCCCGGCTGGTACGACAAGTACGGCAAGTGGTGGGAGAACTACAACCGGCTCTCCACGGCCAACGGCCACAACCCGATCGTGTTCGAGGACGTGGACTACGAGTACCCGCACCGCTGCTGGACCTGCATGGTGCCGTGCCTGGTCCGCGAGGACATGGTGATGGCGAAGGTCGACGGCCAGTGGCGGACGTACTGCCACGAGATGTGCAAGTGGACCGACGAAACCGCGTTCCGCCCGACGTACCAGGGCCGGCAGACCCCGAACATGGGCCAGCTGATCGGCCACCGCGAGTGGGAGACGCTGTACCACGGCTGGAACTGGGCCGATGTGGTGTCCGACATGGGATTCGTCCGCGACGACGGCAAGACGCTGGTCGCGCAGCCGCATCTCGACCTGAACCCGGACAAGATGTGGACCCTGGACCACCTGCGGCGCTGCCCGCCACTGCAGAGCCCGAACGTGCTGCTGAACGAGATGACCGACGACGAGCGGACGGCTTTCGCGGCCCGCTACGTCCGCGGCGGACCTGCCGGTCGAGCTCCGGTCGACGCCTGATCGGCACCCCGTCACGCGGGAGGGCACGCCCCTTGCCCTCCCGCTCCGTCACCTGTCCGCACGGCTGTGAGGATCCATGGGCGACAAGCACGTCGTGAGGTTCGAACCCGTCGGCATCGAGATCGAGGTCGACGAGGAGCAGACGATCCTGCGGGCCGCGGCCGAGCAGGGCGTGATGCTGATGCACGGCTGCAAGGAGGGCCAGTGCTCGTCCTGCAAGTCGTTCGTGCTCGACGGTGACGACATCGAGCTCGACCGGTACTCGACGTTCGCGCTGCCGGAGTACGAGCTGGACGAGGGCTACACCCTGCTCTGCCGGGCGCATCCGTACGAGGACCTGACGATCGAGCTGCTCAACTACGACGAGGACATGATCCGTTCGGGGCTGCCGATCCAGGAGGCCGTCGCCGAGGTGGTCGCGAACGAGGCGGTCACCCACGACATGCGGCGGCTGGTGCTGCGGCTGCTGGAGCCGGGTGAGCTGAAGTACTTCCCGGGCCAGTACGTCGACATCGCCGTACCGGGATCCGAGGCGACCCGGTCGTTCTCGATGGCGAACACGTCCAGCCGCGACGGCGGGCTGCTGGAGTTCGTGATCAAGATCTACCCGGGCGGGTTGTTCTCGTCGTACCTGGACGAACAGCTGTCGCCCGGTGACCGGCTGAATCTGACCGGCCCGTTCGGTGTCTTCACGTTGCGGGACAGCCCGAACGCCCGGCTGGTGTTCCTCGGCGGCGGGGCCGGGATGGCGCCGATCCTGGCGCTGCTGCGGTCGATGGCCGAGCGTGCCATCGACCGGCCGGCGACCTACTACTACGGGGCTCGCACCAAGCGGGACCTGTGCTTCGACGAGGAACTCCGGGCGCTGGCCGCCACCTTGCCGAACTTCCGCTATGTGCCGGCTCTGTCCGAGCCGGCCGACGACGACGAATGGGACGGCGAGGTCGGTCTGATCACCGACGTCGTCGGCCGGCATGAAGACGACCTCGCCGGTGCCGACGCGTACGTGTGCGGCCCGCCGCCGATGGTCGAGGCCGCGCTACCCCTGCTGGAACGGCTGGGCGTGGCGCAGAAGCGAATCTTCTACGACAAGTTCACCACCACCGGTGACGCCGGTGATCCGAAGGTGCTGGAGGCAGAGACCAGATGACGACCACACAGGACTCCCCACAGGCACGGAGCGTGCCGCAGCCGGCGTTCACCGACGCCGAGGCCGGCGCCAAGGTGTTCCCGGACTCGACGTTGCGCCGGTTCAACTACTACACGCCGCAGAAGCGCAAGCAGAGCCACTACGAGGACGTCACCGTCGAGGTGCAGCCGGATCCACGGCACTACCTCAGCCAGGGCTGGCTGTACGGGTTCTCCGACGGCCGCGGTGGCTACCCGCTGGACTGGACCGTGCTGAAGGCCTGGGGTTCGGACCGGCCGGAGCCGGAGCGCGGTCCCGGTACGGGCGGCAAGGGCTACGACTGGCCGGCGACCGGCTGGCACGAGTTCCGGGACCCGAACGAAGAATGGGAGATGACGCTGTACCGGTACAACTCCAACGTCGTCCGGCAGGTCACCCAGAACATCGAGGCGGCCAAGCAGTCGAAGGCCTTCGAGCAGTGGAACCGCAACTGGATCCGGTTCATCGAGCAGCACATCGGCGCCTGGATGCACGTGGACCACGGCCTGGGTCTCTACCTGTTCGCGAACGCGAACCGGCGGGCTCCGACCAACATGCACAACAACGCGATCTCGGTGAACAGCATGCACCGGATCCGCGCGGCGCAGGACCTCGCGCTGTACAACCTGACGCTGAGCGAGGAGCTCGAGGGCTTCGACGGCACGGCCCACCTGGAGACCTGGAACTCCGACCCGGCCTGGCAGGGTGTGCGTGACCTGGCCGAGCGGCTCACCGCGATCGACGACTGGTGCGAGGCGATCTTCGCCGCGAATGTCGTCTTCGAACCGCTCGTCGGCGAGTTGTTCCGCAGCCATCTGGTCCAGCAGGCCTCCCCCGGCAACGGCGACTTCGTGACGCCGACGGTGATCGGAGCGGCGGAGTACGACTACGCCGAGCGCGACCTGCGGTACACCAAGGCGATGTTCGAGCTGCTGACCGCCGACAAGGAGTTCGCCGACCACAACAAGGCGATCCTGCAGGGCTGGCTGTCCGACTGGACGACGCGTGCGATCGCGGCGGCCCGGACGATGCAGCCGCTCTGGTCGCAGCCGGACAGCAAGCCGCCACGATTCGAAGACGGGCTGGACCGGGCGAAGAGCCGCTTCAGCGGCATCGTCGTCGGACTAGGCCTCGAGGAGCCGAAGGAGCTGACACAGTGAGCACCACCTTCACGACCGCAGAGAGTCCCTTCAAGTCCGACAGCACCGCGTCCAACCGGTGCGGATTCACCCTGATGAACAACCAGGTCGGGGAGGTGGTCGCCGAGGTGATGGGCCAGCGGGACAACGTCACCCTGACGCCGCTGCCGTCGATGATCAGGGTCGACGCGGTCGGCAAGATGGAGGTCGTCTACGACGAGATCTCCGAGGCCCTGGGCGAGGAGCCCGGGTACTTCGACCAGGCCGAGTTCGAGGAGAACATGTCCACGCACTACGGGCGCATGATCCACACCGACGACCGGACCATCCTGGTCGCCAATCCCGAGGATGCGGCCGAGTATCTGGGGTTCGACCTGTCTGCAACCAAGTAAGGGGGCGTCGTGTACGAGAAGAATGGCGAGAAGTACTTCGTGGTCGACAGCCACATGCACTTCTGGGATGCCTCACCCGACAACTGGGTGCCGGGCCAGGAGCAGTACGCGAAGGGCTGGATCGAGTGCTTCCACGCGTACATGGGTCTCGCACCGCAGGAGACCCACTGGCCGATCGAGAAGTTCATGAAGTACTCCGAGGACGACCTGATGAAGGACGTCTTCGAGGACGGCTACGTGGACGTCGCGATCTTCCAGCCGACGTATCTGAAGGAGTGGTACAAGGAGGGCTTCAACACCACCGAACGGAACGCCGCGCTGGGTGAGAAGCACGCGGGCATGTTCGTCCACAACACCCGGTTCGACCCGCGCGACGGCGACGCCGGGCTGGAGGAGCTGAAGCGCAACGTCGACCGGTACGGCTCGCGCGGTGTGAAGTTGTACACCGCCGAGTGGAACGCCGGGTCGCGCGGCTACAAGCTCACCGACACCGCGGCGTACCGCTACCTGGAGAAGGCGCAGGAGCTCGGCATCAAGAACATCCACGTCCACAAGGGCCCCACGATCTGGCCGCTGGACAAGGACGCGTTCGACGTGTCGGACGTCGACCACGCGGCGACGGACTTCCCCGAGCTCAACTTCATCGTCGAGCACGTCGGACTGCCGCGGATCGAGGACTTCTGCTTCATGGCGACCCAGGAGCCGAACGTGTACGCCGGCCTCGCGGTCGTCATCGGCGGTCTGATGCACGCCCGGCCGCGGTTCTTCGCCAAGGTGATGGGCGAGCTGCTGTTCTGGGTCGGCGAGGACAAGATGACCTTCGGCAGCGACTACGGCATCTGGGAGCCGAAGTGGCAGGTGGAGGGCTTCGTCGACTGGGACTTCCCGCCCGGCGACGAGTTCTCCGACTACCCGCGGCTCGGCACCGCGGGCAAGAAGAAGATCCTCGGGCTGAACGCGGCGAAGCTCTACGACATCAAGGTGCCCGACGAGCTGCAGCTCGACCACGGCACACCGGCCGCGCAGGACGACGCGAAGCTGGTCACCCAGTAATGACGGCCGCGGTCGCGGAGCGGTCCCGGGTCCTCACCGCGCTCGACGCGGTGCGGGACCCGGAGCTCGACGAGCCCATCACGTCGCTCGGGTTCGTGTCGACGTGCGTCGTGTCGGCCGCCGGTGACGTGGTGGTGCGGCTCCGGTTGCCGACGTACTTCTGCGCGCCCAACTTCGCGTTCCTGATGGTCGCCGACGCGTACGACGTCGTGTCGGCGCTGCCCGAGGTGCGCAGTGCCGACGTCGCGCTGGAGGACCATTTCGCGTCGGCGGCGATCAACGCCGGTGTCGCGGCGCGGGCGGGATTCGCGGTGTCGTTCGCCGGTGAAGCCGTCGGCGAGCTGGACGAGCTGCGCCGTACGTTCGTGGCGAAGGCGGTGCTGGCCGGCACCGATCAGGTCTGCCGTCCTTTGCTGGCCGCCGGACTCGACCCGGCGGCGCTGACGACGATGACGCTCGGCGACATGCCACCGTCGGCACAGCTGGAGAGGCTGTGCCGACGGCGGGCTGAGCTCGGCCTGCGGGCCGACCCTGCCGCTCCCCTGCTCGTCGACCCTGGCACCGGTGAACCGATCACCGGTGCCGCGGTGTCGCTGCACCTGGGCAAAGCGCGGCTCACCCGGGTCGGTATCGAGGCCAACACGGGCATCTGCCGGGGCATGCTGCGACACCGATACGCAACGACCGGTGCGGGTGAGGAGGAGGACGAGGAATGAAGGCCGTTCGACTGCACGGATACCACCAGCAACCCATGGTCGAGGAGGTCCCGGAGCCGAGCGTCGAGGGCCCGCTGGACGTCGTCGTCAAGATCGGCGGCGCCGGGGTCTGCCGCACCGACCTGCACATCATCGAGGGTCAGTGGGCCGAGGCGATGCATCCGACGCTGCCCTACACGATCGGCCACGAGAACGCCGGCTGGGTGCACGAGATCGGCTCCGCCGTCACCAACGTGCAGGTCGGCGACACCGTGATCCTGCACCCGACCCCCACCTGCGGGCTCTGCCAGGCCTGCCGGGCCGGCAATGACATGCACTGCGCGCTCAGCACCTTCCCCGGCCTGGACAGCGACGGCGGGATGGCCGACTACCTGCTCACCTCCGCACGGGCGTGCGTGAAACTCGACCCGTCGACACAGCCCAAGGACGTCGCGGCACTGGCCGACGCCGGTATCACCGCCTACCATGCGGTCCGCAAGGCGATCCCGCTGCTGTACCCGGGGACGACCTGCGTACTGATCGGCGCCGGCGGGCTCGGCCACATCGGCATCCAGTGCCTGGCCGCGCTGACCGCCACCACGATCATCGTCGTCGACCGCAACCCCGACGCACTGAAGCTCGCCGAACAGCTCGGCGCCGACCACACAGTCGTTGCTGACGGCAACCACGTGAGCGCGGTCCAGGACCTGACCGGCGGCACCGGTGCGACCGTCGTCCTCGACTTCGTCGCCGAGCAGGGCGCCGAGGCCGACGGTTTCGCGATGACCGCGCCGGCCGGTTCGTACTTCGTGATCGGGTACGGCGGCCAGCTGCAGGTCCCGACCCTGGACATCATCTCCACCGAGCGCAACATCATCGGCAACATCGTCGGCACGTACAACGAACTGGCCGAGCTGATGGCACTGGCGCAGGCCGGGAAGGTCACCCTGCACACCAGGACCTACCCGCTGGAGGCCGCCGCCGAGGCGGTCGCGGATCTCGACGCCGGCCGGGTGCGGGGCCGCGCGATCCTCGTTCCGTAGCGCACCGTTCTAACACACCGTTCGCCCTGACCGGGCAGTCAAGGAGGAGGGACCGATGGCCAAGGAACTGCGATTCGGTGAGCAGGCGCGCGAGTTGATGCTGTCCGGGGTGGACCAACTGGCGGAGGCGGTGAAGTCGACACTCGGCCCGAAGGGCCGCAACGTGATCCTGGAGAAGATCACCGGCTCCCCGGTGGTCACCAACGACGGCGTCACCATCGCCCGGGAGATCCACCTCAAGAACCAGTTCGAGAACATGGGCGCGCAACTGGTCAAGGAAGCGGCGATCAAGACCAACGACATCGTCGGTGACGGCACCACCACCGCGACGGTGCTGGCGCACGCCATCGTCCGCGAGGGTATGCGGGCGATCGGCTCCGGCGGCAACCCGGTGCTGGTGAAGCGTGGTATCGACGTCGCGGTCGCGCGGCTGGTCGAGCGGCTGCGCCAGGTCGCGCACCCGGTCGTCAGCGAGCGCGACCTGGCCCGGGTGGCGGCGATCTCGGCCAACGACGACGACATGGTCGGCGCGGTGATCGCCCGGGCCCTGCACTCGGTCGGCGACGGCGGCATCGTGACGGTCGAGGAGTCGACCACGCACGGGATGCGGGTGGACTTCGTCGAGGGTTTCGAGTTCGACAACGGCTACCTGTCGCCGTACATGGTGACCGATCCGGGCAGTCTGCAGGCGGTCCTCGACGACCCGTACATCCTGCTCTGCAGCGACAAGATCACCAAGGTGCAGGAACTGATGCCGCTGCTGGACAAGATGATGCGCGATCCGAAGCCGCTGGTGATCATCGCCGAGGGCCTCGAAGGCACCGCGCTCAGCATGCTCGTGCACAACCACGTCAACGGCCACATCCAGTGCGTCGGCATCAAGGCACCGGGATTCGGTGACCGGCGGCTGCACAAACTGGAGGACATCGCCGC
The DNA here is from genome assembly GCF_043197365.1 of Kribbella sp. NPDC049174. Classification (NCBI taxonomy): domain Bacteria; kingdom Bacillati; phylum Actinomycetota; class Actinomycetes; order Propionibacteriales; family Kribbellaceae; genus Kribbella; species Kribbella sp. NPDC049174. The sequence goes on along the minus strand of NZ_JBICSZ010000006.1, from coordinate 201,849 downwards.
GATCACAGGTGGCGCGGTGCTCAGCCGGCACTCGGGCTTCACGCTGGAGACGATGGAGCTCAGCCAGCTCGGCCGGGCCGACCAGGTGCGCGTCACGGCCGACCGCACCGCGATCATCGCCTCCGCCGGTCATGAGGAGGATGTCGCCTTCCGGGTCACCCAGCTCCGGGCCGAGCTGGAGCGGGCCACGTTCGGGATCGACGAGGACGTGCTGACCGAGCGGATCGGTGCGCTGTCCGGCAAGGTCGCGGTGATCCAGGTCGGGGCACCGACCCCGGCGGAGTTGAAGGAGCTCCAGCACCGTGTCGAGGACGCGCTCTCGGCCACCCGGGCGGCGATGGCGGAGGGCATCGTGGCCGGTGGCGGGGTGGCGATCCTGCACGCCGCGTCGGCACTCGACGACCTCGAGGTCAAGGACGACTATGCGACCGGCGTGGACATCGTCCGGCGGGCCTTGCGCGAACCGGCGTACCTGATCGCGGCGAATGCCGGCTACTCCGGCGAGGAGGTACTCGAGCGGATCGGACAGCTCGGTCCGGACGACGGGTTCGACGCACTCGAAGGCCGGTACGGGAACATGCTCGAGATGGGCATCGTCGATCCGCTCCGGGTGGCCAGATCAGCCCTGCAGAACGGCGCATCGGTCGCCGGCCTGCTGCTCACCACCAACACGCTGGTCGCCGAGGAGCAGACCCCGTGGGGCGGAAGCGCCGCCCTGATGACCGAGTTCGGCCCCCTCGACGAAGGCCTCCACCAACCCTCCCCCGACTCCAGCACCCCACAGTCCCTGGGACTGGGCCCCTCGGTCGGCTGAGATCGGCAGGATTCGGGCACAGGGAGGTATGGATCAGGGGCTTGCGCTTGTTACCGGGGTCACGGGGTATATCGGTGGGCGGCTGGTGCCGGAGTTGCTCGAGGCGGGGTTCCGGGTCCGCGCGATGGCACGGAACCCACGCCGGCTCCACGATCGGGCCTGGTACGACGACGTCGAGGTCGTCGAGGCGGATGCCGGGGACGCGCGGCAGCTGCGGGCGGCGATGGACGGCGTCGACGTCGCCTACTACCTGATCCACTCCCTGGGCACCGGCCGGCGGTTCGCGGCACGCGACCGGCACAACGCGTTGACGTTCGGAACGGCTGCCCGGGAAGCCGGCGTACGGCGGATCGTCTATCTCGGCGGCCTCTACCCCGACGACGAGGAACTCTCACCGCACCTGGACTCCCGGCGCGAGGTCGGCGAGATCCTGCTGGCGTCCGGCGTACCAGTCACCGTTCTGCGCGCGGCCGTGATTCTCGGTTCCGGCTCGGCGTCGTTCGAGATGCTCCGGCACCTGACCGACCGACTACCGGTGATGGTGACCCCGCGCTGGCTCAGCACCCGGATCCAGCCGATCGCCGTGCGCGACGTCCTGCACTACTTGGTCGGCAGCGCGTCGATGCCGGCCGACGTGAACCGCGGCTTCGACATCGGCGGACCCGACGTCCTCACCTACCGCGACATGATGCAGCGCTACGCCAAGGTCGCCCAGCTCAACCAACGGCGGATCGTCCTGCTGCCGCTGCTCACGCCGTCGCTGTCGAGTCATTGGGTCGGCCTGGTCACCCCCGTGCCGAGCAGTATCGCCAGGCCGCTGGTCGACAGCCTGGTCCACGAGGTCGTCTGCAAGGAGCACGACATCGCCAAGTACGTCCCCGATCCGGAGATGGGACTGACAGGCTTCGATCGGGCCGTGGAACTCGCGCTCAAGCGGGTCCGGGACCTGGACGTGACAACCACGTGGGCCTCCGCGGCAACGCCCGGTGCCCCGAGCGATCCGCTGCCGAGCGACCCGGACTGGTCCGGCGGATCCTTGTACGTCGACGAGCGCGAAAGCGTCGTACCTGCGAGCCCTGAACGGCTGTGGAGCGTGATCGAGGGCATCGGCGGCGGCAACGGCTGGTACTCCTGGCGGCTCGGATGGTGGGCGCGCGGCCTGCTGGACCGTCTGTTCGGCGGCCCAGGTCTGCGCCGCGGCCGGCGCAACCCACGCGACCTGTCCGTCGGCGATCCGCTCGACTGGTGGCGGGTCGAGGAGATCGAGGACCAGAGATTGCTCCGGCTTCGCGCCGAGATGCGCCTCCCCGGCCTCGCCTGGCTCGAACTCGTCGTCGACCACGACGACGCCGGCCGGACCGTCTTCCGTCAACGTGCGCTGTTCCACCCGCACGGCCTGCCCGGCCACCTGTACTGGTGGGCGATCAAGCCCTTCCACGGCCTCGTCTTCGGCGGCATGCAGCGCAACATCGCCGCCGAGGTGGTGCAGCAGGGCATGAGAGCGGGTACCGGGCGCGGCACCTAACCGTACGAGAGGACAGCAAAGATGCCCGCCGATGTGGTCGATCTGATCATGCAGGACCACCGCGAGGTAGAACGGCTCTTCGACGAGCTGAAACAGAACCCGGACAAGCGCCCGAACCTGCTACCGGTCCTCACCACCCTGCTCACCGCGCACAGCCGCGCGGAGGAGGCAGAGGTCTACCCTGTCGCCGCTGCGGAGGCCGGCGAGAAGGAGGAGGTCTCACACAGCCAGCAGGAGCACATCGAGGCCGACCAGCTGCTGGCCAAGCTCGCCAAGACCGATCCCACCTCCCCCGAGTTCGACAAGGCGCTCCAGAACCTGGTCGACGCGGTGTCTCACCACGTCGAGGAGGAGGAGACCAAGGTCCTGCCCGGGATGCGCTCCGGCCTGTCGGACCAGCGCCGCAGCCAACTCGGCGAGGCCTTCGCCGCCAGCCGCAAGCAACACCTCGGCGACCAGCCCGGCGACATGACCCGCGCCGACCTGGAACAGCAGGCCAAGAACGCCGATGTGTCCGGCACGTCGGGCCTCAGCAAGGACGAGCTGCAGCAGAAGCTACGCCGCGAGGCCAAGAGCTGATCCACACCCGGACACCGCAAGGTCGTGGCGGTTTCCCCGCCACGACCGCGGGCACCGGACCTCATGGCGATCAACGCAGTACTGGCTGTAATACCGGTTGCGGAGTTCGATGACGCCTGCGACTGGTACACGTCGTTCTTCGGGCGGCCGGCGGACCAACGCCCGATGGACTCCCTGGCCGAGTGGCACCTGAGCGATGCGGGCATCGTCCAGGTCTTCCACGATCCAGGCAAGTCCGGCCGTACGACGGTCAACTTCTTCATCGACGATCTGGACACCCGCGTCGACGAGCTGACCTCGAAGGGCATCACCACCACCGATCCCATCGTGGTGGCGAGCGGTCGGCAACGTCTCGTGACGTGTGCTGATCCGGCGGGAAACCAGCTTGGGCTACTCGAATCCAGCGGGTGATGCCGGATCCTCGCCAATGGCTGCGAGGATGGCCGGGTGGATATCCTGCGCAGGAACAACGTCGTCGTCACCGGTAACCCGGACGGGCGGGCGGTTGTGCTGGCTCACGGGTTCGGATGTGACCAGAACATGTGGCGGTTGACAGTTCCCGCGTTGGCGGCTGATCACCGAGTGGTGCTGTTCGACTACGTCGGTTCGGGCCGGTCCGATCTGTCGGCCTTCGACGAACTGCGCTACTCCTCGCTCGGCGGGTATGCCGAGGATGTGCTCGAGGTCTGCGCCGCGCTCGACCTGACCGACGCGGTGTTCGTCGGGCACTCGGTCAGCGCGATGATCGGCGTACTGGCCGCGCAGAAGGCTCCGGAACGGATCGGCGCGCTGGTGATGGTCGCCCCCTCCCCTTGCTACGTCGATGACGGTGACTACCACGGCGGGTTCAGCGTCGAGGACATCGACGAGCTGCTGAGCTCGCTGGAGTCGAACTACCTCGGGTGGTCCGCCGCGATGGCACCGGTCATCATGGGTACGCCGGACCGGCCCGAGCTCAACGAGGAGCTGACGAACAGCTTCTGCGCGACCGATCCCGCGATGGCTCGCGTGTTCGCGCGGACGACGTTCCTGTCCGACTCTCGCGCGGATCTGGCCACGATCCGGGTGCCGACGTTGATCCTCGAGTCGGCCGAGGACGCCATCGCACCGCGCCAGGTCGGCGCGTATGTGCGGGACACCGTCCAGGGATCGACTCTCGTCACCTTGGACTCCACCGGTCACTGCCCGCACCTGTCGGCGCCTGACGCCACCAACGAGGCCATCACGGACTTCCTCGCGAAGCTGAGATGACCGAGGCGGACACCGCCGAGGAGGCGTACGACGCCGCGCCCTGCGGCCAGCTGTCGACGTCGATGGACGGCACGATCATCAAGGTCAACAGCACGTTGCTCGACTGGCTCGGCCTGTCCCGGGACGCGGTGGTGGGACGACTCCGGTTCCCCGACCTGCTGACCGTCGGCGGCAAGCTCTACCACGAGACCCACTTCGCTCCCCTGCTGCGCTTACAGGGCGAGGTCGGCGGGGTCGCCCTCGAGCTCAAACGGGCCGGCGGCGCCCGGATGCCCATCCTGGTCTCGTCGATCGTCAAGTACGACGACACGGGCCGGCCGATGCTGATCCGTACGACGATCTTCGACGCGCACATCCGGCGCGCGTACGAAGAGGAACTGCTGCGAGGGCGTCAAGCAGCCGAGCTGGCACGGCATCAGGCCGAGGAGGATCGTGCCCGCCTGCAGGACGCTCTGGCCGTCCTCCAACAGTCTTTGCTGCCGGCGGCCATGCCGGATGTGCCGGGAGCGGCGACTGCGGCGTATTACCACACAGCCTCGCCTGATGAGCTCGGCGGCGACTTCTACGACGTTTTCGCCATCGACGGCGAGCACTGGGGCTTCTTCCTCGGCGATGTGTGCGGCAAGGGTCCCGCTGCTGCCGCAGTGACCTCGGTGGCGCGCTACACCCTGCGAGCCGCCGCGATGCATGACCCAGCTGCTGCGCTGGGCACTCTGAACGCCCTCCTGTACGAGCGGTACGCCGGCGGCGACCTGCGCTACTGCACGGCCGTTTTCGGGACTCTGCACAGCGATCTCGAGACGGGCCAGGTCGCCGTACGGTTCGCGTCGGGCGGGCACCCGCCACCGTTGCTGATTCGCGCCGACGGCAGGTCCGAGTTCCTCTTCAGTCCGGACGGCACGCTGATCGGCATCCTGCCGTCCTCGCAGTTTCCGCAGACGGACGTCACACTCGGTCCGGGCGACATGCTGCTGCTCTACACCGATGGGCTGACCGAGGCCCGTGTCAACGGCGGGCGGGACTTCTACGGGCCGGATGCCTTGCAGATATTGGCCACCCGGTACGCCGGGACGTCACCGGAAGCACTCGTCTCGGCACTCTCCGACGTACTCGCCGGCTTCGGGCCCGGCCTCGACGACGATACCGCCCTACTCGCACTCGGGGTTCCGATGCATGGCAAGGCATCATGTTGACCATGGATCACCAGGTGACGTTCGGAGCGGACGCCTTCGCCCGCCTCGCGGTGGAACTTCACGACGCGGGCGGCGTGGACGAGACGGTCGAGGCCGTCGTGCAGTTCGCCCTTCAGGCGGAAGCATGCTCCTACGCCGGTGTCGTGCTCACGCTGCGGGACCGACCGGAGATCGCCGCCGTGACCCACCCCCTGGTCACCGAGATCTACCAGTTGCAGGCTGACATCGGCGAAGGCCCGATGCTGACCGCGCTCAGCGAAGGAATCGTCGTCCACGTCCCGGAGGTGAAGGCCGAGACGCGATGGCCGGCCTGGGTGGCGCGGCTGACGCAGAACCGGGTCGGCTCGGCCCTGCACGTGCCGATGTGGGCCAATGAGCAACTCATCGGGGTGCTGTCGCTGTTCAACACCGAACCGAACGCGTTCACCGCCGACGACGAAGCGATCGCTCACATCCTGGCCCGGCACGCCTCGGTCGCCGTCGCGTCGGCGCGCGACGGCGAGACGATGGCCGCGGCGGTGGACGCGCGCAAGCTGGTCGGACAGGCGATGGGCATCCTGATGGAGCGCTTCGACCTCGACGAGAGCCGCGCGTTCGAGATCCTCAAGCGCTATTCACAGCAGAACAACGTCAAACTGCGCGATGTCGCGCAGGAACTGATCGACACCCGCAAGCTGCGAGGCCCCTACAGTGAGTGACGAACAGCTGTCCGTCACGGTGTCGGACCGCGGTTCGGACACGCTGGTCAGCGTCTCCGGCGAGCTGGACTTCGGCACGACGCCCGGCTTCCTGGAGGTGACCCAGCCGCTGGTGGAGGCCGGGCACCCGGTGGTTCTGGACCTGGCGGAGCTGGGGTTCTGCGACTCGAGCGGCCTCGGAGCGTTGGTCCGGCTCCACAAACTGGCCGACGGTGCCGGCGGCAGTCTCTGCCTCGCGCGGCTGCGGCCGCAGCTCGAGTCGACGATCAGGCTGACGATGCTGCACCGGCTCTTCCGCATCCGCGACGACGTCCCCACAGCGGACGATCCGGCCTGACTGCCGGCCGAAGGCGTAGAAATGCTTGCGCTGGGCACCGAGGAGGCACGTCCACACACTCCCTGGGGAAAGGGTGCCGTGACAGACTTCTTCGATGAAATCAACGGGCATCGAGTAGTCGACCTGTCACGCGTCACCCCCCAGGGGCGTGCCGTCGTCGTCCCGGTCTGTCTCGGGTGCGGCGCGCATTTCACCGACCGGCGCGAGATCGAGGGCACGTCCTGCCCGGTCGCCGGTGAGGCCCACGGTCACGACCTGGTCACTGACGCCGAAACCGGCCTCCTGGTCTGCAGCCGCTGCCCACTGGTGGCCTACGACCTGGCCGACGCCGAGACCGAACCAACCTGCCCGATGCCGCTGCGGTCGCCTATCGGCCAGTGGCCGCGATGAGACGTTCGGCGACGACTCTCAGCTTCACGTTTCCGTCCTGGGACAGCCGGGTCAGGAAGGCGAACGCACGGTCGTCTCGCAGTCCGTAGCGCTCCATCACGATGCCGACCGCCATGCCGATCCGGCCGCGGGTGCGCATCGCTTCCTGCAGATTGTGGATCTCCCGGGCATAGTCGATCGCCGTGGCTGCCTGGTGCCGGAACAGTTCGCCGAGCGCGCCGAGATCGCCGAAGGCGCCGACCTGCCGCGCGTACAGGTTCAGGGCGCCACGGGACTTGGGAGCGTCGAAGAGCCGGATCCCGGCCTGGGCGTGGATGCCGGCGGACACGGCGCTCACGGCGTACCGCGGGAACCGCGCGTCGTGGGCCAGATCAGGTGCCGCGACATGAACTTCGTCCGCCGCGGCCTCGTAACAAGGACCTTCGCGCAGTTCGTACTGTGCGGCGTCGAGATCCAGGATGAAGTCGTCGGTCGGAGCGGCGGTCTCCAGCCGGCCGTCCTTGTGCAGGATCGTGATGCTCGCGTAGTCGGTGTCGGGCAATGATTCGACCGCGGCCGCCGTGATCTGGCTCAACGTGTGGTCAAGGTCGCCGGGAGTAAGCGTCTTGGCCATCCGCTGGGCCACATCCAGGAGTCTGTCGTCAGTCACAGCAAAACCTGTACCCCGGACTGCGGTTCGGAATCGGTCTGAGGCTGCTCCGACGGGTGGAGTACGAGAGGTTGGGCGGTTCGGGCCCGGGTACCGGGCCAGATCCAGGCTCCCCGACCCAGCTGAAGGTTGATCACGTGAGCGATGCGGTCGTCGTCGGCGCCGGACCCAACGGACTGGTCGCAGCCAACCTGCTGGCCGATGCCGGCTGGGACGTGGTGCTGCTGGAGGCGAACGACGCGATCGGCGGCGCGGTCCGCAGTTCGACCGACGTCGAGAGCTCGTTCGTGCACGACACCTTCAGCTCGTTCTATCCACTCGCAGCGATCTCCCCCACGATCAGGAGCCTGAATCTCGGCGACTACGGGCTGGAATGGTCGAACGCGCCCGCACCGGTCGGCAACCCGCTACGGACCGGTGGATGGGCCCTCGTCCACCCGGAGCCGGCCGACACCGCACAGGCCTTGGACGCACACGCCCCGGGCGACGGCCAGGCCTGGCTGGACCTGTACTCGGACTGGGAACGCGTCGGCCCAGCGATCACCGAGGCCCTGCTCACCCCGTTCCCTCCGGTCCGGGCGGGCGTCGACCTGCTTCGCCACCTGTTGGGCCCACGGGGTCTGAAGCGGCTGCAGCTTCTGATCGGCCCGGTGCGGTCCGTCGGCGACAGACGGTTCGCGAGCGAGGCCGCCAAGTTGCTGCTGGCAACCAATTCGCAGCACGCGGACATCGCGCCGACCGCCCCGGGATCGGGACTGCTGGGCTGGCTGCTGGTCATGATCGCCCAGCAGTACGGATACCCCGTCCCGCGCGGCGGCGCCGGACGCCTGTCACAGGCACTGGCCGACCGCTTCACGGCCGCCGGCGGCACGATCGTCTGCCAGGCCCGAGTCGATCAGATCGTCATCCGCGACGGCCGGGCGGTCGCCGTACGGACGGCCGACGGCCGGGAGTACTCCGCCGGCCGCGCGGTTCTCGCCGATGTCTCGGCACCGGCTCTCTACTGCCACCTGATCCCCCGGCAGGACCTGCCTGCGCACGTTCGGCAACGGTTGCGGTTCTTCCGGTGGGACCCCGGCACCGTCAAGGTCGACTGGGCTCTCAGCGCGCCGATTCCGTGGCGGGCCACACCTGACCTGGACCCCGGCACAGCTCACCTCGCCGACTCGGTCGACGATCTGCGCCGGTGGTCCCGGCAGCTGGCCGCCGACTGGATCCCCGACCGGCCGTTCCTGTTGATGGGCCAGATGACGACGGCCGATCCGAGCCGCTCTCCGGCCGGCACCGAGTCGGCCTGGGCCTACACGCACGTACCGCAGCGAATTCGCGGCGATGCCGGCGGCAGAATCAACGGTGACTGGGATGCCGCGGACACTGCGGCGATGGCCGAACGGATCGAAGCGCGGATCGACGAATACGCCCCGGGCTTCTCCGACCGGATCATCGCCCGCCGGGTCCTCACGCCGCCGGAGCTGGAGCGGCGCAACGCCAACCTCGTCGGCGGCGCTGTCAACGGCGGGACCTCGGGTCTACGGCAAGAACTCGTCCTCCGCCCGATGCCCGGCCTCGGCCGGGCCGAGACGGCCATCAAGTCGCTCTACCTCGCCTCGTCCTCGGCTCACCCGGGAGGAGGCGTACACGGCGCGTGCGGTTCCAACGCGGCCCGCGCCGCCCTCCTCCACGCCCGCTAACGGCGAAGGGTCTTCCAGCCGGCGGCGACCAGAACGGCGGCCGCCGCTGTGCCGGCTGTGGCCCGCAGCCAATGCCGTCCCCAGCGACCGTACTCTGCGTCGCCGACCGGGCGGGGAACCATGACGTTGCCCGGGTGCGGGGCGATCTCGTCGCGAGACAGAGCTCCGGCCGTCATCAGCGGAGTCACCAGGACGTCGAAGAACGCAGGCAGGTTGCGGAACCCGAACAGGGTGAGGCCGTTGGCCACGCCGACAGACGCCGAACGGCTGGGACGGTCGGCCAGCCGGAGGATCTGCCGAGCGACCTTCTCCGGCGGGTCGACCGGAGGCGGCGGGCGCCCGATCCGGCCGGCGTAGTTCGCGGCCTGCGAGAACGCGGGAGTGTTCACCGACCCCGGCCAGACGAGCGCGACCTCGACGCCAGGATCGGATCTGACCTCGATCTGCCACGTGCGGGTCAAGCCGTGGATCGCCCACTTGCTGGCGACGTACGAGCTCAGGTACGGGGCCGCGATCAGGCCGAGCAACGAACCGACGACGATCAACGTGCCCCCACCTTGGCGCCGGAATCCGTGCAGCGCCGAGCGTCCGACGTTCGCCGTACCGCGGACGTTGACGCTGATCACTTGGTCGAAGATGTCACTCGGGACGTCCTCGAACCGTCCGTACGCCATCACGGCCGCGGCATGGACGACAACGTCGACCCGACCGAAGCGCCGCTCGGCGGCCTCCATCAACGCATCGACCTCGGCCGCCTGCGACACGTCCGTCGGCACGACCAGGACGTCGGCGCCGTCGAACGTGCAGAGACCTTCGGCAACCTCGAGGCTGTCCGCCGAGCGCCCGGCCAGTACCAGCCGAGCACCTTGCCGAGCGAACGCCCGCGCGGTGGCGAGTCCGATACCGCTCGAGGCCCCGGTGACCACAACGACTCGCGTCACGGTGTCAACAACACCTTCACAGCGCCGTCCTGCTTCTTCTGGAACATCTCGTACGCCGCCGGGCCTTCGGACAGCGGGACCCGATGAGTCGCGAATCCGTCGACCCCCAGAGGGTCCTCGTCGGTCAGCAGCGGCAGGATGTCGTCGACCCACCGGCGCACGTTGCCCTGCCCCATCCGGAGCTGGATCTGCTTGTCGAACATCGTCAGCATCGGCAGCGGATCGGCGGCACCGCCGTACACGCCGCTCAACGAGATCGTGCCGCCGCGGCGGACCAGCTCGATCGCGAGATAGAACGCCGCGAGCCGGTCGACGCCGACCGTTTCCATCATCTTCTCGGCGATCCCGTCCGGGAGGAGTCCGACGAGTTTGTGCGCGGCCTGTGCCTTCGGCGATCCGTGCGCTTCCATGCCGACGGCATCAATCACGGAGTCCGCGCCACGACCGTCGGTGAGCTGACGCACCTGGTCGGCGACCTCGTCGGAGTACTCGAGGGTCTCGACGCCGCGATCCTGGGCGCGCTTGAGTCGCTCAGGCACCAGATCGATCCCGATGACGCGGTACCCGTGGTGCAGCCCGATTCTGGCCGCCATGTCTCCGATCGGCCCGAGACCGATGACCGCCAAGGTTCCGCCATCCGGCACACCGGCGTACTCGACTGCCTGCCAAGCGGTCGGCAAGACGTCGGACAGGAAGACGAAGCGATCGTCAGCAGGGCCGGCGGGCACCACGATCGGCCCGTACTGCGCCTGCGGCACCCGCAGGTACTCGGCTTGTCCGCCCGGCACCTGCCCGTAGAGCCTCGTGTAGCCGAAGAGGGCCGCGCCCATCCCCTCCGCACGAACCTGGGTGGTCTCGCACTGCGACTGCAGCCCGCGATCGCACATGAAGCAACGACCGCAGGCGATCCCGAAGGGAATGACCACCCGGTCGCCGACCGTCAGGTTCGGCACCGCCGAGCCGGTCTCGACCACGATGCCCATCGGCTCATGCCCCAGCACGTCACCTGGCGCCAGATACGGGCCCATCACCTCGTACAGATGGAGGTCCGATCCGCAGATCCCGCTCGAGGTGATCTCGATGATGGCGTCCGTCGGTTCCTGGATCACCGGATCCGGTACGTCGGAGTACTCGATCTTCCGTTTTCCCTGCCATGTCAAAGCTTTCATGCTCCCTGGTACCCCGCGTACCGACGGCGAACCGGGTCTCCTACTGCGGGAGGGAGTCGGCCTTGACGGCGTTGCGCTCGCCGAGCGGACGCGGCTCACCCTTGGTGGTGTCCCGCGCCGTCTGCTGCTCGGCCTCCGCGTTGACCTCGGCGCCGAGAAGTACGGCGTACGCGGTCAGCCACAGCCACAACATCAGCACCACGACCGCGGCCAGACTGCCGTACGTCTTGGCGTAGTTGCCGAACAGCTCGACATAGATCGAGAAGCCGATCGACGCGATCAGCCAGATGACGGTGGCAACAACCGCACCCACGGAAACCCAGCGGATGCGCGGCGCGTCCCGAGCCGGCCCCAGCCGGTAGATGACGGCCAGCGCCACCGTGATCAGTACGACGGCGAGGACCAGTCGTGCCGCCCCCAGCAGGATCCGGACCGGTGTCGCGACGTCGTCCCCGATGGCCGCGCCGGCCGCGAACAGGACGATCGCGAGCAGGACGAAGACGATCGCGCCCAGGGTCATGCCGAGCGCCAGGAGCTTCCGGCGGACGAAGCCGCGCGTCTCCTCCTCGTCGTAGGCGAGGTTCACCGCGGTGAGCAGGTACCCGACGCCTCCCGACGCGCTCCACAGCGCGGCCGCCACGGCGATCGCGAGGCCGATCCCCAGGCCCTGCCGCGGCGCCGAGGTCAGCGCGTCGAGCTGCTGGAGCAGCAGATCGCGCCCTGACGCCGGCATGGCCGCGGTCAGCTCGTTGGCCTGGTCGCGGATCGTGGCCGGATCCGCAACCAGTCCATAGGCCAGCACCGCGGCGACGATGGCAGGAAACAGCGAGAGGAAGCCGAAGAACGCGACGCCGGCCGCAAGCAGCGGAACCTGGTCGGCCTTGGCCTCAGCCCAGGCTCGCCGGATCACCTGCCACCAGCCGGTCGCCGGGATCTCCGTCGGCTTCTCGGCATCGACTCCCGGAACGTCCGGCCGCCTCTCGCCGCTCATCAGCCCGAGGAACCCGCCTGACGGACGTTGTCCGCCGAGTCCTTCGCCCCGTCCGCCACCTGATGTGCCGCCGACCGGCCCTCGTCCGCGACGTCGGTGGCCGCCTGGGAGGCCGACTGCTTGACGTGGTCGACCGCCTGCTGAGCCGGCTCCTGCAGGTTGTCCTTGACCTCTTGGACCACCTGTGCGGCCTGCTCCTTCACCGGACCCGCGGCCTCCATCGCCTTGTCCTTGGTGTCTTGCGCCAGCTCCCGCTCCCGCGTCGAAGCAGGAACGACGGCGGCCGCGATCCATCCCGCCGCGAACGCGACCATGCCGGCCGCCAGCGGCGTACCGCGCGTCCGCGCGCGAGCCATCTCCGGCGCGGAGCCGACCGCGTCACCGACCTTGCCGCCGGCATCCTGCATCGTCGACACGGCCGAACCCGCGGAATCGCTCACCGATCCGCCGACCGACTCCGCCGAGCCCATCACATGCTCCTTCAGCCGGTGGACCCCGCCACGGGCCCGGTCGACCCGCCGGCCGACAATGCGGCTGGGGGTGACCTTCTCCGTCAGGGCGTCCACATCGCGGCCCACGTTGCGCCGCGTCTGCTCGATGTTCCGCTTCAGCTGTTCCGGGTCTTCAGCCATTTCGCATCCTCCTTGAGTGATTCGACCGTCTGGTCGGGTTTCGGATTGACTTCCTGAAGCTCCTTGCGACCCTTCGTCGCCATGACGGCGGCAACGACCGCCCAGATGACGGCGACGATGAGCGCTGCCCAGATGAGATCCATTGCCTCGTCCAGAGCCCACATCACGGTGAGGGAGACGAACAGGGCCACCATCCAGCCGGCGAAGGCCGCGCCGCCGAGCATGCCGGCGCCCTTGCCTGCCTTCTTCGCCTCGGTCTGGAGTTCGGCCTTGGCCAGCGCCAGCTCCTGGCGCGTGAGCTGTCCGAGATCGGTGGTCAGCTGGGAGACCAGCTCACCGACCGACTCGTCCATCGACAGCCGTTTCGGGCCACTGTCGGGTGGTGATTCGCCGATGGACATGTCAGTGCCCCTGGCTCGGCATCGGCGGCGGCGAGGTCGGCGCGACCGGCGGGGCGCTCACCGGTGCCGGCGGCGGTGGGACGAGGTAGTCGTCCGACTGCTCCGGCGTACCGACGAAGCTCTGCGAGCCGGTGTTGATCGGCGTGCCGTTGGTGCTCGGCGTACCGGTGCCGCCTGCTGCCAGCGAACGCGTGAGGCGGCCGGCGACAACACCGGCGGCCGCTGCTACCAGCAGGAACGTGCCCGGCTTACGCCGCGCGAACCCACGGACCTCGTCCAGCAGGTCGCCGGGCTCGTGCTTCTGCAGGAAGTCCGCAGCCTGATCGGTGAAATCGGCGCCGTGCCGTGCCAGCTGAGCCCCCAGGCCGGACTGACCGTGCTCAGCCATCTCGCGCAGCTCGTCGCTCACCGAACGAAGGCCGTTGGTGGCCCGGTCCTTCTGCTGGCCGGCCTGCCCGACCAGCTCGTCCCGCGTCTGGCCGACCAGCCGCCGGGCCTGCTCACGGGCGTCCGACGTCACGTCCGACGCCTTCTCCTTGACCGTCCCCGCAACCTGGCGGGTGGCCTCGACCGACGTTTCCTTCAACTGCCCGGCTTCGTCCCGGGCGGTGTCGGTCACGCCTTCTGCCGGTGGACTGTCGGCGTCCATCCGATGATTAGTTGTGTTCGTCATGTGACGGCTCCTTCCAGGAGCATTGGGTTTTGGCGTCGCGAGGCCCACGTCTCACCCGCCGCACCACAAGCACGGCAACAGGAGATGAGTGTGAGAGGGGGTGGCTACCTAGGCCGAAGGGCGCAGCATCTCTGCCTCGCAACAAGGACTTACCGAAATGGCACACTTCCGTACCACCACTAGACGCCCGGTACCCGACTCCAAACAGCTAACCGCGTGGGCGCGGCCGAAATCTAAGCAACCTTGGCAGCGGCTCGCGCCTGGGTGATGCGGTGTCCTTGCGGGGTGTCCGGGAAACGGTCGAGCATGACGCGGACCTCGTCGGCGTCCACGTTGGCGCCGAACAGTTCGGTGTTCGGTTCGAAGCGGGACCCCTCGGCCAGCGATCCGGCCACCACCGGGTCGAAGCCGAGCGCGTCCACGATCGCCGCGACCGCGGTGGCATCATCGGGCTCACCAGCGATCGCGATCGCCTTGCGGCCGGGTGATCCGGCCGGCCGGGCGCCGTCTTCGAGGTCGTGGTAGCCCATGTGGTTGAACGCCTTCACCACCCGGGCGCCGGGCAGGAACGCCTGGACGATCTCGCTGGACGACGTGCGCGGATCGGTCAGGTCGTCGCGGATGCCGTCGACCTCCCACCAGTAGTTCATCGCGTCGATCACGAGCTTGCCGCGCAACGCCTCGGCCGGAATGGTGCGGTACTTGCCGAGCGGGAGCGCGAGGATCACCACGTCGGCCCGCGCGGCGGCATCGGCCGCCGTGGTCGCAACGGCGCCGGGCGTGACGATCTCGACGATCAACGCGATCTTCTCCACGTCACCCGAGCCCGCGATGAGCACCCGATAGCCCGCCGCGACCGCGAGCCGGGCGAGCACGGTGCCGACCTTGCCGGCACCGAGAATCGCGATCGTCGGTTTGTCGCTCATGTCAGCCGGCCAGGATGTCGCGGACCATCGGGATCACCTTGGTGCCGTACAGCTCGACGGCCCTCAGCCTGGCACTGACCGGCAGCGAACCGGCCGTGTAGATCAGGTCGAACCGGCCGACGCCCAGCTTCTGCACCGCGCCGGCGATCCGGCGGGCCACAGTCTCCGGCGAACCGACGTACATCGAACCGTGCACGACCTCGGAGTCGAACTCCTCCCGGCGAATCGGCGGCCAGCCGCGCAGCGCACCGATCCGGTCGCGGACAACCTTGTAGCGCGGATAGAACAGCTCCTTGGCCTCATCGTCGGTGTCGGCGACGAAGCCCGGCGAGTGCATCCCGACCGGATGCACGACCGTGCCGAACTGCTCGGCCGCCCGCCGGTACAGATCGAGGTACGGCGCGAACCGCTCCGGCGACCCACCGATGATCGCCAGCATGAGCGGCAGACCGTACGACGCCGTGCGCACGACCGACTGTGGTGACCCACCGACGCCGACCCACGTCGTCAACCGGCCCGACTCGGTCTTGGGATAGACATCGGCATGGTCGAGCGCGGCCCGGGTAGTTCCGCTCCAGGTGACCGGCTTCTCGTCGAGCAACTGGGCGAAGAGCTGCAGCTTCTCCTCGAACAACACGTCGTAGTCGGCCAGGTCGTAGCCGAACAGCGGGAAGGACTCGGTGAACGAGCCGCGTCCGAGGATGACCTCGGCCCGCCCGTTCGAGATCGCGTCCACCGTCGCGAACCGCTGGAACACCCGGACCGGGTCGTCCGAGCTCAGCACGGTCACGCCGGACCCGAGCCGGATCCGCGAGGTCCGCGCGGCGATCCCCGCCAGCACCGTCTCCGGCGTGGAGATCGAGTACTCCGGCCGATGGTGCTCACCGAGCGCGATCGCGTCGACGCCGAGCTCGTCGGCCAGCACCGCCTCCTCGACCACCTGCCGGATCGCCGCGGCGTCGGAGACGAGTCGGCCGGCATCGTCCTCGGGGATGTCACCGAAGGTGTCGAGGCCGAACTGGAGGTCGGTCATGAAGCCACTCCCTATCTGATTGACATGTCAATTGTATGAGCTAAGGTTGACATGTCAACACGGATCGAGGGCCGGTTGATTCCCGGGCACGAGGAGCAGGGCATGGCGCAGCGCCGATCACCGACGGCGGAACAGTTGCGGATCTGGCGCGCCTACATCGAGACCGCCGATCAGCTGCGCTCGGCCCTGGCCGCGCGCCTCCAGGCGGAGTCCGGCCTCTCCCCCGGCGACTACGCCGTACTCCTGGCTCTCAGCGAGGCCGACGGCCGGCGCATGCGCTCCTCCGAGCTTGCCGATCAGATCGGCTGGGAACGCAGCCGGCTGTCCCACCACCTCGGCCGGATGGAACGCCGCGAGCTGATCCACCGCGAGCCCTGCGCCACCGACAGCCGCGGCGCCGAGATCGTTCTCACCTCCACCGGCGCCGACGCCTTCCGCCGCTCCTCGATCCACCACCTGCACGCCGTCCGCGAACTCTTCGTCGACGCCCTCACCCCGGACCAGCTCGACGCCGTCCAGGACTTCACCGCGGCTCTGCGCACCCATCGCACCGAGCGACCCATCCGCTGACCACTCGCTTCCGAATTGTCGTCGTGACCCGGCCGGCCCGGCCGGGGGCTGTTGACGATGGAGAGGGGAACGAGCATGAGTGACGCAACCCGCCGGGGCTTCCTGGTGTTCGCGGGTGCGGGGACCGCCGCAGCGGTCGGGGCCGTCGCGGCGCCGAAGCTGTTCAGCGACCAGGCCGCCGAGGCGGCGAACAACGCCAGGCCGTTGCAGCCTGCGGATCTGGCGAACGCGGAGTCGTTCGTCGTACACGTCAAGGACGTGAAGGCCGGCCGGCTGGCGATCATGGTCGGCGAGCGCGAGGTTCTGGTGACCGATCGCGAACTCGCCGCGCGCCTGGCCGGCGTCACGACCGGCTGACCCCGGCAGGACACGAGCCGGCCGCGGCTCCTCATCGGTACCCCTCAAGCTTTCACCGCATCAACTGGAGGACTTGTCATGTCTTCGCACCGTGAAGCGCCGGAGATCTCGAAGGATCCGGTCGCCGACAACACCGACGTGTACGCGTTCGTCAGCCCGGACAAACCGGACACGGTCACGATCGTCGCCAACTTCATCCCGTTCCAGAACCCGTACGGCGGCCCGAACTTCTACGAGTTCGGCGACGACGTGCTCTACCAGATCCACATCTCCAACAGCGGAACCGGCAAGGCCGACATCAGCTACCAGTTCCGCTTCCGCGCCGAGATCCGGAACAAGAAGTCCTTCCTCTACAACACCGGTCCGATCACGTCGCTGAAGGACTCGAACTGGAACCGGCCCCAGTTCTATTCGGTCACCCGGGTCGAGCGCGGCCGGTCCCGCATCCTGGCCCGGAACCTGGCCGCTCCCCCGGTCAACGTCGGCGTCCGCAGTACGCCGAACTACGCGCGACTGGCCGCGAAGGCGGTTCACACCATCGGCCGCAACCGCAAGGTGTTCGCCGGTCAGCGCGCGGACGCGTTCTTCGCCGACCTGGGCAGCATCTTCGATCTGGCCACGCTCCGCCCGTTCCAGATGGCGCACCTGATCCCGTCCGCGGCCGCGGCCGGTGTCAACGGTCTGCAGGGCTCGAACGTGCACACCATCGCCCTCCAGGTCCCGATCACCGACCTCACCCGCGACGGCCGCAGGCCGACCAATGTGCTGGACGCCAAGTCCGTCATCGGCGTGTACGCCACCGCCAGCCGACGGCAGTCCCGGATGCTCGACGACCAGCTCGGCGTCTCGGTGGGGCACGGCCCGTACAAGCAGGTCTCCCGGCTGGGCAACCCGTTGTTCAACGAGGTCATCGTGCCGATGGCCGAGAAGGACCGGTGGAACAGCCGGCCCCCGTTCGAGGACAAGCGGTTCGCGAAGTACGTCGCCAGGCCTGAGCTCGCCGCGCTGCTGCCGGTGCTGTATCCCGGGGTGTTCCCGAAGCTGGCGGCGTACAAGAAGGACCGTGCCGACCTCGCGGCGATCCTGCTGACCGGCATCCCGAAGGGTGTCGTCCCCGGGTTCCAGAACTTCACCGGTCCGGTCCAGGCCGACATGTTGCGCCTCAACGTGGCCGTGCCCCCGACGGACTCGCCGAACCCGCTCGGCCTGGTCGCCGGTGACGCGGCCGGATTCCCGAACGGTCGCCGGCTGATCGACAACGTGGTCACGGTCGAGCTGCGCGCGGTGGCCGGACTCACGATCCCCTTGGTCGACCCGTCGTACAAACCCGACGCGGCGGCTGCGGCGATCGAGGACGGCACCTCCAACACGAACCCGCCGCTGCTCGACCGGTTCCCCTACCTCGGTACGCCGGCCGGCGGCTCCCAGTCGACGCCTGGAACCCCGGTCGCATCATGACCGGTGGACCGGGCAACAATGCGGTGGAGAATCCCCATGCGGGCAAGGGTTCCTCGGTCCCGCTCGACATCGGCGGCGAGATCGGCGCCCTGGTGATCCGGCTGCCGGACGAACTCGAGGACCAGGAGATCGAGCTGCGCCCGACGGGCAGCTCCACTCCCGTCGGCCACGGACATGGTCACGGCCATGGCCACGGACACAGCCATGGCCATCACCTGCCGCACGTCGCCGTCGTACCCCGGCCGGCGGCGGACGGAACGATCCTGCACTCGGCCGTCTTCCACGAAGTACACCAAGGCAGCTACCAGCTGTACGTCCGCCCCGACGGCCCGGTCCAACTCACCGTCGACATCCACGGCGGCGAGGTCACCGAAGCAACCTGGCCGGGGTGAACTTTTCGGCCGCTTCCGGAATCCAAACCGTACGACGAAGGCCGGTGGGCCTTCGTACCAAGGGGAGGACATTCCAGATGCTTCGTAAGACCGCAAGTCTGGCTTCGGCCGGGGCACTCGCACTGACGCTCGGCGTGGCGGCACTTCCGTCCGCGCACGCCGGGACGTCGGCGGCGAGCGCGGCCTGTTCACTTCGGCTCGGCTCGGTGACCGCCACTGGGGCGCATACCAGCCGCACGGTCACCGCGACCTCGCCGATCACCATCGGCGGAGTGCGCGGGACGGCCGGGGTGTTCGGCCCGAACCAGGTCCAGCACACCAGCAGCTTCGTCGGTACGCCGCTGGGCAGTGGGGAGTCGCGAGCCGGCCTGACCGTCCTCGCCGGCGCACTGCACTCCAGCGCGTACGTCGTCGACGGCCAGAGCCAGATCGACCCGCACTACCCGCACAACAACCTCCGAGTCGGCGGCGGCTGGTCCAACTTCCGCTGGATCGAGCAGTCCGTCCGCCGTTCGGCGGACGCCGGCGTGCCCAGCCGGACCACGCTCTACGGCCAGCAGACCGACGGCACCATGCACCGCTGGATTGCCGACGGCACCAGGTGGCGCAACAACGGCGGCGTGGGCGGTCTCAGCACGGTGAAGTCGATGACGCTGATCAGCCGCACCAGCACGTACGAGACATTCCTCGCCAACACCCGGGCCGGCAAGCTGATGACGGTCCGGTGGCCCACCAGCTACCTGAGCGCGGCGACCGCCACATCGGTCCGGGACGCGACCTGGCAGGGCTTCGAGCAGCTCATCGCGACCAACTGTGGCGCGACCGGGACACTGGTGCTCGGCATCGACCGCGACACCAAGTCCGGCTACCTGTACGCCGTCGGGCACGCCAACGGCAAGAACACCGTGATCAAGGGCCTGGGCAAGGTCCCGCTGACCTTCTCCGACCCGCAGTACTTCCGCTGGGCGCCCAAGTACGACGTCCTCAACGGCGACTGACCCCACGGCCGGCCGCGCTCGCGCGGCCGGCCGTCCTTTCACTGTGCCTCGGGTTCTCAGGTGAGAGTGAAGGACAGGAGGGTGATGCTGTGTGGGGGAAACGTGTAGGTCGGCGCTGGCCACTCGATCACGCCTCGGTCTCGCAGGGCGACGGTGTCGGGGGCGCTGAGGGTGTTCGCGGCGAGGACGTCGTCGACGTCCGCGCCCAACTCCTTCACGGCCACCTGGGTGGGCAGGACACCGCCGTCCAGGGACAGGTCGGCGCGGATCGCCGCAGACCGATGGCGATTGATCACCGCGAGCCGCAGTGAGCTGCCGTCCTCGGTCTGGGCCGCTGAGACGTCGAGATCCGGCACCGTGGCCGGACGCGTGCGGAAGTCGCCGCGATGGTCGCGATCGTCGCCTTGCCGTACGTCGGCCAACCGGCCGGACGACCGGACATCGGCCGCCAGCGCGACCGGGCCGAGGTGGTTCTGATAGAGGTCCCAGACGTGGTACGTCGCCGCGCGGACAGCACCGCCGGGACGGGCAACGATCACACCGTTCGCGTTCAGCAGGTTGACGGTGTTGGCCATCGTGACCGGCGTCTGCAGTCCCCCGGCTCGGTGCAGCGCATGGAAGACGCCGGCGTAGAACAGCGCATCGGCCAGCGTTCGCGGGCTCCAGCGGTTGACGCGGTGCGCCGGTCCGGTGGGCAGCCCGTCGACGTCGCGATCGGCTGTTCCGCCGTCGTCCGACGGCAACGGATCCGGCCACCCGGCTGGTTCGACGTGGCGGATGTTCATTCGTCCAGGGCGAGTCCGAGTGGGCGGTCGCGGCCGTGGCGGGCCGCCAGCTCACCGACCAGGTCGGCGTACTCGACGATCTGCTGCTCGAAGTAGAGCGGTTGGGCAACGATCGCGTCGTACTCGGCGGCGCCGTCCACGAGCTGCTTGGTCGCGCCGTACAGATGGAAGGAGAGGTAGTCGACCATGTTGCCGACGGCACCCATCACGGTCTCGGTCCAGCCCTGGCGGTCGTCGGTGAGGCCGACGGCGACGAACTTCAGCGACGGGTCCACGGCGCGCATGAAGCGAGCGTGCTCGACGGCATCCGCGGCGTACGCCTGCGCGCTACGATGTCCCATCTGCCAGCGTCCGTAGACTTCGTTGCCGAGTCCCCAGTACTTCACGCCGTACGGCGCGGCGTGACCGTTGCGCGCCCGCTGCCGCGTGTAGTCGGTGTCGCCGCCGTAGTTGGTGTACTCGACCCAGCGGACCGCCTCGTCGACGTTTCGGCAGCTGTGCGCGAGGTAGGGCTCGGTTCCGACCTCGGCGCACCAGGCGAGGAACTCGTCGGTGCCGAAGTGGTTGGTCTCCTCCTCGCCCCAGGCCAGTTCCAGCCGGCGCGGCCGCGAGTCCCGCGGCCCGATGCCGTCCTCCCAGTGGTACGGCGAGGTGAAGTTGCCGCCGGGCCAGCGCACGATCGGCAGGCCGAGCTCCTGGCAGAGCTTGATCACGTCGGTGCGCAGACCGTTGCGCGCACCGTCGCCGTCGTACGCCAGCGGCGAGCCCTCGTCGAACACGCCGCCGTCGATGTTGCCGAAGAAGGCGGACTCCAGGAAGTGCCCGTAGATGAACGGATCGATGGCGTGCCGCCGGTCCCGGCGGATGTCGATCGTGGCAGTGCGGAGGTCGGAAGTCACGGTCGGGTCGTCTCCTCGTCGAGGTCGCTCAGGGCCGTGTCATACGTCTTCGCGCCGACCTCGAACATCGACGTCATCCAGTGGTAGAAGTTGTCCCCGCGCTCGCGCAGTACGTCGTACAGGCGGCCCATCAACTCGCGACGTACGTCGGTCAGCTCGGGGTGGTCGTAGCGGTTCTGCAGCTCGTCCGGATCGGCTCGCAGGTCGTACAACTCGTTCACGTCGGCCGGGTTGACGACCAGCTTGTAGTCCGCGGTGCGGATCATCCGCTGCGGGTAGGGAAAGTGGTGGCCGTGGAACTCGGCAACTACCTCGGCCGGCCAGTCGTCCGGCCGCGACCCGGCGATCAGCGGCAGCAGCGACCGGCCCTGGTACTGCGTGGGCACCTCGACACCGGCCAACTCCAGGAACGTCGGCGTCAGGTCCGTCAGGGTGGCGAACGCGTCCTGGACCTGGCCGGCCGGGCACCCTGGGACCCGCGCGAGCAACGGCACCCGATAGATGTCGTCGTACATCGCGGGGCCCTTGTCATGCAGGCGATGCGCGCCGGTGAACTCACCATGGTCGGCGGTGAACAGTACGGCGGTGTCGCCGGCGAGGCCGAGTTCGTCGACCACGGCCAAGATCCGGCCGACCTGCTCGTCGATCAACGTGACGTACCCCCAGTACGCCGCGATCAGCTCGCGCCATCGGTCCGGTCCGACACTGTCGAACGTCCAGTGCGACGAGTAGTGCCGCTGGACCCGCGGCTTGTTCGCGAACGTCTCCGCGATCGAGGCCGGCAGCTCGACCTGATCAACGTCGTACCGGTAGTAGTAGTCCTCGGGCAGCAGGTACGGCAGATGCGGGCCGAACCAGTTGCACGTCAAGTAGAACGGCCGCCCGTCCTCCGCATACTGACGAAGCCGCTCGATGGTCCGCTCGGCCAGGAAGTACTCGAACGTGGCCTCCACCGGCTGCTCGAGGATTCCGGCCAGCAGGTTCCCTGGCTCACCGTTGGCGAACGTCCCTCGCACCGGCGACCGGACGGCGAACTCCGGGTACCCGTGCTCGGCCAGGTATTGCCCGTAGTCCGGGTGCTGAACCGCGTTGCCCCAGCCCGGATAGTGCTCACCGTCGTACCCGAAGTCGGCCGGTCCCTTGACCTTGCCGACATGCCATTTGCCGATGTGTCCGAGCTGATAGCCGGCTGCGCCCAGGTACTGCGAGAACGGCGGGAACGCCTCGTCGTCGAGTTCCTCCCGATATCCGACGTTCCGCTCGTAGTTCGCCAGTAGTGTGTGCCGGTAGGGCAGGACACCGGTCTGCAGCGTCGCCCGGGCCGGCGTGCAGATCGCGGTCGGCGTGAACCCGTTCGTGAACCGGGTCCCGCCGGCGGCGAGTGCGTCCAGCGCGGGCGTCTCGCACACCTGGTTGCCGTAACAGCCCAGGGTGTCCAGCCGGTGCTGGTCGGTCATCAGCAGCAGAATGTTCGACGGCACTCGCTCTCCAGATCCGTTCACTGCTTCACCGCGCCGGCCAGGCTCTCGACGAACTGCCGCTGCAGCACCACGAAGACGGCGACCACCGGAGCGAGCGACAGCACCGCCGCGGCGGCCATGCCGGCCCAGTCGGTGTCGTGCTCGCCGACGAACGCGGACATGCCGACGGCCAGCGTGCGCAGCTCGGGGTGGCTGAGAGTGAAGACGAGCGGCAGTAGGTAGGCGTTCCAGGCGGCCAGGAACTGCAGGATGAAGACGCTGACCGTGATCGGCTTCGCCAGCGGAAGCATGATCCGGAAGAAGATGGTCAGCGGTCCGGCGCCGTCCATCCGGGCCGAGTCCTCCAGATCCTTCGGGATGGTGCGAAAGAACCCGGCGTACAGCAGGGTCGCCGCCGCGTGCCCGCCCGCGCCGAGGCCGAGGATCACGCCGGCGTGGGAGTTCAGCAGATGCAACTGGTCGGTCAGCTGCGTGACCGGGATGATGGTGTAGCCCTCGGGCAGGAAGAAGGTCACCAGGAACACACCGATCAGGACCTTCTTGCCGACGAAGTCGTACCGGCCGAGCACATACCCGGCCAGCGCGCTGCGCAGGATCACCAGTGCGACCGTGCCCAGCGTGATGACGACCGTGTTCAGCATGTACGACGAGAAGCCGACCTCCGACCAGGCCCGGCTGTAGTTCTCCCAGACGGGTGCCTCGGGCAACAGATTGAGACCCTTCGAGAAGATCTCCGGCCCGCTCTTCAGCGACGCCGACACCAGCCACAGGAACGGGTAGATCCAGACCGCGCACAGGAGCGCGAGCCCGGTGCCGATCAGCCAGCGGGAACTCCGGGTCGCGATCATGCCATCGCCTTTCTCGCGGCCCGGATGCCGAGCGCCTGGCCGACCGCGAGCACCATCGTGAGCAGGCCGAACAGCACCGCCGCCGCCGAGGCGTAGCCGAGCTGCGGGACCGTCGCGCCGAACGCGGTTCGGTAGATGTAGACCTCGACCACCTCCGACGAGAAGGCGGGTCCGCCGCCGGTCAGGGTCATGACCAGGTCGAAGACGTTCAGCGCGCCGATCATGTCGATCAGGGTGATCACGACCAGGAAGGGAACCAGCAACGGCAGCGTGACATGGCGGAACTCCTGCCACGACCCCGCGCCGTCGACCCGCGCCGCCTCGTACAGCTCGGACGGAATCGTCTGCAAGGCGGCCAGCCAGTAGATCAAGGTGATGCCGAGCCACTTCCACACCCACACGCCGATGACGCTGTAGAGCGACAGACCGGACGAGCCGAGGAAATCGACCGGGCTGTCCACCAGCGCGGACTTCACCAACGCCAGGTTGACCGGCCCGCCGGCGTCGAGGATCAGGGTGAACACGACTCCGACGATCGCCCCGGTGGTCACCACCGGCAGGAACAGCAACGTCCGGAACAGGCCGCGGAACGGTGTCGTCGGCTTGTTCAGCACGATCGCCAGCAGCAGCGCCAGACCGACCCGCAGCGGGACGGCGATCACCAGGAAGACCAGCGAGTTGCCGAACGCGTTCCAGAACAGGTCGTCGGCCCACAGCAGCTCGAAGTTCGCGAACCCGACGAAGGTGCCGGCGTCCGCGAACCCGGGCCAGTCCAGGAACGCGTACCACCAGCTGGCGACCAGCGGGTAGACCGTGTACGCGCCGTACCCGAGCACCGTCGGAAGCAGGAACAGGTAGATCCACCAGTCGTCCCGCATCCGCCGCCAGACGGTACGACGGACCGGCCGGGACGGCGGCGTGTCACGCCGTACCGGCGCGGCCGTCGTCGTGGTCATTTGTACTGCGCCTGCGTGTAGTCCTTGCCCGGCTCCCAGTTGTCGAAGACCCAGTCGGCCTCGCTGACCTCGGCGCCCTTCTTCTTGGCCGCGCCGATCGCCCGCTGCCGCTCGGCCTTGGCCTTGTCGGCGTACTGCGTGAAGGCGGCCTTGTAGTCCTTGATCGAGCCGGTCAGCACCGCCTGGACGATCTCCCCCGGATCCGGGTGGACGTCGCGGGTCTCGGCCAGCACCTTGGCACCGCACCGTTGCGGACCTCGGGCACCGGCGCCGTCCGGACGTCCTGCTGGAAGAACTCGATGTTCTTCTTGTACGCCGGGTGCACGTCGGCCTTCGCCACCATGTCGACCAGGATCGGCGGCTGGTCCATCCGGGCTGCCAGCAGCGTGGCGAACTCCGGCGTCGCCATCGCGCCGAGCACGTCGGCGGCGGTTTTCGGGTTCTTCGCCTGGTCCGACACCCAGAACGAGCCGGACGGCGGACCGACGTACACGCTCCCCCGCTGCGCCGACGGCGCCGGCAGTTGCCAGGCGGCGATGCCACGTTCGACAGCAGGTGATTCCTCGACCATCAGGCCACCGATGAACCACGGTCCCCAGGGGAACAGCGCCGCCTCACCCGCGGCCCAGCGAGCCCGCGCGTCCCGCGGCCCGAGCGAGGACGAGGCGGGGTGCAGAACCCCGTCGCTCTTCAGCGCCAGCAGGAACTCCATCGCTTGGTGGAACGGCTCGGACGCGATGACGATCTCGCCCGTCCTCCAGTCGGTCAGCCCCGGCGCGCCGGCGATCTGAGCCAGCGCGATCAGCTTGCCGGCCAGATAGTCGGTGTCCTTCATCGGCAGCAGCAGACCGTGGACCGCGTCCGGGGTCTTCTGGTCGATCGTCCGTACGGCGTTGCGGTAGTCGTCCCAGGTCGCCGGCGACTGCTCGGGATCGAGGCCGGCCTGCTTCACCAGCGCGCTGTTCACCCAGGAGGTCGAGTCGTGCCACTGACCGCTGAAGATCGGGAACGTGTACAGCTTCCCGTCGAAGCGATGGATCCCGTCGTACACGTAGTCCTTCAGCGGCGTGCTGTCGATGTCGAAGAAGTCGCCGATCGGCTGGAACCAGCCGTTCGCCACCAGGGCGGCCGCGCTCCCGGTCAGGCCGGCCGTGGAGTGCACGTCGGGCAACTGGTTGCTGCGCCGGGCGAGCTGCAGGGCCTGACCGAGGTCGGGCGGATCCAGCTGGCGCCGCCGCACGGTGACGTTCGGGTGTTCCTTGTGGTAGTCGGCGAACAGGCCCTTCTCGAACAACTCGGTCAGCGGCCGGAACTGGTCCCACCACTGGACCGTGACCGGTCCCGACGGCGTCTCCGCGGCCGGCGCGTTCGCCTCCTGGGCGGACTGACCACCTCCGGTGCAGGCGTTGAGGATCGGTACCCCGAGGGCAAGGCCGCCTGCGGTGCGGAGAAGCTGGCGGCGGGACGGACGATGCGTGGTCGGTGTGCTCATGACGAGCTGCCTCCTCAACCGATGTCGTGGGCCTGGTCCTGGGGCGAGGGACCAGAGGTGGTGGCCGGGTAGCCGGCCAGCAGGGCCGACCGGCGGAGCACCAGGGCGATCCCGCCGCGGGCCGCGTCGTCGTGCCCGAGGACCGCCGGAGCGATGCGCAAGTGCCGGCGGACCTGTGAATGGGTGTACTGCCGCAGAGCCGCCCGGAGCGGACGCAACAGCCGATCGCCCGCGTCGGCCAGTTCGCCGCCGATGACGACGGTGTCCGGGTTCACCGTGTTGCAGGCTGCCGCCAGGACCTCACCGATGCGGGTGCCGGCGTCGTCGATCACCCGCCGGGCGGTCTCATCCCCCGCGTCGAGCCGCCGCAGGAACTCGTCGAACCGCCGTACGCCGCTCTGCTCGAGGACCGCCGCCAGCGACACGTACCGCTCGAGACATCCACGGCCCCCACACGCGCAGCGCGGTCCGCTCCGGTCGACGCTGATGTGACCGAGCTCGCCCGCCGCGCCGCCCGCTCCGGAGAAGAGGTGACCGCCGAGGACGAGACCTCCACCGACGCCGTACGACAACCGGAGGTAGAGGACGTCCTGCACCCCGGCGCCCGCGCCCCAGATCGCCTCGGCGAGCGCGGCCAGCCGGGTGTTGTTGTCGACGTACACCGGTACGCCGAACCGGTCGGTGAGACCGTCGCGGATCAGCGCGATCCGGGCGGCACGGCTCGGTTGCGGATGGTCGCCGGTCTCGGAGACCGGACCGACGACACCCACTCCGACACCGGCCAGCGCGCTGAGGGAGATCTGCTCGCGTGCGGTGAGCTCGTCGACGAGGGTGAGGGCGAGTTCGAGCCGTCGTCCCCAGGGTGTGCGTTCCGAACAGACGATCCCCTCGGAGGCGACCACCTCGTGCGCGACGTTCGCGACGGTGACCTGGATCCGGCGGTGACCGAGATCCATGCCCAGGGCGAGTCCACCGGCGGCGTTCAGGGTGAGCACGGAGACCGGCCGGCCGCGGCCGCGGGCCGCTTCCCCGCCGGCCGTGCTCTCGTCGATCGCCTGCTTGGCCAGCAGGTCCTGCACGATCGACGACAGCGTCGCTCTCGACAGGTTGGCCTGTTCGGCCAACTGTGCACGCGTCAGCGCGCCCTGCGCACGCAGCGCGGCGAGCACCCGCTCCTCGTGGGTCTCACGAAGCAGGCGGAGCGGTCCGGCGGAATCCTTGGTCACGGCAGACGACTCTGGCCGCCACGAGTTATTTCTGTCAAGAGCCCGGATTTAATCGGCGTCGATTTATTCCGGACTCTTGACGTTAACGAGGATCCGATCGAGACTGACGGTCATGCCCCATCCCAGCGCGCTGCTCATCTGCACCGATCAGCAGCACTTCTCCGCACTGGGCGCCACGGGTGCTCCCGAGCAGCGACGAGGTCAAGGTGAGGATCTGTTGCCACTGGCAACTGGTGGCGCGAGTGGCCGGGGCTGGGCACTCAGTGAGTACCGCAACAGCGGCCAGCCGTACGATCCCTGGTCCACCTCACCATGCTCCGCCGTGATCACTGGAAGCTCGTCGTACAGCACGGCGAACCAGCCACGTCCCGCGAACGGACCGGCGAGCTGTACGACCTGCATGCCGACCCGAGCGAACTGCGCAATCTCTGGGACGACCCCGCACATCGCAGTGTCCGGACCGAGCTGCGGGAGTTCTTGCTTGATGTCCTCGTCCGGCCGAGGACGCAGTCAGCCCCGAGAAGCCGCCTGGTAAGGGGGCCCTAGTCGGATCCGATGACCTGGGCGTCAGGTGTGGGAGTGTCTGACGCCGGGCTGGTTGGCGAGGGGGTGTCGGATGGCGTGTTCGACGGGCTGGTTCCCGTCGACGGTGTTCCCTGGGTGGGAGCGCTGGGCGTGGTGCTGGTCTGCGTGGGCGCGCTCGGCGACGTCGTACTGGTCGGGGTGGTGGAAGGCGAGGTGGTGGGCTGCGTTGGTTGCTGAGAGGGGGTCTGCGACGACGGGGCCGAGGTCGTCGGGTTCGTCGTGGGCCGGGTCGGGCCGGTCGTGGATGCCGTGCTCGTCGAGGAAGGGGTCGACCCCGGCGTACTGGAACTGACGCCCGGTTGGGGACCGACGTCGGTCGTCGGTGGCAGTTTCGTCTCGTTGCCGTTGAGCAAGACTCCGGCCACCACAGCACCTGCCGTGGCGAGGACCGCGATCACTCCGGCCAGAAGCGCGTTCCTTCGTGCCCGGCTGGGCGCCTCGAGCGGGCCGGCGTCCGGCTCGGCGTCCAGAGTCTCGGTCGCCGGGACGGCCGCGACGCGGCCGGAGTCGTCTCCGAGGACACGCAAGGAGCCGGCCGCGATCTCGGCGGCGGACGGACGGTCGGCGGCATCCTTGGCGAGCATCTGGAGCAGAACGTGCTCGAACGGTCCACCGAGTTCGGGGCGAGTCAGACTCGGAGGAGCCGGAGCAGTGTCGACGTGCTGGTAGAGAATCGCTGCCGGGTGTTCGGCCTTGAACGGCGGCTCACCGGTGACCAACTGGTACAGCACACAACCCAGCGAGTAGACATCCGAGGCCTTACCGGACGACGCACCTCTCGCTCGCTCGGGCGCGAGATAGTGCGTGCTGCCGATGATCTGGCCGGTCCCCGTCAGCGTGGTCGTACCTTCGCCCGGAAGGTGCGCGATACCGAAGTCCGCGACCTTCACGGTCCCGTCCGACGCCAGCATCAGGTTGCCCGGTTTCACGTCCCGGTGGACGACATCCTCGCGATGCGCCGCGGCCAGGCCGGCCGCGGCCTGTTCGATCAGGTCGATCGCCCGGTCCTTCGGCAGTGGTCCGTGCTCGGCGAGCTCCTCGGCGAGACTGCGGCCCTCGACCAGCTCCATCACCAGGAAGAAGCCGTCGCCGTGCTGACCGAAGTCGTAGACGGAGACGACGTGGGGGTCGCTCAGCCGCGCGGCGGCGCGCGCCTCGCGATGGAATCGCTCGGCCGCTCGCGCAGCGTGATCGGACGGCAACAGCAACTTGACCGCGACCAGGCGTCCCAGTTGTTCATCGGTGGCACGGAAGACCTCTCCCATGCCACCCCGCCCGATGGAGGGGCCCAGTCTGTATCGATTCGCAACCAGCATTCTGACCACCGTACCCACTACCACCGCGTACCAACCGGTCCCGACCGGTTGGTGGTCACCTGTGGCCGGGGTGAGCGTCTAGAGTTGCCGGGTGATTTCGCATGTCGTGTGGGACTGGAACGGGACGCTGCTGAACGACAACGACGCCGTACTGGCCGCGGTCAACGCGGTCTGCGTCGACTTCGGCCGCGGGAATCTCACCTGGGCCGAGTGGCAGGCCGTGTACGCGCGACCGATGCGGGTCTCGTACGAACAGATCCTGCAGCGCCCGCTCGACGACGAGGAATGGGCCCGCGTCGACAAGCTCTACTACGAGCAGTACGACGCCCTCCTGCACACCTGCGATCTGGCAACGGGAGTCCATGCCGAACTCACCCGCTGGTCCGAGAGCGGCCGGACCCAGTCTTTGTTGTCGATGTGGTTCCACGCACGACTCGTACCGACGATCGAACAGTTCGGACTCACCGGGTACTTCAGCCGCGTCGACGGGCTGGCCGGGGATGTCGGTGGTGGTTCGAAGAGCGACAGCCTGGTGAGACACCTCGAAGCACAGGCCCTGGACCCGGCCGGCGTCGTACTGATCGGCGACGTGGTCGACGACGCGGTTGCCGCCCAGGCCGCCGGCACCAGCTGCATCCTGGTGAACACCGGCGCGATGACCCGCGCCGCCCTCGAGACCACCGGCATACCGGTCACGAACTCCGTCCAGGAAGCTCTCCACCTGCTCGACAGCTGAGCCCACGCCGCAGCTTCAGTGCTGCGGTCGTGTCCACCGGGGTGAGACCTGCTCCCACTCGCGCGCCCAGTCCTCGGTACGACGGCGGTCGAGCGGCCGGCGCGCCAACCGGAACAAGCCGAACAGGAACGGCCAGGCGAGCATCGGCAGCGTCAGTCCGGCCGCGGCACCAAGAGCAGCGCTGTCGCCGGGCTCTCGGGGAGCGCGGGTAATCGCTCCGCTCCGGTCGAGCCAGATCGTCAGTTCGGTGCCCGCCTTGGTACCGATCACGACATCCGCCCACCCCACTTGCGGGGATCCCGACCTGTCGAGCCAGCTGACGCGAACGCTGGAGACGACCTGTCCGGGAGTCGACGGAACGACTTCCGCGGTGGTCTCGAGCGTTCGCGCCTGAACCGAACGGAGCTGGGCCCGCTGCTGGGCGGCTGTGTGCTCGGCGCGATCGTGGATCGTCGTACCGAGAGCCGCCGCCGCGGGGACCACCAGCAAGCCGGCCACCACTGCGCCGAGGAGCAACGCGGACTCGATCCTGTCCACCCTTCGACGCAACGGGTTCCGGCCGAACCCGAGACGGCGGAGCAGCATCAGGAGCCACAACTCGCCCCGGCGTTGCTGCATGGTGCTCATCACAGCCTCCTCGTTCCACGACGCACTCATCAGGAGAGACAGGACAGGCGCTTCGTCTGTGACGGCCCGTGCCCCAGGGCGCGACGGAAGCCTCCGGCGCCGCATCGTGAAGGCAAGGGCAGCGAGATGCCCACCAGACCGGGAGAAAGGCCGGGAGTGTGAACACCGGAACAGTAAAGGAGAAACAGTACGACGCGGACGACACGGGGCGGGTCGACGGTGACCTCGACGAGGCGGTCGCGATCTTCGTCAAGGTGCGACCGCGGCTGATGGCGATCGCGTACCGGATCCTCGGCACCACGAGTGAGGCCGAGGAAGTCGTCCAGGAGAGCTGGCTGACGCGAGCGACGACCCGGCGGCGCGGGCCGAACGCAGCGAGGCCGTGGAGCAGGCGGTGCAGCTCATCCTGGGCAGACTGACCCCCAGTGAACGCGCCGCCTACGTCCTCCGGGAGGCGTTCGACTCCCCGTACCGGCAGATCGCCGAGACCCTCCACGTCGGCGCGGCCAACGCCAGGCAACTGGTCAGCCGGGCCCGCCGGCACATCACCGCCGAGCGGGACACGGCCGTGAGCACGGCCTCCCATCAGCACTTCCTGCAGACGTTCCTGAGCGCAGCCCGGGCCGGCGACCTCACCGACTTGGAAGAGTTCCTGGCCGGCAACTCCCCGCTGCCCTGATCGATGCCGCCGGCCCTGTCTCGATCGGCTGATCCACGGCAAGGTTGCCTGAGGCAATAGCCTGCACGCGCCGCTGGCGAGCGCTCGCCCTCGCGGACAGTGGTCGCAGCGGATTCGGCCCGCCGTGTGACATCGATCGCCCCATGTCACAGCGCAACTGCTCGCGCGGTCCTAGTACGTGACCACGGGCGGACCTCCCCCGGGCAGACAGGAAAGGAGGAGACGCCATGGCCCAGTTGAGTGCCCGGGAGCGACGAAGCGCCGTACCCAGGCGCGCTTCCAGTGCCGGGCTTCGCCGATTCGTCGAGGACTTCGCCGAGGAACATCCGCCGTTGTCGCTGGATGCCGCCGACCTGACCATCAAGGACCCTGACCAGGTCCGCCGCCGGTACGGCGGGGTGTTCAACTATCTGACCCGGGTCGAGCTCGAAGTCGAGCGGAACGTGCTCGAGTTGCGCGCACTCATGCCCGACGCGACCGAGACGGACCGACTCTTCTACCACGATGTGTGGTCGCCGCAGGAGCTGCAGCACGGCATCCTTCTCGACGCGGTGCAGCAGGGTTTCGGGATGACGCCGGCAGCGACGGATCTAGAGGTCAGCGCCAAGATCCGGTTGGTCGGGGTGCTCTCGCATCTGCCCGGCATGCTCGGCGTCATCCGGCTGCTCTACTACCTGACCGGCGCGGCCACCGAACGGTCGGCGGTGGTCGCGTACACGCGACTGGTCGACGGCCTTCGCGCGATGGGTGAGCACGCGATCGCGGAGACGGTGGTCGCACCGATCCGGCGGCAGGAGCCGGGGCACTTCGCGTTCTACCGCCTGTCGGCCGAGGTGCTGGTGGGTGAAGAAGGGCTGAGCGACTGGCAACTCCAGCTCGCCCGGATCCTGCGCCGCAGGTCGTTCGAGCTCGTCGGCGTGAACAATCGCCGGCAACGCGCGGACTTCGGCGACGTCGCCCGTGCACTCGAATTCGACCGGGATCTCGTCGAGGTGGCCCGGCAGGTGAGCCTGGTGGAACGCGAACTCCTGTGGGCTCAGCAGCAAGGGCTGAAGGTCCCCCGCTACATCCTCGCGGCCCTCGAGGAAGCGATCGCGCTAAGCACCGCCCGCAGCGCCGGCCTCGAGATCTGAGCCACCTCAGAGCGAGCGGTCGTCCGTCGACGTGGTTGCGCTGTAGTGGGCGCGGATGAGGTCGATCACGGTGTCGGCCGTGCGGTCGAGATGGGTGCGGCCGTCGGGCAGTTGGGCCGTCGGGCTGATGTAGCTACGGGGCCCGACGTGAGTGGCAGGGTCGAGTCGATGCACGGTGACCTTCCCGGCGCGGACGGCTCGGTTCCATCCGGTACGGCGGAACAGCCGCCAGCGCTGCGGGAAGATCCAGGTGCCGACCCGCTCGATCCGGTCGCTCGCACTGGTGAGCTGATGCAGGTGCTCGGCGTACGTGAGGTCGTTGGCGCCGTTGTGGAACGCACCGAGCAAGATCAGCAGGAGCGGGGCGCGTAGCTGGGTGTGTAGTTCGTCGACCGCACCGGTGGCGACCTGGGCGCCGCCGCTGTAGCTGAGCAGTACGACGGGGACACCGCTGTCGGGCTGGTAGCCGGCGAGCCGGAGCTGGGTCGCGATTTGGTTGCCCACGGCCCGGTTGTAGAACGGCCGGTACCGGCGGTCGGCGGCGACGAAGGTCTGCATGACGTTGTGCAGGAAGAGCAGTAGCCCGGCATGGCGGCGCAGCCAGGCCCACACCGGCCGGTCAGCGAGCGGGTCGGCCAGTGGTGAGTAGGGCTGCACCTGACCGAGGACCCGGAGCTCCGGGGCGCCGGCAAGCAGAGCCTTGACCAACTGCCCACCGTCCCGGGTGTCGTGGGCGCGCCGCTTGCCGATGCCGTCGAGGTAGACCAGGTAGGCAGCCGGCGGCCTGTCAGCGGCCGCGCCCCGGGCATAGGGCACGCCCTCGGGGAGCACGGAAGACGGGGCTCGCCAGCCGACGCTGTAGGCGAGTACTTCGTAACGGGCCAGCAGAGCCTCGACGATCAGCGCCAGCCCAAGGCCGACGATCCAGGGCAGCAGGTTGGTCATGTGATCGGCTCCGGCACTCCGATGGCCAGGATCGTCGCGACCAGGCGCCGTACGATCTCGACCGCGACAGCAAGCCCGACGCCGGCGACGGCGACACAAGCGGCGGCGACGCCCCAGCCCAGCCCGGATGCCGCCGCCAGCGGTCCGGCCAGACTGGCCCCGACTCCGACCAGCAGGAGCAGGTGGAGCAGGGGCCCGAGCCATGGAAATGCGAGGATGCCCGCGAGCACCAGCGGCGCAATCAGGCCCGCTGTCCACACCAGTTCAGCGGTGTCCGGCGCGGCAGTGGGCATCACGAACTCCGCAAGGTTCCACGCCGTCAGCGGCCACAGCGCGATCACGGCGGCCTCGATGAGGGCGCCGGCCAGCAGCAATCCGACCACAAGCGGCCGTGACATGCCGGGGCGGCGAGCTACCAAGGGCAGGACGCGTCCGGCGGCCTCCGACAGCCCAGCGATCAGCAACAGCACGATGACCGGTGACATCGATCAGCCTCCGAGCGAAGGATCGACGCGAGCCGACCGATCGACCGAGCCGGTCGGCTGCAGGTAGCACTCGAGTTCGTCGGCGGCACTCCGGAAGCCGCCCGCCTCCCGCTGGGCCGTCCGCAGCGTGGCCGCGGCCGCACGGAACCGGGAGTCGTCAAGCAGTTCCCGAGCCAGGTGACGTACGGCGTCCTCGGTCACGTCCTCGGTGCGGATGGACAGACCCGCTCCGAGTTCGACGACCCGACCGGCCACCAGGGGCTGGTCGGCGCCCTGCGGGACCACCAGCAGCGGAACCCCGGCGTACATCGCCTCGTTGACGCTGTTCATGCCGCCATGGGTGACGAACATCGCGGCCCGGGCCAACACGTCCGGTTGTGGCACAGAGCGTCGTACGAGCACGTTGGCGGGCAGCGGATCCAGCGCGGCAGGGTCGGTCTGTCCGGTCGCGACGACCACGGTACCGCCCAGCGGCGCGAGTGCGGTGGCGAAGGTGCGCAGCAGTTGCGGAGCGGCCTTGAACACGGTGCCCAGCGAGACGTACAGCACCGGGTCCCGCAGCCGGTCGGCCGGGAACGACGGGTCGGGCGGACGGGCGCCGATACTCGGGCCGATGAATCGGTAGGACTGATCGAGATCCTCGACGCCGGGCTGGAACGTCCGCGAGGTGTAGACCAGATTGAGCGGCTGGCGGATGTTGCCCAGGTCCAGCACCGGCAACTGACGTGCGTCGTAGCGGCGGTGCAACTCCCAACGCGCCCGTAAATAGCCCTGGATGATGCTGGGTCGACTCGCCGCGGCAAGGAGCAAACCCATCGAAGCGCCGGTGGGACTGGGCACCTGCCGGTTGAACGCGAACGTGGTGAACGACGACACCGCCGGCACATCGAGTTCGCGGGCGGCAACCGCGCCCCACAGACAAGCGGAGTCATGGACGATCAGGTCCGGCCGGACGTCACGCAGCTCGGTGAGCACAGCGGGCAGCACACGTACGGCGGTCCGCGCGAGCCCCTCCAGCAACGCGGCCGGTGTCGGCGGATCGGGCAGCGGCTGCTCGCCGCCGGAGTAGAGGAACACCGTCGCACCGGCGGCCTCGATCTCGGCACGGAACGCGGGTGAGGTGTGGTAGCTGACCGAGTGGCCACGCCGGACAAGTTCGGCCACCACCGGCAGCGTCGGGTTGATCCGGCCGTGCATGCCGATGTTCAGGAAGGCGACGGTACTCACTGTCCAACCCCCGATCGGGATAGGCCGGCCGACGCCGGAGCATGATCGTCGGCTCGGTACAGTCCGGCCCCGCTGATGCGTAGCCGGTCGAGAAAGCGCCCCGCCGTGACGGACGCGGTGCTGATCAGCCGCTGCGACTGGCCGAAGTCCCACGGCGCCGGCCACTCCTCGACGCCGGTCGGCAGCACGACCGTCGGGATGCGCTTGGCCACGTCGTGCAGGTCGCTCTCGATCTGATGGTGCACCTGCAGTACGGCGGCCCTGGACGCGATCGCACCGGGACGCCGGCGCGGGAGGGTCGGACGC
This sequence comes from Kribbella sp. NPDC049174, assembly GCF_043197365.1. Taxonomy (NCBI): domain Bacteria; kingdom Bacillati; phylum Actinomycetota; class Actinomycetes; order Propionibacteriales; family Kribbellaceae; genus Kribbella; species Kribbella sp. NPDC049174. The sequence continues at coordinate 166,455 of NZ_JBICSZ010000006.1, read as the reverse complement.
AACGGCCAACTCGCCGGACCGGTCGACAGCACCACCACGCTCGCCGCCCCGGCCAGCTCGGCCGCCCGGACCGGGACATAGGCGATCAGTCCGCCGTCGACAAGCGTCCGGCCGTCGCGAACCACCGGTGGTAGCGCACCCGGAATGGCTGCGCTCGCCAGCAACGCCGACTCGAGGTCCCCGTGGTCGAGCCGAACTTCGGCGCCGGTGACCAGGTCCATGGCCACCGCGGTGAACGGGACCGGCAACTGTTCGATCCGCGGCGGCAACCCGGACCGGGCGATCAGCCGGCGCAGGCCGCGATCCGTGAAGATGCTGGCCCGAGAGGAGAGGTAGCCGAGCGGGAACACGTCCCGGCGACGCAGATGGGTCCACACGTCGTCCAGCCACGGTGCGGCCCGGTCGGGATGGGCGGCCGCGATCGCGCCGGTGAGCGCGCCCACCGACGTACCGACGATCAGGTCCGGGACGAACTTCCGATGCTCCAGCGCGTACCCGACCCCGACATGCGCCGCGCCGAGCACTCCCCCGCCGCCCAGTGCCACGGCCACCGGACGGGGAAGGGCGCCCAAGCCTGCGGACGGCTCAGGTTCCCGACGAGTTGTGCTCATGGTTCCCCTTCCTGACCATGACTCGGATCGGTCGCTCACCCATGAGGACCAGGTAGCCGCCCGAGTTGTGACACCACCGCCGCGGCGGTTGCCGCTGGCAACTAGCGGGTGCTTCAAGCGAGTTGATGATTCGGCGGGGTCAGGGCCGGTGGACTGAGGACTGAGGTCTGGTCGAAGCCGGGGTTGCCGCTTAGCCTTGACACAGGGCTGGGTGGCCGGCTGCGGCCGGAGGCGGAGGGCGTGGGCCCATGCCTTAACGGGGTTCTCCCGGGGGATTCGATGACGTGGGTGCTCGACCTTGGCGTTGGTTCACGTACCAAGGCCATCGCGCGCGCGATCAGCAGTGCCCACCCGGACCTGCGACTCGTCACCTGTCCCGAACCAGGTGAGCTCACCGGCGTCGTTGTCTGCTCGACGTTCTCGCACGAGCTCGAGCAGACGCTGGCGATGGCGGCGTCGTCCAACGCCCACGTGATCGTCGTGTCGGAGGCCGACCATCGCCTCGAGCCCTGGGCGCTGCTGGCGTGTGGTGCGACGGATCTGATGATCTGGCAGGACGATCCCCGACCGATCCAGGCTCGCCTCGAGCGGCTGATCGAGGTGGAGAACGTCGTCGAGTCCCCACCCGTCGCCGACGTGATCCGGGGCACCAGTCCGGCCCTACGACAGGCCCTGCGAGACCTGGTCACAGCCGCCAAGTTCGGCGGTGGACCGATCCTGATCACCGGTGAGACCGGGACCGGGAAGGAACTGGCCGCGAAGGTCGCGCATGCGGTGAGCGCGGCCGGCCGGTCCGGGCACCTCGTCGTGGTCGACTGCACGACCATCGTCCCCAACCTCTCCGGCTCGGAGCTGTTCGGCCACGAACGGGGCGCCTTCACCGGCGCGGTGAGCGTGCGGACCGGCGCCTGCGCCGCCGCCAACGGCGGCACGCTGATGCTCGACGAAGTGGGCGAGCTCCCCCTCGAGTTGCAGCCGGAGCTGCTGCGCGTGGTCCAGGAGGGGATGTACAAGCGGGTCGGCGCCGACACCTGGCAGCACACGAGCTTCCGGCTGATCTGTGCCACCAACCGCGTCCTGGAGGACGACGTCACGGCCGGGCGGTTCCGGGCCGACTTCTACTACCGCATCGCCGCGTACTCGGTGCAGCTCCCACCACTGCGCGACCGGCCCGGCGATCTGATCCCGTTGTTCCGCGGCTTCGTGTCCGAGGCCCAAGGACAGGCTGAACCGGCCGAGGTCACTCCCGAGGTCGAGGTCGCGCTGCGGCGGCGGGACTACCCAGGCAATCTCCGCGATCTCCGGCAACTCGCCCATCGGGTCGCGTCGCGGCACGTCGGTCCGGGGCCCGTCACTCCTGGAGATCTCCCACCCTCGGATCGCCCGCTGGGCAATGACAGTACGACGGACAACCACGCGCCGACCCTGATGGATTCGATCCGCCAGCAGCTGCGGCAGGGCATGACACTGAGGGAACTGCGCGACTACGTCGCCGACCTCGCGGTGACCGCCGCGATCGAGGAATCCGGTGGCAGCATCCGCGCGGCGGCGGCCCGGCTGGGTGTCACCGACCGGGCGTTGCAGCTCCGACGGGCGAAACGACGTACCTAAGCAACAGCCATCGCCTCCAGCTCCGACGCCAGTTCGGCGTACAACGGATCACGCAACTCGTGCGCCAGCTGCCGGTAGAACTCGGCGAGCTCGGAGTAGGTCATGTCCGGGCCCGGTGCGGGACCGCCCGCGGTCGTCCACTTCCGCTGCGGAGTCGCCAGCGCGACCGCCAGTTTCACCCGCTCCTGGACAACGGGCTCGACCGCCCAGCCGAAGGCGGGCGCATGGTCCACCGGCGGGTGCTTCATTGTCGGTTCCAGCTTGGTGAATCCCAGGTAGTGCCACCTCCCGGGCTGGTTGTACGCCGCCAACGTGGGTTTCGGCTTGGCGTTCACCAACACCGCATAGACCCGCAGGTACTTCGCCATGCCCTTGCTGAGCGGATTGCCGCGGGAGTCGGTCCCCACGTAGGTCGCGAGCACCCCGCTCGGGAGGTTTGCCTTCTCCAGGCGGGCGCCGAGCTGAGCGAGGCCGGAGCGGATCCCGGAGACCGTGTGTGGCTTGATCTCCACGTACCCCGGCGTGCGCAGAGTCAGGCTCTGCCCCGGCGAGGTTGCGGGCGGAAGGAAGCTGGTCGCCCAGTTCCGGACCTCGGACTCCTGCGGTGTGATGGTCATCGTTCGTACCTCCGGTTCTGGGTGGCCGCTCGATCAAGCGACGGCGGCCGGGCCGAGCGGCGGGCGGTCCGGGTCAGTCGGAGCAGGTTGCCGCCGAGTACCAGGGCCGCGTCCGCGGGTTCGAGGTGCAGGGCGTGGATCTTGCTGATCTCCACCGCCGGATGGAGGAACGGGCCGTCGGAGCCGAACAGCACCTTGTCCGGTCCGGCCCGCCGCAGCGCATCGGCCAGTACGTCGAAGTAGCGCACGCCGGCGGTGTCGGTGAAGAGGTTCGGCAGCCGGACGAGTCGGTCGACGAACGCGGTCTGGGCCTTCCAGTCGTCGGAGAACGACGACAGGTGCGGGATGATCCAGGCGACATCCGGGTACGCCGTCGCCGCCATCTCGACGGTGGCGGTGTCACCGGCCGGGTCGTACAGGATCGGCAGGTTCCGGCGCAGCGCCACCTCGGCGATCTCCCGGGTGATCCGGCCGTCCCGCCAGTGGACCTTGATACCGCACGCACCCCAGGCTCGGGCCTCGTCCACCAGGACGGCGATCCGCCCGCGATCGGTCTCCGGATTGACGAAGGCGAACCCGAGGTAGCGCCGCGGCTCGGCCTTCACCATCGCGCCGACGGCCCGATTGGCGGAGCGGTAGTCCGAGGTGAGCGGAGCCAGCAGCACCGTCACGTCGATACCCGCCTCGCGAGCGCGGACGCGGTAATTGTGGAGTGATGCATCGGTGTCCCACGGTCCGGTGAACCCGTCGCCGAGGCCGGCGTGGCAGTGCGAGTCGATGATCGGAGGGCGTCTCATGCCGCACCCCGTCGTACGGCGATCGCCCGCAGGGCCACCGTGAGCCGGTCGAGATCGGCGGGCGTGTGATCGGCGCGCACCAGAAAGGTGAGCATGACGCCGCGCCGGCACCGTGACTGCTGCAGTACGGCGCGGATCCCGGCTGACCGGAGCTGCGACCACCACCTCTGGGCGTCCGAACCGGGCAACCAGGTGCTCACGACGGGGAACGGCATGCCGTTGACCGTCAGGCCGAGGTCTCGCAGGCGGTTGCGAAGGCGCAGTACATGCCCTTGCAGCCGGGCGCGGCGAGTGCGGTTCTCGTTCGAGTCGCGCAGCGCCCTGCTCGCGGCAGCCAGGTCGGCAGCCGAGGGCGGGCTGCTGTGCACCCGGTTGCCGCCCTGCCCCGCGAGTCGCCGGATCGTCGAGTGATCGCCGGTCGTCACAGCCAGCGGCGCCCCGCAGGCCTTGGCCAACGAGGCGACCCAGACGGTCGCCTGGTGATCCAGTCCGCACCAGTTCGGCGTACCGCTGCCGTCGCCGAACACGTCCCCGGGCCGTCTGCTGCCGAGGACGCCGAAGGCCAGTGAGTCGTCGACGATGAGGACACCACCCGTGTCGCGTGCGAGTCGCTGCAACTCCGGCAGCGGCGCCGGCCGGTTGCAACCTTGGCACCACCCGTCGGTCATGACGAACAGGCGCCGTCCGGGCTCGGGCACGATCGACTCCGGCCGGTGGTGCGCGTACCGCCGTACCAGAGCGCCGTTGGCGGCCGCCCGCAATGCCGCCCACCCGGCGAGCGAGTAGGCGGCCGCGTCGATCGCGACGATGTCGCCACGGTGCGGGAGCATCCCCATCACATCCATCAGCGCATGCAGGGTCGAACGGCCGACGACGCCGGCCTGCGCCCCGTGCGCTGCGGCCACAGCCGCAGCGACCCGGTGCGCAGCGGGCGCCTCGTGAAGCACCGCGGGTACGCCGGTCGTGAGCGAAGCCCACGGCGGCAGCGACGCGCTGCCATGGTGCAGTCCGAGGAACAAGGACGACGTGAAGTCGAGCCCCGGATCCAGTGCGACATGACCGGTCACGCTCGGCGGATCTGCCGGGCGCCGCGGCGAGCCAGCAGGACCGAGGGCATGGTGGCGTCGACCGTGGTGGCCAGATCGACTCCGGTGACGGTCCGGTAGGCGTGGATGTAGCGCTGGATCTCGTTGCGCCACGTGAGTGCCCAGTTCGCCGCGTCCTCGCGGGTCCGGCCCGACTCGTTCCAGCGCCCGTGCCGGATCGAGAGCAGGATCTGCTCACCGTGGACGGCCAGCTCGAAGAAGTGCGTGATGCTGGCCTCGGGCCAGCCCTGGATGCTCTTCATCGTGTCGACCCGGTCCATCCAGTCCTCCTCGTACGGGACCATGGTCGGCCCGCCGAGGAACTCCCGCATCTCCGGCTGGGCGAGGATCCACTGCATGGTCAGCATCTCCGCCCGCGCGACCAGCGGCAGGTCGGCGAACTGGTTGTGCGCCCCGTGCGCGAGGACGAGATGGACCTCGCGCAGGCTGCTGAGCAACGGGAACGCGTCGGCGTCGACGGTCTTGTCGTCCCGTTCCTTGTAGAACTCGTGCGCCGCGTGCAGCAGCGCGTGGAAGCCCTCCAGGAACTGCGTCCGCCGATCCACCATCGTGTACGGCGGCGGCACCGCCCGGCCGACCAACGGCAGACCGTACTGCACCATGTACTCCGCCGCACGCCGGCGCACGGTCAGACGACTCTGCTCGTCCTCGGTGAACCCCCACAGCAGATTGCGCAGCGGCAGCAGCGGATTGAGGTCGAACCGGGCCAAGGCGTCGTACTGCGGCCCGATCCGGCGGTTCTGGAACCGGGCGAGGATGTGGTTCATCGTCTGGACCAGGCCGCCTTCCTCGTGCCAGTAGTTCCAGATCAACTCGACGAACGGCACATTCGGCAACGGGAACTCGGCCGGGTCGACCGCCGCGCCCCGGAACACAGCGGCCGGACCGGTGGTGCCGGCGATCGCGGGATCGAACCGCAGGAACGGCTGTGCGAGGTCGTCGCGCTCGCTGCTCACGTACGACCGTTCCAGACTGTCGACCACCGTGTCGCGGGAGATCTCGTGCTTGAGCAGTCGCTTCCGCTCGACCGCGCGCAGCGGATCGGCGGCGGCCTCGACGAAGGTCTCGGCGGCCCGGAACAGCCGGCGGTAGGCGTCGGTGCCGAACCACTCGGGACCCGACAGCCCGGTCAGCCTGGGCCGGACGAACTCGTGGAACTCCTCGAACCGCAGTTGGTCGGTGAGTTGGCGGATGAAGCTCCAGAGCACCTCGTCCTCGCTCTGTGGCGGATCGCCCGCTACGAGCGCGACCGTCTGCGTCGGCACCTGCGGCACGATCGCGGCAAGCACCGGGATGTCGATGTTGGCTATCTCGACATCAGTCCGCTGCACCTTGGCCGTCGCCAGCTTGACCGCCTTGAAGTTCTTGACCCCTTCCGTCGTGAACAGAACCTCTGGTTCGAAGTCATCGCCCAGTTCCATCGTGTGCTCGATCTCGGCGCTGACACCACCGAACGGCAACTCGCCGGTTCCGAGCTGAGAGAAGGTGAACCGATACTTGCCGGTCGGGTCGCCGTCGTTGAGCAGGATCCTCAGAACGGCCCGTTGGCCTACCCGGATCGGATCCGGGATCCATGAAATCTCCACGGTCGTGTCCTTTCGATAGGTGTTATGACGCCCGGCGCGCGGACGGCAGGTGGTTGCTGGGTGGCCGTTGGACGACGTCGAGGCTGCTGCGGACCGCCCACGCTCGGAGCAGGGCCGACAGCAGGCGGCTCTCCGCCTCCGGACTGATCAGGCCGGCCGCCTTGGCCTGGCCGATGACTGCGAACACCAGCGACGAGGGCTGGCGTGCCATCACCCCGACGTCGCCGGCCCAGTCGCGATGCAGGCGGATCAGCCGGGTCGGATGGCGTTCCCGGCCCGGCCAGATGTCGCCGAGCCGCTGACCGTGCAGGGCGGGTGAGCGATGCGCGAGCAGCAGCCGGACGAACTCCGGGATCGAGGCCTCGAGCCGCTCCAGCTCGGTACGACGACCGGCGGGCAACTCGTTGGTCGGATAGAGCTGCTTCCAGGTGTGCCTCATCGCGGCCCACTGCGGGTGCGGATAGATCGCCTCGCCGATGGTCGCGCTGACCAGGACGCGCAGGTACGGAACCGGATGCGGGTCACGGCCGGACGGGCGGAAGACGAAGAAGGCCGGCAGGCTGACGACGGCGAGCAGACCGACGGTGGACGCGATCCCGAGCTTCCCGACCGACCAGCAGTCCGCGACGATCTCGCTGATCCAGGCGTCCCAGGTCGGCCAGCATCCCTGTGGATCCTTCTTCGCCGCCTCGGCGAGGTCGAGGCGCAACGACTCCACCAGTCTGAGCTGCGCGGCGCCCTGATGCCCGACCTCGTGGACCAGTGAGCTGGCGATACCGCTGCCGACCATGCGCTCCCTGGGCACCCGGATGATCGCGACCGGGTTCGGTACGCCGCCGGGTAACCGCGTCCGGGCCCGCCGAATCGCGGCGCCGGGACCACGGGAGAGGTAGCAGACGGCCGGGGCCTGCTCGTACCCGTCGAGCTCGAGCCGGAGTGCGTCCCGGGCCAGTACGTCGAGGCCGGACAGCCAGACACCGGTCTCGTGCTCGCTGCGCTGGGTGATCACCTCGGTGAACAGATCGAACTGCGACAGGACGTCGTTGAACCCCAGCCGGATCAGCACGAAGCGCCGCTGCTGCTCGGCCGCATCGGCCCCGCGACCCTGCCCGTGCAGCCAGTCGAGATAGCCATGGACCTTCTCCCGAAGGCGGCCGCGGCTCGCGTGCAGGAAACGCTCGATGATCAGCTGCGCGTCGTACGGCACGGCGGCGGCGAGCACCATCGTCTCGTGCAGCGCAAACGGCCGCACCTGGTCCAGCCGGGCCAGCAGCCCGCGCGCCTCATGCTCGAGCAGGCGGGTCGCCAGGCCTCCGGGATCGGCCATCGTTACCCCTCAGGCACCGAGGAGGACGATGCGACCGCCGCGCCGGATCCAGCGCCCGGACATGGCCCGCCCTCCGTTGCCGCCGCCCGACGGACGGCCCTGGGCCTCACCCTCGCCCTCACCGGACTCGTAGTAGTCGTCGCCCTGCCACCACTGGTCGGGCTCGTCGCCGTAACCGCCTCCGGCGTAGTCGTCGCCACCGCCGAACCACGGCACCGGCTCGGCGTACTGCCAGGACCGGCGCGACCGGCCACCGCCGTACGACCTGCGGCGCGAACGCCACGGGGACTGCCGCTGGTCCGATCCGAGCAGGCTGGGCGCGTACCGCCGGGCGGCGCTGATGCCGGCCGCACGGACGGCTGCCCGCGTCGGCACGTTGCGCGGCGCCCGGGCGGCGTTGGAGTACGCCCCGCGGGCGAACCGGACATAGCGGCTCGCGGCCTCCCACTCGGCCTCGACCTCACCCATCGACTCGGCTTCCTCGGCCTCGAGCAGACCGCCGGCCATCGATCCCAGCTTGGCGCCGATCGCGGTCCCCGCACCCGGCAGCACCAGCGAGCCGAGCGCGCCGCCGACGGCCGGCAACGCCGTCTTGGCGACGTTCTTGAGTACGCCGCCCAGCGCCTTGCCGATCGGTGACTTGACGAACTTGGACGCGCCCTTCATCACACTGCTGGCGAGCTTGCCGAGGAACTGGTCCAGCTCCGCCTCGGTGGTGACCTCCAGCAGTTCCTGGACGAGTTCGGCCTCCATCGCCTCCGCTTCGCTCTCGTACGCCTCCCCCGACTCCCACTCGGACTCGGCCTCACCGGGAAACTCGTAGCTGTCCCGCGGGATCTCAAATGCCTCGTACATGCCGGTGTCCCTTCTCAGTTCGCTGTGTCATGCGTCGTCATGCGTCGAGCACGATGATTCGGTTGCCACGGCGGATCCAGCGGCCTTCCGAGCCGCGGCCACCACTTGCCGCTCCTTGGGCTCCCACCAGTCCGGGCAGATGCCGCTGCGCCGCGGCGATGGCAGCCCGCTGGGCCGCCACTACCGGCGGCACGGTCGGAGGCGCCTGCGCCGCTCGCCGGGCGGTCTCGTTCGCGAAGCGGACGAACGCGCGGGCGACCTCGTACTCCTCGTCCTCGGCCGACAGGCCCTCGGTCTGCAACCCGAGCTCCAGCCGGCCGGCCGCCCACTGGCCGGCGCGCTGACCGAGTGCGCCGCCGCGGCCGGGGGCAACGACGTCCCCGACCACCCGGCCCAGTTGTGGCAGCGCTTGTTTGGCGGCCGACTTGAGGACTCCGCCGACCGCCCGGCCGGCATCGGATCCGGCGAAGCTGCGGACAGCGGAGATGGCGCCGCTGACCAGCTTGCCGAGGAACCGGTCGAGCTCGGCCTCTGTCGTGATCTCCAGCAGCTCCGACGCCAGCGCCAGTTCGCTTTCCGACGTCTCGCCGTACTCCTGGTACTCGGTCTGCTCGCCCTCGCCGAAGGCTTCGGACTCGAACAGCGCCCGGTCGATGTCGTGCATAGAAATCTCCCTCTCCGCGTGGTCTCACCCCACCTACCGCACAATTCGTGCCAACTCCGGTGGAGCGCAGACAGCGGGCGAGCACGCGAAGCGCGCTTCGCCGGGAGGACCCGGACCGGAGCGCAGGCCGAAGTCAGGTTCGGCGCAGCCCACCCGCGGCGATCCCTAGCTCGGCGCGGTACTTCGCCACCGTCCGGCGGGCCACGATGTGTCCACCGTCCGCAAGCGCCCGGCACAGCCGGGCATCGCTGACCCGGCCCGTCGCCGCCAACTCCGCGATGCGCGCCTTGATCGCCACCGCCCCACCCAGCAGGTCGGCGAGTGGGACGATCTCGCCGTCCGGGCGGCGCATGGTCTTGCCGGCGACGCAGCGACTGACTGTCGAGGCATGCAGCCCGAGCTCGACAGCGACATCTGTCCTGGACAACGGGACATGCGCCGCCGCACCGCGCTCGAAGTAGCCCGCCTGACGGTCAACCATGTACGTCGCCACCCGCCGCAGCACACTCGCCCGCGTATCGAGCTGGCGGAGCAGCTCCCGGGCAGCCCGCTCGTGTCCGGCAAGCCAAGCCGACGCGACCGCATCGGCCCGCACGGCCGGCTGTACGTCGGCCACGCCAAGACCGAACCAGTCACTGTCGGGCACTTCGACCTCGAAGACTCCCGAACGAGTGCGATAGACGAACACGTCCGGAATCCCTGCCGGTTCCGGCCGCTCCGGCACCTCGACCACGGCGACGGGCCGCAGCCGGGCGCGGACGAGCCGGAACGCTTCCTCGACCGCCTGCGGCGAGATCCCGAATGCTCGGGCGACAGTCGTCGTATCCCCCGTGGCGACAGCCGCCAGGTGATCCCGGACCAGATCGACGAACCACGGCGCGGCTTTCCCAGCCGTGACCAGACCGCGTGCCTGGGCGAGCAACAGGTCGGCGACGGAAGTCTCCGCGACACCGACCGGCCCGGCCGCCTTGATCGCTCGTACCGCTTCGGCGACCACGTCCGGCGCGAGACCGTGCGACGCCGCGATCTCGCCCGGCTCGGCGTCGAGCAGCCCGCGCCTGGTGAGGTGGGCGATCACGACCGGCAGCGCGACGCGGCAGTCGGACCTGATCTCACAGGCGGCCGCCGACTCCAAGGTGTCGAAGGGCATGAGGGCTGGATCGCGGCCGGCGTACCGGAGCCCGCCCGAGCACCGGGGGCATCGGCTCGCTGTGCGATGACGGCCGCATCCCGGGCAAGTTGAGCCCGGCGATCGCTCCAGCATCGGATTGTCGGTGAGTGCCCGCTCCACGGTGCCGATCAGGGCGTCGTACCCGAGGGGCAACAACCGGAGTGACTGCAGCAGGCCGGGCACAGTGCGGAGCTCGGCCCGAGTCCGCAACTCCAGCCCCACCACCGGCCCACCCGACCCGGTCCCCACCTGTCAACGGTAGTCCGCCGGACTCGCGTCGAACCAGGTCCCATAGCGTGGCCCTGTGAGTGGCGCTCTGGTGTGTATCGGCGATCTCGTGGAAGACGTCGTGGTCTGGTCGGACGGTGTGCCGCGGGCCGGGACGGACAATCCGGCGCGGATCCGCCGGACCCGTGGCGGCTCGGCGTCCAACGTGGCTGCTTTCGCGAGCAGCCTGGGTACGCCGGTGCGGTTCATCGGCCGGGTCGGGGACGACCCCATCGGCGACGCCTTGGTGCGAGAGCTCGCCATGGCGGGCGTTGACGCCAGGGTCCAGAGGCAAGGACGGACCGGCACCATCGTTCTCATCGTGGACGGCACGGGCGAACGGACGATGTACCCCGACCGTGCGGCCGCGGCCCAGCTGGCCGATGTCGCCGACTCCTGGATCTCCGGCGCGGCAGCGGTCCATCTCTCGGCCTATTCCCTTGAGGGGTCGCGGCCCGTCCTCCACCAAGCATCAGGCATCGCTCGTGCCGAGGGTGCCATCCTCACTATCGATGCGTCCTCGGTCGCTCTCATCGATACGGTCGGACCCGCGACCTTCCGCGACTTGATCAGCACACTGCAGCCGACGTACCTCTTCGCGAACAGCGCCGAAGCCGACAGAGGTTCGCTGCGCGAGCTCGCCGGTCCCTGTACGACGGTCGTGGTCAAGAACGGTGTGGACCCCACCGAGGTACATTTCGCCGGCGACAGGTCGGCAACCGTTCGGGTGCCTCCGGTCGACGAGGTGCGTGATACGACTGGCGCCGGCGATGCGTTCGCGGCGGGATTCCTGTCCGCCGTACTCGACAACGCGGAGGTCGTCGAGGCGGTCGAGGCCGGCCACGACCTGGCCCGGAAGGTCCTCACCGAACCTGGCGCCGCCCTGACCATGACCGCTGACGAAACGGGAGCTGTTCGTGACTGACCGAGCCATCTTGTCCGACGACGTGGCGCGAGCCCTGGCCGAGGGGCGTGCGGTCGTCGCACTGGAGTCGACGATCTTCTCGAATCTCGGGCTGCCCGCTCCCGCGAACGCCGAGGCACTCGAACTCTGCAAACAAGCCGTCCTCGACCAGGGCGCCACACCGGCGGTGACTGCGATCCTCGACGGCCGGCCACACGTCGGTCTCTCCTCGGACGAAGAGAAGCGAGTGCTGCAGGGCACGCGGAAGGTCGCCGAGCGGGATCTGGCCGTGGCGCAGGCACAAGGCTGGGACGTCGGCGTCACCACAGTCTCCGCGACGGTCGCTCTGGCCCATGCGGCGGGGATCTCGGTCTTCGCCACCGGCGGGATCGGTGGCGTGCACCGCGGATCCGAACTCAGCGGGGACGTCTCGGCCGACCTCGACGCCATCGCCAACCACCCGGTCATCACCGTCTGCGCCGGCGCCAAGGCGTTCCTCGACCTGCCGCGCACCCTCGAGTACCTCGAAACCGTCGGCGTCCCGGTGCTGGGCTGGCAGCACGACTGGTTCCCGGCGTTCTACACGCGGTCGAGCGGTTTGCCGGCACCGCACCGGGTCGATGAGGAGCGCGTGGTCTGTGACGTACTGCGCTTCCGGGCCCGGCCGGCGACCGGTGTCCTGCTGACCGTCCCGATCCCGGTCGACGACGAGATCCCGGCGGCGCGGATCGACGCCGTACTCACCGCCGCGCTGGAATCGAGTACTCGCGCGGGCGTCACCGGCCCCGCCGTCACGCCGTACGTCCTCGAACGGATCGAGAAGGAGACCGACGGTCAGAGCATCCCGGCCAACCTCGCCCTGGCCCGCAACAACGCGGCCCTCGCGGCCCGGGTGGCCGTCACCCTCGCGTCCGCCCAAGCCTGAGGTCAGTGGTTGCCGACCAGTTCGAGGGCGAGGTCGACGTACAGCTGGGCAACGTCCTCGGCACTGGCAGGGCCACCGGCCTGGAACCACTGGGACATCGCGGTGCACATCGTGACCACCGCGCGAGCGGCCTCGTGTGCGTGCGGGGTCGTGAACGCGCCCTCCTGGGCCGCCAGCTCGACCTCGGCGTCGACCATGCGCTGCACGGCTCGCCGGGCCGCCGCGACCCGTTCGTACGCGGCCGGTTCGAGGCCGCGCATCTCACTGGCGCCGACGAAGCCGAGCTCACGCCGGTGGGTGTGGAACAGGGCCAGACACTCGACCAGCAAGGCGAAGCGCTCGACCGGATCCCGGCCCTCCGACCGGGCCGCGACCATCCGGAGCTGCAGGTCGTCCATGGTCAGGTCGAGGATCGCGACCAGCATCTCCTGCTTGCTGGCGTAGTGGTGGTAGAGGCCCGGCACCGACAGCCCGGCCCGGTGCGCGATGTCCCGAATGGTCGCACCGTGATAGCCGACCTCGAGGAACGCCGCGAGCGCACCCGCGAGCGGAGCATCCAGCTCGAGTGGCGGGTAGCGCCGCCAGTCCTCGGTCGCCACCGCCTGCGCCAGAGCAGCGCGCCGTGACCGCTGCGGTACGTCGGTCGACGCGGCCGGGAACAACTGCTCGACCGGGACGTCGAGCAACCCGGCGATCTGCGCCAGCCGGACCGCGTCGACCCCGGTCCGGCCGTTCTCCACGGCACTCAGGGTCGCCGGGCTCACCTCGAGGTCCGCGGCCAGCCGGCGGAGGCTGACACCGCGCGCCATCCGCAACTGGCGAACCCGGCGGCCGATGGTGGCCCGGGCGTCGGTGGCGGCGGCAACGTGTTCAGCCATGTGCGCCGGATCGCTCGGTGTTCCTCATGGCTGAACACTCTACTGCGCCATCGACCCTGAACCCGGGAGGCTGGACCCGAGATCTTGACAGCTCAGTTCGACGTCAGCATGGTTGTTCACCACAGACCGATCGCTCGCTCGGTTGAGCAAACACCCGGAGGTCAGGATGACTGAGACCGTAAGCGCCCCCTACGTCGGTGACCTGCTCAAGGACTCGCCGAAGAACTGGGGCAAGTGGGGTTCGGACGACGAGGTCGGCGCACTCAACTACCTCGGGCCGACCGAAGCCCTCGCCGCGGTCAGGCTGGTCCGCTCCGGGAAGGTATTCACCCTGCAGATGCCGATGGGCAACCCGGCGGGCGATCCGGTCTGGCCGGGCCGGCGCGGCTCGGAGCGGTACATGTTGCTCGACGAGAGCCATTGGCTCGCCGACAAGGGCCCGACGTTCCCCGGCGGACTCCACTACGCCGACGACGCGATGTCCGCCTTCCTGCAGGGCTCGACGCAGTACGACGCTCTCGGCCATGTCTGGTACGACGGCCAGATCTGGAACGGGTACGACGCCACCAGCACGATCGGCGGGATGGCGAAGGCGAGTGTGCAGCCGATCGCGGAGAAGGGTGTGGTCGGCCGCGGGGTGTTGCTCGACCTGGCCCGGCACCGCGGCAAGGCGACCCTCGACAAGGGCGAGACCTTCACCCACGACGACCTGGAGGCGTGTGCCGAGGCACAGGGCGTCGAGCTGCGGCAGCGCGACATCCTGGTGATCCGGACCGGCTTCCTGAACCTCTTCCACGAACTGGGCAAGGAGGCCTTCTACGACGGTTTCAACGAGCCCGGCCTGACCTACTCCCCCGACCTCGTCCAGTGGTTCCAGGACCGCGAGGTGCCCAACCTGGTCACCGACACGATCGCCAACGAGGTGACCATCGACCCCGACAGCGGTGTCGCGCTGCCGCTGCACTGCGCGCTGATGCGCAACCTCGGGATCGCCTTCACCGAGATCTGCGACCTCGACAAACTCGCCGCCGACTGTGCGGCCGACGGTCAGTGGGACTTCCTGTACACGGCCGCCCCGCTGAAGGTCGTGAACGGCACCGGCGCCCCGGTCAACCCGGTCGTCGTCAAGTAGGCCGCCATGAGCTACGACGACCGCCCCTGGCTCGGCCGGTACGCCGACGGCCAGGCCGCCGATTTCGAGCCCGAGTTCACCGACGCGCTGGCGATGTTCCGCGCATCCGTTGCCGAGAGCCCTGATGCGGTAGCGATCAAGTACTTCGACGGCGTTCTGACCCTGCGCGACCTCGACGGACTGTCCGACGCGTTCGCGGTCGCCCTGCAGGCGAACGGCTTCGAGCGCGGCGACCGGATCGCCCTGTACCTGCAGAACGTGCCGCAGTTCGTGATCGCCCTGCTGGCCGCTTGGAAGGCCGGCGGCATCGTCGTACCGGTCAATCCGATGAGCAAGCAGCGCGAGTTGTCGTACCTGCTCAAGGACTCCCGGGCCACCGTGCTGCTGTGCCTGGAGAGCTTGTACGGCGCGGTCGCACAGGACGTCGTGGACGACACGGTCGTGCAGCTCGTGGTCACGACGAGCGAGCTGGACTACCAGAGCAGGGACGACGTACGGATCTTCAAGGATGTCGACCGGACTCGGCACGCGGGTACGGCCGACTTCCTCGAACTGCTCGACGCGCACGGCGGCCACAGTCCGGAGGCGGTGCCGTACAACGCCGACGACATCGCGTTCCTCACCTACACCTCCGGCACCACCGGCACGCCCAAGGGCGCGATGAACACCCATGGGAACGTGACCTACAACGCGCAGATGTACCGCGACTGGTGCGGGCTGACCTCGGACGACACGGTTCTCGGCGTCGCACCGCTGTTCCACATCACCGGGCTGGTCGCGCACATCGCGGTCTCCGTGCTGACCCGCATCCCGTTGGTCCTGGCGTACCGCTTCGACCCCGCGGTGATGCTGGACGCGATCCGTGAACACCGCCCGACCTTCACGGTGGGCGCCATCACCGTGTTCATCGCGCTGTCCAACACCCCGGGTGTCACCCGTGCGGATCTCGCGTCGATGACCACGGTGTACTCCGGCGGTGCGCCGATCTCCCCCGCCGTCGCGCAGCGCTTCGAGGAGTCGTTCGGCATCTATCTGCACAACGTCTACGGGCTGACCGAGACGACGTCCCCCTCACACCTGGTGCCGCCGGGGGTGTCCGCGCCGGTCGACCCGGTGAGTGGCGCGCTCTCGGTCGGCGTACCCGGTCCCGGCACGATGGTGCGGATCCAGGACGACGACGGACGCGACCTGCCGCCGGGCGAGATCGGCGAGATCGTGACGTCCGGACCCCAGGTCGTCCTCGGCTACTGGAACAAGCCGGACGAGACCGAGCACGCGCTGGCCGGACGGCGACTGCGCACCGGTGACGTCGGGTTCATGGACGAGCTGGGCTGGTTCTACACCGTCGACCGGAAGAAGGATCTGATCAACGCCTCCGGCTACAAGGTCTGGCCGCGCGAGGTGGAGGACGTCCTGTACGAGCACCCGGCGGTGCGGGAGGCCGCGGTCGTCGGCGTACCGGACGAGTACCGGGGCGAGACCGTGAAGGCGTTCGTCAGCCTGAAACCAGAGACGACGGCGACACCGGAGGACCTGATCGCGCACTGTAAGGAGCGGCTGGCGGCGTACAAGTACCCGCGCAGCGTGGAACTGATCGACGAGTTGCCGAAGACGGTGACCGGCAAGGTCCTGCGGCGTGAACTGCGGAAGCAGCCCGGGTGAGGCGCTCCGCCGGAATCCTGCCCGGCCTCGATCTCGTTGCCCTCCGCGTCTATCTCGCGGACCGGCTGCCCGGCGGGCTGGCGGGCCGCCTGTCGGCCCGGCTGATCTCGGGCGGCCGATCGAACCTGACGTACCTGCTCGACGACGGCGACCGGCGCTGGGTGCTCCGCCGGCCGCCGCTCGGACAACTGCTCGAGACCGCTCACGACATGGGCCGCGAGTACCGGGTCCTGTCCGCACTGGCGCCGACCCCGGTCCCGGTCCCGCAGACGCTCGTGCTCTGCACCGGATCCGACGTCATCGGAGCGCCGTTCTATCTGATGGAGTACGCCGACGGCACGATCTACCGCTCCGCCGACCAACTGGCCGGCCTCGTACCCGAAGCCGGCCAGGCGATCGCGGATGCGCTCGTCGACACCCTCGCCGTCCTGCACGAGGTCGATCCGGTCCAGGTCGGCCTCTCCGACCTCGGACGCGCGGACGGCTATCTCGAGCGGCAGGTCCGGCGCTGGGGCAAGCAATTGGCGGCGTCCCGGTCACGGGATGTTCCCGGGATCGAACAGCTCGGCGAGCGGCTCGCGCACCACCTGCCGAGCTCGTGCCGGACCACCTTGGTGCACGGCGACTACCGGCTCGACAACGTGGTGATCGAGGAGCGGTCCGGCGTACTGCGCGTCCAGGCGGTGCTCGACTGGGAGTTGGCGACCATCGGCGATCCGCTCACCGACCTCGCCTCGATGCTCGTCTGGTGGGACGGGGTCGCCGGACTCGACAGCCCGGTGGCCGCGGTGCCCGGCGAATGGGATGCCTTCCCACCCAGCAGCCGGCTGCTCGAGCGGTACGCCGCCGACCAGGGCACCAACCTGGACGACATGCCCTGGTACCTCGGGTTCGCGTACTACAAGGTGGCCGCGATCTTGGAGGGCATTCATTTCCGGGACCTGCGCGGACAGACCGTCGGCAGCGGATTCGACCGGCTGGCCGACCTGGTCGGGCCGCTGGTGGACCGCGGACATCGGGCGCTCGACGGCTGAGCGCCGTACCGGTTGAGAAGGAGGATCAGATGTTGACGACCGCACCGGCCGACACGTCCCGCCGGGCGCAGGAACTGGCCGAGCGGATGACCGTGTTCATGCGCATGTACGTGCTGCCGGCCGAGCCGGCGTACGAGGCGTACCGCGCCGAAGCCGGACCCGCCGATCACAACCTCCCCCCGGTCGTCGAGGAGCTGAAGGCCAGGGCGCGAAAGCTCGGGCTGTGGAACCTGTTCCTGCCGGCCGAGTCCGGCCTGACCCAGCTCGAGTACGCGCCGATCGCGGAGCTCTCCGGCTGGAGCAACGACCTCGCTCCCGAGGCGATCAACTGCCAGGCGCCCGACACCGGCAACATGGAACTCCTGCACCAGCTCGGTACGCCGGAGCAGCGCCGCGACTGGCTGGAACCGCTGCTGGCCGGCCGGATCAGGTCCGCGTTCGCGATGACCGAACCCGACGTGGCGAGCAGCGACGCGACCAACATCGCCACCCGGATCGAGCGCGACGGCGACGACTACGTCATCACCGGACGCAAGTGGTGGGTCAGCGGAGCGGCCGATCCGCGCTGCGCCGTACTGATCGTGATGGGCAAGACGGACCCGGACGCGCCGGTGCACCGGCAGCAGACGATGGTGATCGTTCCGATGGGGACGCCGGGTGTCACTGTCGTGCGCGACCTGTCGATCTTCGGCCGGCACGATCAGCACGGACACGTCGAACTGCGGCTCGACGGCGTACGGGTCCCGCGGACCGCTGTGCTCGGTGAGGAGGGTGGCGGGTTCGCGGCGGCTCAGGCGAGGCTCGGGCCCGGCCGGATTCACCACTGCCTTCGCGCGCTCGGCGCGGCAGAGCGAGCCCTGGCGATGCTCGTCGATCGCGCGCAGCACCGCGTCGCGTTCGGTACGCCGCTCGCCGAGCAGGGCATCATCCAGGAACAGATCGCCGAGTCACGACTGGAGATCGAGCAGGCTCGGCTGCTCTGCCACCAGGCCTGCCACGTCATCGACACGGCCGGCAACAAGGCTGCGCGGCACCTGGTCGCGATGGCCAAGGTGGCCGCGCCACGCGCCGCGACAGCGGTCATCGACCGGGCCATCCAGGTGCACGGCGGTGCCGGCATCTCCGACACGACACCGCTCGCGGCAATGTACGGCTGGCACCGGGCGATGCGACTGTTCGACGGTCCGGACGAGGTGCACCTGCAATCACTGGCCAAAGCCGAGTTGGCCCGGACGCCGGAGTTGCCGGTATGACGAGCCGGATCCGCTACCGCAGTGCCGGCGGAGCGGCGTACCTGACGCTGGCCTGTCCCGACCGACGGAACGCTCTCGACCTCGCGACCCTGGAATCGCTCGGCAGGTCGCTGCGCCGGGCTCGCACCGACGACGCCCGGGTGGTGGTGCTCGACGCCGAAGGAGATGCGTTCAGCGTCGGTGGCGACCTCGTCGCGATCTCCGCCGCGGACGACCGCGAACAGTACGTCGAGGATCTCGCCGAGGCGCTCCATCGGGCGATCTGCGACATGCACGACCTGAACGCGATCGTGGTGTCGGTCGTCACCGGCGTCGCCGCGGGTGCGGGTGTCGCGCTGGCGGCCGCGGCGGACGTCGTACTGGCCGCGGACTCGGCCAGGTTCTCGATCGCCTACACGAAGGTCGGTCTCTCACCCGACGGCGGCACCAGCCTGTTCACCGCATCACTCGGCCTGCACCGGGCCCTGTACCTCACACTGCTCAATCCACTGCTCACCGCGGAGGAGGCTCAGGCCGCCGGCCTGGTGGCCGAAGTACATCCCGACGACGAACTCGCGGCCGCGGCAGATCGAGTGATCGACACCCTCCTGTCCGGCTCACGCAACGCTCAGGTAGTCGCCAAGCGTCTGCTCCGCGCCACCATCGCCCCCGCCCCGGCCCTGGTGATGCGCCGCGAAGCTCTCACGATCCGCGCCGCGGTCGGCACCCCCGACGCCAAGGAAGGAATAGAAGCATTCGTCACCAAACGCCGCCCGACGTTCCAGTCATGACCTGCACCTCAGCTGACGCGGGCGCGCTCGAAAGCGACCGGACGACTCGTCGCTGAGCCGTCCGCCGATCCCGGCGGCGCGGCGGTGACCTGGGTACCGAAGATGACCGAGGCGTTCGATCCGGGCGGAGTCAGCTGCGTCAGCCGGTGAAGTGGGCGTAGGTCTTGAACTCCTGGAACTCCTCCAGGCCGCGAAGACCGTTGAGCCGCCCGATACCGCTTTGTTTGAAGCCGCCCTCCTCGTACTCGTCCACGACCACGGCCCAGGTGTTGGTCCACACCGTGCCGACCTGTAGCCGGCTGCCGATCCGGCGGGGCCGGTCGACATCGCGGGTCCAGACGGACGCGGCCAGGCCGTACTCCGTGCAGTTGGCCAACCGGACCGCATCGTCCTCGGACGCGAAGGTCTCGAACGTTGCCACCGGCCCGAATACCTCGTGCTGGACCAGGTCGAGGGTCGGGTCGTCGATGGCGATGAGGGACGGGTGGTAGAACGCGCTCCCGGGCGCACGAAGGCCGCCACGCACCAGCACGGTGCCCTTCTTCGCGGCCTCCTCGACGAGTTCGTCGACCCGGCGAGCGTTCGCCGCGTCGATCATCGGGCCCATCTGGCTCTGCGGGTCGTCGCCGGGCCCGACCCGGACCGCGGACAACGACTCGACCAGGCGATCACGCAACTCGTCCGCGATACCTTGCTGGACCACCACGTCGTCGCCGGACTCGGTCATCGACGACACCACGCCCGCGGGCAGGCTCGGGATCTCACTGAGGAGCTGGTGGAACAGGCCGTTCACCATTCCGGTCTGTCCGGGCAGCTTGACCACCACCGTGCAACCAGCCGCCAGCGCCGGCGCAAGGGAGCGCGCCAACAGGGCCACCGGCGAGTTCCACGGCGTGATGATCCCGGCCACACCGATCGGTTCGGGGACAGAGCTCATCTGCAGACCCGGCGAGACCTCCGAAGCGCGCCCTCCCTGGCTGATCGCCAGCGCGGCGTAGTACCGGAACTTGGGTACGGCGAGACCGACCTCGAAGGCGGCATCCTTCAGGATCTTGCCGTTCTCGCGGGCGAGCATCAGGACGAGCTCGTCCGAGTGCCGCTCGACCGCATAGGCGATCTCGGTGAGGACCCGATGGCGCAACCGGCGGTCCCTGGCCCAGTCGGTCTGCTCGAAGGCTCGCCGTGCAGCCGTGATGGCCTGGGTTGCCTGCTGTGCATCGGCATCCGCGTAGGTGCCGAGGACCGAGCCGTCGGCCGGACTGATGGATTTGCTCTCGTTCGCAGAGCCCACCAGGCTTCCGTCGACGTACTGCCGCGCTGTCATACCAGTCATTCCTTCCTCCAGATGTCCTTGTGGTGACTTGCTCAGCCGAAGACCTTGCGGAACCCGTCCCGCCAGGACGGGTACTCCGGGGCGAACCCCAGTCGGGCCTTCGCCTTCGCGTTGCTGGCCGCGCGGAGCTGATTGCCGTAGTACACGGCCTGGACGCCGAACTGCTGCTCGGCCGCCTCCTCGGAGACGCGCCGCGGCGGCGGGGCGTCCAGGAGCTGGGCCAGGTACGGCAGCCATTCGGCCTGGGGAGCGGGTTCGTCGTCGACGATGTTGTAGATCCCCGCGCCACCGCGGTCGATCGCGTTCAGGGTGGCCGAGGCCGCGTCGCGGACGTGCACCAGCGGGTACCTGCCGGCGCCCTCGCCGACGATCGGCATCTCTCCCGCCTTGACCGCCGTGGCGATGTCGCCACCAGGTCCGATCGACGTGCCCGCGCCGTACAGGAAGCCGTACCGGAGGACGACGCCTTCGATCGCCGGAGTGTTCAGGACCCGGGTCTCGGCCTCGATGTTCGCGTGGACGTGGCTCCCGAGCGGTTCCGGGCCGTCCAGGTACGGCATCGCCGACTCGTCGGTGGCTCCTGGTCCCGGCTCGATCATGAAGCTGGCGCTCTGGGCGACGACCCGACGGCAGCCGGCCTC
Source organism: Kribbella sp. NPDC049174 (assembly GCF_043197365.1). NCBI lineage: Bacteria > Bacillati > Actinomycetota > Actinomycetes > Propionibacteriales > Kribbellaceae > Kribbella > Kribbella sp. NPDC049174. The sequence goes on along the minus strand of NZ_JBICSZ010000006.1, from coordinate 145,311 downwards.
GGCGGCGGCGTTCATCAGCAGGTTCGTGCCCTCGCTGCGCAGCCGGTTGGTCAGTGCCAGCCACGTACCGTAGTCCCGGGACGGCGCCGAGAGCGCCGTCATCAAGTTGATCATCACCTCGGGTTCGGCCCCGAAGATCGCGTGGCGTATTCCCGTCTCGTCGAGCCCGTCCATCACCACGGGCCGTGCGCCGAGCGCCTCCACCAGCGGGAAGCTGTCGGTACGACGAGTGCTGACCGTGACCTGGTGGCCATGGCTCACCAGCGCCTCGACGAGTGGTCGGCCGACGACCCCTGTTCCCCCTGCGACGAAGATCCGCATCGTCATCTCCTTTGTTGTCGCTGCCGTGGTTCGGTTGCTCTTCACGGTGGCGGCGACCGGCGCGTCTCGCGCCCGGGTGATGCCCTGGCCGTCACCCTGGTCGCCGCGCATCGCCCGTCGACGGCACCCCACCCGGGCGTCACCGGGGCATCCCACTGGTGCGACGGGCGCGTCGATGCGGCACCGTGGTGAGGGTCAACGAGCGGCGCCGCCGTACGAGCGACGAACAAGGGAGTCAGCATGGAAACGACCGTGTACGACGTCATCGTGCTCGGCGGGGGCGCTGTCGGTGAGAACGTCGCCGACCGTGCGGTACAGGGCGGTCTGACCGCCGTGATCGTCGAGAGCGAACTCGTCGGCGGCGAATGCTCGTACTGGGCCTGCATGCCCTCGAAGGTTCTGCTCCGCCCCGGACAGGTGCTCCGGGCGGCACGTCAGGTGCCCGGCGCGGCCGAGGCGGTGACCGGCGAGCTCAACCTGGTGGCAATCCTCGAACGCCGCAACTCTTTCGCCAGCAACTGGTCCGACGCGGGACAGGTGCGGTGGATGAAGCAAGCAGGCATCGCACTGGCGCGCGGCCATGGTCGCATCACGGGGCCCAAAGAGGTCAGCGTCACCGGCGCCGACGGCTCGGCGACGTTGCTCACCGCACGTCATGCAGTTGTGGTGGCAACCGGTTCCGACGCGTTCGTGCCCGACATCGACGGCCTGCATGAGGCCCGCCCGTGGACCAGTCGCGAGGCGACGAGCGCCCAGTCGGTGCCGGGCAGCCTGGTGATCCTCGGTGGTGGTGTCGTCGCCACCGAGATGGCCACGGCGTACGCCGGGTTCGGGACCGAGGTGACGGTGGTCTCGCGCTCGGGGCTGCTCAAACACGTCGAACCGTTCGCGGCTGAGCTGGTGACCGAAGCTCTGCGCGAGCAAGGCGCCACGGTGCTGCTCGACACCCAGACGAGGCGGGTCACCCGGATCGAGGACAAGGTCGTCGTCGAACTCGGCGACGGTTCGACGATCACGGCCGAGGAGATCCTGGTCGCCACCGGTCGTACGCCGCGGACCGATGACATCGGGCTGGACACGATCGGGCTCGAGCCCGGCTCCTGGCTGGAGACCGACGACACCCTCCTCGTCCGCGGGTCCGACTGGCTGTACGCCGCCGGCGACGTCACGAACCGAGCGCTGCTCACCCACCAGGGCAAGTACCAGGCCCGGGCCGCCGGTGACGTCATCGCTGCCCGCGCGAAAGGCGCGCCGGTCGCGGACAAACCGTGGGGAGCCCACGTCGCGACCGCAGACCACGCGGCGGTCCCACAGGTCACGTTCACCGAACCTGAGGTCGCGTCCGTCGGCCTCACCGCGGCCGCCGCCGGCGAGGCCGGTTATGACATCCGGGTCGTCGACTACGAGCTCGGGAACGTCGCCGGCGCGAGCGTCCGCGCGGACGGCTACAAGGGAACCGCCCGGATGGTCGTCGACGAGCAGCGCAAGGTCATCCTGGGGGTCACCTTCGTCGGACCGGACGTCAGCGAACTGCTCCAGGCCGCGACCGTGGCCGTCGTAGCAGAGGTGCCGCTCGACCGGCTGTGGCACGCCGTACCCGCCTACCCGACTGTCAACGAGATCTGGCTCCGGCTCCTCGAGACGTACGGCCGGCCGACTGCTTGACGTCAGGCGGACCACTCATTGATGCGAGAAAGGCTCGACGCCCCAGTAGCGCTCAATGTCACCGCGGTCGTGATCAGACCGGCGTGGCTGAACGCCTGGGGTGTATTGCCGAGGTGGCGTCCCGTCCTCGGGTCGTACTCCTCGCTCAACAGTCCGACGTCGTTGCGAAGCGTCAGCAGGCGCTCGAACAACTCGGCCGCCTCGTCCACCCGGCCGATGCCGTGCAACGCGTCCGCGAGCCAGAACGACGTGGCCAGGAACGTGCCCTCGCTGCCGGGGATGCCGTCGACATTGTGACCGTCATCGTTGACGGCGTACCGCAGCACGAGCCCGTGGTCGGTGAGCTCGCGTTGGATCGCGTCGACGGTGGCGACCATGCGCGGGTCGTCCCAGGAGAGGAAGCCGTAGCGCGGCATCAGCAGGACGGCGGCGTCCAGCCGGGGCGACCCGTACGACTGCGTGAATGCCCGCCGCCCGGAGTGATACCCACGGTCGAAGATCTCCTGCGCGATGGTACGGCGCAGTGCGGTGAGCCGGCCGATCTCCTCGAGGCCGCACCCTTCGAGCGCCCGGTCGACACCGACCCAGGCCAGCAGCTTGGAATGTACGAAGTGTCGCCGCGGACCTCGGACTTCCCAGAGCCCGTGATCGGTGTCCTGCCAATGGTTCTCGATGTGATCGAGCAGGGCGCGTTCCAGCTTCTCCTGGTCCGCGGTCCCTGGTACGCCGGCCTTCCGGGCGGCTGAGAGTACGTCGAGGACCTCACCCCAGACATCGTTCTGCTGTTGGGTGGCTGCCGCGTTCCCGACCCGCACCGGCGTCGAATCGGCGTACCCCGGTAGCCAGTCCAGGGTCTGTTCGGGGAGGCGATCGGCGCCGTCGACGTCGTACATGATCTGCAGGTCGGCGGGATTGTCGATCACGGTGCGCACCAGCCAGTCGCGCCACGCTTCGGCCTCGTCGAGGAAGCCGGTGGAGACGAAGGCTTGCAGAGTGAAGGTTGCATCGCGCAACCATGAGTAGCGGTAGTCCCAGTTGCGGGATCCACCGAACTGCTCGGGCAGCGAGGTCGTCGCGGCGGCCACGATGCTGCCGATCGGGGCGTAGGTGAGTGCCTTGAGGATGATCAGCGACTGGTTGACTTCCTCTTCCCACGGACCGGTGTACGTCGACCGGCTGATCCAATCGGTCCAGAAGGCGTCGGTTGCGGCGAGCGCATCGGCGGCCGAGGGACCGACGGTCGCGGTCTGGGCGAGGGTGAACGAGACCCGCTCCCCCGCTGTGACGATGAAGTCGCCGGACCAGGATCCGTCGGCGATGGTCAAGTCCACATCGCTGTCGAGCCAGAGCTCGTCGTCATCAGCCGTCGCGAGCCAACGACCGCCGGCGGTGCGGCGCAGGGCCGGGGTGTCCTTGCCGTAGTTCATCCGCGGTGCGTTGTGGGTCCGCATCGCCACGGTGCCGACCAAGCCGTCCACGATCCGCACCACCGTCGGTGCCGCAGAGCCGGGGACCATGAGGTCGGTGACCCTGACCGCGCCGTCGGCGGTGGTCCAGTCCGTTTCGAGGACGAGGGTGCCCGGGCGGTAGCGGCGCCGGGTGCAGTGTCCCTGGCCGACAGGGGCGAGACTCCACCGGCCGTGTTCGGTGTCTCCGAGGAGGGCGGCGTACACGGCGGGAGAGTCGAACCGCGGCAGGCTCAGCCAGTCGATCGAGCCGTCCAGACCGACCAGGGCCGCCGTCCGCAGGTCGCCGATGAGGGCGTAGTCCTCGATGTGGCGCGTCATGGTCGTCCCGTCGCTGGATCTGGTTCGTGTGTCCAGCGTCGTCGGCGCGGGCTCTGGTCGCGCCAGTACACAGCCCTGGCCGGCACCCTGGGGGCGACGGGTCAGACGTTCGAGGTGTGCAGGGCGTCGCGCAGGTGCCTGCGTGCGGTGATCCCGAGTTTCGCGAACACCTTGCGCAGGTGCCACTCCACGGTGCGCGGGCTGATGAAGAGCTCGGCACCGATCTCGGGGTTGGTCAGGCCCTGCGTTGCCAACCGGGCGATGTGCAACTCCTGCGCGGTGAGTTCCTGACTCGTGTCGACCGTCCGTTTGCGCACCGTCTCGCCCGTCGCGGCGAGCTCCCGGCGGGCTCGCTCGGCAAACGCGTCGACCCCCATCGCGGTCAGCGCATCGTGGGCGATCCGCAACTGCTCCCGCGCTTCGACCCGTCGGCCTTCCCGCCGCAACCACTCGCCGTAGAGCAGCCGCGCCCGCGCCAGCTCTGGACGCACCTCGGTGAGCTCGAGGTGGCCGATCGCCTCCCGGTACAGGTCTTCGGCCGCCGTACCGTCGCGCAACTGCGCCGCGGAACGAGCGGCCACGCCCAGCGCCCACTCGGTGCCGCTGGCCTGCGTCATCTCGGAAAGCTGCTCGAACGCGGCGGTTGCCGTCGGGCGATCACCGACCCGCACCGCCGCCTCGATCAACTCGACCAGTCCCCAGTTCGACACCCCGATCTCCGCGGTGAAGGCGGCGGCCACCCGGCCGGCGGCGAACGCCTCGGCGTAGCGACCGAGTCCGTTGCACAGCAGCGCTTGGGCCCAGTTCGTCAGCGAGACCCCGATCCCCTCACCGCGGGCGACGACGTCCTGCATCGACGTCTCGATCAACGGCGCCGCCTGCTCCTCATGACCCCGGAAGGCGGCCAGCCCGATTTCGGCGTACGGCGTCAGCCTGCTTTCACCCGCCTCGGTCACGACCGCGATCTCCTCGACCAGGCGGGCGGCGACGGTCAGATCACCGGCGAACAGATCTACGTAGACCCGCGTGTTCAGGGCCAGCGGAAGCGCGCTGAGCGCCCCGGCATCGCGGACGATTCTCAGGTGCCGGCTGGTCAGCCGGTCCCAGGCACGTTCGTCCCACAGGTCGGAGGCCACAACGGCCGCGAGCCACATGAACCGCACCCCTTCCTCCAGGGTCAGCTCATCGGTGTCGAACGCCTCCGTCGCCTGCTTGAGCAACGGCGCCGCGGCCGAGTAGCCGTCGCCGAACTGCACGGCCACACCTTCAAGTAGCACGTCTCCTCGCCGGAGGTGTGCGGACGACGCGACCGCACCGCGCGCGGCATGGGCCACCTCGGCCGGGCCCGGCCCGGAGGCCAGCCGGCCGGCGAACAGCGCTGCGGTCAGCGCGTCCACGTAGCAGTCGAGAGCGAGGTCGACGTTGAGTGGTTCCAGTTGGCGAGCGGCCGCAACAAGGAGCGGCAGAGCTTCGTTCCCCCGTTGGGACGCGAATCCGATCTGAGCGCGGAGCACGTCGATGCGAGCGCGCTGAAGGGCGCTGAGCGGTCCGTGTTCGGCTACGGCGAGCAGGTTCAGGGCCGCGTCGAAGGTCCCCGCGTGCAACATCGCCTCGGCCGCGTCGAGCTGGCGGCGGGCACGCTCGGCGGCGTCCGGGGTCAGCACGGCAGCACGGTCCAGGAACGCGGCCGCCGCGACCAAGCCACCGTGTGCCAGCGCACGGCCGGCGGAGTGCTCGAGCTCCGCGGCCACAGCTTCGTCGGGACCGGTGGCCGCGTGAGCGCGGTGCCAGGCCCGCCGGTCCGGGTCCAGCTCCGGGTTCGTGACCTCCGCGAGTGCGCGGTGCACCGCTTGCCGTTCTGACACCGCCGCGGACCGGTAGGCGACCGACCGTACCAACGGATGCCGGAACCGAACCGTGTCGCGGAACTTGATCAGCCCGGCCATCTCCGCGGGAGCGGCGGCGTCCGTCCCGACTCCGACAAGTTCGGCCGCGCGCCACAGCAGACTCACGTCACCGAGAGGTTCTGCCGCTGCCGTGAGCAGCAGACGTCGCGACTGGTCGGGCAGTGGCTCCAGTTGGCGCAGGAAGGCCTCCTCCATCCGGCTGGTCAGCGTCCGGGTCTGACCTGGGTGTGGGCCGAAGGTCAGTTCCGTGGCCGCAGACCAGCGCGGCAGCTCCAACAGGGCCAGCGGGTTTCCATGGGCTTCGGCCAGGACCCGGTGCCGGATCCGCTCGTCCAGCGGCCCCACCATGGCGGACTCGAGCAAAGCCTCCGCGTCTGCGTCCGTCAAACCCTCCAGCGTCATCTGCGGCAGTCCTGCCCACAACTGCTGGTCCGCACTGGATCGCACCGCAAAGACCAGGACGACGGACTCGGCCGCCAACCGGCGGGCTACGAACGTGAGGGTCTGTGCGGAGGCTTGGTCCAACCACTGTGCATCGTCGACCAGACAGATCAGCGGATGCTCCCCGGCGGCCTCGGAGAGGAGTGTCAACGCAGCCAGTCCGATCAGGAAGCGGTCCGGCGGAGCGCCGGTGCGGAGCCCGAACGCGGTGCCGATCGCATCCGCCTGCGGGGAAGGCAGTCGCTCGAGCAGACCCAGCAAGGGTTCGCACAACTGGTGCAGACCGGAGAACACGAGCTCCATCTGCGACTCGACTCCGGACACTCGCAGCAGCCGGCTTCCCGCCGAATCGGCGGCCAGGTACTCGAGCAGAGCTGTCTTCCCGACGCCTGGCTCGCCCCGGACGACGAGCACCGCGCTCCGGCCTGATCGGGCGGACTGGACCAGACCGGCCAACTGCTCACACTCGTTGCGCCGGCCGTGCAGGGCCGGCCACGCACTGTTCGATCCCGTCGACACGTCATCCCTCCCAACTGCCCTTTCACACCGTCGCATCAGGATTTCCGCGTCGCAACGGTCGGACCGCCTGTGCACACAGGCAATCCGCCGTACTCGTGAACCAGTGAGGCGACCAGGGACATGCACGGGCGCAAGGGATCGCGGCGAGGGCGAGGCTCGGAGACGTCGACAGATCGCAGCGGATCTGTCCTTCTCGAAGGAGTCACCTGATGAGCACCTCCCCTGCGCAACCGCCCACCGAGGCCGGCACCGACGTGTCACGACCGGGCCGATCACAGCGCCGGTTCTCCCGTCGCGGCTTCGTCGGCACCGCCGCTGCGACCACCGGAATGTCGCTCCTCGGTGGGTGGGCGGCGTCCACCGCCTCCGCCGCACCCCAGCGGATCGCGGACGACTTCGGCACGGTCACGACGGCTCCGAGGCTCCCGGCCGGCTTCACCAAGACGTTCAGGAGCCGGTTCGTCCGCGCGAACGGCATCCGTCAGCACGTGGTCGTCGGTGGTGACGGTCCCCCGCTGCTGCTGGTGCACGGCTGGCCCGAGAACTGGTACGCCTGGCGCTTCCTGATGCCGGCCCTGGCACGCGACTTCACCGTCATCGCCGTCGACCAGCGCGGGATCGGCCTGACCGACAAACCACGCGACGGGTACGACACCGCCACCCTGGCCGACGACCTGGCCGAACTCATGACCGCGCTCGGCCATCGGCGCTTCGCCGTCGTCGGCCACGACACCGGCTACATCATCGGCTACGCGCTGGCCGCCGACCACCGCGACCGGGTCGACCGCCTGGTCGTCGCCGAGATCCCCGGACCTCCGGGAGTGGTAGACCCCGAGCACGCTCCGCCGCCACTCTTCCTGCCCGAGTTCCTCAACAACAGGCTCTGGCACATCCCGTTCAACCGGGTCGACGACGACCTGATCGTCGACATGGTGCACAGCAACGCGGACGCCTTCTACCGCTACGAGTTCGCCATCCAGGGCGGCGGCGCGACGCTGCCGGACTACGCGATCGAGTACTACGTCGATCTCTACACCCGCAGCAGGAGCGTCCTGCGCGCCACCTTCGGTCTCTACCGTGCCTGGGACGCCATCCTGCAGCAGAACGGGGAGCGCCAGCAGACGAAGCTGACGATTCCGGTGCTCGGGATCGGCGGGGAGAACAGCTGGGGTCCCGCAGCGGCAGGAGGAATCAGGCCGGCCGCAACCGACGTGCAGAGCCTGGTCATCCCCGGCACCGGCCACTGGGTCGCCGAGCAGGCCCCGGCGGCGATGCTCACCGCGCTGGGCGCGTTCCTCGCCCCGTACCTGAAGGCCGCCGGGTAAGACCCGCAACGTTCTTCAAGGAGCCCTCCATGCATCACTCAGTCCTGGTCGCCGTCGACTGCCGTGCGGACGGGCTCGACGCCGTCGCCTGGGCCGCGGCCGAAGCCTCGGCCCGGCAGGCAAGCCTGCACATCCTGCACGTCATCCGCTGGGACCCCTTCGGGATCTCCTCCGTCGGGCCGGGCGACGCCGGCGAACACGACGCGGCCCGGCGCTTCCTCGACAATGCCGCCGAGCGGGCCGGCAAGATCGCACCCCAGCTTGCGATCGCCGCCTACCTCCACACCGGTGACCCTGCCCGAGTCATCGCGATCGAGGGCAACCACGCCGACCTGATCGTGCTCGGTCGCGATCCCACCTGCCGCCCGCACCGACTATGGGCCAGGTCCGTGACCCGTCAGGTCGCGGCCCGGTCCCAGCGGCCCGTGACCGTTGTAGGGCTCAGCGGTGCGCCACTGCGCGGGCCCTCCGCCGGACGGGTGGTGGCCGCGGTGTCCTCCGACCAGGGGGTCGCCGCGGCCTGGGCTGTCCTCGGAGCTGCCTTCAATGCCGCGCACCGCCGCGGCGTCGGCGTCACCGTTCTTGCCGACAACCCACGCGACACCGCCAGGACCGAAACCACGATGGACGACCTGCTGCGACAACACCGAGAGGTGTTCTTCGACGTCGACCTGCAACAACAGCCGTTGACCGGTCCCCGCGGTTCCCTCCTGCCGCGGGCGTCCCGGTCCGCGGCCCTCGTCGTACTCGCCGCCCCCGACGGCCCGCTTGCCCGGTGGCGGTCCGGATCCACCATCGGCCGGTTGCTCCAAACCATCCCCGCCCCCATCACATTCGTTCACAACCGGCCCGCCCGGCTGCTGGGATCCCGGGCAGGTGGCTCCCGATGACCACCGGAACGGCTGTACCGGATCACCGTGAATCACCCGTTACCGCGACCGGCCCCGGTCGCTGACCCGAGAGGCCACGATGCGCAAGATCCTGATCGTCGGAGCCGGCTACTCCGGCTTCTACACCGCCTGGAAACTCGAGAAGAAACTCCGTGCCGGTGCCGCCCAGGTCACCGTCGTGGACCGCCGCCCGTACATGACCTACCAGCCGTTCCTCCCCGAGGTCCTGGCCGGTTCGATCGAGGCCCGGCACGCGGCGGTGTCGCTGCGGCGTCACCTGCGGCGCACCCGCGTGCTCGCCGGGATGGTGACCGCCATCGACCACGCCCACCGCGTGGTCACCGTCCAGCCCGCCGACGGCGACAGCTTCGAACTCGGGTACGACGTCATCGTCGTCACCGCCGGTGCCGTCACCCGGAAGTTCGCCGACCCCGGGATCGCCGAGGAGGCGATCGGCCTCAAGAACGTCGAAGAGGCCGTGGCGATCCGCGACCGGCTGCTCACCGCGTTCGACCGGGCCGCCGCCCTGGAGCCCGGGCCGCGGCGACGCAAGCTGCTCACGATCACCTTCGTCGGTGGAGGATTCTCCGGAGTCGAGGGTTTCGGTGAGCTGTTGTCTCTCGCGACCGCACTGCTGAGAAGCTACCCTGAGCTGAGCCAGGACGAGCTGCGCTTCCATCTCGTCGAGGCGTCGGGCCGAATCCTCCCTGAGGTCACCTGACGGCCCGGACGCTGGGTGGTCCGCTCCCTCGAACGCCGCGGCGCTCGTGTCCACCTGAACTCCCAGGTGACCTCTGCCGTCGGTGGGCACGTGGTGCTCTCCACCGGCGAGGAGTTCGACTCGGAACTGATCGTGTGGACCACAGGCAACGGCGTCAATCCCGTCATCGGCAGGCATACCGACCTTCCTGTCGACGAGCGCGGCATGATCGTCGTCCGGGCCGACCTGCGGATCGGCACCGACGCCGAGCCGGTGCCGGACGCCTGGGCCGCGGGCGACGCCGCCGCGGTGCCTGACCTTGCGTCGGACGTCCCGGGCACTCGGACCGTACCCAACGCCCAGCACGCGTATCGCCAGGGAAAGCTCCTGGCCCGCAACCTCGCCGCCACCCTGAAGGGCCGGAAGCCGAAGAACTACCTGCACCACAGCCTGGGCGCCGTCGCGACCCTCGGGCTCGGCCGCGGCATCTTCCAGTACCGGCGCATCGTCATCACCGGGGTGCCGGCCTGGCTGATCCACCGCGAGTACCACGTACTCGCCGTACCCAGCTGGGAGCGCAAGATCCGGGTCCTCGCGATCTGGCTGACCGCGGCCGTGTTCGGCCGCGACATCCTCTCGCTCGCCTCGGTGCAACATCCACGCGCCGCCTTCGTCACCGGGGGCGAACCGGCGGTGCTGACAGACAACGAGTCGCGCTGAGCGACAGGACAGGAGTGTGTTCCGATGGCGAGTTGGCCAGGTCTGCGGGGGCGCGCCGGCGAATGCGAGGCGCTCGGTCGCCTCGTGACCAACGCCCAGTCCGGGCAGGGCCAGGTCCTGGTCCTGCGCGGCGAGGCGGGGATCGGCAAGACCGCGTTGCTCCAGTTCCTGATCGCCAACGCCGCGGACTGCCGGGTGACCCGCGCGGCCGGGGTGGAGTTGGAGATGGAGCTCCCCTTCGCGAGTCTGCACCAGCTCTGCGCACCGTTCCTCGACCGGCTGGACCGGCTGCCGGCGCCACAGCGTGAGGCACTCGCCATCACGTTCGGTCTGCAGGCCGGCCATCCACCCGACCGCTTCGTGGTCGGCCTGGCCGTGCTGACCCTGCTGTCCGACGCGGCCGAGGAGCAGCCCCTGCTCTGTGTCGTCGACGACGCCCAGTGGCTCGACCAGGCCTCAGCGCAGACCCTCGAGTTCGCCGCCCGCCGACTCCGCGCCGAGCGGGTGGCGATGGTCTTCGCGGTGCGTACGTCGGATCAGCAGCCGAGGCTGACCGGACTGCCGGAACTGGAGCTGCACGGTCTCGCCACCGGTGATGCGGCCGCGCTGCTGGAATCTCCGGCGACCGGCCGGCTGGATGCCCGGGTCCGCGATCGCATCCTGGCCGAGGCCCACGGCAACCCGCTGGCCCTGCTCGAGCTGCCTCGCCAACTGTCCTCCACCGAACTGGCCTTCGGGCCCGCCCGCGGGCTCGCGAGCAACGCACCCCTCGCCACCCGGCTGGAACAAGGGTTCCTCCGTCAACTGGAAGACCTGCCCGAGCAGTCCCGCCAACTGCTGGTGCTCGCGGCCGTCGAGCCGGTCGGCGATGTCGACGTACTGCGGCGTGCCGCGCACCGGATCGGCATCGGGGACGACGCGATCGGGGCCGCTGACGCAGCAGGCCTGGTCGAGCTGCGCCACCGGGTCGAGTTCCGGCACCCGCTTGTTCGATCGGCCGTGTACGGCGCGGCCACGCCGGAGGATCGCCGCACGGCACACGAGGCCCTGGCGCATGAGACCGACCCGGACAGCGACCCGGACCGCCGCGCCTGGCATCGCGCCCGCGCGGCGGACGGACCCGACGAATCCGTCGCGGTCGAGCTGGAGCAATCGGCCGACCGCGCATTCGGGCGCAGCGGACTCGCGGCCGCCGCCGCCTTCCTGGAGGCGGCCGCGAACCTGACGCCCGATCCGGCCCGGCGGGCCCAACGCTCGTTGGCCGCTGCCCAGGCGAAGGCGACCGCCGGCGCGTTCGAGGAGGCGCTGGCCCTGCTCGCCGCCGCTCAGGCGGGACCGCTCAACGAGGCCGAGGACGCACGGATCCAGCTCCAGCACGCCCAGATCTCGCACTACTCCGAGCACGGGAACAAGGCGCTCCCGCTGCTCCTCGACGCCGCCCGCAGACTGGAGCCGACCGACCCGAAACTTGCTCGCGAGACCTACCTCGACGCGCTGGCCGCGGCCATGTTCGCCGGCCGGCTCGCGTCCGGGGCCGACATCGGGATGCGGCACGTGGCCGCGGTCATGCGCCAGGTGGACCTGCCGGCCGAACCGAGCCGACCCGACTTGCTGCTCCAAGGCATCGCCGTGCTGTACACCGACGGGTACCCGACGGCCGCGCCCGGCCTGCTCGACACCGTCCGCGCCTTCGGCCGCGCCGACCTCTCGATGGACGAGGCGGTCCGCTTCGCCTGGCTGGCCGCCTGCGCGGCGACGGATCTGTGGGACGACGCCAACTGGGGGATCCTCACCCGGCGGCATCTCGACGCGATCCGGGACATCGGCGCGCTCGGCGTCCTGCCGGTGGCCCTCAACAGCCGGATCATCTACGACCTGTACAGCGGCGACCTGGCCGAGGCCGAGTCCCTGGTCGCGGAGTGCGAATGGGTCGCCGACGTCACCGGCGGCCAGAACGCGATGATCCCGTACGGCGACGTGAGCCTCAACGCCATCCGCGGCCGGGTCCGTCTCGCCGAGCCCCAGTTCGAGAAGGTGCAGGGCGACATCACCGCCCGCGGCGAAGGTGTCGGCCTGAACATGATCAGCTGGTTCCAGGCGATCATGTACAACGGCCTCGGCCGGTACGACGAAGCACTGGAGGCCGCCCGGACCGGCGCCGCCTCACCGTTGGAGCTCGGACCGCCCAAGTGGGCGCTGGCCGAGCTCGTCGAAGCCGGCGTGGGCAGCGGCAACACCGACGAGGCCGCCAGCACACTCGAGCAGCTCGCCTACTTCGCCAAAGCCAGCGGCACGGAGGCGGCACTGGGTGTGCTGGCAGCACGCGACGCCCTGCTGTGCACCGGGATCGCCGCGGAGGACTCCTACCGCGAAGGCATCGAGAGACTCGGCCGCACCACGCTCCGCGTCGAGCACGCCAGAGCTCAACTCCGGTACGGCGAATGGCTGCGACACGAAGGCCGTCGCGGCGACGCCCGCACCCAGCTCCGCACCGCCTTCGAATCCTTGAACGGTATGGGCGTCGACGGGTTCGCCGAACGCGCCCGCAAGGAGCTGGCCGCGGCCGGAGAGACCATCCGCCAGCGCACCGTGGAGACTTCCGGAGACCTCACCACGCAAGAAGCCCATATCGCCAGACTTGTCGCGGAAGGGCTGACGAACTCGGAGATCGGCGCCGCCCTGTACATCAGCCCGCGCACCGTCGAATGGCACCTGCGGAAGGTCTTCTCCAAGGTCGGCGTCACCTCCCGACGACAACTCCGCCGCTCACTGCCGGCCTCACCCGACAGGTAAGCCACTGCGACCTCACCGCTGCCTGCCGAACAGGTAGCGGGCGCAGTCGCGCAGGGTGCCACCGAGGATCGCGAGGATCGCGGCGGTGGAGATTCCCAGCACCACCCACGCGACGACCTCCCAACCGTCGAAGCCGAGGCCGGCCGACCAGCGGACGCCGATGTTGCCCAGCACCGCGAGCGGGAAGGTGAAGACCCAGTGCTGGGAGCTGAACGGCAGGCGCAGGTAGTCAGCCAGGAAGAAGAGCTGGATCAGCAACGTGAACAAGGTGACGGCGCCGATCGCGCCCTGCAGTTGGTCGATCTCGCCGCCGGTGATCGCGAACCACGCCAGGCTGGCTGTCCCGGGTGGTGAGAGCAGGATCGACAGAACCGGCTTGAACGGCTGCGGCAACGGCGTACCGAAGAACAATCGACTGGTGATGACGGCGCCCAGGAGGAGCCAGAAGTAGATGCCGACGCCGAACACCGCGTCGGCTGCCGCATGGTCCTGTACGGCGGCCAGCCCGATGCTGGCGATGAACGGGCCGGCCACAACCGGGAGGAAGTAGCCCGGGTGCAGGGCGTCCTCCTCCAGCGGTGCGCTCAGCCAGTGCGCCACCAGCGCAGCGGCGTTGATCGCCAGCGCGGCCACCGCGCCGTACATCAGCCATCGTGCGGCCTGGCCGAGGCTGGGCGCGTAGTGCGCGACCAGCAGGATCGCGATCACCGGGATGTAGGCGGTCAGCGGGCCGAAGAGCGGATGACGCAGGTCGACCTTGAACCTGCCCGAGTCGCGGCGGATCGCACCGACCACGTAGATGCCGGTGAACGCCGCCCAAACGACGGCGGAGGCCGCATAGGCCAGCTCGGCAGGCGCCGCGGACGCGCCGAGCAACTCGGCCGCGGCCACCCACGCTCCGCCCAGACCGGCAAGGCCCAACGGGATCGAGAACAGCGCGATCGGCAGTGCCAACCCCGAGGACCCGGCCTTCTCCACGGTGGGAGCCGCGGCAGTGCTCGTGGAGCTCATCGTGTCCCTCTTTTCGATCGACTATGAGTCGACCATCGCCGAACACCCGGCCGCGTCGAGCCAGGGAGGCCCACTGGCCCGTGCCCGGGTCAGCATCCAGGCCAAGAGCATCGACACCCGCAACGGCCAGCGCGACGAACACCTGCGCAGCAACGACTTCACGAGGGCGGCGGGGTCCTCGTCTCCGAGAAGATCACCCGCGAGATCGAGGTGTCCGCCATCAAGACCTCCTGACCTTCGGCGAACACCAGTGGGTAAAACCACACACGATGGCCGGACGGGTGAATGGGTGATTCTTCCGATGCGGGCGGGCCGCGGCATGTCACAGCCTGAAGTGACAGGAGTTCTCTCGGCGACAACCAGTCCGCGGCCCGGGCCGGGATGGAGGGACAGCCATGGCGAGCACCGCCGCCAAGCACTTCGAGACCGTGATCATCGGTGGCGGTCAGGCCGGCCTCGCCGTCGGATACCACCTGGCGACCCAGCAGCGGTCGTTCGTGATCCTGGACGCCGGCGAGCGCATCGGCGACTCGTGGCGCAACCGATGGGACTCGCTCCGGGTGTTCACACCCGCGCGCTATGACGGGCTGCCTGGTTCGTCCTTCCCAGCACCCGGATGGTCGTACCCCACGAAGGACGAGGTGGCCGACTACCTCGAGTCGTACGCCGCCCGCTTCCGGCTCCCGGTCCGCGCCGGCGTGCACGTCGACGATCTGTCCCGGGAGAACGGCGGGTACGTCGTCACCTCCGGGCTGAGCCAGTACTACGCGGACAACGTGGTCGTCGCAACGGGCGGCTACCACGCTCCCCGGATCCCAGAGTTCGCCGCCGAACTCGACCCGACCATCGTGCAACTCCACTCGACTCAGTACCGAAACCCGTCACAGCTCCGGGACGGCGCGGTGCTGGTGGTCGGCGCCGGCAACTCGGGGGCCGAGATCGCCATCGAGGCCGCCTCGGGTCACCAGACCTGGCTGTCCGGTCGGGACACGGGACAGGAGCCGGTTCGCGCCGGCGCCGGCCTGGATCGGCTTCTCACGCCGCCGTTCTGGTTCCTGCTCTCGCACGTGCTCACCACGCGGACGCCACCAGGCCGCAAGGTCGAGCGGCAACTGTCCAGTCACGGGCTCCCGCTCGCTCGAGTCCGGCGGAAGGATCTCAGCCGGGCGGGCATCGAGCGGGTCCCGCGCATCACCGGCGTACGCGATGGTCTGCCGCTGCACGCGGACGGCCAGACCCTCGACGTCACCACCGTGATCTGGTGCACCGGCTTCGTGCCCGACTACAGCTGGATCCAGCTCCCCGTCTTCGAGCCGGACGGCCGGCCAAGGCACGATCGCGGCCTCGTCCGATCCGAGCCCGGCCTCGCCTTCATCGGACTCTTCTTCCAGTCCGCGGGCACCTCGTCACTGATCGGCGGCGTCGGCAGGGACGCACGCCGGATCGCGCGGCACCTCACCTCGCGCCGCACCACCGCGACACCGACCCGAGCCCGTGACTAGGCGAGCTCTCGCAGTCTTTGCTTGGCACCGCGCTCGACGAACAACGGCACGAAGTCCCGAATCGGGACATCGTCGAACTCCGGCCTGGACTGACTCACGACCTCCGCCACCTCACCGGCAGGCACCCGTGGGAACTGCTTGGCCAGCCGCTCGACAACCTCATTGATCGCTCGGTCCTCATCTGACCTGTCCATACCCCCACGATGGTCCGCCCCCACCACCCACACAAGGCTGGTCCACGATTTGATCAACCTGTGTGGTCCGTCAGTGGGCGCCCTGGAGGTTGAGGAGGACGACCCCGGTCATGATCAGGGCCAGGGCGCCGATCTTGATCGGGTCCCACGACTCGCCGAGCCAGAGAGCGCCGATGACGGCGACGGCCGCGGTGCCGAGGCCGGACCAGACAGCGTACGCCGTGGAGACCGGCAGCCACTTGACCACGATGGCCAGCAGCCAGATCGAGACGGCGTAACCCAACAGCACCAGCGCGCTCCACCCCGGATTGCGGAACCCGTCGGCGCGCGACAGCGCCGAGGTGGCCGCCACCTCGGCGGCGATCGCGGCCAGGAGCAGGCCGAACGCGGTGTACATGAACAACGTCCCTTCGTGATGTAGCAGTCGCTACACGACCAGCGTAGCACGTGCTACATTTGGCCGGTGGCCAAGGATCTCCAGCGCCGGGACGAGTGGACCCGGACGGCGACCGACTACGTGCACGAGCACGGGTTGATCGGACTCAGCCTCCGCCCGCTGGCGGCGGCACTCGGGACCAGCGACCGGATGTTGCTGTACCACTTCGAGTCCAAGGACCACCTGATCGCGGCCCTGTTGCGCGAGTCCAACGACCGCGGCGTCGCGGGCATCCAGGCACTCTCTCCCTCGCGCGATCTGAGAGCGGCCGTGCACGACCTGTGGACGGCCGTGAACTCACCTGACATCGAGCCGTGTGCCCGCCTGTACGTCGAGGCGGCCGCACTCGGGCTCCTCGGCCGCGAGCCGTACGCGTCCGTCGTCCGCGAGGCCAACGCACGCTGGATGCGGGCCCTCGTCAACCACCTGGCCGGATCAGGAGTTGCCCGGCCGCTGGCCAAGCGAGCCGCCACCGTCATCGATGCGGCGTTCGTCGGCTTCCAGCTCGACGCTCCCCTGGACGTCAGCCGGGCCGCCCGGAAACGTTCCGTGGCCGACCTGGCCGAGGCTGTCGCGGCCCTCGCGGGCGGCCGATGAGCCCGCTCCCGCGATCCGGCTTGCTTCTGCTGCGGCGATGTGGAGACTGAGTGAGATCGAACCTGCCGCGGAGTTCAACCGGGTCGGGGCCGGCCTTCTCGACGAGGATGTGACGCGATGTACGAGGTAGCGGTGGTCGGTAGCGGCATCGTCGGCGCCGCGACCGCCTGGGAGCTGACGTCCAAGGGCTACGGACCGGTCGTGGTCATCGAGAAGGAAGAGGCCGTCGCCCGCCATCAGACCAGTCACAACAGCGGCGTCATCCACGCCGGCATCTACTACGAGCCGGGCAGCCTGAAGGCAGTGCTGTGCCGTGAAGGCGCCGCCGCCACCAAAGCCTTCGCCGCCGAGCACGGCATCGCGGTCGAGACCTGCGGGAAGTTGCTCGTCGCAACGAACCCGCTGGAGCTGGAGCGTCTCGACGCGCTGCAGAAGCGCGCCGAGGTCAACTCCATCGACGCCGAGACCGTCGACGCCGCCGAGCTCCGCCGGCGTGAACCGCATATCGTCGGCCTCGGGGCCCTGTTCGTGCGCGAGACGGCGATCACCGACTACCCCGCCATCGCGGCGAAGCTGCTGGACCTGGTGACCAAGGCCGGCGGTGAGCTCCGAACCGGCGTCACCGTGACCGACGTTCGCGAGACGACGGACGCGGTGACGCTGCAGACCAACCAGGGCCCGATCGAGGCGCGCCGGGTGGTGTTCTGTGCCGGTCTCCAGGCCGACCGGCTGGCCCGGCTGGCGGGCCTGGCCCCCGACGTACGGATCGTGCCGTTCCGGGGCGAGTACTACGACGTCGTTGCGGAGAAGGCCGATCTCGTCAAGACGCTGATCTACCCGATCCCCGATCCCACGCTCCCTTTCCTCGGCGTACACCTCACCCCGACAGTGACCGGCGGCCTCAACGTCGGCCCCAACGCGGTGCTCGGTCTGGCCCGCGAGGGTTACCGCAAGGGCTCGGTCAACTGGCGCGACGTGCGCGACCTCGCCACCTACCCCGGCATGTGGCGGGTCGCGCGCGCCAACGTCCGCGTCGGCAGCCGCGAGCTCAAGAACTCACTGTGGAAACGCGGCTACCTCCGCGAATGCCGCAAGTACTGCCCCGAGCTGACCCTGGACGACCTGACCCCGCGAGAGGCGGGCATCCGCGCCCAGGCGGTCATGCGCGACGGAAGCTTCGTCCACGACTTCCTCCTCCGCCGCACCGACCGCACCCTGCACGTCCTGAACGCGCCCTCCCCGGCCGCGACGTCAGCCCTGCCCATCGCGGCCCACCTGGTGTCCACCTTGGTCGCCGCTCCCTGACGGAGCGGCGGCGTCAGCGTTCTTCGAGCCAGGGGTCGTCGGGGCGGGGGCGGTCGAAGGTGGGTCGGGCCGACTTCCAGTGGCCGCGGGTGAAGTCCGGGATCTTGACCGGGCGCAGGTGTGGCGTCTTCATCGACTCGTGGCTGAGCGGGATGACCGAGCACCACGCGGCCGAGTCGTACACGTCGATGTCCGGAGTCATGCCGAGCCGCATCAGCTGGATCAACCGGAAGATCGCGATGAAGTCGCCGCCGCCATGGCCGCCGTACTGCTCGGCCAGGCGTTCCAGGGCCGGCCACAACCAGTGGTCGTGCTGGGTCAGGATGCTGCTGTAGCTGCTCCCGGTCCGCCACGAGTGGTTGTTGTGTCCGAGCGACTCCAGGTAGACCCGGGCGTTGTCGAGCTCGATGGAACCCCTGGTCCCGGTCAGCGTCGTCTCGCGGGTGTAGGGATGCGGTGAGTTCACGTCGTGCTCGACCCGGATGAACCGGCCTGACGCGGTGGTCACGAACGCGGTGTGCCGGTCGCCCGAGATGTACGGCGCGTCGTCCCACGACGAGTGGTCCGGCCCGACCCGCGAGTCCTCGGACCTGAACAACGCCAGCGCCTTCGGCGGACTGGACACGGCGACCAGCTCGTCGAAGCGGTCACCGCGATTGATCCCCATCGCGGCCGAGACCGGTCCGAGGCCGTGCATCGGGTAGTGCAACGCGTTCATCCGGGTCTGCCAGCGGCGGCGCCAGTACTCCGGGTAGTACGCCCCACCGAACAGGTACGGCCAGCGCAGGTCGTGGACGTAACCGCCGGACGCGTGCTGAACGTCGCCGAACAGGCCTGCGGTGACCATGTTGAACATCTGCAGCTCGGGCCGGAAGTAGTTGACGTTCTCCAGCAGCATGCAGTGCTTGCGGGTGCGTTCCGACGTACGAACGAGGTCCCAGATCTCGTGCAGGTGCGGCGAGATCGGCAGCTCGATCGCGACGTGTTTGCCGTGCTCCATGGCGGCCTTGGCCTGCGGGTAGTGCCACTCCCACGGCGTCGCGATGTACACCAGGTCGATGTCGTCGCGCTTGACCAGGTTGAGGTAGTCCTCCTCGCCGTTGGAGTACCCGACCGGCGGAGTGTCCTGGAAACCCTGCGCCATGATGCGGCCGATCGTGCGGGTCACCTGGGCCGGCCGGATGTCGCACACGGCGGTGACCGTGGAGACGGCACCGAAGCGCACGTCCTGACCACCACCGCGGTTGCCCAGGCCGATCAGGCCGACCCGGACGTTCTCGAATCCTTCGAACGGTACGTCGACCATCGGCTTCTCGGACTGGCCACGGGCCGGCTCCGCGGCGGTCGCGGCCTCGGCCGATCCGGCGGTGACGGCACCGACGCCGGCGGTGGCGCCGAGTACTGCTCCGGACTTGAGCAGACCCCGGCGGGAGGGGTTGTAACGGCTCGGAGACGACACAGTGATCACTTCCCTTGGGCGGTTAGGCGTGACTGAACTTGTCTCGTTGCTTGTTGTAGCGAGCAGTATTGATCACTCGCTCGGCGGAGACAAGGCCGAAGCGCGACCGAACTGGGCCGCGCCCGTATGTCGTCGGGCCCGGATGTGTGCGGCCAGGACATGGCGCCGGGCAGGCGCTGACCTCAACCATCGAGTAACGGACCGACTACACGATGTGAGGTGCCTGATGCGTCTGCCCATGATCCGCCGGTGGGCCGCGATCGCCGCGGTGGTCGCCGGCCTGGTCGCCATACCCACGCCCGCCGCCCAGGCCGCTGCTGGGCTGGAGGAGGTGACCGGGTTCGGCACCAACCCGGGCAACCTCAGAATGTTCCGCTACGTGCCGGCGGGTCTCCCGGCCGGACGACCACTCGTGGTGGCATTGCACGGGTGCACACAGTCGGCGGCCGCGTACGACGCTGAGCCGGGCTGGATCCAGGTCGCCGAGCGGATGGGGTTCGCGCTGCTTCTGCCGCAGCAGCAGAGCGCGAACAACCTGAACTCCTGCTTCAACTGGTTCCAGCCGACCGACACTGCTCGCGGTTCGGGTGAAGCCTTGTCCATCAAGCAGATGGTCGATCGGCTGCGATCCGACCTCGGATCAGACCCGACGAAGATCTTCGTGACCGGCCTGTCCGCCGGAGGCGCGATGACCGCGGTCATGCTCGCGACGTACCCCGAGGTGTTCGCCGCCGGGGCCGTCGTCGCCGGACTGCCCTACCGTTGCGCCGGCACGCTGTTCCAGGCGCTCACCTGCATGTCCCCCGGTACGAACCTCACCCCGCGACAATGGGGTGACAAGGTCCGTGCCGCGTCGCGCCACACCGGCCCGTGGCCGACGATCTCACTCTGGCACGGCACCGCCGACTCCACTGTTGCCTACAGCAACCTCAACGAGTTGATGGAACAGTGGACCGATGTCCACGGCACCGATCAGACCGCCGACGTGTCGGACACCGTCAACGGCTATCCCCACAAGGGCTACCGGGACAGCGGCGGCCGGCTCGTCGTGGAGACCTACTCGATCACCGGGATGAACCACGGCCAGCCGATCGACCCTGGCACCGGTGCCCAGAACTGCGGGACCTCCGCGCCGTACATCCTCGACGTGAACATCTGCGCCGCGGACCACATCGCCCGCTTCTGGGGGCTCGACGGCGAGGGTTAGCTTGAGGCTTCGGTGAGTGCTTGGTCGAGGATGTCGAGACCTTCGGAGGCCTCGGCCGCGGTGATCGTCAGCGGCGGCACGAGATGGATGCGATTGAAGTTGGTGAAGGGCAGGAGTCCCCGTCGGATGCTCGCGGCCACGATCGCCGCCACCTGTGGGCTGGAACCGCCGTACGGCGCGAGCGGCTCGCGCGTCGCGCGGTCGCTGACCAGTTCGAGCGCCCAGAACACGCCCGTTCCACGGACTTCCCCGACCCACTCGTGCTTGGCGGCGAGTTTCTGCAGTGCCGGCCCGAAGACGTCGGTGCCGAGTTGTGCCGCGTGTTCGACGACCTGTTCGTCCTGCATCGTCTCGATGGTGGCGACGGCGGCTGCGCACGCGAGCGGATGCCCGGAGTAGGTCAGGCCGCCGGGATAGGGCCGGTCGGCGAAGGTTCGATAGATCGGCTCACTGATCGCGACACCACCCAGGGGGACGTAGCCGGAGTTCACACCCTTGGCGAAGGTCAGCAGGTCCGGGACGACCTCGGCGTGCTCGATCGCGAACCACTTGCCGGCCCGGCCGAACCCGGCCATCACCTCGTCGGCGATCAGCACGATCCCATGGCGATCGCAGAGTTCCCGGACGCCTTGGAGGTAACCGGGTGGCGGCAGCATGATGCCCGCCGTACCGGGGATGGACTCGAGGATGATCGCCGCGATGGTCGGCGGTGCTTCGAGTGCGATGACCTGCTCGAGGTGCGCCAGCGCGCGGGCACATTCCTCCGCCCCGGTGGTGGCCGAGAAGGCGCTGCGATAGAGATAGGGCCCGAAGAAGTGGACCGTTCCGGTGGCGCCGTTGTCGTTCGGCCAGCGTCGTGGGTCGCCGGTAACGTTGACGGCGAGTTGGGTGCCGCCGTGATACGAGCGGTACGTCGACAACACCTTGGGCCGGCCGGTGTGCAGCCGGGCCATCCGGATCGCGTGCTCGTTGGCGTCCGCGCCGCCGTTGGTGAAGAAGATCCGGTCCAGGTCGCCCGGGGTGTGCGACGCGATCAGCCGCGCCGCCTCGGAGCGGGCCCAGTTGACGTAGGCCGGCGCCACCGTGCACAGGGTGGCGGCCTGTTCTTGGATCGCTTTCACGATCCGCGGATGCTGATGGCCCAGGTTGGTGAAGACGAGCTGGGAGGTGAAGTCCAGCAGGCGGTTCCCGTACCGGTCCCAGAGGTAGGAGCCCTCGGCCTTGGTGATCACCATCGGGTCGAGGCTCGCCTGCGCCGACCAGGAGTGGAAGACGTGCTTGCGGTCCAGCTCGTAGGCGCGGTCGGCGGCGAGGTCAGACATTCTGCGGGAACCCCAGCTCGAGGCCACCCGCCGGGCGGGCGGCCGGGTTGATCCAGCGCGTGGTGACGACCTTCGCGCGGGTGAAGAAGTGGACGCCCTCGGTGCCGTGCGCGTGGGTGTCGCCGAACAGCGACCGCTTCCAGCCGCCGAACGAGTAGTACGCGACCGGCACTGGGATCGGGATGTTGACACCGATCATCCCGACCTGGACGTCGTTCTCGAACCGGCGGGCCGCTCCCCCGTCGTTGGTGAAGATCGCCGTCCCGTTGCCGTACGGATTGTCGTTGATGAGGGCAACGGCTTCGTCGTACGACGAGACCCGGACGACCGACAGGACCGGGCCGAAGATCTCCTCGCGGTAGATCTCCATCTCCGGTGTCACGTGGTCGAACAGCGTCGGCCCGAGCCAGAAGCCGTCCCGGTCGCCGGCAGCGTGGACGTCGCGCCCGTCGATGACGAGTTTCGCGCCGGCCGCCTCACCCGAGGCGACGAAGCCGGCCACCTTGTCGCGGTGAGCCTTGGTCACCAGCGGCCCCATGTCCACCTCGACCTCCGCGCCGCGACGGCCGTCGCCGGTGCGCAGGGTGCGGGTGCGCTCGGCGATCCGGGCGATCAGGTCGTCGGCGATCGGCTCGACCGCGACCAGCACGCTGATCGCCATACACCGCTCCCCCGCGCTGCCGTATCCGGCGTTGACCGCGGCATCCGCGGCCAGCTCCAGGTCGGCGTCCGGCAGCACGACCATGTGGTTCTTCGCACCGCCGAGGGCCTGGACCCGCTTGCCGTACCGGCTCGCCTCCTCGTACACGTGCTGCGCGATCGGCGTCGATCCGACGAAGCTGATCGCGGCCACCTCGGGGCTTTGCAGCAGGGCGTCGACGGCGACCTTGTCACCCTGCAGCACGTTGAACACACCGTCCGGCAGACCGGCCTCCTTCCACAGGTTCGCAATCCACAGCGCGGCCGACGGGACCTTCTCACTCGGCTTCAGTACGACGGTGTTGCCCGCGGCGATCGCGATCGGGAAGAACCACATCGGCACCATCGCGGGGAAGTTGAACGGGCTGATGATGCCCACCACGCCGAGCGGGTCCCGCCTGGAGTGCACGTCGACGCCGGTCGACGCGTTGCCCGACTGCCCACCCTTGAGCAGGTGCGCGATCCCGCAGGCGAACTCCACGACCTCCTGTCCGCGAGAGATCTCGCCGACCGCATCGGAGTGCACCTTGCCGTGCTCGGCGGTGATGAGTTGCGCGAGTTCGTCCTTGCGGGCGTTGAGCAACTCGCGGAACGCGAACAGGATCTGGGTACGACGAGCCAGCGAGGTCTCGGCCCAGGCCGCGGCAGCCTTCTTGGCGGCACCGATGACATAGCGGGCGTCGCGCTCACTCGCGAGTGCGACGCGACCGGAGACACTTCCGGTGGCCGGGTTGGTGACATCGGCCCACAGCTGCGACGTGCCGTCGTACCCGGCGCCGTCGACCCAGTGCGTGATCGTGGTGGTCATAGAGCAGCTCCTTCGGGATCAGGCTCCATCGTCACCGCGGCCGATCGGCTCGCAGGCCTGCAGACTGTAGGATTGCGACTCCATCTCCGACAATGTGTCCGCGAACTCCCCAGGAGATCGATGGCGTTTCTGACCGTCGCACGGGTCCTCGAGATGCCGCCCCTGCGTGGGGCGGGCCCCGAGGTGCTCGCCGGTGCGTCGGGACTCGGCCGAGAGGTCCGCTGGGTTCACGCAGCCGAGCTCGCCGACATCGCACCGCTGCTGCGCGGCGGCGACCTCCTCCTGACCACCGGCGTCGCGCTCCCCGAGACCGCCGCTGACCTCCGTGACTTCGCGACCAGTCTCGGCAGCAGCGACGCTGCCGGCCTGGTGATCGAGCTCGGGCGCCGCTGGCGTCGCGTGCCCGACGCCCTGATCGACGCGTGTGAAGCCGTCGCCCTGCCACTGGTCGCCCTGCATCACGAGGTGCGGTTCGCCGCGATCATCCAGGCCGTCGGCGAACGCATCGTCGACGAGCAACTCGAAGAGCTCCGCGAGACCCACCGGGTCCACGACACCTTCACCGAGTTGAGCATCGCCGAGGCTGGTCCACGCGAGATCCTCGAAGCTGTCCAGCGGCTCGCCGGGGCGGCCGTCGTACTGGAGAGTGAGCAGTTTCAGGTCCTCGACTATCGGTCGGGTCCGGCGGACGTTGCCGAGTTCCTCACCGATTGGAGCACCCGCTCGCGCAGCGTGCAGGTGGACGGCCGGACCGGGTGGGACGAACGAGCCGGCTGGCTGGTGACCCGGCTCGGCAAGCGCGACCGAGGCTGGGGACGGCTCGTGGTCCAAGCACCGACGCGGCCGTCGCAGCGCCTGATCGCCCTGACCGAACGCGCGGCCGCGGCACTGGCCATGCACCGGCTGCACGACCGGCACCGCGACAGCCTGCTTCGGCGCGTCCACCACGAACTGCTGCTGGGCCTGCTCGCCGACCCCACCGATCCCGACGTACTGCGCCGATGCGAGGTCGCGGGCGTTCCGCTGGACAAGCGTCAGCTCGTCGGAATCACGGTGCGGCCGCGCGCCCGCCCTTCGCAGGTCGAGGACGTACTTGCGACCGTGGTGCACACGGCGTACGACCTGAAGGTGCCGGCCATCGTCTGCGAGATCGACCGCGATGTCCGGGTGCTGTTGTCCTGCGCATCCGCCGCCAACCCGGACCGGATCGTCGACAACCTGGCTGACCGCATCGCCCGTCGCTATCCGGTCGTGATCGGCGCGGGGCGTCCTGCGACCAAAGCAGCCGACGCGGACCGCACTCTGAAGGAAGCCCAGCAAGTGATCGAGTCGGTCCGCGCTGACGCCATGGACCGCGTCGTCCATCGCCTGGAAGACGTCCACCTGCGTGGCCTGCTCACTCTGCTCGGCGACGACGACCGCCTCCGCCTGTTCATCGCCCGCGAGCTGGATCCGTTGAAGGAACACGGCGGCGGTCTCCTCGACGCGGTCCGCGCCCTGCTCCACCACCCGGCCGGCAAGTCCGAAGCCGCCGCGAGTCTGCACATCTCCCGCCCCGTCTTCTACGACCGCCTCGCCAAAGCCGAGCGCCTCCTCGGCGTCAGCCTGGACGACCCCGACATCCGCGTCTCCCTGCATGTCGCCCTGGTAGCCGACGAGCTACGGACCTTCGCTCCGTAAAGTGTCTGAGCATGCTCACGTTGCGAGCCTTGGTGGCGGATTCCGCGCTCGAGTTGCGGGTGCTGGAGGCTGGGCTGCCTGACGCGTTGGATGCGCCCGCGCTGTGGGTGCACAACACCGAGCTGCCGGATCCGTCGCCGTACGTCCGGGAGGGTGAGATCGTCCTCACCAACGGACTCTGGCTCGAGCAGACGACCCCGGCCGCTTTCGTCGCGAACGTACGGCGCGCGGGTGCCGTTGGGGTGATCTTCGGACTGCGGGAGCAGGCGCCCACCACACCACCCGACCTGGTGGCAGCGTGCCGGGAGGCCGGGATGCCGCTCGTGGAGATCTCGATCCGGGTGCCGTTCACCGCCGTCACCGAAGCAGCCGCCGCGATCTACACCGAGCAGCGCCAAGGGACCCTGGTCGGCCTGGTGCGTCGCGGTAACGCCCTGGCCGCCGCGATCTCCCACGGTGCCGGCGCCTCGGGGGTCTTGTCGGTACTGCGCCGCGAGCATGAGCTCCCCCTGGTGGTGGTCGACCGGATGGCTCGACAGCTCGCCGCCGCCGGTGCCAACCTCACCGCGGACCAGCTCCGGCGCGCTGCCGACGGCCTGGCTCGCCACCCCCCGCCGCTGGAGATCGATCTCGGCGATGCAGGCCGGGCGACCATGTTCCTGGTCAGTGCGGTCGGTGACATCGACGCGGCGCTGCTCTGCCTTCGACCGGTCACCGAGTTGTCCCGGGCCGAGCAGGACGCGCTCGAGCAGACCGCTCGTTTCCTCAGCCTGGAGGTCGCGAAACAGCAGGCTGTGCAGGCGATCGAGCAGCGGTACGCCAGTGAACTACTCGACATGATCCTGTCCGGTCCGCAGCGGGCCGCCGAGGTGCCGGACCGGCTGCGTGCGTTCGGAGTGGACCCGGATGGCGCGTTGGCGGTGTGCACGCTCGCCTTCGCCGACGGCGAGACGCTGCCTGGGATGGCCGAGGCGGTCACCGACTTCTTCCTCGACAACAGCACTGCGGTTGTGGTGGCAGCCGGCAGCCAGGACGTCGTGGCCGTGCTGCCTTGGCAGCGCGCGGACGACGAGCTCCCGGAGCTCGCCGGGCGGCTGCGCGCCGCCGTACTCGCGAAGTTCCCCGGGCACCGGCCGGTGGTCGGCCTCGGCGAGCCGGCGGCGTCCGCTGCCGACCTGCGCCGTCCACTCGTGCAGTCCCGCGAGGCCTGCCGGGTGCTGCGCCGCCGGCAGAGCTCGTACGGCGGGATGGATGTGGCCACGATCGGCCAGCTCGGCACGCACCGGCTGCTGCTCGGGCTGCACGACGCCGAGACCCTCGCCGGGTTCGCCGACCAGGTGCTCGGCCCACTGCGTGCGCACGACCAACGCCACAGCGGGGAACTGGAGCACACGGTGCGCGTGTTCCTCGACCACGACGCACAGTTCGGTGCCACTGCCGCGGCGCTCTACGTGCACGTGAACACCTTGCGCAACCGGCTGGCGAAAGTTGCCGAGCTCACCGGCCTGGACGTCGCCCGGACCGTCGATCGGGTCGACCTGTTCCTGGCCCTGGAGGCCGACTCGATGCGTTAGTCGGGGTAGACCGCGGGATCGGCCTGCACGTCCGGCAGCGGAGTCTTGCGGACGTCGGCGTCCACCAGGGCCGCCTCGGCCACGTCCCGGCACCGTGCGAACCTCACGTCGCCGCAGCCCTGCGCGTACTCGATCAACTCGCGCAGGGCCTCGAGCCGGCCCGGGCGGCCGGACAGGAACGGGTGCATGCACAGGTTGAACAGGCACCGGTACCTCCGCATGCCGTCCAGCTCGGCCCGCCACAGCTCCAGGACCTTGCGTGGAGACTCGATCACCGACCCGACGTCGGGTTCCGGCAGGAAGGCGTACTGTTCCCAGTCGTCCAGCGACCAGTGCACCGGCAGCTCCACGATCGTGGACTCGCCGAGGTCGAGCAGGTAGGGCCGGTCGTCACCCATCAGCGACGAGTCGTACAGCAAACCGTGCTCCGCCAGCAGTGCGTAGGTGTTCCGTCCGGCCTCCCACAGCGCGGCCCGATAGCCCTTGATCTCGACACCCTGCTTCTCGAACACGGCCAGTCCGCGCTCGAAGTCGGCCCGCTCCTGCGACGCGTCCAAGGAGACCGGCGCCCGGTGGCTGTAGGTGTGGTGGGCGATCTCGTGACCGTGCTCGACGATCGTCGCCACCATCTCAGGCCGCCGCTCCGCCACCCACCCGGGGACGAAGAACGTGGCCGACACAGCCAGCTCGTCGAGCAACCGAAGGATCCGCGGTACGCCGACATCCGGGCCGTAACCCTGGTGCGACATGGTCATCAGGTGGTCGGCGTACCTGCGCCCGCGGGCGAGGATCGGGGTCTCGGCGTCCACGTCGAACGTCAGTGTGGCTACTGCGGCCGCGCCGTCATGCCAGCTCATGACCAGCAGCCTGCCGCCATGCGCGCACATTGGCCAGCGTCACCATCGGCTCCAGCATGTCGCGATCGAACGCGGCGACGTCGGCGTCCTTCGCCCAGCGGCTCGGCAGGTCCGGGTTCGCGAGCGCGCCGCGGGCGACGGAGAGCAGGTCGGCGTGGCCGTCGGCCAGCACCTGCTCGGCCTGGCCGACATCATGCATGCCGCCGTTCGCGATGACCGGCAGACCACTGATCCGCCGGGCCAGACCGGTGATCGTCTGACCGCCGTCCAGCCGCGCGGTGTCCAGCCAGTTGCGGCCCTCGCTGGCGATGTGCAGGTAGTCCGCGCCGGCGTCGGCCAGCGCTGCGAAGATCGCCTCGCCGTCCCGGGCGCCACCCGGCCACCGGTACTCGAAGTCGTTGACCTTCGTCTGCGACAGCCGCACCCCGACGAGGAATTCGCCCGGTACGGCGGCCTTGATCGCGGCGGTCACCTCGGCCGTCAGCCGGATCCGGTTCGCGACCGGGCCGCCGTAGCTGTCCGAGCGCTGGTTGGTGTAGACGGTGATGAACTGGTCCAGCAAGTAGCCGTTCGCGGCATGGATCTCCACGCCGTCGAACCCGGCAGCCTGCGCGTTGCGCGCGGCGGCGGCGAACCCGTCGATGATTTCGTTGATCTCGGCAACGGTCAGCTCCCGCGGTGCGGTCCAGGGCCCCCGGCCGCCGTACTCCGGCATCATCTCGCCGAGCGGCACGACCGCGGACGGACCGACCCGCTCGGTGCCGTACGCGGATCCCTGCGAGATCGCGCCGGCATGCATCAACTGCGCCACGATCGGCCGGCCCGCAGCGTGCACTCGCGATACCACCTCGCGCCAGCCGTCCACGTGCTCGGCGGTCGCCAGCCCTGGTTGGTTGAAGTACCCCTGGCTGTAGGCGGTGTCGGGGTAGGTGCCTTCGGTGATGACGAGTCCGAACCCGCCGTCGGCGAACTCCGCGTAGTAGTCCGCCATGTCGCTACTCGGTACGCCGTCCGGCGCGGCGGACACGCGGGTCATCGGCGCGACGGCCATCCGGTTGGCCAGGTCGAGGCGGCCGAGTCGGGCCGGTTCCAGTGCGGGGTGGGTCATCGGTGGTCAACTCCTAGGGTCTCGATGGCAAGAGCGGACGGCTCGCCGCCGTTGATGCCGGTCAGGTCTTGTGGGCAGGCCGAGACGACGACCACACAGTCGGTCGTCGCCTCGAAGGTGATCGAGTCGCCGGGCGCGGTCGGCGCAGGCAACCACTGCAGGGAGCCGTCGCCGGCGACCGGGACGTTCATGAAGACGTTCACCGGCTGGGGTACCGGTACGCCGCTGACGAGGTCGAGGCCGGCCAAAGCGTCGGTCAGGTTCTGCGCGCAGGACGGATGACCTGGTACGCCGAGCGCTTCGTACCGCTCGGGGTCACAGGCGGCGATCAGCAGATCGTGCCGGCCAGGTGAGTCGTCGGCGACCAGCCGAAGGATCGGCCGCCGCCTCGTGGTGACGAAGTCGTCGCCGACCGCCGGAAAGATCCGCTCGGTGTGCGCCCGGGTGTGGGAGGCACTGAGGGGCTCGGTGAGGATCCGGCGCCCGTCGTACCCGAAGGCGAAGAGGTCGCCGACCTGGGCGCCGGCCAGGTCGACGATCCGGAACCGCTCACCGCGGCCCACTGTGATCGCTCGACCGGCGCGGGCCGGCACCACCACCCGTTTGCTGACAATCTCGGTCACCATGCGCTGAACTCAACCAGTTCGGCGGCCGCCGATCCGATGGACAGAAGCACATCAACTCGGAGCGACGGTAGAGAATCATCCATCCGCCGTCACGCCAACCCGGCGCGGATGCGGTGCAGCGCCGCGGCTGGAGTCGGTTCGGCGGTCAGGGCCGCGGCGAGCAGGAGGCGGGCCTTCGAGGACGCGAGGTCACCGGCGAACACCGCCCCGGCCGCGGCCAGGTCGGCCCCTCCGCCGGCTCCGTAGACGGGGACAGCGGGCCCGGCGCCGCAGCGCGAGGTCACGAGCACCGGGATGCCGTCGCGGATGCAGGCGGCGACGGTCCGCAGGACCGGTGGGGTTGGGTTCCCCGCGCCCAGTGCCTCCAGCACGATGCCTTGCGCTCCGGCCGCGACCCCAGCGACGAGCTGTGTGTCGTCGGCGTCGAGGTGGAGTGACACGACATCCACCCGGGCCAGCGAGCTGCCCAGCTCGTCGAGCCGGAAGCCTGGTGCCCGCACGGGGCGGCTCCACACTCTCGGCCCGGTCGCGTCGACCGCACCGACCGGTCCGCCGTCCGGCGAGGCGAACGCGTCCGCTGCGACCGTGTGTGCCTTCCGAACCGTCCGCGCCGGATGGATGCGCCCGGCCATCACGATCACCGCACCGAGACCGCGCGTCCCCGGATCGCCGGCCACCCGGACCGCGTCGGCGAGATTGCGCGGACCGTCGGAGTCCGCCTCGCCGGCGTGCCGTTGGGCGCCGGTGAGGACGACCGTCTCGTCTTCGCCGAGCAGCAGATCCAGCAGGTACGCCGTCTCCTCCATGGTGTCCGTGCCGTGGGTGACGACGACGCCGTCGACGCCGGGGGTGCGGATCTCGTCCAGTACGACGGCGGCCAGCTTCAGCACCTCGGCCAGCGTGAGGTTGAAGCTGTGCGTGCGGAGCACCTCGACCACTTCGACGTCAGCTCCGAGCCCGGCGTACTCGACCAGCGCCCGGCCCGAGAGGTCCACGCTGACGGCGTCACCCTGCCGGCGGGACGCGATGGTCCCGCCGGTCGTCAGGATCCGGATCACCGCGGCTCCAGCCCAGCCGGTGCCGGGCTGCGGTCGGCGATGTGCCCGCGACTGAGGACGTAGTACAGGCCGCCGGCGACGACCGATCCGGACAGCCAGGAGAAGTCGGTGTTGTTCAGGCTCGTGGCCAGTGGGCCTTGCATCGCGGGCACGAGCCCGAACTGCCAGGCCCAGGCGGCGACCAGCCCGAGGCCCAGACTGACCAGCCCGCGCGCGTTCACACCGCCGTACGGCGAATCGTCGGCGTACAGCGCGGACACATCGATCCGGCCCTTGCGCAGCACGAAGAAGTCGACCAGGACGACGCTCGCCCACGGACTGATCCAGACCAGGATCGACACCATCCAGTGGTCGAACGCGTGCGCGAAACTGTCGGCGCGGACGAACACCGCCAGCACCGCGCTCGCGATCAGACCGGCGACCAGGGTCACCTTCCAGCGGCTGACCCGCAGACCGATCGAGAGGGCGGCGAGCGAGCACGAGTACAGGTTCAGAATGTTCGTCGCGACCGGGCCGTGCATGATCAGCAGCAGCACCGGCAGCGCCATGATGCCGAAGGCACCGATCACCAGCGCGGACGGGTCACTGCCGGCACCGCCGCTGGCCAGGCAGGCGCCGAGCCCGGCGAGCCACACGGTCGGCACGTACATGCCGAGTGCGGTGGACCAGAACACCTTGCGGTCGGGTACGTCGGTACGGACGAACCGGCTGTAGTCCGCCGAGTACGGGATCCACGAGATGCCCCAGCCCACCCCGATCGCGGTGAGCAGCTGGGTCGCGGCGGTGAGCTTGGCGCCCGGGCCGGATGCCGTCGCCGTGGTCCAGTGCAGCTCGGTCTGGCTCAGCGCCAGCACGGTCATCACCACCATCACGATCGCCGTGGCCGGCACCGTGTACTTCTCGAACGTGCGGATCGCGTAGAAGCCGTACAGCGCCAGCCCCAGCTGGATCACCATGATCGCCACCGCGACCGCGACCTTCAGTCCCGAGCCGCCGGTGATGCCGAGTTCGCCGAGCACCGCGAGGGCCAGGTCGAGCACCACCCAGGTGTTCACCCCGACCCACGCCATCGTGAGCAGCCCTTGGACGACCCCCGGGATCACCGCACCCCGGCGTCCGAACGGTGCCCGGCCCAGCACCATCTGGTTCACCGCGGTCCGGTGCCCGATCACGTTGAACAACCCGAACGCCGCGCAGCCCACCAAGTTGCCGAGGGCAATGACGGCCAGCGTCTCGAGCAGGCTCAGGCCGAGGGTGATCCCGAGCGCTCCGAGCACCCAGTTGATCGGGGCCAGGTTCGCACCGGTCCAGATCCAGAACTGCTCCCACGGTGTCGAGTCCCGGCCGGCCGCCGGGATCGGCTGGATCCCGTGCGCGTCGAAGGGAACGGCATCGGTCTGCTGTACGGTCATGGCTACCTCCGCAGGGGTGAGTTGCCTCACCCAAGCAGCCGCCCCTCGCCCCGAGCAGTGGGCGAATCTCCAGCGATCGATACTTCCCCCTGGAGGACCCCACACCGGCGGGCGACGACTGACCTAGCGGTACCCCGGGACCGGGGTTTGGTCGAATGGTGGGTACGGCGTGTCCGCCAGGCCGAGGTTGCGCCAGACGAACCGCGGGATCCGGGCCAGGAAGCCGCGCAGGAACAGCGAGCAGTGCGCGATCGTCGGCTGGTTGTGCACACCCGCCGAGAACCAGGCCCAGTCGTCGACGAACCGGAACGACGCCGGCGGGTTCGCCATCAGGTACTCCATCTGCCGTGGATGGATCACGTCGTATGCGAACTTGGTGTCGTGCGCGCTGACCGCGAACTGGTCGTTGAACGCCTCACTCTCGAAGCTGATCCCGCGACCGAACCCGCGCCGGCCGACCTGCAGCCACGGCATCCGGGCCGGCAACTGGAACCCGAGGATCGGCTCGCTGTGGTTCTCTGTCACGGTCCGGGACTGCGTCCGGCCCTCGCTGTCGGTGTAGGTCTCGGTCCGGGTGGTCTTCCAGTGGTGCGTGAAGGCGACGAACGGCGGGCCGTCGCCGTCCCGGCCCCGGACCACCTCGCTCGTGCTGTGACCATGGCCGGACTTGGTCACCGGGGTGACCTGCAGCAGGCTGTCGTCGACGCCGATCCAGTACCAGTCCGGGTGGTGATAGAAGCTCAGCCGGGGCGGCTGCTCCGGCTGGATCCACGGATCGAGAGGCGCGGCGTCGATCGCCGCGGCGACGGTCGCGAACTGCTCCAGCCAGGGACCGAGGAGCTCGGCGTCCTTGCGTGGCGGGTCGAGCATGACCAGCTGGTCGGCATCGATGCTCAGGTTCACACCGGGCTGCGCCGCCGCCATCGCGTTCAGCCGCTCGCACACCTGCGGGGTCAGTGCCGCCGCCGCGAACGCCGGGTCCAGCGCACCGACCTGCCAGCCCGGACCGAGCTGCGGCGGCGACGGCACCACGGTCGCCGCGACTCCGAACCGAGGCTGCGTCTCGCCGCCGGTGATCCACAGCTCCGGGAGCCGGCGGGAGACGGTGACCATCCCGACCCACCCCGACCAGTGTTCGGACTTGTACTCGATGACCTGGAACGGTCTGCCGAGGCTGGTCCGGCCGATGATCTGATCGTCGGGCCGGCGGTGGAAGCCGAGCCCGAACGGCGGATTGCCGAGCCGGGCCACGGCGTCGAACGTCGGGCTGTTCACGAACGTCCAGCCGCGCTCCCGCAGTGACTTGATGTACTGCTGCCGCCGTACCAGCGCGACGATGCCCCAGACGATTCCGGCCGCGCCCAGCAGTATGACGACCAGTACGACGACCGCCAGTCCGTCCACGTCCACCTCCGGTTCGCGGCTGTCTCTACGACGGACAATAACCGCGCCTGGGGGTCGGTCAGACCCTGAGGGGATCGGGTGCGAGTGAACCGTCGGGGGCGATGTGGTCGAGGATCTGGTCGATCAGGGTCAGCACGTGCGGGTCGTCGACCGTGTAGATCTGACGGCGGCCGTCGCGGCGGGCCGTGATGAGGCCGGCGAGGCGCAACTTGGCCAGGTGCTGGCTTGCGGTCGTGATGCTGACGCCTGCCCGGTCCGCCAGCGTGCCGACGTCGTACTCGCCGTTCATCGCCAGCCAGAGCAGGTGCAACCGCACCGGGGCAACCAGGAGTGCAAAGGTGCGGGCCGCGCCGTCGAGCTGCCGTCTGGTCGGCTCGGTCACTGCAACCAGCCGGCCAAGCGAGTGGTCGAGAACGTCACCAGGAAGGCCAATGCCAACGGCAGCAGCGTCGCGGTGGCGGTCCACCGGAGGCTTCGGGTCTCCTTCCAGATCGTCAGGATCGTCGTACTGCACGGGTTGTGCAGCATGCTGAACAGCATCAGGTTGACGGCGGTCAGCACGGTCCATCCCCCGGCGACCAGGACGGTTCCCGCCTCGGTGTCGCCGAGTTCCAGCATCACGCCGTTCGCGGCGCCGTACTCGAGCGGGCCGAGCGTCATGGTGAGCATCAGGATGGTCGGGATGATGATCTCGTTGGCGGGGATCGCGACGACATAGGCGAGCAGGACGATGCCGTTGAGGCCGAGGGCGAGGCCCAGCGGGTCGAGGCCGTGGGCGAGGTGTGCCGCAATGGACGCATCGCCGATCGTCACGTTGCCGATCAGCCAGATCACCGCGCCTGCCGGTGCCGCCATCACGATCGCGCGCCAGAGGACCTTGAGGGTGCGGTCGATGACGCTGGTGTAGATCGTGCGCAGCACCTGCGGCGGCCGGTACGGCGGCAGCTCCAGCGAATACACCGACGTCGAACCGCGCAGGACAGTCTTCGACAGCCCCCACGAGACGATCAGGGTGGTGACGATTCCCAGAACGGCGACCAGGACGACGCTGCCGGCCGCGACGAGGCCCGCGGCGGCCGGTGGTACGAGCGTGCCGATGAAGACCGTGCCCATCAGGATCAGAGTCGGCCAGCGTCCGTTGCAGATGCTGAAGTTGTTCGTGACGATCGCGATCATGCGTTCCCGCGGGCTGTCGATGATCCTGGTCGCGGTCACGCCGGCGGCGTTGCAGCCGTAGCCCATCATCATCGACAACGACTGCTTGCCATGGGCACCGGCCGCGGCGAACAGCCGGTCCAGGTTGAACGCCACCCTCGGCAGGTAGCCGAAGTCCTCCAGCAGGGTGAAGAGCGGGAAGAAGATCGCCATCGGCGGCAACATCACCGCGATCACCCAGGCCGTCCCCAGATAGATGCCATCCGCAACAAGTCCCGTCACCCACCACGGCGCCCCGCCGAGCAGATCACGCACCAGCGCATGCCCGTCCTGCACCAGCAACTGGTACAGCAGGTCGGAGGGTACGGCGGCACCGGTGATGGTGAACCAGAAGACCCCGAAGAACAACAGGCCCATCACCGCGAAGCCCCAGACCCGATGCGTCAGCGCCCGATCGAGCAACCGGTCGAAGGTCAACCGCGACCGACCGTCGACGGCGAGCCGTGCGATCCGGCCGGCCTCGGCGAACAACGCCGCGACGGCGTCGTCCTCCGCCAGACCGTCCAGCCGGAGCCGACGGCCCCGAAGCGCCACCCTCCCCCGCGCCACCAGGTCGATCGACTCCTGAAGCTCCGCGACCCCACGCCCCCGTCGAGCCGCCATCGCCGTCACCGGTACGCCGAGCTCCCGCGCGAGGTGGCGGGTGTCCACCGTGATCCCGTGCCGCTCGGCCTCGTCGATCAGGTTGACCGCGACCACCACCCGGTTGGTCACCTGGAGGATCTGGAGCACCAGGGTCAGGTTGCGCTCCAGCCGCGTCGCATCCACCACCACAACCGTCACATCCGGCGCCCCGTGCGTCAGGTAGTCGCGGGCGACGTCCTCCTCACCGGTGGCCGACCGAAGTGAGTAGACGCCCGGCAGGTCGACCACCTTGTACCTGTGGTCGTAGTACGCGAACAGGCCTTCCGCGCGCGTGACCGTCGTACCGGGCCAGTTGCCAGACCGCTGGCGCAGCCCGGTGAGTGCGTTGAACACCGTGCTCTTGCCGGTGTTCGGGTTGCCGGCGACCGCGACGACAAAGTCGTGGTCGCCGGCAACCACCTCGGGCCGGTGCGGGTTCAGCGCACAGCTCCCACAGTCGTGCGTCATGTCGTCACCAGTTCGACATGGACGCCGCGGGCCTGGGAGCGGCGCAGCACGATCAGGCTGCCACAGACCAGGTACGCCGTGGGATCGCCCAGCGGACTGGTCATGTCGGCCACGACCTCGCTGCCGGGCAGCAGCCCGAGGTCCATCAGCCGGCCTCGTTCGGCGCCGCGGCTGTCCAGCGTCGTGATGACCGCGCCGGAGCCGCGTGGGAGCTGGTCGAGTGTCATGTGATTGGTCGCTGGGAAGCCCCGTCCTTCAGGGTGGGGAGAACCGCGACTCCTCCCTTCGGGAATTGTCGGTGCAGGCTGATTAGGTAGGCGGCATGTCCCGGTTCCGGCTGTACCCGACTCCCGCACAGCAAGCCGCACTGCTGGAGCAGTGCCGGCACGCCCGGTACGTGTGGAACCTGGCGCTCGCGCAGTGGTCGATGTGGACCCGCGACAGAGGCCCGACGCCCGGGTACGTCGAGCAGGCCCGGCAACTGACCGAAGCACGAGCCGCGTTCGATTGGCTGCGGGCCGGGTCGCAAATCGTGCAACAGCAGGCATTGCGAGACTTCCACCAGGCCGTCAAGAACTTCCACGCCGGAACCCACCAGCGGCCGACCTGGCGCAAATCCGCGCGTCACGAAGGGCTCCGCATCGTCGGTCCTCAGGTGTCCCGCGTGATGAAGCTGAACCGGAAGTGGGCCAAGGTCAACGTGCCCAAGGTCGGCTGGGTGCGGTTCCGGCTGTCCCGCGCGATACCCGCCGCGAAGTCGTACCGGGTGACTCGCGACCGGGCGGGCCGCTGGCACCTCGCCTTTGCCGTCATCCCGCCACCGATCCCCGCACCGGGTACCGGCGAGGTCGTCGGGGTGGATCGCGGTGTCACCGTCTCGGCGGCCCTGTCCACCGGCGAACTCCTGACCTGTCCAGGGCTGTCGGACCGCGAGCAGGCACGACTCAAGCACCTGCAACAGCGCCTGGCCCGCTGCCGGCGAGGCTCCCAGCGGCGTCGGCGGGTGAAGGCCGCGATCGCGAAACTGCACGCCCGGGCCGGTGACCGGCGCAAGGACTGGGTGGAGAAGACCAGCACCGACCTCGCCCGACGGTTCGACGTCATCCGGGTGGAAGACCTGCGGGTCGCGCAGATGACCAAGCGACCCAAGCCCAAACCCGATCCCGAACGGCCGGGTGCCTACCTGCCGAACCGGCGCCGCGCCAAGGCCGGACTGAACCGTGGCATTCTGGCCAACGGCTGGGGCGCCCTCGTACGTCGGCTGGAGCACAAAGCGCCGGCCCGGGTCGAGATGATCAACCCTGCGTACACGTCGCAGACCTGCAGCGTCTGCGGGCATCGCGCACCGGAGAACCGCGAGAACCAAGCGGTCTTCCGGTGCGTCGCCTGTGGACATGAGGCGAACGCGGAC
Organism: Kribbella sp. NPDC049174; assembly: GCF_043197365.1. Classification (NCBI taxonomy): domain Bacteria; kingdom Bacillati; phylum Actinomycetota; class Actinomycetes; order Propionibacteriales; family Kribbellaceae; genus Kribbella; species Kribbella sp. NPDC049174. The sequence continues at coordinate 108,266 of NZ_JBICSZ010000006.1, read as the reverse complement.
GTGAACGCGGCCATCAACATCGCGGCCGGACGGGCCGTCAGCGCACGCCGAGAGACGCCACCACCGGTCTCGCCGAAGCGTGAACCTCAACACGCTACATCTCCGTAGTAGTTGGAATCCCGCCCTTGATGGGCAGGGAGGACGTCAAGGCTCAGTAGATGTTGGAGGGACGAACCATGCCCTCGGCCAGGTCGCCGAAGCCCGGGGCCATGATCGCGCCGGGGTGGCCGATCACTTCCTCCACCACGGCGGTCTCGGTCGTGATCACCAAGGCCGCGATGGACGCCGCGCTCTCCAGTGCCGCGCGGGTGACCTTGAGCGGGTCCATCACCCCTTCGTCGAACATGTCCGCGTAGTGCCCGGTCAGCGCGTTGAAACCGTGGCCCAGCGGCAGGCTCGCGACTCGGGCGACCACCTCGTCACCGTCGTACCCGGCGTTGATCGCGATCCACCGCAGCGGCTCGGGCAGAGCCCGGCGGACCACCTCGCGACCGACCGCGTCGTCACCGGTCAGCTCGACCCGCGACACCGCCTCCTGTGCCTGGACGAGCGCCGTACCACCGCCGGCCACGACGCCCTCCTCGACCGCGGCCCGGGTCGCGGCCAGCGAGTCGTCGACCCGCAGCATGCGCTCCTTGAGCTCGACACTCGTCGCGCCGCCGACCCGGATCACGGCCACCCGCCCGGACAGTCGTGCCATCCGGAGCTGCAGGTTGTCCTGGTCCGCATCGATCTTGGCCCGCTCGAACTGCGTCTCCAGCTGGGCCAGCCGGCTCTCGACCAACCGAGGATCGCCGTGGCCGCCGACGATCGTGGTCGCGTTCTCGGTGATGGTGATCCGGTCACACGACCCGAGGTGTTCCAGCGCGACCTCGTTCAGCTCGAGCCCGGTGTCCGTGGCGATCACGTGGCCGCCGAGTGCCACCGCGAGATCCTCGAGCTCGGCCACCCGGCGGTGACCGAAACCCGGGGCGCGGACGACGACCGACCGCATCGTGTTGTGCATGTTGCCGCCGACAAGCAACTGCAGAGCCGGCCCGTCCACGTCCTCGGCCAGCACCACCAGCGGCCGGTCCGCCCGCTTGGCCACCTCGACGGTCGGCATGATGTCCTGCACCTGCGAGATCTTCTTGTTGGTGAGCAGGATGACCGGGTTGTCGTAGACGGCCTCCATCCGCTCCTTGTCGGTGACCATGTACATCGAGATGTAGCCGTGGTCGAACTCGATCCCGTCGACCACCTCGACCGACAGGCCCAGCACCTCGGACTCCTCGGTCGTGACGATGCCGTTGCGGCCGACCCGCTCGACCGCCTCGGCGATCACGTCGCCGATCGTCTCGTCGTCGCTGGCCGCCAGGGTCGCGATGTGCCGCAGGTCCTGCCGGCCGCCGACCTCGGCCGCCCATGAGCGCAGGGTCTCGACCACCACCGGGACGGTCTGCTCGATGCCGCGCCGGACCCGCATCGGGTTGGCACCGGCGTCCACCGCGCGCAGTCCTTCGCGGACCATCGCCTGGGCGAGCACCGTGGCCGTCGTGGTCCCGTCGCCGACGACGCCGTTGGTCTTCATCGCGACTTCCTTGACCAGCTGGGCGCCCATGTTGGCGAACGGCTCGCGCAACTGGATCTCCCGCGCGATCGTGACCCCGTCGTTGGTGATCGTCGGCGGACCGGTCAGCTTCTCCAGGACGGCGTTGCGCCCCTTCGGCCCCAGTGTCACCTTGATCGCGTCGGCCAGGGCGTTCACCCCGGACTCGAGCAACCGTCGTGCTTCCTCGTTGAACCTCAGTTCCTTGGCCATGATGAGACCGCCTTTCGGGTCACGGGATGAGAATCGCCCGGCCGCGGACCCTGCCCGCGTCGAGGTCATCGATCGCCTGCTGGAAGTCAGCGAGCGGGTACTTGGAGGTGTGCAGGGAGACCTTGCCCTGCGCGGCGAGCACCATCAGCTCCTGCAGATCGTTGTAGGAACCGACGAGATTGCCGATGAAGTTGATCTCGGTGGAGATGATGTCGATCGTCGGTACGTCGATGTTCTCGCCGTACCCGACGACGTAGTAGTTGCCGGCCCGGCGCAGCATCGCCACGCCCTCGGCGGTGGCACCGCCCTCGCCGACGAAGTCGATCACCGCCTCGGCGCCCTTGCCGCCGGTCAGGTCCAGGACAGCCTGGACCTGGGTGCCGTCGGCAACGATGCCGTGATCGGCGCCGATCTCGACGGCGAGCCGGACCGCGGCCGGGTTGCGGTCGACCACGACCACGGTCGCGGCCGAGATGGCCTTCAGCACCTGGATGCCGATGTGACCGAGGCCGCCGGCCCCGATCATCACGCAGACATCCCCCGGCCGGGTGGCCCGGGCTGCTTTCGCGGCCGCGTGGTACGCCGTGAGTCCGGCGTCGGCCAACGCCGCGACATCGGCGGGTTCGAGGGTGTCGTCGATCCGGACCACGCTGCGGGCGGTGGTCCGCAGGTACTCGGCGTACCCGCCGTTGGTGTCGATCCCCGGGAACTGGCTGTTCTCGCAGTGCACGTCGTCACCGAAGCGGCAGGCACGGCACAGTCCGCAGGTGATGAGTGGATGCAGGATGACCTTGTCGCCGACCTTCACGTTGGTGACCGCATCGCCGATGGCGTGCACCCACCCGGCGTTCTCGTGGCCGATCGTGTACGGCAGCGCGACGCCGGTCTTCTCCGCCCACTGTCCTTCGAGGATGTGGAGGTCCGTGCGACAGACCCCGGCACCACCGATCCTGACGATCACGTCCAGCGGACCCTGAACAGTTGGCTCTGGTACGTCGGTGAGCTGCAGCTTCGTGTGGTAGCCGACCACCTGGACCGCCCTCATGGCTTGCTCCTCAGATTCGTGACACGGGTGGACATGCCGGTAGGCCCTTGGTCCGGCTCGGAATCGGCGTACCGGGTGGCGAGCAGGCCGCGACAGAAGTGCGAGTTGCCCTCGATCGAGATCCGCACAGACTTCGCGAAGCGCAGCCGGAGCGGGACCGCCTCGGCGGCGAGCGGCCCGCCGTCCTCGTCGACCACCACCGGATCACCTGGCCGGACCCCGAGCCCGATCGCGACCCGGCGGCGCAGCAGCGCCTCCTTCTGCGGCCCTTCCGGTATGTCAGCGAGAGTGATCAGACAGAGATCCTCGACAGGCATGTCGGTTTGCCTGACAAGTGCCGCTGCACAACGTTCCATCGCCGCGGTGTGCGCCTTACGGAGGAAGATCGAGCGCAGTTCCTCGAGGCTCGTCTCCGCCTCCGAGCCGAACGTGCCCACGTAGCCGGCGTCCGCGGCCAGCCCGGCGTTGATCTTGTCCGAGTCGTGGTGGTCGTCGAGCTGAACCACGATCCGTCCGAGGCCTTCCACCCGGCGCAACGCGTCCTGGGCGTCGGACGCCATCAGGTAGGCGAAGTTCGGCGAGCAGAACGACGTCGGCAGCCGCAGGTGCACCGTCACGCCGACGTTGTCGATCCGGACCGACCGGACGAAGCCGAGCATGGTGATCGGCTCGTCCAGCTCGGGGTCCATCACCGTCGCCAGGGCAGCCAGCACCTCGTCCACCAGTGGCGTGGCTGTGGTGGTCATGGCGCCTCCCCGCCTGGACTGAGGAGCGCAGGGAGCCCGGTCATGGGGCCTCCCGGCCTGGACTGAGGAGCGCAGGGAGCGAAGCGACTGGAGCGACGAGGGAAGGCCGGGAGTTCCAGCCCCATGACCCGCCGCGCCGGAGGCGTGGCAATGTGCACAGCGACTGGAGCGACGAGGGAGGGCCGGGAGTTCAAGCCCCATGACCCTGCCGGCGCCGAAGGCCCGGCCAAAAGCACAGTCATGACTGTGCGCCGGCGGCCACCTCGACGGAGGTGTCGCCCGCTTCGGTCGGCAGCCGCAGGTCGGCCGGTACGTCGAGGTCGTACATGGCGGCCGCGTTGAGGCCGAGGATCTTCTTCTTCTGCTCGATCGTGATCGGCGCGTACTCGGTCAGCTCGGCCGGGATCTGGAAGTCGACGAACTGCTCGATCAGCCACTTCGGCGTCCAGAGCGCGTAGTCGCTGGCGAAGAAGATCTTGTCCTCGCCGAGCCAGTACAGCAGCTCGCCGATGATCTGACCGAAGTACTTCGGCCGGGTGTGGATGAACGGCATCGCCACCGCCAGACCGCCGTACACGTTGGACTCCTGGGTGGCGATCCAGCAGAAGTCCTCGAGCCGGGGCAGGCCGACGTGCTCGACGATGAAGTTCAGGTCGAGGTAGTCGGTAGCGACCTTGTCGATGTCCGCGACGTCGAACGCGTCCCGGTCCAGCGGGCGGATCGTGGGGCCCTTGTGCACGTGGATGTTCTTGATGCCGAGCTTCAGGCACTCCTCGAGATAGCGGCGCGACCACGGGTCGTCGAGCTTGTAGCCGCGCGAGTCACCGTGCCACTCGGCGGTGTAGAGCTTGACGCCCTTGAGGTGCATCCGCTCGGCGTCCCGGCGCAGCTGTTCCAGGCCGGCCTCGCCGTGGCGCGGGTCGTAGGCGTGGTTGTAGGTCAGCTTGTCCGGGTACTCGGTCGCCAGCCCGAACGCCTCCTCGGTCTGGCCGAACCCGTTCTTGTAGAAGTCGCTCAGCAGTGTCGCCTGGAAGATCGCGTGGTCGACGTACCCCTCCTCGAAGAGGTCCTTCATCAGCCGCTGGCCGCCGTAGTACGTGTAGGTGTCGTAGTCCCAGACGACCTCTTCCGGGCTGAGGTTCTTGTGGTAGTCGTAGAAGCAGTCGATGAACTGCTTGCCGTGCACGTTCTTCAGGTTCGACGCACGGCCGTCCCAGATGTGCACGTGGGCGTCGACCACGTAGTACTTCTCACCGTTCTTCTCGTACATGACGTCCTCGCTTCGTCTTCAGGCTGTTCGGGATGAGCCCCGGTCCGGGAGCCGCCGTGCCACCGGACCGGGGCGGCGTGGGTGGAACTGGTGCGTGTCAGTGCACCGTCAGGTCGAAGCCGATGTATTCGGCGGCGTCCTCCGGGCTGGCGAACAGGATCGTCTTGTCGTCGAGGTGGACCATCCGGCCGTAGTGGGTGGAGCTGATCTCCTCGAACACCGAGCCGTCGAACTCCGAGCCGAGCGCGTCGGTCAGCTCCTCGTAGTCGAAGTCGAGCAGGCCGATGCCGTCGACCCGGATCATCGACGGGTACTCGGTCAGCTCGACGCCGTCCTTGGCGCCCATCACGTCCGCGACCACCCGGCCGATCGGCGTGTTCATCAGGGTCACGCCGCACTTGTTCGAGAACGCGGTCTCGGATCCGAACTGCATCGTCACTGGTCCAGCTCCTTCGGAATGTCTAGCCCGAGCTCGTCGAGCAGCGAACGGAACTTCTGCTTGGCCGCCTCGAAGCTGTCCGCGAACGTGACGGCCTTGTCGGCCGGCTGCGACCAGATCGGCTGCAGTGCCTGCGCGGCGGCGAGACTGCGCGGCACCCAGGTCGCGAGCCACTCGCCGAACAGCACCTTGTTGGTCTCGCCGTACTGCTCGTCCCGGGTCAGCAGCCGGAACAGATTGCGGGTGTAGGACAGATCGCGGTCGTAGTCGTGCTCGCCGGTTCCGACGATGGTCGGCGTGATGTAATCCCCGTTGCGGGCGGCGATCTGCATCACCAGTTCGCTGCGGAACAGCGAACCGACGAGCTGCTCGAACACGACGTTGGTGGCGAACAGCAGCTCGCACCAGTCACCGACGGCGGTCAGCCGCTCGACCACCTCGCGGGTCGGCTGCCACTCGGGCGCGTCCTTCCAGACCTCCTTGTGGGCCGCGCCGTCGAACTGTTCGGCGGCCTCGGACAGATCGAGGTTGAACAGCGCCAGGTCCTGGGCGAACCGCAGCTTGTGCGCCGCGTTCACCGCGACCGCGGTGTTGATCATGTTCGTCGGGCCGGAGCGCTGGACCGCGGTGAACACGTGCAGGCCGAGGCCGTTCTCGGCGTGCATCCAGGCGCCGAGGTTGCGCTCGATGAACTTCAGCCAGGCGGCGTTCCAGCCGTCGTAGGCCCGGGCCCGCTTGGCGTTCTGCAGGCACAGGTCGACCTGGCGGACGACCGCCGAGTTGTTCCGGTAGATGGTCTGGTCCCATTCCTCGTTCGGGTCGAGGAACGCGTGCCAGTTGGACGACTTCGCCGCCGTCCACTCCTTCGGATAGCCGCCGGGGCCGTCGCCGAAGCCGTAGATCCAGCCCTGGCTCAGATGCCGCTCGGGATCCGGCTGCACGTCGACGGTGACGTCCTCGTACATCGTCGCCCGCAGCCTGGCCGGCCGGTAGTAGTTATAGGTCCGGCTCTTCGAGCTGGGGAACTCCAGCGCCCCGGCCTCGGAGTCGGTGAACTCGATCCTCGGGAAACTGCGTTGTTTGGTGTGCGCCATCTCAGACTCCATCGGTAGTCGCTGGGCTGGTGAACTTGTCGTAGAAGACCTGGTCCTTCGGTACGCTGCTTGCCTCCAGCAACGCCAAGGCCGCGTCGACCATCGGGGGCGGACCACACAGGTAGACCTCGCTGCGGTGCAGCTCCGCCTCCCGCCGCTCGACGATGTCGGTGACGTTGCCCTGCTCGACCTGCAGTTCGCCGGCGCCGTCGGCCGACTCGGACAGGCAGGCGACGAACTCGAAGCCGGTGAGCTCCGCACCGAGCTCCTGGATCGCGTCGAGGTAGAACAGGTCGGCCGCGGTCCGGGCCCCGTAGTAGAACCGGACCGGACGAGTGCTGCCGGTCTCCCGCAGGTGCCTGAGGATGGACAGGATGGGAGCCATCCCGGCCCCACCGGCCACGCAGACGACCGGCAGCACGTGACCGTCCTTCAGCGTGGACGAGCCGTACGGCCCGGTCAGCGACAGCTCGTCGCCCACCGCGAGCTCGCCGTCGAGCAGGGCGGAGAACCGGCCTCCCGGGTACTTCTTGATCAGGAACTCGAGCTGGTCCGGCGTCGACTGGGTGGTCGCCATCGAGAACGACCGGTGCTCGTCGGTGCCGGGGATGGTGATGTCGGCGTACTGGCCCGGCCTGAACTCGAACGCCCGCTCGGTCCGCAGCCGGAGCGCGACGATGTCCCGGGTGACCGGTTCGATCGCCTCGACCCGCGAGTTCACGGTCTGGATCGGGACGCCGCCGAGCAGTTCCTCCTCGTCGAAGTTGAGCAGCTCGATCGTGCAGTCACTGAAGGCGTGGGCCCGGCACAGCAGGACGTAGCCCTCGGCCACCTCGGCGTCGTTGCACGCGAAGGTGGAGTAGCGCTCCATCTGCAGGTCACCCTCCAGCACATACGACTTGCAGGCGGAGCACTGCCCCTCCTTGCACCCGTGCATCAGGTGGATGCCCTGCCGGAACGCCGCGTCGAGGATCTTGTCGTCCTCGGTGACGTCCATCTCGATGTCGACCGGTTCGAACCGGATCCGGTGGATGTCGGCCACGTCGGCCCTCCTCACGATGGGTGGAGCGGCTGGTGGCGACGCTCATCCCCGCGGCGCCACCAGCCGGTTCGGTGGGGTCAGGCGGCCGAGTGACCGGCAGCAGTGCCGTTCGCCCGGTACGCCGCGACGTGTGCCTCGCGCTCGGCGTCGGACATCTCGTTCAGCAGCACGTTCGGGCTGTTGAACGTGTTGCCGCGGACGTCGTCGAGGGTCCACATCTTCTTCGGGTCGTCGAGGTCGAGGTGCGGCTGACCGATCAGGGTCTTGCCGTCGTCGCGGACGTACCCGAGGTCGGAGACGATGTCGGCCAGATCCTTGCCGTGGTGCAGGGTCTCCCACTCGCGGAACCCGGTCAGCCGGCCCATGTTCGGGGTCGGGCGTCCGTCGTACTCGCCGCGGAAGGCGACGGCGTCGGTCCAGTAGCAGGTCTCCGAGCAGTACGTCCGCCACTGGTCGTCGACCTTCTCGACCACCATGTCCTCGTGGATCAGGGCCGGCACCATGCAGGTCCAGCAGCGGTGCGGGTACTGGTAGCCGACGTCCTCGAAGGCGATCGGCTTGTTCCGGCCCGGGTAGGCCAGCCGGTTGTAGTTCTCCCACCACTTGCCGTACTTCGAGTACCAGCCGGGGTACTTCTCCTCGAACCACTCGAAGTCCTTGTCGGTCATGGCGTCGATCCGCCAGTAGTTGACCGGCCATCCGGTGGCGAAGAAGCGCGCGACCTCGTGCACGTAGCCCTTGTCCACGATCCGCTTCCAGGCCTCCTCGACCAGGTCGTGCGGGATGGTGAGGCCGTACTTCTCCAGCGGCAGCAGGTAGCTGCGGTAGTAGTCGTCGTAGATCCAGCGGCGCCACATCTCCGCATAGCTCTCACGGTCCTTACGGCGGTCCTTCGTGCCGTACTCGATGAACGTGCCGATGGCGGCGTCCACGACACAGTGGTTGTTCCACCACGCGTAGCGCAGGTCGCGCTCGAGCAGCGGCCGGTTGCGTTCGTCGGCCAGTGCCATCAGCAGGATCGAGTAACCGTTGCTGATGTGCCGCGACTCGTCGGACTGCACCGAGTGGAAGACCGTCGGCAGCAGGTAGTCGCCGTTGGCCGCGGCCTCGTCCGGCATCGCCACGAACAGCGTGTTGGTGAAGGCGGTCTCGGCCACCACGGTCAGGTAGATGTTCGCCGCGGTGATCGCGTCACCGGTGATGAACCCCTCGCCGAACTGCCGGCCGATGGTGCCCGCGTAGTTGTTCGCGAACGCCTTCTCGGTCATGTCGAAACCGGCCGGGTCGATGTAGTTGTTCATGTACAGCCGCTTGAGGTTCATCTGGATCGTCGAGTGCCGGACCTCGTCGATCATCTGCACCGCGAGCCCGTTGTGGATCTCCGGGTTCGGAACGGCGTCGATCGCCATCGGCATCGCCCGGGCCGCCGAGATCTCCGGGAACGGGATGATCGACAGGAACAGCTTCTGCCACTCCAGCCAGCGCTGCTGGACCTGGCGGAACATGTTCCCGCGGATGGCGCCGTCCATGGCGCCGTACACCCGGTTGTCCTTCTCCTCCTCCATCGGGAAGTACGACCGCATGATCTGCTTCAGCGGGTCCTTCTTCGGCGCCTTCTCAAAGGTGTAGTCGGTGCCGAACCGGGTCGCCGGCGTCGCGAAGGTGGGCTCCCACGAGAGTTCGGTGATCTTGGCATGCGCCTTGGTGAGACTCTGCCTGCTCAATGTCTGCCTCCAGGGTCGGGAGCCGGTGACTGCCGGCTCCAGCGGTACGGCGGGGCTGCGTTGGAGAGATGAAAGCCGTACCGGCGGGAGGTTCCTGTCTCAATGTGAGACGGCGGTCACAGTCTTGCGAAGTACCTTGGATCGTGTTCCGCTGTCGACTACGTGTGCCGAGCGGAGGGAGCTGACCATGGCCACCGACCTGCCCGTCCGGAACTCGATCCGGATGTCGTGGCAGCGCTCTCAGGCGTCGTCGGTCGACACCGACCAACCGGCTCCGGCGTACTTCGCCGGGATCGATTTCGACACCACCCTGACCAGGGCCGCCCGGCCGGTCATCGACGCGTTGTCGTCGGAGCTCACCGACGAACCGGTGTGCATCATCCTGACCGACGCCAAGGGGATCGTGCTGGACCGCCGCGGCGGCGACCGGTCCCTGATCCGGCGCCTGGACAAGGTCGATCTCGCGCCGGGTTTCCGGTACGCCGAGTCCGAGGTCGGCACCAACGGCATCGGTACGGCGCTGGAGGTGGGCGGACCCATTCTTGTGCTCGGCAACGAGCATTACACCGGTGTCCTGCGCAGCTTCGCCTGTGCCGGTGCGCCGATCACCCATCCGGTGACCGGCGGTCTGCTCGGCGTCCTGGACATCACCACCCAGGCCCGGAACTCGAACGCCGTACTGCTCTCCGTCGCCAAGCTCGCGGCACGACGCATCCAGGAGCGGGTCATCGAAGAGGCGAACGCGCTGGACCAGGCCTTGCTGAGCGAGTACTACGCGGTCTGCCGGCACACCGGCGGCTCGGTGATCGCCCTCGGCGACGAGGTGTTCATGATCAACGCGCACGCCCAGCAGCACTTCGACTCCGCCGACCAGGCCGCGCTGATCGACCGGACCCGGGACGCCCGGGGCGGCACCAGGCCGCTCACCTTCCTCGCCGATCTGCCCAGCGGGATCAGCGCCCGGCTGGCCTACCAGCCGACCTTCCTCGGCGACACCCTGGCGGGCGGGATCGTGCAGATCAGGGAACAGCGGTCAGCGCCGCGGAGTGGGACGCGCGTGCCGGCCGTGCCGGGGATGACCGGAAGCAGTGCGCTGTGGCGGCACACGACGCAAGAGGTGCTGGATGCCTGCGGCCGGGCGGAGTGGCTCGTCGCCGAAGGTGAGCCGGGTGTCGGCAAGCTGACCCTGCTCCGCGCCGTCCACGACTACAGTTCGCCGACGGAGCGGCTGGCGATCATCGATGCCGGCGACCACGACCTGCTCACCACCGCCGCCAGTGAGCTGGAATCCGGTGCCGACCTGGTCATCCGGCATGCACACCTGCTGTCCGGCGAGGTCATCCACGGCTTGGCGGACCTTCTCCAGGAAGCCCGGGACGGCTCGATCGGCCAGGATGCCTGGGTCGCGCTCACGATGGTCCCGGGACAGCCCGACGACGACGCGCTCCGGACCCAACTGCTCAGCTTCTTCCCGCGAACGGTCGCCGTACCGCCGCTGCGGCATCACCTCGAGGACGTGCCGGCTCTCGTCCGGCATCTGCTGGGCCGGGCCGGTGTCACCGGGGTGACGCTGTCGACCGCGGCGCTCAATCAGCTGATGCGACTCCCCTGGTCCGGCAATGTCACCCATCTGCGGACGGTTCTGACCGACGTCGCCCGGCGGCGCCGGTCCGGGGTCGTGGAGCTGGAGGACCTGCCGGCCGAGTGCCACGCGACGACCCGCCGGCAGCTGACCAGGATGGAAGCCCTCGAACGCGACGCCATCGTCGGCGCCTTGGCCGCCCACAACGGCGACAAGACCGCGGCGGCCGGTGCCCTCGGCATGTCCCGCGCCACCATCTACCGCAAGATCCGCGACTACGCCATCGTCAGCTGACCCGACGCCTCCGTGGCGTCGGTGGAGCCCGGGTCGTCAGCGGTAGCGGCGAGAGACGTCCTCCGCCGCCGATGCGCCGGGCTGCCACTGGGCGATCCACGGCCCGGTTCCCTCGGACTGGTCGACGATGCCGTCCTCGAGCCAGCTGTAGTCGCCGTCGAGCACCTGCTGCGCGAGCCGCCGGTCGCTGTCGTCGGTGTTGCTCCACAACTGCTCGAACAGGTGATCCACCCGTAGCCGGGCCTGCTCGCAGAACACCTCCGCCAGCTGGTACGCCGTTTCACCCCGAGCCGAATCGCTCACGCGCAACGTCTCGGCCTGGGAGCAGGATGCCGCCATCGCGAACAGTTCCGCGCCGATGTCCACGATCCTGGCCAGGAAGCCCTGCCGGTACTCGAGCTTCGCCTGCCACCGGCCCATGCCGTAGAACGTCTGCCGCGCGAGCTTGCGCGACGACCGCTCCACATAGCGCAGGTGCTTGGCGAGCGGCCCGAACTCGCCGTACGACCTGGGCACCGTTCCTTTGCCGACGGCAAGTTGGGGCAACCACTTGGCGTAGAAGCCGCTCGCGCTCACGGCGGCTCTCGCCTTGGCCTGCAGGCCGGCGTCGGCCGAGGCAAGATCGCCGGCCGCGGACAGGTGCGCGTCGACCGCCTCCCGGGCGATCAGCAGGTGCATGATCTCGGTCGAGCCCTCGAAGATCCGGTTGATCCGCAGGTCGCGCAGAAGCTGCTCCGCCGGTACGGCGCGTTCACCCCGGGCGGCCGCCGAATCCGCGGTCTCGTACCCGCGTCCGCCGCGGATCTGCACCAACTCGTCGGCGATCCGCCAGGCCATCTCGCTGGCCCACAGCTTGGCCAGCGCCGCCTCGATCCGGATGTCCTTGCTGCCCGCGTCGGCCAGCCGGGCCGACAGGTCGAACACCGCCTCGAGCGCGAACGTGGTCGCCGCGATGAACGAGATCTTCTCGGCCACGGCCGCGTGCTTGCCGACCGGCCGCCCCCACTGAACCCGTTCCGCGGACCATTCCCGGGCGATCTTCAGGCACCACTTGGCGGCCGCGGTACAGATCGCCGGGAGGGACAGCCGGCCGGTGTTCAGCGTGGTGAGCGCGATCCGCAGACCGTCGCCCTCACGGCCCAGCCGGTTCTCGACCGGCACCCGGACCTGGTGGAAACGGGTGACACCGTTCTCGATCCCGCGCAACCCCATGAAGGAGTTGCGGTTCTCCACCGTGACACCCGGTGAGTCGGCCTCCACCACGAACGCGCTGATGCCGCCCCGCCCGCCTTCGTGCTCCGGCACTCGCGCCATCACCACGACCAGTTCGGCGATCACCCCGTTGGTGGTCCACAGTTTCACGCCGTCGAGCAGGTACGCCGTGCCGTCCTCGGTCGGCGTCGCGGTCGATGCCATCCGCGCCGGATCGGAACCGACATCGGGCTCGGTGAGCAGGAACGCGGTCACCGCACCGGCCGCGCACCGCGGCAGGAACCTCTGCTTCTGGTCGTCGGTGCCGAACATCTTCACCGGCTCCGGTACGCCGATCGACTGGTGCGCGGAGACCAGTGCGCTGACGCTGGGATGCACCGACGCGACCAGCATCAGGGCCCGGCCGTAGTCCAGCATCGACAGGCCCAGGCCGCCGTACTCGGTCGGGATCTTGATCCCGAACACGCCCAGCTCGGCGAATCCCCGCAGGTACTCGTCCGGGATCCGGTCCTCCCGCTCGATCAGCAGGCCGTCGAGGGTCTCGCAGTACGCCGCGAGCCGGGCGAGGAACTCCTCACCGCGAGCGCTGTCGGCCGCGGCGGCCCGTGGATGCGGGTGGATGAGCGACAGGTCGAAGTCGCCGAGGTACAGCTTCTTGGCGAAACTCGGCCGGGTCCACTCGGCCTGGCGTGCCGCTTCGGCGACTTCCCGGGACTCCCGCTCGCTGACGTTCCGCGCCGTACCCGGCTGCTGCTCCGTCGCTACCCGATCCGTGGTCATGCCACTTCCCTTCCTGGCTGGGGCGCGCGCACTACTCACCAGTCTTACCCGGAAGTAGCTCGCGGGGAACCGCTGGTCGCCGGTACTTCCCGACGGTCGGGTTCTGCACGTACGCTCGACCGCTACCGGCGTCGTGGGGGCGCCCGGGGGGATTCGTCGCGGTACAGGGGGAGGTACTTGCTGATGCAGGTCAGTTTGTCGATCGACGGTGTGCTGGTTGTGCCGGTCGAGGCGTACACGTTCTCGATCACCGGAGCCGTCGCCGTGGCGACCGGGAAGTCGCGGATCTATCTCGAAGGTGCCTACGTCGTGGAGACGGTCCGGGCCGCGGTGAACACCGCGCCGACCGGCGCCGCGCTCGTGGTCGATGTGAACAAGAACGGGACGACGATCTACACCGATCAGTCGGACCGGCCGAGTATCGCGGCCGGGACGAACAGTGCCACCGGCAACGATCCGGCCGTCACCACCACCCTGGCCGCCGGTGACTACCTCACGGTCGATGTAGATCAAATCGGATCCACTGCTCCAGGTTCGGACTTAACGGTGACAGTCCGACTCCGCAGGACTGCATGAGGGAATGGTGGCGTGCATGGCAAGCCCGACATGCGGTAACGAGGTTCCACGTCTCGTCCGGGCCCCCCTGATCGAACTTGATCAGGTGATGGACGATCAGCGATCGACGGTTGTCTTTGCCGCACGCAACACAGGCATACCCGTCTCTCTCCAGAACGACTTCGCGGGTGGCCCGCCACTCGCGGGCGCTCAACTTCCTGGCGCTACCCCCCTTCCACCTGTAGTGGTTCTCTCCGCTCAGTTTCGCCACATGCTCGGTGTTGCACCAACCTCGCCCGTAATGCGGTCGCTCGCAGCCGTCGATGGAGCACTGCTTCATGCGTGGACGGTACGACCTGCCTCCGACACTTCTACGATCGCCGGTGCGGATCTCATGATGACCGCCCGGCTCAGCCAAGAGTGAGGCTGGAATGGCGCAATCAGCGGGGTACACGTTCAATGCGGACACGGTCGACGGTACGACGGTTCGGGACGTCGCGGGGTATTTCCTGCACGGCACGATCGTCGGATCGGCAGCGCTCGTCGCCGGGAAGTACGGCAACGGCCTGAACTGCACCGGTGGCGCGATGCATGTCGTCGTACGGCCACCGAAGGCAGGCGACTCCTTCTATCCACTCAGCACCGACGGCGGGCTGTCGGTCGCGGCCTGGGTCAAGCTGAACGACAACACGTCCGCGGCGCGGTGTATCGCGTCCGCGGCCAGTGGCAGCACGCTCAACTGGGCCGTGTACGCGTCCAACGCCAGCGGCAACGTGGAGGCGAAGATCGCCGGGGCGACGTACAGCACCAGCACGAGCATCCGAGACGGCCAGCAGCATCACGTCCTCGTCACCTACGACGCGACGCCGTCGACCGACACCGTGAAGATCGCCGTCGACGGGGTCCAGGTGCTGTCGGTCAACTCCTCGGCCACGATGGCCTACTCGGGCACCGAGGTCACGATGGAGGCCGGGCGGAACACGCTCACCGGCACCGAGGCGCTCAACGGGATCATCGACGACCTGCGCTGGTGGAACGACCCGGTCGAGGCGGCGTACTGGTCGACCCTCGTCGCCGCCGAACAGATCGACTTCCAGTTGGCGATCTACCCGTTCGACCACGACACCGCGGACGACTTCGGCAGCTACGGGCGTGACCTTGCCGTCGCTCCGTCCGCCAGTTTCACGACGGGTCTGTACGGTCGGGCGCTGGTCTCCGGCACGGCGGCGGCCGGCGCGAGTGGGGTGGTCGACTTCCCCGACTGTGACCGGCTCGCGATCTGTGGCTGGCTTCGCCTCGACACCGCACCCGTCGGGTCAGCCGCGCCGATCCTGGCCATCAACGAGACCGCAGGCAGCGCGCGAGTCCGCGTCGTGGTGAACACCGACCGAACCGTCACCGCCACCTGGACCACGATCGACGACGGCACTGTCTCGGTGACCAGTACGGCGACTCTGACCGTGGGCCAGTGGACTCGGTTCCAGTTCGCGATCAACCCGACGTACGTGCAAGTCCGGCTCGACGGCAGCCAGGCGACGGAGAACATCGGCGACGGTGTGCCGCACGTGACGCCGGCCATCGCCGGGCTGGACCGGCTGTACGTCGGCGGCGACGCGAGCGCCGGCGGCCAGATCTCGTACGACTACGTGACCTTCACCAAGAACTTCCTCGCCGAGGTGACCTCGGGTTACTGGAGTGGTGCGCCGGTCGTCACGCCGTACCGGCCGGCCAACGTGGCGCGCGGCGTGTACCACTTCAACGAGAACACCGGGACGGTGGTCGACGACAAGTCGCCGTCCGGCAACGACCTCACCCTCACGGGAGCCGGGGCGTGGGTGACCGGCATCCAGGGATCGGCGCTCGGGGCGAACGGCACTGGTCCAGGCGCGTCGCGGACCTCATTCACGTGGCCGGCGTCGCCGCCCGGCTGGGCGTTCTCAGCGTGGGTCAAGTGTCGCGCCAGCAGTAGCGGTGCCCGATTCCTGGTACTGCGGAACGCCAGCGACGAGGTGGCCCACGCGGGCCGGCTGGACGGATTGTTCTGGGTCCGGCTGTTCGGCGCGGGCGGAACGACCGGCATCCTCAGTTCGTCCAGAGGACCGCTCCCCGCCGAGACCTGGACGCACGTGGCGGCATCGTGCGATCAGAAGGCGATCCAGTTCTTCCTGGACGGGAAGAGGTTCACCATCGAGCCCTATGCGACGGGTGCGCTGCTGCAGCCGACCGAGTTGAACGTCGGCGGCGACAACCCGGACTCGTCGGTGGCCGACGTCGACGACCTGCGCCTGTTCGACAGCCCGATCAGCGCGGCCAACGTCGAGTGGCTCTACCAGAACACCGGCCAGTACTACGACACCGCGCCCACCACCTTCGCCGCCTGGGGCGTACCGCTGTAGCTCCACGCTCCGCGCCCGCCATGCAACGTATCCAGGGTCCCATCGCGTCTTTCTCGTGCTGGATCGACCGAGGTGATTCTGGTATACACCGTTAAGCTTGCATGGTGGGGTGGGGTGGGGTGTTGTCGCGGCCGAGCACGCGGATGCGGAACACGATCGGGCTGGCAGTGGTCTGCCTGGTCGTGTGCGCTGTCGCGTTCGCCGGCGCGGTCACGGTGCTGATGCCGGGCCAGCGGGAGCGGAGTGTCGCCGCCACCGTGCCCGGGTCGCCGAGTCCGAGCGTGGTGACGCCGCCATCGGCTGCGACTCCCAGCCCGACGCGGTCGCCGTCGAAACCGGTGACCCGGACCGGGACCTATCAGTGTTCCGGGTTCAGCGGGATCGATGCGAAGGTCCCGTTGCCGCTGCTGATGAAGGACACGTTTGCCTGGGGCGACGATCCGCCGTACCGGGTCGGCGACGGCTCGGGCGACATCCGGTGGCGGTCCGATCCCTACAACAAGCCGAGTTGGTACATGTGGCTGCATTCGCTGCGCTGGCTCGGGCAGGGCATCGAGGCCGCCAGGAAGGGCAACCGCCCGGCCATGACACACGTGATGGCCATCATCCAGGACTGGGTCCGCGACAACCCGTACTCGTGGAAAGGCGACGTCGGCGCCTGGGAGTCGACGATGCACCGGACCAACGTCCTGATCTGTGCACGTCAGGCCGTGCTGTCGGGTCTGCGGGTCCGCCAACTGCCGCCGCAGTACACCTGGCTGGACCAGGCATTGCTCGATCACGCCAAGTTCATGGAACAGAACTGGGGTGGACCGTCGAACCACGGCACGGACGAGAGCATCGCGATGTTCGGCGTCGGCTGCACGCTCGGCCGGCCAGAGCTGAAGACTCTCGCCGTCCAGCGACTGACCGAGGCCATCACCACCGCGATCGACCCGCAGGGCTCGACGAACGAGCAGTCGATCGGGTACGCGATGTTCAACTACCAGCTGTGGGGCCGAGCGACCACTGCGCTGCAGCGTTGCGGCGCGGATCCAGGTCCCGTCATCGAGCAGCGCCGCCGCGTCCTGGCGGAGTGGCTCGCCCTCGCCACCACGCCCACCGGCTACCTCCCCCAGGTCGGCGACGCGATCCGCCAGAAGCCCGACGCCGCCGCCGGAACCTCGCTGGAGTACGCCGCCTCACTCGGCAAGAAGGGGACAGTGCCGAGCCGACGGACCGCCGTGTTCGACGCCGGCTACATCTTCGGCCGGACCGGCTGGGGCGAGGACCGGCCGTTCACCCGCGAATCGTCGTACACCATCCGCTTCGGTCCGGGACGCCGGTACCACGGCCACGAGGACCACACCTCGATCACCTACACGTCCCATGGCCGGGACATCCTGATCGACCCGGGCCACTCCGGGTACCAGCTGGACAAGTGGCAGGACTGGACCAAGAGCCAAGCGGCGCACAACGTGATGACCATCCCGGCGGGCAAGGCCACCGGGGCGGAAACCCGGCTGGTCAGCGCAGCCATCGCGCCGACCTCCGAGTACTACTCTCTCGCCGACAATCCGGTCGAAGGCGTGGAGCGGACCCGGGACGTCCTGGTCCTGAAGGATCCCGACCTCATCATCACCTTGGACCGCGGCCAGTCGGCCACCGAGCAACGGTACGAGACGCTGTGGCATCTACCGGCGGACCAGAAGGTGACCATGCAGTCGGCAACTCACGCTGTCGCCGCCAAACCCGGCGACAGCAGCAAGACCCACCTGCTGCAGATCCCTTACGGGCAACAGCTGCCCGCCGACGCCACCACCCTCGAGCAGGGGAAGGCGGATCCGGTCCAGGGCTGGTACTTCCCCACGATCTTCGACCGCCAGTCGGCCCCGGTCGTCAAGTTCAACCGCACCGGGTCCACTGCCACGATCCTCTCCGCGATCGTCCCCAGCGCGCCCACCGAGACCGTCGCCTTTACCACCCGGACACAGGCCGACATGTTCTTCGTGGACCTGACCGTCGGCACCCAGAAAACAACCATCCGGATCACCCAATCCGGCCGCCTGACCCGCATCCGCTGACCATCGCGAACCGCCGGCGTCGTCGAGCGAGCAGGTGCAGGCGTTGGCGCGCGCCGTCCGCGAGCTCGTGTACGACGTCCTGCCCGGGACCATCGAGGTGGTCTGGAAGAAGCAGGGCTCGGTCGGCTGGGGCATCGGCCCAAAGGAGTTCACCGAGCAGTTCGCCAACCTGATGCCAATCAAGAGCCGGCCCTGCGCGACCTGATCGCCGTCTCAACCCGGACCGGGATCTGACCGATCGCGGATCAGTACGGCCCAGCAGCATGTCAGGTCGGGTTGTCGCTGTCCTCGAGGCGCATGGCCAGCAGCTGCCGCAGCGGCATGGACTCGCCGTCGCGGGCGCCGAGGCCGACGGTCAGCGGTGGGTCGGACGGCACCAGCCGAACACCGGCGAGACGGGATTTCACGCTGGTCGGGGTGGCAAGGATGTAGAAGTTGCCGTCTGGATCGACACCGAGTGAGCGGTTGCGGCGGAGGTACCAGCCGGTGATGTTGGTGCGGTAGCTGGTGCCTGATCCGGCAACGGTGGCACGCAGCGGCTCAGGGGCGACCCCTCGCGTTTTCAGCTCCTGGACGAAGTCGGCCAGGAGCGCACGGGCCTGCGCGGTCTCGGCGGCCTTGCGCTGCTCGAGGGCGGCCGCGTGCGCAGCCGACGCCTCCCGCCGCTTCTCCTGCCAACTCAACTCGCCGTCCACGCTCCCACCCTAGATCACCCCAGCCGCACCGCCGATCGGTGCTGCCAGCCGGGCGCCGCGGATCGGGAATGCGACTGCCTCGGCGGCGAGCGCGTCGTACTGGCTCGGTGGGAGTTGCTCGGTCAGCACGACGTCGACCTTGCCGCCCTTCCGGCCCCAGGCGCCGGCGATCCTGCCGTCGACGAGGACGCCGTTGGGATGAAACGTGTCCGCCGCCGGGGTCAGGATTCGCTTGCCCGGGGCAATGAAGCGGCCGTCCCGGTCGCGGCCGAGGAGCCGGAGATCCGGGTCGACGAGCAGCCGTACTCCGCGGTGCGGCGGCGAGTCCCGGACACGCGGTTCGTCAGCCCGCAGGATCCAGCCGGGGGTGCCGTCGAAGTCCACTTCGAGCAGTTCGTCCGACACCGAGTTCCAGACCTCCCGAGCGTCACCGGCCGCGAGACCGGCCCACCAGGCAAAGGTTCGCGGATTGGTCGGCGCGAACCGGTGCACATGACGCCGGCACAACTCTTTGCGCGCCGCACCGAGGTCGAGCTCCGGTCGCGGAACCTCACGCACCCACAAGGAACTGGTCGTCCACCGCAAGGCGATCCGGCCACTCGCACAGGCCTCCCGCAGATCCGGGAGCCCACCGCGCAACTCACGTCCGTCCAGCATCCGGCACACGCGGTCCGCGAGCCGGTCGATACGCCGGATGGCCTCGGTGGCGAGCGGGAGCCGGCCGAGCGTGAAGACGCCGAAGTCCTTGCGGGGCAGGACATACACGGCCGCGCGTGGACTGTAGGTCTGGATCAGGCTCGGGTGCTCCCAGTCAGACGGCTCGCAGCCGGTGACTCGAGCGTGCAGACCCAGCAGAGCGTCCCGGGGTGCGGTGTCCTGCAAGCCGACGTACGCCGCTTCCTCGTGCGAGCCGGCGGGCAACCGCTCGGTCAGATGATTGACGTGAAGCCGGTAGGACCGGGCCTGCTCGCGAGTGACTACCATCAGTCCGACCGTAGCCAGCAAAGACGCCATCCGATGGCTTGTTTACTCGCCGAAGATGCAGCGACCAACGTTTGCGCTAGCTGGTCGGGAACGACCTGTCGCCGAAGAGGATCCGGCGGGCCGCGGCCTGACCGAGCGGGGTGCGTAGGAGCTTGAACGCCGCCGATGCCACTGCAGGTGTGCGCACCCGAGCCAGTCCTCTGCGCAGCATGAGCCGGCCACGGAAGTGCGCCCGCAGAGCGGCTCCGTCGTACTGCGTCAACGCATCCGGCCCACCTCGCAGCGCCTGATCGAGTACGTCGGCCGCGAGCGTAGACAACCGCAGACACGGATCGAGGCCGCCGGCGGTGAGCGGAGAGACCGCGCCGGCTGCGTCACCGACAAGCAGCCCGTCCACACAGCTGATTCGTCGCAACAGACCACCGACCGGAATCGGACCGCCACGCCGTTCCACGTCGACCGGACGATCCGCGCGGGACAGCCCCGGCGCCTCCTTGCCGAACCGCTCCAACGCTTTGCGCATCCCGGCCGGGAATCGATCGGCATAACCGGCAACCCCCACGTGAGCGTGCCGTCCGTCGTTGACCACCCAGGCCAGATACCCCGGCGCGAGCGAGGGGTCGAGCACGCAGTGAAACGTCGGTGGCTCGTCGCTCCCGGGAATGGCGAAGACCTCCTCGGCCCCGATCAGCAGGCGGCGGTTGCGATCCAGCGCGAGGTCACGCGCGACCCGTGACCGGGCTCCGTCCCCGCCGACGACGTACCGCGCCCGGATCTGAGTCGGCCCGTCGCGACCGACCAAGACGAAGGCATCTCCGACACGGCCGGCGTACCGCGTGCCCAGCTCGATCCGTACGCCGGACTCGCTCGCACGCTTCGCCGCGGCCACATAGAGCGGCCCCATATCCCCCACCCGGTACTCGTCGCGACCGCTGACCAACAGCACCGGGCGACGCAGGTCAGGCGGGTAGAGCGCCACGCGGCGAATCGGTGGCCCGAGACACTGTGCAGGCAAGGGGAAGTCGTCGAGCGTCTTCCGAACGAAGATCCCCGTCGTGCGAATCGCGCTGCCCAGGTTGGTACGACGTTCGACCAGCAACACGTCATGCCCCTGCTCAGCAAGCAACGTCGCCGTGTGAAGCCCAGCCAAGCCGGCCTCGACCACCAGCACGTCGCTGCTCATCGGTCCGCATCGGTGCGCATCAGCCGCAACCCGCCGGCCACCAGTAAGGCGACCGCCCACAGCCCGAGGGTGAGCCGGGCGGATGCCGTGGTCATGTCGTCGTGTGGGCCCTCACCGAAGATCAGGAAGAGGGCGCCCGAGCCGGGCATCCGAGCAGACAGGCTGACTGACCACTCGTACGGCAACTGCGCCAAGAGCAGGGGCAGCACGAGCATCAACGCAATCACGCTCACCAGCGCGGCCGCCGTACTGCGGGTGACCAGACCCAAACCGACCCCGAGCAGCGCGCCGGCGGCGTACACGAAGCCAAGCTCGGCGAGGCCCTCGACGCCTTCGCCGATCGGCAACCCGAGTGAGGGCCGGAACGCCCACACCACAACGCTCGCCGCTGCCACCAACAGCACGCCCAGCATCGCCATCGTCGCGACGATGACACAGGCCCGGGCAGCAAGCAGAACTCCCCGCCGCGGTGTCCATTGCAAGGTCGGCACGATGCCGCCGGTGCCGTGGTCGGCGGTGCTGGTCACCACCGACATCGCGAGTACGCCGAACAGCGCGAACATCGCGGTGAACCGGCCGCCGTCCCAGGCACTCGCGTCCGGACCGGGACCGGTCGGATCGTCGGAGACGTCGTACCCGATGATCGTGCCGAAGCCGAGCACCACGACCGCGGTCGCCACAGCGAAGATCCAGGTCGAGCGGACGCTCCAAAGCCGGCTCCACTCGGCATTGCCGGTGCGGGCGAGGAGGGTCGTGGTGCTCATCGGTTCGCTCCGTTCGCGTACGCCGGGGTACGGCCGTGGTAGTCGACGCTCTCCTCGGTCAGGGCCAGATAGGCATGCTCGAGCGACTGCTCGATCTCGGCCAAGTGGTGCACCGGAATCCCCAGCGCGTGGGCGAGATCGCCGATCTCGGTGGCGGACAGACCGGTGATCTCGAGTTCTTCCGGTGCGGTGCGCTGCACCGCGGCCCGGTCGGCCAGAGCACGCTGGAGGTCGTCCACCTGCGGGGTCCGGATGCGGACCCGCTGGCCGCCCAGGCCGCGCAGAATCTCGTCGACCGGGGCGTCCGCGATCAGCCGGCCGCGGCCGATGATGACGATGCGGTCGGCAATCAACTGCATCTCGCTCATCAGGTGGCTGGAGACCAGGACCGTCCGTCCCTCGTCGGCGAAACCTCGCAGCAACGCCCGGATCCACCGGACCCCGTCGAGGTCGAGACCGTTCACCGGCTCGTCGAACAGCAGCACCTGCGGGTCGCCCAGCAACGCAGCCGCGATCCCGAGCCGCTGCCGCATTCCCAACGAGTAGCCCTTGATCCGTCGCCGCGCGGCAGTACCAAGCCCCACCTGCTCGATGACTTCCTCGACCCGCTCGAGCGGAATGCCGTTGGTCCGGGCGCCGATCCGGAGCTGCCCGCGGCCGGTCCGGCCCGGGTGCATCGCGCCGGCGTCGAGCAGAGCCCCGACCTGATTTAGCGGCTCCGCGAGGTCGACGTACCGCTGCCCGTTCACCAACGCCGTCCCCGCCGTCGGCCGATCCAGCCCCATCACGATCCGCATGGTCGTCGACTTCCCCGCCCCGTTCGGCCCGAGGAACCCGGTCACCTTCCCGGCCGGCACGTCGAAGCTCAAGTCATCCACGGCCCGCACCGCGCCGTACTGCTTACTGAGTCCCTGCACACTGATCACCTATCGATAATCGATGACCACCTATCGACTGTCAACACGCAATCAACGACTTTCAAGTGATCCCACGCGTCGCAGGCGGCGACCGTTCAGCAAGCGAGCGCTTCCATTGATCCGCGTCCGGCAGCGAATTGACACCGGTCGGCCGGTGTGTCTGACTGAGCTGAGGGGTTTCGTGGGGGCGCGAAAGGCTTGCGAACGTGGACTGCCGGTGTGCTGTGCACGAGTTTCGCGCGCGGTGCTCGCACGCGAAGGGGGAACCGAGATGACAGAGTCGATCCGGATGCCGGGCTGTCCCAATTCCGGCGGCGTGTGGCGATCCACCGACTGATCGAGGTGAGCCCATGACCGCCGAAGCCTTCGTCGAGGGACCCAGGGCCGAGGACCGCGTCCGAGGTGTCGACGCACGCCCGCCGCGTCACGAGGTCGAGCTCAGGATCATCGCACAGGACCCGTCGGTCAAAGGACCGGACGGCCGCATCGTCACCGCGAACGCGAAGGTACCCGCCGCACGGCTCGAGAACGGCCCGCGAAGTGCCAGGTTCTCCGTTGTCGACTACGACGTCTCCACCGCGACCCTCGTCGCAGCCGCGACGCTGCCGTCCGGTCGCGACCGCTTCGCCGAAGCGAGCGACGAGACTCTGTGCACGGACCTTGCGTTCCACGCCCAGCAGGTCTACGCCGTAGCGGCCCGCACCCTCGCCACCTTCGAGTTCGCTCTCGGCCGCCGACTGCCGTGGGGCTTCGCCGGACACCAGCTCTACCTCGTCCCGCATGCCTTCAGCGAGGCGAACGCCTACTACTCCTTCGAGGATCGGGCTCTGCTGTTCGGCTACGTCCCGGGCGGCGGCGACGCGGACATCTACACCTGTCTGTCCCACGACGTCGTCGTCCACGAGACCACCCACGCGGTGCTGGACGGCCTTCGGCGCCGATTCCTCGAGCCGGGTCTGGCTGATCAGGCGGGCTTTCACGAGGGATTTGCCGATATCGCGGCGCTGCTGTCCGTCTTCTCCTTGGAGAAAGTCGTCGAGGTCTGCCTCGATCGCGAGTCCATCGGCTCCCTGCGCCGCGAGCAGATCGATCCTGATGCGCTGCGGAACAGTGTGCTGACCGGGGTGGCGGAGCAATTGGGCGACGTCCTCACCCAGGGACGTGGCGCGCTCCGGCAGTCCGCACTCCGGAAGCCGCCCACCGATTGGCGCGAGCGGCCGGAGTACCGGGAGCCACACCGTCGCGGAGAGGTTCTGGTCGCGGTCGTGCTCGAGGTTCTGATCGACATCTGGACCCGGCGGATGGCGGCGTACCTCTCCCCCGGCGACGGCCGCGCCGAACGGACCGTCGACAGGGCTCGGGCGGCCGAGGAAGGCGCCAAGGCTGCGAAGCATCTGCTCACCATGCTCATCCGTGGCCTGGACTATCTGCCTCCGGTCGAGTTCGAGTTCGGGGACCTGCTGGACGCCGTGATCCTTGCCGACGAGGAAGTCGTGCCGGAAGACAAACTCAACTACCGGGCCGGCTTGCTGACCCAGTTCGAGGAGTTCGGCATCGTACGCCCGGCCGGCACCACGCGCGATCTGCTGTCCGGTGACTTCGCCGCGCGCTACAACAACATGAACTTCACCGCCCTGCGGACCGCAGGTGACGAAGTGTTCCGGTTCATCTGGGAGAACGCCGACGTACTGGACATCGAGACCGACCACTACACCTATGTCGAATCGGTATTGCCCAGTGAGCGGGTCGGCCCCGATGGACTCGTGGTCAGAGAGTCCGTCGCGAACTATGTGCAGATGCTCCAGCTGACCGCGGCCGAGCTCGCCACCCGGTCCGGGCACGAGTTGCCTGCCGGCCTGGACCTCGCCACGAAGCTCCAGCTGTTCGGTGGCGGCACGTTGGTGTTCGACCAGTTCGGTCGCGCGAAGTTCCACATCTTCAAGCGTCTGGGCGATTGGAATCGGCAGGTCGAGCGCGTGAAGTACCTCCACGACGGCGGCTACTACGACCGTTTCGGCCGCCTCGGCTTCTCGTATCAAGGGGCAGCAGGTCAGCTGTTCGCCGAACTGCACTCCGCGGTCCCCGACGCTGGGGAGAGTTGGTAATGGCCCCGTTGCTCCCGATCAGAGTCCGTGTCCGGATGTACCAGGTCGGATTCGGCGACTGCTTCCTGATGACCGTCGAGTACGCCGCGGACGGGAACAAGCGCACGGAGCGGAACATCCTGTTCGACTTCGGCACGACCCACGGACCGCGCAGCGGACCGGTCAAGATGGCCGTCATCGCTGACCTGATAGAGGAGCACACGAAGGGCAAGCTGGATGTGCTGGTCATCACTCACCGGCACCGCGACCATCTCCGGGCATTCGGTACCACCGCCAGCGCCGAGGTGATGCGCAGACTCCCGCCCAAGCTGGTACTGCGGCCATGGACCGAGGATCCGGACCTGCAGGCAGACGCAACCGGGCCGACCGACGGAGCCGGGCTCGTCGCACGCCGGTTCGTCGCACAGTTGACCGAGGCCCAGGCGGCCGTGAAACGGATAGCGGCCCGCCCCGCCCCACCCAGGGGCGCTCTGCACGACCTGCGAGCAGCGGCTGCCGACGAGGTGCCCGACCAAGAGGCGATCAGCACCCTCGACCAGCTCGCAGCGGATCCGAGGGGCCGCTACCTGCACGCGGACAAGCCGTGCCTGCTGGGCAACGTCGTCCCTGGGCTTCGGATCACCGTGCTCGGCCCTCCGACCGTCGAACAGCATCCACGCGTTGCCGGCCAGGCGACCAGCGATCCGGAGTACTGGATGTTGCGTCTGCAGCGCTCGCTCACGGCGGCGGCTCCCCGCGAAGACTCCACGGCACCGCCCGAGCCGCCGGGTGCCGAAGGCTCGATACCACCCGGCCCTGTGCGCTGGCTCGTCGAGCACCTCGCCAAGCACCGAACGCACTCGACAGCCCGGCTGGTGCGAGCCCTCGACACCGCGATGAACAACACCAGCCTCATTCTGCTGCTCGAAGTAGGCCGGCTGAAGATGCTGTTCTCCGGCGACGCGCAGATCGAGAACTGGGAATACACCCTCGGCAAACTCGCGAACGATCACGAGCTCACTGCGAAGCTCACCGGTCTCGACCTCTACAAAGTCGGCCACCACGGCAGCCGCAACGCCACCCCACGATCACTGCATGCTCTGTGGGCGCAGCGACCAGCCGGCGCACCACCGATGACCACCCTGATGTCCACCCGGCCCGGCGTCCACGGGGAGTCGGCCAAGACCGCAGTCCCCCGCGAAACCCTTGTTACCGCGCTGAAGGAGGTCTCCACCCTCCATTCAACCGACGACTTCCCGCGTGGCACGCTCTTCCTCGAGCTCACCGCCGACACAACCGGTGGCCCCTTCGAGCCCGTGTGAACACTACCTCTGCGGTGTGAGGGCGGTCACACTCTGGGAATGGGTGAACTTGAGGGTGTTGATGCGGGGAAGGTGCATGCGCAGTTCCTGACAACCGAGCACTGGAGTCTGCTGGCGACGCGGGGCATGACGTGGCAGGAGATCTTCAGCCGGACCGGGACGTACCTGACGGTCCTCTCGGCCAGCGTTGTCGCGCTCTCGCTGGTGGCCAACGCGGCCGGGTTCGGGCCGGGCTTCCGGACGTTCGCGCTGCTGGTGCTTCCGGTGGTTCTCCTGGTCGGGTACGGGACCTACTTCCGGCTGATCGAGGCCGACATCGAGGATGCCTGGCTGATCATCGGCATGAACCGGCTGCGACACGCGTACGTCGAGCTCGCACCGGAGCTCGAGCCGTACCTCGTCGCCAGCCACCACGACGACGTACCAGGGGTGATGGAGACCTACAGCTTCCGCAGCCGCGTCGGCATGACCCACTGGCTGTCCGGATCACCCGTCGTCGTCGGCATCATCAACTCGATGGTCACCGGCGTACTGGCCGCGGTGATCTGCGACGCCGCCGGCAGCGGTGACATGGTGCGCACGATGGTCGGTGTCGCCACTGCCTTCGTGACCGCGGTCGTGCTCGCAATGCTCGGCCTCCGGAAGATCCACGAGTTCAGGCGGAACTATCGGCCACGGTTCCCCAGCTGACGAAGGACGGCAGTCGGTGCGTTGAAGAGACCGGAGCTGACGGTGTCGGCAGCGTGGTCGATGTCCTGCAGGTCGAAGCGGTGACCGTAGCGAGCGGTGACGGACTCGACCAGCGGCTTGAGGTGCTGGTCAGCAGCCAACGCGTTGGCTCCGGTGTTGTGGACGACGATGCGCAGAGCGTTGGCGCCGGGCTTCGCGGCGTCCGTGATGTCGATGCGGTACGGCGGCGCCCACAACGTGCCGCAGCGGGTGTCGTTGAGCCAGACCTCGGCGGCGACACCGATCGGCGGCGCGAGCAGCGCCTGGTAGGAGTGCTCTGGTAGGTAGTCCCCGCCTAGCGCGGGCGAGCCGTCACCGAAGTCAAGGAGCACTCGAGCGTCGGTCTCCGGCAGGTCGATCTCGATCTCGTAGGCCGCCGAGCCCGAGAACGCCGATCGCTCGGGATCGTCCTCCCACCGGTGCGGCAGCGTGACGGCGCCGGCGAAGTCCACCCGCCACGACCCGTCCACTGCTCCCAGCGGGATGTCCACCACAGAGCTCTCATCGCCTGACGACACCGGCACGAGCACCACCGCCTCGTACGGATGCAGCGTCAACCCCGACGCCGGAACCACCGTCGTCGTCCCAGTGCCCGGATCCCACCGTTCGAAGTACGTCGTTGGCACGTCCAAGCTGAAGGTCCGCGTCTGGTTCCCCGTGTTCGCGACGAAGTACACGTCACCGTCATCGAGCCGCCGATGCACCACACCGATGTCGTCCTGCAACCGCTCGGGCAAATGGTCCGTAAGGGCGGAGACGTCCCTGACCACCACTCCCCCGGCCGCGACGACAGCATCCAGCCACCGAGCCGTCTCCACCGGCACAGATTCCGCGGGTACGACGACCAGCGGCACCGACGCCGGATCGACCACGCTGAGAGCGTCATCGTCGATCAGGTCGAAGTCGAGCCCGGTCTCGCGGATGGTGCGCGGGATGTCTTCACCGATCAGCCGCCGTACGGTCCGATAGAGGTTCAGCGATCCGCTCGCGTAGGCGTCGGAAGCCGGCACGTAGACCTTCACCGGACGGACCGGCGTGCCCTGCTGGAGCAGCCAGGAGAGTCGGTGGAGATAGGCGAAGAGATCCGGCGCGACCGGCCACCACGGGTTCCGGTCGTCGAGCGCTCCCGCGGCGTAGAAGATCCAGCCGAGCCCGGGTTCGCCGGCGGGCGAGTACGGCCAGCCGTGACCGATCAGCTGGTTCACACCGGACAGGAAGTGCTCGTGCGCCTCACCCTTCAGGTCGAGCGGAGTCGCACGGAACGACGGCGAATGCACCCAGGTCCACACCTCGGCCGACACGACCGATCGGCCGTAGATGCTCGCGGCCGACGACGCCCACCGAGTCTCCGGCAGCCGGGTCCATCCCCAGCCCTCGCCCTCGAACAGGTCGGCGGACCGGTAGCTGCTCATCGTTGCCGGCGGCTCGCCGTACGACTGGATCCGGAACGGTACGTCGTGCGAGGCCGCCCAGCGCTGGAAGACGGCGACGAAGTTCTCCTCGTACAACTCCGACAACGTCCGGTGGAAGTCGATGCGGACCTGAGGCGACCCCTTGAGCAACTCCCACAACCGCGGCCGCAACTCGTACCCGCGCCGGCTCGCGAACTCCGAGAGGAGGGCCGGCGTCCAGTCGGCCTGGTACACCTCCAGGCTGTCGCAGAAGACCGAGCCGACCAGCTCGGGCGTGGCGGCCTTCAGCAGCGGCTCTGCCACACGCCTGATGTGCTCCTCCGCCGCCGCCACCGAATAGTGATCGAGCACTGGCCCTTCGGCACCCGCCGCGGCCCGCTTCACGTTCTGCCCGGTCAACCGCGAGGACGCGATCAGCACCTCACGCGGCCCGCTACCGGCCGGCACCCGGATCATCCCGTTGCTCACGGCAACTTCGGCGTACGACGTGGGCACGCCGGCCGATCCCTCACCCACGAACGCGGCGATCACCTCGTCCCCGGGCCAGGCCTCGACCACCGGGACGTCGTACGCCTCGGCGCCGATCTCGCGTCGATCCCAGCTCAGTCGACGGGCCGCCAGCTCGGGTCCGATGTGTCCGCCGCCGAAGGACCAGCCGCTGCCCAACGTCAGATCGAACCGCAGCCCGAGGTCCCGTGCGGTGCGGGCCGCGAACCCGACGTCCTGCAGGAACTTGTCCGAACCGAACGGCGCGTCGACCGAGCTCATCGGGTAGACGAACGCGACTTCGACCCCACCCAGTCCGGCGGCGGCCATCGCCTTCAGCTGGCGGTCGAGCTCACGCCGGTCGACCGACGGCCCGAACCACCACCACCGCATCATCGGCCGCCCCTCCACGGGCGGTGTCCGGAACTGCCGTCGTACGTCGTCCACCGTCGCCACAGGGCTCGACCTCCGCAAGTCTCGGTCCCATCACCCCAACCCGGGCCCGAGCCCCACGTCAACGCCCATGACCACTACCGGTCACCAGCCGGTAGGCGTCACTCGACCAGCTTTCCTTCGGTGGAGATGTCGTCGCGCATGAGTTTGCGGAACTCCTCCGGGATCGGTGGGATCGACTCACGTCCCACCGAGCCCGGGCCGGACCACACCATGTTGACCTGCAGGGACTCGTCGAGGTCGGGGAAGTCGGCGCGGTTGTGGCAGCCGCGGGTCTCGCGGCGTTCGAGGGCTGCGTCGAGGGTGGCCCGGGCGGCCAGCGCCGAGGACTTCAGATCGAACGCGTGGGCCAGATCCTGGAACCCGGCGATATCCGGGTGGACGCCCATCTTCGTCATCCGCTCCTCGATCTCCGCCAGCTCGGCGATGCCGGCCAGCAGTCCGGCCTCGTCGCGGACCACGCCGGCCCGGTTCGTCATCGTGTCGCGCAGCGCCCGCTGCAGGGCCCGGACGTTCTCCTCGCCGTCACTCGCCAGCAGCGCGTCCACCTCGGCCCGTGCCTCGGCGACCGCTTCCACAGATCGCTCCTGCGACTGCCGGCCGATCGAGTACTTCGCCGCCTCCTCGGCCACGATCCGGCCGAACACCAGCAACTCGATCAGCGAGTTCCCGCCCAGCCGGTTCGCACC
This sequence comes from Kribbella sp. NPDC049174, assembly GCF_043197365.1. Classification (NCBI taxonomy): domain Bacteria; kingdom Bacillati; phylum Actinomycetota; class Actinomycetes; order Propionibacteriales; family Kribbellaceae; genus Kribbella; species Kribbella sp. NPDC049174. Next base: position 78,505 of record NZ_JBICSZ010000006.1, on the reverse strand, counting down.
GTGCAAACCACTGGCCGCCTCACCGACCGCGTACAGCCCGTCGACACCGGTCCCGTGGTCCTCAGGACGCACCCAGACTCCACCCATCGAGTAGTGCGCCGTCGGCGCGATCTCGATCGGCTGCTTGGTGATGTCGAGCATCTGGAGCTCGAGCAGCGTCTGGTAGACCCGGGGCAGCCGGCGCATGATCGTCTCCCGCGGGAGGTGCGACACGTCCAGCCAGACCCCGCCGTTCGGCGTACCGCGGCCTTCCATGATCTCCGTGTACGCCGCCAGCGCGATCCGGTCCCGGGTCGACAACTCCATCCGCTCCGCGTCGTACCGCGCCATGAACCGCTCCCCCAGCGCGTTCCGCAGCTGACCGCCTTCACCGCGGGCCGCTTCGGAGACCAGGGTCCCGGCGGCGTTCTCGGGTTCGATCAGGCCGGACGGGTGGAACTGGACCAGCTCGGGGTCGCGGATCTTGCCGCCGGCCATGACCGCCAGCCGGAACGAGTCACCGGTGTTCTCGTCCCGCCGGGACGACGTACGGCGCCAGATCCGGGTATGGCCGCCCGCGGCCAGGATCACCGCGTCGGCGTGGATCACATAGCGCCGGCCAGTGGTCAGGTCGAAACCGTACGCGCCGAACACGGCGTTGTCCCGGACCAGGATGCGGGTCACGTAGACCGTGTCCAGGATCGGCACACCCAGCTGAACCGCGCGGTTGATCAGCGTCCGCTGGATCTCCAGACCGGTGTAGTCACCCGCGAACGCCGTCCGCCGATAGGTGTGCGCGCCGAAGAATCGCTGTGAGATCCGGCCGTCCGCCTCCCGGGCGAACGGCATCCCGTAGCGCTCCAGGTCGGCGATGCCCTGGGCCGCTCCCTCGGTGACGATCTGGACCGTGGTCGGGTTCGCCAGCAGGTAGCTCTCCTGCAGGGTGTCGGCGGCGTGCTGCTGCCAGCTGTCGTCGGGGTCCATCGTGGCCAGTGCGGCGTTGATCCCGCCGGCGGCCAGCGAGGTGTGCGCGTCCGAGCGGGGACGCTTGCCCAGGGCAAGCACCTCGACCCCCTGCTCGGCCAGCTCGATCGCGGCCCGCAGGCCGGCACCACCGGTTCCGATCACCAGGACGGAGGTGGCGATCTGCTGTTCGGTGGTCTTCATCGGGTCTCCTTCGACTCGTCACGTGGTCTCACCAGTTAGGACAGCGCAGCACTGCGGTCTGTGACTGTCATCCCGGTCACAACCCGCCTGTCTGTCACGTCTCACTCGCGTGCTCCGGGGTGTCGGCGTGGTACGCCAAGTCGTAGTGGCGGAGCCGGTAGAGGTTCAGGTGCTGGCCGTGGTACTGCTCCGTCTCGCCGATCAGCTCCATCCCGATCCGCTTGGCCGTACCGGCCGCGCGGGCGTTCGTCGGGCCGACCAGGGCGAACAGTTCCTCGACGTCGGTGTGGTGCATCGTCCAGTCGGCCAGCGCCGCTCCTGCCTCCGCTGCGTAGCCGTGGCCCCACGCGGTCCGGGCGAGCTGCCAGCCGATCTCCAGGTCTTCCCAGGGCTCCAGCCGGAGTACGGCCACGCCGCCGATCACCCGGCGGGTGTCGCGCAGTTCGACCGCCCAGTGACTCGCCGGCGCCACGTCCTGCGCCTTCCAGCGGTGCAGGACGTCGCGCATGGTCAGCACGTTCGGCACCCAGCTCATGGCCGGCGTCAGCCACCGGGTCACCTGCTCGTCGCCGTAGATCACCAACGCGTCCGACGCGTCAGTGTCCTGCCAGGGCCTGATCACCAATCGTTCGGTCTCGATCGTCGGCTTCATCTCATCCTCCGCGGCTGGGTGCTGGCACTGGCTATGACCACGTAGCCCCGGCTCCTGTGACACCGGCCCCCACGGGGGACCACGGACTCGACCACGGACTTCCAGGGCGCGACGACCACGGTCCGGCGGCCACGGTGGGAGGTGTCACTTCGGGGACTGATCAGAGGAGCCGGACCATGAGCGCGCACACCTTGGATCAAGCCGCATCGGTCTTCGTCGTCGTGCGGCCGCGGCTGTTCGGGATCGCCTACCGGATCGTCGGCAACGCACCCGAGGCCGAGGACATCGTCCAGGATGTCTGGCTTCGCTGGCAGCGCACCGACCGGAGCGCGGTCATCGACCCCGCCGCCTTCCTCGCGACCACGACCACCCGGCTGTCCATCAATCTGGTCCGCTGCGCCCGGCGCCGGCACGAGACGTACGTCGCCTCCTGGCTGCCCGAGCAGACCGCCGGCGGTACCGACCCGCAGACCCAGGCCGAACGGGACGAGGCCATCGACCTCGCCGCCCGGATGCTGCTGGAACGGCTGTCCCCGGCCGAACGGGCCACCTATGTACTGCGGGAGGGCTTCGAGTACCCGTATCGGCGGATCGCGGAGACGCTGCGGATCGGCGCGCCCAACGCACGGCAACTCGTGAAGCGAGCCCGTGACCGGCTGTCCTCCGACCGCTCTCGTCCGTACAGCCCTGACGCGCACAGCCGGCTCGTGCGCGCCCTGGTCGCAGCCTCCCGGACCGGCGAACTGTCCGACCTCGAGGAGTGCCTCACCGCAGGTCTCGCCGAACAGGCCGCCTGACGCATCACCTCGAGCTGACGAAGAAGCTGATCGCACTTACGTCGTGCCTGCCCGTCCCAGCTGTCGGGAGCACGCGCCGGCTCCAGCCTCTGATGAGAGGATGTGGAGCCATGACGGGTGCGACGGATCGGCTTCGCGGCCGGCGGTCGGAATGTGCACACCTGGACCGGCTGGTGGCCGACGTGCGCTCCCGTCAGGGCCGGGTCCTGATCGTCCGCGGTGAGGCAGGGATCGGGAAGTCCGTTCTGCTCGATTACCTGGCCGGACATGCCGACGGATGCCGGGTCGCCCGGGCGGCCGGAGTCGAGTCCGAGATGGAGCTCCCGTTCGCCGGTCTGCACCAGTTGTGCGCTCCGATGCTGGATCTCGCCGGGAATCTGCCGCCGCCGCAGCGCGACGCGCTGCGGGTCGCGTTCGGCCTGGAGTTCGGCGGGCCGCCGGACCGGTTCCTGGTCGGCGCCGCCGTCCTGAGCCTGCTCGCGGAGGTGGCCGACCAGCAGCCGCTGCTGTGCGTCGTCGACGATGCCCAATGGCTGGATCAGGCCTCGGCACAGGCGCTGACGTTCGTCGGGCGGCGGCTGTTCGCCGACCAGATCGGGGTGGTGTTCGGCGTCCGGGATCCGGTCACCGCGCCCGAGTGGCGAGGCTTCCCCGAGTTGGTGGTCGGCGGCCTGGCGGACGAGGACGCCGGGGCCCTGCTGGATTCCGTGCTGCCCGGGCGGCTCGACGAACACATCCGGGACCGGATCGTGGCGGAGACCCGGGGCAATCCGCTGGCGCTGCTCGAGCTCCCGCGAGGGTTGTCCGCGGCCGAGCTCGCCGGTGGGTTCGAACGGCCGGATGCGCGCCCGTTGGCGAGCCAGATCGAGCAGAACTTCAGCCAGCGGGTCCAGTTGCTGCCGCCGCAGACACAGCGGTTGCTGCTGACCGCCGCGGCCGACCCGGTCGGCGACGTACCGCTGCTGCTCCGCGCGCTGCGCAACCTGGATCTCCCGGTGAGTGCGGCCGCGCCCGCCGAGGCAGCCGGTCTGGTCGAGCTCGGTGCACGCGTCCGGTTCCGGCATCCGCTGGTCCGGTCGGCGACGTACCGGTCAGCCGCCGCGGCCGACCGCCGGGCGGTGCATCAGGCCCTCGCCGAAGCGATCGACCCGGACCTCGATCCGGACCGCCGCGCCTGGCACCGCGCGCAGGCGGCCGACGAGCCCGATGAGGACGTGGCCGCCGAACTGATCGCCTCCGCCGACCGGGCGCAGCGCCGCGGCGGCGTCGCGGCGACGGCCGCCTTCCTGCAACGGGCGACCGAGCTGACCCCAGACCCGGCGACGCGGGCCGGCCGCGCCCTGGCCGCCGCCCAGGCCACCCTCCGGGCCGGCGCTTTCGAGACCGCGTCGAAGCTGCTCGTCACCGCCGACGAGTGGACGGCGGACGAGTTGCACCAGGCCATGGTGAACCTCTTCCGGGCACAGGTCGCGTTCGCCACCGGTCACGGCGCGAGCGGCGCCCGACTGCTCCTGGAGGCCGCCCGCCGGCTCGAACCGCTCGACCTCGAGGTCGCCCGCGACACCTACCTCGATGCCATCATGGCCGCGATGTTCGCCGGGGTGCTGGCCCCCGGTTCCCCGCAGACCGAGGTGGCGCGCGCCGCCCGGGCGGCGGCGCAGCCGGAGAAACCCCGCAAGCACGATCTCCTGCTCGAGACCTATGCGGTCTCGTTCACCGACGGATACCCGGCCGCGGTGCCGCTGGCCAGGAAGGCGATCGAGGCGTTCGCGGATCCGGCCCAGGCAGCTCCGAGCGATTCGCGCTGGCTGTGGCTCGCGTCGCGGACCGCCGTCGACCTCTGGGACTTCGAGCACTGGGATGTCCTCACCGCCAGGCACGTGCAACTGGCTCGTGAGCTGGGCGATCTGGCCGAGCTCCCGCTCGTGCTGAACTCCCGGCTCACCATGCATCTGTTCGCCGGCGAGTTCCCGGCGGCCGCCTCACTGCTCAGCGAGATCCGGACCATCTCCGAGGCGACCGGGCTCGGGCTGGCGCCGTACGGCGCGATCGGCCTGGCCGTCCTGCGTGGTCGCGTGGACGAGGCCACTCCGTTGATCGCCACGACGACGGACGAGGTCGTGGCGCGGGGAGAAGGCGGTGGCCTGTCGTTCACCCGCTGGGCCGACTCCGTGCTGATGAACAGCCTCGCCAGGTATCCGGAGGCGCTCGCTTCGGCTCAGGCGGCGAGCGCGGATCCGAACGATCTCGGCGTCGGCAGCTGGGCCTTGCCAGAGCTTGTCGAGGCGGCGGTCCGGACCGGCCAGCGCGAGCTGGCGGCCGAGGGCTTCGACCGGCTGACCGAGCTGACCCAGGCCACCGGTACGGATTGGGCCCTCGGCGTGCTTGCTCGCTCGACCGCCCTGCTGACGACCGGCCCGGAGGCGGAGTCCGGCTACCAGGAGGCCATCGAGCGTCTCGGCCGGACCCGGGTCCGGATGGAGCTCGCCCGGTCGCATCTCCTGTACGGCGAGTGGCTCCGGCGAGCGGGTCGGCGGCAGGACGCCCGGACCCACCTGCGGACGGCGTACGACCTGCTCGCAGCGGCCGGTGCCGACGCCTTCGCAGATCGCGCCCGCCACGAACTCGCGGCAACCGGCGAGGCCGTCGACGAGCGGGCGAGCCGGGCCACCGACACGCTCACCGCGCAGGAGGCGCACATCGCCGAGCTCGCCGGTTCCGGGCTGACCAATGCCCAGATCGGCGCCCAGATGTTCCTCAGCCAGCACACGGTCGAGTGGCACCTGCGCAAGGTCTTCGCCAAGCTCGGCATCACCTCCCGCCGGCAGCTCCGTCCGCAGACCGGTTAGGCCGTGTCACAAATGGGCCTGCTGTCTTGTCTTACCTGTAGATAGTTCAGACGAGATGGAGGACCAGTGCGCAGGATCCTGGTAGTTGGCGGCGGGTATGCCGGCTTCTACGCGGCATGGAAACTGGAGAAGAAGCTTCGCAAGGGTGAAGCCGAGGTCGTGGTGATCGATCCGCGGCCGTACATGACCTATCAACCGTTCCTGCCCGAGGTGGTGTCCGGTTCCATCGAGGCCCGGCACGCGGCGATCTCGCTGCGGCGGAACCTACGCCGGACGAGGATCATCGCCGGCGCGGTCACCTCGATCGAGCACGCCCGGAAGACGGTCACGGTCCACCCGATCGAAGGCGCCGATTTCGACCTGACGTACGACATCATCGTGGTGACGGCCGGTGCCGTGACCAAGACGTTCGCGGTGCCCGGCGTGGCCGAGCGCGCGATCGGCATGAAGCACGTCGAGGAAGCCGTCGCGATCCGCGACCAGCTGCTGACGGCCTTCGACCAGGCGTCCGTCCTTCCGCCCGGCCCGGAGCGGCAGCGCCTGCTGACGGTCACCTTCGTCGGCGGCGGCTTCGCCGGTGTCGAAGGCTTCGCCGAGCTGCTGTCGCTGGCCAACGGTCTGCTCAAGTCGTACCCGGAGCTCTCGCAGCGCGACTTCGCCTTCCACCTGGTCGAGGCGAGCCACCGCATCCTGCCGGAGGTCGGCGACAAGCCCTCGCAGTGGGTGATCTCGAAGCTCGAGAATCGCGGAGCGCAGGTCCACCTGGACACGACCGTGGAGTCGGCCGCGGACGGACATGTCGTCTTGTCCGACGGTACGACGTTCGAGTCTGACCTGATCGTCTGGACGACGGGCAACGCCGCGACCCGGCTGGTCCGCAACCACACCGACCTTCCCGTCACCCCGCGCGGCCTGATCCAGGCCCGGGCCGACCTGCGGGTCGGCACCGAGACCGATCCGGTGCCGGACGCGTGGGCGGCCGGGGACGACGCGGCGGTTCCCGACCTCGCGTCGCCCGTGCAGGGCGCGTTCACGGTGCCGAACGCGCAGAACGCCGTCCGGCAGGGGAAGCTGCTGGCGAAGAACCTGCTGCAGACACTGCGTGGGCGCCAGCCGAAGAACTACGTCCACCACACCCTCGGGGCGGTCGCGACCCTCGGGTTGGGCCGGGGCATCTTCCAGTACAAGCGGATCGTGGTGAAGGGCTTCCTCGCGTGGCTCATGCACCGCGGCTACCACGTGCTGGCGGTCCCGACCTGGGACCGGAAGGTCCGGGTGCTCGCCGTCTGGCTGGCCGCCGCCTTCTACGGCCGCGACATCGTCTCGCTGGCTTCGGTGCAGCGACCCCGGGAAGCTTTCGTGACCGAGGCCGACGTACCGGTGCTCAACTCCCGCTCCGCCTGAGTCAGCGCTGCGGGTTGGTGCACAGGAACGGCGGACGCGAGCCGCCGGAGTGGTAGTGGTACTGCTTGCCGGCTGACTCGAGGATGATGCGGGAGCCGGGGACCAGGGCCTGGGTGTAGTTCATCCCAGGCTCTGGGCAACCGAGGCTGCCGTCCGGCCAGGTGACCTCGCTTGAGCTGACCACGGTCACCTGTGCCGCCTCGACGCCCAGCCGCTTGGCCAGGTCGGCCTTCGCCTGCTCGACCGGACCGGACGCCGGCGCAGGCGTCTCGGAAGTGGGTGTGCTACTCACCGTCGGTTGTCCTTCCGCTCCAGACTCATTGCCACACGCAACCAAGAGCGCCGCCGCGACGACGGCGACCACACCGAACCTTCGCATCCCGATCACCTCCCACTAGGGACGCCCGGCGCGCCGGGTTCGTTGCGGGGTCAGTTGTTCAGGTGCTGTTTCCCCGGTGTCAGCCGGCCGGGGGCAGGATCGCCTGGGGCCGCCCGCCCGCCAACGTACCAAGGAGCACCGTCATGTCTGTTGCCCGCCGTTCCGTCCTCCGGGGTGCTGCCGCCGGCGCCGCGGGGGTCGGTTTCGCCACCGTCGGCACCGTCCCGTCGCTCGCCCAGGCCACGCCCGGTCCGCGGCACTCGCCGTTCCCGGCGCACCGGCCGTTCCCGCCGCTGCTGGACGACCCCGACGGCATCCTCGCCCTGCCGCCGGGCTTCAAGTACCGGATCGTCACCCGGGCCGGTGAGACCAAGCTCACGACCGGGCAGCCGACCCCGTCCCTGCACGACGGTACGGCGGTCTTCGACGCCGGCCGGAACAAGTACCTGCTGATCCAGAACCACGAGGTCGGCAGCGCCAACGCACTCGGCGTACCGCCGATCGAGGGCACCGTGTACGACGCCGGCGTCGGCGCGGCCGGCGGCTGCACCGTCATCTCCGTCGACCGGGACGGCAAGAACCTCGGCGAGTGGGTCGGCATCTCCGGCACGCTCACCAACTGCGCCGGCGGACACACGCCGTGGGGCACCTGGCTGACCTGCGAGGAGACCGAGTCCAAGGCGAACGGCACCACCCGCCTGAAGGACCACGGCTACGTCTTCGAGGTCTGGGGTGACGGCAAGACCGCCCACCCGGTCCCGCTCAAGGCGCTCGGACGCTACGCCCACGAGGCCCTCGCGGTCGACAAGGACCGCAACCACATCTACCTGTCCGAGGACGCGTCCGGCCCGAACGGCCTCTTCTACCGCTGGAGTGCCCCGCACGGTTACAAGCTCGGGCCGACCAGCTGGCGGCAGCTGGCCGACGCCGGCTTCGGCACCCTCGAGGCGATGGCCATCCTCGGTGACGACGGCAAGCCGATCCCGGACGTCGCGTACCTGACGTCCGCCCAGCTGCTCCGGCCGTTCCGGGTCGCCTGGGTCCCGGTCCCCGACCGGGACGCGGTCTCGGTCTCCTGCCGCAAGCAGTTCACCGACGACAAGGTCACCCGCGGCAAGAAGTTCGAAGGGGTGTTCGGCACCGACGAGGGCGTGTACGTCGTCAACTCCTACGCCGAGGCCGGCACCGCCGACCTGCCGGCCGATGCCGTCCCGCACGACGGCATGGTCTGGTTCTACAACTACCGGGCCAGGACCATCCAGCTGGTCACCTACTTCCCGGACAACGCCGCGGCCGACAAGGGCTCCGAGGCGCGGTACGACGACTACAACTTCGACAGCCCGGACAACGTCACCGTCACCCCGTGGGGTTCGCTCGTCCTGGCCGAGGACGGCAACGCCAGCAGCCACGTGCTGAGCTCGACACCGGGCGGACCGACGTACGCGATCGTCCGCAACATGCTCAACGACTCCGAGTTCACCGGCCCGGCGTTCTCCGACGACGGCAAGGTGCTCTTCGTCAACCTGCAGACCCCCGGCATCACGTTCGCCATCACCGGCCCGTGGCGCGACTACCTGGGCTGACCCGTTCCATCGAGAGGGCCGTCCACCGGGCGGCCCTCTTTCTTCTGTACGGCGCCGGAGGCCAGGAGGTACTGGCCGACGGCGTACGTCGACATCACCAGCGCGCCGCGGCCCGGGAACTCGCGGCCGGACAGGCGCAGGGCGATCAGGGCGTCGGAGACGAGGAAGAGCGTGCCGCCCAGGCCGCTCCGGGGACTGTGCCAGCGGGACACGATCGCGGTTGCGGTCAGCAACAGCGCGTAGGCGGCGACAGGCACTCGCTGACCGCCCAATCCCGGTGACAGCACCGCGACCAGCGCGGCCCACAGCGCGCCGTACGCCGCCACCACCCGCCACGAGCGCTGCCCGGGCTCGGCCAGGAAGACGGCCAGGTAGCACGCGTGCGCCGCGGCGAAGGCAGCAATCCCAGCCAGTTGCAGATCCGTCTCCAGCAGCAGGTCACCGGCTGCCGAAGCCAGTAACGCGGCCTGGAGCAAGGGCGGAGCCTGCTCGGTCCGCGACCAGGCCAGCAGCAACGGCATCAGTGAGACCTTGCTCACCTGTTTCAGCACCTTGACGTCACACGCGACGGCAACCACCTGAACCACCGTCGCACCCCAGTACGCCGCCAACCGCCGCCGCCCCCGTACGAGCTGCCCCAGTCTCATGGCGGCGAGTCTCCCCGATCCCGGTGAACACAGCGGGAACCTTCCGCGTCGAGCCGACACAAGACAGGTGCAAGGCAGCCTTGATCAGAGCGGACGGGAGCGCGGATGCGCGGCAGTAGCAGTGGAAATAGCTCGTGAGCAGCCTCCAGGCCGTGCACGATGTCCTCATCATGTCGACAATCACGGACCGGATCCTGTGGGAGCGTGCCACCGACGGCGACTCCGAGGCGTTCGGCCAGTTGTACGACCGGCACGCTCAGGCGATCTACAACTTCCTGTACCGGCGGACCGGGTCCTGGAGTGATGCGGAGGACCTCACCTCGACGGTGTTCCTGCACGCGTGGCGTCGTCGTACCGAGGTCGTCCTCGACCGCGACTCGGCGCTGCCCTGGCTGTTGCGGACCGCCGACTACACCGTCCGGAACGAGTGGCGCGCCAAGCTGCGTTACCGCAAGGCCCTCGCCGCGGCGCAGCAGCTGGTCGACCACGTTCGCGACCACGCCGACGACGTCGCCGGCCGACTCGACGACGACCAGCGGATCCAGCAGGCCCGCGCCACGCTGAGGCGCCTGCCCAAGCAGGAACGCGAGATCGTCGAACTCTGCATCTGGGCCGGCCTCGATCAGCAGGCGGCGGCCGTCGCACTGAACGTCCCGCTCGGCACGGTGAAGTCCCGGCTCTCCCGCGCCCGCAAGCACCTGCGCGAGCTGAATCCTCTGTCCCCCGTGGAGACGCCATCATGACCATGTCCCCGCCGGAGTACGAGCTCCGCCCCGAGACCCGCGCCCGCCAGCGCGCCGAACTCGTCGCCATCGTCTCGCAGGAGGCGGCGACCACACCGCGACGCCGCCTGGTCCCGCTGCTGGCCGCGGCTGCCGTCGTCGCCATCACCGCCGGCCTTGCGATCGGCCTGCCGACGCTGCGCAGCGACCACGGCCAGCCGCCGGTGAGCGGCACCAACAAGTCCCAGTCCCTCACGGTCGAGCCACTGAACGAGGCGGACAAGGCCCACTACGCGAAGCTGTGTTCCGAGCGGCGGCCCCGGATCTCCCGGGTCAAACCGCCGAAGCCGCCGTACCAGGTGGCCGACGCCTTCAGGTTCGTGAACGCCCCGGGCAACGCGTTCTCGACGACCTGGGTGGTCCTCGACAACACCGTCTTCGGCGAGTGGATCGCCTGCGGGGTGAACTCCGACGGCAAGATCACGCAAGTGCTCCCCGGCGGGCGGGACCAGGTGCTGTACCGCGCCGTCGAGGACCGCCTGATCGGCGCCGGCGCCTACGCCGCCCACGTCACCCGGATCACCATTGCCATCGGCAACCAGGAGCCGGTGGACGCGGTCCAGCGGCACGGCTTCTTCTACGCCCCGGTCCCATACGTGCGCGTCCGCGGCCCGCACACCGACGCGACGCCGCTGCCGTACACGGTCCGCGGGTACGACGCCGCCGGCAAGCTCGTGTACAGCAGCCCGAAGAACGACGGGGAATGGCGCGCCCGGCGGAACGCCTGCTACATCGACCCGAACGGCAAGCTGGTCGCCTGGATGAGCGACAACCCGCACCCCGACCCGAAGACCTGTCACCGCAGCTTCATCTGGAACTACCGGCCGCGGTGAGCTCCAGACCGAAACCTGGCCGGCCGGAGAAAGTGAGGTAGCCGTCGGTGAGGTGGTAGCCGTCGCCGTCGGTGCCGAGGACGTGGCCCGGGACGCCCTCGATGATCGGGACATTCCCGAGGCCGGCGGCGATGTGGGCGGCGTACAGGGTCTTCAGCGGCGCGCCCCAGGTGTGCGGTGAGGCCTCTGCTCCGGTGGCCCGCAGTCGCGGCATGAACCGCCGCCACGCGGTCAGGCCGTAGCCGACGCCGTCCATCAGCGCGACGTCGACCAGACCCGCCTCGGCGAGCCGCAGGATGTAGTCGGCGTCCGGGTCGAACTCGCCGTCGGCGATCTTCGGCTGCCACGGCAGCGTGCCGAGATGGCTGCGCAGGAACTTCATGTCCTCGTCCCGCTCGGCGAACGACTCCTCAAGCCAGTACAGCCGGCAGTCCGAGACGGCGGCCAGGTACTCGACGAGGGCGTTCACGCTGAAGCCGTCGTTCGGGTCGACCAGGATCTCCGCCTCGGGATAGAGCTCGCGGGCGAGCCGGGTCACCTCGATGTCGCGATCGAGGCCGGCCTGGTACGGCATCCAGCGGTACCCGCGGCCGAGCTTCAGCTTGAAGTCACGGAACCCGAGCTCGTGGTCCTGCGCGAGGTTCTGTTTGATCGCGGTCAGCCCCGCCGGCGCCTCCTCCGGATCTAGGTCGTCGAGATAGATCCCGCCGCTGTAGCACCGCACCTGCGCCGACCCGGCCGCCCCGAGCATCGCGTACACCGGTACGTCGAGGATCCGCGCGGCCAGATCGTGCAACGCATAGTCCAGGAACTCCGCTCCCGGCTCGATCACCCCCGCGTCCGGATCGATCAGCTCGGCCACGTTCCTGCCGATCAGCGCCGCCGGATCCCCCGGTCCGAGTGGCAGTCCCCACCCGGTCGCACCCCGATCGGTCTCCACGACGTACGCCGTCTCGACCCCGCCCCGCCCGTGATGCCCCCGAAACGAGTTCCGCCCCACCTCCCGCACATACTCGGCTCCAACCTGCGCCGTACCGACCCCAGTCACCACATGCCGGGAAAGGCTCACAAGTCCTCCGTGCTCAACCGCGGTCGATCATCCCGTGCAAGTGGGCGACCGCCCGGTCGATGTCGTCGTACCCCTGCTGTGCCGCCCGCGACTCTGCGGCCAGCAATCCACACCGATGTACCTTCCCGAAGTCGCCGTACGGAAACTTGTAATGCCCCTTGGTGTCGTCCCCCATCTCGTCGTCGACGCCCAGATACCAGAGCCCGTAGTCCTTCCAGCCCTGCTTGTCCAGGTACTCGTTCTCCTCATCCGTCGACGGCTGATCCTCACTCCAGTCGTCCCGCTCGTCGGCCACGAACTTGCCGTCCTTCACCAGTGCCTTGGCATGCTCGAACGCGCGCTCGTTCAACTTCACGCTCATCTGCTTCTCCTTCCAGAAGGCCCCGATCGCCTGGTGCCCCCTGCTGCCCAGCTCAATCGCCGGCTGGTTGGTGAGCTGACGACCCTGTGGCGCGGGATGCTTGGCGGGCTGAGTCGGGTGGACAGGAGTGGTGGATGTCGGACTGGTATCAGGAGCGGCGGCAGAACGAGGAGCTCGAGGACCTTCGGAGTGAGATGTCGCTGGCCTTGTCGGAGGCGTCGAACCTGCGGTCGCGGGTTTCGCAGTTGCAGGGCAGCCTGGATTCGCGGCTGCAGCGGCTGACGGACGCGTTCGATGCCTTTGTCGAGCTGTCCGACATCCGGTACGAGCTGATCGGGTTCGCCGCCGCGGCGGAGGTACGGCGGCATGCCGGTCAGGTGCTGACCGCGCTGGCCTCGGCCAAGGAGCCGCCGCCGGCCGGGCCCGCGTTCCCCGACTACTGGTTGCAGCCGGCAGTCGCGGCAATCCACGGTCTGTCGACCGAGACGACGGAGTTGCCGGACGGCCCGTTGTCCGAGGCAATGACTCTCGACCAGCGCCGTACGTCGATCTTCCTCTGTCTGGCCCTGGCCGCGCTCGGACGCCGCGATCTGGTCCAGACGACCTGGCTGGAGACAGCCTTCGGTACGTCGGCCGACGGCAAGGTCACCCGGTTGCAGCGCGCACTGTGGTCCACCGGTGCTCGCGGCGGCCTGGGTGCGGAAGGCCTGACCCTGATCGTCGAGCGGCTGCAGGAGCACATCAAGGGCCTGAGCTGGCTTGAGACCGTCGAGAGCCGGGCGAAGTCGGTGAAGCTCGCCGGCCCGGCCTTCGACGAGGTCACCACCGCGCGGAACGCGCGCGCTCGGCTCAGCCAGCTCCGCCCGGCCGTCGAGGCGATCGCCGGCGACGCCGCCGTCCGGGAGCCCGATCGTGAGCTCGCGTACGGCGAGCCAGACCCGGACAGCGCCTCGGCCGTGCTGCGGATGCTGATCTCCGAAGGCAGTGAGCCCGAACGCGAGCCGCTGGCCCGCGTCGCCGAGCTGCGCACCCGGATCACCGACATCGCGGCCGCTCCCGGCGCGATCACCGACCCGGTCGACACGATCGAGAACCTGCTCCGGGCCAATCTGCGGCGCGACGACGAGCCGCATCTGTCCGCGACCGCGCTGCGCGTGGTGTCGGACGGCGTACTGACCGAGGCCGAGGAACTCGCCAAGACCGCCAATGCCCTCCCGCCGACCCAGGTCGTCTGCACGTTCGGCCGGCGCCGGCTCACCGTGCTTCCCGATGGCGCCGACGCGCAGTCGATGGCGGCTGCTGTTGCCCAGATCAACGCCGAGGCGCCGCCGCTCACCGCACGGGCTCTGACCGGACCGATCGCGATCGCCGCGACCGGTCTGGTGGTTGCCGTCGGCCTGGGCCTGCTGCACTCGTTCTGGATCGTCATCGGCGTGGCGATCCTCGGCGTCGCGGCGTACCGCTACTGGCGAGCCCGGACCCAGGCTGCCCAGGCCAAGGCCGAGGCGGCGGACCAGATCTTGCGGCTGAAGGAGAAGGCGACCGAGGCGGCCGCGGAGCTGGCGTCGTACAAGGCGAGCGCCCGCGACCGCGAGGCCTCGATCACCGCCGACCTCGAGGCGATCCGCAAACATCTGACCAGCGCCTGACCCCAGCAGCTGACCTCAGGCGTCGAGGTCGGTGGCGACCAGGTCGGCGACCTTGCGCAGTACCGCGTCGTCGTCACAGGTCACGGTGACGTCGTCGCCGCGCTTGGCGCCCAGCGTCATGATCAGCAATGCCGAGCCGGCGTCCACCGGTACGCCCTCGGTCGTCGCGAGCGTGACCGGTACGCCGGCCTCGGTGACAGCGGCTGCGATGACGGCAGCGGGACGGGCGTGCAGGCCGACGGCCGAGCCGACGGAGATGGTGGTGCTGGACATGAACAGTTCCCTTCAGACGGTGACGGCAGTACGAGTTTGAGCTGTGGCGGGTTTGCGGCCGACCTGTTTCGCGACCACCACCGCGACCGCGGCGACCACCGCCCCGGCCAGCAGTGCGAGCACGAACAACGCGAGGTGGCCGATGGCGAAGAAGACGAAGATGCCGCCGTGCGGTGCGGACAGTGTCACGCCGCCCGCCATCACGATGGCGCCGGTGAAGGCCGAGCCGAACATGATCGACGGGATCACCCGGAGCGGGTCGGCGGCCGCGAACGGGATCGCGCCCTCGGTGATGAACGATGCCCCGAGCAACCATGCGGCCTTGCCGTTCTCCCGCTCCGCGGTGCTGAACAGCTTCGGCCGGACGGCGGTCGCCAGCGCCATCGCCAGCGGCGGGACCATCCCGGCCGCCATCACCGCGGCCATCACCTTGAGCGAGGCCGGGTTGTCGACGGCCAGACCGGCGGTGGCGAACGCGTACGCCGCCTTGTTCACCGGACCACCCATGTCGAAGGCCATCATCAGGCCGAGGACGATGCCGAGCACGATCACGGACGAGCCGGACAGGCCGTTCAGCCAGCTCTCGAGACCAGAGGTGATCGCGGCCAGCGGCCGGCCGAGGACCAAGAACATCAGGCCGCCCGCGATCAGCGTCGCGCCGAGCGGGATCACCACCACGGGCATCAGTCCGCGACCCCAGGCAGGAATCTTCAGCCGGCTGATCCACAGTGCGGCGAAGCCGGCCAGCAGACCACCGACGATGCCGCCGATGAAGCCGGCACCAACGGTCGTCGCGACCACGCCGACGGTGAAGCCGGGCGCGATGCCGGGCCGGTCGGCGATGGCGAACGCGATGTAACCGGACAGCGCCGGGACGAGGAAGCCGAAGGCGAGGGCGCCGAGACTGAAGAGCACTGCGCCGAGATACTGACTCAGGCCGCCGGACGGCAGGTTGGCCAGCGAGTTGTTCGCCACGATGTCGGTCGCGGTGGCGTTGATCTTGTAGCCGCCGAACAGGAACCCGAGCGCGATCAGCAGTCCGCCGGCCGCGACGAACGGAATCATGTAGCTCACCCCGGTGAGCAGGATCTGCCGCAGCCGCACCGGCCAGGACACATCACCGGAGCGGACGTCCTTCCGCGGCTGGCCTGACGCGGCGCCCTCGACCCGGGGAGCATCCGGGTCGGCCGCGGCCGCCAGCGCGTCCGCGACCATCGCGTCCGGCTCGTTGATCGCCCGCTTCACACCGGACGCGACCACCGGCTTGCCGGCGAACCGGCCCCGATCCTTGACGCCGACGTCGGTCGCGAAGATGACCGCCTCCGCCGACTCGATCTCGTCCGCGGCGAGCGGTGTCGAGGCGCCCGAGCCTTGCGTCTCCACCAGTACCTTCACGCCGGCCCGGTCGCCGGCGGCCACCAGGGAGTCCGCCGCCATGTAGGTGTGCGCGATACCGGTCGGGCAGGCCGTCACGGCAACGACGTGCCGCTGAGCAGCCGGAGCGGGCTCAGCCGCGGCAGGGGCGGTCGCTGCAGGGGCGGTCGCTGCTGGCGCGGTCGCTGCAGGGGCGCTCGCAGCGGATGGCGTCGCAGCAGGCTCAGCTGCCGGCGCAACCGCCGACTGCACCAACGCGACCACGTCATCCGCAGAAGTTGCCTCCCGCAACGAAGCCACGAAGTCCGGCTTCACCAGCGACCGAGCCAGGGCCGTCAGCAAGGTCAGATGATCGGCATCCCCCTCCGCGGGCGCGGCGATCAGGAAGACCAGATCCGCCGGCCCGTCCGGCGCACCGAAGTCCACCCCCGGCGCCAACCGGGCGAAGGCCAACGTCGCCTCGGTGACGAAGGACGACCGGCAATGCGGGATACCGATCCCGCCCGGCAGCCCGGTCGCGGCCTGACCCTCGCGGGCCATTGCGTCGCCGTACAAACCCTCGACGTCGGTCGCGCGGCCGGCGGCCACGACGCGCGTCGCGAGCTGGCGGATCACGTCCGGCGAGGTGCTGCCGAGGTTCTCGTCGAGGACGACGAGCTCGGCCTTGATGATCTGGGACATGGAAGTTCCTCTCAGCCGCCGGTCAGCCGCGCGGTGACGCGACGGACCGGGGAGCCAGGGCGACAACGCTGACGCCCGCAGGACGGAGATCGTCGGGCCGCGGCATCGCGGACCCGGCGAGTTGGACCGCGGCGGCGCCGAACGCCACCGCCTGACGCAACCGATCGGCCGGCCCCGCTCCGGCCAGATCGGCAAGCAAGTAGCCGGCCAGGGTGGCGTCGCCGGCACCGACGGTGTTGATCGGTACGACGGCCTCGGCCTTCGCGAGCAACGCCGTACCCGAGCTGTCGACCAGGACCGCGCCATGCCGCCCGAGCGTGGCGAGCACGGCGCCGACCCCACGCGCGATCAGCGCCCGGCCGGCCTCGGCGACGAACGACGGATCGGCCTCTAGCCGCGCCACGTCGTACCCGGTCAGCTCGGCCAGTTCCTCGGCGTTCGGCTTGAGCAGATCCGGTTGCACAGCGGCCGATGCGACCGCCCGCAACGGCTCGCCGGAGGTGTCGACAGCGACCGCACATCCCTGCTCACGCAGGGCTGCGACCAGAGCGACGTACCAATCGGATGGCACCTCTGGCGGCAGTGAGCCCGACAGGACCGCCCACCGAGCGTCCACGGCTTCCCGCAGTACGGCGGCAACCAGCGCGTCGAGCACCTCGGCGGTCGGCGACATCCCGGCCTCGTTCAGCTTGGTCGTCGTACCGTCGGGCTCGACGACCGTGACATTGACCCGGACCGGATGCGGTACGTCGACCGCCCGGTAGGCGACGGCCTGGTCGCGCAGCGCGGCCAGCATGCCGTCGTCGGCTCCCGCGGGCAGCACCGCGATCGCGGGTGCACCGGCGGCGGTGAGGGCCCGGGCGACGTTCACGCCCTTGCCGCCCGGCTCGTTGCGGACGCTGATCGCCCGCTGGACCTCGCCACGCCGCAACTCGCCGGCGAGCTCGATCGTCCGGTCGACACTCGGGTTCGCGGTCAGCGTGACGATCATGCGAGCACCACCTCGACCTCGTGCCGTTCGAGCTCGCGGACCATCTCCGGGTCGATCGCGTCATCGGTGATCAGGACGTCGACCTCGTCGAGTGACGCGAAGCGGACCAGGTGCTCGCGGCCGATCTTCGAGGAGTCGGCGACCACGACGACCTGGTGCGCGGCGGCGACCATGGCCCGCTTCACCGCGGCCTCGTCCGGGTCCGGGGTGGTCAGACCGTGGTCGACCGTGAGCGCGTTCGTGCCGATGAAGGCGAGGTCGACCCGCAGGTCGGTCAACGATCGGACAGTCTGATCGCCGACCGCCGCCTGGGTCTCACCCCGGACCCGACCACCGAGCAGATGCAGCCGGACGTTGTCCGAACCACCGAGCCGGGCCGCGATCGGCACCGCGTTCGTGACCACCACGAGCCGGCGGTCCGCCGGGAGCAGCGACGCGATCCGGGCTGTCGTCGTACCGGCGTCGAGCAGGACGCTGCCGCCGCTGCCGGGCAGCAGGTCGACGGCGGCCTTCGCGATCCGGTCCTTCTGGTCCGCCTGGGTCGCGTCGCGCTCGGCGACGCCGGGCTCGATCACGGTCAGCGCGGTGGTGGAGACGGCGCCGCCGTGGACGCGGCGGAGCAGGCCGGCCCGCTCGAGCTGGGCGAGGTCGCGGCGCACGGTCTCGGTGGTGACGCTGAGGTCGGCCGCGATCCCGCTGACCGTGACCCGGCCCAGTTCACGGACCTTGCCGACGATCGCCGCCTGCCGCTCCTCCGCGTACATATCGACTCCAGATCTGTGTTTCGTTGGGATTTTCTGTGGTTTTAATTGGTTTTACGCCCGATCTATTGACATGTCAAGACCTCTGTTCGTAACGTCCTGGCAATCCACCGGACGTAGAGGACCTCGTCATGACCCACCTTTCGAAGGGCGTTCCCGTCGTACCGGGCGTCGGCTACGGCCCGGTGATCCGCCCCGAGCCGCGGCCGTCGATCCCGGCCCCGACCACCGTCGCCGAGGCCGATCGGCCGGCCGAGATCACCCGGTACGACGCCGCCGTGGCAACCGTCGCCGCACGGCTCTCAGAGCGCGCCGGACACGCATCCGGCGTGGCCGCGGAGCTGCTCAGTGCGACCGCGGACCTGGCCCGTGACCGCGGGCTGAGCTCGGCCGCGGCCCAACGGATCCAGTCCGGCTCCGACGCGGTCCACGCGTGCGCCGCCGCCACCGATCAGTTCGCCGCGCTGTTCACCCAGCTCGGCGGTCTGATGGCCGAACGCGTCACCGATCTGCACGACATCCGCGACCGGATCGTCGCCGAACTCACCGGCCAGCCGGAGCCCGGCGTCCCGCATCCGACCGAACCGTCCGTGCTGCTCGCCGACGACCTCTCCCCCGCCGACACGGCCGGCCTCGACGAGCTGACCGTCGCCCTCGCGACCCGGCTCGGCGGCCCGACCAGCCACACCGCGATCATCGCCCGGCAACTCGGCATCCCCTGCGTCGTCGCGGTCACCGACCTTCCCGAGATCCCTGCAGGTACGCCGGTTCTGGTGAACGGCGACACCGGCGAGATCCTGGTCCGGCCCGACGAGACCATCGCGCGGGCAGCGGTCCAGGACGCTGCCGAGCAGCGTGCCGCGACGGCATCCTGGCAAGGCCCCGGCCGGACAGCCGACGGTCATCCGGTCGGCATCCTCGCGAATGTTCAGGACGGACAATCCGCCCAGCAGGCCGCGAGCAGCCAAGCCGAAGGCGTCGGCCTCTTCCGGACCGAACTGGCCTTCCTGAACCGCGAGACCGAACCGGCCGTGGCCGAGCAGGCCGACCTCTACTCCGAGGTACTCCGTGCCTTCGCCGGCCGGAAGGTCGTCGTACGGACGCTCGACGCGGGCTCGGACAAACCGCTCGCCTTCACCGGCGCGACCGACGAACCGAACCCAGCACTCGGAGTCCGTGGCCTGCGCCTGGCCTTCGCGGATCCGGGGATCCTGGACCGCCAGCTGGACGCGATCGCGCAGGCCGCGGAGCAGACCGGTGAGCAGCCCTGGGTGATGGCGCCGATGGTCGCCACTGTCGCCGACGCACGGTTCTTCGCCGACTGGGCTCGCAGCCACGGCCTGGTCGCCGGCGTGATGGTCGAAGTACCTGCGGTCGCGCTCCTCGCCGATCGAGTGCTCGAGCACGTGGACTTCCTGTCGATCGGCACCAACGACCTGACGCAGTACACGATGGCCGCCGACCGGCTGTCACCCGAGCTGGCCAACCTGACCGATCCCTGGCAGCCCGCGCATCTCGCCCTGGTCGCTCAGGTGGCCCGCGCCGGTGAAGCGGCCGGCAAACCCGTCGGAGTCTGCGGTGAGGCAGCCGCGGATCCTCTGCTGGCCTGCGTCCTTGTCGGCCTCGGCATCACCTCGTTGTCGGCGGCAACCGCAGCACTGCCCGCCGTCGGCGCCCGCCTGGCCACAGTGACCCTCGACCAGTGCCGCCGCGCCGCAAGCGCAGCGCTCGCCGCCGAAGATCCTGCCGCAGCCCGCGAAGCCGCCCGCGCCGCACTCGACTCCTAACCCTGTTGACGCATTCCTGATCGAGTAGTCGACTGAGAGGTCATACCGAGCTGGGAGGGCACGGGATGGACCACTCGATCTGGGCGGAAGGACTGACCAAGCGGTTCGGCGAGACGCAGGCGCTGGCCGGAGTCGACCTGGCGGTACCGACCGGAACCGTCCTCGGCCTACTCGGCCCGAACGGCGCGGGGAAGACGACCGCGGTCCGCGCGCTGGCGACGCTGCTCCGGCCGGACGCGGGCCGGGCCACAGTCGGCGGGTACGACGTACTGCGGGAAGCCCACCAGGTCCGGCAGCTGATCGGGCTGACCGGACAGTACGCCGCAGTCGACGAGAACCTGACCGGCACCGAGAACCTGTTGCTGATCGGACGTCTGCTCGGCCAATCCCGTCGCGACGCCCGTCGGCGAGCCGCTGAACTGCTCGAGGACTTCGGCCTGTCCGCCGCCGCCGACCGCGCCACCAAGACGTACTCGGGCGGCATGCGGCGCCGGCTCGATCTGGCCGCGAGCCTGGTCGGGCGCCCGCGCATCCTGTTCCTCGACGAACCGACGACCGGACTCGACCCCCGCGCCCGGCAGGAGCTCTGGACCACCGTCCGCGAGCTGGTGCGCGGCGGATCCACGGTGCTGCTGACCACGCAGTACCTCGACGAGGCCGACGCGCTGGCCGACAACATCGCCGTCATCGACCACGGAAAGCTGATCGCGACCGGTACACCGGACGAGCTCAAGACGACGGCCGGCGCGCAGTCCCTCGCCGTCCGCCCGGCCGATCCCTCGGACCTGCCGACCGTGGTGGCGGTCGTCGGCGAGCTGGCGCAGACCGAGCCCGAGATCGACCGTGAGGTGGTGACCGCTCCGGTCACGGACCCGGCGGTCCTGCCGGCCGTCGTACGCCGGCTGGACGACGCCGGCGTCGTGATCAGCACGCTCACGTTGCGCGGCGCGAGCCTGAACGAGGTGTTCCTCTCGCTCACCGGACACTCGGCCGACGAGGAATCCGATCAGACGACGACCGAAAGGGTGCGGGCATGAACACCAGGGTGAGCCCGCTGCAAGGTCTGCAGCAGACGACCACGCTGGCGTGGCGCACGATCGTCCAGATCAGGCACAACCCGTGGGAGCTCGGCGACTACAGCTTCCAGCCGATCCTGTTCCTCGTCCTGTTCACCTACATCTTCGGCGGTGCCATCGCCGGCAGCACCGCCGACTATCTCCAGGTCACCCTGCCCGGCATCATCGTGATGAACATGTTCTTCGTGACGATGTACGTCGGCACCGGGCTGAACGCGGACCTCACCAAGGGGGTCTTCGATCGACTGCGGTCGTTGCCGATCGCCCGCTGGGCGCCATTGAGCGGACGGATCACGGCCGACCTGGTCAAACACGCGTGGTCGGTGTTCCTGCTGCTCGCCGTCGGCTACGTGATGGGCTTCCGGGTGGAGACCTCGGTGCTGAGCCTGCTCGCCATGGTCGGCCTGGTGCTGCTGTTCGCGCTGGCGTTCTCCTGGGTGTCGGTCCTGGTCGGCGTGCTCGCGCGGGATCCCGAACAGGTTCAGATCTTCGGCTTCACGGTGCTGTTCCCGGTGACGTTCGTCAGCAACGTCTTCGTTCCCACCGAGACGATGCCGGGCTGGCTGCAGCCGGTCGTCGAGGCGAACCCGGTGACGATCCTGTCCGACGCTGCCCGCGGTCTCCTGGTCGGCGGCCCGGTCGCCGAACCGGTCGCCTGGACCTTGGTCTGGGCCGCCGGCATCATGCTCGTCTTCGCCCCGATCTCCGTCCTGGCGCTGCGACGCAAGGTCTGACCGTCAGCCTCGGGGCCGGTCGAGCAGGACGACCTCGCAGTTGTAGTGCTGGGAGGCCGTCATCAGGCCGCGGAACCAGAGCAGTGGGACTCGGCTCGGGTCGCCCGGGGCGACGATCGGGCGGAGGTTGTCGACCTCGGAGTTCTCGGTCACCGGCGTCCACGTCGTACCGGCGTCGGCGATGCGGGCGTGGAAGATCTCGTGGTGCGCCAGCTCGGTGCCGTCGCGGGGATCGATCGGTGTCGAGACGTACAGCGAGTCCACGTCGTACGGATCGATGGCGACCAGGCCGGTGTAGTCGTTCTCGTGCGGCAGGAGCCCGGGACCGGCCTTGGCCAGTTGCCGTACCTGCCACTTCCCGCCCGGTGCGAGACGCGCGTAGAAGAAGCGGTGATCCCGTACGTCGTACCGCCGCGCGAACGCATCCTCCGGGTTCTCCGGAGTGTCCTGGCGCGCGAGGAGAACAGCCGCGAGCGTGCCGTCGCCGGAACGGCGGATGTCGATCGTCCAGCAGTGCGTCATCGGCTCGCCGTCCCACAGCGACCCGGCTTCGAGCACCGTGGTCAGCTCCACCTGCGACGGCGCCTCACCGTTGAGCGCGACCGGGTCCACCACGGTTCCATCGGTCCGGTGCAGCGCCCCGGCCTCGAGGTAGCCGTGGTAGATCGAGTTGTTGTAGTCGCGCGGATGGTGATCGGTCGTGATCAGGTCGATCCGCGTCGGCGTCGAGACGTACCGCGTGTAGCCGTTGACATAGCCGACCTTGGGCCGGGTGAACAGCTTGCCGGCGTACGTCCAGGTGTCACCGTCGTCGTCGGAGACCAGCGCACACTGGTCGTCGTTGACCGCGCGAGCGAAGCAGTACAGCCGCCCGTCGAGCACATGCAGGTTCGAGTACGTGACCCCGCGTCCCTCGGTGAACTCGTTCCAGTCGAACGTCCGCTCCGGACCCCACGTCCGCGGATCCCCCGGCTCGCTCACCCGCCACCGGGTCAGATCATCGGTCTTGTGCTTCGTGTAGACCGCGAGCCACCGGCCGTCGGCCCGCCGCCACAACGCCGGCACATCATGATCGTCGGCCTCGAACTTCTCATGCAGTACGACGACCTCACTCGAGCCCGAGCGCAGATCGACCACCGTCAACTCGACGTTCCCGGACCGCTCGTCACCGCCAGGACCCTCCGGCGCCGCGATCGACCCGACCACCAACGTCTGGCTGTCCGGATCCACCACCGCACGCTCGTCCTGAAACCAGCACCAAGCACCGTTGTCATTGATCACCAGAGGCTCACGCATGGACCAACAGTCTGCCAGCAAGCGCTTACCAACGCATCTGTCCCGGCGTGGTGACCACTACCTGACGGCGTCCTCCAGGGCTGCCAGCAGGCTGAGCGGCCGGTCGTCGGGGTGACCGCGGACCTCGTTCATCAAGTAGGAGAAGGCGACCCGGTGCGCCGGCCAGGCGCCGTGACGGGAGCCGCCGGCGCCCCCGTGACCGAAGGCATCGGCGGGGCGGCCGAAGTTGCCGGACCCGGCGAGTTCGAAGCCGGCGCCGTACACCATCTCGCTCCCCCAGGTCGGCTCGATGCCGCGGCGGAGTTCTTGCCGGCCGAGCTCGACGGTCTCCGGGGTCAGGACACCGTCACCCAGGAGCGAGGCGTAGAAGCGCGCCATACCGCGGGCGGTCGCGAAGCCGCCCACCGCGGCCAGGCCGGCGCTGCGGTACTCAGAGCTGTTCCAGATCTTCTCCGCGCCCGGCACCCAGAGCGGATTGCGGTTGAGCTGCAGCAGCGGATCGGTCTGCGGTTCGTCCACGAGCACACCGTCGGGCGCAACCATCGTCGTCGCGCGCCAGTGCAGCTCATCCGGGAGACCGATCCAGACCTCGAGGTCGAGCGGAGCCGCGAACTCGTCGGCGAAGAACTGGCCGGCAGTTCGCCCGTCGATGCGCCGGATGAGTTCGTCGACCAGCCAGCCCCAGGTGATCGCGTGATACATGAACGCGGCCCGCGGGTCCGTCGCCGGAGCCTGGGCAGCCAGATGGGCAGCCATCACGTCGTGATCGAGCAGGTCGGCGTACCCGGCCTCGACCCAGGCCAGGCGGGCCTGATGGGACAACACCTCGGCGACCGTGGTCTCGCCGGCCCTGAACTCTGGCCAGTAGCGGCCGAGCGGATCGTCGAGCGACACCTGTCCGCGCTGGACCAACAGCAGCAGACACGCCGACGCGAGTCCCTTGGTGCCGGAGAACATCAACTGGACCGTGTCCCGCTCCCACGCCCGCCCGGTGTCCCGGTCCGCAGTACCGCCCCACAGGTCGACCACCAGGTCGCCGTCCCGGTACGCCGCGAAGGCCGCACCCAGCTCACCTCGCTCGGCGAAGTTCCGCGCGAACGCCTCGGCCACACCCTCGAATCCCGCTGCCGTCCATCCGTTGGTCATGGCGGAGATAGTACCGATCGGTCTTATCTTGCGCCAGTAGATGAGACCGATCGGTACTATGAGTGGCGGAGGTGGTGCACGATGCCGGTCAAAGCTGGCGAACGACTGGACCCCGAGGGGACCAGGGCACGCATCCTGGCCGCTGCTTCGGACGTGTTCCTGCGCCGCGGGATCCATGCCGTCGGCATCAACGAGGTCGCGGAGGCGGCCGGCGCGTCGAAGCTCACCATCTACAAGAACTTCGGCTCCAAGGACGGCCTGGTCGAGGCGGTGCTGACCGATCGCACCCGCCGGGTCCGCGCCTGGCACGAGCAGGCGGTCGAGCAGGCCGAGACCGGTCGCGACCGGATCCTGGCCGTCTTCGACCTGGTCGCGACCTGGTACGCCGAGGCGGGGTTCCGCGGCTGCGCGATGATGAACGCGGCCACCGAGGACCGCGGCCATGACGGCGCACCCCGGCGACTCGCCCAGGACCACCTGACCTTCTACCGCGAGCTGTTCCGCGGGCTCCTGACCGAGGCCGGCGTGCGCGACCCCGAGACCACGGCACGCCAACTGGTCGTCGTACTGGAGGGCGCGACCATCATCAGTGCGGTCGATCGGGATCCCGGGCTCGGTGCGGAGGCGCGCGTCATCGTGGAGACACTGCTCGACGCGGCCTGAGGAACGCCAGGCACACGAAGACACACGTCGCAGCGGTGCCCGCGGCAACGAAGAAGGCGATCGGGAACCCGAGCCGCTCAGCCACGAGTCCACCGAGCGGACCCGCCGCCAGCACGCCGAGGTCCCAGAACGACGTCATCACGCCCATCGACACGCCAGGCCGCAAACCGCGGACCCGATCGAGCGTCATCGACACACAGGCCGGGTAGATCAGCGCCAGCCCGAGCCCTGCCAACGCCGTGAACACGAGCGCGCTCACCGGTCCAGCAGCCAAGGCGATCCCGACCAGCGCGAGAACCTCGACCGCGACCGTCACAGCCGCCACTGTGCGTCCGCCGTACCGATCGACCAAGGGACTGCCCGCGAACCGCACGATCAGGAACGCGGCTGCGAACACCGCGAGCGCGTAGCCGTCGACGCCGATGCCGTCATCGCGCAACCGTAGGACCAGCAGGGCCGCGATGGTTCCGTAGCAGTACGCCGCCAGACCTATGGTTGCTCCTGGCAACGGTACGCCGGCCGGGACCAGATCGCGGACGCGACGGATCCGGACCAACGGCTCGACCCGGCCCGGATCCGCGCGAGTCGTCAGCACCAGCACCATCGACGCGCCGGCGAGACCGACGATCGTCCACCAGACCCACTCGCCGACCAGCGACGCGATCACCGGCCCGCCGGCCAGCCCACCCCACATCGACAACCCGAACCAGCCCGCGACCCGACCGCGCTGCGCCACCCGCGTCCCGGCCAGCACCCACGGCAACGCAGCCGAGAACAACGCCGCCTCCCCCGCGCCCATCACCAGCCGCGCCACCAGCAGGACCGTGAGATTCGGCGCGACCAACTGCCCGAGACCACCGGCTGCGGTCAGCACTCCCCCGACCAGTACGACGGGACGCGACCAGCCGCCGTCCGCCAGCCATCCCGCGAACGGCCGCCCGCACGCCGTGGCCAGGAAGGCGATCCCCACCGCGGTTCCGCTGGCCAGCGCACCGCCGCCGAACTTCTCCGGCACGTACGACGGCAACGCCTGCAACGCGGCGCCGAACGCGAGATACCCGCACAGCACCGCCACCCACAACCGCCGGACCGGAACAGCCATGGGACTAGATAATACCGATCGGTCTTATCTAGTCCAGCGTGAGCACCAGACGCCCTGCCGTGCGACCGGCGGATTGGCGCTGCCAGGCGGCGGTGATGTCTGGCAGCGGAACCGTCTCGTGCGCGACAGTGACAGCTCCGGCGGCCGCGTGGCGGAGGACTGCGGTGAGGGCGTCGCGGCGCTGGTCGGTGGTGATGGCGTTGTTGGTGTAGCCGAGGATGCTCGCGGTGCGGCTGCGGAGGATCGCCGAGGAGAAGGTTGCCTCGTCACCCGAAGCACCACCGAGGTTCACCAGCCGACCACCGGGAGCGAGGAGTCGCGCGGCCGCGGTCGCCACCGGACCGAAGACGGGGTCGACCACCACGTCGACGGCTCCACCCGTCGCGTCGGCCAGCCGCCCGGCCAGATCGTCGGTCAGGGCGACCACTTCGTCGGCCCCAGCGTCCAGGGCGCGCCGGCCGGCATCGTCGGACCGGCACACCGCAACCACCCGGCCGGCTTCGAGCACTCGCGCCGATCCGATCGCGGCTTGTCCCACCGCGCCACCACCGCCGAGCACGAGCACCCGCTCACCCGGCTGCAACTTGGCACGCCAAGTCAGCACCATCCATGCTGCCACCGCAGACAAACCGAGCGCGGCCACCTCGGCGTCGGGCACCGGTGTGTCGAGAACGATGAGGTCGGCATCAGGTACGGCGCAGCGCTCGGCGAAACTCCCGTCGCCCGGAGACATCCCGGCCGACGTCGCGAAGAACACCTTGGTCCCCGCAGCCACGACAGCCGACTGCTCGACCACACCGACCCCTTGCACCCCCGGTACGTACGGCAACTCGGGTGCACCGAAGTACGACGTACCAGAAGCACACAACAGATCGAGAGGTACGACCGGCGCCGCGGTGACGCGGACGATCGACCGACCCTCCGACGGGACCGGGTCCGGGTGTTCACCGTGTGATGGCGCCTCACCGTGGATGCGCAGGACGGCTGCTCGCACGCGATCTCCTAGGTGGATATATCCGGATACGGCGGGGACAGGTGCTGGAGTGCCTTGCCGTACGCCTTCTGGTACTCCAGCGGTCCGTGGTCGCGCTCGAACATCGCGATGAACAACGTCAACGTGAGGAACGGATGCGCACCCATCCGGAACAGCGCCACGTGATCCTGGTCGACGAGCGCCTGCCGCTCCTCGTCGGTGAACGCGAGCCAGGTGGACTTCTCACCCGTCTTGCAGTTGAGGATCTGGTTCGCCACCTCCGCTTCCCACCACGTCACCGTCCCGGCGGCGTCCTCGCGATACCGCTCGACCAGCGCCGGGTCCCGGTCGACCGTGAAGAGGAACTTGTCCAGCAAGTACTTGCTCATGCCGGCACCCCGTTCGGATACCAGGTGAAGTAGGCCTCCATGGTGTGGAACAGGTCGAGCGAGTCGACGTGGTCCGCCTTCGCGCCGGCACCGGCGACACCCATCATCAGCATGAAGTCCATGAACCCGTGGGTCGCGTTGCCGGGCAGGTGCAGGCTGTCCAGCGTCACGTCGGCCAGGCAGCCGTCGAGGTCTCCGCTGGCGATCCAGTCGACCGCCTTCCGGTCGAACTCCGGATCGGGGCCGTGGGCACCGAACTGCCGCGGGCCGCCGAGCTCGAGGGACAGGTGCCCGGTGCCGATGATCGCCACCCGCCGGTCGTCCGGCCACGACTCGACCAACTGCCGGATCGTCCGGCCCAGCTCGACGAACCGCTTCGGCTGTGGCAGTGGCGGCGCGAAGATGTTGGTGTAGATCGGCACGATCGGCAGGTCCGCCTCCGGCCGGAGCGTGATGATCGGGCAGGTGATGCTGTGGTCGATCCGCAGTTCGTTGCTGAAGGCAAGATCGAAGCCGGCGTCCAGCCCGTTGCGCAGGATGTACGCGGCCAGCTGCTCCTCCCCCGGCAGCGTCATCCGCGGCAGCCCGAACTCGCGCTCCTCGTTGTACCAGTTCGCATCGAAGTACGGCGCCTTGCCGACCAGGAACTGGGGCATGTTGTCCAGCCAGAGCTGGTGGAAGTGGTCGCTGCCGACCATCACCAGGATGTCCGGCCGGGCCTTGGTGAGGGTCTCCCGGAACGCCTCGATCTTGGCCACCCACTCGTCGGCGAACGGCGGCCGGTCGGCACCGGTCGACGTACTCGCCCGGTAGTAGAACGGATGGTGCGTGGAGGCGATGACCGCGACGACAGTGGCCATGTGGTGCTCCTCTTCGCTCTGGTTCAGGTCTGGGTCGGGTCGACGTAGACCGCGTTGCGGTCGACAGTGAGATAGGCATCCATGCCGATCGGGCGGCGGCGCTCCTCAGCGAGTTGGCCGAGGAGGCCGGCAGCCCTGGCCAGCAAGGCGAAACCACGCAACAGCTCAACCGGCAGTCCGAGATCGGCGAGAGCCGCGCCACAGACTCCGGCACCGTTGAGCGGGAGCTTCCGGCCGAGGACCTGCTCATGCACCCGCCCGATGGCCTGGAACAACTGCAGATGCGGCCCCAGCAGGCCCTCTTCCGCAGCGATGCCGATCAGCACCGGCGTTCGCGGGTCCTGAACCTTGTGTACCGGATGCCCGAGCCCGGGGACATACTTACCGGCCGCACGCGTCTCGGTGACCACCTCGAGCGCCAAAGCATCCCACCCGGCATCGTCCGCCGGCAGTTCATGTCCCAGCAGGGTCTCGTGCAGGTACATCCCGCAGTCCTCGGTCACTCCGAGGAAGCGCGACCCACCGCCGAGCAGGCCGGCTGCGAGCGCACCCTGCAGCGAGTCCGGCGCGGACAGATAGGTCAGCCGCGCCGCGATCGCCGTCGGCGTGAACCCGTGGTCGGCCAGCGCGACCAGCACGGCCTCGAAGACTCGCGTCTCGGACGGTGTCGGCCGGCGCAGGGCGACCAGCCAGAAGGCGAGTTCACCGAAGCCGACCTTGCCCATCAGGTCGGCCGTGAGGTCCTGGCCGAGCAGGCGGATCTCGTCCTCGGTCGACGTACCGAGCGACGTCGGGAAGCTCATCCACGTCCTCGCTTCGCTCCGGGCGCGGATGAGGCGCGAGACGGGCTGTGCTTGATGATGAACTCGCTCCGCTCGTTCATAATGCCGAACGCTCCTTGTTGGTCAGCCAGCGGCGGAGTTCGACGCCGTGCTCGTCCAGCTCCGGCGGCGGCAGGCGGTACTCGGCCGGCGTTTCGGAGAAGGTGATCGGGTTCCGCACGGTCGGGATGGCTCCGATCGTCACCACCGGGTCCAGTCCGATGTCCTCGGCGAAGGCGACGCCGGCGTCGACGGTGTTGATCGGCCCGCACGGCACGCCCGCGGCGATGATGTCGCGGAACCACTCCATCCGTGTCTTGGTGCGGAGGCGCTCGACCAGCAGCGGCCGCAGCGCCTCCCGGTTCGCCGTCCGCTTCTCGTTCTGGTCGAACCGCGGATCGTCGGCCAACTCCGGTACGCCGAGCACCTCGGTCAATTTGCGGAACTGGCCGTTGTTCCCGGCCGTGATGATCAGCTCGCCGTCTGAGCACGGCAACGGCTCGTACGGGAACAGGCTCGGGTGACTGTTGCCCATCCGCAGCGGTACGACGCCGCCGGCGACGTACGCGCTCGACTGGTTGACCAGCCCGGACAGCGCCGACGACAGCAGATTCACCTCGACGTGCTGGCCGCGACCGGTCTCGTGCCTGGCGTTCAGCGCGGACAGTACGCCGATCGTCGCGTGCAGCCCGGCCATCACGTCGAACACCGAGATGCCGGCCCGGAAGGGTTCGCCGTCCGGATCACCGGTGAGGCTCATCAGCCCGGAGATCGCCTGAACGATCAGGTCGTACCCAGGCAACGCCGCTCCCTTCGGCCCACTGCCGAACCCGCTGATCGAGGCGTAGACCACCCGGGGGTTGGCCGCCGCGACCGAGTCGTAGTCCAGGCCGAAGCGCGCCAGCCCGCCCGGCTTGAAGTTCTCCAGCACCACGTCGGCCCGCCGGGCCAGTTCCTGGGCCGCGGCCAGATCCTTCGGGTCCTTCAGGTCGAGCGCGATCGACCGCTTGTTCCGGTTCACCGCGAGGTAGTACGTCGAGATGCCGTCGCGGACCGGCGGCTGCCAGGACCGGGTGTCGTCACCGCCGGGGGCCTCGACCTTGACCACCTCGGCGCCGAGGTCGGCCAGCAGCATGGTCGCGTACGGGCCGGCCAGGATCCGGGAGAAGTCGGCCACCAGCAGCCCCGCGAGCGGCCCCCTCACCTCCGGTACTGCATCGGGCACAGCCAGCCTCCTCCGGACACTTGTCCGCAAACGCTCCGTCGCCTCAGTCTGAGATCGGCCCGCCATCGTGTCAAGCACACCGGAGCGAGCCCTTGACACCGTGAGCGAGCGCTTCGATAGTGGCGCTATCGCCGTGGTGACCGGCATACGGACGTATGTCCGGCCCGACTCTGGAGGGGATCATGACCACTGCCGAGACGCCGGTGGCGGGCCGGCCGGTACTGCTGCGCGGGGGCACTGTGCTGACCATGGACGCCAACCACACGGTGCTGACCGAGGGCGACGTCCTGGTCGTGGACGACCGCATCGCGGCCGTCGGCGCGGCGGTCGACGTTCCCGAGGGAACCCAGGAGATCGACGCCCGCGGCGGGATCGTGATGCCGGGGATGATCGACACGCACCGGCACATGTGGCAGACCGCGATGCGCGCCTACGGCGCCGACTGGACGCTGACGCAGTACTTCGTCTGGTACTACCTCGAGCACGGCAAGACCTTCCGGCCCGAGGACATCCACGCCGGCAACCTGACCTCGGCATGGGAGTCGCTCGAGGCCGGTGTCACCACCACGGTCGACTGGTCGCACGGGTTGCAGTCCGTCGACCACGCCGAGGCGGCGGTGGACGCGCTGCGCGCCGTTCCCGGCCGGTTCGTTCTTGCCTACGGCAACATTCAGGCCGGGCCCTGGGAGTGGACCGCGGATCCGGCTGTCCGCGCGTTTCTAGAGCGGCTCCGCGACGACGACCAGATCGGTCTCCAGCTCGCCTTCGACGTCACCGGCGACCCGTCGTTCCCCGAGCGAGCCGCCTTCGAAGTGGCCCGTGAGCTCGGAGTGGGCGTGACCACGCATGCCGGAGTGTGGGGCGCGACCAACGACGACGGCATCCGGCTGACCCACGAGAACGGCTTCATGACGCCGCAGAACATCTACGTGCACGCGGCCACACTGACCGAGGACTCCTACCAACGCATCGCCGCGACCGGCGGGTCGGTCTCCGTCTCGACGGAGTCCGAGCAGAGCGCCGGGCAGGGCTACCCACCCACCTGGCAGGTCCGCAAGTACGGCATCCCGGTGTCGCTGTCGATGGACACCAGCGTCTGGTGGAGCGGCGACCTGTTCAGCGCGATGCGTACGACGCTCGGCGCGGACCGGGCCCGTGAACACCTCGAGGCCCACATGAAGGGCGACACGGTGACCCACAGCCACCTGCGCGCCGAGCACGTGGTCGACTGGGCCACCCGTGGCGGCGCTCGCGCACTGGGCCGGGACGACCTCGGCAGTCTCGAGCCCGGGAAGAAGGCGGACGTCGTACTGATCAAGAACGACTCCTCGCCGGTGTCGTTCCCGTTGGTCAATCCCTACGGTCACGTGGCGTTCCAGGCGCAGCGGGGCGACGTCCACACCGTCCTTGTCGACGGCAAGGTGGTGAAGTACGCGAACCAACTGGTCGGCGTCGACCTTCCCGCCGTACGACGTGCCGTCGAGGCGACCGTCGACTTCCTCCGCGGGGCGTTGGGCGACGAGGCCTGGGCCGGTGGGATGAACCCGGATCTGCCCAAGGACGAGGTGTTCGACAACCCCTACCAGTACACCGAGTACAAGTCCGAGTCGACTCGGGAGGCACGCGGCTCGATCTTCGGCGAACCCGGCTCGTGACACCGGCCCACGCCCTATGCTCGGGCGCGACAGGACGTCGGACGGCGGGAGGCAGGAACTGATGGCAGGACGAGGCGCGGGCCCGGATTTCGTCGAGTCACTGGCTCGCGGGCTGGACGTGCTCGCCTGCTTCGACGCGGATCACCGCACCATGTCGCTGTCCGAGGTGGCGACCGCAGCCGGGCTCGCCCGCCCGACCGCGCGCCGGCTGCTGCTGACGCTGGAGGAGCTCGGGTTCGTCCGGTCGACCGACGGTACCTTCCAGCTGACCCCGAAGGTGCTGACCCTCGGGATGGCGTACGTCGGCGCGCTCGGGCTGTGGGACATCGCCCGGCCGCACCTCGAAGTCCTCGTGAGCCGGACCGGCGAGTCGTCGTCGATGGCGCAACTCGACGGCTCCGACATCGTGTACGTCGCCCGGGTCTCGGTGCCGAAGATCATCGCGCTGCGGGTCGACATCGGTACTCGTTTCCCGGCCGCGCAGACCTCGCAGGGCAAGGTCCTGCTCGCCGCCCTCTCCCCCGACGAGCTGGTCGAGACCCTCGCCCAACCGAGTCGCGCCGGGCTCCCGCCGTACATCGGACGGACCGCGGAGCAGCTCCGCGACGAGCTGACCGAGATCCGCGCCCGCGGCTGGGCCCTGGCCGACGAGGAACTCGCACCCGGCGTCCGCTCGGTGGCCGCCCCGGTCCGCGACGGCACCGGAACGGTCCGCGCCGCCATGAACGTCACCGTCCACGCCGCCGAAACCACCACCGAGAAACTCCTGCACGACTACCTCCCCCTCCTCCTCCGCACCGCCGGCGACGTCAGCGCCGAATGGGCCCTGTGGCAGTCGCGTCCCCACCACGAGCTGGCTCAGCCGTCGTCCCAGTCATCGGCCTGAACCTGGGGTTCACCTCCAGGTGGCGGGCGCGGATCAGGAGCCAGATGGCGAGCAGGAGTTCGCCGAGGAAGGTGTAGATGGAGACGGCGAGGTCGTAGCCGAAGAAGACGCCGAGGCTGTCGATGAGGTAACCCAGGCCGGCGATGGCCAGCAGGATGCCTAACCAACCAGGGAACTGGCTCGAGCGGAACGTCAGGTAGCCGAGCAGCAGCAGGTGCACGCCGAAGAGACCGAGGCCGGCCTTCCAGAGGTCGTCGAACGCTTCGAGGTGCAGGAGCGCTTGATCCACGTGGCGGAGGGCGTCGAGCAGGCTGCCCAACGCGACCATGAAGACGGCTGTGTAGACGAGCCTGAAGGCGGCTGCCAGGAGTGACACGGTTCGGTCGACCGGGGCGAAGACGCGGTAGAGCGCGCAGGCGACGACCACGTCGAGAACGATGACCAGGAACAGGCTCGCCACTCCCGCCCGGAACAGACCCTCCGATCCGGCGATGTCTCGCGCGGTCTTCTCGGCATCGCCCCACGTCACCAGACCCTCGATGGCGGCGAAGTTGCCGAAACCGGCCAGCGCGGCCATCAGCAGGAGCGCCACTCCCCCGGCGACAGCCCACGTACGTATCGAACTCAAAGTTCCCCCTCGCATTTTCGTACTTAGTACGGCCAAGGTAGCGTACTAAGTACGAAAGCGCGAGAGGTGGGTCAGAAGACGACGGTCCAGCCGGAGCGTTCGGCCTGCGCCGCGGTGTAGGACACGCCGTGGACCTTGAGGCCCTTCGGGTCGAGCAGGGTGATCTCGCCGCCCTTGTTGCCAAGTTGCACGGTCGGCGGCAGTGGTACGACGAGGGTGGCGCCGGCGGCGACGATGCCGCCGGTGACCGGGCCGACGTGGAGCGCGCGATCGACGAGATGCCAGCCGGTGAGGTCGACGGGATCGGGCGAGGCGTTGAGCAGAGTGACCGTTTCGGCCTCGGGCGCGGGACCGACCGGATTCACCAGCGCCGCGACGATGCGGACCGGCTCCGCACCGAACTCCTCGATCGGACCGTCGACGAGAGCATGACCGGTCACGTCGTCGGTGTGCCACGACTGGCTCTGGAACGCCAGGAAGATGCCCACCCACCGCTGCTGGTCCGGCAGCTCGATCATCATCGCGCCGTCCTGCCAGACCCCGTCGTCCTTGCGGAACGCGCCGACGTTCCCCTGGTTCATGTGGATGTCGTGCACCCCGTTGCCGGGCCGGAAGCCGAAGATCTTGTCGGGTACGCCGCTCTCCGGCCCCCACCGTTCCCCGAACGCGTAGACCACCGCGGCCGGTTCGCGCATCGCCCGTCGTACCTGGTCGTCCAGCAGATCGGCGAGATCGTTGCTCGGCCCCTCGACATTGGCGGGGAGCGGCCGCAGCAGTTCACGATCGAACAGGGTCTGCCGGACGTAGTCCAGGTTCACACCGCGCGGACCGGTGTCGAGCCGGTGCCAGCCCGAGGTGAGGTCGCCGAGCTGTGCGGTGACCGGATGGCGGAAGTCCTCGTCGACCCGGAACAGCAGCTCCGACGGGAACTCCTTCGACATCACATTCACCGCGATCCGGTAGTCCACCCCGGCCTCGTCGCGCAACTGGACCTGATAGTGCGGAGTGTCCGTACCACCTTCACGACGTGCGTCGACCGCCCGGCCGACGAGTACCCCATACGACTTCAACGGCATGACCTGCCCCCCTCCACATCTAATGGAGAGCAGGGAACCCCAAGGAATACAAGGGGTTCCGCCGTGGTCATCCGATCAAGCGTTTGCCCCTCGCAGCAGGTCCGCCATCACGGCGAGCTGCTCGTCCGGGTCGCTGTCCATCGTCCAACTGACGTGATCGACGCCGGCGCCGCGCACGCGGTCGAGGTCCTCCAGGACCTGCTCGACCCCACCGGTCAGCGGATCGCGGACATCGGTGGCTTTCGCCGTGACCGTCCCGTTCACCTTGACGACGATCGGCAGCGACTCGTGGCCCGCCTTGTCCGCGGCGGCCCGGAAGATCGAGACCGCGGTGTCGAACATCTCCCACGTCATCATGATCGGGAGCAGACCCACGCCCAGGCGGCCGGCCCGCTCGATCGCGGCCGGTGCCATCGACCCGGCCAGCAACCTCACGCCGTCGGGCCGGACCGGCTTCGGCCCGACGTGCGACGGCGCGATCCGGTAGAAGCGGCCGTCGTGTTCGACCGGGTCCGGTCCCCAGGCCTTGCGCATCGCGGTGATGTGCTCGCCGAGCCGCGGCCCGCGCTGCTGCTCCGGTACGCCGGCCGCCTCGTACTCGGCCGACATCCAGCCCACCCCGACCCCTGCGAGGACTCGTCCACCACTCAGCCGGTCGAGTGTCGCGAGCCGTCGGGCCAGCACGATCGGGCTGTGCAGGAGGGCGTCGACCACACAAGTCCCGAGCGTGATCGTTCTGGTCCGTGCGGCGAGGTACGCGAGAGTCTCGATCGGGTCCCACACGCTGCCGTAGCCGTCCGGCAGCGGTACGGCGTCGCTACCGCCGATCGGGATCGCACCGCCGACCGGGTTCATCAGCCGCTCGAACGTCCACACCGACGCCAGCCCGATCCGCTCGGCCTCCTCGGCCACCTTGGCGATGCTCTCCGGGCTCACGCCCGTACCGGCGGTGGGCAGTGACAGTCCGAGCTTCATGCGCTGGTCCCTCCCTGGGTGATCTGGACCTCCACCCAACTCCGGCCGCCTTTCAAACCGCTTTCACGACCTGGTGTTGGATGCGGGTATGAACCAGTTGAGTGATGTCGAGGTGGCGATCAACGCGGCCGAGGCGGGTGCGGCCGTCGTACGGCGGATGTACGGCGCCGCCATGGCCCGGTACGACAAGTCGCCGACCGACTTCGCGACCGAGGCGGACCTGGAAGCGGAGCGGGCGATCCTCGAGGTCATCCGCGCGGCCCGGCCGGACGACGCGGTGATCGGCGAGGAGTACGGCGCGACCGGTCAGGCGGCACGCACCTGGTTGGTGGACCCGCTGTGCGGGACACTCAACTTCGCGGCCGAGACCCCGCTGTTCTCGGTGAACGTCGCACTGCCAGGCGTGGACGTGGCCGCGGTCGCTCAACCCCTGACCGGCGAGGTGTTCTGGACCGACGGCACCACGGCTCAAGTCCGCCGGAACGGCACCGACTCCCCCGCCCAGCCATCCGCGACCTCCCAGCTGGTCGACGTCGACATCGACGCACCACCCGGCGCCGACTTCCTCGGCGCCCAGTTCCTGACCGACGAGAAGTTCCGCGCCGCCTTCGCCGGCCGCGTCTCCTCGACCACCCTCACCCTCGCCTGGGTCGCCATCGGCCGCCGCGCCGGCTACATCACCGACGGCACCCTCCTCAACAGCGTCCACTTCACCGCCGGTACGACGCTCTGCCAGTCGGCCGGCTGCATCGTCACCGACTTCCGCGGCCGGCCACTGCACACCGGCCCTGGTTTGGTTGCCGCCGCCAACCCCGCCACCCACCAGCAACTCATCGACCTGATCGCGCCGCACGTTTCGTAACCATTGGTTGACCATCAGCGGGTCGTTTGCGGATTAGCCTTGAGGTATGGCCACGTACGGGCACAGCCCTCGAGGCGAAGTGGGGCTGCAGGAACTGATCGACGCGTCGCCGGCGCCGCGGGCACGGATGTCCGCCGCCGCCGAGACCGCACTGGTGTGCGGCCTCGGAGCGGTGCTCACGGCAACCTTCTCGATCCTCTTCGGCGTCTCGCTGGTCCTCGGCGGGCTGGCGGTGCTCACCGGCCTGATCGGCCTCATCAGCACCCACCGCCCGGACGTCGCCGGCAGCGCCCTCAACGTCCTCGGTCTCCTGCTGGGTCTCCTCGCCCTCGCCGTCATCGGCGTCCGCTACCTAGGCATCGACACCGCCCTCGGCGACCCCCTCATCCCCTGGCTCACCGACCAACTCCACCACTGGAACACCAAACTCCCCCAGCCCTGACAGCAGAGCTCGCAGGCAGGTGCCGGTGGCTCTGTAGTCTCTCCGGGTGGACGACCGCATCCTCCGCATCCGCGCGAAACTCGCACAGGCAGCCGCATCCCCTGCGCTCCTGGAGTCTTTCGGCGCCAAGGCACATTCGTACCGGCTGAACCCGCCGCTGTCCGAAGCTGACGTCGCGGCATTCGAGGCCGAGCACGTGGTCCGGCTGCCTGAGGAGTACCGCCTGTTCCTGCTCGAGGCCGGAGACGGCGGCGCAGGCCCGAGCTACGGCCTGGTGCCGTTGCGGTCGGCGGTGGATTCGTACGAGGACCCGGACGGCTTCCTCGCGGCCCCGAGCTATTTCGCGACCGGTGCCGAGTACACCGATTCAGACTGGGACGACTTTCCCGAACCGCAAAAGGGCAGCCTTGCGATCGTTCACCACGGTTGCTCGGACTACACCCAACTCGTCGTCACCGGACCGGGCCGGGGCAGGCTCGTCAACGTCAACGCCGATTGGGTCGTGCAGCCGTACGTGGCCGAGGACGCGAACTTCCTGGCCTGGTACGAGCGGTGGCTCGACGAACTCCTCGCCGGATACTCCGTTGGTGGCTTCGGTCTGAAGTTGCCGGGTGACGAGGCCGCGCTCCTCGCCATCCTTGCCGACGATTCGGACCCTGACCGGCGCGGCCGAGCGGGCTGGTCGCTGAGCCTCCTGCCGGAGATCACCGCTGTCGCTGCGAACAGCCTCGCGGCCGCCGTCAGCGACCCTGATCCCGGAGTGCGAGAGACGATGCTCGGCGTCGCGTGGAGATCCAAGGTGCCTCAGGTCGAGAATGCCGCGCGGGCGGCGTTGACGGATGCAGTTGCACCGGTGCGCGCCGCGGCGATCCACGTGCTCCGCGTCCTTGCCACCGCCGACCTCGCCGAGCGCGCCCGTGCGTTGCTGACCGACGCGGATTCCGGGGTGCTGTGGGCGGCGGTGTGGGCGCTCGCGGACAGCGGCGACTGCCAGGTCACCGACCTCGAGCCACTGCTGGAACGACCCGCCGCCCGGGACCGCGTGTCGGCCCTCTACTACGCGATCAAGGCAAACGGCAACGCCACCGATCTGCTCCGCACCGCACTCCAGGACCCAGCTGCCGACGTACGCCGCCAGGCCGTGCAGTCGGCGGAGCACCGCGATCAGCGATCCGTGTTACCGGACCTGAAACACCTGCTGACCACCGAGACCGACCCCGTGGTCCGCAGCAACCTCGATCGTGTCCTCCGTACCTGGAGAGCCTGACCTCGCCTGACCCCGCGGCAGGAGAAGAGCTTCTAGGTGGCCGGCAGAGCGATCGGGATCTTGATGGCGACTGCCCGCGTGTACGGCGTACCTACTGCGGGGAGTGAGACCGGCCTGCCATGGCTGTGTTCCTCCAGTAGGTGCTTGATCTCGTCATAGGTGCCGACAGCGAGCAGATCCGCGTTGCAGCTGCGGCACGGACCGAGCGCCTGACAGTACTCCGGGGTCGTCAGACGGGTTCGGACGTGGTTGCAAGCGTCGCCGGGGAAGTCAGCTCGCACAATGAACCAGCGACCAGGAAGGTTCTCCGGCGGCCGCTGTCCCAGGGCCCCACAGCAGCTCGGTTGGGTAGGCGGTCAGTTCGTACTGGGAGTGGAACTCGATCAGGTCAGGATCATCGGCGACCGCACGGACGATCACGTAGTTCCAGTCGTGGTGAAGGTTCGCCCCGTTCCGCAGCGCATCGACCTCGGTCACAACCTGGATCGCCAGTCCGTCACCCCAGCCGAGCGCAAGGATGTCCCGCCGCTTCGGCGCTGGATAGTACTTCCCGCCGACCGTCCGCCGACCCCAGAGTTGGTTGATCAGCTCGGCCACCGCATGCAGTTCTCGGGCCGCCTCGACCGGACTGGTGAGGTGATCGCTGGGGTGGGCGGCGTAGTTGCGGAGTTGGGCATGGATCCATTCGTGATGCCGGTTGCGCTGACCACACAGCAATCCGAGCCGGCGAGCCCAGATCGTCAGGTCCTTGAGCATGCCACCGCGGAACTCCAGCACCGGTCCACCGTCACCAACGACGAGGAAGTGGAATCCGCGGTTCGCCTTCAGGAACTCGATCACCTTGCTGTAGCTGGTTGCGGTGACCGTCTTGTGGTTACCGTGTTTGTCCGCGAAGGTCACCGCCGGCTGGTACTGCGAGATGAACCGGTCCCGGAGTGCCTGCTCCGCGGTCAGGAGCGCCTGGTCGTAGACGAGGGTGTAGGCCTCGTAACACAACACCCCGTAGGCATAGACCGTCCGCAGCCGGTCGAACGACTGCCGGGTGCCGGCGGCGATGGTGTCCGCGAGCTCGATGCGCGCAACGACCGACTGCTGGTACTCGGCCGCGTCAGCGGCCGGCATATGCCCCAGACCCATGGGAGTGAAGGCCAGCGAGCGGTCGTCGGCCTGCTGGAGCAGGTCTAGCGTCTTGATCTCCACTGGCACAGCTTCACCACTCCGACAGGTTCTGTCACCAGGGTTTCGCACCGGCTTGGGCCCAGCCGACCAAAGGCGTCAGCGGAAGTCTCGGGAGGTGGTTTTGGCGGCGAGGGGGAGGCGTTGGAGGTGGTCGGCGGAGAGGTTGGTGACTTCGCCGGCGCGTTCGACGCGGCCGCGGATGATGAGGGCGCCGGAGGTGCGGGCGACGGTGGCGTGGCGGTGCCAGCAGCCGACGGTGATGACGATGTTGGCCATACCGGTCTCGTCCTCGAGGTTCATGAAGGTGACCCCGGAGGCGGTGGCCGGGCGCTGGCGATGGGTGACCACACCGGCGACGCGGACCCGGGCGCCGTCCGGGGCCTCGCGCAGTTGGGCGGCGGAAAGGATGCCTTCGGCCCGTAGTTGGTCGCGGATGCGCTGGATCGGGTGACTGGTGGTGGTGATCGAGGTCGACCACAGGTCGGCCATGTCGGACTCGATATCGGTCATCCCGGGCAGCGTGGGCGGCGGCCCGGCGGCAGTGATCCCGGCGAGCTGGCCGGGGCGTTCCTCGGCGGCCCGGCCGGCTTCCCACAACGCCTGCCGGCGATCGAGGCCGAAGCAGTCGAAGGCCCCGGCGGTGGCCAGCGCCTCCACCTGCGCGGCAGTGATCCCGGTCCGACGGACGAGGTCGGCCATCTCGGCGTACGGCCCACCGCGATCGCGTTCCTCGATGATCAGCTTCGCGCCCTTGTCGCCGATTGTCCGCACCTCCGACAACCCCAGCCGGACCGCGAACGCGCCGTCGCGGCGATGGCGAGTGGTGTCGAACGGCGCCTTCGGATCGAACGGACCGACCAACGGCTGCGGATCCACCAGACAGTCCGGCGAACCGGTCGGCCCGGTGAGCTCCTGCCCGTCGACCAGTTGCTCGAGCCCGGCGTCGACACCCGAGAGGTGCAGGTCCGGCCGTCGCACCTCCACGCCGTGGCGACGGGCGTCGGCGACCAGGGACTGGGGTGAGTAGAACCCCATCGGCTGGGCCCGCAACAGCGCGGCCAGGAACGCGGCCGGGTAGTGCAGCCGCAGCCACGTGCTGGAGTAGACCAGCAGGGCGAAGCTGATCGAGTGGGACTCGGCGAACCCGAAGTTCGCGAACGCCTCGATCTTGTCGTAGATCTCGTCGGCCAGGTCCCCGGTGATCCCGTTGCGGGCCATCCCGGCGTACAACTTCTCCTTCAGTGACGAGATCTTCTCGATGCCGCGCTTCGACCCCATCGCGCGCCGGAGCAGGTCGGCCTCGTCGCCGTCGATCTCGCCGACCGCCATCGCCATCTGCATCAACTGCTCCTGGAACAGCGGCACGCCCATGGTCCGCTCCAGCACCGGCCGCAGCTTCGGGTGCAGGTAGGTGACCGGCTCCTCCCCGGTCCGGCGCCGGATGTACGGATGGACCGCACCGCCCTGGATCGGGCCGGGCCGGATCAGCGCGATCTCGGTGACCAGGTCGTAGAACTTCCGCGGCTTCAGTCGCGGCAGCGTCGCCATCTGGGCCCGCGACTCCACCTGGAACACCCCGACCGAGTCCGCCCGGCACAACTGGTCGTAGACGCCGGCCTCCTCCTTCGGGATCGTGTGCAGCAGCCACGACTCCCCGATCCGCTCGCGGGCCATCTCCATGCAGTACTGCAGCGCGGCCAGCATCCCGAGCCCGAGCAGGTCGAACTTCACCAGCCCCATCCACGCGCAGTCGTCCTTGTCCCACTGCAGCACCGTGCGGTTCTCCATCCGGGCGTGCTCGATCGGCACCACCTCCCCCACCGGCCGCTCGGTCAGCACCATCCCGCCGGAGTGGATCCCCAGGTGCCGCGGGAACTTCAGCAACCCGGTCGCCATCTCCACCACCCGCGGCGGGATGTCGTGCTCGGTCGAGGTGATCTCCGGACTCCACCCGTCCACCTGTTTCGACCACGCGTCCTGCTGACCGACCGAGTACCCGAACGCCTTGGCCATGTCCCGGACGGCGGACTTCGGCCGGTAGCTGATCACGTTCGCGACCTGGGCGGCGTTCCGGCGGCCGTACTTGCCGTAGACGTACTGGATCACCTCCTCGCGGCGGTCGGAGTCGAAGTCGACGTCGATATCCGGCTCCTCGGTCCGGGTCGAGGCGAGGAACCGCTCGAACGGCAGGTTGTAGAGGATGCTGTCGACCGCGGTGATCCCGAGCGCGTAGCAGACCGCCGAGTTCGCCGCGGAACCCCGGCCCTGGCAGAGGATCCCGTGGTCGTGCGCGAACTTGACGATGTCCTGGACGATCAGGAAGTACCCCGGGAAGCCCTTCTCGTCGATGACGTCCAGCTCACGCTGCAGCCGCTCGTACGCGTCCGGGCGCTCCGCCCTGGTGCCGTACCGCAGGGCTGCGCCCTGCCAGGTCAGGTGGCGCAGCCACGACATCGGCGTCTCCCCGGCCGGCA
Source organism: Kribbella sp. NPDC049174 (assembly GCF_043197365.1). NCBI lineage: Bacteria > Bacillati > Actinomycetota > Actinomycetes > Propionibacteriales > Kribbellaceae > Kribbella > Kribbella sp. NPDC049174. The sequence continues at coordinate 36,758 of NZ_JBICSZ010000006.1, read as the reverse complement.
CGTCCCGCAACGGCAGCTTGGGTTTCGCCCGGCGCAGATCGAAGGCGATCTGGTCCGCGATCGTCACCGACCGCTGCACCGCCCCCGGGAACCGCTGGAACCGGGTGGTCATCTCGGCCCCCGACCGCAAGAACGCCATCCCGGCCGGCGGCAGCCAGCCGTCCATCGAGTCAAGGTCCCGCCGGGCCCGGACCGCGGCCACCGCGGCGGCCAGCTTGTGCTGCGCGGGGGTGGCGTAGTGAACGTTGTTGGTGGCAACTATCGGGAGTCCGTGGTCGGCGGCCAGGCCGGCGAGCACCCTGTTTCGGGGCGAGTCGGCCGGTAGGTGGTGGTCGATCAGCTCGACCACCACCCGGTCCTTGCCGAACAGACTCACCAGCCGGTCCAGCTCCCGCCCGGCGGCAGCCGGACCATCGGCGTACCCACCGAGCTCCAGGGCCTGCCGGACCAGCCCCTTCCGGCACCCGGTCAGGATCAGCCAGCTGTCCCGGCCCCGCTCGGCGAGATCCTCCAGGTCGTAGACCGGGCGGCCCTTCTCACCACCGGCCAACTGCGCCTCGGTGATCGCACCGGCCAACCGGTGATACCCCTCCTGTCCCTCCGCCAGCACCAGCAGGTGACTGCCCTCGGGATCGGCCACACCGTTCTGCGGGCCGGTCAGGCCGAGGGAGAGCTCCGCCCCGAACACTGTGGGCAGCTCGTACGCCGTGGCGGCCTCGGCGAACCGGGCCGCGCCGTAGAACCCGTCGTGATCGGTCAGCGCCAGCGCGTGCAGACCCTGCCGGACCGCGGCCTCGACCAGGTCCTCCGGCTGCGACGCACCGTCGAGGAAGGAGAAGTTCGAGTGGACGTGCAGCTCCGCGTAGGGCACCGCGTGCTCCGGCCGGCGGGCGGGAAGCGGCACATACGGACCGCGATGTTGCGACCACGCCGGGCTGTCGCCGCCGTCGGCCGTCACCGGGCGATCGCCGTGGCTGCCCGGGCGCGAGCGGTCCGACAGCTTGCGCTCCAGCTCCGACCACTTGATCGGCGGATTGTTGTAGCCCATCGCACACACCTCCCGATGACCACAAGACTAGAACATGTGTTCGAAGTAGCGCTAATCTGAGGACATGCTTGGGCGGTTCACGGTGCGACCTGCCGACGACGGATCGAACAGATTCGGCGTCTGGGACGGCGCGGTCAACGGGTGGCGGGCAACAGACATCGACGACGAGACGGAGGCGCACCGGATAGCCAGCGATCTCGACGTCCAGTACGACGCGCACGGGCCGCGACCGGCCGACGCGATCCGGAAGGTGGATCCGGCCCAGCCGGTCCAGCGGGCTCAGTGGCAGAACGGCGAGCTCGACGTCTGGATCCGCGACAACGGCGAATGGCTAGGCCGCGTCCGGGACAAGGACGGCCGCGTCACCTGGATCCCCGGCACCGACCTCCGCCCGCTCTAGCCCCGACGCCCGCCTAGCCCCGACGCCCGCCTGGCCCCGACCGCGTGCTCTGGCCTCGACCGCGCACTCTAGCCCGGCCGGCCGCTACTTCACGTAGGCGATCGGCATCAGGGAGGGTGGTTCGGGCAGCGGCTCGGAGACGTAGTGGGCGCGGATGCCGTCGATGTAGCGGCGGCTGCGTCTGGTCAGGCCGTCCGCGGTCTGCATCCGGCCCTTGGTGACCAGGATGCCGAGGTCGGCGCCCTTGAAGCGGAAGTCGCCCGGGGCGTAGACGCGGAGGAAGAACGCCTCGTCCTCGTGGGTGACGTCGTGCCAGTCGTTGCTGACCCCGGCGAACGCCAGCCCGCCGTCCTCGTCGAGCTGCCAGGTCCCGGTCCGGGGTGCCGCGAGGATGCGCTCGACCCGGTCGGTCGGCTCCTTCATGATCAGCTGCGCCCACACGTCCACAGCGGCCAGTTCACGCCAGCGCTCGTTGATCTCGGCGACGTCGACGACGTAATCGGCCTCCATGAACTCGAGCAGATGGAACAGGAACAGCGGTACGTCGGCATACGCGCCGGCGGTCACGTTCGTCATCGACGAGGCACCGGAGATCCGCGGATTCAGCTCGCCGAGATAGACCTCGTCGGTGGCCAGGTCCACCAGTACGTCGATCTCCAGGAACCCCTTGTACCCCTCGGCCGCGAGCCGGTCGCCGAGCCTGCGTACATGGTCGATCGCGGTACCGCGCTGCTCGGCCGTGAGCGCCTCCGGGAACAGGTCGTTCCCGCACCAGCCGCCCTTGTACGGCGTGAGTTCGGGATAGCCGGTCAGGTCGGTCATGAACGGCCCGACGATGGTCCCGTGCCGGGTGATACAGGCCTCGACCGCGGCGGCCTTGTTGTCGATCCGCTTCATCACCTTGAGCTGCTCACCGACGATGTCGTCGGCGTACTTCTCCCAGTCCTTCTTCGCCGCGATGAAGAAGGTGGTCTTGCCCGAGTCGCCGTACGGCGTCTGGACGACCAGGTCGCGACCGAGATCGCTGCTCGCGGCGAGTTCCTTGAGCTGTTTCCACGACGAGGCGGTGCCGAGCACGTTCGGGACCGACGGCGCACCGGCCTCGTTGCCGAGCTGGGTGGTGACGATCTTCGAGTCGAGCCGGCGGCGCAGCTCGTCGGACGGCATGATGAGGCGGTAGCCGAGCTCCTGGCAGATCTCCTCGGTCTCGGCGTCGAAGAACACCATCACGATCATCGGGGTACCGCCGCGTTTGCGCAGGTGGGCCTGGACCTCGGGGTCGCGGAGCAGGTAGTTGTTGATCTGCTCGCTCGACTCGAACTCGACGTACGGCTGGTTCTTCGGCGCGAACACCCGCGGGTGGGCACCGTCCCAGGAGTCGTAGTAGACGACGTACTGGAAGTTGCGCACCCAGCGGTCGATGCCGAGCAGGTTGAAGGCGGTCGGGCCGAAGAAGTAGATCGGCTGGGTGTTGGTGCGGAAGAACGTGCGGATCTCGGCGATACCGTCCAGCCTCTGACTCATCGCGCCTCTCCCCCTCGAATCCCTTCACAGTAAGGCCGCAGCGACATCCTGTCATCGCGTGAAGATGGTCGAGCCCCGCCGCGGCGCGTAGGTTGCGCCGATCGCGTCGAACGCGCGCAAGGTGTCCTGGAGGTATGCCGGGTGCTGCGCGTCCGGCCAGCTGGAGAACTTCACACACACGGTCCGGGTACGACGACAGACGTGCAGCATCTGGCCGTGGATCCCCAGGCAGAGCAGGACGTCGCCGGACGGACCGGGACGGAACCAGAACTGGCTGCGGTACCAGCCGCCGGGGAAGGCGGCTTCGGCCGGAGAAGTGAGGAAGGCGTTGCGTGCGTCCGCATCCACAGCCCAGGCCCGGCGCAACCACAGCGGCGGGATCACCTGGGTGCCATCGGGAACCGCTCCGCCGGCCAGCAGCAGGTTGCCGAACCGCAGCAGGTCCCGCGCCGTCATCACGAGACCGCCGTCGTGAACTGCGGTCCCGTGCGCATCGGTCAGGAACTCCGCATCCCGCTCGGCACCGAGCGGTGCCCACACCAACGACGACACCAGCTCGGCCATCGGCGCACCGGCCGCACGCTCACACACCCAGCCGAGTACGTCGCTCTCCGCCGACCGATACAGGAAGCGACTGCCGTGCGGCGCCTCGGCCTGCAAACCCTTGAGGAACTCGTACAGCCCATGCCGCTCCGCGAGCCAGCTGTCCAGCCGCCGTATCTCCGACTCCGGATCGGCGTAGTCCTCCCGAAACCGCACCCCACTGCGCATATCAAGCACGTGCTCGACCGTCGCCGCGGCATAGCCGCTGTCGGCGAGCTCCGGCACGTACTTCGTCACCGGTACGCCGAGGTCGAGCTGCCCTCGATCGACGAGAATCCCCGCGACGCAACCGACGATCGACTTGGTGATCGACAACAGCGCCTGCGGCTCAGCCGACCCTTCACACGCGACCACAGCACCGTCGTGTGCCACCGCATAGGCGTCGGTGTGGGTGTCGGCCAGTACGTCGGCCACGGTCGCGGGCGTGCCGTCGTACCTGGTCAGCGGGACGGACAGAATGTCGGCCGCGCGTTCCGGGAGCTGCCGGACCGGGCCGTCGCCGCGCGACACGCGCTGCGTCGGCAGGGTGCCCGGCAGAAGCATGCTGCGATCGTAGTCGCTGTAACTTGGACCGCATGGCAGACCGGATGACCGGCTTCCCACCGGCGGCGGAGAACCGCGTCGATCTGGCCGGCTGGCAGGACGGACCCAATGTGCGCTGGGCTTTCCGGCACATGCGTGAGCTCATCCCGACCCACGCCATTCCGGCCGACTCCAACCACGTCCGCCCGCTCCGGACCGCCATCGACCCGACCGTCGGCGCGACTCCAGTCACTCGGCTGGACGGGGCGATCACGAGGGCCGACGGCGTATTCGCGGACACCTGGACCGATGCCCTGCTCGTGCTGCACGACGGTGTGGTGGTCGAGGAGCAGTACCTGGCCGGTATGACGGACCGGACGCCGCATCTGCTGATGTCGGTGTCCAAGTCGATCGTCGGCTGTGTCGCCGGCATCCTCGCCGACCGTGGCCTGCTCGACCCCGAGGCGCCGGTGACGACATACGTCCCCGAGGTGGCCGGCTCGGGGTACGGCGATGCGACCGTGCGTCACTTGCTAGACATGCGAACCGGTGTGGCATTCAGCGAGATCTACCAAGAGGCTGATTCCGAGGTCAGGGTGATGGAACGGTCGATGGGCTGGCGGCCGCGCGCCGACGGCGACCCGATCGGCATGTACGACTACCTGACCACCCTTGGTACGGCGACCGCACACGGCAGAGCGTTCACGTACCGGTCCGCCGACACCGACATGCTCGGCTGGGTCTGCGAGCGTGCGGCCGGGACCCGGATGGCCGATCTGATCTCGACCCTGCTGTGGATTCCCCTCGGTGCGGAACAGGACGCGGACATCACCTGCGACCCGGTCGGTTCGGCGATCCACGACGGTGGCGTCTCCGCGATCGCCCGCGACCTGGCGCGCTTCGGGCAACTGTTGCTCGACGACGGCGCGATCGACGGTCGCCAGGTCGTGCCGGCCCGGTGGCTGGCCGAGTCCTCGCGACCGGGTGCCGACGTCCGCGCGGCGTTCGCGGGCACCGACAACGAAGCCGTCCTGCCCGGCGGCTGGTATCGCAACCAGTTCTGGTTCGTGCCCAACCAACGCGGCACAGCCCTTGTCTGCTTGGGGATTCACGGCCAGATGCTCTACGTCAACCACGTCACCGGGACCGTCGGCGTCAAGCTCTCGTCCTGGCCGGACCCGCAGAACACGTCGTACCTGATCGACACCTTGCGAGCGTTCGCCGCGATCGGCGCGCGGCTCAGCTCGCCGGACGCTTGACATGCGTTACCGGGCTGCCAGACTCCGAGAATGACCCGCTACGGCCAGCAGTTCGGCCCGGACTTCACCTTCCTCGGGGTCCCGGCCTGCGACCTGGACGATCCGGCGTCGTACGCCGACGCACAGGTGGTCATCCTGGGAGCGCCGTTCGACGGCGGGACGTCGCACCGCCCGGGGGCCCGGTTCGGCCCGATGGCGATCCGGATGCGCGACTACCTCGGGCATGACGGATCCCGGCCGAGCCTGGCGCTGCGGACCGACGGGCTGGTCGATCTGCACGTCGTCGACGCGGGTGACGTCGAGATGTACTCCGGCGACATCGAGACCGCCCTGCCCACGCTCGAGGCTGCGGTCGAGAAGGTGACCCGGTCCGGCGCCATCCCGGTCGTACTCGGCGGCGACCACTCGATCGCCTTCCCGGACGCAAAGGGAGTCGCCAACGTGCTCGGCCACGGCCGGGTGTCGATGCTGCACTTCGACGCCCACGCCGACACCGGTGACATCGAGTTCGGTTCGCTGTGGGGGCACGGCCAGCCGATGCGCCGGCTGATCGAGTCCGGCGCGCTGCGCGGCGATCGCTTCCTGCAGATCGGCCTGCGCGGGTACTGGCCGCCGCCGGACACGCTGGACTGGATGGCCGAGCAGCGGATGCGCTCGTTCGAGATGACCGAGATCGTTCACCGCGGTCTGGACGAGTGCCTCACCGACGCGTTCGCGATCGCCACCGACGAGTGCGACGGCGTCTTCCTGTCCGTCGACATCGACGTCTGCGACCCCGGTCACGCACCCGGCACCGGGACACCCGAGCCGGGCGGCCTGACCGCGCGCCAACTCCTGGACGCGGTACGGCGGATCGGCCTCGAACTGCCGGTGGTCGGGATGGACGTGGTCGAGGTGAGCCCGCCGTACGATCACTCGGACATCACCGCCGCACTGGCGAACCGCGTTGTGCTCGAGGCGTTGTCGGCCATCGCGCGCAAGCGTCGCGACGAACGCGACGGCACCCACTGGGATCCGGCCCGGCCGTTGCTGAGCGACCGTCCGTTGACTGGCGGCAACGACCCGGCCTGACGTGTTCCCAGCACTCTGTGCGAGTGCCACACTCCGAAGAAGGACGGCGGCGGGAGCGGGGGCTGGGTGGAGGACGTCGCCGGGGAGGGGAACCCATGGCGCCCACGGCGCAACAGTTGTTCCGCCGCAAGCCTGTCCCGGAGATGTCGCTGGAGACCGGCACCGACACCGGCAAGAGTGAGCTGGTCCGTTCGATCGGTCTGTTCCAGCTCTCGATGTTCGGGATCGGCGCCACCATCGGCACCGGGATCTTCTTCGTGCTGGCCCAGGCGGTGCCGGTCGCCGGACCGGCGGTGATCTGGTCGTTCGTCATCGCCGGTGTGGTCGCCGGACTGACCGCGATCTGTTACGCGGAGCTGGCCAGTGCGGTCCCGGTCGCGGGATCGTCGTACTCCTACGCCTATGCGACCCTCGGCGAGCTGCCGGCCATCGGCGTCGCCGCCTGCCTGCTGCTGGAGTACGGCGTGTCGGCCGCCGCGGTCGCTGTCGGCTGGTCGCAGTACCTGAACGAGTTGTTCGACAACCTCTTCGGGTTCACCATCCCCGACAGCCTGTCGCAGGCACCGGAACAGGGTGGGCTGTTCAACCTGCCCGCGATGATCCTGGTCCTGCTCTGCACCCTGCTGCTGATCCGCGGTGCGAGCGAGTCGGCCAAGACCAACGCGGTGATGGTGCTGATCAAGATCGGCGTCCTGGTGCTGTTCATCGTGCTCGGGTTGCAAGGGTGGAACTCCGACAACCTGTCCGACTTCACCCCGTTCGGGATCACCGGCATCACCTCGGCGGCCGGCATCATCTTCTTCTCCTACATCGGTCTGGATGCCGTCTCGACCGCGGGTGAGGAAGTGAAGAACCCACGGCGGACGCTGCCGATGGCCATCCTGATCGCGCTCGTCGTCGTCACCACGCTGTACATCCTGGTCAGTGTGGTCGCGGTGGCCGCCCAGCCGGCCGCGGAGTTCGAGGACCAGGAGGCCGGACTGTCGGCGATCCTGGAGAACGTCACCGGGGCGACCTGGCCCGGCACCGTGCTGGCAGCCGGTGCGGTCATCTCGATCTTCAGCGTCACGCTGATCGTGATCTACGGCCAGACCCGGATCCTGTTCGCGATGGCCCGCGACGGGATGATCCCCGAGCTGTTCCACAAGGTGAACCCGCGCACCCACACCCCGGTGCCGAACACCATCATCGTCGCGGTCGTCATCGGCCTGCTGGCCGGGCTGATCCCGATCAACTTCCTGGCCGAGATGACCAGTATCGGCACGCTGGTCGCGTTCCTCGTCGTGTCGATCGGCGTGATCGTGCTGCGCCGTACCCATCCCGAACTGCCGCGTGGCTTCAGGGTGCCGCTGTTCCCGCTGACGCCGATCCTGTCGATCGCCGGCTGTCTGTGGATCATCCAGGATCTGCGCGCGGTGACGATCTGGGTGTTCCTGATCTGGGTCGCGGTGGCGCTGATCTGGTACTTCGTGTACGGCTTCCGGCACTCGCATCTGGGCCGGCACGAACACGTCGGGCTGATCGACGACGAGGGCGGGCCGAACTGATGACGATGGTCGTCGGCTACGCCCCGGACGAGCGCGGGAAGGCGGCGCTCCAGCTCGCGGCGATGCTCACCCGGTCCGCACACGACGGTCTGATCGTCTGCACTGTCGTACCGGCGCCGTGGATGCCTGGCATGGCCCGGGTGGACGCCGAGTACCGCGAGTACCTCAACCAGGGAGCCGATCAGGCGCTCGAACGGGCCCGGTCGTTCCTGCCGGCCGACGTTCCGGCGACGTACATCAGGTACAGCGCCCGCTCGGCCCCGGCGGGTCTGCTCGAAGTCGCCGAGCAGCACAAGGCCAGGCTGATCGTGCTCGGGTCGTCGTCGGCCGGGATGTTCGGCCACATCGCCCTCGGCAGCGTGACGGACCGGCTGCTGCACAGCTCGCATGTCTCGATCGCCCTTGCCCCCCGGGGATTCCGGTGCCCGCCGGATGCCCGGGTGAAGCGGGTGACGGCGGCCTTCGGTGGGAGCGAGAGCGCGGAGGACCTGGTCTTGGCCGCGGCCACGGTGAGCGCCGACGTCGGCGCCTCGCTGCGGATCGCCACCTTCGCGGTGTGGTCCCGGCCGGCGTTCACCACCAGGCTGGGCACGGATCCCGAGGACCTGGTGATGCAGGAGTGGCGGGCCGAGCTGGACAAGACCGTCAACGCCACGCTGGCGCAGGTGAAGAAACTTCGCGAGGGGCCGCGCAGTGTCGAGACGGTGATCGGTGCCGGTGTGAGCTGGGACGAGGCGATCGACGACGTCGGCTGGGAGGCCGGCGACGTCCTGGTGGTCGGGTCGAGTGAGCTCGGGCCGGTCGCGCGGGTGTTCCTCGGCTCGCGGGCGACGAAGATCCTGCGGCACTCTCCCGTCCCGGTCGTGGTCGTGCCGCGGAGCCGGGCCGAGGAACTGGCCGACCGCGCGACCGAGGACTGACACCGACTGAGCCGAGGTTCCCATGCACGAGGTCGACCAGACGACTGAGCAGCTGGTGCGGAGCGTCCTGGCCTACGCCGAGAACCGGCTGCGGATGGATCCCGTGCCGCTGGACCGGAACATGCTCTCGGCCGGTGAGCTCTACGAACGCCTCGACGGGCTGATCCGGGACACCCCGCGGCAGCCGGACGAGGTGCTCGGGATCTACTCCTCCGTCATCGCGCCCAGCGTCATCTCCGCCGACAGCCCGCGCTTCCTCGGGTTCATCCCGGCCGCGCCGACCAAGGCGAGCCTGCTGTTCGACATGGTGGTGTCCTGCGCGTCGATCCAGGGCATCTCCTGGCTCGAGGCGTCCGGCGCGATCGCGGCCGAGAACACCGTCCTGCGGCTGATCGCCGACGAGGCCGGGCTGCCGGCGAGTGCGGGCGGCTGCTTCGTCTCCGGCGGTTCCGCGGGCAACCTGTCCGCTCTGGCCGTCGCCCGGGAGACCGCGAAGCAGCGCCTCGGCACCGGCCGCCGGCTCCGCGTCGTCGTCGGCACCGACGCCCACTCCTCCATCGTGAACACGCTGCGCTTGCTCGAAATGGACGCGTTCGTCGTCGAGACGCGGGACCACCGGCTCACCGGCGCGAGCATTCGGGCCGCGGTCGAGGCCGACCCCGATCCCTCCGACATCGCCGCACTCGTGTGTACGTCGGGCACCACCAACGCCGGCATCATCGACGACCTGGCCGGTGCCGGGGCGCTGGCCCGGGAGCGCGACTGGTGGTTCCACGTCGACGGCGCGTACGGCGGTTCCGGGATCTTCGCGCGGTCGCTGCGGCCCAGGTACGACGGGATCGAGCAGGCCGACTCGTTCATCCTCGACCCGCACAAGTGGCTGTTCACCCCGTTCGACTGTTGCGCACTGCTCTACCGCGATCCGGAGCTCGCCCGGTCGACGCACACCCAGGACGCGTCGTACCTCGATGTCATCCACGGGTCCGACGGCGAGTGGAACCCGACCGACTACGCCTACCACCTGACCCGGCGGGCCCGCGGCCTACCGCTGTGGTTCTCCCTCGCCGTCTACGGTGTCGACGCCTATCGGGAGGCGATCGAGGTCGCCGCGCGACTGGCCCGGGAGACGGCCGCGCTGATCGAGGCCGCGCCGCAGCTCGAGCTGATCCGCGAGCCGGAGCTCGGGGTGGTGCTGTTCCGCCGGCTGGGCTGGTCGGCCGAGGACTACGACAAGTGGGCGCAGCAGTTGCACGAGGACGAGGTCGCCTTCATTCCGCCCAGCAAATGGGACGACGAGACCGTCGGCCGGTTCGCGTTCCTCCATCCCGGTACCAGTCTCGACCTGGTCCGCGAGGTGCTGGCCCGGACCGAACCATGAGCGACCTGCTCTCGCTCTTCCCGGCCGGCAGCAGCCTCGACGACGACGGCATGCTGGTCGTCGGCGGCTGTCGCGCCGACGACCTCGCCGCCGACTTCGGTACGCCGGTCCTGGTCGTCGCCGAGGCAGCACTGCGGTCCCGGGCCCGTGAGTACCGCGACGAGCTCACCGCCCGCTGGCCGAAATCCCGCGTCGTCTTCGCCTCGAAGGCCTTCCCGTGTACGGCGGTCCAGCGGGTGATGGTCGAGGAAGGACTCGGCCTGGATGTCGCCGGCGGTGGCGAGATCCTGACCGCGGTGAAGGCCGGGATCGACCCGGCCCTGATCGTCCTGCACGGCAACGCGAAGACCGACGAGGAGATCGCGCTGGCGGTCGAGCACGGTGTCGGAATAGTTGCCGTGGACAACTCCGACGACGTGGACCGGCTGGAGGCGACCGTGCCCTCCGGCCGGACCCAGGACGTACTCGTGCGCATCATCCCCGGCGTCACCGCGGACACGCACAGCCACGTGCTGACCGGTCACGAAGGCTCCAAGTTCGGTCTCGCACCACCCGACGCGGCCCGGTTGATCCAGCGCATCGAGCACAGTCCGCGGCTGCGGATGCGCGGCCTGCATGTCCATGTCGGCTCGCAGATCCTCGATGTCGAGCCGTTCGCCGCGTCGGTGGCACCGGTCTCCCGGCTCGGCGAGTTCGAGGTGTACGACCTGGGCGGCGGCCTCGGTGCCCGCTACACCTGGGCCGACGAACCACCGACGGTGGCCGCCTACCTCGACACCCTGATCGGCGCGGCGAGGCAGCATCTCCCGGCCCAGGCGCAGCTGATCATCGAGCCGGGCCGAAGCATGGTCGCGACGGCGGCGACGACGATCTACCGGGTCACCACGGTCAAGCGCGGGGCGGTCACCTTCGTCGCGGTGGACGGCGGGATGGGCGACAACCTGGAGGTCGCGTTGTTCCAGCAACGATTCGAGGCGGGCATCGTCGGCCGGTTCGAAGGACCCGGTCTGGAGAACGTCACCGTCGTCGGCCGGCATTGCGAAAGTGGCGACGTACTGGTGGACGGTGTGCCGCTGGCCGATCCGCACGTCGGCGACCTGCTCGCCGTACCGGCCACGGGCGCGTACTGCTACACGATGGCGAACAACTACAACGGCAACCGGCGGATCCCGGTCGTCTTCGCCACCGACGGCCGGGCGCGTTTCGTGGTCCGCCGGGAGACCTGGAACGACCTGGTCGCGCGGGACGTGGACTGATCAGCCTTCGAAGCCGTGATGGAGCATCACATGCTTGATCCGCGTGTAGTCCTCGAGCCCGTACAGCGACAGGTCCTTGCCGTAGCCGGAGTGCTTGAACCCGCCGTGCGGCATCTCCGCGATCAACGGGATGTGGGTGTTCACCCAGACACAGCCGAAGTCGAGCCGAGCGGACATCCTGGCCGCGGTGTTCACGTTCGTGGTCCACACCGACGACGCCAGGCCGTACTCGCTGTCGTTCGCCAGCCGCAGCGCCTCGTCCTCGTCCGCGAACTTCTGCACGGTCAGCACCGGGCCGAAGATCTCGGTCCGGATCAGTTCGTCGTCCTGGCGCAGGTCGGCGATGATCGTCGGCTCGTAGAAGTAGCCGCGGTCGCCGACCTTGTTCCCGCCGGTCGTCACCCGGGCGTGCCCGGGCACACGCTCGACCAGACCGGAGACGTGACCGAGCTGGTTGGCGTTGTTGATCGGCCCGTACAGGATGTCCTCGTCGGCGGGGTCGTAACCAGTCCTGGTCTGCCGGGCCGCTTCGGTGAGCGCGGCAACGAACTCGTCGTAGATGCCTTGCTGCACGATCACCCGGGTGGCCGCCGTACAGTCCTGGCCGCCGTTGAAGAGACCCGCCACCGAGATGCCCTCGATCGCCGCCGGGATGTCGGCGTCGTCGAACACCACGACCGGCGCCTTGCCGCCGAGCTCGAGATGGACCCGTTTGACGTCGGCCGCGGCGGCCATCGCGACGGCCATCCCGGCCCGGGTGGATCCGGTGATCGAGACCAGCTGCGGCACCTTGTGCCTGGTCAGCGCGGCACCGGTGTCGCGGTCGCCACAGATCAGGTTGCACACCCCAGGCGGGAAGATCTCCTGCATCTTCTCGACCATCCAGTACGACGAAGCCGGCGTCGTGTCGGACGGTTTCAGGACCACGGTGTTCCCGGCGGCCAGCGCCGGCGCGAACTTCCAGACCGCCATCATCATCGGGTAGTTCCAGGGCGCCACCTGGGCGACCGGACCGACCGGTTCGCGCCGGGTCGACGAGGTGAACCCGCGCATGTACTCGCCGGACGACTTCCCCTCCAGCACCCGCGCGGCGCCGGCGAAGAAGCGGATCTGGTCGACCATCGGCGGGATCTCCTCCGACCGGGTCAGGGCGACAGGCTTCCCGGTGTTCTCGCTCTCGATCGCGATCAGTTCCTCGGCGCCGTCCTCGATCACGTCGGCCAGCTTGAGCAGGGCCCGCTGCCGCTCCGACGGGGTCGACCAGCGCCACTTCTCGAACGCGGTCGCGGCGGCCCGGAAGGCCAGGTCGACGTCGTGCTCGTCGGAGTTCGGCGCGGACGCGTACGCCTCGCCGGTGGACGGGTTGACGATGTCCATCATCGCCCCGGACGCGGCGGCCTGGACCGTGCCGTCGATGACGTTGTGGAAGACTTTCTTCTCCGGCATGGTGCCCCCTCCGCGGCCGACGATCCGTCCCCCGTTCCCTCAATCTAGGCCCACCCACTGAGGAGGAGAAGCCCATGGCGACGCATCCGCTCGAGCCCCTGGATGCCGACGAGATCCGGCAGACGGTGGCGATCCTGCGCCGGGACGAGCAGCTGGGCGGCTCCTGGCGGTTCGCGGCGATCGAGCTGCGCGAACCGGCGAAGGCCGACGTCGGAGCGTGGCGTCGCGGTGACGCGGTTCCGCGGACGTCGTACGCCGTGCTGTGGAACCGGGCCGACAACCAGACCTGGGAGGGTGTCGTCGACCTGACCGGTGACCGGGTCCTGTCCTGGACGCATGTCCCCGATGTCACGCCCAACTTCACCGTCGACGAGTACCACGAGGTCGACGAGGCGATGCGTGCCCATCCGGAGGTGATCGCCGCGCTGGCCGATCGCGGCATCACGGACCTGTCGCTGGTGCTGATCGAGGTGTGGACGTACGGCAAGGCGCTGATGCCGGAGAAGTACCGCGATCGCCGGCTCGGCTGGTGCGACATCTGGTACCGCGAGACCCCCGACGGCAACCCGTACGCGCACCCGGTCTCGGGGCTCAAGGTGGTCGTGGACATGAACACGCTGGAGCTCCTCGAGCTCGAGAACGACCACAACCACGGCCAGCCGGACGTCAACGGCGAGTACGCGCCCGGCCCCTGGACCGGCGCGCAACGCACCGATCTCAAGCCGCTGCACATCACCCAGCCCGAAGGTACGTCGTTCACCGTCGACGGCACCGAGCTGACCTGGCAGAACTGGACCATGCGGCTCGGCTTCAACTATCGCGAGGGCCCGGTCATCTATCAGGTCAGGTACGACGACCACGGCACGGTCCGGGACATCGCCTACCGGATGTCGTTCACGGAGATGGTGGTGCCGTACCGCGACGCGTCGTTCGACCACTACCGGCGGACGGCGTTCGACATCGGCGAGTGGGGTCTGGGGTTCATGACCACGTCACTCGAGCTCGGCTGCGACTGTCTCGGCGAGATCGTGTATCTGGACGCCGTACTGCACGACTCGCACGGTGAGCCGTACCCGATCAAGAACGCGATCTGCCTGCACGAGGAGGACAACGCCGTTCTCTGGAAGCACGTCGACCACACCACCGGTGCCGAGGTCCGGCGGATGCGCCGGATGGTCGTGTCCTGCCACGCGACGGTGGCGAACTACGAGTACCTGATCTACTGGCGCTTCTACCAGGACGGCAACATCGAGTGCGAGGTGCGCGCGACCGGGCTGATGGTGACGACGCCGTTCGCGGCCGACGGCGCTCCGCCACCGACGGGCACCGTTGTCGACAATCAGACGTACGCGCCGTTCCACCAGCATTTCCTGGTCGCCCGGCTCGACCTCGACGTGGACGGTGCCGGCAACACCGTGCAGGAGGTCGACTCCCGAGCCCTACCGGTCTCGGCCGACAACCCGTACGGCCTGGCGGTGGTCACCGAGGCGACCCCGGTGCGCTCCGAGTCCGAGTCGGCCCGTGACTTCAACTGGGCGACCCAACGATCGTGGAAGGTGGTGAACCCGAATCGCACGAACGCCCACGGCACCAACCCGGCGTACAAGCTGGTCCCGAGCGCGTCGATCCCACCCCTGATGGACCCCGGCACGCCGCAGTACCTGCGCGCCCCGGTGATCGGGCACACCGTCTGGGTGACCCGGCAGCACGAGGACGAACGCTGGCCGTGCGGCGCCTACCCGACCCAGTCGACGATCGACGACGGGATGACCCGCTGGATCGCCGACGACGAGCCACTCGAGAACGCCGATGTCGTGCTCTGGTACGTCTTCGGCATCCACCACATCACCCGGGTCGAGGACTGGCCGGTGATGCCGGCCGACACGATCGCCTTCTGGCTCAAGCCGTTCGGCTTCTTCGACCAGAATCCGTCGATCGATGTGCCGTCCACGACCACGGCGGACGGCGAGCACTGCCACACCGGCTGAGCACCGCGTTCAGCTCTGGCCGTTGGAGAGATAGATCGTGACCAGGGAGCCCTCCGGGGCACCCTCGCGACTTCGGGGATCGGTGTAGGCGACGGTGCCCTCGTTCTCCGGTGAGTCGACCCGGTCGTCGGAGATGACGACGTCGTAGCCGGCCTGGCGCAGGACGTCCTCGGCCTCATCGGGGTTCATACCGTTGACCGGCGGCAGGTTCGTGCGGTCGCCGGTGGACACGGTAGCGGTCGGAGCGGTGAAGCGGCGCAGCGACATCCCGTCCAGGGCGCCCTCCATCGCGGTCTGCCAAAGCGGGCCGGCGGTGCCGGAGCCGGTCGGGTCGGAGATGTCGCGGCCGTCCAGGGTGTGGCGGTACATCAGGTTCGTGTACGGCAGGTTCGCGTCGGCCACCACGGCGGCCGCGGCCAGGTTCGGCGCGTAACCGGCGTACCAGACCGCCTTGTTCTCCTGGATCGTTCCGGTCTTGCCGGCCAGGTCCCAGTTGCCGAAGTTCAGCCGGCCGCCGGTGCCGCCCGGCTCCATCACGGCGCTGAGCACCCGGTTCACCCCGTCGGCCACCTCGGGTTTGAGCACCTGCTTGCAGTCGATGCCCGGTGTGTCGATCGGCCGGCGGCCCTTGTCCTGGACGGCGGTGACGAGCAGCGGCCGGCAGTACTTGCCGCGGGCCGCGAAGGTCGCGTACGCGTTGGAGAGCATCAGCGGCGTCACGTAGCCGACGCCCAGCGTGTAGGAGATCACCTGGTCCAGCGGCTCCAGGGTCTGCCCGTTGTACATCCCCAGGGACTGGGCGATCTTGGCGATCGGGCACAGGCCGACGCGCTGCGACAGTTGCAGGAAGTACGTGTTCGTCGAGTACCTGGCCGCCTCGACCAGTGTGATGTTGCCGCCCCTGGTCGAGTTCTGCGGCGTGTAGTCCGGGTCCCTGGTCCAGCCCGAGCAGGTCCGGAACCGCTTCCCGCTGAGATTGATCTGCTGCGGCGAGTTGATCCGGTAGTCCAGCGGGATGCCCTTGGAGATCGCGGCGGCGATGGTGAACGCCTTCATCGTCGAGCCGTTCTGGAACCCGCCGAAGCCGCCGGGATAGGACTTCTCCACGTTGTAGTTGTAGGCGGTCTGGTAGGAACCCTTGCCGTACGGCTTGCTCTGCACCATCGCCTTCACCAGGCCGGTCCCGGGTTCGACGATCGTGATCGCCGCGATCGCACTGTCGGTCCGCTTGCTGTGCTCGTTGATCGACGCCTGGGCGGCCTTCTGCATCCGCCGGTCGAGCGACGTCACCACGGTCAGGCCGCCGGTCTTGAGGTAGTGGTCGCGGTCCTTCTGGGTTCGGCCGAGGGCCGGGTTCTGCAGCAGCTTCGAGACGACGTACTCGCAGTAGAAGGGGTAGCGGGAGCTGGCGCAGCCGTTCGGGACCTTCAGGACCTTGTCCGGGTCGATCACCGGGGCCTTGAGTGCGGTGTTCGCCTGGTGCAGCGAGATGACCTTCAGTTCGAGCATCCGGCGCAGCACCACGTCGCGGCGGGCCTTGGCCCGGGCCATGTTGTTGGTCGGGTCGTAGCCGGTCGGGTTCTTCACCAGTCCGGCCAGCAGGGCGGCCTGCGGGAGGGTGAGGTTCTTGGCGCTGGTCCGGAAGTAGTGCTGCGCGGCGGCCTGAACGCCGTACGTGCCGTCGCCGAAGTTCACCACGTTCAGGTACCGCTCCAGGATCTGGTCCTTGGAGTACTGGGTCTCGACCGCGATCGCGTACCGCAGCTCTGTCAGTTTGCGCTCGTAGGTGACCGCGGTGGCCTTGTGCCGTTCCTCGGCGGTCTTGGCCTTCTCGACCAGGCTGAGCTTCACGTACTGCTGGGTGATGGTCGACCCGCCCTGCTGCACCTCGCCCTCGGTCTGGTTGCGCAGCATCGCCCGCAGCGTGCCCTTCAGGTCGAGGGCGCCGTGCTCGTAGAAGCGCGAGTCCTCGATCGCGACGATCGCCTTGCGCATGATCGGGCTGATGTAGCTCAGCGACACCGGGACGCGGTTCTGCTCGTACAACGTGGCGATCAGAGTGCCGTCCGCGGCGAGGATCCTGCTGCGGACGGCGACCGGGTCGATCTCCAGCTCCCGCGGCAGCGTCTGGACCGTCTCGACGACCTTCTCGCTGCCGACACCGGCCAGGCCGGCGAACGGGATCGCCAGGCCGGCGGCCAGCGCGCCCGACATCACGCTCACGATGAGAAATGTCACCAGTGCGCGAAGTTTGTTGCCACCGCCCCTGTCGGTGCGCATGCCTCCAGGTTAAGCCCGCAGTTAACTACCGGCCAGGCCGGCGGCGATTGCCCCGATCAACTGTGGGCGCAACTCGTTGGCGCTGATCACCGCATCGACCGAGCCGACCTCGACGGCGCGCTGGATACTGTGCACCCGATCGAACCCGGTCGCGACCTCGCCCAGCTTCTCGGCCCGTACGGCGGTTCGCACCTCGGCCAGCTCGGTCGCCAGCGCGGCCCGCTCGGCTCCGGTCGCCTCGCGGACCCGCTCGGCCAGCGCCGCCACCCGTGGGTCGGACGCGGTCCGGGCGTCCACCTCGCCGGCGAACACGACCGCGGCCGCCGGCGCGCCGCCGATGACCGAGGCGAACGAGCCCTCCACCGCGAGCACCGTCATCGACGGGTTCAGCGCCTTGGAGAACACCACGAACGCACCGCCGTGGTAGCGCGACACCACGCAGAACACGATCGGGCCGTCGAAGTTCACGATCGCGCGGCCGATCTCGGCGCCGTACTCGAGCTGCAGGTTCCGCATCGAGTCCGGGGAGCCGTCGAAGCCGGACAGGTTGGCCAGCACCACCAGCGGCCGGTTCCCGCTGGCCGCGTTGATCGCCCGGGCCGCCTTCTTCGACGAGCGCGGGAACAGCGTGCCTGCGGTGTAGGTGTCCGGGCCGTCGGTGGGCGGGAAGCCCCGGCGCGGCACCGACCGGGACTCGATCCCGAGCAGACAGACCGGGTACCCGCCGAGCCGCGCGTCCTGCACCACCGCGGTGTCCGCGTCGGCCATCCCGGCCCAGCGCTCCAGGACCGGGTGGTCCTGGTCGGTGACGGACCGCATCAGCGTGCGGATGTCGAAGGCTTTCTTGCGTTCCGGGTTCGTCACCGCCGAGAAGATCTCGCCGACGGTCCGGAAGTCGCTGCCCGCGACGTTGTGCGGGTACGTCGTCACGTCGCGGTCCACCGGGTCGGACGTCTCGGCCCGGCGCGGACCGGCCTCCCCCGGCACGACGTACGTGTGGTCGTAGTGCGCCATCAGCACGTCCCGGGCACCCTTGAGGTCGGGCGCCCAGTACTGCGCCTGGCCGTTCGGGCCCATCACCCGGTCGTAGCCGCCGATGCCGAAGTTGTCCTCCGCGGAGACACCGCCGGAGAAGTCCAGCGACTGCTTGCCGGTCAGCACCATCGCGCTGTCCGGCGTCATCACCAGGATGCCCTTGGTGTGCATCAGCATCGTCGCCTCGGCGTTCCAGTACGGCTGCGCGCCGACGTTGATCCCGGCCACCACGATGTTGATCTCGCCGCCGTCCTGGGTGAACTCGACGATCCGCTTCAGCGCCTTCGCCACCCAGTCCATGTTCTCGGTGCCGGAGTCCATCGAGATCCGGGCACCGGCGGACAGCGAGTACCACTCGACCGGGACCCGCATCCGCTCGGCCAGGTCGAGCGCTGCGATGATCCGCGAGCATTCCGCCTCGGCCACCGCGCCGAGCGCCTTGGTCGGGTCGCCGCTCAGCACGACGCGGGTGACACCCTCCGGGTGCCGGGAGGTCGGCGTGGTGACCACACCGGCGATCAGGCCGGCTTTGTTCAGTCCGCGCGGCCGCGACGCCGGGACCAGCGCGCCCGCGTCGTCCAGGTCGTACTCCGTCCAGGTGCCGCCCGGCCCGGCCACCATGCCGGCGACCTCGTAGGGGTAGACCGTGTTGCGACGGCGGGAGCGCTGGACCTTCTGCGCGTAGTCGTCGAGTGGCTTGAGTCGCTCGGTCGGCGGCTGCTCCACCGACGTGACGACGCCCGCACCGTGCTGGTAATAGAACCGCGCGGCCAGCAGGTTGACCGAGCCGTCCGGCGTCGCCACCCGGCCCTGGACGAGGACCTCCTCGATCCCGGCACCGGCGGTCATCGGCGCGATGTTGCGCCGCAGCGCGGTGAGCTCGTCGACCTGCGCGTCGACCTGGGGCCAGATGTGCACCCAGACGTGGTTCATGTCGAGCTTGGCCCCGGCTGCACCGCGCTCGGTGCGGGCCCGCCGGATCGCCTCCAGGCAGTTCGCGATCGCCCGCTCCGCGTGCGGCAGCGAGGTCACCTGCCCGTCCTCGTCCCGGACCACCGCGAACTGGCGGACCTGGGCCAGCGCGACGAGCCGCTGGTCGGCCTCGTTGTCACGGGCCACGCAGTGGTAGAGCAGCACATCCTCGGGCGCGTCCAACCGGGTGATCCGGAAGTCGTGCAGCCGCCACAGGGTCAGTCGCCGGCCGACCATCGGGTGCACGCCACGGACATTGTCGTCCTCGATCACCGAGCCGGCGGCCGGGCGGTAGGTGAAGTACCAGACCGGCCGGTCCTGACCCGGTGCGATCGCGACGGAGAAGCGCCGCACCTGCTGGGAGACCGGCAGAGCGGCCACCAGGTCGCGGAGGAGGTCGGACGCCTCCTGCTGGGCCTCCGGCACGTCTGGGCCATGCAGGTAGAGCTCCGTCACGGCCTCGTGTCCGGCTGGGCGGGTGTCCACCTGCGCGGTCAGTGCCTGGACCAGGCCACTGTCCGGGTCGGCCAACTCGGCCACCGTGCCGACCGTGGTGACCAGGTGGCTCAGCCTGTCGTCGATCGAGTAGTCGGCGGTCGCGAACGGCCGTCCGTCGACAGCGAACTCCCGCAGGTCGTGCAGCTCGTACTCGCGGTAGTGCCGGCGGATGAGCACCTCGAGCATCGGCTCCCGCTCACCCCAGCCCTGCTCGAGGCGCTGGGCCAGGAAGCGGACGATCGGCTCCGGGATGCTCGCCAGCGCGTCGATCCGCTCCTTGCGGTTCGGCGCGGCCGGGTCGTCCGCGGCGAGCGACGCGACCTCGTCACTGACACCTGCCAGCACCGAGGCCCGCTCCGCGTCCACCAGTGGCTGGTCGTACCAGCGGAACCGCACACTCCGGGCCAGGTCGCCGATCACCGGGAAGCGCAGCTGGGTGGCCAGTACCAGCCGGTCCAGCAGCTCGTGCGCGCCCTCGTCCAGCGTGGCGGCCGGCCGCGGTTCGGCGATCCAGCGCTGCAGCACCGCCGTCACCAGCAGCACGTCCGGGGTGGACCGCTGCTGGGCGAGGAAGATCCGGAAGACGGCTTCCTCCAGCTCGGTACTGCGCTCGGAGTCGGTCACACCGTAGTGGCCGAGCACCCGGCCGAGCCGGGCCTCGAACTCGGGCGGCAGGCCGCCGCGCTCGGGGTCCAGGCTCTGCAGGTAGGTGTGGAAGTGCTCCCGCGGACTGTGCACCCGGTTCTCGGTGCTGATCTCCTCGCCGGCCGGCCGGTTGCGGCTCAGCTCGGCGAAGTCGGCGAACACCTGCAGCAGGGCGATCTCGGCGCGCACCGGCGGCTCCGGCAGCTCCGAGCGCGCGGCGAGGTAGTCGGCCAGCATGCCGCCCTCGTCGCGCGGGTCGATGTCGAAGCCGAGCAGCATGCTGCGCAGGTCGTCCAGACCCCGCTCGGCCCGCTCGGCCGCGGACTTCTCCCCCGACCCGTTCGGCAGATCCAGCTTGACGCCGTTCTCCACCGGCGCCGCCTCCTCCGCGGCCTCGTCGTCAACAGGCTCCAGCCGGAGCAGCGGCGCACCCGTCTCCACCTGGCTACCGGTCGAGACCAGCAACTCCTTCACGGTGGCCTTGAACGGCGCGTTCAGCACCGTCTCCATCTTCATGCTCTCCAGCACCAGTACTGGGGCGCCGGCCTCGACCACGCTGCCGCTTTGGACCGGCGTCGCGACCACGAGTGCCGGAGCAGGCGAACGCAGTACGCCGCCTTCGTCGCGGCTGACCCGGTGCGTGACACCGTCGACCTCGACCAGGTGGACAGGTCCGTGCGTCGCGGTGACCAGCCGGAATCGCTGCCCGCCGACGACGAGCCGGCTGCTGTAGGAGTCCAGCCGCTCCAGTTCGGCGTCGACCACCTTGAACTCGGTGCCACTGCCGACACCGACCCGGAACCGGTCCGGCCCGATCCGTGCGACGGTCACCCGGTACACGACCCCGCGGAGCTTCAGGTCGATCGCCCGGCCCACCTCGTGCTGCACCTGCGGCCGGCCGCCGTGCGCGGTTTCCAGCAACCGGGCCCGCTCGACCTGCTCGGCCTCCTCGTATCCCTCGATCGCCGCCGCGACCAGCGCGACGCCGGAGTGCCGGTGCGAGACCAGCCGTCCCTCGCCGCGGACCCGGTCGATCCAGCCGGTGTCGGCGCTGCCGTCGATCACCTCAGGCTGGTCCAGCAGCTCGAGGATGAAGCTCTTGTTGGTGGTGCCGCCGTCGATCAGCACGGTGGTCGCGGCCACCGCCCGGCGCAGTCGCGCGAGCGCCTCCTCGCGGGTCCGGCCGTAGGCGATGATCTTCGCGATCATCGAGTCGAAGTCGGCCGGGATGCTGTCCCCCGCGCTGACCCCGGTGTCCACTCGTACCCCGGGCCCGGCGGGCAGGTCGAGGACGGCGATGCGCCCAGGCGACGGTGCGAAGTCGCGGTCCGGGTCCTCGGCGTTCAGCCGGGCCTCGACGGCGTGCCCGGTCTCGGCCGGCTTGGCACCTTCCAGCCGACCGCCGGCGGCGACGTGCAACTGGGCCTTCACCAGGTCGAAGTCGGTGGTCAGCTCGGTGATCGGGTGCTCGACCTGCAGCCGGGTGTTCACCTCGAGGAACGCGAAGACCTTATCCCCCGGGTGGTACAGGAACTCGACCGTCGCGGCACCGCGGTAGCCGACCGCGAGCGCCAGCCGCTCCGCCGATGCCTTCAGGTCCTCGACCTGGGCCGCGGACAGCAGCGGGGAGGCGGACTCCTCGATCACCTTCTGGTTGCGGCGCTGCACCGAGCAGTCGCGGACGCCGAGCGCCCAGGCGGTGCCCTGACCGTCGGCGATGACCTGCACCTCGACGTGGCGGGCGCCGGTGACCAGGCGCTCCAGGAACACCACACCGCTGCCGAACGCCCGGGCCGCCTCGTCACTGGTCCGCGCGTACGCGTCCTCGAGTTCCTCGGCCGACCGGACCACGCGGATCCCCCGGCCGCCACCGCCGGCGGTCGCCTTCAGCATCAGCGGGTAGCCGATCGACGCGGCCGCCTCCAACGCGGCATCCAGCGACTCGACCGCGCCACGGCTCCACGGCGCGACCGGTACGCCGACCTCCTCGGCGATCAGCTTGGACCCGATCTTGTCGCCCAGCTTGCGCATCGCCTCTGGCGGCGGCCCGATGAACGTCACGCCGAGCCGCTCGCACAACTCCGCGAAGGCGGGATCCTCGGCAACGAACCCCCAGCCGACCCAGGCGGCGTCGGCCTCGGTCTCGCGCAGGGCGCGCTCCAGCACCTGCAGGTCGAGGTACGGCCGCGCCGACGCCGGACCCAGTGGGTAGGCGATGTCGGCCTCGCGGACGAAGGTAGCGGTCCGCTCACCCTCCGTGTACAGCGCGATCGTCTCGATGGGCTCACCGCCCTCGGCGTTGAGCTCACGCACCGCGTTGATCAGCCGCATCGCGGCCTCGCCCCGGTTCACCACTGCGATACGCTTGTACATCGACCGCCTCCGTGTCTCACCTTGCGTTTCGCGACAGGATCGCCGTCGCTGGCACAGGTTTTCAGTCCGGAAGCCCTACCGTCGAGTCGGCCCCCTCTTCGGGAGCGTCGTCACCCGTGGTAATCAGCCCAGGAGCGCCTTCGTCGCCGGTACGACGTCCGCCGTGAACCGGGTGATCTGGGTCAGATCGTGCTGCTCCGGCCAGAAGATGAACGTCCGGAACGGCTGCTCGGTGGCCAGCCGGGCGAAGAACGCGGCCCACTGGTCCGGCGTACCGCGCAACGGGACGTCGCCCTGGGTGGTATCGGTGGCGCCGGGTCCGTCGGTGATGGTCCCGACGATCTGTGCGATCCGGACCACGTCCGCCGGGTCCCGGCCGGCCGCCGTGGCCGCCTTGTCGATGATCGCGTTCGCACCGGCCCACTCGTCGTACGGGAGGTAGCGCGGGATCGGCGCGGCCCAGCCGTCGGCCAGCCGGCCGGTAAGCTGCATCGACCGCGGTCCGACCGAACCGACCCAGATGGCGATGTCGTGCGGCGGCAGCGGCCCGGTCCGCACGTTCAGCGGGTAGTACTTGCCATCAGCAACCACTCGGTCGGGCTCGGTCCACAGCCGCCGGAGCAGGCCGATCCCCTCGGCGAGTGCCTCGAGGGCCTCGGCCGGCGTACGGCTCGGGCCGCCGATGCCGGTGATACCGCGCTGGAATCCGCCGGCGCCCAGCCCGAGCTCGAACCGCCCGCCCGACAGTACGTCGAGCGCCGCGGCCGACTGGGCCAGCAGTCCCGGCGGCCGCAGCGGCAGCGGCGAGACGTCCGGGAAGAACCGCAGCCGCTCGGTCCTGGCCAGCAGATCCCCGATCAACGTCATCGCGTCGATCTGGCTGGGTGCGTACGGATGGTCCTGTACCGCGACCAGGTCGAGCCCGCCCTCCTCCGCCGCCGCGACCAGCTCCCGATGCAACCCGACCTCCGCGGTCGGCGTCACCTGCACTCCGAATTCGGCCATGCCGCCAGGATCCCAGTTGAAGGGCGCTTGAACTCAAGCGAGCTGGATGGAATCCCCGGTGACGGTGATCTGCTTGGCCGCCAGCGGTTGCGGCGCCGGGTCCTTGACGACCGACCCGTCGTTGATGTCGAACTTGCTGCCGTGGCAGGTGCAGTTGATCGTGCCGCCTTCGACGGTGGCGACCTGACACTGCTCATGCGTGC
Organism: Kribbella sp. NPDC049174; assembly: GCF_043197365.1. NCBI lineage: Bacteria > Bacillati > Actinomycetota > Actinomycetes > Propionibacteriales > Kribbellaceae > Kribbella > Kribbella sp. NPDC049174. The sequence goes on along the minus strand of NZ_JBICSZ010000006.1, from coordinate 12,785 downwards.
AAACCGACGTGAACGCTTTGAACGTGCCCGCCGTGGGCTGGGTGATGACGACCTGACTGGCCCCGATGATCACGCCGCCGCCGACCGGGATGTCACCGGTCTTCGCGAGCACCGCGTCGGCCGGAGCCGACGGGGCCGGCGCGTTCTTGGGTTCGCCATACGTGCTGCAGCCGGCGACCGCGGCGACGGCGGCAGCGCCCGCGGCGAGGACAGAACGGCGACTCGCTTCGTCCACAGTGGGTCCTCTCAACGAATGATGCCGAAGGTGGTGAAGAACCACAGCGACGAGGTCAGCCACAGTCCGACCAGGCCGGTGAAGACAGCCCCGCCGACCGCCGGCAGCAGCCAGCGCGGCAGGTCGGACCGGCTCAGCGTCAGCATCTTGGCCGCGAACGCGCCGAAGAAGAAGCAGCCGAGGAGGGAGTGCAGGAGGACGCGAGGCTCGTCGTACCGGAATCCCAACGCGTAAAGGCAATGCGCGACCACCGGGAGCGTGACCAGGACGGCGGCTCGTCCCGACCACCGATGCACCGGCCCGACCCAGCGCCGCCCCGCCAACCCTTTCAGGTGCCCGAACAGAGCCAGCGCCGACACCAGTTGTACGACGGCCAGCACCACGGCGACCGTGGTCAGCCAGGCCTTCACCGACTGTGGACTGGAGAACCCGGCCACGTTCACCGCGACGCCGGTCGGCTCGTGCAGCCGGCCGTAGACCCCGAGTGCGATGGCGACCGCGGCACCGACGGACAACGGGAGCACGGCCCTGCTCGCGGCGCGGACCGGGACAGTCGTCGTCATTGCTCTCCTCAGAACGTCTCGTCGCCGGTGATCGACGCGGCCGTGACCGCTGCGTCGCCGACTGTCGCCGTGCCGCTGGCCGGATCGAGCCGAGGCGCGGGAGCCGGGGTGCCGTCGTTGTCGATACCGACCTGACTGCCGTCGGGGAGGATGATCCAGCCGATCGTGTTGCTCGACGTCTTTGCTCGGTACAGGCCGGCCGGTGGGTCTGCCTTGTCGATCGTGAAGGACCACTGGCGACCGCGGACCGTGACTGTTCCGGTGACGCCCTCTGCGGCCAGGGTGCCGGCCAACTGGTCACCGGCCTTGGAGCGCAGCGCGAGCCGACCGGCCGTGTGCGTTCCGGTCAGCCAGGCCTCGACGCGCCGGCCGTCGCAGACGTACGCCACCGCCCGGCCGCCCTTCACGGCGACCGCGAGGGTCGCCTCGCGTCCCGTCGTACGACCTGTGTAGACCGCGATGATCTGCTGCGTCGTGGTGGCAGCCGGGGTCGTCGGAGCAGGAGTGGGGGTAGCAGTCGCTGTCGCGTCCGGTGAGGGCGGCGGACTCGTTGTGGCAGGCGCGGCGGGCGCAGCGGCGCCGGGGCTGGATGTGCCGGTCTGGGTGCTGTTCACGACAAGCAGGGCCACCAGACCGACGGCTGTCGCCGCGAGCGTCACCAGCGGGCTGCGTTGTCCCATCTCCCCCACCCCCGCATCGAGAATCCCCGGCACCGCGCCCGGGGTCAACGGCTGGTTGCTAGATTCGGCAAGGTGAGTCAGCACGGACACACCCATCGACTGGACCTCGAGGACGCCACGCTGCGGGAGTGGGACGCGGTCGTCATCGGCGTCGATCCCGAGCGCGGCATCGTCCTCGACCGGTCCGCGTTCTACCCCGGCGGAGGCGGCCAGCCGCCGGACGAGGGCGTCCTGCTCTGGGGCGGCGTCCGGACCCGCATCCTCGGCACGGCCAAGGGTGACGACCTCTACCTGATGCCGCACGAGGACGACCCGGTGCCGCCGGTGGGGACCGCGGTCCGCGGTGCGCTCGACGATCAGCGCCGGACCGATCTGATGCGGACGCACTCCGGTCTGCACGTCCTGACCGGCGTGGTCTTCCGGGACTTCGGCGCCCTCGTCACCGGCGGGAACATGGAGCCGCTCACGGCCCGGATGGACTTCGACCTGGCCGAGGTCCCGCCCGACTTCAAGGACCGGGTGGCGGAGGCGGTCAACGCGGAGATCCGCAGCGACCGCCGGATCACGGTGGCCAACCTGCCGCGCGAGGAAGCGTTCGCGATCCCCGACATCATCCGCACCGCCACCAACCTGCTGCCACCCGGCATCGAGATCGTCCGGATCGTCGACATCGCCGGCCTCGACACCCAGGCCGACGGCGGCACCCACGTCGCCTCCACCGCGATGATCGGCCGGATGGAGGTCGTGAAGATGGAGAGCAAGGGCCGCGGCTTCCGCCGCCTCCGCGTCCGCATCAGCTGACCCTTTCGCGAGGAAGACTGCGTGGCTGGAGAGGGGAGGCTTCATGTCCGAATTGATGGATCAGCTTCGGGGTGCGGTGGCAGGGCCGGTGTTCGGGCCCGAGGACGAGGGATTCGCGGGTGAGGTGGCGGGGTTCAACCTGTCCGCACAGCACCGGCCCGAGGTGGCCGTCGGGATCACGTCGGAGGCCGACGCGGTCGCGGTGGTGCGCGCGGCGGCGTCCAGCGGTGCGCCGGTCCGCGTCCTCGCGACGGGACACGGATCGCCGACACCGATCACCGACGGTGTGCTGGTCAACACCTCACGGCTCTCGACGGTCACGATCGACGGCCGGATCGCGCACATCGAGGCCGGCTGCCGGTGGGCCGAGGTGGTCGCGGCCGCGGCCGAGCACGGACTCGCACCGATCACCGGAGCCTCCGACGCGGTCGGCTGCATCGGCTACACCCTCGGCGGCGGGCTCGGACCGCTGACCAGGACGTACGGCGTCTCGTCCGACTTCGCCCGCGGGTTCCGCGTCGTCACCGGCGCCGGCGAGGTCGTCACCGCGAACGCCGAGGAGAACTCCGACCTGTTCTGGGCACTGCGCGGCGGCAAGGGCGGACTCGGCCTGGTCGTGTCGATGGACTTCGAGCTCGTCGAGCTCAGCACCCTGTACGGCGGTTCGCTCTTCTTCGCCGCGGACGACATCAGCACCGTGTTCAGCACCTGGGTCGAGTGGACCAAGACGGCCCCGGAGACGGTGAACTCGTCGGTCGCGATCCTCCGCCTGCCCCCGATCGAGGCGATCCCGGAACCGCTCCGGGGCAAGACGTCGCTGACCGTCCGCTACGCCTTCGCCGGGGACCCGGCCGAGGGCGAGCGCCTGCTCCAGCCGATCCGGGACGCCGGTACGGCGTTCATCGACGGCGTCGGCGAGATGCCGGCGAGCAACATCGCGCTGATCCACAACGACCCGAAAGATCCGGTCACGGCGTGGGACCGCGGCATGCTGCTGACCGACCTGGACGCGGACTTCGCCGCCGCGTTCCTCGACGTCGCCGGGCCGGACCAGCAGTTGCCGCTGGTCGCGATCGAGATCCGGCTGCTGGGTGGCGCGATGCACCGCGACGTACCGGAGGGCAGCGCGGTCGGTGGACGTGGCGGCGCGTACAGCCTGGTGATGATCGGCGTACCCGATCCGAGCCTGTTCGAGAAGGTTCTGCCCGCCACGGCCGATGGTGTCACCGCGCCGCTGGCCGGCTGGATCTCGCCCGAGCACACGGTCAACTTCGCCGGCGGGTTCTCCGTCCCCGGTTCGTACGAGGCGTGCTGGCCGGCGGACACGTTCGCCCGGCTGGCCGAGGTGCGCGCGGCGTACGACCCGGACCGGGTGTTCCCGTTCGGACCGGTGAGCTAGTCGCGCCAGGAGTGCTGCGGGTCGTAGCCGAGGAGCTTGCGGGCCTTGTCGATGGACAGCAGGGTCTCGTTCGGACCGAAGGGCCGTTTCACCGGTACGCCGGGGAAGACCTCGGCCAGGAGCTCTTCGTTCGGCCGGGTCATCACCGTGTCCGCGTTCGCGATGATGAACACGTCGGTGCCGGTGACGTCGTACTCGAGCGCCTTGCGGACCGCCTGGGCGCCGTCGCGGGCGTCGATGTAGCCCCACAGGTTCCACTTGCGCAGCCGGGCGTCCGCGTCGAACGACGGGAACTTCACGTAGTCCTCGGGGTACATCACGTTGGAGAACCGCAGGCCGATCAGCTTGAGGTCCGGATGCCACCGGACCAGCTGCCGGGCCAGCTCCTCCTCCAGCGTCTTCACCAGCGAGTAGGTGCTGTTCGGCTGCGGCGGATACTCCTCGTCCACCGGCACGTACGGCGGGAAGTCGTCGAACGGCAGACCCAGGACGGTCTCGCTCGACGCCCAGACGATGTTGCGCACGCCGGCCCGCAATGCCGCGGAGAACACGTTGTACGTCGCGACCATGTTGTTCTCGAACGTCGCCGCGTTCGGCCGCAGCCCCGGCGCCGGGATCGCGGCCAGGTGGACGACCGCGTCCACACCGTCGTGCCGGTCGTCGATACCGGCCAGTGCCTCATAGGTCTGGCCGAAATCGGTCAGATCGACCCGCGACGAGGTGACGCCGGTCCGGGCCGGCGGCGCCTGGTCGAGGGCGACCACGTCCCACCCGTTGTCCAGCAGGTGATCGACTACCGCCCGGCCGAGCTTGCCGCTGCTCCCGGTGACCGCAACCCGTGCCATCCTCACTCCTTCTCCAGCTGTCATCGCCGATGATTTCACGCACGGCAAGCGCTCTCAGCGGGTAACCAACCAGTGGACTAGGCTCGGCGTTGTGAAACTAGCTGGGCGGATGGAACGTCTCGGGACCGAGTCGGCGTTCGAGGTGCTGGCCAAGGCCAAGGCCTTGGAAGCGAGCGGCCGGGAGATCGTGCACCTCGAGATCGGCGAGCCGGACTTCGACACCCCGGCCCATGTCGCGGCCGCCGCGCAGCAGGCGCTGGACAAGGGTCACACGCACTACGTGCCGGCTCCCGGCATCCCCGAGTTGCGGACGGCGGTGACGGACTTCCTCGAGCGCACCGGCCGGCTCCACACCTCACCGGACCGGGTGCTGATCACACCGGGCGCCAAGCCGATCATGTTCTTCACGATCATGGCGCTGTGCGAGGAGGGCGACGAGGTCCTCTACCCGGACCCGGGCTTCCCGATGTACGCCTCGATCGCCGCCTTCGCCGGCGCGACGCCGGTCCCGGTGCCGCTGCGCGAGGAGAACGGCTTCGTCATCGACCCCGAGGAGCTGGCGTCGCTGGTCACCCCGCGGACCAAGCTGCTGATCCTCAACTCTCCGCACAACCCGTGCGGCAGCGCCTCGACCCCCGAGCAGCTCGAGGCGATCGCCGAGATCGCCATCCGGCACGACCTGGTCGTTCTCAGCGACGAGGTCTACTGGGCGCTGCGGTACGACGGCGACCACCACAGCGTGCTCGACATCGACGGGATGGCCGAGCGGACGATCCTGCTCGACGGCTGGTCCAAGACGTTCGCGATGACCGGCTGGCGACTGGGCTTCGGCGTGTTCCCGTCGGCGCTGGTCGAGCCGATCACCCGCCTGGTGATCAACTCGGTCTCCTGTACGTCGGCCTTCAGCCAGCACGCCGCGATCGCCGCGCTCGAAGGTCCCTGGGACGACGTCGACACCATGCTCGACGCGTTCCGGGAACGGCGCGAGGTGATCGTCTCGGGCCTGAACGCCGTACCAGGTGTGTCGTGTGTCGAGCCGGGTGGCGCGTTCTACGCGTTCCCGAACATCACCGAGCTCGGCATGTCCGCCGCGACCCTGGCCGACCGCCTGCTCGAGGAAGCCGGTGTCGCCTGCCTGCCGGGCACGTCGTTCGGTGCGTACGGCGAGGGTCACCTGCGCTTCTCGTACGCGAACTCGGTCGAGAACATCCAGCGCGCACTGGCTGCCTTCAAGGACCTCACGTCCTAGAGGTCGGCCTCGGCAGGCTCGATGTGCAGTTGAGCTGAGTCGCGCTCAGGGCTGACGGCAATCGTCGGCGGTGCTTCACCGGCGTCGGTCATCCGGTTGATCAGTCGCTCCCGCAACCGCGCGGCGACGTGGGTGTGTGAGCGGTAGCCGACGAGGTTGTCCAGCTCGTACGGGTCGGCCATCAGGTCGTACAGATAGGTCTCGACGTAGTGGTCCGAGCCGGCTGCGCTCGGATCGCAGTCCGGTGCGACGACGCCGTACTTCCATCGCTGCGTCCGCACCGCGCGGGCCGTCTCGGACTCGCTGACCTGGACGAAGACGTCGTCACCCCACTCGGCCTTGCGATCGTGCAGCAGCGGCACGGCCGACCTGCCCTGCATCTCCTTCGGCACCGGGAGTCCGGCGGCGTCGAGCAGGGTCGGTGCGAGGTCGACATGGCTGAGCAGTTGGTTGACCTGACCGCCTCCGGTGAAGACGCCGCCGGTGGCCACGGTCGGGACCCGGATCGAGGCGTCGTGAACGGAGCGCTTGTACTCGGAGTTGCGCGTCTTGAAGTGGTTCCCGTGGTCGGAGGTGAACAAGACGATCGTGTCGTCCCGCAGCCGGAGGCTCGTCAGCGCGTCGAGCAGTCGCCCGTACGCCTCGTCGATCCGCTTGACCATCCCGTAGTACCCGGGCAGTTGCCGGTACGACGTGCCGCCGAGCGTCGCCAGGTCCGGCGGCGTCCACGCACCGCGATAGGCCTCTTCGTAGCCCTCGGGAGCCGGGTAGTCGTCGCGTCGGTTCTGGTGATGTGGTTCGAGCAGCGACAGGAACAGGAAGAACGGCCGCTCTTTCGGTTGGGCGACGTACCGGATGGCGGCGTCGGTCAGCGCGTCCACGCGGTAGCCGGGCAGCTTCACCTGCGCGCCGCTGTCGTCGTACACGATCGTGTTGTAGGAGTCCGAGGTGTGTTCGAGCGCGTTCGCGGCCAGCCAGTACTCGTAGCCACCGCGCTGCTCCGGTGCGACCGGGCCGCGGGAGGCGGAGTCGCCGAGATGCCATTTCCCGACGTACGCCGTTTCGTAGCCCGCGGCACCGAAATGGTGCGCGAGGGTCCGGGCGTCCTCGGGCAGCGGAACGCCGTTGCGGAACGGGCCCGCGGTCGTCGGGTAGAGCCCCGTCTGCAGGGTCGCCCGGGCCGGCGTACAGAGCGGCTGACAGGTGAACGAGTTGGCGAAATGCGTCCCCGCCCGGCCGACCCGATCCAAGTTCGGCGTCAGCCCCACCGGATTCCCATGCAGCCCGGTGGTGTCCCACCGCTGCTGGTCGGTGAGAACGACAACAACGTTGGGACTCATGGCTTCGATCCTTTACCGATGGACCGTCGGATGTCACGGTGAGTGGCAGGAAACGGACATGGGAGGTCGCGTGAAACCGTTCGCTTCTTCGGGTGATCTGGCCGCGAAGACCGAGACGCTCGAGGTCCTTGCCGACGGGGTGTACGCGCTGACTGCGGAGGGCGACCCGAACGTCGGGGCGATCGAGGCCGAGGACTTCCTGGTCGCCTTCGAGGCCAGGGCCACGCCCGTCGCGGCCCAGGAGTGGCTGGACAAGCTCCGGGAGCACACCACGAAACCGGTGCGTTATCTGGTGCTCAGCCATTACCACGCGGTGCGGGTGCTGGGCGCGTCCGCGTTCGGCGCCGATGTGATCATCACGCACGACAACACCCGCACACTGATCGAGGAACGCGGCCGGCAGGACTGGGACAGTGAGTTCGGCCGGATGCCGCGGCTGTTCAAGGAGCCAGACTCGATCCCCGGGCTCACCTGGCCTACCTTGATCTTCTCCGATCGGCTCACCATCGACCTCGGCGGGCAACGCGGTGAGCTGGTCCTTCAGTACTGCGGCCGCGGCCACACCGCCGGGGACATCGTCGCGTGGCTCCCCCGCCAGCGTGTCCTGTTCGCCGGTGATCTGGTCGAGGCGCAGGCCGCGCTTTACACCGGAGACGCCTTCCACACCGATTGGTCGACCGGAACGCTGGATCGGGTGAAGGCGTTCGAGGCCGAGGTGCTCGTCGGCGGCCGTGGCGCCGTACCGCGTGGGCGGGACGCGGTCGACGCCGCGATCGAGCAGACCCGGCACTTCCTGCTCGTACTGCGGGAGCAGGTCGGGGCGGTGCACTCGCGCGGTGGGACGGTGGCCCAAGCGTTCCGGGCTGCGCATGAGGCGCTGGCTCCGCAGTACGGTCGCTGGCCGATCTTCGAGCACTGCCTGCCGTTCGACGTCCAGCGTCTGTGGGACGAACTGGACGGCATCGACTGGCCGCGGATCTGGACCGCCGAACGTGACCGCGAGGTCTGGGACAGCCTTGTATGACGGCACGCCGGTCGCGGTGATCGGCAACGGACCGGTCGGGCAGACGACCGCGTTACTGCTGGCCCGCTGGGGCCTACCGGTGATCCTGCTCGACCAGCGACCGGCCCGGGATGTCGTCGGTTCGAAGTCGATCTGCCAGCAGCGGGACGTACTCGACATCTGGGCCTCGGTCGGCGCGGACCGGATCGCCCGCGAAGGTCTGGCGTGGACGACGGCGCGCACGTTCTACCGCGACCGCGAGCTGTTCTCCTGGTCGTTCGCGGACCCCGGCCGCTCGGCCTTGCCGCCGTGCGTGAACATCTCCCAGAGCCGCACCGAGGCGATCCTCGACGACTGCATCGCCGCTCAACCGCTGATCGAGGTCCGCTGGGGCTTGGAGGTCACCGGCATCTCACAGGACAACACCGGTGTCACGCTGACCTTTGACTCCGGCATCCTGCGGGTTTCGTACGCCGTCCTGTGCGCCGGTGCGCGGGCCGAGACGCTGCGGCAGCGACTCGGGATCACGTTCGAGGGCGAGAGCTTCGACGATCGGTTCCTGATCTGCGACATCCGCGCGGACCTGGCGGGGTGGGAGAACGAGCGGCGGTTCTACTTCGACCCGGTCTGGAACCCGGACCGCCAGGTCCTCATCCATCCGTGCCCGGATTCGACCTACCGGATCGACTGGCAGGTGCCGGAGGACTTCGACGCGGAGGCCGAGCTTGCCGACGGTCGGCTGGACGCGCGGATCCGGCAGATCGTGGGTGAACGACCGTACGAGCTCGTGTGGCAGTCGGTGTACCGGTTCCAGTCCCGGTGTGCGAACCGGATGCGGGTCGGCCGGGTGCTGCTCGCCGGGGACTGTGCGCATCTGTACGCCCCGTTCGGTGCCCGCGGCCTGAACTCCGGGGTCCCGGACGCCGAGAACGCGGCCTGGAAGCTCGCCTTCGTCCTGCACGGCTGGGCGCCGGAGGAACTCCTCGAGACCTACCACCTCGAACGGCACGCGGCCGCACTCGAGAATCTCGCCATCACCAGCGCCACCATGCGCTTCCTGGTCCCGCCGGACGAGGCTGGTTGGTCACGACGACGTGCATTGCTCGAAGCTGCCGCGGCCGACCCGGCCGAGGTGGCGAACGTGGACTCGGGCCGCTTCGCCGAGCCCTTCTGGTACGTCGACTCGCCGCTGACCACCGTTGATCCGACCCGCCCGTTCGCGGGCCGGCCACCACGCGGCCAACTGCCATCGGCCGGTCCCGGCATCCTGATTCCGGATGCACCCGTGACCGGAGGTGGCCGGCTCCGCGAGCTGGTCCGCGACGGATTGTTGCTCCTGACAACTGAGCCGGTTCGGCTCGCAGCGTTCACCACGGCACCACATCGCGTCCTCAGCCTCGCCGACCTCGGCGTTGACCACACCGTGCTTGGCGCTCGCCCCGGCGAGGCGTGGCTGATCCGTCCGGACGGTCATGTCTCCGCCGTGCTGACCGACCTGTCACCACAGTCGGTTCGCGAGGCTGTCCGGCGTACCCTCAGCGCCGGGAGAATGCCTGCTGAACTTTGACCATCGCGGTGACGATGTCGGCGAGATCCTCCTCGGCGGCCATCAACAGACTCTGCCGGATCCACACGACGGAATCCTCGGCCGCCTCCCCCACCGGGCAAGGCTTCAGGTCTGTGTACGGGCGGAGTGCGTCCTCGCGCGACAGCGAGCGATAGCCGGAATCCAGCGGGATCCCCTCGGCCGTCATCGCCGCGATGAAGTCCGCCTTGCTGCGTCCGCCGTACTGATGCGGGTCGTAGCGCAACAGCGCGAGGTGATGGCTGCTCCTGGTCGTACCGGCCGGCTCGGGCAGGATGTCCAGACCTTGTTTGCGGAGGAATCCGACCGAGCGTTCCCTGGTCGCGACCTGCTCGTCGAGGGTGCCGAGCTGCGGGATCAGAACGGCGGCCTGGAACTCCGTCATCCGCAGGTTCCAGCCGACATCGGGGTGCTCGTACCAGCCGCCCTCGATATTGCGTCCGACGTTGTGGAACGCCCACAGCCGCCGGTACACGTCCTCGTCGTCCGTGACGATCAGCCCACCCTCGCCGGCCGTCATCGCCTTGCTGGACTGGAAGCTGAAGCACGCGGCATCGCCCAACGTGCCCACCGGCCGGCCGTGCCACGTCGCACCGTGCGCCTGCGCCGCGTCCTCGACGATCGGTACGCCGTACTGCCTGAGCGCCTCGATATCCGCCGGTGCACCGGCGAGGTGAACGGGCATGATCGCCTTCGTCCGCGGACCGATCAGCCGTTCGACCGCGGCCGGGTCGAGGTGCAGCGTGTCAGGCGTGACGTCTGCGATCACCGGACGCGCGCCCGCGAGAACGACCGAGGTCGCACTGGCCACGAACGTGTACGCGGGCACGATCACCTCGTCGTCCCGGCCGACGCCCAGTGCTCGCAGAGCGAGGAAGAGTGCGACGGTGCCGTTGACGACACTCACGCCGTACGACGCCCCGACCGAACGCGTGAACGCCTCGGTGAACTCGTTGACCTTCGTCCCCGACGTGGCGCCCCACGCGCCGCTGTCGAGCACCTCCAGGAGCAGTTCGCGCTGTTCCTGCGTCGCCGGTGGTGGCCAGCTCGGCCAGGCGGCACGTCGTACCGGCGTACCGCCGTCTACTGCGAGCGTCATCGCGATGCCTCCAGGAGCCTCGTCATGGTGCCGAACAGCAGTTGGTCGCGGTCGGCCGGCTCGATCGGCGCGAGCATCACCCGCCCCAACCCGACGCGCAGGTCGAGGAACAGCGCGTCGGATCCGAACACCATCCGATCCGCGCCGACAGTCGCCACGAGCCAGGCCACGTGCCGCGCGGTCAGCCGGGAACTGCAGATCTCGAGCGTGACATTCGGGTACCGCGTGGCGACCTCAGCGGCCGCGGGCAGTCCGGCCGGGAACAGCCCGGCGTGGCCCATCAGCAACTCGACCGACGGGTAGCGCGGGGCGACTTCAGCGAACCGCGCCGGATCGCACCAGGGCGAGCCGTACATCCCGTGCGACAGGACGATTCCACCGTGCTCGGTGACAAGCTCGAACGCCGGTGCGTACCCAGGTCCGTCCAGCGGGTGCTGATGTGTGTCGGGGTGCAGCTTCAGCCCGATCACGCCAGGCGTCGCGAGCAGGTCGGCCGTTCGCTGTGGCGCCTCCGGGTCGTGTGGGTCGTAGACGGCGTACCCGAGGAAGCGGCCCGGATGCTTCTGGATCTCGTCCAGCAGCAACGCGTTGCCGGCCCGGGAGTCGGGTCCGATCGCGAGCAGGTGGGAGACGCACATGGTCGCGACGCCGCAGCTGTCCATCACCCGGACCAGGCTCTCGGTCGAACTGTCCGCGATCGCGAACGCGAACCACGCGCCGAGATGCCCGTGCGCGTCGATGATCCCACTCATTTGTTAGGTCGCGGGGAAAGCCTGTCCTTCAGGCCGGGGATGAACCGCGACTGCCTCCCTTCGGGGGTCGGCGACTGTCGGTGCCGGCTGATTGGGTAGGTAGCGTGTCCCGGTTCCGGCTGTACCCGACGCCCGCGCAGCAAGCAGCATTGCTGCAGCAGTGCAGCCATGCCCGGTACGTGTGGAACCTGGCGCTCGAGCAGTGGTCGATGTGGACCCCCGACAAAGCCGCGACGCCCGGGTACGTCGAGCAGGCACGGCAACTCACCGAAGCACGCATCGCGTTCGACTGGCTGCGGGCCGCGTCGCAGACCGTGCAACAGCAGGCCTTGCGGGACTTCGACCAAGCCGTCAAGAACTTCTACGCAGGCTCCCACCGGCGGCCAACGTGGCGCAAAGCCGGGTTGCACGAGGGGTTCCGTATCGTCGGACCCCAGGCATCCCGGATCATTAGGGTGAACCGCAAGTGGGCGCGGGTGCTGGTGCCCAAGATCGGCTGGGTCCGGTTCCGGCTCTCCCGTGCGATACCCGAGGCGAAGTCGTACCGGGTAACCCGAGACCGCGCGGGCCGCTGGCACCTCGCCTTCGCAGCGATCCCGGAGCCGATCCCCGCACCGGGTACGGGGGAGGTCGTCGGCGTCGACCGCGGCGTCACCGTCTCGGCCGCCTTGTCCACCGGCGAACTCCTGTCGTGTCCCGGATTGTCGGAACGTGAACAGGAACGGCTCAAGCACCTTCAGCGTCGCCTGGCCCGGTGCCGTCGCGGCTCCAACCGGCGCCACCGGATGAAGGCCGCGATCGCCAAGCTGCACGCGCGTGCCGGCGACCGGCGCAAGGACTGGATCGAGAAAACCAGTACCGACCTCGCCCGGCGGTTCGATGTCATCCGCGTGGAGGATCTGCAGGTAGCACAGATGACCAGGCGGCCGAAGGCCAAGCCCGATCCGGAACGACAGGCGGTGTACCTGCCGAACCGTCGCCGTGCCAAGGCCGGACTGAACCGGGGCATTCTGGCCAACGGGTGGGGGCTGCTTGTCCAGCGTCTGGAGGACAAGGCGCCGGGACGGATCGAGAGAGTGAATCCTGCCTACACGTCGCAAACCTGCAGCATCTGCGGGCACCGCGCATCGGACAACCGCGAGAGTTGTGAGGATGATGGCGTGCTGTCCCGAACCGCGGTTTGACTCGCGTGAGAGCAGACCGGCGTGTCCTGGCTTGGATCTGTCGACCGTTG